>NZ_SLWW01000004.1 GCF_004342445.1 Rhodovulum euryhalinum
GCCGAGACGCTGCAGGGCCTGGTCACCCGGTTCCGCCTGCGCCAGGCCCGCACCACAGCCCCGATGGCCGCCCTCCGCCTCGTCGGACCGGAGGCCGGGCCCCCGCGCCCCCGGCAGCCCGAGGCCGAACCCGCCGTCCCGGCCCGGAAAAAGACCGCCGTCAACGACAACGCCCAATGGCAGGACTTCTGAGGATGGACGACGTGAAAAAGTCAGTACAACGGAAGGGGACAGGGCGATGCGCGTGATGATCGCGGATGCCAACGAACAGGGCCGCCGTCACCTCGCCGCGACCGTTGGCGCGATGCGCGGCGTGACGCTGGGCGCGTGCGCGGCGGATCTGAGCGAAACCTACCATGCCGCGGAAAGCCGTCCGCCGCAGGCTGTCGTTATCGCCGAAAGCCTTGCGCGCCTGCCGGAATTCGAGGTGATGCAGACCCTGTTCCGGGCCCTCAACATCCGCTGTGTCGTGGTCGCCGACACGCCGCTGAGCGGCGAGAGGCTGGTTTCGCGGGCCGGTACGCGGGGGATTCGCGTGACCCATATGGGCGCCTCGCAGGACGAGTTGCGGCAATGCCTGTTCGAGGTCCTGCTCGACCGCCCGGCGGCCGGCGTCGCACGCGACGTGCCGCCGGAGCAGATGAATTTCCAGCCCGGGCGGCTGATCCTGATCGGTGCCTCGACCGGCGGGGTCGACGCGCTGATCCGGGTGCTGTCGGGATTTCCGGCGAACTGTCCGCCCACGCTGATCGTCCAGCATACCAGCGGCACATTCAGTGCGGGTCTGGCGCGGCTGCTGGACCGCTCGACCGCAGCCCGGGTCGCAGAGGCGCAGGACCGCCAAGCGCTGGCTGCGGGCACGATCCTGCTTGCGCCGGGCAAGGACCACCATCTCGAGATCGCGCGGGGCGGCGGGTCGCATTGCCGCCTCCAAGAGGGGCCGCCGGTAAGTGGCCACCGTCCGTCTGTCGATGCGCTGTTCCAGTCTGCGGTCCCCGTCGCTGCGCGGGTGAGTGCCGCGATTCTGACGGGGATGGGCCGGGACGGGGCCGAGGGCATGCTGGCGCTTCATCGGGCCGGCGCCCACACGATCGGCCAGGATCAGGCCAGTGCGCTGGTCTATGGCATGCCACGTGCCGCGTTCGAGCTTGGGGGCGTTCGCGAACAGATGCCGATCGACCGGATCGGGGCAGCGCTGCTTGGCAGCTGCGTGCGGCGGAGCGCGGCATGAACATGTTTTCTTCGCCCCAGCGCCCGCCCCAGGACGATTGGCCGACCCGCCGGATCGAACCCGTGATCCAGGGTGAATTCCGGGTGTCGCGTGATCCCGAGATCGTGCTGTCCACGGTGCTCGGTTCCTGTGTCTCCGCCTGCATTTTCGATCCGCTCGCGCGGGTCGGCGGCATGAACCATTTCCTGTTGCCAGGCGACGAGGGGTCGAACAAGAGCGAGCTGAAATACGGCGCCATGGCCATGGAACTCCTGATCAACGAATTGCTCAAGAGCGGGGCGGTGCGCAGCCGGCTGCGGGTCAAGCTGTTCGGGGGCGCACGGGTCAGTGCGGCGTTCACCGATATCGGCGAGAAGAACGTGATCTTCGCGCGGTCCTACCTGCGGCGAGAGGGGTTCGAGGTCCTCAGCGAAAGCCTTGGGGGGCAACAGGCACGCCGACTGCATTTCCGTCCCGCGACGGGGGCGGCGCGCCTGGTGATGCTGCCGCCGACCGAGGCGCCGCCCGAACGCCGCGTGCCGCGACCGGTGTCCAAGCAGGATCCGGAGATCACCCTGTTCTGATCGCGCGCCGCAGCGGGATGCGGCCGGGCTGCGGGCGGAATTCGTCCCGGCATGCGCCTGAACGCGCGCGGTGCGGTCTATGCCGGTTCCTGCACCGCCATGGCAAGCCCCGCGGCAAAGGCGTCGCGGTTCAGCCGCTCGAACCTGGCGGGCGTCATCGCCAGCAAGGCGTCCAGCAGCGCCTCTGCCGGGCACGGTGCGGCCAGCGTGCAAAGCGCGCCGAGCGCGACGATGTTGGTCACCCTGGGGTTACCCAGCCCGCGCGCGGTTTCGGTGAACGGCAGGGCAATGGTACGGAAATCGCCCCGGGGCGGGTCGGGCACGCGCTCGGCATCGGCCAGCACGACCGCGCCCTGGTGCAGCAGATGGGTCGAGACGGTGGCCGCCGCCGCGTCAAGGATCAGCAGATAGTCGACCCGGCGGGCGAGCGGGAAAGCCGCCTCGCCGTCGCTGATGACCAGATCGGACCGGCTGAGTCCGCCGCGCGACACCGGTTCATAGGCGTTCGACTGCGCCACGTGGCGACCCTGCCGGGCCAGCGCCGCGGCGAGGATGCGCGCCGACAGCAGCAGGCCCTGCCCGCCGCTGCCCGAGAAGCGGATCTCCATATGCGCCATCACGCGTCCCCCTTTTCGCCGTGAAGTCCCGCCGCCATCGTCCGGTAGGCGGCGCCGTATTCCGGCCGGTCGTTGCGCGCGATGACCCCGGTGCGCAGGTGGTTCGGGCGGAACGGCACGTCGACCGTGTTGCGATAGGCGAAGGGACGCATTTCGCTTTTCTTGGCCAGCATCATCTCGGGCGAGGCGCCGAGATCGTTCTTGCGGCCATAGATTTCGGTGCAGTCCGATAGCACCTCGACGAAGGAAAAGCCGGGATGGGCCAGCGCCTGTTTCAGCAGGTCGCGCAGCGCCAGTACCTGCATCGTGACCTCGCGCCCGACAAAGCCCGCCCCCGCCGCGGTCGCCAGCGCGCAGGCGTCGAAGGTGGGCTCGCTGTTGCCCATCGGCGTGGTCGAGGTGTAGCGGCCGCCGGAGGTGGTGGGCGACACCTGCCCGCCGGTCATGCCGTAGATTTCATTGTTCAGCATGACGCAGGTGATGTCGAGGTTGCGCCGCGCCGCGTGGATCAGGTGGTTGCCGCCGATCGCCAGGCAGTCGCCGTCGCCGGTGATGACGACCACGGTCAGATCGGGGCGGGCGAGTTTCAGCCCGGTGGCAAAGGTCAGCGGCCGGCCATGGGTGGTGTGGAAGGTGTTGGCGTCGATATAGGCCGACAGCCTTCCCGAACAGCCGATGCCCGAGACCACGGCCAGCTTGTCCTTGTCGATGCCCTGTTCGTGCAGCGCCCAGACAAGGGCGCGCAGCGCGATCCCGTGCCCGCAGCCGGGGCACAGGAAATGCGGCATCTGATCCTGCCGGATCCAGTCGTTCACGTCGAAGGCGGTGGCGTCGGCGGTGTCCTTCATTTCAGCGCCTCCCGCGCGCGGTCCGCGATGTCGTCGGGGGTGATCGGCTGGCCGTCGATCCGGTTCAGCCGCAGGGCGGGGGCGCGGCCTGCCAGCACGCGCTCGACTTCCAGCACCAGCTGGCCCTGATTCATCTCGGGCACCAGCACCGCCTTTGCGCCCGATCGGGCGACGGTTTCGCGCAGCGCCTCTTCGGGGAAGGGCCACAGCGTGACAGGGCGGAACAGCCCGATCTTCAGCCCCTCGGCCCGCAGGTCGCGCACCGCCTGACGCGCGGCGCGGGCGGAGATGCCGATGGCCACGATCAGCAGATCGGAATCTTCGGCGTCCTGCACCTGCCAGCTTTCGATCCGCTCGCGGTGGTGCACCAGCTTGTCGGTGGTCCGTGTCACGGCAGCGGTTGCAACCTCGGGCACCTGCGTCGGGAAGCCGCCCGGCGCATGGGTCAGGCCGGTGCAATGGGCGCGGTAGCCGTCGCCGGGCCGCGGCATGGGCGGGATCAGATCGTCCGTCACCGCATAGGGCTGGAATCCCTCGCGCGGGCCGGTGGCGAAGCTGCGCCAGACCTCCGGCGCCTCGGGCACCGCGGCGAGGTCGACGGTCTCGGTCAGATGGCCGATTACCTCGTCCAGTAGCACCACGACCGGCACCCGCAGGGTTTCCGAGAGTTCGACCGCGCGGATGGTCTCGGAATAGGCCTCGGCGACCGAGGCCGGCGCCAGCACGATGATTGCGTGATCGCCATGGGTGCCCCAGCGCGCCTGCATGATGTCCCCCTGCGCGGGCCGCGTGGGCATCCCCGTCGACGGCCCCCCGCGCATCACGTTGACGATCACGCAGGGGATCTCGGCGCCGCAGGCATAGCCCAGATTTTCCTGTTTCAGCGAGAAACCGGGGCCCGAGGTCGCGGTCATCGCCTTGACGCCGCCCATCGAGGCGCCGATCACCGCGCCCATGGACGCGATCTCGTCCTCCATCTGGATGAAGGTGCCGCCGACCCTGGGCAACTCGCGCGCCATCACCTCGGCCACTTCCGAGGACGGCGTGATCGGGTAGCCCGCGAAAAAGCGGCAGCCGGCGCGGATCGCGCCCAGCGCGCAGGCCTCGTTGCCTTCGAGATTGCGGAGCGTGGCGGTCATTCTGCGGCCTCCGTGACGGGAATGTTGGTGACCCGGATGGCCTGGTCGGGGCAGAGCCAGGCGCAAAGCTGGCAGCCGGTGCACAGATCGGGCAGCGCCAGTTCGGCCTTGAGCAGGTCGTTCAGCCGCAAACAGCGTTCGGGGCACATTTTCACGCAGATGTCGCAGCCCTTGCACCATTCCTCGGTGATTTCGAGGATGGTGTCGACCTGCGGGTGGTGCATCTCGGAATGGGCCTTGTGCAGGCCGCTGGCGGTCACGTCTATGCGTTTCTCGCCGCCCATCGCCCAGGCGCGGCCCTCGGCAAAGGCGGCGCGGTTGGCCTCGACCGATTTCGCGGGGACGGTCGCGGCGATGATCTCGACCCAGGCCTCTTCGGGGAAGTCGAGCACGGTCGACAATGCCCCCAAGAGCACCGTGTTCGAGGCCCGCGCGTTGCCCAGGTTGGCGGCCATGCCGGTCGCGTCCATCACATAGCCCGCATGGACCTGCTCGATGATCTCCTCGGGCGTCTGGGGGGCATAGGCGGGCTCCGCCCCCCGCTTGCGGTTGCGGCAGGCAAACGGCGGCACGATCTTCTGGCAATCCGCGATGAAGGTGCCGGTATCGGGTTTCAGGTGCTTGAGCCAGCGCAGGCCCTCGGCCCATTCCAGCGCCACCAGGATATCCACCTCGCCCTCGGGGATGGTCGGCGACCAGACCTTGGGGCCAAAGCGGACATGGCTGAACACGCCGCCGCCGCGCTTGGCCATGCCGTGGACCTCGGACTGTTTCACGTCATGTCCGTCGGCCTGGCAAAGCTGCGCCAGCACCTTGGAGACCATGATGACGCCCTGACCGCCGACGCCGACGATCAGCACGTTCATCGTGCGGTTCGATTTGTCGCCCATGTCGTGCCCCTACTGGATCGGCCGGATGCTGTGCGTGGTGCACAGTTGCGCGCAGAGGCTGCATCCGATGCAGGCCTCGGGGTCGATCCGGACCTTGTGGCGCCCCTCGTGCCAGCCCTCGGACCAGGTGATCGCCGGGCAGCCCAGATTCATGCAGGCCTGGCAGGCGATGCAGCTTTCCTGCTCCACCTCCATCGCCGGGCCCTTGATCCGCACCGGGTCCAGCACGCAGGGCCGGTCGGAAATCACGACCGACACGCCCTTGTGCGCCATCGCCTCGCGCAGCGTGCGCTGCATGCTGGCGGTGTCGTAGCTGTCGACCTTCTGCACCCATTTGACGCCGAGCGATTTCACCAGTTCCATGAAATCGATCCGGGGGGCGGGATCGCCCCGCAGCGTCTTGCCGGTGCCGGGATGGTCCTGTCCGCCGGTCATCGCGGTGATGTGGTTGTCGAGCAGGAAGACGGTGATGTCGGCGCCGTTATAGACCGCGTCGATCAGTGGCGGGATCCCGGAATGAAGGAAGGTGGAATCGCCGATCGTGGCGACGATCGGTTTCGTTTCGGTCCCCGCCTTGGCCATGCCCACCGCGTTGGCGATGGACGACCCCATCGAGACGCAGGTATCGATGGACTTCAGCGGTTCCACCACCGCCAGCGTGTAGCAGCCGATATCGCCCGCCACCCGCGCATCCAGCGCCCTGAGCGCCATGTAGCAGGCCGCGTGCGGGCAGCCCGCGCACAGCACCGGCGGGCGGATCATCGGCGCGAACTCGAACGGCGCGGCGTTCACGCGCGGCGTCATCAACCCCGCGCGCGCCAGCCCGTCATGCACCACCTCGGGCGAGAACTCGCCCGCGCGCGGGAAGAACGCCTTGCCCTCGCAGGGGATGCCCATGGCCTTGAGCGCATCCTCGATCAGGGGCTCCAGCTCCTCGACGACGATCACGCGGTCCACCGAGGCCGCGAAGTCGTGCAGCAGACGGTCGGGCAGGGGCCAGGTCACGCCCAGTTTCAGCACCGTGGCGTCGGGCATGACCTCCTTCACATAGGTATAGGGGATGCCAGAAGTGATGATGCCGACGCGGGTGTCGCCCGGCTCGACCCGGTTCAGCGGGGTGTCGTTCAGCCAATCCTTCAGCCGCCGCTCGCGTTCCAGCACCACCCCGTGCTGCATCCGGGCATGGGCCGGGATCATCACGTTCTTTTTCGGGTTCTCGTTGAAGTGCCGCTCCGCGGGTTCCTCGCGGCTGCCCATCACCACCGTGCTGCGGGTATGCGACAGCCGCGTGGTCGAGCGCACGAACACGGGCGTGTCGAACCGTTCGGAGATGTCGAAGGCAAGGCGGGTGAGCTCCAGCGCCTCCTGCCCGTCGCTGGGTTCCAGCACCGGCACCTGGGCAAAGCGGGCATAGATCCGGCTGTCCTGTTCGTTCTGCGAGGAATGGATGCCGGGATCGTCGCAGATCGCGATCACCAGCCCGCCATTGACCCCGATATAGGAGAACGACATCAGCGCGTCGGCGGCCACGTTCAGCCCCACATGCTTCATCGCCGTGAAGGCGCGCACCCCGGCGAAGCTGGCGCCGATGGCGACATCCATCGCGGTCTTTTCGTTGGTGGACCACTGAGCGTGGATGTCGGACGCGGGGTAGGTCGCGATGTTTTCCAGGATCTCGGTCGACGGTGTGCCGGGATAGGCGGCTGCGACCTTTGCGCCGGCCTCCCACACCCCGCGGGCGATGGCCTCGTTGCCGGTCAACGGACGCGCGGCGCCCGCGAGGATGGGGTCGGCGGCGGTCTGCCGCAAGGCTTCGGTCATGGCTTTGTGTCCTGGGTCGCGCGTGCTGCCTAAGAAAGTTACGACGGTTCTAGTGATCGGGCAATTTTATAACACGGCGCGGATTGCCGCATCCTGTCAGTTCCCCATCTGGTTCGGCAGCACCAGCACCAGCCAGGGCACCGCCACGATCAGCGCCAGACGGAAGATGTCGGCCACCCAGAAGGGCGTCACGCCGCGAAAGATGGTGCCGGTCGACACGTCCCCGACCACCCCGCGCAGCACGAAGACGTTCAGGCCCACCGGCGGCGTGATCAGGCTGATCTCGGTCACCACCACGACGACGATGCCGAACCACACCGGGTCGTAGCCGAGCGACACCACCAGCGGAAAGAAGATCGGCACCGTCAACAGCAGCATAGACAGGCTTTCGAACACGCAGCCGAGCAACAGGTAGATCACGAGGATCATCAGCATGACCGTGGCGGGCGCGAGGCCAAAGCCGGTCACGACGCCCAGCAGCGCCTCGGGCAAACCGGCGAGGTTGACGAAGTTCGAGAATATCTGCGCCCCGATCAGCACCGCGAACAGGCTGGTCGCGGTCATGGCCGATTCCTTCAGCACCTCGAAGGTCGAGCGGATCGTCAGCCCGCCGCGCGCCAGCGCGATCAGGAAGGCACCCATCGCCCCCATGCCCGCGGCCTCGGTCGGCGAGAAGGTCAGGTTCAGGGGCGCCACGTCGAACAGCCCGTAGAGCCCCCCGATCACCAGCACGAACAACAGCAGCACCGCCCAGATGGACCTGAGCGCCCGCAGCCGCTCTGCCCACGGTGCGCGGGGGCCGGCGGGCCCTGCCTCGGGGCGGCGGAACACCACCCAGCGCACGGCGAATAGGTAGAACAGGATGCCGAGCGCGCCGGGAAGGATGCCCGCGATGAACAGCTTGCCGATCGAGGTCTCGGTCAGGAGCCCGTAGATCACCAGGATCACCGAGGGCGGGATCAGGATGCCCAGCGTTCCCCCCGCCGCGATCGAGGCGGTCGACAGGCTGTCGGCATAGCCATAGCGGCGCATCTCGGGCATGGCGACCTTGGACATGGTCGCGGCGGTGGCCAGCGACGAGCCGCAGATCGCCGAGAACCCGCCGCAGGCCGCCACGGTCGCCATCGCCAGCCCGCCGCGGAAATGGCCGAGAAAGACATGCGACACAGCGTAAAGTTCGCGCGCCAGCCCGCCCTTGTTCACGAACAGGCCCATCAGGATGAACAGCGGGATGACGGACAGCCCGTAATCCTGCGCGGTGTCGGTGATCTGGCGGCCCACCATCGACAGCGCCGCGTTCAGTCCGCGTTCGTCGAAGATCGACCCGCCGCGCGCATGGGCATAGCCGAAGGTGCCGACCAGCCCCATTGCAAAGACGATGGGCATCCGCATCAGCACCAGCACAAGAACCAGTGCGAATCCGACCAGTGCCGCGGTCATGGCGCCACGTCCTCGTCCAGGTGGTGGGGCGCGAACAGCGCGATCAGCCCCAGCGCCACCAGCACGGCTGCGGTCACCGCCGCCGAGACGGCGATGAAACCCGTGATCCAGAACACCGGGATGCGCAGGTATTCGGTGACGTCGCCATACTCCCTCGCGCGTCCGGCCAGCATCCAGACCCGCGCCGCCGGCCAGACCAGCATCACCCCGCAGGCGATGTTGATCGCCCCCTCGCGGACGCGGTGCAGGTGCAGCCGGTCGAACAGCCCGTCGAACAGGTCGACCGCGATATGCCCGCCCCGCGCCGAGATCACCGGCAGGCACGAGAACACCATAACCGCCATGAGCATGCGGGTCAGTTCCGTGGCCGCCTGGATCGGCGCGTTGAAGGCCGAGCGCAGGATCACGTCGGCAAAGGTCATGCCCATCAGCGCGAACAGCGCCAGGCAGGCGGTCAGCACCGGCACCCTGCTGGCCCCCCGTGCGACCCGGATCAGCGTTTCCATGTTCCGTCGCCCCTCCCCAGGGCGGCGGCACCGGGCCGGCAGGTGCCGGCCCGGCCCCGTGTCAAAGGCTCAGTTTGCGGCCATCTCGGCCTTGATCATGTCATAGGCGGCCTGCGCGTCGACGCCGGTGGCGGCCACCTCGGCGATCACCTTGTCGCGCACGGTCGCGGCCACCTGTTCGAACGTCGCCGCGTCCTGGGGCGTGGCGTCGATGATCGCGTTGCCCGGCGTGGCCAGCGTCGCGGCGATGGCCTCGGCGTCGCCTTCCTCCCAGATCGCGCCGATGGCACGGCTGATCGGCTCGCCGAACACCTTTTCCTCCAGCGCCGTCCGGATGTCCTCGGGCAGGCTGGCGAAGGTGTCCTCGTTCATGATGAAGGCGAAGGAGCCGCGGTAAAGCCCGCCGGGCAGCATGTACATGTTCTGCGCCACCTCGGTCAGCTTGAAGCCCACGCGCGAGTCGATCGGCATCACCACGCCGTCGGCAGCCTTGGACGCCAGCGTTTCATAGACCTTGGGCGCGGGCACCTGGATGCCCACCATGCCCAGCGCCGCGCCCACGTCGGCCGCCACGCCCCCGGGGATACGCACCTTCATGCCGGCCGCCTGCGCAAGCTCGGTCACCGGCTCGGCCGACATCAGTTGGGCGCCGCCATGGGCGTGCATCGCGACGACCTTGACGCCGCGGTGTTCGTCGGCCTGTTTCAGGTAGGTGTCATAGGCCCGCCAATAAGCGACCGAGGCGGCTTCGGACGTGCCGACATAGCCCGGCAGCTCGATCAGCTTGGTGGTGACGAACCGGCCCGGCTGGTAGCCGTGGAAGATGATCGACACATCCGCCGCGCCGTCCATGATCAGGTCCATCTGCGCGGGCGCATCGGCCAGACCGAGCTTGAGTTCGGTCGTCACCCTGCCGCCGGTGGCCTCTTCCACCATCTCGGTGAACTTGGGCCACATCCTGGCGTTGATGTTGTGGGTGGGCGGCGCCCAGCTAGAAATCACCAGCGTGTAGTCTGCCGCAAGCGCTGCGCCCGAGGCCAGCGCCAGCGCCGCGCCCGCCAGAAGCGCGCCCAGTTTCGTCCGTATCGCCATGGTCTCCTCCCAGGTTGCGATGGCGGATGGCCGGTCAGGATCAGGGGCGCCCGGCAGCCCGCCGGATGGCGGCGTTCGGTTGCGTCACTTGGCCCTCCCGCCCGTCATTGACCCACCTTTGGGGCTGTGCATCATGCCGCAAGAAATGATCGCAAAGGCATTGGCCCATGACCGGCAATTTTCTTGCGCCCGGATACAAGGCCCGCGGCGGACATGGCGCCAAACCTGACCGCCCGGCCGCGATGCGCCTATGTGTCCGAGCGCCGCAGGACGCGCCATGACGCCGCGGGACCGGGCCGAGCGGTGCGCCGCCGCGATGACCGCGGCCGCCGACGCCGTGCGCTGGCTGGGGATCGACCTGGTCGAGGTGGACGAGGGCCGCGCCGTGATGCGGATGCAGGTCGCGCCCCACCACGCCAACGGGCACCGCATCTGCCACGGGGGCATCACCTTCGCGCTGGCCGACACCGCCTTCGCCTATGCCTGCAACAGCCGAAACGTCTCGACGGTCGCGCAGCACAACCTGATCAGCTTCGTCGCCCCCGCGCAGGTGGGCGACATCCTGACCGCCACCGCGGCCGAGGTCTCGCTGACCGGAAAAAGCGGCATCTACGACGTCCGGGTGACCGACCAGAACGGCAAGCTGATCGCCGAGATGCGGGGCATGTCGCGGGCGGTCAGCGGCCGGTGGATCGAGGAATGAACCGGCCGGGGAAAACGACCCCGCCGAGGAGGAGGACGGAATGAAGGATCTGAACATGGATCGTGGCGCACTCGACCCGATCGAGGTGGCCAGCCGCGACGAGATCGCCGCGCTGCAACTGGAGCGGTTGAAATGGTCGCTGCGCCACGCCTATGACAACGTGCCGATGTACCGCGCGCGGTTCGACGCGCGGGGCGTGCATCCCGACGACCTGAGGACGCTGGCCGATCTCGGGAAATTCCCCTTCACCGTCAAGAACGACCTGCGCGACAACTATCCCTTCGGCCTGTTCGCCGTGCCCCGCGACAGGATCGTGCGGCTGCACGCCTCGTCGGGCACGACCGGCAAGCCGACCGTGGTGGGCTACACGGCGAACGATATCTCGACCTGGGCCGACCTGATGGCGCGGTCGCTGCGCGCGGGGGGCGTGCGGCCCGGGGACGTGGTGCACGTGGCCTATGGCTATGGCCTGTTCACCGGGGGGCTGGGCGCGCATTACGGGGCGGAACGGCTGGGGGCGACGGTGGTACCCGTGTCGGGCGGCATGACCGAACGGCAGGTGACGCTGATCGAGGATTTCGGCGCCACCGCGATCATGGTCACGCCGTCCTACATGCTGAACATCCTGGAAGAATACCACCGCCGCGGCCTGGACCCGCGGCAAAGCCCCTTGCAGACCGGGCTGTTCGGGGCGGAACCCTGGACCAACGCCATGCGCCTTGAGATCGAGGCGGCGTTCGACATGCATGCGCTCGACCTTTACGGGCTGTCGGAAATCATGGGGCCGGGCGTCGCCAGCGAATGTGTCGAAAGCAAGGATGGCCTGCACCTGTGGGAGGACCATTTCTACCCCGAGATCATCGACCCCGAGACCGGCGCGGTGCTGCCCGACGGCGAGGTGGGCGAGCTGGTGTTCACCACGCTGACCAAGGAAGGCCTGCCGATGATCCGCTACCGCACCCGCGACCTGACGCGGCTGATGCCCGGCACGGCGCGGTCGATGCGGCGGATGGCCAAGATCACCGGCCGGTCGGACGACATGATCATCCTGCGCGGCGTCAACCTGTTCCCGTCGCAGATCGAGGAACTGGTGGTGGCGACGGGGGGGCTCACCAACCACTACCAGATCGAGCTTTACCGCGCGGGCCACATGGACGCGATGCGCATCCATGTCGAATGTTGCCCCGACAGTACCGACGAGCTGTCGCGCGCCGCGGCCGCGCGGATGCTGCACAAGCGGATCAAGGACGTGATCGGCGTCTCGACCGAGATCGACGTCAAGGGCCCGGGCGAGGTCGCGCGGTCCCAGGGCAAGGCGCAGCGGATCGTCGATAACCGGCCCGCGGGGTGAGGGCGCGGGGGCATGGGCGGATTCATGCCGCAGCGGCCGTTCACCCGGTGTCAACGCGACTCGGTCAGCTTGCCTGGGGACAGCCTTGCCGGTACACCCCATGTCCATGACGCAGAAGCGCCAGAAGGCCCCCGCCCGGGCAGGCCAGGACCGCCAGGCGGCAGAGATCGCCCGGTCCTATGCCCGGCTCTTTCCCGAGGAGGACCGCCGCCCCTGGCTGGGGGCGGTCGCCGTGACCGCGGCGGTCGGTCTGTCGATCGCGGGCGCGGCCTTCGTGATGACCGGCGAGTCGCCCTTGTCCCGCCCCGCGGCGCCCGAAGTTCATGTTGCGCTTGGGCAGGATGGCCAGACGGTCGACGGGGGGCTTCTAGTCGATGGCGGCCCGCCGGACGTGGCGGCCGAGGTGACCGGCGTTCGCATGCCGGATTTTGCCCCGCCTGCCACGCGCCGCGCCGCCGCCCCGGCCGCGCCGTCGCCGCGCGTGACCATGGCGCCCGAAGACCCGCCCGCCCCCCGCATTGCCGTGGCGGTTCATTCCGGCCCGCCGTCGCTTGTCCCGCCGCGCCGCCCCGAGGGGATCGTGCTGGCCATGGCCGAGCCCGCCCCGCTGCGTCCCCGCGCCCGCCCGGCCGAGGCGCTGGTGCGCCACCAGGCGCCGCCGCCCGCCGCGGCGCCCGGCCCGGGGATGGCGACCGAGGACGTGCGGATCGCCACGCTGCGCCCGCGCAACCGCCCCGCCGAACTGGTGGCCCGGGCGCCGTCGGCCCTGGGCTCGCTGGCCGAGGTCCGCATGAACCCGCGTGAGCCGAGCTTTGGCGGCACCGGCTGCTCTGCGCGGCTTGCCGGGGGCATCCCCGACCGGCGCCGGGGCGCGGCCACGGGCAGCGCGCTGGCCGCGCGGATGCAGGGGATGGGTGGCGCCGACCGCGATGCGCTGATCCAGCGCGAACTGATGGCGGGCAACCTGCCCGGCTTCCTGCGCGACCTGACCCCGGTGACGATCCGCGGCCGGTTGCCGAACGGACGGCGGGCCGAGGTGACGATCTGCGTCACGCCCGACTATCTGGCGCTGGGCAGCGATCGCGACTACCTGCGGGTGCCGATGGGCCTGCCCGCGGCGGCACGCATCGCCGACCGGTTCGGGTTCCTGCTGCCGACCACGCCGATGGTCGACGCGATCTATGCCCAGGCGGGGCTGCGGCTGACCCCGCAGCCGATGACGCCGGGCGCCGAGATGACCTCGACACGCTATTTCCTGCAGCATAACCGCACCGTCGAGGGCCAGACCCGCGGCCGTGCCGGCCTGCTGACCGCGGGGCAGAAGAAGGACCTGGTGCTGACCAACCGGCTGTGGCGCACTCCGGGGCGGGTGGCGATCTATGGCTGGCACAAGCCCGACGGCCAGCCGATCCAGCCGCTGTCCACGGTCCATGTCGCGCGCTATGCCGATTACAGCCACGGCGTGCGGCTGGTCAGCCAGACCGCCTTTGCGAACGGGCGGGCGGTGGCGCTGGCCGCACTGCTGGAAAACCCGGCCTATGCGGCGATGCTGACCGGCGAAGGCCCGATCGAGGCGCCCGAACGGCTGATGGCGTCGCTCTACCGCTGAGCCGCGCGCGGCCCTAGCGGACCGTCTTGCAGCAGCGGAATCCCAGGTGATAATTCTCGTGGCTGGCCGGGCTCATCACCCTGTCGCCATGCCAGTAGGGCGCGCGCCAGCGGCACCAGTCCGGATGGGCGCGGTACTTGTCCCAGATGAACCACGACCCCTTCATCTCGGTCACGCCCAGTCTGGTGCTGCCCGCGCTGGCCATCTGGTCGGGGGCCAGCGGCAGGTTCATGTGCTCGGCCGCGTTGCCGTTCAGGTCGTAGACCTTGAGCGGGCTGGTGCAGCCCGGGAAACTGCCCACCGGATAGGTGTTCGACCCGCAATTCCGCCAGCCGCCGCCGGGGCAGGTGGGGCTTTTCTCGCTGTTCTGGGCGCAGACGCCGGTCCGGAAGGCCGGGCCATAGCTCCACCGGGCCGAGCCCTCGTATGCCGCGTTGTGGGCCGCGCGCATCCGGTTCACCGCGCCCGAGGCGGACTGGCCGCGCGCAAGGTCGAAGCGGTAGTCGGGCGGCTCCAGCGCGCCCGCGCAGGCGCCTTCCCATTCATGGGCGTCGCACAGCCGCTTGCCCTCGGCCGCGCAGATCTCGGCGGCGTCGCGCGCCTTGACCCACACCACCGGGTAGGCGCAGGGGATGTTGGGGTATTCGAACTGGTCGATGCAGGCTTTCGCGTCCTCGGGGCGCTGGGTAGCGGGATCGTAGAGCGGCGCCATGAACTTCGCGCCGCAGATCCCCTCGAACCGGCGGTCGGCATAGGCGGCGACGGCATTGCCGCCGGCGCGCGCGTTGCACTGCTCGCGGCTCATCGCGTGGCGGGTGATCGCGGGGTTGCCCTGCCCGACAAAGCCCGAGCGCGCGAAGATCGCCTTGACCCGGTCAAGCTGGGCGCCGCGCACACCGCGGATCTCCGACATCTCCTGGAACAGCCGGGCGTTGCGCTCGGCCAGCGTGTCGGCCGCGGCGGAGGCGGCCAGGGCAAGGCCGGTGGCCAGCAGTGCCAGGATATGTCTCATTCCCTCGTCTCCCTGCGCAGAAGATAGAAGAAGTCGCGGTTGTCGGCCGAGCCGACGAATCGCGGCACCCGGCTGCCGTCGCGGCGGCGCGCGTCGATCTGGGCCATGCCGGCGACCAGGTGGCGTGTGTCGATCCCGCCCCCGGCACCCGCGGTGTAAAGCGCCATGTAGGTGTGCTCCATCGCGTTCATGTCCAGCAGCATCGCATAGTCGCAATCATAGGCCTGGAACACCCGCGCCATGGCGGACGGTGTCGCGGCCGAGAACCAGGCATAGACCAGGATCGGCCCGTTCGGTCCGGGCCGGAGGCAGGCGCCCGCGCGCAGCGTGCGCAACTCCGCCTCGGCCGAACCCGACCAGTTGCCCGGCAGCCACTGGCGCACCAGCGGCCCGGGCACCGAGCGGCCGGTCTCGGGGTCACGCACGACCAGTGCCACGCCGTTCTGCCGGGCAAAGCGGAGCTCGCGCATCGGCGGCGCCGTCGCCTCGTCCCAGGTCGTCATGCCCACCGTGCCGTCGGCCAGCACATGGAACGTGGCAAGCCCCGGGTGCAGCCGGCTGAGCACCGTGCCGTGGACGACAAAGCCGTAATGGTGGCCATGATTCGTGGTCGCCATCTCGCCGAAACGGAAGGCGCCGTGCTCGCGCTTGAACCCGCCGGTGAAGGTGGCCGCGACGCGCGCGGCCTGATCGGGGTTCAGCATGCCGGTCGGCACCAGCGGGTCGGGGCGGGCAAAGCCGTCGGGCCCCGGGATCGACCAGTTCCGCCCCGCGCCCGAGGGCCGGGGCGACCAGTCGAGCCTTGGATGTTCGGTCCCGGTCTCGTAGCCGATCTCGAAATGCGACAGGTCGAAGCCCACCAGATAGACATCGGCCCGCCCCTCGACCGCGTCGAGCGCATTGGCGCCGCTGTCGCCGCGCAGGATCGCCGGGTCGATCATCCGGGGTTGCAGCGCCGAGGCATAGATCCCCGGCGCGCCCTCGACCGCGTACCACGCGCCCATCTCCATCCGCTCGGGGCTGGCGCCGACCAGATCGAAGGTCATCGTCGTGTACATCACCGGGTGATCGGCCAGCCGCGCGCGCCCCAGCGCCGCCGCGGCCCGCCCCGGATCGGCGCCATCCAGCACCGCCCCGCTTTCCAGGTAGCGGTCCTTGTAGAGCGTGCTTTTCACCAGGCCCACCAGGCTTTCCCCGAAGACCATGTTGTCGCGCAGGAATTCGGCGGTGCGTTCCAGGCTGGTGCGGGTGCCCGCGACCGGGTTGCGCAGGAACAGCCGGCCGTCGCAGAGCGGCGCGAAGGGCAGGCCCGTGCCGCGGGCGCGGTCGAGACCGGGCGCATCCCCGGCCCAGGGGCGGCACAGCGTCTGTGCCCCGGTCCCGGTCAGCGACAGCGCGGGGTCGGGGCCTTCGGTCAGCGCGATCGTGACGCGCCGGGGATCGGGGTTCTCGATGTGATAGGTTTCGCGCGCCTGGCCGGGACGGAACAGCTCCAGCAGGAACCAGCCGTTCGCGCCGGGGTTCAGCGAGGTCAGCGCAAGGCGCGTGCCATCCGCGGCGCGTGCCTCCTGCACCGTTCGGAACACCTGAAACTCGACCGGCGAGCGCGTGCGCGTCTCGTGCGCCTGGGCGTTGCGGCGCGCAAGCTCGACCGCGCCGGGGCCGGGCATCGGCTGCGCCGCGGCAAGCGCGGGCAAAAGGGTCAGCAGCAGGCCGCCCGCAAGGCGGGGCCAGTCGTGCAACCGGAAAAGGGACGAGACGGCGTTCATTTCCGCCCGATCCTGCAGACCATACATTTACATGGCGTAACTGCCCACCTTCCCCAAGGCAGGATCATCACCCCCGGATCAAACTAGACAGGCACGCCGCGCCGGGGCAAGCCCGTTCCGGGCTCAGAGCCGGTAATAATCGCGAAACCAGCTTACAAAACGGGCAACGCCTTCGCGAAAGCCTGTTTCGGGGCGATAGCCGGTCAGCCGCTGCAACAGTGTCGCGTCGGCCCAGGTGGCCGGCACGTCGCCGGGTTGCATGTCCATGAAATTGCGGATCGCAGGCCGGCCCAGTTCCGCCTCCAGCGCGTCGATGAAATCGGTCAGCTTCACGCTTTCGGAATTGCCGATGTTGACGATGCGGAACGGGGCGACCGGGCTGAGGCTGTCGCCCTCGGGCACGATGCCGTCCGCAGGGCGCTCGGGCGGGCAGTCCATCAACAGGCGGATTCCGCGCACCAGATCCGTCACATAGGTGAAGTCGCGCCACATCTCGCCATGATTGTAGACGTCGATGGGGTCGCCCTTGGCGATCTTCAGCGCGAACTTGATCGGCGCCATGTCGGGCCGCCCCCAGGGGCCATAGACGGTGAAGAAGCGGAACATCGTGGTGGGGATGGCGTGCAGATGCGCATAGGCATGGCCCATCGCCTCGGTCGCCTTCTTGGTGGCGGCATAGATCGTCAGCGGCGTGTCGGCCTTCTGCGTCTCGGCAAAAGGCATCTCGGTATTGGCGCCGTAGACCGACGAGGTCGAGGCCATCATCAGGTGGCGCACGGCGTGGCGGTGGGCGGCCTGCATCACGTTGAAGGTGCCGACCACGTTCGCATCGATATAGGCGCGCGGGTTCTCAAGGCTGTAGCGCACGCCCGCCTGCGCGGCGAGGTGAACGATGATCTCGGGGGCAAAGCCGTCGATGGCCGCCGCAAGTGCCGCGTCGTCCTCGAGCATCGCCTCGGTGGCGGCATAGCCCGGGCGTTGCAGCAGCCGTTCATGGCGGCGGCGCTTGAGCGTCAGGTCGTAGTACTCGGTGAACCCGTCGAAGCCATGCACCTGATGCCCCTCGGCCAGCAGCAGGTCGGCCAGGTGATAGCCGATGAACCCGGCGGTACCGGTGATGAAGACGCGCATGGAAAACCTTTCGCGGGCCGCCTCGGGTCGGCTGCCCTTATATCCAAGGCCGGTGCCAAAACCATGAAAAACGGCCCGGGCGGAATGGCGTTCCGCACCGGGCCGGATGGTCTGGCCCGAGAGGCCGGGTTTCTGCCGGGGTCAGCCGATCAGGAAATCATCGAGGCTGGCGCCCTTGTTCAGCGCTTCCTCCAGCCATTTCGGCCTGCGTCCGCGGCCGCTCCACGTATCCGACGGGTTTTCCGGATTGCGGAACTTTGCCACGGACTTTGCGCTGCGGCGGGTTTTCTTGCCGACGATTTCATCCAGTGAAAAACCGAATTCCTTTGCCTTCTCTTCCAGAGCCGCGCGGGCCTTGGCCTTTTCTCGGTCCTTGAACGAGGCTATCGCGACGTCGACATCCTTGCGAAGCTGCTTGAGTTCGGCGAGGGAGAGTTTCTCAAGGTCTTTTGCCATTTAGCGTTCCTGCTAGAGTTTATTATTGTTCACCATCATTGATGACCTTCCAGGTTCTTGTGCGCAAGACAAAACGAATTGATACCTGTCATTTTGGACAGGTTTTTTCGCCAGCGCGAGGGCGCGAAGGTCAAACCCAGCCATGAAGCGCGAGGAGTCCACGCTGCGATCGGCCGGAAATTGCCGAAAACATTAACGGCGGCGGCCGGGAAAGACTGCCGTCCGATCCCCGGTCAAAGGCTCTGGTCGTAATCGCCCACCGCCGGTTCGCTGCGGATCACAGAGTCGAGATCGGCAAAGATGGCGCGCAGTTCCGCTTCGCTGTCGGGGCTTTCGCAGACCACCACCAGGTTCGGCGTGTTCGACGACGCGCGCACAAGGCCCCAGGCGCCATTTTTCAGCATCACCCGCGCACCGTTGACGGTGACGATATCGGCAATCGCGCGCCCGCCAAGCGTGCCGCCTTGGCCATGCAGAGTTTGCAGTTTCGCCACCAGGCGGTCGAGCACGGCGTATTTCTCGGTGTCGGCGCAATGGGGCGACATCGTGGGCGACGACCACGTGCGGGGCAGGGCACGGCGCAGATCGGCCAGCGACTTGCCCGGATTGCGGTCCATCAGCTTGCAGATCTCGACCGCGACCCGCATCCCGCAATCATAGCCGCGCCCCACCGGACCGGCGAGGAAGTAGTGCCCCGATTTCTCGAAGCCCGCGAGCGCGCCGGTGGCATGCACGCGGCGCTTCATGTGGCTGTGGCCGGTCTTCCAGTATTCGGTCGTGGCGCCGAGCGCCCGCAATTCCGGGTCGCTGTGGTAAAGCCCGGTGGATTTCACGTCGACGACGAATTTGGCGCCCGGATAGAGGCGGGCGTAATCGCGGGCAAGGATGACCCCCATCTTGTCGGCGAAGATTTCCTCGCCCTCGTTGTCGACAACGCCACAGCGGTCGCCATCCCCGTCGAAGCCCAGCGCCAGGTCCGCGCCGGATTCCTTCACCGCGCGTGCCATGTCATGCAGCATTTCCATGGCTTCGGGGTTCGGATTGTAATTCGGGAACGTGTAATCCAGATCGCAATGCAGCGGCACCACCTCGACGCCGATGCGGTCCAGGATCTCGGGCGCGAAGTCGGAAGCCGTACCATTGCCGGTTGCGCAGACCACCTTCAGCGGGCGGGTCATGCGGAAATCGGTGACGAGGTCGTGGATATAGGCCTCGCGCACGCCGTCTGCGCGAACCCAGCCGCCGCCGGGGCGGGCCTCGCCCTTGCCCTCCAGCACGATGTCGCGCAGTTCGACCATCTCGTCGGGGCCATGGGTCAGGGGCCGCTCGAAGCCCATCTTGACCCCGGTCCAGCCGTTGGGGTTGTGGCTGGCGGTCACCATGGCGACCGCGGGCGCATCCAGGTGGAACTGGCTGAAATAGGCCATCGGCGACAGCGCCGGGCCGATGTCGCGCACGGTGATCCCGGCCTGCACAAGCCCCAGCATCAGCGCCTGCTTGATCGCCAGCGAATAGTCGCGGTAGTCGTTGCCGACCGCGATCTCGGGCCGGATGCCGCGGCGCTGCATCTGGGTGCCAAGCCCCAGCCCCAGCGCGGTCATGCCGGGCAGATTGATCTCCTGCGGATAGCGCCAGCGCGCGTCGTATTCGCGAAAGCCCGTGGGCGCGATCATCGCCTCGCGCAGGAAATCCCAGGTGTTGGGGCGAACCTCGGCAAGGGGTCTGGTCACAAGCGTCTCCTCGGGGTGCATCGGGGCTTTGCGCCCGATCTAGCCGATGTCGGCTTGTCTGCCCAGAGGCGGCAAGGCGACGGCCGGGCCGCGCGTGACATCGCAGCCGCGCAGGAAACCGGCCCGGCCGCAACTGGCGGCCGGGGGCAGGTCGGTCGGGCGGCGGGTCAGGCGGCCTGTGCCTCGTCCACCGGGGCGATCGCTTCGCGGGCAAAGCGGGCCGGCATGCCGAGCACGGCATAGCGCCGGCCGTCCTCGTCGTTGCGGTAGCTCTCGCCCATCTGCCGCACGTCATAGCCAAGCTGGCGCAGCGCCCGCATCAGCGCCAGCGAAGACAGGCAGATCATCTGCGTCGCGCCCCGTTTCCGCACGATGCCCACCAGCCCGTCGACGATCAGCCGCAGGCACTCGCCCCGATCCGCGGCGGTGGCCAGCGCGTCGTCGATCACCAGCCGGGTACATTCCCAGACGCGGGGACTGGCGATGTCCTCGGGCATGATCCGGGGCGGGATGTGGGGCAGCTTGCCCTGAAAGGCATCGCGCAGCATGTAGGTATGCGGCCCCCAGGTCGAGGTGGTCGGCATCGTTCGCGCGCCCCCCACGACGCGGCCGTCCTTCAGCACCACCGAGTAATGCGCCTGTGGCGTGTCGTACTGGTCCATCTCGACCTGTCCGTCATGCGGTACGTCCCAGCCCAACTGGTCGACGAAGACGCGTTTGCGCAGTTCGAGGAAATCGTAGAAAGCGCTGCCGTGCCGGTGAAGGTCGGCGAAGGTGAAGGCGAGGTTCTGCATGGGTTGGATCCTTCTGTGCTTGCCCGGGGTCAATCTGGGCGAAGCTGAAGGGGTTAACCAACCCTTAAGTTGTATTTAGCATGTGGCACACACGCTTAGGCAAGTATCTGTTGCAAAAGGAGTTTATCTATCAACCTCAGGTTGTTGTTCGGGCTAGAATTGCACGCATAAAGTGCTTTCGACGTGGCTAGATGACGCCCCGGCTGCGCGCGATCGAGGCGGCCTGCGACGGGGTCTGCGCGCCGAGCTTGCGCTTGGCATTCGCCAACCGCGCCTTGACCGCGCTCATCGAGATGTCGAGTTCGGCCGAGATCTGTTTCAGTCGCAACCCGTTGGCTTGCAGCCGCAGCGCCTCGGTCTCGGCGCGGGTCAGCTTGCGCGGTGGCGCCCCGGCCTTGTGCAACTGGGTCACGATTGCCAGCAATTCGTGCATCTCCACCGCCGAGAAGGGCCGGTCGGAGCGGACGAAATTGCCGTAGCTGCGTCGCCCTTGGTCGTCGGGGAACAGCACGCTTGTCACCGCGCCGTGGCGCAGCCCGTGGCGCCGCGCCTCTTTCAGGACGCCCCGCGGATCCTCGACACCGATCCTGTCCCAGGTGGTCGTCCCGGTATGGGCATAGGCCCATTTCATCACCGGGTCATGCACCACCAGCCCATGCGCGGTGTAATGCTGCACCCAGGCCTCGGGCAGGCGGTTCAGTTCTTCGGCGGGATAAGAGAAACCGACACGCAAAGCCACATAACAGCCCGCAGGGGCGAGTTCGGTCAGGCGGTCGGAAAATCTCTTGATCAGGCTCATGAGAATGGGCTTCACGTCCCGTTGTTTGAATTCAACCACGAAAGGTGTAGGGGATAGTCCTAACAGGTGGCATCAGGGAACGCCACTCAACTTTTGCGCGAGGAGACGTGAGGAGGGATGAACCGGGTAAGCAAGCTCGCGGAACTTCTTTCCGCATTGGACAGCCTAAGTGACACAGGCTTTGCACTCGCAATACACATCCGTTTCACACGCCCTCTGCTTCTGTATCAAAGCTATTCCAGTGAGTGGAGCGAAATCTACTCCGAGAAGGGGCTCATGCTGACCGATCCGGTGGTACGCTGGGGGCTCGAGCGGACGGGCGTGCTGTCATGGGACGATCCCGGCCTCGACGATCCCGCCGGGGTTGTGCCGCTTGCGCGGCAGTACGGGCTGAGAAACGGCATCACGATTTCCACGGGTCCGGTGACATCGCGCACGATCTCGGGCCATACGCGGTCCAGCGGGCCGTTCCAGCCGGACGAGATTAGCCGGCTGAAATGCCTTGTCGAGACGGTGCATGAGGTGACCGAGGGTCTGGATGCGCTCGACTGCCCCGAGATGGAGGCGTTGCGCGCGCTCGATTTCTCGCGCGACCGGCTTTCGTCCGGCTGACCGGCCCGGGCATCGCGCCGCCGTCATCCGCCTGTCATTGCCGGCACGCTACGCTGCGCGTGCAAAGCGCCCCATCGGGGGCTATGCTGCGCCCGCGCGCCAGAACAGGGCGGCCATCGTGGAGGGAACGCGCATGGACAGGACCGGCAAAGCGTCGATGGGGCAGGGCGGAGATCTGGCGATGACGCGCGGTTTTCCGCCCGTCGCGGCCGATCCGTTCGGTGTGGCGCGCAGCGCCTGGCGGGTCGCCGAGATCGCGCTGGCCCATGGCGCGGCGATCGCCGATGACCAGGGCAGCCGCTGGCAGGCCGGTCTCACGCAGGCCGCGACCGTCCTGCGCGTGGCGCGGACCAGCGGGCGGCACGCCACCCCGGCCGACTGGGCCGGGCATTGGCGCGACTACCTGCGCGATTCGGCCGAGCGTGCGGTACTGCTGGCCGATATCCTGCGCGACCGCTCGGATGCGGTTCTTGCCGCCGAGGGCGAGGATGCGCCGCCCGCCCTGGGCCATCCCCACGAACCTGTCATGGATGCCGGGGCGCTGCCCCGGCCGGGCAACGCCCATCTGGTGCGCTTGGTGCCCGCCAAGGCGCCCGATCCCGCGGCGCGGCCTGTGCTGCTGATCGGCGCGCGGGCGGGGCAGGGCGCGGGGCTTGATGCTGCGGTGGCGGTGGCGCTTGCCGCCGGTCTGCCGGTCTATGCGGTTGTTTTCGCCCGCGTGCCGGTGCCCGGCCAGACCGTCGCCGACATCATCGACGCCTGCGCCGCCTTCGCCGCCGAGGTCGCCCGGCGCCACCCGGACGCGCCGCCGCCGCTGGTCGCCGGGCAGGGGCCGGGCGGCTGGGCGCCGCTGGTTTTGGCCGCTGCCCATCCCGGTTGCGCGGGCGCGGTGCTGCTGGACGGCGTGCCGGTCGCACCGGGCCGCACTGCGCTCGCGCTGGCGGGCGGGGCGCTGCCTGCGCTGTTGTCCGACCTGGGCGGCGGGCTTTTCGACGGCGCGACGCCTGCCCTGGCCGCCGCGCTGGCCGATCCAGCGGGCGCGCTGGTCCGCCCCAATGCCACGCTGTTTGCCGAGGCCGACCGCACCGGGCCCCGCGCCGTCGAGGCCGCGCGCCGGGCCGGGGGGCTGCCGCTTCTGACGGCGGACGAGGCGCGCTGGACCGCGGCGGCGCTGCCGCCCGGCGACTTGCTGGCGCGCAACGCCGCCGCGCTGGCACCCGGCCGGCCGCTCGACCTGCGCGCGGTTGCCGTACCGGTGGTGCTGATGGCCCGCCCGGACGACCCCGCCGCCGCCCCGGCCGAGGCGCTGGGCTGGCTGCGCCAGAGCTATGCCGATGCCGCCGCCATCCGCGCCGCGGGCCAGCGCATCGTCCTGCTGTGCGATCCCGCCGCCGGGCCGGGCCTGCTGATGGCCGGGACCATCGCGGGCGCCCCCGCGCTGCGCGCGATCGAGGCGCTGCCGCCTGGGCTCTACGCACTCTGTGTCGACAAGGTCGAGGGGTGGGGGGCCGCCCGCCGGGCCGAGCTGTCGCTTGCCCCCTGCGACCTGGACGACCTTGCCGGGGGGGCGGGCCATCCAGCGGACGCCCGGACCTTTGCCGCCGCCGCGCGCGCCACGCGGATGCAGGCCGACAGCTACGAGGCGCTGGCCCGGCCGCTGCTTTGCGCCGCCATCGCCCCGCCGCTGGCCGAGGCGTCGCGCGCCCTGCATCCGGTGCGGCTGTGGGCCGCCGCGCTGTCCTCGCGCAACCCGGCGCTTGGCCCGGTCGCGGCGGCCGCGGCCCGGGTGCGGGACACCCGCCAGCCCGCCGCCCCGGACAATCCCTTCACCTGGATGGAGCGGATGGGCGTGGACCTGACCTGCCAATGGCTCGACCTGACCCGCGCGGTGCAGTCTGCCGCGGTCGAGACCGGATTCCACGCGGTCTGGGGCAATCCCTGGATGCGCGCCTTCGCCCCGCCCGCCGCTGCCGCTGCGCCAAGGCCCGCGCCAGACGCCGCCCCGCCCCGCCGCGCCCGGCGCAAGCCCGCCCAACCCACGGAGACCGCCGCCGAATGAGGATCGAGGAAAACCGCACCTTTGCCGAGATCGCCCCCGGCGACAGCGCCGAGATCGTCCGCGTCTGCACCGAGGACGATTTCTATGTCTTCGCCACCGCCTCGGGGAACCACAACCCGCTGCACCTGGCGCGCCATGACGGCGACGGCGACGGAGCGGCCGAGGTGGTGGCCCCCGCGATGTGGGTGGCCTCGCTGATCTCGGCGGTGATCGGCAACATCCTGCCCGGCGCGGGCACGCTTTACCGTGCGCAATCGCTGCGCTTCGAGGCCCGCGCCCATGCCGGCGACGAACTGGTCGCGCGGGTCACGGTCACCGAAAAGCGCCCCCCCGACGGCATCGTGATGGCGACCGAGGTGACGCGGAAATCCGACGGCGCCACGATCCTGACCGGCGAGGCCGAGGTGCAGGCGCCGCCCCGCAAGCTGACCTTCGAGGATCTGGATATCCCCGGCCTGCTGATCGAGCGCCACCGCCATTTCGATGCGCTGATCGACCGCGCCGAACCGCTGCCGCCGCTGCCGACCGCCGTGATCGCCCCCGAAGAGCCCAGGTCGCTGGGCGGCGCGCTGCTGGGGGCGCGGCACACGATCATCGCGCCGATCCTGATCGGCGACCCGGCCCGGATCGCGGCCGCCGCGCGCGAACTGGGCGCCTCGCTGGACGGGATCGAGATCGTCGAGGCCGCCGACCACGACCGCGCCGCCAACATCGCCGTCGACCTTGTCGCGCAGGGCCGGGCGGCGGCGCTGATGAAGGGACATCTGCACACCGACGTGATGCTCAAGGCCGCGCTCCGCAAGGAAAAGGGCCTGCGCACAGGGCGCCGCTTTACCCATGTCTTCGTGATGGACGTGCCCGGCGTGGCCCATCCGCTGCTGGTCACGGATGCCGCGATCAACATCGCGCCCGACCTGCGCACCAAGATGGACATCGTGCAGAATGCCATCGACCTGGCGCGGTCCATCGGGATCGAGGTTCCTAAGGTGGGCGTGCTGTCCGCCGTCGAGACCGTGAACCCCGATATTCCCTCGTCGCTCGACGCGGCGCTCCTGTCCAAGATGGCCGAGCGCGGGCAGATCACCGGGGGCATTGTCGACGGGCCGCTGGCGATGGACAACGCGGTCGACATCTCGGCCGCGCGTACCAAGGGGATCACCAGCCAGGTGGCGGGCCGGGCCGAGGTGCTGGTGGTGCCGAACATCGACGCGGGCAACATGCTGGCAAAGCAACTGGCCTATATCAGCCATGCCGAGGGGGCGGGCGTGGTGATGGGCGCGCTGGTGCCGATCATCCTGAATTCGCGGTCGGACGACGACAAGGCACGGCTGGCCTCGTGCGCGGTCGCGGCACTGCACAATGCGCGGCTGACCGGGCTTCTGCCGGTCGTCAGCCGGGCGGCGGAGTAGGCGCCGATGCCCCATGCTCTGACGCTGAACGCGGGATCGTCCTCGCTGAAATTCGGCCTGTTCGAACTGGGCGACGGACGCGGCGAGCCCGCGCCCCGCATCCTGGGCGAGATCGACCGCATCGGGTCCGAGCCGCACATGCGCGCCACCCGCCAGGACGGCACGCTGCTGTCGGACGCGCCGCTGCCCGGCGAGGACGCGGCCGATCACGCCGGCGCGCTGGCCCGGGCGCTGGAACTGATCGCCCGCGACCGGCCGCATGCGCAGATCGTCGCGGTCGGGCATCGCGTCGTGCATGGCGGGCCGGATCATGCCGCGCCGGTGGTTCTCGGCCCCGCGATGCTGGACCGTCTGGCCGCGCTCGAACCGCTGGCGCCGCTGCATCAGCCGCACAACCTGGCGGGCGTACGCGCGGCCTTCGGGGCGTTTCCCGGGGCGGTGCAGGTGGCCTGCTTCGACACCGCCTTTCACCGCCATCACCCCTGGGTGAACGACACGTTCGGCCTGCCGCGCGCCTATTACGACAAGGGCGTGCGCCGCTATGGCTTTCACGGGCTCAGCTACGATTACATCGCCGGGCGGCTGGCCGAGATCGCGCCGCACCTGCATGCCGGCCGGGTGATCGTCGCGCATCTGGGCAACGGCGCGTCCATGTGCGGGATGATCGGCGGGCGGTCGATTGCGTCCTCGATGGGGTTCTCGGCGCTCGACGGGTTGCCGATGGGCACGCGCTGCGGCCAGCTTGATCCCGGTGTGGTGCTGTATCTGATGCAGCACGAGGGGATGACGGCCGACGAGATCTCGGACCTGCTCTATCGCCGATCGGGGCTGTTCGGGCTGTCGGGCCTGTCGAACGACATGCGCCGGCTGGAACAGGCCGGCACCGATGCCGCGCGCGAGGCGATCGCCTATTTCGTGTTTCGCATCCGGCGCGAACTGGGCGGGCTTGCCGCGGCGCTGGGCGGGCTTGACGCGCTGGTGTTCTGTGGCGGTATCGGCGAACATTCGGTCCCGATCCGGCGGCAGGTCTGCGAGGGCATGGGATGGATCGGGTTGGAACTCGACGAGGCCCGCAACACGCGGGGCGAGACGGTGATCAGCACCGACCTGTCCCGCGTCCGGGTGCTGGTGATCCCGACGGACGAGGAAATCGTGATCGCGCGGGCGGCCCGCGACATGCTGGCCGCCCGCCGCGCCGCCGGGTAGGGCGCCCCGCCCGCGTCTTGATGCGGATCAACGCAGGCCCGCCCCCCGGCGCCTAGGCTTCCCCGATAGCAGCGCGCCAGCGGAGGGAGGAGCCAATGGCCCGCCATGTGAAATGGTTCGAGGATCTCCGTCGCGGCGATGTCGCCACCGTCGGCGGCAAGAACGCCTCGCTGGGCGAGATGGTCGCGGCGCTGGGCGGGCAGGGCATCAGGGTGCCCGGCGGCTTTGCCACCACCGCCGACGCCTTTCGCGCCTACATCACCCATAACTACCTTGACGCCCGCATCGCCGACACGCTGGCGGCACTCGACGCCCACCGGATCGACCTGCACGAGGCGGGCGCCACGATCCGCCGGATGATCCGCGAGGGCCACTGGCCCGACGACATCCTTGCCGCGATCCGCGACGCCTATGCCGAGCTGTCGCGCCGGGCAGGCGTGGACGCGGTGGCGGTCGCCGTGCGCAGTTCCGCCACCGCCGAGGATCTGCCCGATGCCAGCTTCGCCGGCCAGCAGGAAACCTATCTGAACGTCCGGGGCACCGAGGACCTGCTGGCGGCCTGCCGGCGCTGTTTCGCGTCGCTGTTCACCGACCGGGCGATCACCTATCGCCGCCTCAAGGGGTTCGATCACGACAAGGTCGCGCTGTCGATCGGGGTGCAGCGGATGGTGCGCTCGGATATCGGCGGCTCGGGCGTGATGTTCTCGCTCGATACCGAGACGGGCTATCCCGACCTCGTGCTGATCAACGCGGCCTGGGGGCTGGGCGAGAACGTGGTGCAGGGCGCCGTCACCCCCGACGAATACCAGGTCTACAAGCCCTTCCTTGACCGGCCGGGCCTCGTGCCGATCCTGGAGAAGGGGCTGGGGGCCAAGGAAAAGAAGATGATCTATGGCCGCGACGGGCAATCTACCCGGAACGTGCCGACCTCGAAGGCCGAGCGCGGCCGCTTCGTGCTGTCGGACGCCGAGATCCTCGATCTCGCCCGGATGGCCGTCACGATCGAGCGGCACTACGGGATGCCGATGGACATGGAATGGGCCCGCGACGGCGAGACGGGCGAGCTGTTCATCGTGCAGGCCCGCCCCGAAACCGTGCAGTCGCGCGCCGACGCGGCGGGCTTTCGCAGCTACAGCGTCCACGACAAGGGGCCGACGCTGCTGACCGGGCTTTCGGTGGGCGCGGCGGTCGCCGCGGGCCCGGTCTGCGTGATCGAAAGCGCCAGGGACATCGACCGCTTCGTCGACGGCGCGATCCTGGTCACCTCGATCACCGACCCCGACTGGGTCCCGATCATGAAGCGCGCCGCCGCCATCGTCACCGACCATGGCGGGCGCACCAGCCACGCCGCCATCGTCAGCCGCGAACTGGGCCTGCCCGCCATCGTCGGCACCGGCGACGCGACGCATTTGCTGCATGACGAGCAGGAGGTGACGGTCTCCTGCGCCGAGGGCGAGACGGGCTATGTCTACGCGGGCATCGCGCGCTATTCGGTCGAGGACATCGCGCTGTCGGACGTGCCCGAGACGCGGACGCGGGTGATGCTGAACATGGCCAACCCCGCCGCCGCGATCCGCTGGTGGCGGCTGCCGTCCGCGGGGGTCGGGCTCGCCCGGATGGAATTCGTCATCAACAACGCGATCAAGGCGCACCCGATGGCGCTGATCCACCCCGAACGGCTGGACGATGAGACCCGCGGGAAGATTGCGGAACTCACTTCGGGTTTCTCCGATAACCAAAAGTTCTTCATCGAGAAACTGGCGATGGGCCTGTCGCGGATCGCAGCGCCCGTCTATCCCGATCCGGTCATCGTGCGGATGAGCGACTTCAAGACCAACGAATATGCCGAGCTGCTGGGCGGGCGGGGCTTCGAGCCGAAGGAAGAGAACCCGATGATCGGCTTCCGCGGTGCATCCCGATACTATTCCGACGCCTACGCGCCGGGCTTCGCACTGGAATGTCAGGCGATCCGGCGGCTGCGCGACGGGATGGGATTCGACAACGTGATCGTGATGATCCCCTTCTGCCGCACCCCCGAAGAGGCCGACCGCGTTCTTGAAGTCATGGCCGCAAACGGTTTGAAACGCCGGGAAAAGGGCCTTCAGGTCTACGTGATGTGCGAGGTGCCCTCGAACGTCATCCTGGCCGAGGAGTTCGCGAAGCGCTTCGACGGCTTCTCGATCGGGTCGAACGACCTGACGCAGCTGACGCTGGGGGTCGACCGGGACTCGGCCGAGCTGGCCGCGCTGTTCGACGAACGCAACGCCGCCGTGCAGTGGATGATCCGCAGCGTGATCGAACGGGCGCACGCGGTCGGCTGCAAGGTCGGCTTCTGCGGTCAGGCGCCGTCGAACGACCCCGGCTTCGCGCGGCTGCTGGTCGGTTACGGCATCGACACGATCTCGGTCACGCCCGACAGCTTTCTCGCCGTCAAGCGCAACGTGGCCGAGGCCGAACGCATGACCTGAGCCCTTGAAGCCATGGGAGGAGGAGACATGGCGTTCGAGACGATCCGGAAACCCGAAGACATCCGCGCAAGTGCCGCGCTGAACGATGAAATCCGCGCCCGGTTCACGTGGGCGGACGCCCGCGCGATGCTGACCGGGCTGCCCGGCGGCAAGCTCAACATCGCGCACGAGGCGCTGGACCGGCACGTGGCCGCAGGCCACGGGGACGACCCCGCGATGACGTGGCTCGGCAGGGACGGGGCGCGGCGCGCCTTCACCTATGCCGACCTCGCGGGCCGGACCGCGCGGTTTGCCGATGTGCTGCGCGCCCACGGGCTGGCGCCGGGCGACCGGGTTTTCGGCCTGATGGGCCGCGAGCCCGACCTTGTCGTGGCGGCGCTGGGCACGCTGAAGGCGGGGATGGTGTTCTCGCCGCTGTTCTCGGCCTTCGGGCCGGAACCGATCCGGACGCGCATGGACATCGGCGGGGCCGCCGCGCTGGTCACGACCGAGGCGCTCTACCGGCGCAAGATCGCCGCGTGGCGGACCGACCTGCCCTCGCTGAAACTGGTGCTGATCGCGGGCGACGACGCCCCCGAGGGCTGCGTGGCGCTGGGCCCGGCGATGGCGGCCGCCTCGGACGATTTCGCCCCGGTCCCGATGGACCCCGAGGATCCCGCGCTGATCCACTTCACCTCGGGCACGACCGGAAAGCCCAAGGGCGCGGTCCATGTCCACGGCGCGGTCGCCTACCACGCCATGACCGGCAAGTACGCGCTCGAGATGCGGCCGGGCACGCGCTACTGGTGCACCGCCGATCCGGGCTGGGTCACGGGCACCTCCTACGGCATCATCGCGCCGCTGGCGAACCGGGTGCACATGACGCTGGTCGAGGAGGAATATGTCCTCGAAGTCTGGCTCTCGATACTGCAGGACGAGCGGATCGAGGTCTGGTACACCGCGCCGACCGCGATCCGGATGATGATGCGCGCGGGCGAGGATATCGCGCGGCCCTACGACCTGTCCGCGCTGCGGTTTCTGGCCAGCGTCGGCGAGCCGCTGAACCCCGAGGCGGTGGTCTGGGGCAACCGCGTCTTCGGCCGGCCGTTCCACGACAACTGGTGGCAGACCGAGACCGGCGGCATCGTTATCGCCAACACGCAAGCGATGGACATCAAGCCCGGATCCATGGGCAAGCCGCTGCCGGGGCAGGTGGCGGGGATCGTCGAACGCGACGGCGACGGCGTCCGCGAGTGCGCCGAAGGCGAGATCGGCGAACTCGCCTTGCGCCCCGGCTGGCCCTCGATGATGCGTGCCTACCTGCACGAGGAGGCGCGCTATGCGAAATGCTTCGCCGGCGGCTGGTACCTGACGGGCGACCTGGCGATGCGCGACGCGGACGGCTATTACTGGTTCGTGGGCCGGGCCGACGACCTGATCAAGACCTCGGGTCACCTGATCGGCCCCTTCGAGGTCGAAAGCGCGCTGATCGAGCACGAGGCGGTGGCCGAGGCCGCCGTGATCGGCCTGCCGGACGAGACCGCGGGCGAGGTGGTACGCGCCTATGTCTGCCTCAATCCCGGATTCGAACCGTCTGAAGACCTTGAGAAATCCATCCGCGGCCATGCGCGCGGGCGGCTTGGCCCCGCGGTCGCGCCGCGCGAGGTGGTGTTCCGCAAGACCCTGCCCAGGACGCGCTCGGGCAAGATCATGCGCCGGCTTCTCAAGGCGCGCGAGATGGGCCTGCCCGAGGGCGACATTTCCACGCTGGAGAGCGACGAGACATGACCGGCGACAAGCCCCACCTGACGCGCGCCCATGTGCTGGACCTGCTTCGCCACATGATCCGCATCCGCCGCTTCGAGGACCGCTGCGCGGAACTTTACACGCGCGAGAAGATCCGCGGCTTCCTGCATCTCTACGACGGGGAGGAGGCCGTCGCCTGCGGTGTCATCCCGGTTCTGGGGCCGGGCGACCGGATCGTGGCGACCTATCGCGAGCATGGCCACGCGCTGGCGCGCGGTGTGCCGATGGACGCGGTCATGGCCGAGATGTTCGGCAAGGCGACGGGCAGTTCCGGCGGGCGGGGCGGGTCGATGCACATCTTCGACGCGGGCCACAATTTCTACGGCGGCAATGCCATCGTCGGCGGCGGGCTGCCGCTGGCCGCGGGCCTCGCGCTCGCCGACCGGATGCGGGGCGCGCCCCACGTGACAGCCTGCTTCTTCGGCGAGGGGGCGGTCGCCGAGGGCGAGTTCCACGAATCGATGAACCTTGCGGCGCTCTGGGGCCTGCCGGTCCTTTTCGTCTGCGAGAACAACGGCTACGCCATGGGTTCGGCGCTGGCGCGCACCGAGGCGCAGACGCAGTTGACCGCCAAGGCCGAAAGCTACGGCATGGAGGCCCACCAGGTCGACGGCATGGACGTGGTCGCGGTCGAGGCCGCCACCCGGCAGGCGCTTGCCCGCATCCGCGAGACCGGCAAGCCGGTCTTCCTCGAGGCGAAAACCTACCGCTTCCGCGCCCATTCGATGTTCGACGCCCAGCTCTACCGCGACAAGGCCGAGGTTGAGGAATGGCGGCAGAAGGGGCCCATCGTCCGGTTCCAGGGCTGGCTCTTGCAGAACGGCCTGATCCACGAGGATGACGTCGCGGCCATCGAACAGGTGGCCGAGGCCGAGATCGACGCCGCCACAGCCTTTGCCGAGCAAAGCGCTTGGGAACCGGTCGAAAGCCTGACCCGCCACGTGATGGCCGAGGACCGCCCGCCGCCGCCACCCGCCGCCGAACCGTCGGGCAGGACCGTCACCATGACCTATCGGGAAGCGGTCAGACAGGGCATCCGCGACGCGCTGGCCCGCGATACCCGTGTGTTCCTGATGGGTGAGGACGTGGGCGCCTATGGCGGCTGCTATGCCGTGTCCAAGGGCCTGATGGCCGAGTTCGGCGAGGACCGCATCCGCGACACGCCGCTGTCGGAATCGGGCTTCACCGGCGCGGGTATCGGCGCGGCGGTGGCGGGGATGCGCCCCATCGTCGAGGTGATGACGGTGAACTTCTCGCTGCTCGCGCTCGACCAGATCCTGAACACCGCGGCCACGCTCCGGCACATGTCGGGCGGACAGTTCGGCTGTCCGGTCGTGATCCGCATGGCGACCGGCGCGGGCCGGCAACTGGCCGCGCAACATTCCCACTCGCTGGAAGGCTGGTTCGCCCATATCCCCGGCCTGCGCGTGCTGGCGCCCGCCACGATCGAGGACGCGCGCGGCATGCTCTGGACCGCGCTTCAGGACCCCGACCCGGTGCTGATCTTCGAGAACGTCATGCTCTACAACCGCGAGGGCGAGATCGACGAAGGGGCGGGGCCGGTCGGGATCGACCGCGCCGCGATCCGGCGGCCGGGCCGGGACGTCAGCCTCATCACCTATGGCGGGTCGCTCTGGAAGGTACTGGAGGCCGCCGAGGCGCTGGCCGCAGACGGGATCGAGGCCGAGGTGATCGATCTGCGCACCCTGCGCCCGCTGGACGAGGACACCATCGCGGAGAGCGTGAACCGCACCCGGCGCGCGGTGGTGGTGGACGAGGGCTGGCGCTCGGGCTCGCTTGCCGCCGAGGTGATCGCGCGGATCGCCGAACGCTGCTTCTGGTCGCTGGACGCGCCGCTGGCGCGCGTCTGCGCCGCCGAGGTGCCGATCCCTTACCCTGCGCATCTGGAAGCGGCCGCGATCCCCCAGGTGCCCGCCATCGTCGCCTCGGCCAAGGCCACGCTGGGGAGGTAGGCGGATGGGCGTCTTCACCATGCCGTCACTGGGTGCCGACATGGAGGCCGGCCGGCTGACCGAATGGCTGGTGGCGCCCGGCGAAACCGTGAAGCGGGGCGACATCGTCGCCGTGGTCGAGACCCAGAAGGGCGCGATCGAGATCGAAATCTTCGAGGAGGGCACGGTCGAGCGCCTCATGGCCGAGGTCGGCCAGAGCCTGCCCGTCGGCGCCCCGCTCGCCCTGATCCGCGGGGCGGGGGAGGCGGCCCCCGAGGCCCCGTCCGAACCGGCGGCCCCGGCATCCGCGCCCGCCGCGGCCCCCGATCCCGCGCGGCCCGGGCCGGCCTCGAAGGCCGTCCCCGCGACCGGCATCGCCGCGTCGCCGGCGGCGAAGGCGCTGGCCGCCGCGCGCGGCATCGACCTCGGCGCCCTGACCGGGACCGGGCCGGGCCGGGCCATCGTTCTGGCCGATGTCGAGGCCGCCGGGGCGAAACCGGCCGACCCGCGCGCGGAAATGCGCAAGGCCATCGCCGCGGCCATGGCGAAGTCCAAGCGCGAGATCCCGCATTACTACCTCTTCCACCGGATCGACCTGCAGGCCGCGACCGACTGGCTCGCCGCGACGAACGCCGCCCGCCCGCCCGAAGAGCGCCTGCTGATGGGCGCGCTGATCGCCCGGGCGACGGCCCTGGCGGCCCATGCCTCGGCCGGGGTGAACGGCCATTTCATCGCCGACGGCTTCCGACAGGCCGGGTCGGTCCATCTGGGCATCGCGGTGGCGCTCCGGGGTGGCGGGCTGATCGCCCCCGCGATCCGCGATGCGCACCTGCTGCCGCTCGACGCGATGATGGCGGCCCTGCGCGACATGGTCGCCCGCGCCCGCGCCGGGCGGCTCAGAAGCTCCGAACTGACCGATGGCACGATCACGCTCTCGAGCCTCGGCGAGACCGGGGTCGAGGCGATGGCGGGCATCATCTACCCGCCGCAGGTCGCGCTGGTCGCCGTCGGCGCGCCCACACCCGAACCGGTCGCACAGGGCAGGCAGGTCTCGGTCCGCCAGACCGTCACCGTCTCGCTCGCCGCCGATCACCGGGCCAGCGACGGGCGGATCGGCGCGAAATTCCTGGCCGGGATCGACCGGCACCTGCAACACCCGGAGGACCTATGACAGACGACGACATCCGCGCGGCCTATCTTGTCGCCCTCATCGACGTGGCGCCCGATCTCTCGGCCGACGGGATCGGCCCCGACGACCACCTGCAGGACGACCTCGACCTCGATTCGATGGACGTGCTGAACCTTGTGGCCGCGCTGCACAAGGCGCTGGGCGTCGATATCCCCGAGGCCGACTATCCGCAGATCGCCACGCTCGCCCTTGCCGTGCCCTATCTCGCGCGCCGCCTGGCCGCCTGATCCCGGCGCCTCGGCCTTCTTCTTGGCTTAAATACTCCACGCGCGGCGCGGTCCAACGCTGGACAAGCGGGGCGTCAGCCCCGCGTCGGTCGGGGGCGGGAGCGCCCGGGAGGCGCCGGAAGGTCTTTACGCCGGCGCGGCGACCGGGCACATCTTCGGCGATGCTGACCCAGATCGCCATCGGCACCCTGATCATCCTCGTGACGATCCTCGTCGCGGCCGCGGGCTTCTGGCTGGCCGAAACGGCGATCACGCGCGCCAACCCCTGGCTCGTCCGCCGTCCGCACGCGCCGAAACTGGTCGTGGTGCTGATCAGCGCGGTTCTGACCGTTCTGGGCGTGATGACGGTGTCGGTCTGGCTCTGGGCGCTGGCCTTCCTCTGGCTCGGCGTCTTTCCCGCGCTCGAACCCGCAGCCTATTTCTCGCTCGTGGTCTTCACCACGCTCGGCTTCGGCGACATCCTGCTGCCGGTGGACTGGCGCATCCTCGGCGGTATGGCGGCGGCGAACGGGCTGCTGAACATCGGGCTCTACACCGCCCTTCTGGTCGAGGCGCTGCGCCGGGTCCGCTCGGAACAGGTACGCGGCGTGGTGGACGAGCGCTGATCCCGCCCGCGGCCGACCGGGCCTCACGGGGAATTTTGCCGAAGGGGCCTTCGCGCAGCCGCCCGGGCTTGCCATAACGGCCGCAGACGCCACCAGGAGATCCGGCCCATGCGATCCATCATGTTCCCCGCCGCCCTCGGCCTTGCGCTGGCCGCCCCCGCGCTGGCCGATCCCGACCCCGCGGACTGGCCCTCCGTGCTGGCCGAGGCGCGGGGCCAGACGGTCTACTGGCATGCCTGGGGCGGAGCGACCGCCACCAACGACTTCATCCGCTGGGCGGGCGACGCGGTCGAGGACCGGTTCGGCGTGCGCGTCGAGCATGTGAAGCTCGCCGATACCGCCGACGCGGTCAGCCGGGTCCTGGCCGAGAAGACGGCGGGCCGGGACGCGGGCGGCGCGGTCGACCTGATCTGGATCAACGGCGCGAATTTCGCCGCGATGAAGCAGGCGGGCCTTCTGTTCGGGCCCTGGGCCGAGGACCTGCCGAACTGGGCCTTCGTCGATGTCGAGGGCAAGCCCGCCGTCACCGCCGATTTCACCGTGCCGACCGAGGGACTGGAGGCGCCCTGGGCGATGGCGCAGGTGGTGTTCTACCACGATACCGCCCGCCTGCCCGACCCGCCGCGGACCATGCCCGCCCTGCTCGACTGGGCAGCGGCGAACCCGGGCCGGTTCACCTATCCCCAGCCGCCCGATTTCCTCGGCACCACCTTCCTGAAACAAGCGCTTTACGGGCTGGTCGACGACCCGGCCGTCCTGCAGCAGCCCGCCGAGGCGGTCGATTACGCCGCCGTGACCGCGCCGCTCTGGGCGTTCCTCGATGACCTCACGCCGCATCTGTGGCGTCAGGGCCGGGCCTGGCCGCAGACGGGTCCCCGGCAATTGCAGTTGATGGCCGATGGCGAGATCGACCTCGCGATCTCGTTCTCCCCCGGCGAGGCGTCGACCGCCATCGCCAACGGGCAACTGCCCGATACGGTGCGGACCTATGTGCTGGACGGCGGCACGATCGGCAATGCCAGCTTCGTCGCGATCCCCTACAACGCCACGGCCAAGGCGGGCGCGATGGTGCTGGCCGATTTCCTGCTCTCGCCCGAGGCGCAGGCCCGCGCGCAGGATCCGGGCGTGCTGGGCTATGGCACGGTGCTGGCGATGGAGAAGCTGTCCCCGGAGGACCGGGCGCGGTTCGAGGCGCTGGAGCTTGGCATCGCCACGCTCTCGCCGGACCAGCTCGGTCCCGCGCTGCCCGAGCCGCACCCGTCCTGGATGACCCGGATCGAGGCGGACTGGCAGGCCCGGTTCGGCGTGGCCCGGTAGGGCCGCCATGCGCCCGCTGCGCGCCGCCCCTCTGCTGACGCTGCTGGTGATGCTGGGGCCGGTCGCGGCGGGGCTTCTGGGCACGCTGGCCCCGGCCCTGGGTCTGTTCCCGGCGCTGGGCGGCACGGGGCCGAGCCCGGCGCCGTTCGCGGCGCTGGCGGCCTGGCCCGGCCTGCCCGGGGCGGTGGGGCTGTCGGTGACGACGGGTCTCGCGGCGACGGTGCTTTCGCTGGTCCTCGTCACGCTGACCGTTGCGGGCTGGCAGGGCACCCGGGTGATGGCGGCGCTGGAACGCGCGCTCTCGCCGCTGCTGTCGGTGCCGCACGCCGCGGCGGCCTTCGGGCTGGCCTTCCTGATCGCGCCCTCGGGCTGGATCGCCCGCGGGCTCTCGCCCTGGGCGACCGGGTGGGAGCGGCCGCCGGACCTGTTGATCGTGCAGGATCCCTGGGGGCTGGCGATGGTGGCGGGGCTGGTCGCCAAGGAGGTGCCGTTCCTTCTGTTGATGACGCTGGCGGCCCTGCCGCAGGCCCAGCCCGCGCGGCGGCTGACCATCGCCCGCAGCCTCGGCTATGGCCGGGTGACGGGCTGGCTCAAGGCGGTGTTCCCTTCGGTCTATGCGCAGGTGCGGCTGCCGGTCTACGCCGTGCTGGCCTATTCGATGACGGTGGTGGACGTGGCGATCATCCTGGGCCCCGCGACGCCGCCGCCCCTGTCGGTGCAGGTGGTGCGCTGGATGGCCGATCCCGACTTGACGCTGCGGCTGCCGGCCGCGGCGGGGGCGGTGCTGCAACTGGGGCTGGTGCTGGCGGCGCTGGGGCTCTGGCGGCTGGGCGAGATCGGTGCGGGGCGGCTCGGCCGGGCCTGGGCCGAGGGCGGGGCGCGGCGCCATGGCGACGGCGTGGCGCGCGCCCTGGGCCTGGGGCTTGCCGCGCTGTCGGCGGGCGCGGTGATCGCGGGGCTGGCGGGGCTCGGGCTCTGGTCGGTGGCGGGGCTCTGGCCGTTTCCCGACGCGCTGCCGGCCGGGATGAGCCTGACAGGCTGGGCCCGGCACGCGCCCGGGCTGGCCGCGCCTGCCCTCGACACGGTCTGGATCGCGGGCGCGGCGACGGCGCTGGCGCTGGCGCTGGCGCTGGCCTGCCTGGAGGCCGAGCACCGCTTCGGGCTCAGCCCCGGCGCGCGCAGCCTGTGGCTGTTGTACCTGCCGCTGCTGGTGCCGCAGGTGGCGTTCCTGCCGGGGCTGCAGACCTTCGCGCTGGTGGCGGGGGTGGACGCCGGCATGGGGGCGGTGATCCTCGGCCACCTGGTCTTCGTGCTGCCCTATGTGTTCCTGTCGCTCGCCGCGCCCTGGCGGGCCTGGGATGCGCGGCATGCGACGGTCGCCGCCGCGCTGGGCGCGGGGCCGGGGGCGGTGTTCTGGCGGGTGCGGCTGCCGATGTTGCTGGCGCCGGTGCTGACCGCGGCGGCGGTCGGCTTTGCGGTTTCGGTCGGGCAGTACCTTCCGACGCTGCTGATCGGCGGCGGGCGGGTGCAGACGCTGACGACCGAGGCGGTGGCGCTGGCCTCGGGCGGGGACCGGCGGGCGATCGGGGTCGCGGCGCTGATGCAGACGGGCGTCGTGGTGGCAGGCTTTGCGCTGGCGCTGACGGTGCCGCGGCTGGCCTGGGCCAACCGGCGCGGGATGCGGGCGGCATGACCGGGGCGCTGCGCCTGGAGGGGCTGGCGATCTCCCGCCTCGGCGTGCCGCTGCTGGCGCTGGAGGCGGAGGTCGCGCCGGGCACGGTCCTCAGCGTGATGGGGCCGTCGGGGTCGGGCAAGTCCACGCTGCTGGCCGCGATCATGGGCACGCTGGCGCCCGGGTTCGCGCTGGCGGGGCGGGTGTGGCTGGACGGGGCCGACATCACCCGCCTGCCGCCCGAGGCGCGGCGGGTCGGCATCCTCTACCAGGAGGAACTGCTGTTCCCGCATCTGAGCGTCGGCGGCAACCTGGCCTTCGGCCTGCCGCGGACGGTGCGGGGGCGGGCGGCGCGGTTGGCGCGCGTGGCCGCGGCGCTGGCGGAGATCGGGATGGCGGGGTTCGAGGGGCGCGATCCGGCGACGCTGTCGGGCGGGCAGAAGGCGCGGGTCGCGCTGATGCGGATGCTGCTGGCCGAGCCGCGCGCGCTGTTGCTGGACGAGCCGTTCTCGCGGCTCGATGCCGGGCTCCGGGCGCAGGTGCGCGAGATGGTGTTCGAACGCGCCCGGGCAAGCGGGCTGCCGGTGCTTCTGGTGACCCATGACCCGGCCGATGCCGCCGCGGCGGGGGGCGCGGTGGTCGAGCTCGGGTAGGGGGGCGCTCCCGCCCCCGGCGCTGCGCGGGGCATTGCCCCGCTTGTCCGGGGTTGGGCGTGGCGCGGCCTTGCGGCCGCGCGGGGGTATTTCGGCCAAGAAGAAGGCCCGGAGCGCGGGGGTGGGGGGTATGGTTCGGGGGGCGCACGCGGGCGCGCGCGCGCCCCGCGCCCGGGCCTCAGGCGGCCAGGCGCGGGGCGGTCGTGCGGTTCTCGACCAGCGCGGCGTGGAGCGCGCGGATCGCGTCCTCCATCCGGTCGCGGGGCACGACGAACTGGGCGTCCACGTCGCGGGTGGTCTGCTGGACGGCGACGGGGTCGATCCCCGCGGCTTCGAGTGCCGCAAGCCCGCGCGCGAGCACCCGGAGGCCCGAGAGGTCGCGCCCGATGGCCGAGACCACGGCGAGGTTGCGCGCCTTCAGCGAGGCGGTCGGATAGCGCGCCGCGAGGTCGCGTTCGACCCGGCGCACCGATTTCAGCCCCGCATCCAGGTAATGGGTGATCGTGTTGGCATTCGAGGTCTTGGCGACGATCCGCACCCGGTGGCGCGTGAGCGCCTCGAGGATGGCGCTGTCATAGCCCTTCACCCCCACCATGTCCTGCTCGAAGAGCTCGAGCGCATAGACCCCAAGGCCCGTGACCATCTCGACCCGGGGCGCGCGCCCCTCGGCGTCGTCGATGAGCGTGCCCGGATCGTGCGGCTCGAACGCGTTGGTCACGCGCAGCGGGATGCCCGCCTGGCGCAGCATCTTGGCGGCCTTGGGGTGGACCGCCTCCATCCCCATGTTCGAGAGCTGGTCGGCCACGTCGTAGTTGGTGTGGCCGAGCTTCACGACATTGGCCGCGCCGACGATCTTGGGGTCTGCCGAGGACAGGTGGAACTCCTTGTGGATGATGGCCTCGGCCGCGCCGGTGAGCACCGCGATCTTCGAGAAGGTCACCTCGGAATAGCCGCGGTCGAATTCGGCCATCAGCCCCTCGGTGCATTGGGCATAGCCGGTGACGATGGGCATTTCGCGCGACAGGTCCACGTCGCGCAGCCCCTCGACGATGCGCTCTTCCAGGGTGCATTCACCCTCGTCGCGCCAGCCCGAGAGGTCGACGAAGCGCGCATCGACGCCCTTTCGCCGCAGGAGCGTCGCGGTGACGAAGGCGGACTGCGCCTCGCCCAGCCCCGAGAGCAGTTCGCGGATCACCGCCATGTGGCTCGACAGGCGGAAATGGCCGTAGGAGCACAGCCGCTGCAGGTCGATCAGGCAGGAGCGCGCGCCCTCGATGCGGTCGCGCACGAAATCGTCGGCGGCGGCCAGATCGCCGGGGTGGTCCAGCACCTGCGCATGGGCGGCGCGCATGGCGTCGGCGACGCGGTTCAGCGCATCCGACCAGCCCTGATCGTTGTCGGCATTCGAGAACAGCGCATAGACGCCCGGTTCGCCCGATTTCTTGTGTTCCAGCAGCAGGTTGGTGATGCCGGCGAAGGCCGAGACCACGAAGACGCGGTGATAGAGGTCGTCGCCCTTTCGGTCGCCGACAAACAGCGTGTCGCACAATTCATGGACGCGGCTCATCGAGGTGCCGCCGATCTTCTCGACGGTATGGGGATGCTTGGTCACTATCCTGTCGCCGCCCGGGTTGACCCCGGGAGCGCCCTTGTCTGGGAATGTCAGTCGGCGAGGGCAGGGGCGTAGGAGCCATCCTCGCGGTGCACCTCGGTCCCCGTGACGGGCGGGTTGAAGCAGCAGGCCATCACCAGATCCTCGTCGGCGCGGATCGCGTGGCGGTCGTGCTGGTCGAGGGCGTACATGACGCCGGGGCGGATCTCGAAGGTCTCGCCCGAGGCCAGATCCGTGATCGCGCCGTGCCCCGAGATGCAGTAGACGCTCTCGAAATGGTGCTTGTAGTGGAAGGTATGTTCCGAGCCCGCGGCCAGCGTGGTGATGTGGAACGAGAATCCCATCCCGTCATCGGCCAGCAGCATGCGGACAGAGGTCCATTGCGCATCCGAGACCGCACGGCTGGTGTCCTTGAGCTTGTGAAAGTCGCGTACGATCATGGGCCTACTCCGCCGCCATGCCGAAAGGGACAAGCGTCTCCACCGCCTGGTCGAGGATGTCGAGCCCGGCGCGGAACTCGTCCATCGGGATGGTCAGCGGCGCCAGCACCTTGACCACCTCGTCATGGGCGCCCGAGGTCTCGATGATCAGGCCGCGGCGGAAACATTCCGCGCAGATCCGGCCGGCCAGTTCGCCGCTGCCCACATCGACGCCCCGCATCATGCCGCGGCCCTTGATCCGGGCGCCCTCGATCCGGGCGGCGATGGCGTTCAGCCGTTCCTCGAGCACCTGGGATTTCAGCGCGATCTGGTTGCGCAGCGTATCGTCGGCCCAGAACTTTTCCAGCGCGACGCGGGCGGTCACGAAGGCATGGGTGTTGCCGCGGAAGGTGCCGTTATGCTCGGCCGGTTTCCAGATGTCGTGCTCGGGGCGGACCAGCACGCAGGCGAAGGGCAGCCCGAAGCCCGACAGCGACTTCGCCAGCGTCACCATGTCGGGTTCCACCCCCATGTGGTCGAAGCTGAAGAAGCTGCCGGTGCGGCCCATGCCCGCCTGGATGTCGTCGACGATCAGCAGCGCGCCCGTCTCGCGGGCGATCCGCGCGATGCCCTGCACCCATTCGCAGGAGGCCGCGTTCAGCCCGCCCTCGCCCTGTACCAGTTCCACGACGAAGGCCGCGGGCGGCTCGATCCCGGAGGAGGGGTTGGCGAGCAGGGTCTCGATCAGCTCCAGCGTTTCAACCTCGTCGCCCATGCTGTTCTCGTAGGGCAGGTGGGTGACGTCGGGCAGCGACACGCCGCCGCCCGCGCGCTTGCCCGCATTGCCGGTCAGTGCCAGCGCGCCCAGCGTCATGCCGTGAAAGCCGTTGGTGAAGGCCACCACGTTGCGCCGCCCGGTCACCTTGCGTGCCAGCTTGATCGCCGCCTCGACGGCGTTGGTGCCGGTGGGGCCGGTCATCATCACCCGGTGCTCCATCCCGCGCGGGCGCAGGATGTGATGTTCGAACGCGTCCAGGAACGCGGCCTTTTCCTCGGTATGCATGTCCAGCGCATGCGCGATTCCGTCGCGCTGGATGTGATCGACCAGCGCGGCCTTCATGTCGGGGTCGTTATGGCCATAGTTCAGCGACGAACAGCCGGACAGGAAGTCGATATAGGAATTGCCGTCGGCATCGGTCAGCGTCGCGCCCTCGGCGCGGGCAAAGCTGACGGGAAAGCTGCGGCAGTAGGACCGCACTTCGGATTCGCGTCGTTCATAGATGTCGGTCTCGGCTGTCGGAACAGTCGACATGGAAAATCCCTTTCGGTTCGTTTCGGCAAGCGGGCGAGGGCAGGGCGGGTCAGGCCGCCAGGCGCAGCGTCTCGGCCAGCCGGATGGTGACCATGTGCTCGGTGGCATGGCGGCCCTCGAAATGGTCCTCGCGCTTGTAATGCGGCTCGTCGGTCAGCCGCGCACCAAGGCGGCGGGCCAGCCCGCGGAACAGCCCCCACGAGGCGGCGTTGTCCGGCGTGATCGTGGTCTTCAGGCGCATCACGCCCGCGCAGGCCTCGCGGTCCAGCAGTTCGAACAGCATCTTGCGGCCCAGCCCGCGCCCGCGCGCGCGATCGGACACCGCGACCTGCCAGACGAACAGCGTCTCGGGGTCGGACGGCACCAGATAGGCCGAGATCCAGCCTACGACCTGGCCGTCGATCTCGGCCAGGATGCAGGTGTCACGGAAGTGATCGCACTGGATCAGGTTGCAGTAGAGCGAGTTCTCGTCCAGCGGCTTGCACGCGCGGATCAGCGCCCAGACCTCCGGGCCGTCCGCATCGGTCGGCATGCGAAAGGTGATGGGCGCGGTTCGGGCAAGCGGCGTCGCGTCGATGGTCTCGGCCATGGGATACTGTCCTCCGTTCACTTGAGCAACGATATATAGTTAGTCATCATAAATTTCAATAGCCGAAGCTGTTTTGCGAGCGTTGGCCGCAAGTGTGCGCTATAAAGCAATAAAAATATCAAAAATTCGCCGTGTAATAGGGGGATGATAGGGTGGGCGCGGCCCATATATGCTTCGTCTAACGAAGTTGAGTGGATGGCAAGTGCTTCGTCTTGCGAATTGTCCCCCCTTGCGCGCGGCGCGGATCGGTGAAATCGGTTCGTCAGATTGTGACAGGAGGCGCCTTGAAACGTTCGGATATCAGCCTGATCGCGTTGCGCCGCATCCTGCGCGCGACCGAGCTTTACGGCCGTGAACTGGCCCGGGCCGCGGGGCTGACCGCGGTGCAGATCCGCGTCCTGCAGATCGTCGCCGAGACGGGGCAAAGCACGCCCAAGGCGATCTCGGCGCGGATGGGCGTGTCGCAGCCCACGATGACGACGTTGATCGACCGGCTCGAATCCAAGGGCCTGGTCGAGCGGCGGCGGTCGGATTCCGACCGGCGGCAGATGAATATCTTCATCACCGAGGCCGGCCGCGAGGCGATCGACCGTGCGCCCGACCCGCTGCATGACCGCTATGTCGCGGCCTTCGAAGCGCTGCCGGACTGGGAGCAGGCGATGCTGGTCGCCGCGCTGGAGCGGGTGGCGGCGCTGCTGGATGCGGGCCATCTCGACGCCTCGCCGCTGCTCGATCTGGGCGACATCCGCCGCAACCCGCCATCGGGCTGAGCCCGGCGCGCCCGTTAACCGAGTTGGCCCCGGAATCGCGCTATCCCTTGCAGGCCCCCCGGCGCGGAACTAAGACTCAACTTGCGGGAGCCGGCCGGCCCCCACCCCCATCCTCTGAGGCAGGCGCACATGACCGATCCGATCGAGCATTACATGAACACCCTCGTGCCCATGGTGGTCGAGCAGACCTCGCGGGGCGAGCGGGCCTACGACATCTTCTCGCGGCTTCTGAAAGAGCGGATCATCTTCATCACCGGGCCGATCCATGACGGGATGTCGTCGCTGATCGTGGCGCAGCTGCTGCACCTCGAGGCCGAGAACCCGACCAAGGACATCTCGATGTACATCAACAGCCCCGGCGGCGTGGTGACGTCCGGCCTGTCGATCTACGACACGATGCAATACATCAAGCCCAAGGTCTCGACGCTGGTGGTGGGTCAGGCGGCGTCCATGGGCTCGCTGCTGCTGGCGGCGGGTGCGCCGGGGACGCGGTTCTCGCTGCCCAATTCGCGCATCATGGTGCACCAGCCCTCGGGCGGGTATCAGGGTCAGGCGACCGACATCATGATTCACGCCCAGGAAACGCAGAAGTTGAAAGACCGGCTCAATCAGATTTACGTGAAGCATACCGGGCAGGAGTTCCAGACGGTCGTCGACGCGCTTGAGCGTGACAACTTCATGGATGCCGAGGCGGCCAAGGCCTGGGGCTTGATCGACGAGATCGTCGAAAGCCGCAGCGCCGTGGAAAGCGCCAAGGCCTGACGCCGCGGGCGGGGCGACCCGCCCGGAATTTGGCGTTGTGCCTCAGGATGGACTGCCCTACGCTGTAGCATGGCGCGGGGCAGGGATTGCCGCCGTCCGGGCGGAATGGCCCGAATGGGCAGCGAGATGACCGCAGGGGACCGAGATGGCGACGACTTCAGGCAGCGACTCCAAGAACACGCTCTACTGCTCGTTCTGCGGCAAGAGCCAGCACGAGGTGCGCAAGCTGATCGCCGGCCCGACCGTGTTCATCTGTGACGAATGTGTCGAGCTGTGCATGGACATCATCCGCGAGGAAACGAAATCCTCCGGGCTGAAATCCACTGACGGCGTGCCCACGCCGCGCGACATCTGCGAGGTGCTGGACGATTACGTGATCGGCCAGATGCATGCCAAGCGGGTGCTGTCGGTCGCCGTCCACAACCACTACAAGCGGCTGAACCACGGCGCCAAGGCCGGCGATATCGAACTGGCGAAATCCAACATCCTGCTGATCGGCCCGACCGGCTGCGGCAAGACGCTGCTCGCCCAGACGCTGGCGCGCATCCTCGACGTGCCCTTCACCATGGCCGACGCCACGACCCTGACCGAGGCGGGCTATGTCGGCGAGGATGTCGAGAACATCATCCTGAAACTGCTTCAGGCCAGCGAATACAATGTCGAGCGCGCCCAGCGCGGCATCGTCTATATCGACGAAGTCGACAAGATCACCCGCAAGTCGGACAACCCCTCGATCACCCGCGACGTCTCGGGCGAGGGCGTGCAGCAGGCGCTGTTGAAGATCATGGAAGGCACGGTGGCCAGCGTGCCGCCGCAGGGTGGGCGCAAGCATCCGCAGCAGGAATTCCTGCAGGTGGATACCACCAACATCCTTTTCATCTGCGGCGGTGCCTTTGCAGGGCTGGAAAAGATCATCGCCCAGCGCGGCAAGGGCTCGGCCATCGGCTTCGGCGCCGATGTCAAGGAGAACGACAGCCGCGGCGTGGGCGAGATGTTCAAGGAACTCGAACCCGAGGATCTGCTGAAATTCGGCCTGATCCCCGAATTCGTCGGCCGCCTGCCGGTGATCGCCACGCTTCAGGACCTGGACGAGCCCGCGCTGGTGCAGATCCTGACCGAGCCCAAGAACGCGCTGGTCAAGCAGTACCAGCGCCTGTTCGAGCTTGAGGGCGTCAAGCTGACCTTCACCGAGGACGCGCTGTCCGCGATCGCCAAGCGCGCCATTGCGCGCAAGACCGGTGCGCGGGGACTTCGTTCGATCATGGAGGACATCCTGCTCGACACGATGTTCGACCTGCCCGGTCTCGACGGGGTCGAAGAGGTGGTGGTGAACGAAGAGGCCGTGACCTCGCCCGCCGCACCGCTGATGATCTATGCCGACCAGAAGAAGGGCGGCGCGACCGCGGGGTGATCGCATGGTGCGCCGCCTGATCTCGACCGGCTCGCCCTTCGAGGCGCGAATCGGCTACTCCCGCGCGGTGGTCTGCGACGGCTGGGTGTTCGTCGCGGGCACCACCGGCTACGATTATGCAACGATGACCATGCCCGAGCCCGTCGAGGCGCAATGCGCCAACGCGCTGGCCACCATCGCGGCGGCCCTGGCCGAGGCGGGGGCTTCGCTCGACGACGTGGTGCGTGTCCGTTACATCCTGCCCGATCCGGCCGACTGGCCTGCCTGCTGGCCCGTGGTATCGGCCGCCTTCGCGACGGCCCGGCCCGCAGCGACGATGCTGTCCGCCCGCTTGCAGGAACCGGAAATGAAGATCGAGATCGAGGTGACCGCCCGGTTGCCCTCGGCTGGGCAGGTCTAGCGGCGAACGCCGCGCACTGCTCGCAACGAGGTTTCCGCACCGTGGCGCGGGGGCCGCCCGCCGGACGACCGCTCGTGAACAGCCTCGTTCGGTAGTCGTCCTGGCCAGACTATTCCTGCATGTCACCGCGGCGCACGGTGCGGGCCCTGCCGCCCCGGTCCGGTGACCGGGGCGTGGGTCGGGGTCAGGCGAGCGCCTTGTTCAGGTTCTCGTCGACCTTTTCCAGGAAGCCCATCGTGGTCAGCCACTTCTGGTCGGGTCCGACCAGCAGCGCGAGGTCCTTGGTCATGAATCCCGTTTCCACGGTCTCGACCACCACACGCTCCAGCGTCTCGGCGAAATGCATCAGCCGGTCGTTGCCGTCCAGCTTGGCGCGGTGCTTGAGCCCGCCGGTCCAGGCGTAGATCGAGGCGATCGAGTTCGTCGAGGTCTCCTGCCCCTTCTGGTGCTGGCGGTAGTGGCGGGTGACGGTGCCATGCGCCGCCTCGGCCTCGACGGTCTTGCCGTCGGGTGTCATCAGGATCGAGGTCATCAGCCCGAGACTGCCGAAGCCCTGCGCCACGGTGTCGGACTGCACGTCGCCGTCATAGTTCTTGCAGGCCCAGACGAAACCGCCGTTCCACTTCATCGCGCAGGCGACCATGTCGTCGATCAGGCGATGTTCATAGGTGATCCCGGCCGCCTTGAACCTGTCCGCGAATTCCTCGTCGAACACCTTCTGGAACAGGATCATGAACTGGCCGTCATACTGTTTCAGGATGGTGTTCTTGGTCGACAGGTAGAGCGGCCAGCCCATGTTCAGCGCGTAGTTCATCGAGGCGCGGGCAAAGTCGATGATCGACTGGTCGAGGTTGTACATCCCCATGTAGATGCCCGATGAGGGCGCCTTGTAGACCTCTTCCTCGATCACCGTGCCGTCCTCGCCCACGAATTTCAGGCTGAGTGTGCCGGGGCCGGGGAAGCGGATGTCGGTGGCGCGATACTGGTCGCCGAAGGCGTGGCGGCCGATCACGATGGGCTGGGTCCAGCCGGGCACCAGGCGCGGGACGTTCTTGCAGATGATCGGCGCGCGGAACACCACGCCGCCCAGGATGTTGCGGATCGTGCCGTTGGGCGATTTCCACATCTTCTTGAGGCCGAATTCCTCGACCCGGGCCTCGTCGGGCGTGATCGTGGCGCATTTGACGCCGACGCCGACCTCCTTGATCTTCTCGGCCGCGTCGATGGTGATCTGGTCGTCGGTCCGGTCGCGCTCCTCGATGCCGAGGTCGTAATACAGAAGGTCGATGTCGAGATAGGGCAGGATCAGCTTCTTCTTGATGAAGTCCCAGATGATCCGGGTCATCTCGTCGCCGTCGAGTTCGACGACCGGGTTTTCGACTTTGATCTTCGTCATGGGCCCCTCGTTCAGGATTGCGGGAATCGCGCATCGAGCGGGTCATAGCCCATTTTCGCACGCTGGACCAGAGCGGTATGCGCTGGTATACATATTGCCGCGCCGCAGCGCCGGGGGACGTGTTCGCGGCCGAGACTGTCGCTGCCTTGGCATTTCCCGGCCGCGCGTGACCTCGGCATTTGCCGCCCCTGCGCGGCCGTGCCGGAATGGGTCTTTGGCGGTGCCGGGTGCAAGTGAAATCCGCAAGCGGGCCGGTGCATCTTTACCGTCCGGTAAGGCCGGTTCGGACAGATTGGCCGGGATGAAACGCGCGACCCTTTCGGATGCTGCCCTGCTGGGCCTGACGCTGCTGCTGACCGGCGCCACGGTGCCGCTGACCCTTGCCATGGCCGGGCCGGCCGCGGCGGGGCGGCCGGCACTGGTGGTGGTTCCGCCCTGGGGTGCGGGCGCGGCCGAGGTGATCGCGGCGGGCGGCGGCTACGAGATCGGCCCCCGGGTCGCACCGATCGCACGGTTCGCGGTCCTGGACCGGCCCGCCGCCGCGCGTGCCGCCGGGGCCTGGGCGGTGCTGGATGCGGGGGCGCTGCCGATCCTCTGCGGGTTCGAAAGGGACATTCGATGACCACCGATGATCTGACCGCCGAGCATGGCGTCTGCAAGCTGGCCGAACGCGTCCTGGTCTTCATGGTGCCGGTCCCGGTGATCGCGGCCGGGGTCGCGGGCAACGCGATGCTGCCGGTGCTGGTGCTTGCGGCGCTGCTGGGTGGGGCCGGGGTGATTGCCCGCCAGACCCGCAGCGCCTGGCGGCGCGAGGTGATTGCGACCGCGCTGATCGGCCAGTCGGCCCTGTTCACCGCCGCGCTTGCCGGGCATGCATGGCAGATCGACTCGCACATGATGTTCTTTGCGCTGCTCGCGGTGGTCTCGACGATGCGCAGCGTGCCAGCGCTGATCCTTGCCTGCGCGGTGACGGCGGTACATCACCTGTCGCTGAGTTTCCTGATGCCGGCACTGGTGTATCCGTCGGCCGATCTGGCGGCCAATCTTGCGCGCACGGTGCTGCACGGCGCGATCGTGGTGATCGAGGGCGCGATCCTGACCCTGTCGATGCTGCACGCACAGCGCCAGCGCGCCGCCCTGGTGACCAATCAGGCCGCCGCCGAAGCGCTGGCATGCGAGGCCGAGGCGGCCCGTCTGGCCGGGGAACGGGCGGGGGCGGATACGGACCTGGTCGTCGAGACGCTGAGCAAGGCGCTGGAACGGCTGGCGGCGGGCGACCTGCACTGCGCGATCGCCGCACCGCTGCCGGCTGCGCATGAGGCGCTGCGGCAGGATTTCAACACCGCGGTCGCCATGCTGTCGGACAGCCTCGGCGGCGCGGTGGCCGCGGCCGCCGATGTCCACCGCGAGGCGGCTGCCATCGCCGATGCGGCGGGCAATGTCGCGAGCCGCGTCGAGGGGCAGGCCCAGGACGTGACCGAGGTGGCCCGCGCGCTGAGCGATCTTGCCGCGTCGCTGTCGGAAACCGCCGATGGCGTGCATGAGGTCAGCGACGGTGCCGCGGCCGCGTCCCGCAACGCCGCAGAGGCGGCGACGGTGGTGCGCGACGCGATCGGCGCGATGGCATTGATCGAGACCAGTTCGGGCGAGATTTCCTCGATCATCCAGGTGATCGACGACATCTCGTTCCAGACAAGCCTGCTGGCGCTCAACGCCGGGATCGAGGCGGCGCGGGCGGGCGAGGCGGGCAAGAGCTTTGCCGTGGTCGCCTCGGAGGTGCGCGCGCTTGCCCAGAGTACCAGCAACGCCGCGCGAGACATCAAGACGCTGATCCAGACCTCGGCGGGTCATGTCGCCAACGGGGCGGACCTGGTGGCGCGGGCGGGCAGCGCGCTTGACGGGATCGGGGTCGAGATCGATCAGGCCAGCCATCGGGTGGCCACGATCAATCAGGCGGCGCGGGCGCAGTCGGAGGCACTGTCCGAGATGAACGGCACGGTGGCGCGCATCGACCAGAGCCTGCAGACCAACGCGGCGCTGGCCGAGGAGATGTCGGCCATGGGATCGCGCATGGCCCGGGGCGCGGGCGCGCTGAACGGCGCGCTGTCGGGGTTCGTCTTGCAGGGGGATGCGGCGCAGCCGCTGGCGCTGCGGGCGCGCGCCGTGGCGTGAAGCGCCCGCTGGCGGGCGGTGCGGCGGATGCGGCTAATCGGCGCGGCCGGCGTCGTCCGGCACCGGGCCGGGTGGGGCAGGATCCGGCGGCGGCAGGGCACGTGTTCCGCGCTTGCGCTCCATCACGACCCGGCCCCGGCCGAGCGCGCGGCGGATGCGCACCGCCGTCATGAAGGCTTCCTGGGTGGTGGGCGAGGACTCGCCGATCGCCTTGGACATCTCGTCGATCAGCCGCTCGTCATCAAGCTGCTCGGCCACCTCGATCGCCTCTCGGGCCAGCGCGTCGGCAAGATCGTCCAGCAGCGACATTTTCCCGTCCCCCGCTAGCGCGTGCCCTCGGTCAGGCGCCGCTTAACATAGGCGGTCACGTGATCGATCATCGTGCCCATGTGCGGATCCTGGAAGAAGTGATCCGCCCCCTCGATCTCGTCATGGGTGATGGTGATGCCCTTCTGCTCGTGCAGCTTGTCGACCAGCGCACGGGTGTCGGCAGGCGGCGCGACGCGGTCGGCGGTGCCGTGGATCACCAGCCCCGAGGACGGGCAGGGCGCCAGGAACGAGAAATCGTACATGTTGGCGGGCGGCGACACCGACACGAACCCGGTGATCTCGGGCCGCCGCATCAGCAGTTGCATGCCGATCCAGGCGCCGAAGGAAAAGCCTGCGACCCAGCAATGCTTGGCATTCTGGTTCATCGATTGCAGGTAGTCGAGCGCGGCCGCCGCATCCGACAGCTCGCCGATGCCCTGGTCGTATTCGCCCTGGGACCGCCCGACGCCGCGGAAGTTGAAGCGCAGCACCGTGAAGCCCATCCGGTGAAAGGCATAGTGCAGGTTGTAGACCACCCGGTTGTTCATCGTGCCGCCGAACTGCGGATGGGGGTGCAGCACGATCGCGATCGGGGCGTCCCGGTCCTTCTGCGGATGGTAGCGGCCTTCGAGACGGCCTTCGGGACCGGGAAAGATGACCTCGGGCATTTCGTTCTTCTCGTTTGCGGGGGCCCGCCATTCTTGACGCGAAGGGCCGGGCTTCATAAGGACAAAAACACCCGGCGGGCGCGGGCCCAGGGTGCATCCCGAGGTAATAGCCCGCCTGCGCTGCGTCAACCGTTTGCGGGAGGGCCCCGATGAAACTGAGCACCAAGGGCCGCTATGCGATGGTCGCGCTGGTCGACCTTTCGTTGCAGCGGGGCGACGATCTGGTCTCGCTGGCCGAGATATCGAAGCGCCAGGACATTTCGCTGCCCTATCTCGAGCAGTTGTTCGTCAAGCTGAGGCGTGCCGGGCTGGTGGAGTCGGTCCGCGGGCCCGGGGGCGGCTATCGCCTGGCGCGGCCGGCCTCGGAGATCCGGGTGGTGGATGTGCTGGGCGCCGTGGACGAGACGGTCAGCGCGATGCACAAGGGGGCGGGCGTGTCGGGCGGGCTGTCGGGAAGCCGGGCGCAGTCGCTGGCGAACCGGCTGTGGGAAAGCCTGTCGGCCCATGTCTACGTGTTCCTGCACCAGACGCGGCTGTCGGATGTGACGGCGAACGATCTTGCCCCCTGCCCGGCGGTGCCGGCGCTGTTCGAGGTGGTGGACGACGACTAGGGGGCGCTGCCCCCGTCCGCTGACGCGGACTCCCCCGGGATACTTGAGGCCAGAAGAAGGACAGGGCATGGGCGGGCGCGTCTATCTGGACTGGAACGCGACGGCACCGCTGAGGCCCGAGGCGCGCGCCGCGATGATCGCGGCGATGGATGTGGTGGGCAACCCGTCGAGCGTGCATGCCGAGGGGCGCGCGGCGCGGGCCATCGTCGAGCGCGCGCGGGCGCAGGTGGCCGCGGCACTGGGGGCCGAGGGGGCCGAGATCGTCTTTACCTCGGGGGCGAGCGAGGCGGCGGCGCTGGCCTGTGCCGGCCGCGGCCTTGAGGCGGGCGATATCGAGCATGATTCGGTCGCCGCCTGGGTGGACGCCTGCCTGCCGGTGGACAGCGCGGGCCAGGTGACGGTGCGCGATCCGGCGCGCACGGCGTTGCAGTTGGCCAATTCCGAGACCGGCGTGATCCAGGACCTGCCCGTGGGCCTCGCGGTCTGCGACATGACGCAAGCGTTCGGCAAGCTGCCGGTCGCCGTCAACTGGCTGGGCTGCGAGATGGCGCTGGTTTCGGCGCACAAGATCGGCGGGCCAAAGGGCATCGGTGCGCTGGTTCTGCGGCGCGGGACCGAGGTCGCGGCGCGAATCCGGGGTGGCGGGCAGGAACTCGGCCGGCGGGCCGGAACCGAGAACGTGGTGGGAATCGCGGGTTTCGGGGCGGCTGCGGAAGCGGCGCAGGCGGAAATTTCTGCTGGAAAATGGGTAGAAATCGAGCATCTTAGAAATATTCTAGAAAATACCGTTGTGGCTGGCGCAAATGAGACTATTTTTGTCGGGAAAGCTGCGCAAAGGTTGCCCAACACGTCGTGTTTCGCCACACCCGGGTGGAAGGGCGAGACGCAGGTGATGCAGATGGACCTGGCCGGGTTCGCGATTTCCGCGGGGTCGGCCTGTTCCTCGGGCAAGCTGCGTGCCAGCCGCGTGCTGCGGGCCATGGGGCTGGGCAAGGACGTGGCGGCCTCGGCGATCCGGGTCTCGCTTGGCCCGGGCACGACGGAGGAAGACGTGGCGCGCTTTGCCGAGGCCTGGCTTGCGGCGGCGGCGCGGGTCAGGGCCCGGGCGGGCTGAACGAGGATCGACCGGTGCCCCGCGCGGGGCCGGCAGGAAAAGGCGGAAGGATCAGATGGCTGCTTTGGACAATGCCGATCGCGGCGAGGCAAGCGAAGTTCGTGAAGGTGTCGACCGCGAGACGGTCGAGACCGTCCAGTCGATGGCCGGCAAGTACAAGTACGGCTGGGAGACCGAGATCGAGATGGACTACGCGCCGATGGGTCTCACCGAGGACATCGTGCGGCTGATTTCGTCCAAGAACGAAGAGCCCGAGTGGATGACCGACTGGCGGCTGGCGGCCTTCCGGCGCTGGCAGCAGCTGGAAGAACCCAAATGGGCGATGGTCGACTATCCCGAGATCGACTTCCAGGCGCAGTATTACTATGCCCGGCCGAAAAGCATGGCCGAAAAGCCCAAGTCGCTGGACGAGGTCGATCCCAAGCTGCTGGAGACCTACCAGAAGCTGGGCATCCCGCTGAAGGAGCAGATGATCCTGGCCGGTGTCGAGGGGGCCGAGGACGCGCCCGCCGAGGGCCGCAAGGTCGCCGTCGATGCCGTCTTCGACAGCGTGTCGGTGGGCACCACCTTCCAGAAGGAGCTGGAAAAGGCGGGCGTGATCTTCTGTTCGATCTCCGAGGCGATCCGGACGCATCCCGACCTGGTGCGGAAGTACCTCGGGAGCGTCGTGCCGCAGTCGGACAACTTCTATGCCACGCTCAACAGCGCTGTCTTCTCGGATGGGTCGTTCGTCTATGTGCCGCCGGGCGTGCGCTGCCCGATGGAGCTATCGACCTATTTCCGCATCAACGCCGAGAACACCGGCCAGTTCGAGCGTACGCTGATCATCGCCGACAAGGGCGCCTATGTGAGCTACCTGGAAGGCTGCACCGCACCCCAGCGCGACATCGCGCAACTGCACGCCGCGGTGGTGGAGATCGTGGTGCTGGACGATGCCGAGGTGAAATATTCCACTGTCCAGAACTGGTATCCCGGTGACGAGAACGGCAAGGGCGGCATCTACAACTTCGTCACCAAGCGTGCCGACTGCCGGGGCGACCGGTCCAAGGTGATGTGGACGCAGGTGGAAACTGGCTCTGCCGTGACGTGGAAATATCCCTCCTGCATACTGCGCGGCGACGACAGCCAGGGCGAATTCTACTCGATCGCCATCACCAACAACTGGCAGCAGGCCGACACCGGCACCAAGATGGTGCATCTGGGCAAGAACACCCGGAGCCGCATCGTGTCCAAGGGGATCAGCGCGGGCCACGCGCAGAACACCTATCGCGGGCTGGTCTCGATGCACCCCAAGGCCAAGAACAGCCGCAACTATACCCAGTGCGACAGCCTGCTGATCGGCAGCACCTGCGGGGCGCATACGGTGCCCTATATCGAGGTGCGCAACAACTCGTCCCGCGTGGAACACGAGGCGACGACGTCCAAGGTGGACGACGACCAGCTGTTCTATTGCCGAAGCCGCGGGATGGACGAGGAAGCGGCGGTGGCGCTTGTCGTCAACGGCTTCTGCAAGGAGGTTCTGCAGGCGCTGCCGATGGAATTCGCGATGGAGGCGCAGCAGCTGGTGGCAATTTCGTTGGAAGGTAGCGTCGGCTGATGGGCTCGTCGTGGTTTGTGCCAAAGACGCATGGCTATGGTGCCTTCCCGGCAAACTGGAAGGGCTGGGCGGCGGTGGCTGTTTTTTCGCTGCTGCTGGGGCTTGTGGCGATTGCGGTTTTCGGCCCGTTGGGGCGGCTGGGTGTGGCGCTGTTCTGGCAGGTGGCGCTGTATTTGCTGCTGACCACCGTTCTGGCGCTTGGGTTTATCGTGATCGCCCGGCGCAAGACGAGCAGTAACTGGCGCTGGCGCTGGGCTGATGATGACTGAGAAAGATACGATGATCGTGACCACCACCCCCAGCATCGAGGGCAAGACCATCACCGCCTATCACGGCATCGCCGTGGGCGAGGCGATCCTGGGCGCCAACGTGTTCCGGGACATCTTTGCCGGGATCACCGACATCATCGGCGGCCGCTCTGGCGCCTACGAGGCGTCGCTGGGCGAGGCCCGCGCGACGGCGCTGCGCGAGCTGGAAGACCGTGCCCGGACGATGGGCGCGAATGCCGTGGTCGGCGTCGATCTCGACTACGAAGTGATCAACAACATGCTGATGGTGTCCGCCTCGGGCACCGCCGTTACCATTGCCTAGGGAAAGAAACATGCTGGAAATCAAGAATCTGCGGGCCTCCCTTGAGGAAGAGGGCAAGGAAATCCTCAAGGGTCTGACGCTGACCGTCGAGGCGGGCAAGGTGCACGCGATCATGGGGCCGAACGGGTCGGGCAAGTCGACGCTGTCCTATGTGCTGGCGGGCCGTGGCGGCTATGAGGTGACCGACGGCGGCGCCACGCTCGAGGGCCGGGACATCCTCGCGATGGAGCCCGAGGAACGCGCGGCGGCCGGGCTGTTCCTGGCGTTCCAGTATCCGGTCGAGATCCCCGGCGTCGGCAACATGACCTTCCTGCGCACGGCCGTGAACGCCCAGCGCAGGACCCGCGGTGAAGAGGAAATGGATGCCGCAACCTTCCTGAAAGAGGTGCGCGCCCGTGCCAAGGAGCTGAAGATCGACGCCGAGATGCTGAAGCGCCCGGTCAACATGGGCTTTTCCGGCGGCGAGAAGAAGCGCAACGAGATCCTTCAGATGGCGATGCTGGAGCCGCGTGTCTGCATCCTGGACGAGACCGACTCGGGGCTCGACGTGGATGCGATGAAGCTGGTGGCCGATGGCGTGAACGCGATGCGCAGCCCCGACCGCGGCTTTCTGGTCATCACGCACTACCAGCGGCTGCTGGACCATATCGTGCCGGACGTGGTGCATATCATGGTGGATGGCCGGATCATCAAGACCGGCGGGCCGGAACTGGCGCTGGAGGTCGAGAAGAACGGCTATGCCGACCTGATCGAGGAGGCCGCGTGATGGCGCTGCCGCAGGCGAAACAGACGGCGACCGAGGAACGGCTGGCCGGGCTGAACCTGCCTGCCGCACCGGGCTGGACACGCCCGGCGCGCGAGGCCGCGCTGGCGCGGGTGCAGGCGATGGGCATGCCGGGGCGGCGTGACGAATACTGGCGTTTTACCAACCCGGCGGACTTCATTTCCGCCGTGCCGGTGCCCGCGACGCATCACGCGCGCCAGAAGGTTCCGGTCTTCGACGGCATGGACCGGGTCAGGCTGGTCTTCGTCGACGGGGTCTTCGATCCGGCCGCCTCGGACGATCCGGCGCTGGCGGGGGTCGAGATCACCCGTCTGGCCGAGGCCCAGGACCAGGACATTCACTGGGCCGCCGAGCTTTACGGCGCACTGGAGGCGCGTGGCCAGAGCCCGGTTGCCCGGCCGCTGGCGGCGCTCAACACCGCCTTTGCGACCGATGGCGTGCTGATCCGCGCGACGGGCCGGGCCGAGAAGCCGGTCAACCTGATCTACCAGCACGAGTCGGAAACCTCTGACGCGATCCTTCACCATGTCATCAAGGTCGAGGCAGGCGCCGACCTGACCATCCTGGAGAACGGCCCGGCCGCGGCGCGGTTCAACAAGGTGATGGAGGTCGACATCGCCGAGGGCGGCGCCTTCCACCATGTCCGGGTGCAGGGGCGCGACCATGACCGCCGCGCGGCCACCCATATCTTTGCCCGGCTCGGCCGCGAAAGCATGTTCAAGTCCTTCACCATGACCGCGAACGGGGCGCTGACGCGCAACGAATGTGTGATCGAACTGGCGGGCGACGACGGCGTGGCCCATGTGGCGGGCGCCTGCCTGGGCGACGGGGCGGATTTCCACCATGACGACACGGTTTTCGTCACCCATGACGCCGAACGCTGTGAAAGCCGCCAGGTGTTCAAGAAGGTGCTGCGGAACGGCGCGACCGGCGTTTTTCAGGGCAAGATCCTGGTTCGGCCCGGCGCCCAGAAGACCGACGGTTACCAGATCTCGCAATCGCTGCTGCTGGATGAGGACAGCCAGTTCCTGGTCAAGCCGGAGCTTGAGATCTATGCCGACGACGTGGCCTGTTCGCATGGCTCGACCAGTGGCGCCATCGACGAGACGGCGCTGTTCTACCTGCGCTCGCGCGGCGTGCCGCGGTCCGAGGCGGTGGACCTGATGGTTCTGTCCTTCATCGCCGAGGCGGTCGAGGAGATCGAATCGGACCAGATCCGTGACGAGATCGTGGAGCGCCTGTCCCGGTGGCTGGCGCGGCACCGGAGGTAGCATGGCTGTCACGACGGAAATCCTGGCCACCTGGCGCGGTCCCCGCGCTGCGTTGCGCCGCCAGTTGCAGGCAGGCAAGCGCGAGGATCGCGCGCTGGCCTACCTGATGCTTGCCTGTTTCCTGATCTTCATCGCGCAATGGCCGCGGCTGGCGCGCGAGTCCTATTTCGATGCGTCGGTCCCGCTCGAGGCGCGGCTTGGCGCGGCGCTGTTCGGATGGATGGCGCTGGCGCCGCTTTTCTTCTACGGCATTGCGGCGTTCAGCCATCTCTTTGCGCGGATGGTCGGCGGCGCTGGCAGTTTCTTCGGGGCGCGTCTGGCGCTGTTCTGGTCGCTGCTGTCGGTGTCGCCGGCCTTTCTGCTGTACGGTCTGGTGGCCGGTTTCATCGGGGCCGGGGCGGCGCTGAATATCGTCGCGTCGCTTCTTACGGTTGCGTTCTTCGCGATCTGGATGTTGTCTCTGGCCGAGGCCGAGGCGCTCGGCCGTGCCTGACATCCAGGGATATCGCCCCATGCCCCAAAGCCCCCTTTCCCTGCTCGCGCTTGCGCGCGACACGATCCGCGACCCGCGCGATGGGGCAAGGCGTGTCCTTGCGTTCGGCCTGCCCGAGGGCGTGCTCTGGCAGGCGCTTGTCGCCGTGGTGGCGATCAGCGTGCTGCTGACCCAGGCCGGCGAATATCTCGTGCCGACGCCGGTGGACCCGCTGTTGCCGGTCTTCATGGCGAACCCGATGCTGACCGCGGTGGTGCAGGGCGGTCTGCTGGTCGTCACGGTCTACGCGATCCACATCATCGGCCGCCGTTTTGGCGGCAGGGGAAGTTTCGCGGGCGCGCTGGCGCTGACCGTCTGGCTGCAGGTCATCATGCTGATGCTGCAGGTGGTGCAGACCGTGTTCCTGATCGTCCTGACCCCCCTGGCGGGCCTGGTCAGCATGTTCGGGATCGGCCTTTTCTTCTGGCTTCTCAGCCATTTCGTGGCCGCACTTCACGGCTTTCCCTCGGCCCTGAAGACCTTTGTCGCGATCATCGGCACGATGTTCGCCATGGTCTTCGGGATGAGCCTCGTGATGTCGCTGCTCGGCATCACCTTTGGCGGAGCGCTGAGCGATGTATGATGTCGAGAAAATCCGCGCCGATTTCCCGATCCTGTCCCGCACCGTGAACGGCAAGCCGCTGGTCTATCTCGACAACGGCGCCTCGGCGCAAAAACCCAAGGCGGTGATCGACGCCGTCACCCGCGCCTATTCGCAGGAATACGCGAACGTCCACCGCGGACTGCACACGCTGTCCAACATCGCCACCGAGAAATACGAGGCCGTGCGCGGCATCGTCGCACGGTTCCTGGGCGCGGCGGACGAGGACGAGATCGTGTTCACCAGCGGCTCGACCGAGGCGATCAACCTTGTCTCCTATGCCTGGGCCGCGCCACGCCTGCAGCCCGGCGACGAGATCGTGCTGTCGGTGATGGAACACCACGCCAATATCGTGCCCTGGCATTTCCTGCGCGAACGGCAGGGGGTGGTGCTGAAATGGGTAGATGTCGACGGGGCGGGCAATCTCGACCCGCAGGCGGTGATCGACGCGATCGGCCCGAAGACGCGGCTGGTCGCCATCACCCACATGTCGAACGTGCTGGGCACCATCGTCGATGTCGCGGCCATCGTGCGGGGGGCGCAGGACAGGGGGGTGGCGGTGCTGGTCGACGGATCGCAGGCGGCCGTCCACATGCCCATCAATGTCGATGCGATCGGCGCCGATTTCTACGCGATCACCGGGCACAAGCTTTACGGGCCCTCGGGGTCGGGCGCGATCCACATCCGCAAGGAGCGTCTGGCCGAGATGCGCCCGTTCCTCGGTGGCGGGGACATGATCCGCGAGGTTCACAAGGACGTCGTGACCTATGCCGATCCGCCGATGAAGTTCGAGGCGGGCACGCCCGGCATCGTCCAGCAGATCGGTCTGGGCGTGGCGCTCGACTACATGATGGGCGTCGGGATGGAAAAGATCGCCGCGCACGAGGCCGATATCGGGTCCTATGCGATGGACCGGTTGAAGGGGTTGAACTGGTTGCAGGTCTACGGCCATGCCGAACGGCGCGGCGCGATCTTCTCGTTCACGCTGGACGGCCCGGCGCATGCCCATGACATCTCGACCGTGCTTGACAAGAAGGGGGTCGCGGTGCGCGCGGGCACCCATTGCGCGGGACCGCTGATGGATCATTTCGGGCTCACCGCGACCTGCCGGGCTTCCTTCGCGATGTACAACACCCGCCAGGAGGTCGACACGCTGGTCGAGGCGCTGGAGCTTTGCCACGACCTGTTTGCCTGAGGCGGCGGGCGGCTAGTCCAGCAGGGTGCCCAGCCCCACCAGCCGGTCGATGGGCGCGTAATCGTCGGTCAGGACCGTGGGGGCCGTGTCGGCCAGCAATCCGTCGATGAACCGGTCGTCGAGCGGGGCAAAGCTGCGCGGCTCGGGGGCGCGCAGCGCCAGTTCGTCAACCGGGCTTTGCGCCTGTCCCGCCACCAGCGCGAAGACCCGCCGCTCGCCGGGCTCGGGCGGCCGCATCTCGGTCCAGACCTCGACCGCGGGGAACACCTCGCGCAGCGTCGCCACGATCGCGGCCAGCGCCTCCAGCCGGTCGGCATGGTCGATCACCGTCATCACGTAGATGCCGTCGGCCACCAGCCGGTCGCGCACCAGTTCGAAGAACTCGCGCGTCACCAGATGCGCGGGCACCGCGATGTCGGTGAAGGCGTCGCCCACCACCACGTCGAAGCGCAGTTCGGGGCGCAGCAACAACGCCCGGCGCGCGTCCTGGTGGATGACCTGCGTGGTCTGCGGGTCGAACCAGAAGTCGCTGGCCGCGATCCGCGTCACCTCGGGGTCGATCTCGGCCACGGTGACCACGCCCGCCCCCCGCGCGGCCCAGATGCGCGGCACCGAATAGCTGCCGCCGCCGATGAAGAAGGCATGAAAGCGGCGGTCCTGCATGCGCATCCGGGTGATCCCGTCCAGCATCGCGGAATGTTCGGTATAGGCAAGCGTGGGGTCGTCCCGCCCCGAGATTCCGTGGGCCAGGTGGTCCAGCACCATCAGCCGCACCGCCCCAGGATCGCCGGGCTCCAGCTCGACGGTCCGGATGCAGAAATACTGGCTTTCCGCGTCGCAGATCCGGGGCAGGGCCAGCCCGCCGCCGGCCAGCCCCAGTGCCCCCGCCAGCGCCGCCAGCGCAGGCAGCCCCGGCCCAGCCGCGGCCAGCCGGAACATCATCGCCGCGACCACCCCGTAACAGGCCGTGACGGTGGCCAGCGTCAGCGCCGCGCCCAGCCACGAGATGAACAGGAACCCCGCCAGCAGCGTGCCCGCGATGGCGCCGATCGCGCCCGAGGCGAACATCGCCCCCAGCGCGTGCCCCGACCGTCCGCCGGCCCGGATCGCGACGATCGACAGTACCGGGGCCGGCACGCCCGCAAAGAACGAGGGCAGGAAGAACACCGCCGCCGCCAGCAGCGTGATTGCCGCCAGCGGCTGGTCGAGCCCTTCGAGCACCGGCCCCGCCACCTGCCGCAGCAGCAGCACCGCCCCGCCGGTCGTGACCGCCGCGCCCAGCATCGCCCACCCGGTCACGCGCAACGCCGGTCCCGTCTCGCGCTCGGCGATCCGCCCGCCCCACCAGTGTCCGGCCGAAAACCCTGCCAGCACCACCGCGATCACCGCCGTCCAGGTGTAGAGCGACATGCCCACATAGGGCGCGATCATGCGGCCCGCCACGATCTCGACCACCAGGCTCGCGGCCGAGACCACGGCTTGCAGCGTGACGAGCAGCCAGAGCGGTGCGGGGCGGTGGGGTCGTGTCATGGCCAAGGCTCGTCTCTGCGGGTTTCCGGACATTAGCGAGCCGCGGACCGGTCTCCGCAAGCGGTTTTTCCCGGCATTTCCGATTGCGGCCGCCCGCGCGCGCCGCTATATCCCGTGTTGAAGCACCCGTAGCTCAGCTGGATAGAGTGCTGCCCTCCGAAGGCAGAGGTCACAGGTTCGAATCCTGTCGGGTGCGCCAATATTATCAGATACTTATGGGGAAGTGGCGCCGGTCTCTCAGGGATCGGGTAAGCGATAGGTAAGCCGCCGACTCCCCCGAACCCATCTGAAACCATCCTGAATCGTTGCCCGCATCCGGTTTCCCCGCCGCCCTTGCCGCCCGCTGGGACCACCTGCGCGCCCAGCCGCCCGCGACGGACGCGGATGACGTTGCCCCCGACTTTTATCCAGCGTGAGCGAGACTCCGGGTCTGAGTTTTGCTGTTTTCGGCGGCGTGGGCAACGGGGGCTGGCGCGGAGCTTTGCCGATGGCGCAGCGTCAGGCAGGTTTCTCCGCGCCATCAGCCCCCCGTATGGCTCATGTGCCGCGACACCTGCCCGTCCGGCGTCTGCCGGGAATAGTCGAAATCGTGGCCTTTGGGCTTCAACGCGATGGCTGCGCGGATGGCCTCTGCCAGTGGCGCATCGTCGTCGGGGTGCGCGCGAAGCGGCCCGCGCAGGTCGGCCATGTCCTCCTGGCCGAGGCACATGAACAGCTCGCCGGTGCAGGTGAGGCGCACGCGGTTGCAGCTTTCGCAGAAATTGTGGGACAGCGGCGTGATGAAGCCGATCTTCTGGCCCGTCTCCTCCAGTCGCACGTAGCGCGCCGGGCCGCCGGTGCGCTCGGCCAGGTCGACCGTGGTGAACCGTTCCTCCAGCCGCGCGCGGACGTCCCTGACCGACCAGTATTGCCCGACCCGGTCCTCGTTGCCCAGATCGCCCATCGGCATCACCTCGATGAAGGTCAGGTCCATGTCGCGGGACGCGCACCAGTCGACGAGGTCGAACAGTTCCTCCTCGTTGAAGCCTTTCAGCGCCACGGTGTTGATCTTGATCCGAAGTCCCGCCTCCTGCGCGGCGTCGATGCCGCTCAGCACCTGGCCGAGCCTGCCCCAGCGGGTGACGCGGGCGAATTTTTCGGCGTCCAGCGTATCCAGGCTGACATTCACCCGGCGCACGCCCGCCGCGGCCAGATCGTCCGCAAAGCGTTCCAGTTGCGAGCCGTTCGTCGTCAGCGTCACCTCATCCAGCGCGCCGGTATCGAGATGCCGGCCGATCGACCGGAAGAAGGTCAGGATGTCGCGGCGCACCAGGGGCTCGCCCCCAGTGATGCGCAGCTTGCGCACGCCCAGCCCGATGAACGCGGAACAGAGCCGGTCCAGTTCCTCCAGCGTCAGAAGCTCTTTCTTCGGCAGGAAGGTCATGTTCTCTGCCATGCAGTAGACGCAGCGGAAATCGCACCGGTCGGTGACCGAGACGCGCAGGTAGGTGATCGCGCGGGCGAAGGGGTCGATGAGGGGTGGCTGCTGCAACATGCCGCAGAAGGTAGGGGCGCGCAGCTGTTGTCGCAAGCGTCTTTCGGGGGCGGGCACAAGCGGCTAGGCTGGCATCGAACGGCCAGGGAGGCGGACCGGATGGCACGGACGGGCGGAATGTGGGCGGCGCTGGCGCTTGCGGGCTGTGCGGCGGTTCCGGCAGAGCGGCCGGTATCCCCGGCCGAGCCCGGCGCGCCGCTTTCGGTGCTGCGCCCGCCACCGCCCGGGGCGCGAACCGCCGAGGCGTTCGATACCACCACGCCCGCCGAGCGCGCGGCCGCCACCGCCGCGCCGCGCGCGCCCGAGGCGTTGCTGGGCCGGACCGTGGCCAGTCTCGGCGATCCGGCAGATCCGGGATTCTGGGCGGTGACGCCGCTGGTCGCCCGCGTGCAGCCGGGGCGCCTGGTGGATTCGGCGACCGGGTTCAGCGTGCTGGTCGAACTGCGCCCGCGCGAGGCCGAGGCGGGGGCGGGCACGCTGGTCTCGCTGCCGGCGCTGCGTGCGCTGGGGGTGCCGCTGACGGCGCTGCGCGAGATCTCGGTCTTCGGCGCGGCGCCCTGAGGCGGAGGGGAGGGGCGGATGGACGACCGCAGGCTTCTGCCGGTTCAGGACGACTGGGACATGATGCGGGCAGGGTTCCGGTGGCAGGTTCCCGAGCGGTTCAACATCGCGCGGGCCTGCTGCGACGACTGGGCGGACGAGGACCCCGCCCGGATCGCGGTGATCGACGCGAGCGATGGCGACCGGGACTGGAGCTATGGCGCGCTCAAGGATGCCTCGGACCGGCTGGCCACGGTGATGGCGGCCTCGGGCGTGGGGCCGGGCGACCGGGTGGCGGTGCTGCTGCCGCAGGCGCCCGCGGTGCTGGTGGCGCATTTTGCCGCCTACAAGATCGGCGCCGTGGTGCTGCCGCTGTTCACCCTGTTCGGGCCGGACGCGCTGGCATACCGGCTGGCCGACAGCGGCACCCGGCTGGTCGTCACCGATGCCGAGGGGGCGGGCAAGCTGGCGGCGCTGCGCGACCGGCTGCCCGATCTGACGCATGTGCTGTCTGTCGACGGCGGCCCGGCGCGCGATCTGTGGGCCGAGATCGCCGCCGCCCGGCCGATCGCCGCGCCCCGCGACACGCTGGCCGAGGATCCGGCGGTTCTGATCTACACCTCGGGCACCACCGGCCCGCCCAAGGGCGCGCTGCACGCCCACCGCTTCCTGATCGGGCATTTGCCGTCGATCGAGCTGCACCACCGCGGCTTTCCGCAACCTGGCGATCGCGGCTGGACGCCGGCGGACTGGGCCTGGATCGGCGGGCTGATGGACATGGCGATGCCGTGCCTTTACTACGGCGTGCCGCTGGTGGCCTGCCGGATGCGCAAGTTCGACCCGGTGGACGCCTGGGCGCTGATCGACCGGCTGAAGGTGCGCAACCTGTTCCTGCCGCCCACCGCGCTCAAGCTGATGCGCGGCACACCGGTCCCGCCGGGGGTGCGCCTGCGCAGCGTGGGATCAGGCGGCGAGAGCCTGGGCGCCGACCTGCTGGACTGGGGCCACCGGACGCTGGGGCTGACCATCTGCGAATTCTATGGCCAGACCGAGTGCAACCTTGTCATCACCTGCGTGCCCGAGTTGATGAAGGCGCCGCCGGGGGCGATGGGGCGGGCGGTGCCGGGCTTTGACGTGGCGGTGATCGGGGCGGACGGCGCGCCCGTGCCCCCCGGTACGCTGGGCGAGATCGCGGTCAAGCGGGGTGCGGCCTCGATGTTCCTGGGCTATTGGGGGCTGCCCGACAAGACCGCCGCCAAGTTCTCGGGCGAGTGGATGCGCACGGGCGATCTGGGGATCTGCGATCCGGCCGGGCATTTCACCTATGTCGCGCGCGACGACGACGTGATCACCTCGGCCGGCTACCGGATCGGCCCGACCGAGATCGAAAATTGCCTTGTCGGCCATCCCGACGTGGTGATGGCCGCCGTGGTGGGCGAGCCCGATCCCGTGCGGACCGAGATCGTGGTCGCCCACGTGGTGCTGCGCGAGGGCGCGGAATGGCAGGGGCTGGAAGAGGCGTTGATCCAGCGGGTGCGGGACCATGTCAGCCCCCATCTTGCCCCCCGCAAGGTGATCCGGGCCGACAGCCTGCCGATGACCGCGACCGGCAAGATCATGCGCCGGGCGCTGCGGGGCGGGTAGGGGCGCGGGGCGCCCCGCTCGGCCATGCGACCCCATCCGGCGTTTTCAAGCCTGTGCAACTGGTCTATGCAGGCGGCCAGCACAAGGAACGGGGGATCCCATGTCGGTCTCGATGCTGTCGACCTTCGTCAAACCCATGCATCCCGAGGGCCGCAGGTTCGTGGCCATCGCCGCGGGGATCACGCTGGTCGCCTTTCTGATCTGGGCGCCGCTCGGCTGGATCTGTGCCGGGTTGACGGTCTGGGTCTACTACTTCTTCCGCGACCCCGTGCGGGTCGTGCCCGACCGGCCCGGCGTGATGGTATCGCCCGCCGACGGGATCGTGTCGTTGCTGTCGCCCGCGGTGCCGCCCGCCGAACTGGGGCTGGGCGACCGGCCGATGCTGCGGGTGTCGGTCTTCATGTCGGTCTTCAACTGCCATGTGAACCGGCTGCCCGCTTCGGGGCGGATCGTCGCCGTCGCCTACCGGCCGGGCAAGTTCCTGAACGCCTCGCTTGACAAGGCGTCCGAGGACAACGAGCGCAACGGGCTGGCGGTGGAACTGGAGGACGGGCGGCGCTATGGCGTGGTGCAGATCGCGGGACTGGTGGCGCGGCGCATCCTGTGCTGGTCGGCCGAGGGGCAGCGCCTGGCCACGGGCGAGCGGTTCGGCCTGATCCGTTTCGGGTCGCGGCTGGATGTCTACCTGCCCGAGGGGGCGCGGCCGCTGGTCGCGATTGGCCAGACCATGGTGGCGGGCGAGACGGTGATCGCCGACCTGGGCGCCGCGCCCGGCGCCGAGACGACCCGATGAAACGCTTCGGCCCGCGCAATTCCGACAGCCTTGACCGGGTGCCGGTGCTGCAATTGTTGCCGAACATGGTGACGCTGGCCGGGATGTGCGTCGGGCTGACCTCGATCCGCTTCGCGATGGACGAACGCTTTGGCGCGGCGGTGGTCCTGATCCTGCTGGCCGCGGTGATGGACGGGCTGGACGGGCTGATCGCGCGGCGGTTGCAGGCCACCTCCGAGATCGGCGCGCAGCTTGATTCGCTGTCGGATTTCCTGTGCTTCGGGGTCGCGCCGGCGGTGCTGATCTACAAGTTCCTGCTGGCGCCCGCGGGCAGCCTGGGCTGGATCTTCGTGCTGGTCTTTGCGGCCGCCACCTGCCTGCGGCTGGCACGGTTCAACGTGATGTCGGGCAAGGCACAGGACGTGGACACGGCCAATACGCATTTCCTGGGCGTGCCGGCGCCCGCAGGGGCGATGCTGGGGCTTCTGCCGGCCTTTGCGACGCTGGGGGGCGTGGTGGCGTTCGACCAGGCGCCGCTGGTGGTGGCGGTGTGGATCGGGATCGTCGCTGTCCTGATGATCTCCAAGCTCAGGACGCTGTCGCCCAAGGCGATCCGGGTGCCGCGGCGGCTGATCGGTCCGATCATGTTCGCCACCGTGATCGGCATCGGGCTGACCTTCTCGCGGCCCTGGTTGCTGCTGCTGGTGCTTGATCTCGTCTATCTGGGGCTGGTGCTGCGCAGCCTGATCGAGGCGCGGGGGCGGCTGTTCGGCTGAAAAGCCGGGCCGGGCGAGGGTGCGCGCGCAAACAAAAGGGGGGCCGCCCATCGGGCGGCCCCTTCTGTCTCAGCGGTCCTCGACCTCGACATAGTCGCGGCGGGTCGGCCCGGTATAGAGTTGTCGCGGCCGGCCGATGCGCATGTTCGGGTCGGCGATCATTTCCTTCCACTGCGAGATCCAGCCCACCGTCCGGCTGACCGCGAAGATCGGCGTGAACATCGAGGTCGGGAAGCCCATCGCGTCGAGGATGATGCCCGAATAGAAGTCGACGTTCGGATAGAGCTTTTTCGACACGAAATACTCGTCTTCCAGCGCGATCTTCTCGAGTTCCATCGCGACCTTGAGGGTCTCGTTGTTCTCTATGCCCAGAAGCTCCAGCACCTCGTGGGCCGACTGCTTCATCACCTTGGCGCGCGGGTCGAAGTTCTTGTAGACCCGGTGGCCAAAGCCCATCAGCCGGAACGGGTCATTCTTGTCCTTGGCGCGGGCCACGAATTCGGGGATGCGGTCGACCGTGCCGATCTCGCGCAGCATTTCCAGACAGGCCTGGTTGGCGCCGCCATGGGCGGGCCCCCAGAGGCACGCGATGCCGGCGGCGATGCAGGCGAACGGGTTCGCCCCCGAGCTTGAGGCCAGCCGCACCGTCGAGGTCGAGGCGTTCTGTTCGTGGTCGGCGTGCAGCGTCAGGATCCGGTCCATCGCGCGGGTCAGGATCGGGTCGACCTCGTATTCCTCGGCCGGCACGGCAAAGCACATGCGCAGGAAGTTCGAGGCATAGTCCAGATCGTTGCGCGGATAGACGAAGGGCTGGCCCACCGAGTACTTGTAGGCCATCGCCGCGATGGTCGGCACCTTGGCGATCAGCCGGATCGAGGCGACCTCGCGCTGCCAGGGATCGTTGACATCGGTCGAGTCGTGGTAGAAGGCCGACATTGCGCCGACCACGCCCACCATGACCGCCATCGGGTGCGCGTCGCGCCGGAACCCGGTGAAGAAGCGGTGCATCTGTTCATGCACCATGGTGTGGCGCGTCACGCGGTTCTCGAAATCCTCCAGCTCGGCGCCGTTCGGCAACTCGCCGTAGAGCAGCAGGTAGCAGACTTCGAGATAGTGCGATTTCTCGGCCAGCTGGTCGATCGGATAGCCCCGGTGCAGCAACTCGCCCTCGTCGCCGTCGATGAAGGTGATCGAGCTTTCGCAGGACGAGGTCGAGGTAAAGCTGGGGTCGTGGGTGAACACCCCCATCTTGCCGTAGAGCTTGCCGATGTCGATGACGTCGGGACCTGCCGTGGGGCTGAGCACCGGCAAGTCCATCGACTTGTCTCCCAGGGTAAGCGTTGCGGTTCTCGTGCTGTCGGCCATGGATGTCCCTCTTTTGTCGAGAGACCGGGCCGCGTTCCCCTGCGGCACGGTCGGTGGCGTGCGGGGGCGTGCGGCGTTCCCGTGCCTCAGCCCTGGGCGTCAGCGAGCCGGGCGAGCGTTTCCTCCCGGCCGATGACGAGCATCATGTCGAACACGCTGGGCGAGACCGTCCGCCCGGCAAGCGCTGCGCGAAGCGGGGCTGCGAGCTTGCCGAGGGTGGTCCCGTGGGCCTCGGCAACCTGCTTGACCGCCGCTTCCAGCGCGTCGCGTTCCCAGCTAGCACTTTGCAAGTGCGGCGTCAATTGAGCCAGTATACCACGGGATACACCATCCAGGGCCTGCGCCGCCTTCTCGTCCGGCACGACAGGGCGTTCGGCAAGGATGAAATGCGCCTTTTCAACAAGCTGCGGGAAGGTCTTAACCCCCGGCTTGAGCAGGGGCAGCGCGTCGGAAAGCCCGGCATCCTGCCGTGCGTCAAGGGCGGGCTGACCGGTTGCGGCCAGAAACGCCTTCAATTCGCGCAGCAGCGCAGCATCCTCCATGGCGGCGAAATGCTGGCCGGACAGGTTCTCCAGCTTCTTGAAGTCGAACCGGGCGGGAGAGCGGCCGATTCCCTCCAGCCCGAACCACGCCTGCGCCTGCGCGTCTGTGAAGAACTCGGCGTCGCCATGGCTCCAGCCGAGCCGCGCCAGGTAGTTGCGCATGCCCGCCGCCGGATAGCCCATGGCGCGGTATTCCTCGACCCCCAGCGCGCCGTGACGTTTCGACAGCTTCTTGCCGTCGGGGCCGTGGATCAGCGGAATATGCGCCCAGATCGGCACGTCCCAGCCCATCGCGGCGTAGATCTGCATCTGGCGCGCGGCGTTGTTCAGGTGATCGTCGCCGCGGATCACATGGGTCACGCCCATGTCGTGATCGTCCACCACCACGGCCAGCATGTAGGTGGGCGTCCCGTCCGAGCGCAGCATCACCATGTCGTCGAGCTGGTCGTTGCCGATCCGCACATCGCCCTGCACCCGGTCCTCGATCAGCGTCACGCCGTCGCGCGGCGCCTTCAGCCGCACCACATAGGGCGCGTCGGGATGGGTCGCGGGGTCGGCGTCGCGCCAGGGGCTCTGGAACAGGGTGGATCGCCCCTCGGCGCGGGCCTGTTCGCGGAACGCCTCGATCTCGTCCGGCGTGGCAAAGCACTTGTAGGCATGGCCCGCCGCCAGCATCTGGTGCGCCACCTCGGCATGGCGGGGGGCGCGTTCGAACTGGCTGACCGGCTCGCCATCCCAGTCGAGCCCCAGCCAGGTCAGCCCGTCGAGGATCGCCGCCGTCGCCTCCGGCGTCGAGCGGGCGCGGTCGGTATCCTCGATCCGCAGCAGGAACTTCCCGCCCCGGCCCCGCGCGAACAGCCAGTTGAACAACGCCGTCCGCGCCCCCCCGATATGCAGGAACCCCGTGGGCGACGGGGCGAAACGGGTGACGACGGGGGTATCCGGCACGGGTGTTAACCTTTTGTTCATCATGGTGGAGATAACGTTTCCGCCTGTCTAGGAGATCGCTGGGGAGAGAACAAGCGGTGGGGCCGCTCCGCGCGCTCGAGGCCCGGAGGGGGCACCTGTTCCCGTGGACGCCGGTTCTGCTGGCCCTCGGCATCGGGCTCTATTTCACCCTGCCGGCCGAACCGCCCCTCTGGGCGTTCGCCACGCTCGGCGGGCTGGGCCTTGCCGCGATGCTTGCCGCCTGGAAGGGGCCGGAACTCTCGGGGCCCGTCTTTACCGCGCTGGCGCTGGTTGCCTTTGGCGTGGTGCTGGCCGGTGCCCGGACCCAGATGGTGGCCGCCCCCAAGCTCGATCACCGGTATTACGGTGTGGTCGAGGGTCGCGTGCTGATCCTGGACCGATCGCTGTCCGATGCGCCGCGGATCACGCTGGATCAGGTCTGGCTGGAACGGGTGCCGCAGGCCAGGACACCGGCGCGGCTGCGGATTTCGCTGCACGGGCAGGGCGGCGTGACCGACCCGATGCCGGGCACGCGGATCGCGATGATGGCGCATCTGTCGCCGCCCTCGGCGCCTGCGGAACCCGGCGGGTTCGACTTTCGCCGCCATGCGTGGTTCGGCGGGCTGGGGGCGGTGGGCTATGCTCGCACGCCCGCGGTTGCCATCGACCCGCCCGAGGGTGGGCTGTCGCTGATCGTTCACCGCGCGCGGATGCACCTTTCGGCGGCCCTGCGGGCGCGCATCCCGGGCGACCAGGGGGCGTTTGCCGCGGCGATCCTGACCGGCGACCGCTCGGCGATCTCGCGCGAGACGGTGCAGCAGTTGCGCGATTCCAACCTCGCGCATCTGCTGGCGATCTCGGGGCTGCATATGGGCCTGCTGACCGGTGTGGTCTTTGCCGCGCTGCGCCTCGGGCTGGCGCTGATCCCCGCGGTCGCGCTGCGCCTGCCGACCAAGAAGCTGGCCGCGATCGGCGCCCTGGCCGCGGGGGCGGTCTATCTCGCGCTGTCGGGCGGCAACGTGGCAACCGAGCGGGCCTATATCATGGTCGCCGTGGTGCTGGCCGCGGTGCTGGCCGACCGAAGGGCGCTGACGTTGCGCGCCGTGGCCTTTGCTGCGCTGATCATCCTGGTCCTGTCCCCCGAAAGCCTGACCCAAGCGGGATTCCAGATGTCGTTCGCCGCCACGACCGCGCTGATCGCGGTCTTCGGGGCATTGCGCGACCTGCCCGAGGGGATGTGGCGTCCGCCCCGCTGGATGAATGGCGCGCTGGCGGTGGTGCTGTCCTCGGCGGTGGCGGGGGTCGCGACGGCGCCCTTCGGGGCTGCGCATTTCAACCAGATGTCGCAATACGGCCTGCTGGCGAACGTGCTCAGCGTGCCGTTGATGGGACTGCTGGTGATCCCGGCCGCGGTCGCCGCGGCCTGTCTGGCGCCGTTCGGGCTGGCCGTGCTGGGGCTGGAGCCGATGCGGCTGGGCATCGCGTGGATCCTGGGGGTTGCGGACCGGGTTGCCGGGCTTGATGGTGCGGTCTGGCCGGTCGTGGCGCCGCAACCCTTGGTGCTGCCCATGATCTCGCTGGGGGCGCTGTGGGTGATCCTGTGGTCGGGGCGGGCGCGGCTGGCGGGCGTCGTCCCGGTCCTCGCGGCGCTTGTCCTGTGGTCCCAGGCCGAGCGCCCGGCGCTGTTGATCGCGGAAAGCGGCGGCCTGATCGGCGCCATGGGCCCCGAGGGGCGCGCGCTGTCCAAGCCGGGCGGCGAGGGGTTCGTCGCGCTGTCCTGGCTGGAAAACGACGGCGACCGCGGCACGCAGGAGGCGGCCTTTGCCCGGCCGGGGCTGGCGGGCGAGCGCGGGGATCAGCGTGTCGATCTGGACGGCACCCTCTTCACCCTCGTGACCGGGCGCGGCTGGGCCGAACGGATCGCCCCGGCCTGCGCCGCGGGCTGGGTGGTGGTGCCGCAGGTCGTGGAGGACGCCCCCGAGGGGTGCCGCCTGCTGGACCGCGCGCGGCTGGCCGAAACCGGCGCCGTGGCGGTCTACGCCGCGACGGACGGGCCCCGTCTTGTTTTCGCTCGCGATGCGGCGGGCGACCGGCCGTGGACCCGGTAGGGGCGCAGCATGCGCCGCCGCGTCAGTAGCTGCGGATCAGACCAACAAGGCGGCCCTGCACCTTCACCTTGTCAGAGGGCAGGATGCGCGTCTCGTAGGCCGGGTTCGCGGCCTCGAGCGCGATCATGTCGCCGCGGCGGCGAAACCGCTTCAGCGTCGCCTCCTGGTCGTCGACCAGCGCCACCACGATCTCGCCGTTCTCGGCGGTATCCTGTTCGCGGATCACCACCACGTCGCCATCGTTGATCCCGGCCTCGATCATCGAATCGCCCTTGACCTCGAGCGCATAGTGCCGCCCGCGGCCCGACAGCATGCTGCCCGGCACCGCCACGTTGTGCGAGACATGGCTGATCGCCTCGATCGGCGTGCCCGCCGCGATCCGGCCCATCAGCGGCACCTCGATCGCGCCCGCCGTCTCGATCTCCCGCGCACCGGCCGGCGGCGCGGGCGGCGGGCCGTCGCCCTCGATCACCATCGGCCTGAACCCGCGGGATTCCAGTGCCTCGGGCAGCTTGACGATCTCGATCGCACGCGCCCGGTGCGCCAGCCTCCGGATGAAGCCGCGTTCCTCCAGCGCCGTGATCAGCCGGTGGATGCCGGATTTCGAGCGCAGGTCCAGCGCGTCCTTCATCTCGTCGAACGAGGGCGGCACGCCGTCCCTCTGCATCCGCTTGTGGATGAATTCAAGAAGATCGAGTTGCTTGCGGGTGAGCATGGGGCGTCCTACTCATGGGAACCGTTCGCCCATGTTCTAGGCATGTTCACGTTTTGTGTCAAGTTTCATGGGGTCAGAGCCGGATATACTCGGCCGGTTCCCCGGCGCGCCGCGGTCCGTCGCCGGGCGGGCGCACGATCAGCGCGTCGGCCTCGGCAAGGATGGTCAGCAGCGCGCTGTCCTGCGTGTCGAAGGGCGCAAGGCCCGCGCCGGTGATCCGGGCGCGCATGTAGTGTTCGCGCGGGCCGTTGGAGTCCAGATCCCGGGCAAGCACACCGGTCAGGCGCGGGGCGGGCCCCGCGGGCAGGCCCTGCATCACGCGCAGGACGGGCAGCAGGAACAGCGTCGCGCAGACCAGCGCCGAGACCGGGTTGCCCGGCAGGCCGATCATCGCGGCCCCGCCCATCCGGCCCGCCATCAGCGGTTTCCCGGGCCGCATCGCGACCTTGTAGAAGGCCTGCTCCATGCCCAGGTCGGCCGCGACCTTGCCCACCAGGTCGTGGTCGCCCACCGACGCGCCACCGATCGTCACGATCAGGTCGGCACCTTCTGCCAGCCCGAACACCGCCTTGAGCGAGGCCTCGGTATCGCGCGCGATCGGCAGCAGACGCCCGATGCCGCCCTCGGCCTCGACCATCGCCTTCAGGCCGAAGGCATTGGACGCGATGATCTGGTCGGGGCCCGGCACCTCGCCCGGCATCACCAGTTCGTCGCCGGTGGCGATGATCGCGACCTCGGGGCGGCGGTGGACGGGCAGGGTGGGCAGGTTCATCGCGGCGGCCAGCGCCAGATCGGCGGGACGCAGGCGGCGGGGGGCGGCGATGCTGTCGCCTTCGGCGAAATCGGCCCCGGCCGGGCGGATATTGGTGCCGCTGCCGAGCGCGTCGCCCAGCGTGATGCGATCGCCATCGCGCGAAACGTCCTCCTGTATGACGACGCGGTCGGCGCCCACGGGGACCGGCGCGCCGGTAAAGATGCGCACGGCCTGGCCGGGGGCGAGCGTGCCGCCAAATCCCTCGCCCGCGCGCGACGTGCCGATGACGATCAGCGCCGCGCCGGCGTGGAAATCGGCGGCGGCGATGGCGTAGCCGTCCATAGCCGAGGCGGCGAAAGGGGGCTGGGTCAGGCGGGCGGAGACCGGCCGGGCCAGCACACGGCCTGCGGCACCGGCCAACGGCACCTCCTCGACCGGGGTGGGCGCGACAAGGGCGAAGACCTTGTCCAGCGCCTCGGCGACGGAGATCATGCCCCCGCCTCGTAGCGGCCGGACTTGCCGCCCTCCTTGAGCGTCAGGCGGATGCCGCCGATCTCCATGCCCTTTTCGGTGGCCTTGAGCATGTCGTAGACCGTCAGCGCGGCGACCGAGACCGCGGTCAGCGCCTCCATCTCGACGCCGGTCTGGCCCGTTGTGCGGACGGTCGCGGCAATGCGGATGCCGGGCAGGTTCGCGTCGGGGGTCAGGTCCAGCGCGACGCGGGTGATGGGCAGCGGGTGGCACAGCGGGATCAGGGTCGAGGTCTGCTTGGCGCCCATGATCCCCGCCAGCCGCGCCACGCCCAGAACGTCACCCTTGTCTGCGCGGCCTTCCCGCACAAGATCAAGCGTTTCCGGCCTCATCCTCACGTAGCCTTCGGCCACCGCGAGCCGTGCCGTCACGGGCTTGTCGGACACGTCCACCATATGGGCGCGTCCCTCGGCATCGAAATGGGTGAGGCCTGCCATCACTGGGCGCCCATATCCGGATTGGTGAGCAGCGCGCGGGTCGCCGCGGCCACGTCGGCCTGACGCATCAGGCTTTCCCCGATCAGGAAACTGCGCACGCCAAAGCGGGCCATCTCGGCCAGATCGGCGGGCGTGTTCAGGCCGGATTCGCTGACGATCTGGCGGCCCTCGGGCACCCCGCGGGCCAGTTGGCGCGTCGTCTCAAGAGAGGTCTCGAACGTATTGAGGTTGCGATTGTTTATGCCGATCAGGGTGGATTTCAGCGCGCAGGCACGGTCCAGTTCCTCGGCGTCATGCACCTCGATCAGCGCATCCATTCCCCAGCGCCGCGCCGCGTCCTCCAGTTCGGCGGCCTGCGCGTCGGACACGCTGGCCATGATGATCAGGATGCAGTCCGCCCCCAGCGCGCGGGCCTCGGCCACCTGATAGGGGTCGTACATGAAATCCTTGCGCAGGCAGGGCAGCTTGACCGCGTTATGCGCCTCGGTCAGGTACTCTTTCGCGCCCTGGAACGATGGCGTGTCGGTCAGCACCGACAGGCAGGTGGCGCCGCCCTCGGCATAGGCGCGGGCCAGCGCGGGCACGTCGAAATCGGGACGGATCAGGCCCTTGGACGGGCTGGCCTTCTTGATCTCGGCGATCAGGCCATAGCCCTTCTGCGCGGCCTTGTGCAACGCGGCGGCAAAGGGGCGGACGGGCGGCGCAGCCTTGGCGCGGGCCTCGATTTCCGACAGCGGGTGGGTGGTCTTGTCGGCGGCGATCTCGTCCAGCTTGTACGCCTTGATGCGGTCGAGGATGGTTGCGCTCATGCGGCCTCCGAGGTGATTTGCGCCAGACCCTTCACCTTGGCCCGGGCCTTGCCGCTGTCGATGCTTTCCGATGCAAATTCAACACCTTCTCGCAAGTTATTCGCGCGACCTGAGACGACCAGCGCGGCGGCGGCGTTGTAGAGCACCGCGTCGCGATAGGCCGAGGGCTCGCCGTCCAGCAGCGCGCCGAAGGCGCGGGCGTTGTGTTCGGGCGTGCCGCCCAGGATGTCCTCGAACAGGTGTTCGGGCAGGCCCGCCTCTTCGGGGTGCAACTCGCGCTCGGTGACCTGGCCGCTCTCCAGCATCGCGACAAAGGAGATGCCCGAGATCGACAATTCGTCGGTGCCGTCGCCGCCATGGACCAGCCAGGCGGCCTCGGAGCCCAGCGCGGCCAGCGTTTCGGCCATGGGCCGGATCAGCGTGCGCGAGAAGGCGCCGGTCAACTGGCGTCTCACCCCCGCGGGGTTGGTCAGCGGACCGAGGATGTTGAAGATCGTCCGCGTGCCAAGCTCGGCGCGGGTCGGGCCGACATGGGCCATCGCCGGGTGGTGCATGGGCGCCATCATGAAGCCGATGCCGACATCTTTCAGCGCCTTTTCAACGATATCCGGGCCGACCATCACGTTGATGCCCATCTGGGACAGCGCATCCGCCGCGCCCGATTTGGACGACAGGTTGCGGTTGCCGTGCTTGGCCACCGGCACACCCGCGCCTGCGACCACGAAGGCCGCCGCGGTCGAGATGTTCAGCGTGCCCTTGCCGTCGCCCCCGGTTCCGACGATGTCCATCGCCCCCTCGGGGGCGGTAACCTTGCGGCACTTCGATCGCATCACCGCGGCCGCGGCGGCGAATTCGTCCACCGTCTCGCCCCGGGTGCGCAGCGCCATCAGCAGGCCGCCGATCTGGCTGGGGGTCGCCTCGCCCTCGAACAGCGCCTCGAACGCGGTCTCGGCCTCGGCGCGGGTCAGCGGGCGGTCGGCCGCGATGCCGATCAGCGGCTTGAGGGCGTCGCTCATGCGGGTTCCTTCACGCTGTCTAGAAAGGTCTTCAAGAGGGCGTGGCCATGTTCCGAGGCGATGCTCTCGGGGTGGAACTGCACGCCATGGATCGGCAACGCGCGGTGGCGAAGGCCCATGATCGTTCCATCCTCCAGCCAGGCATTGACCGCCAGGCAATCGGGCAGGGTCTCGCGCTCGACGATCAGCGAGTGGTAGCGGGTGGCCTGGAAGGGGCTGGGCAGGTCCGCGAAGATGCCGGTTCCGTCGTGGTGGATCGTGCCCATCTTGCCATGCACGATCTCGTGGGCGCGGACGACGCGGCCGCCGAACGCCTCGCCGATGGTCTGGTGGCCGAGGCAGACGCCCAGCAGTGGCGTGCCGGTCTCGGCGGCGGCCGTCGTCAGCGCAAGGCAGATGCCGGCCTGTGCCGGGTCGCAGGGCCCGGGCGACAGGATGATCGCCGACGGTGCCATCGCCATCGCCTGCTGAACGTCCATCGCATCGTTGCGGACCACGCGCGTCTCGGCGCCCAGTTCGCCCAGGTAGTGGACGAGGTTCCAGGTGAAGCTGTCGTAGTTGTCGATCAGAAGCAGCATGGTCGCGCCATATGCGAAAGGGGGTGAACCCGGTGCCGGGTCGGGCTATACATGCTCAGAGCGGTGCGCCCCGGTCAAGGGGCGGCGGCGCGGGCAATCCCCGCGCGAGGCAGAAGGCAAGAGGCGCAAGGCCACAACCCGAAGGAGCGAGGCATGGGCAGGGGTCTGTTCAGCGGGATCGTCTGGGGCATCTTCGTGACCGGACTGTCGCTGGTTGCGCTGGCGCTGGTGGTGCCGGCGCCGACCGGCCCGTCCTTGCCGGGCGAGGCGCCCGCGCCGCAACTGGCCGCGCGTCCCGAGGCGCCCGCCGCGCAGGCGCCAGACCCCGCCGCGGCGCCGCCGGAGCCAGCGTCGCGTCCCGTCCCAGCGCCCGCGCCCGAGGCCGCACCCGCCACCGATATCGAGCTGCCGCCCGGCTCGGAGTTCAACCGCCCGCCACCCGAGCGCGAGGCAAGCCTGCCGGGGGCCGAGCCCGAGCCGCAGGGCGCGCCGCCGGTGCGCGGCCCCGAGGCGGCAGGGGCGCTCGCCGAGGCGCCCTTGCCCGACACGGCGCCCGCCGCCGCGCCCGAACCGGTGACGACCGGCCCCGACGGGCTGGCCCCGCCGCTGTCCGCCGAGCCGCCGCCCGATCTGGCGGCCGACGAGACGTATCAGCCACCCTCGGGCACGTCTGGTCCAGCGGCGCTGCGGACCGGCCCGGTACCGGCCGCCCCGCGCCCCGCCGATGTCCCGGCGGCCGAACGCGCCGAGGCCTGGGAACAGCCGGAACCCGCCATGCCGCAGGCCGCCGCGCCGGTCGATGCGCCCGCGCCGCATGGGGGCGCGCTGCCGCGGGTGCGCCCGCTGCCGGGAACGCCCGGCGCAGCCCCGATCCCGCCCGAACCCGAGGCCGAAGCCGCGATGCCAGCGGCGGACGACGCGGAACAAGCCCCGCGTGCCGATGGCGCTCTGCGCATCCCGGCGCCGGGCGGCGGGACGGCGGTTCCGGATATCCGCATCGGCCGGCTGCCAACGGCAGCAGATGACGCTATGGCCCCCGCGCCCGAGGCAGAGCCCGCCGCGCCGCCGCCCGAGTCGCCAGAAAGCGCCGCCGCCGAGCCCGGGGAGGCGGCCCCTGAGCAGGGTCTCGGCGCGCTTGCCCGGAACGCGGTGCCGTTCCAGCCCGATCCGGGACGGCCGCTGTTCTCGGTGATCCTGATCGACGCGGGCGAGCAGGGGCTCGACCGCGAGACGCTGATGACCTTTTCGTTCCCGGTGACCTTTGCGGTCGATCCGATGCGGCCGGATGCGGCCGAGACGGTCGCGGCCTATCGCGCGGCGGGCTACGAGGTGGTGCTGCTGGCCGCCGGACTGCCCGAAGGCGCGGTGCCCAGCGATCTGGAGGTGGCGCTGGCGGCGCGTGAGACGCTTCTCGGCCAGACCGTGGCGGTCATGGATGTGCAGCGCGGCGGTTTTCAGGACGACCGCGCGCTCACCGCGCAGATGGTGGATTTCGCCAAGGCGTCCGGGCACGGGATCGTCACCTATGACCGCGGACTGAATGCCGCCGCGCGCCTGGCGGGGCAGGCGGGGGTGCCGCAGGCGACGGTGTTCCGGATTCTCGACGAGGACCGGCCGAACGCCCCTACGATCCGCCGCATCCTGGACCGTGCGGTGTTCAAGGCGCGTCAGGATGGCTATGTGATGATGGTGGGCCACAGCTATTCCGACACGGTGACGGCGCTCTATTCCTGGGCGCTTGAGGCAGAGGCCGAGGCGGTCGAGCTTGCGCCGGCCTCTGCGGTGCTGCGCCGGCGCTGATACCGCCTGCGCTGCGCGGGCCGGGGGGCGGTCAGGGAATCGGGGTGGACGACATGGCAGACCCGCTTAACCTGCCTTGTGCGCCCCTTGGTGGTCTTGGCCGAGGTCGAAATCGGGCAGGCTGTCGAGCGCGGTCTTGAGCGCCTCGCCCCAGCCTGCCGAGATCGCCTGGTAATAGGGATCGTTTGCCGCGATCCGAAGCCCGGGCTCCAGCGTGAAGCTGCCCGCCTCGTAAAGCTGCACGTCGAAGGGCGGCGCCACCGACAGGTTTGCCTTGACCGTGCTGTCGAAGCTGACCAGCAGAAGCTTGACCACGCTTTCAAAGCTCATCGCCCGGTCATAGGCCCGCACCAGGATCGGACGGCCGTATTTCGTTTCGCCGATCTGGAAGAAGGGGGTGTCGCCGCCCGCTTCGATGAAGTTGCCCTCGGGATAGATCAGGAACAGCCGCACCGGCCCGCCCTTGATCTGGCCGCCGAGGATCAGCGTGGCGTTGAATGTCCCCTCGGCGCGCTGGCCCTGCGTGCCGGGCTGCGCGATCACGCCGCGCAGGGTCTCGGCCACCAGGCGCGCGGCCTGGAACATCGACGGCACGGCAAGGATCGAGGGCTCGCGCTCGTCAACCGCCTTGGTCCGCTCGTCCAGCAGGCTGACGACCGACTGGGTCGTGGCCAGGTTGCCCGCGGTCATCAGCATCAGCACCCGTTCGCCGGGTACGGACCAGGTGAACATCTTGCGGAAGGTCGAGATGTTGTCGATGCCCGCATTGGTGCGGGTATCGGCCATCATCACCAGCCCCCGGTCCAGCATCAGCCCGACGCAATAGGTCATTGCCCGTCCCTTCGGCAGCTATTGCTGCGCCACCTCGATCTCGACCGACAGCGCCTCGCCTGCGCCGCCGATCCGCGTGCCCCGGACGGGCGCCGCTTCGTCATAGTCGAGCCCGGTCGCCACCCGCACATAGCGGATGTCGGGACAGATTCCGTTTGCGGCGTCGAAACCGACCCAACCGAGCCCGTCGAGATGCGCCTCGGCCCAGGCGTGCATCGCGTCCTGCTCGATCCGGTCGTCCATCCTGAGATAGCCCGAAACGTAGCGGGCCGGAAAGCCCATCTCGCGGGCACAGGCGACGAAGACATGGGTATGATCCTGGCAGACGCCGCGCCCGGTGGCCACGGCCTCTTCGGCGGTGGCGCCGGCATCGGTTGCGCCGATCTCGTAGACCACCGCCTGCAGGATCATCCGCGACAGCTCATGCAGCCGGGCAAGGTCGGTCTCACCCTTCACCTCGCGGATCAGCGCCCGGCAGCCCTGGCCCGCCCTGGTCCGCGCCGTCGCGCGGCGGAACAGCCAGAGGGGGGCAGGCCCGCGGTGGGGGCCCACGACACCATGGGTCTCGGTGATCTCGATCTCTCCCTCCGAGCGCACGGTCAGTTCGGTCGCGTCGCGCTCGAAGCTGATGAGGTCCACCGTGTTGTGGTTGTGATCCTCGAAGCTCAGTTCCTTCCGGCCGCCCTCGACGTCGGTCTTCCAGGCGATGACGGTCTGCTGGTGGCTGGATTTCGGCGTCTTGCGCAACTGTTGCAGCCCGTAGGTGACCGGGTTGTCGAAGCGGTAGCGGGTCGTGTGGCGGATCCTCAGGCGCATGGGCTCACTCGTAGAACCTGTAGTCGATCTCGATCTGGTGGCCCAGCGCGGCAAGCGCGGCCAGGATGTCCTGCAGGTATTCATGCAGGCCGTACTCGAAGATCGAGTCGATGTCATGCGACATGAAGCGGCGGACCAGCGTGTCCGCCTGCGCGTGGCTGGGGTGGTGCACGCCGTAATCGGAGCCGAGATAGGTAAGATTGTCCCGGATCTTGGTGATCGAGAACCGCAGGCTGCGCGGCATCCGCCGGTCGAGGATCAGGAAGCGCGCGATATCCACGGGGCTGGCCTGGCTGCCATGCACCATGCGGAACCCGCCGCGCGCCGAGACCGCGCGCAGGATGGTTTCCCACTGGACGTTGTCGATCGAACTGCCCACCGAATTCACCGAGGGCAGCAGGACATAGTACTTGACGTCCAGGATGCGCGAGATGTTGTCGGCGCGTTCCAGGTAGGTGCCGATCCGGGCAAAGTTGAAGATGTCGTTGCGCAGCATCGTGCCCTGGGTCGTTCCCCGCACCAGCGCGGTGTGCTGCTGGATGCAGTCGATCGCGGCGGGCAGGTCGCGTTCGCCGACCTTGCGGGCCAGCCGTTCGCGTACCTGCATGTAGCAGCGGTTCATCGCCTCCCACACGTCATGGGTCAGCGCGGTGCGCACCAGCCGCGCGTTCTGCCGCGCCGCCGAGATCGTCGACAGGACCGACGAGGGGTTGTCCCTGGCCCGCAGCATCCAGTCGATCGCGGATTCCTTGGTGACCTCTTCGTGCCGGGCAAGATAGCCGTCCGCCACGCCCGCGGTCTGCATGATCGAGATCCATTCCCCGACCGAACTGTCCAGCCGGGTCAGTGCAATGCGCTGGCCGGTCTCGACCAGGCGCGAGGTATTCTCGGCCCGTTCGAGGGACCGGTACATCCAGAACAGCCCGTTCGCGGTCTTGCCAAGCATCCCCATCAGTCCTCGAGCACCCAGGTATCCTTGGTGCCGCCCCCCTGGGACGAATTCACCACCAGCGAGCCCTTCTTGATCGCGACCCGCGTCAATCCACCGGGCGTGATGTTGATCCCCTGCGGGCTGACCAGCACGAAGGGGCGCAGATCGACATGGCGCGGCGCAAGCCCGTTGCGGGTAAAGATCGGCACGGTCGACAGCGACAGCGTGGGCTGGGCAATGTAGTTGCCCGGCCGTGCCTTGAGCTTGGCCTTGAACTCGGCCAGGTCCTTGCGGGTGGCGGCCGGCCCGATCAGCATGCCGTAGCCGCCCGAGCCGTGCACCTCCTTGACCACCAGTTCGGCGAGGTTGTCCAGCACATAGGCCAGCGCGTCGGGTTCGGAACAGCGCCAGGTCGGCACGTTTTCCAGGATCGCCTTCTCGCCGGTGTAGAATTCGACGATGTCAGGCATGTAGCTGTAGATCGCCTTGTCGTCGGCGATGCCGGTGCCGGGCGCGTTGGCGATGGTGATCCGGCCCGCGCGGTAGACATCCATGATGCCGGGGATGCCGAGCGCGGAGTCCGGGTTGAAGTTCAGCGGATCGAGAAAGTCGTCGTCCACCCGGCGATACAGCACGTCGATCGGCTGATAGCCTTGCGTGGTGCGCATCGCCACCTTGCCGTCAACCACGCGCAGGTCGTGGCCCTCGACCAGTTCCACCCCCATCTGGTCGGCGAGGAAGGCGTGTTCGAAATAGGCCGAGTTGTAGATGCCGGGCGTCAGCACCGCGACAGTGGGCGTATCGGCGCCGTTGGGCGCGCAGGCCGCAAGCGACCGGCGCAGGTCGGTGGGGTAGGACTGCACCGGCTGCACCCGGTTCTGCGAGAACAGTTCGGGGAACATCTGCAGCATCGTCTCGCGGTTCTCCAGCATGTAGCTGACCCCGGACGGCGTGCGGGCGTTGTCCTCAAGCACGTAGAACTGGTCGTCTCCGGTGCGCACCAGGTCGATGCCGACGATATGCGTGTAGGTGCCGCCCGGCGGCTTGACCCCGATCATCTGCGGCAGGAAGGCGTCGTTCCTGGCGATCGCCTCTTCGGGGATGCGGCCGGCGCGGATGATCTCCTGCCGGTGGTAGATGTCGTAGAGGAAGGCGTTGATCGCGCGCACCCGCTGTTCGATCCCGCGCGACAGGCGCTGCCATTCGCGGCCCGAGATGATGCGCGGGATGATGTCGAACGGGATCAGGCGTTCCTCGGCCTCGGCGCGGCCGTAGACGTTGAAGGTGATGCCGGTCAGCCGGAACACCTCCTCGGCCTCGCGCTGCTTGGCGCGCAGCCGGGCGATGTCCTCGCCCTCCAGCCAGCTCTGGAAACGGCCGTAGGGCTGCCGCAGCGTCCCGCCCCGGCCCCACATCTCGTCGAAGAATTGCCTCTCGCTCATGGGCCTACGCTAGAAAGGCGCAGGGGCGGCGGCAATATGGAAGCTGCAAGGCGGGGGCGGGATTCCGTGCACCTGCCTGTTTTTTGGGCATGGGCACCGCGGGGGTCGTGGCGGCGGCGGCGCGTTCAACGCATCTTCCGGGTCTCGTTGATCCAGTCGACCATGGCGGCGTCGATCCCGCTCAGGATCTCGACCGCCCGGGCGGGGTCGTCGTGATTCACCAGCGCATCCAGCGCCATGTGCAGTGCCCGGTGCATCTGCTGCACCCCGTCAAGCGCCTCGCGATTGGCGACCTTGTGCATTTCCGCCGTTCCCTGCCTGAGCGAACCGTCCCGGGGCCGACTCTTGCGCCAATTCTGCGGCGGGATCAATGCGAAGCGCCGGTTTGCGCCGGCCTGCCGGACCTGCCCCCGGGGCCGTCGCCGATGGCCTCGGGCAGGCCGAACATCGCGCAGACGTCGCTGGCGATGGCGACCGCGGCCGGCGCCCCGGGGCCGAGGCCCGCCGCCAAAACCGTGTCGGTAACGCTCGTCGCCATGTCGACGAGGGCCAAGAGGGCGGTCGGGGTGGTCTGGCGCGCATGGTCGATCGCGTCCGTACAGAGATCGTAGCCGGTAAAGCGGCTTTCGGCACCCGCCGATCCGAGGCAACCTTCGACCGGAGAATGTGGCGGGAGAGACCCCATAGCCAACCTGCACAAGCGTCGTTCAAGGGGTCCGGGCGCCCTGGAACCCCTCCAGCACCGAGCTCAGGTTCGCGCCCAGCCCCTCGCAGATATAGCCGCCTTCCTGCACGAAAAGCGTGGGCACCCCCAGGCCCGCGATCGCCGCGCCGATCCGCGCAAAGCCGGGCGTGGTGACCGCGAGCCCCTTGAACGGGTCGCCCTCGTAGGCGTCGAGCCCGAGCGCCACGACCAGCGCGTCGGTGCCGTAATCCGCGATCCGCCCGAGTGCGGTATCGAGCGCCGCAAGATAGGCCTCGTCGCCGGTGCCGCGCGGCAGCGGCAGGTTCAGGTTGGCCCCCAGCCCGCGCCCCTCGCCGCGCTCCTGCGCATGGCCCCAGAAGAACGGGTAGAAGCGGGCGGGATCGGCGTGGATCGAGACCGTCAGCACGTCGTCGCGGGAATAGAACAGACCCTGCGTGCCGTTGCCATGATGCACGTCCACATCAAGGATCGCGGGCCGCAACCCGGCCGCGCGCAACCGCTCTGCGGCGATCCCCGCATTGTTCAGAAAGCAGAAGCCCCCGGCAAGGTCGGCAAAGGCATGGTGCCCGGGCGGGCGGCACAGCGCATAGGCGGCGGGGGCGCCGCCCGCCACCAGATCGGCCCCAGCAATCGCCGTCTGCGCCGACCAGTAGGCCGCCTCCCAGGTGCCCTCGGCGATCGGGCAGGCGGTGTCGGCCTGGTGGAATCCCGCCTGGCCCACGGCGGATTTCGGGTAGCCGTCGGTGCGGTTGGCGGGGTGGATGTTCGGGATCACCTCCTCGCCCGCGCCCTCGATCCGGCGCCAGCGGGTATAGATGTTGCGCAGGAAGCTCAGGTATTCGGCGCTGTGAACCGCGGCGATCGGGCCCATACCCGCATCCGCGGGCGCCGCGAAGACACAGCCCGCCGCCTCGGCCGCGGATTTCAGAACCTCGATGCGCCGGGGCTGTTCGGGGTTGGGCAGACGCGCGCCGTTCGCCATGAAATGCTTCGGATCGTGGCGCCATTGCCGGTCGTCGAACACCGCCTTCATCTTTGTCCTTTCAGGGCGTCCAGCCCGCTTTCGTCCAGGGTCATCAGGATTTCCTTGCCGTCCGCGGCCAGCCCCAGCCGCCGGTAGAAGCGCAGCGCCGCCGGGTTGTCGTCATAGACCACCAGCCGCAGGAAGCGCGCGTCCCAGAGCCTTGCCGCCTCTGCCGCCGCACCGGCAAGCAGGCGCCGGCCCAGCCCCCGGCCGCGCGCCGCGCGCGCCACCCACAGGTCCGAGACATAAAGCCCCGCCGCGCCGCGAATGGTCGAGAAGATCGGCGAGAACACCGCAACACCGGCAAGATCGCCGCCCGCCTCGGCCAGCACCGCGTGGGCCAGCGGCCGGTCGCCGGTCAGCGCCCGCCGCAGGTCGTCCGCCCGCGCCCGGTATGGGTCGCCGAGATCGGCCGAGAGCTGCCTCAGCCCCCGGTCGAGCCGTTCCAGGTCATCCATGTCCGGGCGCCGGATCGTCACCTTGTCCATGGCTCAGAACGCCGTCCTGCCGGCGCCCTTCAGGCGCAGCATCGCGCGGGTCTCTTCGGGGGTGGCGGGGGTGCGGCCCAGCGCCTCGACAAGGCCGCGCACCTTGTCGACCTGTTGGGCGTTGCTTGTCGCAAGCGTTCCCCGCGCGATCGTCAGGCTGTCCTCCAGCCCCACGCGCACATGCCCCCCCATGGCGGCCGCCTGCGCCGCCATCGGCATCTGCGCCCGCCCCGCGGCCAGCACCGAAAACATGTAGTCGCCGCCGAACAGCTTGTCCGCCAGCCGGACCATGTGGGTCAGGTTCTCGGGATCGGCGCCCATCCCCCCCAGCACGCCAAAGACGAACTGGATGAAGAAGGGCGGGTCGACCAGCCCGCGCCCGGCGAAATGCGCCAGCATGTAGAGATGGCCCATGTCGTAACATTCGAACTCGAACCGGGCGCCGCGGCGCTGGCCCAGCGCGGTCAGAACGGTCTCGATGTCGCGCGGCGTGTTCTTGAACACCAGATCGTCCGTGCCCTCCAGAAAGGGCCTTTCCCAGTCGTGCTGCCACTCGGCCACCCGTGCGGCCATCGGGTACAGCGCGAAATTCATCGTGCCCATGTTCAGCGAGCACATCTCGGGTTCCGCCGCCATCGGCGCGGCAAGCCGGTCGTCCAGCCCCATCACCGCGCTGCCGCCGGTGGACAGGTTCAGCACCGCGTCGCAGCCCGCCTTCAGCCGCGGCAGGAAGGCCATGAAATGGCCCGGATCGGCCGAGGGGCGCCCGTTGGCCGGGTCGCGCGCGTGCAGGTGCAGGATCGCCGCCCCCGCCCGGGCCGCCGCCAGCCCCTGCGCGACGATCTGGTCGGGCGTCACCGGCAGGTGGGGCGACATGCTGGGCGTGTGGATCGAGCCGGTCAGCGCGCAGGTGATGATGATCTTCGACATGTCTTACGCGCCGACCGCCAGGGCGGGGGCCACCTCGGCCATGAACTGCGCAAGCGACAGATCCAGCAGTTCGGTGATCTCGTCGATATGCGCCTCGGTCACGATCAGCGGCGGGCAGACCAGGACGTGATCGCCCTCGACCCCGCCCCTCGTGCGCCGGGAATAGACGATCAGCCCGTTGTCATAGGCGATCTGCACGAACCGGTCATGCGCCTTCAACTCGCGCGGCAACGGCGTCAGCGTCTGCGGATCCGACACGAACTCGAAGGCCAGCAACAGCCCCTTGCCGCGCACGTCGCCGATGATCGGATAGCGCGCCATCAGCCCGTCGAGCCGGGCCTTGAGCACCGCGCCCATCGCCCGGGCATTGGCGCAGAGGCCCTGCCGGTCGACCTCTTCCAGAACCGCGACGCCCGCCGCGCAGGCCAGTGGATTGCCCGCATAGGTGAAGCCGTGCTGGAATCCGCCTTCGTCCAGAACCGGGTCCACCAGCCGCTCATGCGCCACCATCGCGCCCAGCGGCACGTAGCCCGCGGCATAGCCCTTGGACATCACGATCAGGTCGGGCGTGACGCCCCAATGTTCGGTCGCGAGGAACCGCCCGGTCCGGCCGACGCCCGTCATCACCTCGTCGGCGATCATCAGGATGCCGTGTTCATCGCAGATCTCTCGCACCCGCTCCATGTAGCCCGCGGGTGGGACCAGCGCGCCGGTGGACGCGCCGCCCACCGGTTCGACGATGAAGGCCAGCACGGTCTCGGGGCCCTCCTGCAACAGGCAGTCCTCCAGCATGTCGGCATAGTGCAGGCCGGTCAGCGGATCGGCCGGGTCGAGCCCGTCGAGATAGGCGCGGGGGGCGGGGATCTTGGGCATCGGCCGCATCATCGGGTCGAAGGGCGCGGTCAGCGGCGCATAGCCGGTGATCGCCAGGGCCCCCAGCGTGCAGCCGTGATAGGACGGCGTGCGCGAGATCACCTTCCAGCGCTGGCCCTGTCCCGTGGCGACCGCCCATTGCCGCGCCAGCTTCATCGCGCTTTCCACCGCTTCGGAGCCGCCCGAGACGAAGAACACGCGGTTGAGCCCCTCGGGCGTGCGGGCGGCGGTCATGGCCGCGAGCTTTTCCGAGGCTTCCGTCTCGAAGTGCAGCCGGTAGCCAAAGGTCGCGCGTTCCATCTGTTCGCGCATGGCGGCCAGCACGTGGGGGTTGGAATGGCCGATATTGCAGACCATCGCGCCCGACGAGCCGTCGAGATAGCGCTTGCCATCCACGTCCCACATGTAGACGCCGCGGGCCTGGTCGAGCACGGGCTTGCGGGTGCGGCCCTGGTAGAAGAGGTGGCTGGGCGGTCGGTCGGTCATGCGTGTCCTCAAGCGGGCAGGGCGGTGCAGTCCCGCGGCCGCAGCCGCAGCGAGACGGCCGTACCCTCGGGGAAGGGGCGTTCGTCGATCATGTTGATGGCCTGAAGCTGGGTGTCGCCCGCGCGCACGAAATAGCGCACGGCCTGGCCCTGGTAATCGACGGTCTCTACCGTGGCGTCGACCGCGATGGCGCCGTTCGCGGGGGTCTCGGCGCGGGCCAGCAGCAGCTTTTCCGCCCGCAGCACCAGTTTCGCGGGGCCTTCGCCGGTCACCAGCGGCGCCTTCTCGGCGGGCACGGCGACCTGGCCGAAGATGTCGGCCTCCAGCGCGACGTGGCCGTTGGCGCGGCCGGTGCAGCGGGCGGGCAGGATGTTGGAGGCGCCCAGGAAATTGGCGACGAACTCGCTGGCGGGCGTGTTGTAGACCACTTCCGGCGGGCCGACCTGTTCGACGCGGCCCTCGCTCATCACGACGATCTGGTCGGACATCGCCAGCGCCTCGGACTGGTCGTGGGTGACGAAGACGGTGGTCACGCCGATCCGGTCCTGGATGCGTTTCAGTTCCACCCGCATGTCCTCGCGCAGGTTGGCGTCCAGCGCCGAGAGCGGTTCGTCCAGCAGCAGCACGTCGGGTTCGATCACGATGGCGCGGGCCAGCGCGATGCGCTGCTGTTGACCGCCCGAAAGCTGCTTGGGGTAGCGCGCGCCCACGTCGGGCAGTTGCACCAGCGCCAGTGCCTCGGCCACGCGGCGGGCCGCGTCATCCTTGGCCACGTCGCGGTATTTCAGGCCGAAGGCCACGTTTTCGGCCACGGTCTTGTGCGGGAAGAGGGCATAGTTCTGGAACACGATGCCGAGATTGCGCTTGTGGATCGGCACGTCGTTGACCCGTTTCCCGTTGATCTCGATATCGCCCTCGGTGGGGTCGAGAAGCCCCGCGATCATCCTGAACGTGGTGGTCTTGCCGCAGCCCGACGGCCCCAGCAGCGTCACGAATTGCCCCTCGGGGATTTCCAGCGAGGTCTTGTGGACGGCGGTGAAGCTGCCGAAGCGTTTGACGATGTCACGCAGGAAGACGGAACTCATGGGCCGGACCTTTCAGGGGGGCGCCCCCGCCGCGACCGGCGGGGGCGGGGGCTCTAGTACCCCTTTTGCACGCGGCCGAAGGTCTTGGACCATTCCGCCTCGTTGCCGTTCCAGTAGGGCGGGTCGAAGAAGTTCAGCCCCGCCAGCGTGCCGGTCGGGTCGAAGGCGGGCAGCGCCTTCACCTTCTCGGTCAGTTCCACCTTGTTGGGGTCGAGCGCGGGCGGGTAGTTCTGCCCCTCGGCCACCGCGATCGACGTCTCGGGCGAGAGCATGAAGTTCAGCAGTTCCTCACATTCCGGCATCGGCGAGCCGCGCAGCACGAACAGACATTCCTGCCAGCCGAGGCCGCCCGGCGGGTCGTAATAGCCGATGTCGTGGCCCTGGTCCTGCAACGCCTTGACCCGGCCCGACCAGGCCTCGGTGACATAGATCTCTTCCTCGGCCAGAAGGCTCATCAGTTCCGCCCCCGAGCCCCAGTATTTCAGCGCGATGTCGCGATGGGTGCGGATCGCGTCCCAGACGGCGTCCATGTCCTCGATGCCGTTCGGGTCCTGCCCGGTCTGCAGCGCGGCATACCAGATCCGCGTTTTCCACTCGCCCCAGCCGCCGATCTTGCCCTTCAGGGCCTCGTCGATCAGCAGCATGGCGCCCTTTTCCTTCATCTCGTCGTCCGAGATGTGCTTGCGGTTATAGGCCAGCCCCGTGGTGCCATAGTCGTAGGGCACCGCCGACAGCGTGCCGCCGGTGGGCTTGCGCAGCACGTCGACCAGCGCCGGGATCACGTTGGCGAGGTTGGGGATGTTGTCCTCGTTCAGTTCCGAGGAAAGTTCGAGGTTGTGGTAGCGGACATAGTCGAACACGCCCGACAGGTGCGCGATGTTGAACTCGCCGGGTTGGCTGGCCTTGACGCGGCTGATGTATTCGTCGGCCCCGCCGAAGGTGCCGTCGACCACGTTCACGCCGGTCGCCGCGGTGTAGGGATCGAAGGCGTATTCGCGGAACGCCTCGGACACCACGCCGCCCCAGCCGTCGAAGCGGACCTGTTCTGCCGCGGCGCGGGCGTATTTCGCGAACGGCGTCTGCACGCCATAGGCCAGCCCCGCCGCACCCAGCAGCCCGAGGAAGCCGCGCCGGTCGAGATCGCCGTTCAGGTAACGCTCGCGCAGGCGTTCGTAGCGGGTGGTATCGTCCATCTTGCGTGTCATGGTTTTCTCCTTGTTGGGGTTTCTCGTTGGTTCGGGCGCGGTTCTCAGCCGCCGCGCCTCCGGGCAAGGGATCGGGCCAGCGCCGCGCCCAAGAGCGGCAGTCCCACGGTCATCACGATCATCACTGTCCCCAGCGCGTTGATCTCGGGGCTGATCGAATTTCTCAGCATCGCGAAGATCTGGGTCGGCACGGTCTCCACCCCGCCGGGTTTCCAGAACAGCGTGCCGGTGATGTCGTCGAAGCTGATGGTGAAGGCGAAAAGCGCACCGGCCAGCACCGCGGGCAGCATGAGCGGCAGCGTCACCTCGAAGAAGGTCTGGCGCGGGCTGGCGCCGAGGCTCAGCGCGGCCTCCTCGATGTCGCGGCGGATGCCCACCAGGCGGGCCTGCACCACGAGGATCACGAAGGGCAGGGTAAAGATCACGTGCCCCGCCAGAAGCAGGGCGAAGCTCTTGTTCACGTTCAGGAAGTTCAGGAACAACAGCAGCGCGACGGCGAGCACGACCTCGGGCACCAGGATCGGCGCGATCAGCAGCGTCGAGATGAAATTGGCCCCCGGCACCCGGTAGCGGACGAGGGCGAGGCTCGCCAGAACGCCCAGCGTGGTCGAGATGATCGCGGTCAGCGTCCCGAGGATGATCGAGGTGCGAAAGGCGCGCAGGATCGCCTCGTTCTGCGCCAGTTCCGCGAACCAGCGGAAGGAAAAGCCGGTCATCGGAAAGCTGCCGAACTGGCTGGCGTTGAACGACAGCAGCACCACCACCGCCACGGGCAGGAACATGAAGGCATAGACCAGCAGGGTCCAGAGGCGCACCAGTTGCCAGCCCATCAGCCCAGCCCCTTCATCAGCTGCGCCATGCCCAGATAGCGGTTGTAAAGCAGCACAAGCGCGCCGAGGACGGCCAGCAGCATCAGCGACAGCGCGCTGCCCAGCGGCCAGTTCAACTGGGTGATGATCGCCTCGAACACGAGATTGGCGAACATCGCGTCCGTGGGGCCGCCGAGGACCAGCGGCGTGATATAGGTGCCCGCGCCGAGGACGAAACACAGCAGGCCCCCCGCGGCCAGGCCCGGCAGCGACAGCGGCAGCGTCACCTGCAGGAACGCCTGCCAGCGCGTGGCCCCCAGCGAATTGGCGGCGTCCTCCAGCGTGGTGTCGATGCCATCGAGGCTGACAAAGACGTTCAGCACCATGAAGGGCAGAAGGAAATGCACCAGCCCCAGGATCACGGTGGTCTCGTTGTAGAGCATCTGGATCGGCTCGGCGACGATGCCGAGGCTCGTCAGCACCCAGTTTACCGCCCCCGACACGCCCAGGATGTTGATCCAGCTCATCGTGCGGATGATGTAGCTGATCCAGAAGGGAAGCATCAGCAGGAGCAGCAGGATCGCCTTGTTTCCCCTTGATCTTGCGATGAAATAGGCCGCCGGATAGCCCATCAGCGCGCAGACCAGCGTGGTGATCGCGGCGATCTTCAGCGTGTTCAGCAGGATGTCGCGGTAGAACGGGTCACTCAGCGCCTCGGCCCAGTTGTCGAGGTAGAACCCCGCCTGATCGGCCCCCGTCGCGGTGCGCAGCCAGAAGGAATAGACCAGGATGAATCCGAGCGGCACGAACAGCAGCAGCGCGACCGCCGACAGGGCCGGGGACAGTAGTATCCAGGGCTGACGCGCTTCGCGGGATTCGACGGACATGCCGACCTTTCGATGCGGGGTGTTGCGCAAAGCGTGGCGGGATGCCAGACATAGAGCAAATAGATAATCGGAATTATGGATATCATTTCTGTCTATGGACCGGCCCGCCAACCCGCCCGAACGCCTGGTGCGCGAGCTTGACTGGAACCTGCTCCGGACCTTCGTGGTGCTGGCCCAGGCGGGATCCGTGACCGGCGCGGCCGAGCGGCTGCGGCTGAAACAGCCCACCGTCTCGGCCGCGCTGAAACGGCTGGAGGATCGGCTGGGCCGGCGTCTGATCGACCGGCGGCCGGGGCATTTCGCGCTGACCGAGGCGGGCGCGTTGCTCTACCGCGAGGCGGTCGATATCCAGGGCTCGATCCTGCGGCTGTCCACCCTGATCCGCGAGGTCACCGACGAGGTGCAGGGCCATGTCCGCATCGCGGTGGCCAGCCATGTCGTCTGCCCGCTGTTCGACCGGGCGCTGGCGGCGTTTCACGCCCGCCATCCGCGGGCGACGCTGTCGCTCGACGTGATGCCCAGCCGGGCGGCGCTGGCCGCGGTGTCCGAAAAGGCCGCGACGCTGGCCATCTGTCTGGTGCGGCAGCGCAATCCCGCGCTGGAATACCTGCGGCTCTACCGCGAGTTCTTTGGCCTCTACTGCGGCCCGCCGCACCCGCTGTTCGGCCGCGCGGGGCTGACGCTCGACGATCTGAAGGGGCTGCCCTCGGTCAGTTTCGAGACCGACCGGCTTCAGGATGTCCTGCGCCCGGTGACCCTGATGCGCGCCGAGGCGGAACTGGGCGACCATATCGTGGGCCAGTCCAGCCACCTGGAAGAGGTGCGCCGGATGATCGTCGCGGGGCTGGGCGTGGGGCCGCTGCCGGTCCACGTGGTCCGGCGCGACGTCGAGGACGGCCTGTTGTGGCCGTTGCCGCCGCACGACCGGCAGCCCGCCATTGACGTCCATGTCGTGTGGAATCCGCGCGCGCGCATGAACCGGGCCGAGGACGCGATGCTGGCGACGCTCTCGGCGATGATCGAGGCGACGCCGATCGAGGCGCGCACCTACCGCTAGTCGGGCGGCCAGACATCGGCGCGGGGCAGCGCGGCCTTGACTGGTGTCCGTGATCGTCCTGCGCCGCGCAGCTGCCCCCCCCTTGGCGTCCGGCGGTCCGTTCCGGCGCCGCGGTCCAGGTCTGCGTTGCGATCAAGAGGATTCTTCCGACGTCGGCGGCGGGATCAAGGCCCTATCGGTCGGGCATGTCCTGTCATCCCTCAGGGCAAGGCCGGGAAATCCGCTCTCTGATGCGGCGCGACGAGCGCGCGCAGGCCCTCGGGCTCCAAAACCTCGACCCGGTCTCCCCACTGGTAGAGATGCCACGCCATTTCCAGCCATCCCGAGGCGTGGAAGCGGACGGTGAGCGACCCGTCCGGTTCATCGGTCATCTCCTGCCGCGGATGGAAGACGAATTCGCGGGCGATCGGGGCGGCCGAGGGGGCGAAGCGCCAGGCGACCTCGCCATATTCCGCCTCGGCGTGGAACGAGCCGAAGGCGCGGGCGGCATGGGTGTCGAGGTCGAACGCCGGATCGCGCTGGAACGAGTGCGGCTCCAGCCGGGCCGCGCCGACACGGTCGAGGCGGAAATGCCGGAACCGTCCGTCGCCGCCCTTTTCGCGGGCCACCAGGTACCTGCGGATGCCCAGCAGCAGGCCGTAGGGTTCGACCAGCCGCTCCCGCGGGGCGTTGTCCCGCTCGCCGACATAGGTGATGGTCAGCATGTTGGGCGCCTTCAATGCCTCGGCGATGGTGGCGAGGATGACGGGATCGGTGCGCACCCGCGGCCCGGGGCGCGAGGCGAAGCCATTGGCCTCCAGCACCGCCTCGGCATCGGCCTCGGCGCGGCGGGCGTGGGGGCCGGGCATGCTGGCCAGAAGGCGGTCGCGCAGCGAGGCCAGCGCTTTTTCCTCGTTACTGGCCCCGTCCCGCGCCGCGCGCCGGATCGCGATCTCGATCGCCGCAAGCTCGCTGTCGCGGATCCCGCGGGAAAGCATCAGGCGCGCATCCTGGCCGCGGAGCGTCCAGAACTTGCGCCTTTGCTCGTCGGTGCGGGTGGCGACATTGGGAAAGCAGTCCTCCAGCGCCTTGGTCATCCGCTGGGCGGTGCGCCGGTCGACGCCGAACTCCTCCTCGATGTCCTGCAAGGCGATGCCGAGGTGACGGGCGGACGCCATCTCGGCAAGACGAAGAAGGTCGGAAGCCTTGGCGAAGGAGGACATGGATACACCCCATGACAGGAACTGACACAGGGGGAGCGTAGGAATGTAGATGCGGCCTGTCGATCTGATTCCGCCCTCGAAGGATGGTATCAAGTGACGCGTTTCATGACGGTGAGGGTATTCGGCAGGCCGCACCGGACTTCGATCGGTGAAAACGCCCGGTCCTTGATCTCAATGCCGTGCCAAAATCCGCAAGGGCGCCCGTGGATCGCCGTTGTCCGTCATGGTCAAGGCTGCCCGGGCGGGGTGTTGGCCAAGTGATCACGACGCCATGGAAGCCGAACGGTGGACGTGCCAAGGGCCAGACGGTTTCGAACGCTCAATCTCCGGTGGGGGTGGCCATCTTCTTGGCCGGCTTGCCGGCTTTGGGAAGGGCTGCTTGCGCTGCCTCCTTCTCCATCCGGGCCGCGCGGAGTGTGGCCGTCTTGCTTTCGCGCGCCTCAGCTTCGGAGCGGATGATCTCTCGCGCCGTGCGATTCGTGGTATCGGCCTTGGTCTCTTGTTTCGTCGGGCGGAAGAGGGTGTCTTTGGTGACCATGGGATCTGTCCCTCCTGCTGGGGTCGGCGGCGCGTCTGGCCTTGGCGCCGGGTTCGGGCCGTGTGCCGCGCCATGTACCCTTCTATCGCAGCCGGGCGGTTCCATCAGCAAAATACTGCGGTCCCGGGAACTGCCCTCCAAAGCAGGGGTCGTGGCAAGGGCAGGGCGGCAGAAATACCGCCCTGCACGCTTGTCTTCAGGCGAGAACGAGGTTGGTCGCGCTTTCGCGGCCGTCCCGGCCGGACTCAACGTCGTAGGTCACTTTCTGATTGTCGGCGAGGCTGGTCAGACCCGCACGCTCGACAGCCGAGATGTGAACGAACACGTCCCTGCCGCCCGACGCGGGCTCGATGAAGCCGAAACCTTTGGTGCTGTTGAACCATTTCACGGTGCCATTGGCCATATCCGTGGTCTCCTGTTCTGTCGCTGCCCGCAGCATGCGGCAGCCCGGCAAAGTCAGTCTTAATCGATCACCTGAGAGCCGGGTAAACGGAAGCAGTGGTTCGAGAGAGAATAACGTTAGCCAAACCCAAATGGGGAGTTCCGGGCGGTAATGCAAGGGGGAGGCGAAAGAAAAGGATCTGAACCCTTGCCGCAGGTGCGGAGAGCGCGCACGCTGACCGGTGCCGAACCGGGCCTGGCGCGTTGCCTGCATGCGCCTGGCGTGCGGTTTGCCGTCGTGGAAAAGGGTGGCAGAACGGGCTGCCACTGTCCGCCGTAGCGGTACGGACCGGCCTATGCGCTTCGGCTTGCCGCCGTGGATGCCAAACCTGTCGTGCCAAAGCTGCGAGGGGGGTGGTCACGTTCCGCGGCGGGTGTGTCGTGTGCGCCGATCGTTTGCCTTTGCTCCGGCCCGGGCCGGGATGGCGCTGCGACTAAACCGGTAACGCCCGCGGGGACAGGATACTCACCACCTTGCTCAAGACGGATATGGGCCGCCGTATCCGAACGCCTTGCCCGTGTCCCCAAGGCATCAATCCGGTTCGAACTACGGCGGCCCGCCCCTGCGGGGCTCGACGCGGTGTCCGCTGCCTTCGGCTGCCCGGTGCAGAATGGCAATCTGGCCTTCGAAGGCTCGCCAGGCCCGCTCCTCCCGTCGAGACTCAAAGGTTAGCGAAAAAGGGTGAGGTCCCGAATTGACGGGCGTCAACGGGCGCTATTGTTTCCCGGGCTTGCCATTGACGGCGGTCAATTACAGCGGGCGGCCCGTGTGGACAATCGTCGGATCGTCCGAGACAGGGGATCTGCCATGCGGAACGGGCGACTGTGGATACTCGCCATGAATGCCACCCGTGCGCGCATCCTGCGCGGGGTCGACGCGTCCGGCCATGGGGCAGGGCAGGCGGAACTGGTGATGCGGACGCGCCATCGCCATCTGCGGCTGATGATGGACCGCCATCTTGCGCTTGCCGGGCCTGCGCCGTCACCGTCCAGCCGACCGCCGGGCACAGTGGATGCGCTGGCCGAGGACGAGCGCGATTTCGTCCGCCAGGTGGTGCAGGTGCTTGAGACGCACCGGCTGGCCGGGGATTTCGAGCATCTGGCAGTCTTTGCCACGCCACCGCTTCTCGGGCGGCTTCACACCGAGATGCCCGCGCGGCTGGCGGCGATCCTGATCGCAGAACGGCCCCGGTGCCTTGTCCACCTGCCCGAGGCCGAACTGTTGCAGGCCGTATGCCACGACCTCGGCGCGTCGGAACCCTGACGGGCGCGCCTTTGTCCTGGTAGCCACTGTGGGGTGTTGCGCAGCATGAAGGGACAGTCCCCGGCGCGGCTCAGGCCAAAGGCCGAGCGCACGCTCGGTGGCATGACGATCCCCTCCGGATCTGGCCCACCCCCGAAAGCCGTCACGGCAGCGTCAATCCGGCCGTCGATCCCTCCATGCTGGCAGATTCGACCCTAGCGGTTAGTCCTCCCGCCCGGCATTGATGACCGTCATCGCACCCGGCTGGCCCGGCATGATGAGGTCCATGCCCTCGGACCCGGAACCGGGCAGGGCGGCGCGTTCGGCCAGCCTGTCGATGTCGAGGAAAAGGATATGCGCGGGGTCGAGAAGGCGGATGATCCCGTCCCGCTCGAGCGCCTTGAACACCCGGCAGATCGTCTCGACCGAGGTCGCCAGAAGGTCTGCCATGTCGCGCCGGGCGATGACCAGCGAGATCAACCCGGTACCGTCGGGCAGTGCCCGGTAGGGCAGGTAGGCACGGGCGCTCAGCAGGAACGCGGCGATCCTTTCCTCGGGCCGGAGCGCGCCGATCGTCCAGGTCAGCCAGCGCAACCGTTCCAGCTTGCTAGAGTTGTGGCAATAGAGCGCCCGGCGCAGCGTGCCGTCCTCGGCCACGAGCCGGTCGAAGGCCCGGCGGTCGAACCGGCAGAGTGTGGCCTCGGTCGCGCTTTCCAACGTGTAGCCCGCCCGCCCCTCGCCCTCCTGACCGAAGAGATCGCCCGGAACCGCGAGGTTCAGGATCTGGCGCCGCCCGTCGCGGCTGTGGCGCTGGAGACGAAGGCAACCCGACAGCACGATGCCGACCAAGGCTGCCGGTGCATCATCGTGCCAGAGTACCCGGTCTGGCGGCACGATCTCGACATGGGCGGTTTCGGCCAGCAGACGACAGGCAACGGGTCCGATCTGGGCACAGAAACCCGTGTCCTCGAACCGCCTGCTGCCGTCCGGTGATCCGTCCGCCGTCATTCGGTCGTGCAGCATGGCCGCTCCTCCTCTTGCGGTCGCGCTACCACCCGGTCTGCCTCGGCCGTTCGCGTATCGGCAACGCAAACCCCAACCGACCGCGCGAGTCGCACGCAAGATTCAGCATGGCCGATTGTCGCTACGTGAACATTGACGGTAGTCAATGCGCTGGGGATAGGTTCGGATACCGACGGTCGGAAAACGGGCTTCGCCCTTCCTTTCGAGACGGGAGGCGAAGAAGAGGAGGGGCATGGCAAACCGCGTTTCAAGAGGATGTCTTTCCGACTCGCAGCGGGACGATGTCCGCGGGCTGCTGGGTGAAATCCTTCATACCCTGCCGGCCGAGCATTTGCGCGCGCTGGTGGCAATCGCCCGGCTGCGCGATATCCCCCGCGGGACCGAGGTCCTGGCCGAGGCCACCTCGGCGCAGGAGATCGGCTATCTGCTGGACGGCGCGCTGGGGATGCAGAAATGCCTGCCGGACGGTCGGACGCATATCATCGGGCTACTGGTGCCGACCGACATGTATGGCCGTCTGTTCGACGGGCCCACGGCCTATGCCATTGTTGCCCTGACCGATGCGCGGGTGCTGACCTTTTCGCGTGGCCCGTTCGAGGACATCCTGAGGACCACCCCCGAAATCGAGCGGATGTTCCTTGTCAACGTGCTGGACGAACTTGATTCGGCGCGGGAATGGGTGCTGCTGATGGGCGGTCACAAGATCGTCGAGCGGCTGGCCTCGTTCCTGCTGATCCTGTTGCGGCGCAAGCTGCGCTCGGTCCGGCACCGCGACCCCGGTGTGCCGATGTCGGTGACGATCCCGATCCGCCGGACTGATCTTGCGCATTACCTCGGGACCACGCCGGAATCGATCAGCCGCGCCCTGCACGAATTGAACGGCGAGGGCGTGGTGCGGCTGAAGGATGCCTACGAGATCGAGATCGCCGATCTGCCGGGGCTGGTGCGGGTGTCGGGCGCGGATTTCCTGACGGGCGGGGCGGGTTGAGGGCCGCGGCCTCAGGCGCGCAGTACGTGGATGCAGCGTGTTGCGCCCAGCAGCGCCGCCAGGTTATGTGCCTCGACGTGCGAGAACAGCACGCTGCCCGGGCCAAGCCCGGTCCATGGCGCCCCCGCAACGGTCGGTGCGGCAAGCTGGCGTAGCGGGCGGCGGATGCGCGCTGCTGCGGCGGCGGCCAGTGGCGCAAGGTCCGGATCGGCACCGGCCGCGAGGACGATCTCGCGCAGCGGCGATCGCAGCAGCCCGGCGGGCAGCACCAGAAGATCGCCCGGCGCGGCGAGCCCGGTCAAGGCCCCGGCCAGCCGCCCCCGGGCGCGGCGGAACCCCCAGGTAAGCGCCGTGCGGGTGGCGGCCTCGGCCAGCATCCGTTCGAACCGCGCCGCGTCGCGGGCATAGGCCGCCCCCATCCGGGCCGGGTCGAGCCCCGCCACCGGGCGCCCGGCCGGATCGACGATCCTCGCCGCGCCCGCGACGGCCAGCGCGACGCTGTCGGCATCCTCGACCAGCACGCCTTGGAGCATGGCGCCCGCCTCGGCCGCCAGCCCCTCGGCCAGCGCAAGCATCGCCTCGGCCTCGGCAAAGCAGGTGGCGGTAAGGATCACCCGTCTGGTGCTGTCCGCCGGGGTCAATTGCGATCCTCGGACGTATCGGGTTTCTGGCCGAACCGGCGCCGGGCCTCGGCAAAGGCGGTCAGCCGCGCCTCGACCCGGCCATTCACGCTGTCGGCCGGAAAGGCGCCGTCCGCCCCGCGCGCGCCCGCCGGGCGGCCGGTCAGCAGCGCGATGCCCTCGTCGATGCTGGCGATCGGGATCACCCGGAACCGGCCCCCGTCCATCGCCGCGCGCACCCGCGGGCGCAGCACCAGGTGCTTGACGTTCGCCACCGGGATCAGCACGCCCTGCCGCCCGGTCAGGCCGCGCGCCGCGCAGGTGTCGAAGAAGCCCTCGACCTTCTCGTTCACGCCGCCGATGGCCTGGACGTCGCCGAACTGGTTCACCGATCCGGTGACCGCGAAGGATTGGTCGATGGGCAGGTCGGCCAGCGCCGAGAGCAGGGCGACCAATTCGGCCGCCGACGCGCTGTCGCCCTCGACCCCGCCATAGCTCTGCTCGAAGACCACACTCGCCCACAGCGACATCGGCAGGTCCGGGGCGTAGTGCCCGGCCAGGTAGCCCGACAGGATCATCACCCCCTTGGAATGGATCGGCCCGCCGAGTTCCGCCTCGCGCTCGATGTCGACGAGCTTGCCCGCCCCCATCCGCACCCGCGCGCTGACCCGGGTGGGGCGGCCGAAGCGGGTCTTGCCGATTTCCAGGACCGACAGCGCGTTGATCTGGCCCACGCGGGCACCTTCGGTGTCGATCAGCAGCGTGGCCCGCGCGATGGCCTCCTGGCCGAGTTCCCGAAGCCGCCCTGCGCGCCGGTCGGCCGCGGCGACGGCGGTTTCGATATCGTCGCTGCGGATCGCCTCGGCCCCCGCCTTGCCCGCCCAGTGGTCGGCCTCGCGCAGGATGTCGCCAAGCGCGGCGAGGTTCAGGGTAAAGCGTTCCGCATCTTCCGACAGCCGCAGGCTTTCGGTCAGCATCCGCGCCACCCCGTCGGCGGCGACCGGCCGCATGCCGTCCGTCCGCGCCATGGTGCCGATCAGCCGCGCGAAAAGCTGCGCGCTTTCGCCGGTGCGGGGCATCCGGTCGTCGAAATCGGCCTCGAGCTTGAACAGCCGCCCGAAATCGGGGTCGAGCGCGGCAAGCAGGTAGTAAAGCCGCCGCTCGCCCACCAGCACCACCCGCAGGCGCAGCGGCATCGGATCGGGGTCGAGCGTTTCGGTCGAGATCAGGCTGAACCGTTCACCCGCCGAATAGATCGTGACCTCGCCGCTTTTCAGGCTGCGCTTGAGGGCGTCCCAGGCCAATGGCTCGGTCAGGATCTGCATCGCGTCGAGGATCAGGAACCCGCCATTGGCGCGGTGCAGCGCGCCCGGCCGGATCATCGTGAAATTGGTGACCAGCGCCCCCTGGTCAGAGCTGTATTCGATCCGCCCGATCAGGTTGGCGAGCGTCGGCAAACCTTCCTCGACGATCGGCGCGCCCGACGCGGTGGCGGGGTCGTGGCTGACCATCACGTTGACTGCGTAACGCTGGAATTGCGGCTTGAGGTAGTGGCGCGACGTTGCGACGGGGAAGGCGCCGGCCTGCGGGCCGTCCTCGCGGATCAGGAAGAGTTCCGCGTTGTCGATCATGTCCGCGCGCATCGCCTGCAGGTGGCCGGTGACGGCCGCATGCTCCGCAAACCGCTCCAGCGCCTCGGCAAGCGCGGCATCCACGCCTTCGCGCGCCATCGAGATGTTCAGTTCCTCGACTTCGCGGCGTTGCGCCTTCATGCCCTTTGGCAGGTCCTTCAGGATATCCTCGAGACGGGCGCGCACCTCGTCGATCGCCGCATCCAGCCGGGCACGGTCCGCGGGGGGCAGCTTTTCGTACTCGTCGGGCGGCAGGATTTCCTCGCCCTTCCGCGGCGCAACCCCAAAGCCCATGGGGGTGCGCACGATGGCCAGGCCGCGCTCGCGCGCCATGTCGGCCAGCGCGCCCATCGCCGTTTCGTGGCGCTCGGAATAGGTGTCCTCGATGGCCCGGCGGCGGGTCTGGTAATCCTCGGATTCAAAGATCGCGGGGATGTCGTTGGCAAGGTCGTTGACCACCTTGCGGACCGTATCGCGCAACTCGACCGCGCGGCCGGGCGGCAGTTCCATGGCCACCGGGCGGCGCGGGTCGTCAAAGCGGTTGACGTAGACACGGTCGGCGGGCAGGGGGCGGGCGGCGGCGGCCTGCTCCAGAACCTTGCGGGTGGCGCTGTGGCGCCCGGTGCCGGGGGTGCCGAGGACGTAGAGGTTGAAATCGTCGTGCGAGGTTTCGGCCGCAAGCCGCAGCGCCCCCAGCGCCCTGTCCTGCCCGGGCCAGTCCTCAAGCGGATCAAGCTCGGCGGTGGTCGCAAAGCCGAGGTCGAAGTCCTCCTGTCCCGCAAGGTCCGCGGGTGCAAGGGGCTGGCCTGTCGCGATCCTGTCCATGGGCCTCAATCGCATCCGCCGATGCGACCAGCGAACACGGTTTCGGGCCGCCGCGCAAGTCCGCCCGGCGCGCCCCCCGCGTCAGACGTCGTGCAGCACCACGCGGGCGCCGAGGGGAACCTGCTCGTAGAGGTGGACCACGTGCGAATTGGCCATTCGCACGCAGCCGTTCGAGGCACGCCGGCCGATGCTGGCCAGATCCTGGGTGCCGTGGATGCGCAGCATGCTGTCGCCGCCCGCGTTGGTGAACAGGTAGATCGCCCGCGCCCCCAACGGGTTGTTCGGGCCGCCCGGCATGCCGTCCTCGTATTGCTTGTAAAGATGCGGCTGGCGCTCGATCATGTCGTCGGTCGGCCGCCAAGAGGGCCATTCCTTCTTGGCGCCCACGGTGAACACGCCGGGTTCGTACAGCCCGTCCCGGCCGATCGAAACCCGGTAGCGGATTGCGCGGCCCTTCTTGTTGGGCAGCGTCCAGTAAAGCGCGAATTCGCGCGGCACCACATGGATTTCGGCGGGCTCGACATTCTTGATACGCACCATCCGCGGGGCAAGCGGGTCCGCCTCTTCTGGATCGGGCGTGGCGGTCCGGGACAGCGCGGGGGCGGCGAACAGGCCGGTTCCGAGGGTGGAGAGCAGGAAAGTTCTGCGTTTCATTTTCGAAATGCCATTTTGGACAACGTCTTATCCAAGGTTATCCGCAGGATCGCCCCGTGCAAGGGCCAAGGCGGCCCGGTCACGAAGATTCGAAGCTCAACGATCCTCGTTGCGGTCGTGGGGACCGCGTCCGCGCAACCACCGGACGAGGGCCGACAGGTCGAACCAGATCAGCGCAAGGCCAAGCGGGATCATCCAGAAGCCCAGGATCGGCAGGAAACCGGCGAACCCGCCCAGCACGAGGCCGAGCCCCGCAAGGCTGCGCCCGCCCGGCGGCAGGGCGGTGCGCGCCCGGCGGGCGAGATGCGCGACCCGGGCGCGAAGGCCCCTCCTGTCCCGGCCGCCGGTCATCGGGGCATGCGCTCAGCCTGCGGCCCGGGCAAGGTCGGGGAACAGCGCGGCCAGCCCCCCGGCGCTGGCCGGGGCGACGCCGCGCTCGGTGATCAGCCCGGTGACGAGCCGCGCGGGTGTCACGTCGAAGGCGGGGTTGCGCGCGGGCGTGCCCTGGGGCGAGATCAGCACCTGGCCGATGACGCCGTCGGGCATCCGCCCCTGGACATGGGTCACCTCGGCCTGGGCGCGCTCCTCGATCGGGATCTCCTTCACCCCGTCCCACACCGTCCAGTCGATGGTGGGAGAGGGCAGGGCGACATAGAACGGCACGCCGTTGTCATGGGCGGCCAGCGCCTTGAGATAGGTGCCGATCTTGTTGCACACGTCGCCCTGCGCGGTGGTGCGGTCGGTGCCGACGATGCACAGGTCCACCTCGCCATGCTGCATCAGGTGGCCGCCCGCGTTGTCCACGATCAGGTCGTGGCTGACGCCGTGGTTCAGCATCTCCCACGCGGTGAGCTGCGCGCCCTGGTTGCGTGGCCGGGTCTCGTCGACGAAGACATGGATGTCGATCCCTTCCTCGACCGCATGATAGATCGGCGAGGTCGCGGTGCCCCAGTCGACGGTGGCCAGCCACCCCGCGTTGCAATGGGTCAGCACGTTCACGCGCCCGCCGCCCTTGCGCGCGGCGATCTCGCGGATCAGCGCGAGGCCGTTCACCCCGATCCGGCGGTTGATCTCGACATCCTCGTCGCAGATGTCGGCCGCGCGGCGGAAGGCTGCCTCGGCGCGGGCCTCGGGGGGCAGCGATTTCAGCAGGCGGATCATCTCGTCGAGCGCCCAGCGCAGGTTGATCGCCGTGGGCCGCGTTTCATGCAGCACCTCGTAGGTTTCCGACAACGACGCGTCCGAGGCATCCTCGGCCATCTGCACCGCCACACCATAGGCCGCGGTCGCCCCGATCAGGGGGGCGCCGCGCACCCACATGTCGCGGATCGCGTCGGCGAAGTCCTTTCTGGTGGAGAGACTTACGATTCGAAGTTCATGCGGCAGCCAGCGCTGGTCGATGATCTTCACGGTGCCGTCGGCCTCGCGCCAGATGGAGCGGTAGTGAGTTCCGTCGATCTTCATGGGCGTGGGGTTCCTTGTCTGTGCGTTTGCCGGCTTCTGACCCATCGCGGGGGCGGGGAAAAGGTGGTTCCTCGTCTCATGCGGACTCTGCAAGATAGGCAGCGCAGCCCGTCAGTGCCGCGAAATCATCGGTGATGGTGGCGATCGCAAACGCTTCCATCAGGCCCGAGAACCGGCCCTTGGCGCGAAACGCCCGGTCAAGGCCCAGCCGACCCAGATGCGGGGTCACCGCGCGGGCAACGCCCCCGATCAGGTAGATGCCGCCATAGGGAAGATGGTGCAGCGCAAGGTCGCCCGCAACCCGGCCGAGCATGGCGGTATAGCACCGCAGCGCCTCTTCGGCGGCCGGGTCGTCCGGCGCGGCGGCGATGATCGCATGTCCGTCCATCCGCCGCGGCGTGCCCGCCCGCATGGTCACCCAGGCGAACAGCGCCTCGACGCCGCGGCCGGCCAGGATGTCCTCGACCGCGGCGAACCCGTCGTCGCCGGCGGCGAAGCGGGCCAGCGCAAGGCCGTCCTCGTCGGCCACGGGCAGGGTGACATGGCCCGCCTCGTTCGCGGTGACCAGCGTGCCCGTGGGCGTGCGGTGAACGACGGTCACGTTGACCCCGGTGCCAAGCCCGATCACCAGCCGCGTCTCGCCCGCCGCACGCGGGCCGTCGAGTACCGGGACCAGGGCGTCCGGCGCAAGGTGATCGAGTGCGTGACCCTGCGCCTGCAGGTCGTTCAGAAGCTTCACGCTCTTCGCACCGGTGGCGCGGGCGATCCCGGCCTCGTCGATGGTCCAGTCGAGGTTGGTCAGCCGCCCCCGTCCGGCCCGGACCGGCCCCGCCAGCGCCGCGCAGGCACCGTCGATCCGGGGGCTGCCCGCCTCGGCAAGGTAGCGGGCGAGCACCTCGGAAAGGTCCGCGAATTCGGCATTGGGATAGCGCCTGACGCTGCCCGCGACGAGGCGCGGGCCACCGGCCAGCGCGACGCGGGTATTGGTACCGCCGATATCGGCCACAAGTGCGGTCATGGGCGCGATCACTGGACAGGTCCTTTCAGCATCCGGGCCAGCGCGTGGTAGGATGCCTTGGGGGTGCGCTGCAAGCTTTCGAAATCGACATGGACAAGGCCGAAGCGTTTCGAATAGCCGTACGCCCATTCGAACCCGTCGAGAAGCGACCGGACCACATAGCCCCTCAGCGGCACACCTGCCGCAATGGCGTCTTTCGCGGCCTCGAGATGGGCCGCCAGATAGGCGATGCGGTCTTCGTCGCGCACCTGGCCTTTCACCACCCGGTCGGGTGCGGCCATGCCGTTCGCGGTAATGTAGAGTGGCAACGCGCCGGTGAAGGTGTCGGACATCCAGTGCAGCAGCGCGCCCAGTTCGTCGGGTGCGATTTCCCAGCCCGTGTCGGTCTTCGCCAGGGGGCCCGCGACCGCCCGTTTGCCCGGCCAGGGTCCGGGGGCGGGCGCGACGCGGCGGATCGTGTGATAGTTGACCCCCAGCCAGTCCAGGGGCGCGGCGATGGTGGTCATGTCCTGTTCCCAGCCCGCGGGCAGGTGCGCCGCCAGCCCTTCGAGCGCGCGGTCGGGATAGCTGCCCCGTGTCATGGCCTGAAGGAAGAACCAGCTGAAGGTCGCCCCGTGCCGCAGGGTCGCTTCGCGTGCGGCATCGCTGTTTTCTGCGGGAAACCCCGGTTCGAAGTTCAGCACGACACCCGCCTTCGTCGCGCCCGCGGCCCCGAGCGCGGCCATGCCCAAGCCATGGGCGAGGCCAACATGGTGCATCGCGCGCGCCGTGGCGCGGATGTCGCGCAGGCCCGGTGCGTGCTGGCCCTCGAAATGCGACAGCCACGAGACGCTCCAGGGCTCGTTGATCGTGGCCCAGGACCAGACCCGGTCGCCAAGGCGGTGCGCCATCAGTTCAGCGAAACCGGCAAAGCGTTCGGCCGTGTCGCGGTTCGCCCAGCCGCCCCGGTCGGCCAGCGCCGAGGGCAGGTCCCAGTGATAGAGCGTCAGCATGGGTTTCAGTCCACGGGTCAGCAGTCCGTCGACCAGCCTGTCGTAGAAATCGAGTCCCTCGGGGTTCACGGTTGCCCCGTCCGGCATGACCCGCGCCCAGGAGGTGGAAAACCGGTACAGGTCGAACCCCGCTGCCGCCACGAGGTCCAGATCCTCGGCGTGACGGTGAAGGTGGTCACAGGCCATCCGCCCGTCCGCACCGCCCGCCACGTTTCCCGGCGTCGCGGCAAAGCTGTCCCAGTGGCAGGGCCCTGCGCCGCCTGCGCCGTGCCCCTCGACCTGGTAGGCCGAGCTGGCGGCGCCGAAAAGAAATCCCTTCGGAAAGTCGTCGCGTGTCAGATCCATGGTCGAAGCGTCGTGCCGTGGGCGCCGTGCGTCAAGCTCAGGATTGTACGGCCGGGGCGCCGCTAGCGCTTTGGTTGATCGCTCCGGAGGCGCGGGCCACCATTGCAGAGCCGAAGGGGACGGCGACATTGGCCACAAGGTGGCTGTCGGCATCCGCCCCGAGGACATGAGCGCGACCGGGACGGCCGGGTTCGCCCGTCAGGGCCCGGTCGAGGTCGCCGGGGCGCTGGGTGAGGCGGCCCAGCGTTGCTGCGGGGGCGCAGCTTGCGGATGACCGCCGATCCGACAAGGGGGCATCTTTTCCCATGGGCCGTTCGCTTCGGTGGCGTTAGGCTGGGCGCTGCGGATCGAAGGAGAGCGGAGATGATCGGAAGACGCGGCAGGAGCCTTGCCGTTCTGGCGATGGCGGCGGCGCTGGGGGCCTGTGTCGAGGCACGGGGGCCCACGGGGCCGGTGCCTGCGGCGATCGCGCCGGTGCCTGCGAGAAGCATCCATGCCGGTGCGGTGGGGTCGGTGGTGGTGCCGGGCGGCGGTGGGGCGATTCCGCCCTGGGCGGGCGAGCTGTCGGATGGCGGTTTCCGCGCGGCGCTGGAGACCTCGCTGCGGCAGGCGGGCATCCTTGTGCCGGGCGGCGGGCAGACACTGGAGGCCGTGGTGATGGATGTGGCCGAGGCGCCGAGCGAGCCCTCGACGACAAAGGTCGTGCTGAACGTGCAGTACCGGCTGCGCGACGGGGCGGGCCGGTCGGTGCGCGATCTCAGGGTGAGTTCGGGCTATACGGCGACGCTGGCCCAGGCGGTGCAGGGGATCGACCGGCTGCGCGTGGCCCGCGAGGGGGCGATCCGCCAGAATATCGCCGTCCTGCTGCGCGAGCTTGGCAGCACCAGCGCGGGCTCCCTCTGAGACCGGTCGGCCGGGCGCAGGCGATTGCCCCGATACGGGGGGCAGCCGGATCGCCGGGCCGGGCCGCTGTCTGGCCGGACGGCGCCCGTGCGGACCGGCTGGAGTGGATCGGGAACGCCGTCCGGCTGGGCAGTTCCGTCCGGTTCTGCCGCATGGACAGGCAATGGAGCGCCGGGCGCGGCCGCGCAGGTGCTGGGCGGTTGACCCCGGGGCTGGTCGCGGACGATCAGGGACCGGACAGCCGCGGGGCTGGATCCCGTGGCCTTGGAGTGGAGCCTTGCGATGCCGATCTATGCCTATCGCTGTGGCGCCTGCGGGGCGGAGTGCGAGCAGTTCGTGCGCGGCGACGACGCGCCGCCGGTCTGCCCGGACTGCGGCAGCGCCGACCTGCAGCGACTGTTGTCCCGACTGGCCCGTCCGGGCAAGACCGGCAAGATGATCGAGGGCGCGCGTCGGCAGGCCGCGAAGGAGGGCCATTTCAGCAACTACGCCAAGTCCGAGCGCCCCAAGACGCGCTGAGGCACCCGCCTCGGGCAAAGCCCGGCCGCCAGAGGACGAGCGCGGGGAAGGCGATGCGAACCGCGATGGCGACGGCATCGGCGAGAAAGAAGGGCTTGACTCCCCCGAACTCGTCCTGCGCCGATATACCGTCATGCAGGCCCGCAACCACAAGGCAGCTCAGCCCGACCGGCGGCGTGATACGGCAGACATCGGCCATCTCGCCCACGGGGATGCCGAACCAGATCGCGCATGTCGGCTCCGCCGTGCCAACGGTGGTGTCCTCGTCCGAGACAAGCGCCCCTGTCCAGCGCCATCAGGGCGGGGCAGACCACCGGCCGCGTCCGCAGCGGCGATCCCGATCGCGTCCATGAACAGGCCCGGCACCGCACAGGCCAGCAGGATCGGCACCGCGTCGGCATCGGTGACCGGTCGACACAAGCCTCGACAGGTTCACCCGGCGGGAACACTTCAACCAGTCAGATTGCGCTCAGGCTTTACCCGCGGCTTCCCATCTCGGCCGGGTTGCGCCACTCTGCCCGCAGGCACGCGAGGCGGGCGGTGAACGAACAGGGCCATATCGGGACGAACCTCGCGATCTGGGGCGTGGTGACGGCAAGCGCGGTGGCGTCGCTGCTGGCCTTCGGTCCGCATTGGGCGGTCTGGGCGGCGTCACTTGCGGCCTTTGCGCTCTGGCTCTTCGCGATCCTCGGTCTGTCGGACGGGCCGAGCCGGGCGTTTCTCGCAGGCACGCTGAAAAAGTCGAGCTACACCCAGATCTACACCACGCTGACCCGGCGCAACGTGATGTGGGTCTGGCGGCGGCTTTGTGACGAGGCCAGCGACCGCGACGGCTGGCCCACGCTGTTCCGCGCCGCGCTGACCTGGCGGCTTTATGACAAGGCTTTGCTGATCGCGGTGGCCTATCCGGTGCTGTTGCTGGTGGGCCAATGGATCGTGACCGGGGCCGAGGGACGCGTGGGCAGCTTCGTGGTGCTGCCCGCGGCCCCGTTCTGGCCGGACCGTGCGGCCACGCTTGTCGTTTTCGGCATCTTGATCCTTGGCTTCGTCGCCCGGACACTGGCGGCAGCCAGTCGGCATCGTGTCGTGCGACAGGCTGCCGACTGGCTGCTGATTCTCGCATTCGCAGCCGCATTCGCATTCGCAGTCGCATTCGCAGCCGCATTCGCAGTCGCAGTCGCAGTCGCAGGCGCAGTCGGATTCGCAGTCGCAGTCGCAGCCTTAGCCGCCGTCGAGTGGCTCGACTTGCGCGGCAAGCCGATATTGGCGCGATGGTTGGTGACGGGAGCGGTCGTGCTGTCGGTGGTCTTGCTGGCGCGTGTTCTTGATTGGTCCGCCGTCCCCGAGGACCGCCGCAGCCTGTTCCTGTTCCTCGCCGTCTTCCCCCTGATCAACGCCCTGTTCGATGTCCTGTCCTACGCCGTCACCCTGTCGCTCCTGCGCCGGGGGCTGCGGTCGGGCCTGCCTTTCCTCTGGGGCCTTCTCGACCTTGCGATCGCCTGCGTCCTGTTCCTTGCCCTCGGCGTCACGCTGGTCGCCGCGATCGACGGGCTGAACCGTCTGGCCGGTGTGCCGCTGCTCGATCTCGGCGCGCTGTTCGCAGGGATCAGGGAAACGCCCGGTGCCCATGTCTGGCTCTACCTGATGCTGTTCTCGACCATCGTTCCCACGGCACTGCATTTCCTGGTCAGCCTGCTGGGCCTGCAGGGCGTCTGGCCACGCGCGCTTCGCCGTCCCGTCGCCGTCCTGATCGACCGCGCACCGGACAGCCCGCTTGAGGCTGTCCGCGCGGCCCTGGCACTCGGGCTGATCTGGGCGATCCCGCTGATCCTGCTGGGCGCGGCGCTTTGGGGTCTGTGGGCCCTGGGCGGCGGGATGGTCAGCACCGCCCTCGCGCGGTACTTCGATGTGCTGCTGTGGATCGCCGCCGAGCCGCTGGCCGCCTTCTGACCGCAAGGGCCCCTCACGCGCGGCTGATTGGACGTTGGCGGCCGGGGCGGATAAGGTAGCGTCAGCATCCACCCGACGAGGTTCCCATGTCCCGTTCCGCGACCATCGCCCTTGCCGCCGCGCTTGCGATCGGGGCTGCCCCGGCCGCGCTGGCCCAGTCCCAGCTTGCCCGGGACGTGTTGCCGGAGCTTCGGCGCGCGGGTGTTTCGGCAAGCTGCATCGGCACGCTCTCGCAGCATGATTTCGCGGTTCTCAAGTCCGTCATGGACCATCCCGAGCGGTCGCCCGGCAACAAGCTCCAGCAGATGAAATTCCTCGCCGAGCGCAGTTGCGGCGAGACCCGGTCCTTCCTGTTTGACATGTTCCGCTGACGCCGCCCTGCCGCTTGCCGGATCTCGCGCACCATGGCACACCGGTGCCATGACGCGCCCGGTTCCGCCCCTCTTCACGCCCCGTCCGCGCTTTGGCGACCAGGTGCCGCCCGCGATCTTTCCACCCGTGCTCGGGGCGCTGGCACTTGGCCTTGCCTGGCGGCGCGCGGCAGAAACACTTGCGGTTCCGGGCGCGGTCGCAGACCTGATCCTGGGCGCGATGACACTGCTTTTCCTGTTTTGTGCAATGGCCTATGCGGTGAAATTCGCACGCAGGCCGGGTGTCCTGCCCGAGGATTTGCGGGTGCTGCCGGGCCGCGCCGGGCTGTCGGCGATGGTGCTGTCGGTCTATCTGGTGGCGGCGGCGCTGGTGCCGATCGCACCCCGTGCGGCGCTGGTGCTGCTGGGTGCGGGCTTTGCGCTGCACGGGGGTCTCGTTCTCCTGGTGCTGCGCGCGCTGATCGCAGGGCCGCCCGGGCAACGCCGGGTGACGCCGGTCTGGCACCTGCAATTCGTGGGCTTCATCGTTGGCGCGGTGCCGGCGCAGGCGTTGGGCCTTGCCGGGTTTGCGACCGCGATCCTCTACGCGACCGGCGTGGCGGCGCTGGCGATCTGGGGGGCGAGCCTCGTGCAATTCGTGCGCGAGGACGTGCCCGCGCCGCTGCGCCCGCTGCTGGCGATTCATCTCGCGCCCGCGAACCTGTTGGGCACCGTGGCGATCCTGACGGACAAGACCGGGCTCGCATGGGTCTGCGCCGGGCTGGCCGTGCTGCTGGCCGCCCTCCTGCTTGTTCGGGGGCCCTGGCTTCTCCGGGCGGGGTTCTCTCCGTTCTGGGGCGCGCTCACCTTCCCGCTTGCGACGTTGGCGAGCTTCCTTCTGGCGATGGCGGCGGCGGGGCAGGGCGCGGGGTTCCGCATTGCCGGTGGCCTTGTGCTTGTCGCCGCGACGCTTGCGATTGCACCGATCCTGTTCAAGGTGATGCAGGCTTGGGCAAAGGGCGGTCTGGGGGCCAGGACCAACGCGGCCCGGGCGTGACCGCGCGCGGGGTCCCGTGCCAGCCTGCGCCGATGCAGGGTCCGCACCATCCCCATTCGGCCCTGGCGTCGCAGCTTGGTGGCGGGCGCCGCCGTCGCCATGGGCCGGGCGAGACCATCGCGCGGCCCGATGCCGGGGTAGACCGGCTGTTCCTGCTGGAATCCGGGCTGGCCCGGATCAGCCTGACCGGCGCCGCGCGTGAGTTGACGCTGGGCTATCTGCGCCCGGGCAGCCTGTACGTCACCCATACCCGCGCCTGGGTCGAGGCGCTGGACCCCTGCACGATCGTGTCATGGCCGGTCGGTGACATGCTGGCGCTGGTCACCCGCCAACCCGAACTGGGGCTTGCGGCGTTCCGCGAGGTGGGGCTGCTGTTGCGCGGGGCGCTGGACGTGATCGAGGATCTGGCGTTCCGCCCGGTGGAGTCGCGCCTTGCCCGGTTCCTGCTGGCCGAGCGGCAGATCCAGGGCAGCGACCGGCTGCGCCTGATCGACAGCACCGAGTCGCTGGCGAGCGTGCTGGGCACCACGCGCCAGACGCTGTCGACGCTGCTGACGCGGCTGGCGCGCAGCGGCGTGATCGAGCGTCCCGACCGGCGCCACCTGGTGCTTCTGGATATCGCCCGGCTGGAGGCGTTGGCCGAACTGTCGCCTGGCTGACAGATCGGATCCCCCCGGCTGTCCTAGATACGCCCCGATCGCCAAGAAACTGCCCGAAAGGACCGCCTGCCGATGACCGACCAGACCCCCGATCGCTATGTCAGTTTCTGCGGACTCGACTGCACCGCCAATGCCGACCGGTTGATGGAGATGCTGGCCGCGCGGATGGCCGGGAACGAGTCGCGCTGGGTGGGCTATTTCGAGAAGAAGCTGGCCGAAAAGGCGCGCATGGGCACCGACAACCTGTTCTTTGCGGGGGCGCAGGTGAACGCGCTGCGGGCCTTCTTCGAAGAGGTGGGCGACGAGGCAGCGCTGGCGCTGCTGTGGGATCTGGAACAGAACTGCTGCTGAGGGCATCCGGCCGTCACCGCCGGTCCGCCGCATTTGCCCTTCCCTTTTCCGGGACCCCGTGAAATAGGGAAGCGCCAAACGAAGACTCCCCAGGAGACCCCCATGGAGATTCGCGAGGCGCTCACCTTCGACGACGTCCTGCTCATTCCCGGCGCCAGCTCGGTCCTGCCGAGCCAGGCCGACACCGCGACCTTTGTCACCCGCGCGATCCGGCTGAACATTCCGCTTCTGTCCTCGGCCATGGACACGGTGACAGAGCACCGCATGGCGATCGCCATGGCGCAGGCGGGCGGGATCGGGGTGATCCACCGCAACCTGACCGTCGAGGAGCAGGCGCGCGAGGTGCGCCGGGTGAAGCGGTACGAGAGCGGGGTGGTCTACAACCCGATCACGCTGACCCCCGACCAGACGCTGGCCGACGCGAAGTCATTGATCGAACGTTACAACTTTACGGGCTTCCCGGTGATCGACGGCAAGGGCCACGTGGTGGGCATCGTGACGAACCGCGACATGCGCTTCGCGCCCAGCGACGCGACGCCGGTGTATGCGATGATGACGTCCGATAACCTTGCCGTACTGCGCGAGCCCGTGGACCGCGCCGAGGCGCTGAACCTGATGAAGGCGCGGCGGATCGAGAAGCTGCTGATCACCGACGAGGCGGGCAAGCTGACGGGCCTGTTGACGCTGAAGGACACCGAGAAATCGGTGCTGAACCCGCAGGCGGTGAAGGATGAACTGGGCCGGTTGCGGGTCGCCGCTGCGACGACGGTGGGGGATGCGGGGTTCGAACGCTCCGAGGCCCTGATCGACGCCGGTGTCGACCTGATCGTGATCGACACCGCGCACGGCCACTCCGAGGGGGTCGCGAAGGCGGTCGAGCGGATCAAGAAGGCGACCAACGCGGTGCAGGTCATGGCCGGCAACGTCGCCACCGCCGAGGCGACGCGGGCGCTGATCGGCGCGGGGGCGGACGCGGTCAAGGTGGGGATCGGGCCGGGGTCGATCTGCACCACGCGGATGGTGGCAGGCGTCGGCGTGCCGCAACTGACCGCGATCATGGATTGCGCAAAGGCCGCCGGCGACGTGCCCGTGATCGCCGATGGCGGCATCAAGTATTCCGGTGATTTCGCCAAGGCGATCGCGGCGGGCGCATCGTGCGCGATGGTGGGTTCGATGATCGCGGGCACCGACGAAAGCCCCGGCGAGGTGATCCTTTACCAGGGCCGGTCGTTCAAGTCCTACCGCGGCATGGGTTCGCTCGGCGCGATGGCGCGCGGCTCGGCCGACCGCTACTTCCAGAAGGACGCGGCCTCGGACAAGCTGGTGCCCGAGGGGATCGAGGGGCAGGTGCCCTACAAGGGATCGGCGGGTGCGGTGATCCACCAGTTGGTCGGGGGTTTGCGCGCGGCAATGGGGTACACCGGCTGCGCCACGGTTGCCGAGATGTGTCAGAACTGCCGATTCGTGCGGATCACCGGGGCGGGGCTGAAGGAAAGCCATGTCCATGACGTTCAGATCACCCGCGAGAGCCCGAACTACCGGATCATGTGACATGCCTGGGACTCCTGTTCCACCAAGGGGTTCCGCCGCGATGTTCGGGCATGGCGGCGCGGTCCTGCGGTGACGCCGTCCGCCCGCCACGCCGCTGCGATCTGCATCCTCGACGACTGGCTTGCCGGTGCGCCGGTCGAAAGGCTTTTGACCACCTGGGGCCGGCAGAACCGCTATGCCGGTGCGAAAGACCGCGCAGCGATCCGCGACCTGGTGTTCGAGGTGCTGCGCTGTCGGCAGTCCTTTGCCGCGCTGGGCGGCGCTGACACCGGGCGGGGGCTTGTTCTGGGTCTGCTGCGCAGCGCGGGCGCCGATCCCGATACGGTATTCACCGGCGAACGCCACGCGCCCGCGCCGCTGACCGAGCGGGAACGCGCTGCACCGCCGCCGTTGACCGATCTGCCCGAAGAGATCGCCTGCGACTGTCCCGCGGACCTGGCGCCGGTCCTGCGCGAGAGTCTGGGGGCCGATTTCCGCCCGGTGATGGAGGCGCTGCGCCGCCGCGCGGCAGTATTCCTGCGCGCGAACCTGCGGCGCACCACCCGCGATGCCGCCGCCGCCGCGCTGGCCGAAGAGGGGGTCGAAACGCGGCCGCATCCGCTGTCACCGGCCGCGCTGGAGGTCACGGCGAATGCCCGCCGGGTGCAGCAGAGCCGCGCCTATGCCGAGGGCCTTGTCGAGTTGCAGGATGCCGCCTCGCAGGCGGTGGCCGACCTGATGCCGCTGGCCCCGGGCGACCGCGTGCTGGACTATTGCGCGGGCGGGGGCGGCAAGACGCTGGCGCTGGCCGGCCGGGTTGCGGCGCGGTTCCACGCCCACGATGCTGCGCCGGAGCGGATGCGCGACCTGCCCGTCCGGGCGGGGCGCGCGGGTGTCGAAGTGACACTGCTCGGGGCGGGCGGCCTGGCGGCGGCAGAGCCCTTCGACCTCGTGCTCTGCGACGTGCCCTGCACCGGAAGCGGCGCCTGGCGTCGCAGCCCCGAAGCCAAGTGGCGCACCGGCCCTGCCGATCTGGCGCGGTTGACCGAAGTTCAGGCGCAGATCCTCGACCGCGCGGCGCCGCTGGTCGGGCCCGGCGGTGCGCTTGGCTATGCCACCTGCTCGCTGATCGGGGCCGAGAACGCCGCGCAGGTCGCGGCCTTTCTGGCCCGCCATCCGGGCTGGACGGTCGCCGCCGAACGGCGCCTGACGCCGCTGGATGGCGGGGACGGGTTCTATGCGGCGGTCTTGCGCCGCGGCCAGGCAGCGGTTCGTGCGGGGGGCGCCCCGTTAACACATGGTTAACCGCCCTTGGCCCACACTGGAGCGCCGATCCGAATCCAGCCGGAGCAAGCCCCCTTGCCGCGTCCCGCCCCCGCCTTCCCGAGCCTTGGCCAAAGCGCCGCCGCCTATGCCGAACGGGCCTGGGCGATCCTTTTGTGCGGGATCGGGCTTGCGCTGATCGCGCGGGCGGTGCCGATGCCGTGGCTTGCGGTGCTCTTGTTGTCGGCGGCGGCGACGCTGGCCGCACTCGCCACCTTCCTGCGTATCGCCGACATGTGGGGCCGCCGGTTGCCGGCCGGCCGGCTGCGGCGGCTTTGTGCCGGGGCACCCGGCGCCTGCGTGCTGACCGACGGGCGGGGTCGGATCCTGCTGGCGAACACCGCGGCGCTGCGCCGGGTCCCGGCCAACCGCGGCCAACCGGTCGCCACGGCGTTCGCGGCGGTCTTTGCCGATCCCGATCGGGCGGTTGCCGGTCTTATCTCGGCCGCCGCGCGGGGCGAGAGCGCGGCGCATGCCCGTCCCGGGCCCGAGGGTGCGCTGCGTCTGACGGTCGAGCGCGCGGCGCCCGGCGTGTTCATCTGGCATCTCGATGGAGGCGAGCCGCCGGCATCCGACAGCGCGCTGCCGATGCTGCGACTTGACGAGTCAGGGCGGGTGCTGTCGCTGAACGCCGCCGCGCGGAACCTGCTGGGGCACATGCCGGCGACTCTCGACGCGCTGCGCCGCAACCGGCCGGCGGCCGCCCACCCCGATGGCGAGGAGATCGAGATCGATACCGTCGAGGGCCCCTTGTGGCGGCGGCTGATGACCCTGCCGGGCCGGGATGGCCAGCGCGAACTTTACCTCTTGCCGCCCGGCAACGTCGCCGGTGAGGCGCGCCCCCCCGAGGGGCTTCTTGATGCGTTGCCGGTCGCGATCCTTCAGATCGACACCGACGGAACCGTGCGGCTGGCGAACGCCCGTGCGCGGCAGCTGCTGGGCGCCGAACCGGGCGAGGCGCTGAACCTGTGCGACCGCCTCGAAGGGCTTGGCCGCTCGGTTGGCGACTGGCTGGCCGAGGCGGCCGAGGGGCGTGCCAGCAACATGGCCGAGGTGCTGCGGGTTGCCCGCGATGACCGCGAGCTGTTCGTTCAGGTGGCGCTGGCGCGGATGGAGGGCAACGGGCTGGTCGTTGTGCTGCACGATGTCACCGAGATGAAGACACTTGAGGCGCAGTTCACGCAAAGCCAGAAGATGCAGGCGATCGGCCAGCTTGCGGGCGGTGTGGCGCATGATTTCAACAACCTGCTGACCGCGATTTCCGGCCATTGCGACCTGCTGATGCTGCGCCATGACGCGGGCGATCCGGATTACGGCGACCTCGTCCAGATCCACCAGAACGCCAACCGTGCAGCGTCGCTTGTCGCCCAGCTTCTGGCGTTCTCGCGCAAGCAGACGCTCAGCCCCGAGGTGCTGGACCTGCGCGACACGATGGGGGAACTGGCGCATCTGCTCGACCGGTTGGTGGGCGAACGGGTGCGGCTGCGCATCCGGCATGGCGATCAGCTTCCGCCGATCCGGGCCGACAAGCGCAAGCTGGAACAGGTCGTGATGAACCTTGTCGTCAACGCCCGCGACGCGATGCCGAGCGGCGGCGAGATACGGCTCGAGACCGCGGCGGTCGAGCTTGCGAGCGACCTTCACCGGGACCGCGCCGTGGTCCCCGCGGGCACCTATGCGGTGGTGCGCGTGATCGACAAGGGCGAGGGCATCCCGCCCGACCGCCTGCCCAAGATCTTCGAGCCGTTCTTTACCACCAAGCGCCCGGGCGAGGGAACGGGGCTGGGGTTGTCCACCGTATATGGAATCATCAAGCAGACCGGCGGCTTCATCTTCGTCGACAGCCAGGTGGGCGCGGGCAGTACCTTCACCCTCTACCTGCCTGCCTATCGCGGCAGTCTCGACGAGACTACGGACACCGAGGCCGAGGGTGAGGACGATGCGCGCGACAGCGGCGTGATCCTCCTGGTCGAGGACGAGGCGCCGGTGCGTTCGTTCGCGGCGCGGGCGATGAAAATGCGCGGCCACACCGTTCTCGAGGCTGAAAGTGGCGAGCAGGCGCTCGAGATCCTCGCCGATCCCGGTCTCAAGGTCGACGTGTTCGTTTCCGACGTGGTGATGCCGGGGCTGGACGGGCCGGGCTGGGTCGCGCAGGCCTTGCAGGATCGTCCGGGCACCAGGGTGGTCTTCGTCTCTGGCTATGCCGAGGACAGCTTTGGCGAGATCCGGGCGCGCATCCCGAACTCGGTCTACCTGCCGAAACCGTTCTCGCTGGCCGACCTGACCACGACCGTCCAGCGCCAGTTGCGCGCACCGGCCGCCAAACCCGCCACGGGCGCCGGGCGTCAGGGCGCGGCGAGCGCCTCGTAAAGCAGGAAATCCTCGGCCCGCGCCGTCCGCAGCATCGCCCGGGTCTCTCTCGAAAGCGCGGTGTCCATGACCGGCGAGCGATTGCTGCGTGGCAGAGTGATCGGTCCGCCGAGCCGCGACTCGAGAAAGGCGATCAGCGCGTCCGGATCGTCATGGCGGAACAGGTGATCGACGCCGCGCCCGTCCCGCCCCGGCGCCACGAACCGGGCCTGGGAGCCGAGATCGGCCCAGGGTGGCCGGGTCTCGGCTAGATAGGCGCGTACGAAAGCGTCGAAACCGATGCCCCGCGTGCTGGTGGGCTTGCCGTCCAGCGCAGGGCGCTGGCGATAGCGATACCAGCTTCTCAGCCAGTCCTCGGGTTCGCGGATCACCGCGGCCGTCTCGATGCCGGTGATCCCCGCCTCTTCGACCAGCGGCAGGAGCCGCGCCCGGAACCGGCGCAACGTCACGTGCTTGAGCCGGGGCGGGGCGCGCACCACCATGTCCGCACGATCGCACAGCGCCGCGGCCAGCGCCGTCGACCCGGTCTTGGGCACCGCCAGAACCGCAAGTCTTTCCCGCACAAAGAGCAGCATCAGCCTCTCCGGTATGGCCCGGCAACCATGCCCGAGCCCCGTGAACGATTCCTTAACCGTTTCCGCGAATGCTGAAGCCACTCGAATTTGACTTGAAATGTTCGTGTTTTGATCTCATAGGTATGAGAACAAGAGGCGAACAAGAGCGATCATTGCCGCCCGCTTCCGGGTGTGGAATAAGGATGGGAAACATGGGCACAGCGAACCTTCTCGACATGGTGGACAAGCGCAATTCCGACAAGCAGAAGGCCCTCGACTCGGCGCTCGCGCAGATCGAGCGGCAGTTCGGCAAGGGCTCGATCATGAAACTCGGCGCCGACAACCCGGTGGCCGAGATCGAGTCGACATCCACCGGTTCGCTCGGGCTCGACATCGCGCTGGGGATCGGCGGGCTGCCCAAGGGCCGGATCATCGAAATCTATGGCCCGGAAAGCTCGGGCAAGACGACGCTGACGCTGCATTGCGTGGCCGAGGAGCAGAAGAAGGGCGGCATCTGCGCCTTCGTCGATGCCGAGCACGCGCTGGACCCGATCTATGCCCGCAAGCTGGGCGTCGATCTGGACGAGTTGCTGATTTCGCAGCCCGATACCGGCGAACAGGCGCTTGAAATCGTCGATACGCTGGTCCGCTCGGGCGCGATCAGCATGGTCGTGGTCGACTCGGTCGCGGCGCTGACGCCCAAGTCCGAACTCGAGGGCGACATGGGCGATTCCAGCGTGGGCGTGCAGGCCCGCCTGATGAGCCAGGCGATGCGCAAGCTGACGGGCTCGATCAGCCGCTCGAAATGCACGGTGATCTTCATCAACCAGATCCGCATGAAGATCGGCGTGATGTTCGGCAGCCCCGAAACCACCACGGGCGGCAACGCGCTGAAGTTCTATTCCTCGGTCCGGCTCGACATCCGCCGGATCGGATCGATCAAGGACCGCGACGAGGTGGTGGGCAACGCCACCCGCGTCAAGGTGGTCAAGAACAAGGTCGCGCCGCCGTTCAAGCAGGTCGAGTTCGACATCATGTATGGCGAGGGGATCTCGAAGACCGGCGAGTTGATCGACCTTGGCGTCAAGGCAGGCGTGGTGGATAAATCCGGCGCCTGGTATTCCTTCGGCGACGAACGGATCGGCCAGGGCCGCGAGAATGCCAAGCAGTTCCTCAAGGACAATCCCGACATCGCGCTGTCGATCGAGGACAAGATCCGCGCCGCCCACGGGCTTGATTTTCACATGGGCGCCGAAGACGGCGACGAGGCGGTGATGGAGGCCTGATCCGGCCGTCACCGCGGAATGACGGGCCCGCCGGGGCGATTCGGCGGGCCTTTTGCATGCGGGCCGGACATCCGCTTGACCGGCCATGCGCGGCGCAGTAGCCACCGCCCATGGCGCGCGCACCCCTTCTTCAGCTTTCCGACATTTCGCTGACATTCGGCGGCGACCCCGTCTTTGCGGGGCTCGACCTTGTGATCCAGCCGGGCGACCGGGTGGCGCTGGTGGGCCGCAACGGTTCTGGCAAGTCGACGCTGATGAAGGTGATGGCGGGGCTGGTCGAGCCTGACAGGGGCGCGCGCGTCCTCTCGCCCGGCACCACCGTCGGCTACATGGAGCAGGATCCCGACCTGGCGGGCTTTGCCACGCTTGGCGATTTCGCGGCAAGCACGCTGGCCCATGGCGAGGAGTACCGGGTGGCTATGGTGGCCGAGGGGCTGAAATTCGACCCCGCGACGCCGGTGGCCACCGCCTCGGGGGGCGAGCGGCGGCGGGCGGCTCTGGCCAGGCTGCTGGCCGAGGCACCCGCACTGATGCTGCTGGACGAGCCGACCAACCATCTCGACATCGAGGCGATCGGCTGGCTGGAATCGCAACTGGCCGAGACACGCTCGGCCTTCGTGCTGATCTCGCACGACCGTGCGTTCCTGCGCGCGCTGGCGCGCGCGACGCTCTGGATCGACCGGGGCGAGGTGCGCCGCCAGGAGCGCGGCTTCGAAGCGTTCGAGGAATGGCGCGACAAGGTCTGGGCCGACGAGGACGAGGCCCGCCACAAGCTTGACCGCAAGATCAAGGCCGAGGGCCGCTGGGCGGTCGAGGGGATTTCCGCCCGGCGCAAGCGCAACCAGGGGCGGCTGCGGGCGCTGCAGGCGATGCGGGCGGATCGCGCGTCGATGATCCGCCGGCAGGGCACCGCCGCGATGGCGCTGGAGGCCGGGCCGCAATCGGGCAGGCGCGTGATCGAGGCCAAGGGCATCTCGAAACGCTTTGCCGACCGCGTGATCCTGCGCGATTTCAGCCTGCGCATCCACCGGGGCGAGCGGGTGGCCCTGGTCGGCCCCAACGGCGCGGGCAAGACCACGCTGTTGAAGATGCTGACCGGCGAACTGGCCCCGGACACGGGCGAGGTGATGCTGGGGACGAATCTCCAGATGGCGGTCTTCGACCAGAATCGCGACGCGCTCGACCCCGAAATGACGCTGTGGGAAAGCCTGACCGGCGACCCCGGGATGCGGGTCTCGGGCAAGGCCGACCAGGTGCTGGTGCGCGGCCAGCCGAAACACGTTGTCGGTTACCTCAAGGAGTTCCTGTTCGACGACGCGCAGGCCCGCGCGCCGGTCCGCTCGTTGTCCGGCGGGGAACGCGCCCGGCTGTTGCTGGCGCGGATCATGGCGCGGGAATCGAACCTTCTGGTGCTGGACGAGCCCACCAACGATCTCGACGTCGAGACGCTGGACCTGCTGGAGGAACTGGTTTCCGAATTCGACGGGACGGTGCTGCTGGTCAGTCACGACCGCGATTTCCTGGACCGGGTGGCCTCGACCACCATCGCGATGGAGGGCGACGGGCGGGCGACGGTCTATGCCGGTGGCTGGTCGGACTATCGCGCGCAGAGGACCGATCCGGCCCCGTCGCCGGCGTCCGTCAAACCGGCGGCCCCGGCCCCGAAACCGGTGGCGGCCAAGGCGAAGAAGGCGGCACAAGGCCTTACGTTCACCGAAAAACACAGGCTGGACGCGCTGCCCGCCGAGATCGAGCGGCTTGAAGCCGAGATTGCCAAGCTTGAGGAACTGCTTGCGGAATCCGATCTTTTCATCCGCGAGCCGGTGAAGTTCAGGAAGGCGACCGAGGCGCTTGCCGCGCGGCAGGCCGCGCTGTCCGAGGCCGAGGAGGAGTGGCTCGACCTTGCCGGGAAGGCCGAGGGCTAGGCCTCAGCGCATCCGCAGCGCGCCGTCCAGCCGGATCACCTCGCCGTTCAGGTAGCAGTTCTCGATGATGTGGCAGGCCAGCCGCGCGAATTCGGCGGGTTCGCCCAGCCGCGGCGGGTTCGGCACGTCGGCGGCCAGCCCGTCCATCACCTCCTGGCCCAGCCCTTCCAGCATCGGCGTGCGAAACACGCCGGGCGCGATGGCCATGACCCGGATCCGCAGGTTCGCCAGGTCGCGCGCCAGCGGCAGGGTCATCGCCGCGATACCTCCCTTGGACGCGGCATAGGCAGCCTGGCCCTTCTGCCCGTCGAAGGCGGCGATGGACGCGGTGTTCACGATCACGCCGCGGCAGCCATCGGCCTCGAAATCGTTGTTCGCCATCTCGGCGGCGGCAAGGCGCAGCACGTTGAAACTGCCGATCAGGTTGATCTCGACCGTGCGGCGAAAGCTTTCCAGCGCGTGCGGGCCGCTGCGGCCCAGCACGCGTTCGGCGGTGGCGATGCCCGCGCAGTTGATGCAGGCGGTGATGCCGCCCATCTGCGCGGCGGCCTCGCCGATCGCCTGCGCGACCGAGCCTTCGTCGGTGACGTCGACCGGCTGGAAGCCAGCGCCGATCTCGGCGGCCAGCGCCATGCCGCGGTCGGTGTCGCGGTCCAGGATCGTCACCGCCGCCTCGGCGGCACAAAGCACGCGCGCCGTCGCCGCCCCAAGCCCCGAGGCCCCGCCCGTCACGATCGCCTTGCTGTCGCTGATGCGCATGGATCCGTCTCCCTGTCTGCCTGTGCGGCCAGACCTAGCCGCGCGCGCGGCGGATTGTCCATGCGTCCTTGCGGCCTACCAGCGTCCGCTCGCGCCGCCGCCCGAGGACCGGCCGCCGCCGAATCGGCCCTGCGATCCGCTGCTCCGGTTGATCGCATAAGGCTTCTCGTCGCGGTGGCCGCAGGCCGGGCAGGACGTGACCGCGCGGCCTTCGCCCGGCTCGGCGGCGGTGGCGGGGCGCACCTCCTCGCGGGTGACGCGCAGTCCGCGATGGCCGCAATCGGGGCACCGCCGCAGCCGGTCCCGGAGAGAGGAAAGCCGGCGGCGGAACACCGCCGCGGCCACGAAGGCCGCGAAAAGCAGCGGCGGCAAAAGCCCCGCGCCCCCGCCGCCGCCGGACGTGCCCGGCGCCGTGCCCGCGGCATGGGGCCGGGCGATCCGCGCGATGGTCGCCGCGGTGCCGGTCTCGATTCCCTGGGCATACCGGTCGGCGCCGAAATCCGGCAGGAAGCTGTCATCCACCACGGCACGCGCGACGCGGTCCCATTCCGCCGGATATCCCGCGCCCAGTTCCAGCCGCATTTCCCGGTCGCGATGGGCGACCAGCACCAGGATGCCGTCGTCACGGTCAGCGTCGCCCACGCCCCAGGCGTTGAAAAGCGCGGTGGCAAAACTCTCGATGTTGTTCCAGGCGCCGTAATCGGCGCGGCGCGGGATGGTCAGCACGGTCATCTCGACGCCGGTCTCGTCCTTCAGTGCCGCGAGCGTCGCGCGCAGCCGGTCTTCGGTCGCCGCGTCGATGATCGTGGCGTGGTCGTTGACGTAAAGATCGTCAAGCGCGGGCCAGTTCCCCGACTGTGCCCCGGCGGGAACGGCCGCGAGAATCAGGATCGGCAGGGCGGCGGGGGCGAGGCTGCGGAACATGGGTGCTTTCCCGGGGGGGCGGTACGCCGACAAGGCTGGGCCAGGTCTTGCCGGTTGTCCAGCCCCGGGGTGGCGGCAAGGTGCCGATCCGGGCGGCGCGGCGGGGGAGAGCGTCACATCCCCGTGTTCGCCCGTTGCGTGCCGCCCGCGTCGCCCTTTGTTTGGAGACAAGGCGCCGCGAGGACGCCTTGCCGGACCGTTTGGCCCGGACACCGGATGAGAGGCAAGGAGAGACAACATGAAATTCGATCGCTTCACCCTTCCGCTGGCAGCCGCGCTTGCCACTGCGGTGGCGGCTCCGGCGGTCGCCGGAAGCTATGACCCGGCCCCGGAACCCGTTCAGGTAGCCCCCGCTGCACCAGCGCCGGTGTTGGGCGGCGACTGGGGCGGCGGCTATGCGGGTCTGCAGCTCGGCTTTGCCGACGTGGATGCGGATGGCGGCCTCAACGGCGACGGCGAGATCTATGGCGTCCATGCGGGCTATCGTTGGGACATGGGCACGCTGGTCTACGGCGTGGAAGTCGACTACGACGACGCCGGGATCGACATCGGCAATGGTGCGGCCGAACTTGACGACGTGATGCGGCTCAAGGGCCAGGTCGGCTATGACATGGGCAGCACGCTTCTTTACGCAACGGCGGGCGTGGCCAATGCCGACACCACGCTTGGCGACGAGACCGGCTGGCTTGCGGGTGGCGGTCTGGCCTGGGCGGTTTCGCCATCGTGGACCGTGGGGGGCGAGATCCTCTATCACGATTTCGACGAGTTCGGGAATTCCGGCATCGGCGCGGACGCCACCACGGCGACGCTGCGCGCCTCGTTCCGGTTCTGAGAGTTCGTCCGGGGCGGCGTCTACGCCGCCGCCCCGGACAATTCGCCCAGGACGCGCGGAATCGTCATCACGTCCTCGCGCGTGCAATCGAACTGACCCACCTGTACCCGGATCACGAAGCGTCCCAGGTGCCGCGTCTGGGTCAGATAGACCCGCCCGTCATCGTTCACCTCTTGCAGCAGGGCCGCGGTTCTGGCCTCATCGCCGAAGGCGAAGGTGAACAGCGACAGGCGCGGCTCGGTCACGATCTGGAATCCGGGCAGGGCGGCGATCGCGTCGCGCGCCTCGGCGGCCCAGGCGACATGGTTGCGGATGCGCGTGCGCAGGCCTTCCAGCCCATAGGCGCGCAGCACGAACCACAGCTTCAGCGCCCGGAACCGGCGGCCGAGTGGCACCGTCCATTCGTTGAAATCGGTGACGTCCGACCGGCCCAGCGTTTGCAGGTAATCCGGCCGCAGCCCCAGCGTGCGCACCTGGGGCGCGGGGTCGGCGAGGAACTGCACCGAACAGTCGAACTGTGCCCCCAGCCATTTGTGCGGGTTCATCACGACCGAATCCGCCGCATCCACACCATCCCACAGGGGCCTGAACTCCGGACAGATCATCGCCGAGCCCGCCCATGCGGCATCGACATGGGAATACAGCCCCTGCGCGCGTGCCACGGCCAGCGCCGGACCGATCCGGTCGAAGGCACCGATCCCGGTGCCGCCCGCGCAGAGGATGACGCCCGCGGGCAGATGACCGGCCGCCCGGTCGGCCCGGATCGCGGCCTCCAGCCGCTCGGGGTCCAGCGCGAAATCGGCATCGGTGGCGATCCTGACCAGGTTTTCCTGCCCGATGCCTGCGATCCGGGCGGCCTTGTCGATCGAGGAATGACCCTGCGCCGAGGCATAGAGCCGGATGCGGGGCTGTCCCGACAGGCCGCCGGCATTTCCCGCCCAGTCCAGCGCGCGCTCGCGCATGGTCAGCACCGCCGACAGCGTGGCGGTGGTGGCGCTGTCGTGGATCGTGCCGGTGAACCGGGCGCCAAGCCCCAGCGCGTCGCGCAGCCAGCCCACAATCACCTGTTCGATCTCGGTCGCGGCGGGGGCCGTCTGCCAGAGCATGCATTGCGCGGCCATCGCGTTCGCCAGCTGTTCGGCCAGCATCGAGGCGGGTGCGGCGTTGGCCGGGAAATAGCCGAAGAACCGGGGGTGCTGCCAATGGGTCATCGCGTCCGGTACGATGCATTCGAAATCGGCAAAGATCGTCTCGATGGGCTCGGGCGCCTCGGGGGCGCGCTGCGGAAGCCTTGCGGCGGTCTCGCCCGGGGCGGTCTGCGCCCGCACCGGCCGGTCGCGCAGGCCCCGGTGGTAGTCTCGCGCCCAGTCGGCGGCGCGTTTCGACCAATGCGCCAGATCGTCGTGGTCCATCGCCGCTGTCTCCCGTCGGATGCCTCCGGCGGGGATATTTCCGGCCAGAAGAAGGGGCAAGGGGGCAGGGCGTCTCAGCCGAGTCCGGCCTGCACCCGTTTCGGCAGGCTCGCGCGGACCACGTCATAGCTTTCGGTCAGGCGCCGGGTCATCTCGGCGTCGTCGCACGCGGTGCAATCGACCGCGATCCAGCCGCCCCGCGGCAGGTAGGGCGCCTTGCCCGCGCGGCCGACCGAGATCAGCATTTCGGCAAAGTCCGGATCGGCGCATTTGACCGACACGCGGCCCGAGCCGGGCGCCATCAGCGCGAAGATCTTGCCGCCGACCTTCCAGACATCGGTTTCCGGCCCGAACGGGCGTTCGCGCACCGCGCCGGGCAGCGCGTCGCAATGGGCGATGATCTGGTCTTCGGTCATGGCCCGAGCCTGCCGCGAGTCGCGGGGCCGTTCAACCCGCTTGGCAGAAGGATGGACCGTTGCTATGACGTGCCCATGACGCAAGGCCGCTTCATTCCCTGCCGCATTACCGGCTGACACCCCCGGGGGCGGGCCGCGCGTCGTATTTCCATCGAAAGGGATATGTGCCAGAACCCGCCGCGGGACGCGCGCGAAGGACGGACGCATGACCGAGATCACCCTCTACAACACCCGGACCCGCAGGAAGGATCCGTTCGAGCCGATCGACCCGGCCAACGTGCGGATGTATGTCTGCGGCCCCACGGTCTATGACCGGGCGCATCTGGGCAACGCGCGGCCGGTGGTGACCTTCGACGTTCTGTACCGGCTCTTGCGCCATGAGTATGGCGAGGGAGCGGTGACTTATGTGCGCAACTTCACCGATGTCGATGACAAGATCAACGCCGCCGCCCGGGCGATGAAGGAGGCGGGCGATCCGCGCACGCTGGAGGAGCTGATCCGCGAGCGGACCGACCAGACCATCGGCTGGTATCATGCCGACATGGACGCGCTGGGGGCGCTGCGCCCGACCCACGAGCCGCGCGCGACCGAGTGGATCGGGGCGATGATCGCCATGATCAAGGGGCTGATCGCGAAGGACCACGCCTATGAGCGCGAGGGGCATGTGCTGTTCCGGGTGCGGTCCTATACCGGGTATGGCGCGCTGTCGGGCCGGTCGGTCGACGACATGATCGCGGGCGCGCGGGTCGAGGTGGCGCCGTTCAAGGAAGACCCGATGGATTTCGTCCTGTGGAAGCCCTCGGACGACGAGTTGCCGGGCTGGGACAGCCCCTGGGGCCGCGGGCGGCCGGGCTGGCATATCGAGTGTTCGGCGATGGCGCATCAATTGCTGGGGGCGTCGTTCGACATTCATGGCGGCGGCATCGACCTGCAATTCCCCCACCACGAGAACGAGATCGCCCAAAGCTGCTGCGCCCACCCCGAGGGCGGTTTCGCCCGGGTCTGGATGCACAACGAGATGCTGCAGGTCGAGGGCAAGAAGATGTCCAAGAGCCTGGGCAATTTCTTCACCGTGCGCGACCTGCTGGACGGAAATTGGAGCGGCGGCTGGAAAGTGCCGGGCGAGGTGATCCGCTTCGTGTTCCTGTCCACGCATTACAGAAAGCCGATGGACTGGACGGCGGAGAAGGCGCAGGAGGCGGAAAAAATCCTGAAAAGATGGTGGGCAGCCGCCCGCTTTGACGAAGGAGAAGGGCAAGTCTCTGAGGAGTTCATCGGAGTACTCTCTGATGACCTCAATACGGCTGGGGCAATTGCGCAGCTTCACATGCTCTATGCCTCCGGCGATTATCCGGCGCTTGTAGCCTCGGCCCGCTTTCTTGGGCTTCTTCCGGTCGAAGGGGGTGATTGGGTCTTACCAAACCCGGAAACGCTCGCCATTGTCGGAATTCCCCTCCTCCTTCGCGAAATCGACGCTGCACGTGCGGAACGAGATTTTGCACGTGCGGACGAAATCCGCGCAGTCCTTCAGAGTGCTGGTGTGATCGTGAAAACGAGCAAAGAAGGAAGCAGTTTTGAAATTGGTGCAGATTTCGACCCAACAAAACTCGAGGCACTGAAGTGACTCTGCTATCGGCGTCGAAGCGGCGCAGCGCCCGGCCCGGCGGGGCGGGCGGGAAGCGCCCGTCCCTTGGGGTGAGACGGGACCGTCGCGCCGGTGGCGCGGCGAAAGCCCGTCGAACGGTCGGGCGCTGTCCGGGCCTGCGGCCCGGACGGGATGATCTCGGAGCGCGGGCGATCCGATGACCAAGGAACGCCTCACCCTCTACGACACCACGCTCCGCGACGGGCAGCAGACGCAGGGGGTGCAGTTCTCGACCGCTGAGAAGGTGCGGATCGCCGAGACACTCGACGCGCTCGGCGTCGATTACATCGAGGGCGGCTGGCCGGGTGCCAACCCCACCGACAGCGCCTTTTTCGAGACCGCGCCCGCGACCCGCGCGCGGCTGACCGCCTTCGGCATGACCAAGCGGGCCGGGCGGTCGGCCGAGAACGACGAGGTGCTGGCCGCCGTCCTGAACGCGGGCACGCAGAGCGTCTGCCTCGTCGGCAAGACCCACGATTTCCACGTCACCACGGCACTCGGCATCTCACTCAACGAGAACGTCGAGAACATCGCCAAATCCATCGCCCATGTTACCGCCCGGGGCCGCGAGGCGCTGTTCGACGCCGAACACTTCTTCGACGGCTGGAAGGCCGACCCGGCCTATGCGCTCGACTGCCTCAAGGCCGCGCACGAGGCGGGCGCCCGCTGGATCGTGCTGTGCGACACCAATGGCGGCACGCTGCCGCGCGAGGTGGGCGAGATCACGGCCGAGGTGATCGCCCGCGGCATCCCCGGCGCGCAGATCGGCATCCACACCCATGACGATACCGGCAACGCGGTGGCGGGCAGCCTGGCGGCCGTGGACGCGGGCGCGCGGCAGGTGCAGGGCACGCTGAACGGGCTGGGGGAACGCTGCGGCAATGCCAACCTGACCACGCTGATCCCGACCTTCCTGCTGAAGGAGCCCTATGCCAGCCGGTTCGAGACCGGCGTGACGGCCGAGGCGCTGACCGGGCTGACGCGGGCCTCACGGCTGCTTGATGACATCCTGAACCGGGTGCCGCGCAAGGCGGCGGCCTATGTCGGCGCCTCGGCGTTCGCGCACAAGGCGGGGCTGCACGCCAGCGCGATCCTCAAGGATCCCGCGACCTACGAACATGTGGATCCTGCGCTTGTCGGCAACATCCGGGTGATCCCGATGTCGAACCAGGCGGGGCAGTCGAACCTGCGCCGCCGGCTGTCCGAGGCGGGGCTTGATGTGCCCGAGGGCGATCCGCGGCTCGCCGCGATCCTCGACGAGATCAAGACGCGCGAGGGCGAGGGCTATTCCTATGACGGCGCGCAGGCCAGTTTCGAACTGGTGGCGCGGCGCATCCTCGACCGCCTGCCCGCCTATTTCGAGGTCAAGCGCTACCGGGCAATGGTCGAGCGGCGCAAGAACCGCTATGATCGGATGGTCAGCCAGTCCGAGGCGGTGGTGGTGGTCAAGGTGGGTGGCGAGAAGAAACTGTCGGTTTCGGAAAGCCGCGATGCCGAGGGACGCGACCGCGGCCCCGTGAACGCGCTCTGGCGGGCACTGGCCAAGGATCTGGGCCCGTACCAGCCCTATATCGACGACATGAAGCTGGTGGATTTCAAGGTGCGGATCACCAATGGCGGGACCGAAGCCGTGACCCGCGTCATCATCGACAGCGAGGACGGGCAGGGGCGGCGCTGGTCGACGGTGGGGGTGTCGCCGAACATCGTCGACGCCAGTTTCGAGGCGCTTCTGGATGCGGTGGTGTGGAAACTGGTGCGCGACGGGGCGCGGGCGTGATGGACTGGGATGCGTTCTTCACCCTGCATGACGGATTGCCGCGCGAGGGGCCCGGCGATGGCGAAAGCCTCGACTGGGCGCTGGCGCTGGCAGGCGTGCCCGAGGACGGCGTGATCTGCGACGCGTGTTGCGGCCCGGGGGCGGATATCGCGGGTCTGCTGGCCCATGTGCCGCAGGGCCGGGTCGAGGCGCCGGACCTGCATGGCCCCTTTGCCATCCGGGCAGCGGCGCGGTTCGCCGACGACCCGCGGGTCACGGTGCGGCAGGGCGACATGGGCGATCTGTCCGGGGCTTACGACCTGATCTGGCCGGCCGGCGCGCTCTACTTCCTCGGGGTGGCCGAGGGGCTGGCCCGCTGGCGCGGCGCGCTGTCGCCCGGGGGCGCGGTGGCCTTTTCCGAAGCCTGCTGGTGCACCTCGGCGCCGTCCGCGGCCGCGCGCGCCGCCTGGGCCGAGGAGTATCCCCAGATGACCGACGAGGCCGGTGTCACGGCACAGGTGAGCGCGGCGGGCTACCGCATCCTTGGCCAGCGGCGGCTGTCCGACGCGGCGTGGGAGGCGTATTGCACGCCGATGGAGGCGCGCATCGCCGCCCTGCGCCCCGGGGCCGATGCGGCGCTGGCAAGTGTGCTGGACGAGGCCGAGACGGAAATCGCCACCTGGCGCGCCTGCCGCACCGAATTCGGCCATCTGCTGACCGTCGCGCGGCCGGCATGAGCCTGGACGCCTGCGCCGAGATCGTCCGCCGGGGCGATCCCGACCGGTTCCTCGCGGTGATGGCGGCGCCGGTGGCGGCGCGGGCGCGGCTTGTGCCGCTCTATGCCTTCAACGTCGAGGTGGCGCGCGCCCCCTGGCTGACCGAGGAACCGATGATCGCCGAGATGCGCCTGCAATGGTGGCGCGACGTGCTTCAGGAAATCGCGGAGGGCGGGCCGGTCCGCCGCCACGAGGTGGCGACACCGCTGGCCGAGGTGCTGGGGCCCGACGAGGCGCGGCTGCTGGACAGCCTCGTGGCCGCGCGGCGCTGGGATGCCTACCGCGACCCGTTCGAGGATCAGGCCGCCTTCGACGCCCATATCGATGCGTGTTTCGGCACGCTCATGTGGGTGGCGTCCCGCCTGCTGGGCGCGGATCGGGGCGAGACGGCCTTGCGCGATCTGGGCACGGCCCAGGGCGTCGCGGCCTGGCTGCTGGCGGTGCCCGAGCTTCGGGCGCGGGGCCGCGCGCCGCTGCCCGATGCCCGGCCCGGGGCGGTCGCCGCGCTGGCGCGCCGGGGGCTCGACCGGCTGGCCGCGGCCCGCGCCGCGCGCTCCGCCGTCCCCGCACCCGCCATCCCCGCGGCGCGGGCGGCCTGGCGTGCGGGCGCGATTCTTGCCCGGGCCGCGGCCGATCCCGCGCGCGTGGCCGAGGGGCGGCTCGCCACCTCGGAATTCCGCCGCCGCGCTGCTCTACTGGTCCGGTCCCTGGCGGGGCGCTGGTAACGGAGGCGGCCTGCATGGCGTCCCATGGCGACGGGGCGTGCCGTCCGCTCCCGGATGCCGCAATGGAGATCTGCCCCCGTCGTTGCGGTTCGCCTGGAAAGCCCAACCGGACGAAGCGCCTTTCGGTCTTCTTCTTGGCGGAAATACTCCGGGGGGTCGCGGGGGGCAGCGCCCCCCGCGCGGGTCGCCCCGGCGTCAGCCGGGGCGAAACCCGAGGGCCCAGATGGGGGTCCGGACCGCCAACCGGCCAGGGACGCGGCCGATCCTACTCGCCCTCGCGCCGGTCCTTCAGCCGGGCCAGCGCGGCAAAGGGTTTCGTGTCCTCGTCCCGCAGTGGTGCCACGCCAGGCGGGCCAAAGACCGCCGCGGCGATCCCGGCCCCCTCGGCGCGGGGATAGAGCGGCAGCGCCAGCGCCAGCGCCTCCTCGACGACCGCCATCAGGTCCAGCACCTCGGGCAGCGGTTCCTCGGTCTCGTCCTCGGGCATCTCGACCTCGTGGCCCGGCGGGGGGGGCGGCATGTCGGCGCGGTAGCTGCGCACCACATCGGCCTCGATCCGCGTCGTCACCGGTGCCAGCGTCACCACGCAGGGCTGCACGACGGTCGCGCCCAGATGACCCGCAAGCCGCCAGTCGCGCCGGCCCTCGGGTGCAAGCGTGCCCTCGAACCGCAATTTCCGCAGCGCCTCTAGCCCCAGCCGCGCCGCGATCCCGGCCCGTGTCTCGGCGTCCGGCACCAGACGCACCGGCATCGGGGCGCGTCCGGATTGTGCCGACAACCGGATTTGCGCTGGGGTCTGTTGATCCTCGGCCATGGGCGGCGTTCCTTTCTTGAACCCGGGTGGCTGTCTGATGTAAGCGGGATAGGAGGCAAGAGCCCTTGTGACAAGAGGTTGGCATGGCAAGGTCCCGGGCAGGTACCGCCAGACTGGCGTTGATCGCCGTGCTTACTGCGGCGCTCGCCGCCTGTTCGCCCATCGTTCGCACCCACGGATACGCCCCCTCCGAGGAGGACCTGTCCGCGATCGTCGTGGGGGTCGATACCCGCGACACCGTGGCCGAGGTGGTCGGAACCCCGTCGGCGAACGGGGTTATGCGCGACAATGCCTGGTATTACGTCGCGAACACCTGGGAAACGGTGGGCCCGCGTGCGCCCGAGAATGTCGACCGCCAGGTGGTCGCGGTCTCATTCGCCGAGGATGGCACCGTCGAGAATGTCGAGCGCTTCGGCCTGGAACAGGGCCGTGTGATCGCGCTGAACCGCCGGGTCACCGACTCGAACGTCAAGGGCATCTCGTTCCTGCGCCAGTTGCTGGGCAATATCGGGAACTTCCGGGCCGAGGACGTGATCGGGCCCGATTCCTGATCCCCTAGCCCGACTTCTCGAAGTCCAGCGCGACCCCGTTGATGCAATAGCGTAGACCGGTGGGCCGCGGCCCGTCGGGGAAGACGTGGCCGAGATGCGCGTCGCAGCGCGCGCAATGGACCTCGGTCCGCGTCATCAGGAAGCCGCGATCGATGCTTTCGCCCACCGCCTCTGCATCGAGCGGCCGGGTGAAGCTGGGCCAGCCGGTGCCGCTGTCGAACTTGTCGGCCTGATCGAACAGGGGGGCGCCGCAGCAGACGCATTTGAACCTGCCCGCCTCCTTTGGGAAATCGTCATGGGTGAAGGCCCGCTCGGTGCCGTGTTTCCGCGTCACCTTGTAGGCCAGGTCCGAAAGCTGCGCGCGCCATTCGGCGTCGGTCCTCGTGATCTTCTGGGTCATGATGTCTCGCGTCCCCGTCGTTCTGGTGTCACATCTTGTGTGCTATCGCCTGCCCACGCATATTTAGGCGGGCGGACGTCCTCCGCCAGTCCGGTGGAGAGGTCACGATGCTGTCACTTCGCAAGGGGCGCTACGCCGCCCGCCTCGCCGGGACGCCGGCCGATGTCGAGGCGGCCCAGCGGCTGCGCCATCGCACCTTCCGTGCGCGCTCCGGGGCTGACGAGGGGCTGGATGCCGACGCCTTCGACGCGCTCTGCCACCATGTGCTGGTCGAGGAGGTGCGCAGCGGAACGCTGGTCTGCTGTTTCCGCCTGTTGCCGCTGAAGGGCGGGGCCGAGATCGGGCAGAGCTATTCGGCGCAGTATTACGAATTGTCCGCGCTGGCCAAATTCGACGGCCCGATGGTCGAGATGGGCCGGTTCTGCATCCACCCGGACTGGAAGGATCCCGATATCCTGCGCGTCGCCTGGGGGGCGATGACGCGGTTCGTGGACGAGACCGGCGTCGAGATGCTGTTCGGCTGCTCGTCCTTCAAGGGCACCGAGGCCGAGACCTACATGGACGCCTTTGCGCTGCTCAAGGACCGCCACCTTGCCCCCAATCGCTGGCTGCCGCGGGTCAAGGCGCCCAACGTCTTCCGGTTTGCGCAGATGCTGGGGCTGGTGAAGCCCGACGCCAGGCGCGCCATGCTGGGCATGCCGCCGCTGTTGCGCACCTACCTGGTGATGGGCGGCTGGGTCAGCGACCACGCGGTGGTCGACCGCGATCTCGACACGCTGCACGTGTTCACCGGGCTCGAGATCCGCGCGATCCCGCCCGCCCGCAAGCGGCTGTTGCGCGCCGCCGCGGGGTGATGGTCGGGCGGCCGCCCACGCCGCCTTGCCCATGGACAGCCCCCGCGCACGGTTATACATCGGGGCGAACATCCCGAGACCCCGAGGCGCGACCGACATGCCCAGCCTGAACGACATCCGTTCGACCTTCCTGCGCTATTTCGAGAAGAACGGCCACGAGGTCGTGGACAGCTCGCCGCTCGTTCCGCGCAACGACCCGACGCTGATGTTCACCAACTCGGGCATGGTGCAGTTCAAGAACCTGTTCACCGGCGTCGAGAAGCGCGCCTATACCCGCGCGACCACGTCGCAGAAATGCGTCCGCGCGGGCGGCAAGCACAACGATCTCGACAATGTGGGCTATACCGCGCGGCATCATACCTTCTTTGAAATGCTGGGGAATTTCAGCTTCGGCGACTATTTCAAGGAAAACGCGATCCCCTTTGCCTGGGAATTGCTGACCCGCGATTTCGACATCCCCGCCGAGCGGCTGCTGGTGACCGTCTACCACACCGACGACGAGGCGGCGAACATCTGGAAAAAGGTCGCGGGCCTGCCCGACGAGCGGATCATCCGCATCCCGACCTCGGACAATTTCTGGCAGATGGGCGATACGGGCCCCTGCGGCCCCTGCACCGAGATCTTCTACGACCACGGCGATCACATCTGGGGCGGCCCTCCGGGCAGCAAGGACGAGGACGGCGACCGGTTCATCGAGATCTGGAACCTGGTCTTCATGCAGTTCGAACAGTTCGAGGACGGCACCCGCCGCGAACTGGCCGCGCAGTCGATCGACACGGGCATGGGGCTGGAACGGATCGGGGCGCTGTTGCAGGGCAAGCACGACAACTATGACACCGACCTGATGCGCGCGCTGATCGAGGCCTCGGCGCATGCGACCTCCACCGAACCCGACGGCCCGGGCAACGTGCATCACCGGGTGATCGCGGATCACCTGCGGTCCACCTCGTTCCTGCTGGCCGACGGGGTGACGCCGTCGAATGACGGGCGCGGCTATGTGCTGCGCCGGATCATGCGCCGCGCGATGCGGCACGCGCACCTGCTGGGCGCGTCCGACCCGGTCATGCACCGGCTGGTGCCGGCGCTGGTGACCCAGATGGGTGCCGCCTATCCGGAACTCCGCCGTGCACAGGCGCTGATCGAGGAGACGCTCAAGCTGGAGGAAACCCGGTTCAAGCAGACGCTGGACCGGGGCCTTCGGCTGCTGGACGACGAACTCGCGCGGCTGCCCGAGGGCGCGGCGCTGCCGGGGGATGCGGCGTTCAAGCTCTACGACACTTACGGCTTTCCGCTGGACCTGACGCAGGACGCGCTGCGCGAGATGGGGCGCAGCGTCGATATCGCCGGGTTCGACGCCGCCATGGCCGAGCAGAAGGCCAAGGCGCGTGCGTCCTGGTCGGGCTCGGGCGAGGCAAAGGAGGCGCGGGTCTGGTTCGAGGTGGCAGAGCGCGTCGCGCCCACCGAATTCCTGGGCTACGACACCGAGGTGGCCGAGGGTCAGGTCATGGCGCTGGTCGTCGAGGGCAGCGAGGTGGATGTGATCCCCGCGGCGGGCGAGGGCTGGATGGTCGTCAACCAGACGCCGTTCTATGCCGAATCCGGTGGCCAGGTGGGGGATACGGGTACGTACCTGAAACCCGAGGGCGCCGGGACGATCCTTGACACGCAAAAGATGCCGGGCGGGCTTTTCGCCCACAAGGTGTGCCCCGAGAAGGCGGCGCTGGCAGTTGGCGACGCGCTGGAACTGCGCGTCGATCATGCGCGGCGCAGCGCGATCCGGGCGCACCACTCGGCCACGCACCTGCTGCACGAGGCGCTGCGCCAGACGCTGGGCGATCACGTGGCGCAAAAAGGGTCGCTGAACGCGCCCGACCGGCTGCGCTTCGATTTCAGCCACGGCAAGGCGATGACGGATGCGGAACTGGCGGCGGTGGAGTCCGAGGTCAACGCCTTCATCCGGCAGAATTCCCCGGTGGAAACCCGCATCATGACGCCGGATGACGCCCGCGCCATCGGGGCGCAGGCGCTTTTCGGCGAGAAATACGGTGACGAGGTGCGCGTGGTGTCGATGGGCCGCGCGCCGACCGGCAAGGGGCAGGACGGCAATACCTGGTCGCTGGAACTCTGCGGCGGCACCCATGTCCGGCAGACCGGCGATATCGGCCTTTGCGTCGTGCTGGGCGACAGCGCGTCCAGCGCGGGCGTGCGCCGGATCGAGGCGCTGACCGGTCAGGCCGCGCTTGACCACCTGATCGCCCAGCAGAACCGGCTGGCCGAGGTGGCCGAACTGCTGCGCGCCCAGCCCGCCGACGTGGTGGCCCGGGTGCGTGCGCTGGTCGAGGACCGCCGGGCGCTGGAGAACGAGGTGGCGACGCTGCGCCGCGACCTTGCGCTGGCCGGACCGGCCGGCGCGGCGCCCGAGGCCCGCGCGGTGGGCGGCGTGCCGTTCCTCGCGCAGGTGCTCAAGGGCGTTTCGGGCAAGGACCTGCCGCCGCTGATCGACGAACACAAGGCGCGGCTGGGATCGGGCGCGATCCTGCTGATCGCCGAGGCCGACGGCAAGGCCGCGGTCGCCGCGGGCGTGACCGCCGACCTGACGGCGCGCGTCTCGGCCGTCGATCTGGTCAAGGCGGCGGTTGCTGAACTGGGCGGCAAGGGCGGCGGCGGGCGGCCCGACATGGCGCAGGGCGGCGGCAAGGATGCCGTGAACGCCGAGGCTGCGATCAAGGCCGCCGAAGCCGTGCTGGAGGGCTGAACCATGGGCGCACTCTGGATCGCCAACGTGCATGTCACCGACGAGGCGGCCTACAAGCGCTATGCCGCACTTGCGACCGAGGCCATCGCCGAACATGGCGGCGTCTTCCTCGCCCGCGGCGGCCGCTACCGGCAACTGGAAGGCCGGGACCGGGCGCGCAACGTGGTCGCGCGGTTCCCCAGTCTCGAAGCGGCCGAGGCCTGCTACAATTCGGCGAAATACCAGCAGGCGCTGGACCATGCCCGCGGCGCCTCGGAACGCGATCTCGTCATCGTCGAAGAGGTCTGAGCGGCGCGCGTCTCAGCCGTTGCCGCGGCGCACGAAGCGCGCGGCTTCGGCCGCGGCGGTTCGCAGTGCGCGAGCCTTGTTGACGGTTTCCTGCCATTCGGCCTCGGGGTCGCTGTCATAGACCACGCCGCCCCCGGCCTGGATGTATAGCTTGTCGTCCTTGACCACCGCCGTGCGCAGCGCGATGCACATGTCCATGTCGCCGCCGGCGGCGAAATAGCCGACGCCGCCGCCATAGACGCCGCGCTTTTCGGGCTCCAGTTCGTCGATGATCTCCATTGCGCGGACCTTGGGCGCGCCCGACACCGTTCCCGCGGGCAGCCCCGCCAGCAGCGCGGACAGCGCGTCCTCGCCCTCGGCAATCTCGCCCACGACGTTCGACACGATATGCATGACGTGGGAATAGCGCTCGATCACGAACTGTTCGGTCGGCCGCACGGTGCCGATCCGGGCCACCCGGCCCACGTCGTTGCGGCCGAGGTCGAGCAGCATCAGGTGTTCGGCCAGTTCCTTGCGGTCGGCCAGCAGGTCCGCCTCTAGCGCGCGGTCCTCTTCGGGCGTTGCCCCGCGGGGGCGGGTTCCGGCGATGGGCCGGATCGTTACTTCGCCGTCGCGCAGCCGCACCAGGATTTCAGGGCTGGCGCCCACCACCTGGAAGCCGCCGAAGTTGAAGAAGAACATGAAGGGCGAGGGGTTGGTGCGCCGCAAGCTTCGGTAGAGCGCGAAGGGCGGCAGCGGGAAATCCTGGGTCCAGCGCTGCGCCGGCACGACCTGAAAGATGTCGCCCGCGCGGATATAGTCCTTGGCCTTTTCCACCGCGGCCATGTAGCCGTCCTTGGTGAAGTTCGACACCGGCTCGCCCACCTCGCGCGCCTCGCCGAAATCGCGGGTCTCGGCGGGTACCGCGCTGTCCAGATCGCGCAGCGCGTCCATCACCCGTTCGGCGGCCTGCGCATAGGCGGCGCGCGCCGACAGCCCCGGTTCGGGCCGGGCGGGCGAGACCACGATGACCTCGCCCTTGACCCCGTCGAGCACCGCGACGACCGAAGGACGCAGCATCACCGCGTCGGGCAGGCCCAGCGGGTCGGGGTTGACGTTGGGCAGGCGTTCGACCAGCCGGATCATGTCGTAGCCCAGATAGCCGAACAGGCCCGCTGCGATCGGCGGCAGGTCCTCGGGCATCGGGATCGCGCTTTCGGCCAGCACCGCGCGCAGCGTCGAAAGCGGGTCGCCCTCCATGTCCTGCCACGCGTCGGCGTCGAAGCGGGCGGCGCGGTTCACGCGGGACGCCTCGCCCCGACATTCCCAGACCAGATCGGGCTTGAAGCCGACGACCGAGTAACGCCCGCGCACCTCGCCGCCGGTCACCGATTCCAGCATGAAGCTGTCGGGCCGGGCGCCCGCAAGCTTCAGCATCAGCGATACCGGTGTGTCCAGGTCGGCGGCAAGCCGGGCATGGACGACCTGCGCCTTGCCGGCATTGTAGGCGGCTTCGAAGGCCGCGAATTCGGGGATGATCTTCGCCATGGTTCTACCGGAACTGCGCATGGACGGCGTTGATCGCCGCCTGGTCAAGCGTCAGGCCGCCGGAATTGACCAGCTCCTGCGCGAAATAGGCATATAGATCCTGGGCCATACCCTGGCCGGCCTGGGCGGCGATGGTTTCGCGCAGGAAACCGGCGGCGGGATCGTCGGGATCGGGGGGCAGGACCGCATCCAGCCGGATCAGCCACGCTGCCTCGTCCGCGGTCACAACGCGGGTCTCGCCGGGCTCGGCCATCGCGAACAGCGCATCCGAAAGGGCAGGCGGCGTCAGCCCGCCGCGCGACAGGCCCTCTTGCACCTCGACCTCGACGCCGAGCGTCTCGATCGCCTCGCCCGCGGCCAGCCGGCCGGCCAGCGCCTCGGCCCGCTGGCCAAGCCGGGCCAGCGTCTCGGCCGCCCGCGCGTCGGCCGCCACCTGGTCGCGCACGGCATCCAGCGGGCGAAGGGTGGGGGGAACCTCCTCGTCCAGCCGGATCGCAAAGATGCCGCCATCCTCGAGTTCCAGAATCTCGGGGAAATCGTCCTCGGCCAAGGCCATGGCTGCGTCGCGAAATGCCTGGTAGGCGGCGATGCCGTCCTCGTTCGCGCCGGTGAAGTCGACCTGGCCAAGTTCCATGTCGGTCTCGGCGGCCAGGTCCTCCAGCGTCGCACCCGCCGCCAGCCTGTCCTCGAAATCAGCCAGCATGTCGCCGATCATGCGGGTGGCGCGGTCGCGGGCGGCCTCTTCCACCAGGCTTTCGCGCGCGTCCTCGAACGGTGTTTCCTGAGCGGCAAGGATGCCGTTCACCCGGAACAGCGCCGGGCCCAGATCGGACATGTGGGGCCCCGTCACGCCCGGCGCCGTCAGCGCAAAGACCGCCGCGCCCGCCGCGCCGCCGATATCGACCTCGGCGATGTCGCCCATGTCGATATCCGCAAGTCCGAGCCCGCGCGCCTCGACCGCCGCATCGAAGCTGGTCTCGCCCGCCGCGATCGCGTCCGCCACGGCCTGCGCCTCTGCTTCGTCCGGGAACACGAGCCGCTCGACCAGCCGCCGTTCGGGCTGGACGAACTCGTCGATCCGTTCCTCGTAGAGGGCGCGCAGCATCTCCTCGTCGGGTTCGATCCGGTTCAGCATCATGTCGGGCGTCAGCCAGGCATAGGTGATCCTGCGGGTTCGCGGCGCGGTATAGGCGTCGGGGTTGGCCTCGTATTGCTGGGCGATCCGGGCCTCGGTCGGCTCGGGGACCGGCGTCTCCAGGTCGTCGGCGGTCAGCCGGATCAGGCTGGCGCTGCGCCGCTCGGCGATGAAGTCGTACAGCGTGTCGGCATAGGTCTCGGGCGTGCCGAGCCCGGCCACCACCCCCGCCTGCAACAGAGACCGCGCAGTATCCTTGCGGATCTGGGTCTCGAAAGCGCTTTCCGTCATGCCGTTCTGCTGCAGCACGAAACGGTAGGTCTCGCGGTCGAACTGGCCGTCCGGACCCTGGAAGGCCGGCACTGCCAGCACCTCGCGGGCGACCGTCGCGTCGCCGACCGAAACGCCAATGCGCCGAACCTCGTTGTCCAGCGCGGCGTTGGCAATCACGCGCGCGCGCACCTGCTCGACCAGCCCGCCCGCCTCGGCCTCGGCAAAACTCAGCGCCTTGCCGGTGGCGGCCTGCTGGGCGTTCAACTCCTGCCGCAGGGCACGGGCATAGGAGTCGACGGCGATCTTCTCGTCCCCCACGGATCCGATCGCGTCGATCGAGCCGCCGAAATTCGAGATGCCGAAGCCGCCCAGCCCGAGGATCAACAGGCCCATCAGAACCCAGACGGCGGCCTTTGATGCCTGCTTGCCGACGGATTTGGACATGGGGCTCGCCTCCCTGCGCTGACGCGGTTTCCGAAGGTGTGTAGGGGCAAGAGGCCCCGCCCGCAAGGGTCAGGGGCGGAACGCAGACAGCCGGTCGAACATCCGCCCGATGCCCTGCCGGTCGATATTGGCGAAGGCGATCCTCACCTGCTTGCGTGCGCCGGTATCGGTCTCGGGCAGGAACATCGTGCCGGGCAGCAACAGCACCCCCGCCTCGGCCACCAGCCGGCGGGCCAGGTCGTCCGAGGGGATCGGCCAGGGATGGGCGGCATAGGCGAAATAGGCCCCGGCCCCCATCAGGGTCCAGCCCTCCAGCGCCGGGAACCCCGCCTCGATCGCCGCGCGCCGGTCGAGGATTTCCGCGCGTTCCCCCGCCAGCCACTGGCCGAGGTTGCGCATCCCCCAGAGCGCCGCGCGCTGGCCCAGCTGGTTCGGGCAGATCGCGACCGTGTCGAGGAATTTCTCGACATGGGCCAGCCGGTCGCGATGCGCCACCATCGCGCCGACCCGGTGGCCGGTCAGCCGGTAGGCCTTGGAGAAGGAGTAAAGGTGGATCAGCGTGTCGGCCCAGTCGGGATCGGCGAACAGGTCGTGCGGCGCGCCGCTGCCGGAATGAAAGTCGCGATAGGTCTCGTCGAGGATCAGCGCGATGCCATGGCGGCGGCAGAGCGTCCGGAAGTCGGCGATCACCTCGGCGGGGTATTCCACGCCCGCGGGGTTGTTCGGGCTGACAAGGACGATGGCGCGGGTCCGGTCGGTGATGAGTTGCCCTGCGCGGCTCGCCTCGGGGATCAGGTTGTCGCCGGTGGCCAGCGGCACGGTGCGGATGCCGGCCATGTCCAGCCACATCTTGTGGTTGAAGTACCAGGGCGTCGGCAGGATCACCTCGTCGCCCTCGCCGGCGATTGTCGCCATCACCGCGCAGAAGGCCTGGTTGCAGCCCTGGGTGATCGCCACCTGCGCGGGCGCGATCTCGCCGCCGTAGGCCGCCGACCATTGCGCCGCCAGTTCCGCACGCAGCTCGGGCAGGCCCAAAACCGGGCCGTAGAGATGCGCGGCCGTTTCGGTCAGCGCGGCCTCGGCGATGGCCTGGCGCAGCGGCTCGGGCGGGGGTTCCATCGGGGCGGCCTGGCTGACATTGATCAGCGGCCGGTCGGCGGGGAACTCGATCCCCTCCAGCCAGCGCCGCGCCTCCATCACCGGGGGCGGGAAGGTCGCGGCCATCCGAGGGTTCAGCGGGCCGAACACGCCTCAGGCTCCCCGGTAGGGTTCGACATATTGCAGCGCCATGTCCCAGGGGAAGAAGATCCAGGTATCCTGGCTGACCTCGGTGATATAGGTGTCGACCATCGGCTTGCCCTTGGGCTTGGCGTAGACGGTCGCGACATGTGCCTTGGGCATCAGCTTGCGCACGACTTCCAGCGTCCGGCCGGTATCCACCAGGTCGTCGACGATCAGAACGCCGGTGCCGTCGCCCACCAGCTCCATGTCGGGGGTCTTGATGACGCGCGGCTCGGTCTGGGCCTGGTGGTTGTAGGATTTCACGCTGATCGTATCGACCATGCGGATGTCGAGTTCCCGCGCCACGATCATCGCTGGCGCCATGCCGCCCCGCGTGATCGCCACCACCGCGCGCCAGGCCCCGTCATCGGGCCCGTGCCCGTCCAGCCGCCAGGCCAGCGCGCGCGCGTCGCGGTGAATCTGGTCCCAACTGACGTGAAAGCCCTTTTCGTGGGGCAGGCGGTCGGATGGCGACATGGGCGTTCCCCTTCTGGCTGGCGTTACTTGCGCCCGGTGACCGCGTCGATATCCGGCGCATCCACGGCCTTCATCCCCACGACGTGATAGCCCGCGTCGACATGGTGCACCTCGCCGGTCACGCCGCTGCCGAGATCGGACAGCAGGTACAGCGCCGACTTGCCGACCTCGTCCTGGCTGACATTGCGCCGCAGCGGCGAGTTCAGTTCGTTCCACTTCATGATGTAGCGGAAATCGCCGATGCCGCTGGCCGCCAGCGTCTTGATCGGCCCGGCCGAGATCGCGTTGACCCGGATGCCGTCCTTGCCCAGATCCTCGGCCAGATAGCGCACCGAGGCCTCGAGCGCAGCCTTGGCCACGCCCATCACGTTGTAATGCGGCATCACCCGTTCGGCGCCGTAATAGGTCAGCGTCAGCGCCGAGCCGCCCTCGGTCATCATCCGCGCCGCGCGCTGGACGACGGCGGTGAAAGAGAACACCGAGATGTCCATCGTCATCGCGAAATTGTCGCGCGTGGTGTCGACATAGCGGCCGCGCAGCTGTTCCTTGTCGGAAAAGCCGATGGCGTGGACGATGAAATCCAGCCGGTCCCAGCGTTTCGCCAGGCCGTCGAACAGCGCGTCGAGCGAGGCTTCCGCGGAGACGTCACATTCCAGAACGATGTCCGAGCCCAGGCTTGCGGCCAGGGGTTCGACGCGCTTCTTCAGCGCCTCGCCCTGGTACGAAAACGCAAGTTCCGCCCCGTGGGCGGCGCAGTGCTGCGCGATGCCCCAGGCGATCGACTTGTCGTTGGCAAGCCCCATGATAAGACCGCGCTTGCCTTCCAAGAGTTTCGTTGACATCCGGCGTCCCTCGATCACCTTGCAGAAAGTTGACGCCGGTGTAGGGCAATTGCCCCGACCCATCAAGACCGCCAAGACAAGCGGGCAGGAGCGCGCACAGATGACCGACCGACAGGGACTATTCGCCGGCGACGACCCGTTCGCCATCGCCCGGGCCTGGTTGGCCGAGGCCGAGCGGACCGAGCCGAACGACCCGAACGCCATCGCGCTGGCGACCGTCGATGCCGCGGGGCTGCCGAACGTGCGGATGGTGCTGCTGAAGGAGATCGAGCCCGACGCCTTCGTCTTCTACACCAATTACGACAGCGCCAAGGGGGCAGAGATTTCCGCAACCGGCAAGGCCGCTTTCGTGCTACACTGGAAAACGCTCAGGCGTCAGGTTCGTGTCCGGGGCGTGACCGAGCGTGAGGAGGGGGAGAGGGCGGATGCCTATTTCGCGTCGCGTGCACTGAAAAGCAGGCTGGGGGCCTGGGCCTCGCGGCAGTCGCAGCCGCTGGGATCGCGGGGCGAGCTGATGGCAGAGGTGGCGCGGGTCACGGCGCAGAAAGGCATCGCACCCGATCGCCCGCCGTTCTGGGGGGGTATCCGGATCCGGCCGCTGGAAATCGAGTTCTGGGCGGACGGGGCGTTCCGGCTGCACGACCGGTTCCGCTGGCGACGCGAGACGATTGACGCGGACTGGACGATCGCGAGACTGTTCCCCTGACATTCGCGCTTCGTGAATTGCAGGGGAATCGAGGCTGACGGGAATCTGCTTGCATCGCGTCCAGCGTCTGTGAAAAGGGATGCTCGGGAGGTAATCGGTTCACTCCGGTTTGGGGAAGATGACCAGGGATATCGAGATGCCGCCCCGCCGTGTGCAGGGGCACGTTAAATGGTTCGACCCGACGAAAGGGTTCGGATTTGTCGTGGCCGAAGGCGGTGGACCGGACATCTTGCTGCATGCCAATGTGCTGCGCAATTTCGGCCAGAGTTCTGTCACCGACGGTGCCGGTGTCGACCTGATGGTGCAGGAGACCGCGCGCGGTCTGCAGGCGACCGAGGTGCTGCGCATCGACCCGCCCGCACAGGGCAATGGCCCGGTCTTCGAGGATGCGCTGCGGCTTGATCCCGACGAGCTTGAGGCGCTGCCGCTGGAACCGGCGCGGGTCAAGTGGTTCGACAAGTCCAAGGGCTTCGGCTTTGCCAACGTGTTCGGCCGGAACGAGGACGTGTTCGTTCACATAGAGGTGTTGCGCCGGTCGGGCCTTGCCGATCTTCAGCCCGGCGAGGCGATCGCCATCCGGGTGACCGAGGGCCAGCGCGGCCAGCTTGCGGTGATGGTAGGGCCATGGGAATGTGCGGTTTCACCGGTCTCGCAGGACTGATCCTGGCGCTCGGGTTCGCGGGCACCGCGGTCGCGCAATGCGCCGAGGGCCAGGTTGACCTGCGGGGCGACTGGGGCAGCGCACGGTTCGCCGTAGAGATTGCCGATGACGACGCCGAGCGGGCGCAGGGACTGATGCACCGCACGTCGATGCCCGCCTCGGCGGGCATGCTGTTCGTCTATGACCGTCCGCAGCGCGTCGCCTTCTGGATGGAGAACACGCTGATCCCGCTCGACATGATCTTCCTCGGTCCGCGGGGCCGGGTGCTGAAGGTGCACGAGAACGCGCGCCCCCGCGACCGCACGCCGATCGACGGGGGCGAGGGGGTGCTGGCGGTGCTCGAGATCAATGGCGGGCTGGCCCGCCGGCTGGGCATCGGCCCGGGCAGCGAACTGCGCCACCCGGCCTTTGGCCCGGACGCGGTCTGGCCCTGTCCGTAAATCGCTTCCCTTGGCGCCCGCCCGGCGCTATTGAGGCGGCCACGGGGCGTAGCGCAGTCTGGTAGCGCGTCGGTTTTGGGTACCGAAGGTCGTGGGTTCGAATCCCGCCGCCCCGACCATCCCACCCCCTGATTCCCTGTTTCAGCCCCCGAATCCGGTCTGGCTGACCCCCGTTAACCCCTTCTGCCGACGTTAATTTTCGTTACTGCGCCGACTCGGTCGCGCGCATCCGAAAATGCAACCTGGACGTGTAACCGCTTGTTCCCGGCGGTTTTTCACCAATGCGCGCGGCGGCCCCGGGGATGGCCATGCGCCGGGTGAATCGTCGGGCTGTGATCCCTCTGCCCGGTCAACCCCAAAAACTTGTGGGAAACCGTGAAAATTGCGTTGACGAATTGTGGCAGTCTACGTCACCTTGTGTTGGCCGGGCGCGATAACACTATATCTAGTGGCGGCGCGGGGCGAGACGACACACCGGAACAGGGGCGCCACCCGCGGGGCGGGGGCGTGGCCCGGCGGCTTGGGGGCCGGGCAACGGCTACGTCTTGCGCAGCGGCATGGATTTCGGGGCCCGGGCGCCGCTGCGGCGGGCGGGCTTGCGACAGGATAGAACGGGGCAGACGCATGAAGATCGAACGCAGATTCACCACCGAAGCGACCGGCGCCTATGGCGCGATCGAGTTCACCACCACGACCTCGGAGATCCGCAACCCGGACGGCACGGTGGTGTTCCGCCTCGACGCCGTCGAGGTGCCGGCGGGCTGGAGCCAGGTCGCCTCGGACGTGATCGCGCAGAAATACTTCCGCAAGGCGGGCGTGCCCGCGCGGCTGAAGAAGGTGCGCGAAAAGGACGTTCCGGAATTCCTGTGGCGGTCGGTGCCCGACGAGGCGGCGCTGGCCGACCTCCCCGAGGAGGAGCGCTTTGGCGGCGAGACCTCTGCCTGCCAGGTCTTTGACCGGATGGCCGGGGCGTGGGCCTATTGGGGCTGGAAGGGCGGCTACTTCACCACCGAGGCGGACGCCCGCGCCTATTACGACGACATGCGCTACATGCTGGCCACGCAGATGGCGGCGCCGAACAGCCCGCAATGGTTCAACACCGGGCTGCACTGGGCCTATGGCATCGACGGGCCGGGGCAGGGGCATTTCTACGTCGACTGGAAGACCGGCAAGCTGACCCGGTCGAAATCGGCCTATGAACACCCCCAGCCGCATGCCTGCTTCATCCAGTCGATCAAGGACGACCTGGTGAACGAGGGCGGCATCATGGACCTGTGGGTCCGCGAGGCGCGGCTGTTCAAGTACGGCTCGGGCACCGGCACCAACTTTTCCTCGCTGCGCGCCGAGGGCGAAAAGCTGTCGGGCGGCGGCAAGTCGTCGGGGCTGATGGGCTTCCTGCGCATCGGCGACCGGGCGGCGGGCGCGATCAAGTCGGGCGGCACCACGCGGCGCGCGGCCAAGATGGTGATCTGCGACATGGATCACCCGGACATCGAGGACTTCATCAACTGGAAGGTGATCGAGGAGCAGAAGGTCGCAAGCCTCGTGGCCGGATCCAAGATCCACGAACAGCACCTGAACGCGATCTTCGCTGCGATCCATGCCTGGGACGGCAAGGAAACCGACGCCTATGATCCGGCGGTGAACGGCGGGCTGAAATCCGCGATCCGCGCGGCGAAAAAGGCGCTGATCCCCGAGGCCTATGTCAAGCGCGTGCTGGACTACGCGCGCCAGGGCTATGCGTCGATCGAGTTCCCGACCTACGACACCGATTGGGACAGCGACGCCTATGCGACCGTCTCGGGCCAGAACTCGAACAACTCGGTCCGGGTGACCGACGCCTTCCTGCGCGCGGTCAAGGAGGATGCCGACTGGGAACTGGTGCGGCGCACAGACGGCAAGGTCGCCAAGACCATCAAGGCGCGCGATCTGTGGCAGCAGGTGGGCCACGCCGCCTGGTCCTGCGCGGATCCGGGCATCCAGTTCCACGACACGATCAACGGCTGGCACACCTGCCCCGAGGACGGTGCGATCCGCGCCTCGAACCCGTGCTCGGAATACATGTTCCTCGACGACACGGCCTGCAACCTGGCCTCGATGAACCTGCTGACCTTCCAGAAGGACGGGGTGTTCCAGGCCGAGGATTACGTGCATGCCACGCGGCTGTGGACCCTGACGCTGGAAATCAGCGTGATGATGGCGCAGTTCCCCTCGAAGGAAATCGCGCAGCTGTCCTATGACTTCCGCACGCTGGGCCTGGGCTATGCCAATATCGGCGGGCTCCTGATGAACATGGGGCTGGGTTATGACAGCGACGAGGGCCGCGCGCTGTGCGGCGCGCTGACCGCGATCCTGACGGGCATCGCCTATGCGACCTCGGCCGAGATCGCGGGCGAACTTGGGCCCTTCCCGGGGCATGCCCGCAACGCCGACCACATGCTGCGCGTCATCCGCAACCATCGCCGCGCGGCGCAGGGCAAGACCGACGGCTATGAGGGGCTTGCGGTGCGGCCGGTGCCGCTGGACCACCATCATTGCCCCGACCGGCGGCTGGTCGAGCTTGCCCGGGGGGCCTGGGACGAGGCGTTGTGCCTTGGCGAAAAGCACGGTTTCCGCAACGCGCAGGTGTCCGTGATCGCGCCCACCGGCACGATCGGCCTGGTGATGGATTGCGACACCACCGGCATCGAGCCCGACTTCGCGCTGGTCAAGTTCAAGAAGCTGGCGGGCGGGGGCTATTTCAAGATCATCAACCGCTCGGTCCCCGCGGCGCTGGAAACGCTGGGCTACGGTCCCGCGCAGATCGAAGAGATCGTTGCCCATGCCGTGGGCCATGGCAGCCTTGGCAACTGCCCCGGCATCAACCACACCGCGCTGATCGGCCATGGCTTCGGCCGGGCGGAACTGGACAAGATCGAGGCCGCGCTGCCGTCCGCCTTCGACATCCGCTTCGTCTTCAACCAGTGGACCCTGGGCGAGGCGTTCTGCAAGGACGTGCTCGGCATCCCCGCCGACAAGCTGAACGATCCCACCTTCGACATGCTGCGGCATCTGGGCTTCTCGAAGGCCGAGATCGAGGCGGCGAACGACCATGTCTGCGGGACGATGACGCTGGAAGGCGCGCCGCATCTGGACCCGGCGCATTACCACGTCTTCGACTGCGCCAATCCCTGCGGCAAGAAGGGCAAGCGGTTCCTGTCGGTCAACAGCCACATCCACATGATGGCGGCGGCGCAAAGCTTCATCTCGGGCGCGATCTCGAAGACGATCAACATGCCCAACTCGGCCAGCATCGAGGATTGCCTCGACGCCTACGAACTGTCCTGGTCGCTGGGGGTGAAGGCCAACGCGCTGTACCGCGACGGCTCCAAGCTGTCCCAGCCGCTGGCGGCGTCGCTGGTCGAGGACGACGAAGAGGCCGAAGAGGTGCTGGCCACCGGCACGCCCACGGAAAAGGCGCAGGTCATCGCCGAGAAGATCATCGAAAAGGTCATCGTCAAGGAGATCGTCCGCTCGAACCGCGAAAAGCTGCCCGAGCGGCGCAAGGGCTACACGCAAAAGGCCATCGTCGGCGGGCACAAGGTCTACCTGCGCACCGGCGAATACGCGGACGGCAGCCTTGGCGAGATCTTCATCGACATGCACAAGGAAGGTGCCGGTTTCCGCGCGATGATGAACAACTTCGCCATCGCCGTCAGCGTCGGCCTGCAATACGGCGTGCCGCTGGAAGAGTTTGTCGAGGCCTTCACCTTCACCCGGTTCGAACCGGCGGGGATGGTGCAGGGCAACGACTCGATCAAGAACGCCACCTCGATCCTCGACTACATCTTCCGGGAACTGGCCGTGTCCTATCTCGACCGCACGGATCTGGCCCATGTCAAACCCCAGGGCGCGTCCTTCGACGATCTGGGCGGCGGCGATGCCGAGGGCAAGCCGAACGTGGCCCCCGTGTCGGAAAGTGCGGCGTCGAAATCGCTTGAGGTGCTGAAACAGATCAGCTCGACCGGCTACCTGCGCAAGCGGCTGCCGCAGGAACTGGTGGTGTTCCAGGGCGGCATCGGCGGCGCGGCGACCGCGCTCGACAGCACGGCCGACGCCTTCGCGGCGATCCAGACGCTGGCCCCTGCAACCGGTGCCGCGACGGCGGTCGCCACCGCGCTCGACCCGCGCACCAAGGCCCGCATGCAGGGCTACGAGGGCGACCCCTGCGGCGAATGTGGCAACTACACGCTGGTGAGGAACGGCACCTGCATGAAGTGCAACACCTGCGGGGCGACGAGCGGGTGTAGTTGAGAGATTGGGGGTCGTGGGGATCGGTGTTGCAGCACCGACCCCCGGCCCATCCCGCAAGAGCGAAGCACGCTGCGGGAAAGGCTAGTTCGGCCCTCTCGGGTCGACTGATGGAACGAGGAACACGACCGGACGAGCGGATCAATAGCGTGCTGAGAAATACAGGATCGGTCCACAGGAATGTGGGCTCACCTGGGGAAAAGAGGAGTGACAGTGATGTCGCGACGCAAGAACTCGGAGGTTACCAGCGCAAAAGCGGCCTCAGCCGCATCCAAAGTGCTGGGCAATCCGAGATCCTCGAAAGCTGCCAAATCCGCAGCCGCGTCGGCGCTGACTCAGCGACCGAACAAGAAATAAACTGGCTGGGCGGATCTTCCTGCCCCGCACTACGTGAGATCCGAGGCGGGTGCGCTCGCCTTTGACGTCGAGAAGGCCCAGGCAAAGCCATAGAGCATCGAGCGGTAAGCACAGAGCCTGATCGACGATCCTGGCCCCCTCATATCCGAGGGGGCCTTTCTTTTGCGGACGCGGGTCACCTCTGGCGACAGGGGGGCAGGCGGCCCGGGCATGATTTCAGACATATGCAAATCGGCTTGTGGATGCGAGAAAAGACCGGATCCCGGCCGGAGGTGCGCCATGATCCGTCTTGCCCTCGCGCTGTCCACCCTGGCCATGCCCCTTGCGGCCGCCGCGCAGGGCCACGCCCCGTCCCCCTATGCCGGGTGGGAGGGCCGCGAGATCAAGAGCCTGTCCGACAGCGACCTCGACGACCTGCGCGCGGGCCGCGGGTGGGGCCTTCGACGCCGCGTTCCGCGCGGGCGACGTGACCCCGGACCGGTTCGCGCGCTGATCGACGCGGCCGCACGCGCCCGGGCCGAGCTGCGCTTCGTCCACCTCGCGCGCCACCTTGACACACCGCCCCTGCTGACGGACGACCAGATCGCCCGCTACAACGCCTTGCGCGGCTATGGCGCCGCCGCCCCCTGCGCCGCCGTTCCCCGGGGCCACGACCCCGCGATGTGGCGGCGTCACAATACTTGCGAGTGAGGTGCGCCCGATGTCCCTGCTGACGATCCCGATCCGCGCGGCCGCCGTCCTGGCCTTTCTGGGCCTCGCCATCCCCGCGCTGGCCGATCTGCGCCCGGTGCCGGTGGCCGAGGGCGTCTGGGCCATCGTCGGCGACAAGGGCCAGCGCAGCCCCGACAATTTCGGCAACAACGCGACCTTCGGGCTGATCGTCACCGACGCGGGCGCGGTCCTGATCGACGCGGGGGGCAGTTGGCGGGGGGCCGAAGACCTGCACGACGCGATACGGCAGGTGACCGACCGGCCGGTGATTCTGGTCATCAACACCGGCGGGCAGGACCATCGCTGGCTCGGCAACGGCTACTGGGCCGCGCAAGGGGCCCGTATCGTCGCGTCCGCGGCGGCGGTCGCGGATCAGACGGCGCGCGCCTCGGTGCAGATGACGATGCTGAGCCGGTTGATCGGCGCGGGCCTTGCGGGCACGCAGCCTGTCCATGCCGCCGAGACGTTCGAGGACCGGCTGGATCTGACCATCGGCGGCCGCCTTGTCGAGATCGTCCACCCTGGCCCCGCCCACACGCCGGGCGATGCCTTCGTCTGGCTGCCCGAGGCGCGCGTCGTCTTCGCCGGCGACATCGTCTTTGCCGAGCGGCTTCTGGGCGTGCTGGAGTTTTCCAGTTCGGCGGGCTGGATCGAGGCCTTTGCGGCGATGGCCGCGCTCGGGCCCCTGCACGTCGTCCCCGGCCACGGCGATCCGACCACGCTGGACCGCGCCCGGGCGGATACCTACGACTATCTCGTCACGCTGCGCGAGCGGATGCGCGCCCATATCGACGCGGGCGGCGACATCCTCGGGTCGGTCGCGGTGGAGCAGTCCGCCTTCGCGCATCTGGAGCAGTTCGGCAGCCTCGCGGGGCGCAACGCCCAGCAGGTCTTCACCGAGATGGAATGGGAGTGACCGGAGGGACGCGACCGCAGCCGGTGCCGGTGCCCGATGCCGTTTGTCCGGACGCGACGAAGCTCCCCGCAGGGGCGGGACGGCAGGCACGCTCAGGGTCACATGAAGCCGGGATCCAGCATGGACATCCCGGTGCTTCCGTCCTCGGCCGCCCCCGGAGACGGCCAGCGGCCGGTGCGATCCCTTTCCGTGCATGGCGGTTCTTCCCTGTCCGGTCCCCGATGGCGAGGGCCGGGGCAGGGTGATCGCGGACGGCCTGACCGCGGATATCATCAACGCGCTCGCGCGAAACCGCTGGATGCGGGGGGCCACCTGCAACGCCGCCTTTGCGCTGGGCCGTTCCGGCGAACCGCTTGACGAAATCCTCCAGCGCCCGAACGCGGACGTTGGGCCCCGGCGTCAGGCGCCGCGCGACAGCGCCGCGATCCCGGTCCGTGCCATTTCCTTGAGCCCGAGCGGGCGCATCAGTTCGGCGAAGGCGTCGACCTTCTGCGGCGTGCCGGTGATCTCGAAGACGAAGCTTTCCAGCGTCGAATCCACCACGTTGGCGCGAAAGATGTCGGCCAGCCGAAGCGCCTCGACCCGCTTCTCGCCCGCGCCATGGACCTTGAAGAGCGCCAGTTCGCGTTCGACCGATGGGCCCTCGACGGTCAGGTCGTGCACCTCGTGCACCGGGACGATCCGGCCGAGCTGGGCCTTGATCTGCTCGATCACGGCGGGCGTGCCGGTGGTGACGATGGTGATGCGGCTGGTGTGCCCGGTGTGGTCGACCTCGGCCACGGTCAGGCTGTCGATGTTGTAGCCCCGCCCCGAGAACAGCCCGATCACGCGCGCCAGCACGCCCGGTTCGTTGTCGACGATCACCGCCAGCGTGTGCCGCTCGACGGTATCGGCGTTGGGGTCGCGCAGGTCATAGGCCGAAAGCTTCGAGGTGCCCTTCTGGATGTTCAGTGCTGCTGCCATGTCTGTTGCGTCGTCCTTGTGCCCCGGCGGGGGCGTTTCGGTTACGGGCGGCATGGCCGCCCTGTCGCGGCCCGGTTCAGAACCGCATGTCGATCTCGGCATAGCCCGGCGTTGCCACCGGCGGGCCGCCCCAGATCAACGACTGGTAGCTCGCGTCCGACAGGATCACCGAGTCCAGAAACGCCATGTCGGGCGGGGCGCCCGTGGGACCGACGAAGGCGAAGGTCGCGATGATCCCCGGCCGCCCGGCCAGCCCGTAGCTGTGGAAATAGACCGTTTCGGCGCCCATCGCGACCTGCGGCCCGCGGCCCGGGAAATACATCCCGCCCGAACCCGCCAGCGGCAGGAATTCGCCCCGCATCGTCGCGCCAAAGCGCAGGCCCGTTCCCACCGAAGGCGGCACGCCGTCGCCGCGAAAGCTCTCCATATAGACGATGCGGCCGGCCGCGTCGGTCGTGACCGACAACTGGTTGCCGGCCGGCTGCTGCCAGCGCGTCGCCGTGTAGCCGGGGTTGGCCACCCCGACGGCGGTGGGCGGGCCGAGCGTGGCGAAGGCCGCCGCGCTTTGCCCGATGTCGAGACCCGCGAAATCCTGCGCCGCCGCGGCAAGCGGCGCGCATGCGGCCAGCGCCGCGAGGATGACGCGGCGCCGGATCACACCAGCACCGCCCCGCCGGCCTTGATCGCGTCCTCGCCGGTGTCGTCACCCAGCAGCATCCGGTTGTGCGGCTCGCCGGACGGGATCATCGGATAGCAGTTCTCGTGCTTTTCCACGAGGCAGTCGAAGATCACCGGCCCGTCATAGGCCAGCATCTCGGAAATCGCGTCGTCCAGATCGGCCGGGTTGTCGCACCTGATCCCCTTGCAGCCGAAGGCCTCGGCCAGCTTGACGAAGTCGGGCAGCGCCTCGGACCAGGAATGGGAATAGCGTCCGCCATGCAGCAGGGTCTGCCACTGGCGCACCATTCCCAGGCGTTCGTTGTTCAGGATGAACTGCTTGACCGGGGTGCGGAACTGTACCGCGGTGCCCATCTCCTGCATGTTCATCAGCCACGAGCCTTCGCCGGCCACGTTGATCACCAGCGCGTCCGGATGCGCGACCTGCACCCCGATGGACGCCGGCAGGCCATAGCCCATGGTGCCCAGCCCGCCCGATGTCATCCAGCGGTTCGGCGCCTCGAAGCCCAGGAACTGCGCGGCCCACATCTGGTGCTGGCCGACCTCGGTGCAGATGTAGCGGTCCTTGCGGTGGCGGGTCAGCGCCTCCAGCCGTTCGAGGGCGTATTGCGGCTTGATGACCGTGTCCGAGTTCCGGTAGCGCAGGCACTCGACCTTCTTCCAGTCGGCGATCTGCGCCCACCAGCGGGCCAGACCCTCCTTGTTGACCTTGCGGCCGCGCGACTTCCAGATGCGCAGCATGTCCTCCAGAACATGGGCGACGTCGCCGATGATGGGAATGTCGGCGCGGATGGTCTTGTTGATCGACGAGGGGTCGATGTCGATATGCGCCTTGACCGATCCCGGGCTGAAATCGGCCAGCCGCCCGGTGATCCGGTCGTCGAACCGCGCGCCGATGTTGATCATCAGGTCGCAATCGTGCATCGCGAGGTTGGCCTCGTAAAGCCCGTGCATCCCCAGCATGCCCAGCCAGTTCTTTCCGCTGGCCGGGTAGGCGCCCAGCCCCATCAGCGTCGAGGTGATCGGAAAACCCGTGGCGTCCACCAGTTCGCGCAGCAATTGCGTCGCCGCATCGCCCGAGTTGATGACCCCGCCGCCGGTGTAGAAGATCGGCCGCTCTGCGGTCTCCATCGCCTCGACAAGGCGGGTGATCATCTCGCGGTCGCCCTTCACCTGCGGGTGATAGTGGCCCTGGCCTGCCTCGCGCGGGCCGACATAGCTGCCGGTGGCGAACTGGACGTCCTTGGGAATGTCGATCAGCACCGGGCCGGGACGGCCCGAGGTCGCGACATGGAACGCCCGGTGGATCGTCTCGGCCAGCTTGTCGGTCTCCTTCACCAGCCAGTTGTGCTTGGTGCAGGGGCGGGTGATGCCGACCGTGTCGGCCTCCTGGAAGGCGTCGTTGCCGACCATGAAGGTGGGCACCTGGCCGGTGAGCACGACCAGCGGGATCGAATCCATCAGCGCGTCGGTAATGCCGGTCACCGCGTTGGTCGCGCCCGGCCCCGAGGTGACCAGAACGACGCCCGGCTTGCCGGTCGAGCGGGCATAGCCTTCGGCCATGTGCACCGCGCCCTGTTCGTGACGCACCAGGATGTGGCGGATGTCGTTCTGCTGGAACAGTTCGTCATAGATCGGAAGCACGGCGCCGCCCGGATAGCCGAAGATTACCTCGACGCCCTGGTCCCTGAGCGCCTGAACCACCATCCTCGCGCCGGTCATCTGTGTCATCTGTCGTCTCTCCGTGCTGTCCGCCGTCGGTGCCTTGCTTCGGCCGCGCATAAAAAAACCCCCGGTTGGAGCGGGGGCGCATGGGGGAAACCCTGGGGTCCGTCTCTACCGGCCCATGCGCCTGTCTTTCGTGCCTACAAGTACGATCGCCATCGGGGCTCTCCAGTTTTGCGTGCGCGGGACATTAGGAGTGCTCTGGCCGGGGGTCAACCCGGAATGGCCAGAATTTTCGTACCCTGCGGCAACGGATCCTTTGCATTTGTTGCCCCCGGGGCGGGTCTGGCGCAAAGTTCGCAAATCCGTCGGGCCGGGCGACGCCGGCGCGGATGCGGGCGGGGTTCCGGGCGGCTGCCCATTCGCCGGGCGGGACGGACCGCCGCATGCCCGGTTTTCGGGCGCCGGGCGGACATGCCGCGCAAGGAAATATCCCATCCTGACGATTCCGCCTATTTATCTGCTGGAAACGTGCCGCTAGATTGCGCCCACTCAAAGGATCCGCCCGCTCGATCGGCGGGCGCCAAACCGGGAGGAATATTATGGATCGCCGTTCTTTTCTGAGGACTTCCGCGCTTGGCGGCTCGGCCGCGGCCGCCGCGACGCTGGCCGCCCCCGCCTATGCCCAGGGCAAGCGGACGCTGACACTTGTCACCACATGGGGCCGCGGGCTGGCGGGCGTGCATGACGCTGCGCAGTATTGCGCCGACGCGATCACCGCGATCACCGACGGCCAACTGACCGTGGACCTCAAGGCCGCGGGCGAGCTTGTGGGCGCGTTCGAGGTGTTCGACGCCGTCTCGGCGGGCCAGGCCGACATGTACCATGGCGTGGACTACTACTTCCTCGGCCAGCACCCGGCGCTGTCCTTCTTCAGCCAGGTGCCCTTCGGCATGACGTTCCAGGAATACAACAACTGGTTCCACCACGGTGGCGGCCGTGAACTGGCGGACGAGCTTTACACCATCTTCGGGCTCAAGTGCTTCTCGGCGGGCAATACCGGGCCGCAGTCGGGCGGCTGGTACGCCAAGCAGATGAACAGCCCCGAGGACTTCCAGGGGCTCAAGTTCCGGATGCCGGGCCAGGGTGGCCAGGTGATGGGCAAGCTCGGCGCCTCGGTGCAGAACCTGCCGGGCTCCGAAGTGTACCAGGCGCTGGCGTCGGGCGCGATCGACGGCACCGAATGGATCGGGCCCTGGGCCGACGAGAAGGCCGGTTTCCAGGAGATCACCAAGATCTACTACACCGCCGGTTTCCACGAGCCCGGGCCGAACCTGAACCTGACGGTGAACCTCGAGGTCTTCGAAAGCCTGACGCCGGCACATCAGGCGGCGATCCAGAACGCCGCGGGCGCCTGCAACATCTGGAACATGTCGCAGTTCATGGCCAACAACGCGGCCGCGCTGACCCGTCTTCAGGCCGGTGGCGTGCAGGTGATGGAGTTCCCCGACAGCGTCTGGGATGCCTTCGGCGCCGCCGCGCAGGAGGTCATCGCCGAACCGATGGGCGACGAACTCTACAAGAAATGCTACGACAGCTACATGGCCTCGCTGAAAAGCTCGGCCAGCTGGAGCGGCCGGTCCGAAGCGGCCTTCTCGGTGCAGCGCAACCGGATCATGGGCCTCTGAACCACGATTGACAGGACCGCGCCCCCGCCCCAGGCGGGGGCGCCTTCTTTGGCGTCGCGCATCGGACCCGCGGGGGGACGAAGGGCCCGATCCGCGACGCCTGAGCAACAGGGGGTTGGATCATGGAAGAGAGCGCATCGCCCGGCGCGCTCGGCGCGCTTCTGGACGGCGGGGTCTGGTTTCTCAAGAACCTTGTCCTTGCCTTCTACCATTTCGGCTATGCCGTCACCCATCCGGGGCTGTGGCTCGACTGGTCGAACAACGAGGCGATCATGCGGGTCGTCTATTTCGGCGGCTCGGTCGAGTTCTTCTTCGTCGTGCTGGCGGCATTCCTGGTGCTGACCGGCCTCGGGCTGTGGCGGCGGTCGATCATGTGGGGGGCGGTCCGGGTGCTGGAAGGCTTTGCCAACACGGTGGGCCGGTTCTTCGCCTGGGCCGGTCTTCTGATGGTGCTCCAGCAGATCATGATCGTGTTCCTGCAGCGCATCTTCCGCGTCGCCGAGATCCAGCTTGGGCCGCTCGGCTACGGCTTTGCCAAGGACCTGTCCTGGTGGTCCGAGGAACTGAAGCTTTATAACGCGATGATCGTCTGCCTGTGCGCGACCTACACCTTCGTGCAGTCGGGCCATGTGCGGGTCGACCTGGTCTATGCGGGCGTCAGCTTTCGCACAAAGCGGCTGATCGACATGTTCGGTGCCCTGTTCTTCATGATGCCGGTGGCGGTGCTGACCTGGCTTTATTCCTGGTTCTTCCTCTGGCGCCACCTGATCACGCCCAAGCCATCGGCCTCGGAGTCGTTCGACCGGCTGATGATGAAGGCGCGGGCGCTGCGCTGGAACGTCGAGACCATCGGCTTTTCGCCCAACGGCTTCAACGGCTACTTCCTGTTCAAGGTGCTGCTGCTGGCGCTGACGGCGATGATCTTCGTGCAGGCGGTGGCGTTCTTCTACCGCTCGTTCCTCGAATATGTCGAGGGCGAGGACAGCGCCGGAAAATACCTCGACCGGGACAGCCTCGGCGCCGGTGAAGAAGCCTATGAAGGCACGCATTAAGGGGGCAGGGCGGGCATATGTTCTTCGGACTTGACGGTATCGAGATCGGCCTGATCATCGTTTTTCTCTGCCTGTTCGCGGGGATTCTCTCGGGCTTTCCGGTGGCCTTTGCCATCGGCGGGGCGGCGGTGATCTCGTTCGGGATCGTCGCCGCGCTGGACAGCGCAGGGCTGTTGATCCACCAGGCGATCGACACCGGAAGCGCGGCCTATAACGGGCTGATCGCACAGGGGATCCATCCCAACGAGATATCGGTGTTCCGATACCCCGAATTGCCGCGCTACGAGACCGCGCTGTTCCCGCAGGGCTGGGAAGTGGCGATGGACCGCAACGTCAGTTTCATCGTCAACCGGATCAACGAGCGCGTGCTGGCGGGCCAGTCCATCGAGACGCTGCTGGCGGTGCTGATGTTCGTGCTGATGGGCATCACGCTGGAACGGTCCAGGATCGCCAACGACCTGCTCACGACCATGGCGCGGGTCTTCGGGCCGTGGCCGGGCGGGCTGGCGGTGTCGGTGGTGGTGGTGGGTGCGTTCCTTGCCGCCTCGACCGGCATCGTGGGCGCGACCGTGGTGACCATGGGCCTGTTGTCGCTGCCGACAATGCTGCGGAACCGCTATTCGCCCGAACTGGCGACCGGGGTGATCGCGGCCAGCGGCACGCTGGGCCAGATCATCCCGCCCTCGATCGTGATCGTGCTGCTGGGCACGCTGGCGGGCGATCTCTACGCCACCGCGCAAGAGGAACGCGCGCAGACCGTCGGCTGTTCGGACGCGCTGACCTATCTGGGCGAGGCGGCGGTGGTGTCGGTCGGCACGCTGTTCCAGGCGGCGATCCTGCCGGGCATCCTGCTGGCGGTGCTGTATGCCGCCTATGCCTTCGGCTTTGCCCTTCTGTTCCCTGCCAAGGCGCCGCCCGTCAGTTTCGGCGGGCCGTCGGGTCCGGCCAAGTCGCGCGCCGAGTCTCTGACCTGGTTTGTCGGTGCACCGGTTGCGCTGGTCGGCGGCGCGTTCCTGCTGGGCGCGGTCGGGCTGGTCGGCAGCCAGGATGTGACCGTCAGCGCCTATACCGAGTCCGGCCAGGCGGCCGAGTTGCGCACCAATGTCTCGGATCAGTGCAAGGCCGCGATGATCGAACTGCACGGCCAGCAGAAATGGGACCGCGCGGTGGCCCAGCAACAGACGATCGAGGCCGCAGGCGGCGCGGTCGGCATGCACGAGCGGACAGAGGACGAGATCGCCGCCGCCCGCGCCGACAAGATCGCCAGTGCCGCGCCGCTGTCCACGCCGATCATGGTGACGCTGGTGGCGCTGGGGCTGTTGCTGACCACCGCCCGGGGTGTCGTGCCTGCGGCCGATCCGCGGCCTCTCCTGATCGGTGCGGGGGGGCTGGTGCTGGCGGTTCTGGTCGACGCGGCGCTGATCTCGCCGCTGACCTCGCCGGGGCTGACCTTCCTGTTGCTGGCGGTTCCGGTCGGCATCGCGCTTTATGGCGTCAGGCATGCGGTGGGGATGCTGGCCCAGTCCGATCTGTTGCGGGTGGTGTTTCCGCCGCTGGTGCTGATCGTGGCGGTGCTGGGGTCCATCATCGGCGGCATCACCAACCCGACGCCCGCGGCGGCGCTGGGGGCGGGCGGGGCGCTGATGCTGGCGGCCTATCGCAAGCTGAGGGAAGAGAACCGCACCGGCCGGGTGATCATCTGGGCCTCCTTCGCGATTGTCATCATGATCCTGGTCGGCGTGAATTTCGACCTGCGGATGACCCGCGGCAGCGTGTCCTTCGAGGACTGGGTGGCGTTCTTCGTGGCCCAGGGCGCCTATCACTTCGCGATGTTCGGCATCCTTTATGCCTGCTGGGTGCTGTTCCGCTCGGGCGTGCTGCCGCCTGTGGTGCGCGAGACCGCCAAGGTCACGAGCATGGTGTTCATGATCCTGATCGGCTCGCAGCTTCTGAACCTCGTGGTGATCTCGTTCGGAGGCGAGCACTACATCCAGCAGTTCCTGCGCAGCTTCGACAACGAGTTCACCGTGTTCCTCGTGGTGATGCTGGTGCTGTTCATCCTGGGCTTCGTGCTGGATTTCCTCGAGATCATCTACATCGTGGTGCCGATCGTGGGCCCGGTGATCTATGGCGGCACCTTCGATCCGTCCTGGGTGACCATCATGATCGCGGTGAACCTGCAGACCTCGTTCCTGACGCCGCCCTTCGGATTCGCGCTGTTCTACCTGCGCGGGGTGGCGCCCAAGGAGGTGACGACGATGCACATCTATCGCGGCATCATCCCCTTCGTGCTGATCCAGGTGGCAGGGTTGGCGATCCTGTGGCTGTTCCCCGGGATCGTGACCATCGTGCCCGACCTTCTGCCCTCGGGCTGATCCCTGAAATCCGGGCAGCGCCTGCCCAACCCCCCTGCAGGCGCTGCCCTTCGTACGGGAACGGGAGTGCCGCGCGCCGGTGGCCGATCCGGACGCGGGCCTGTCTCAGCCGTCCCCGATCGGGTTGATGTCGCCGACCAGCCGCAGCATGTCGGCCATGGTGAAGTCGCCCGGCGTGGCGGACGGCAGGCTGGGACGCCAGCCCGGGCCGCGCTGCCACAGATAGGACTGGTGGTCGCCGTGCACGAGGCCGACCAGCACCTCGGCCACGATGGCAGAGCCCACAGGCCCCAGCCGCGCGCCGCCGCCTTTCACCTCGGCCTCTTTCAGGATGTAGTACCAAAGCGGCGTCTGGGTGTGCAGCCCGTGCCGGGCCGCCACCGCGCCATCGGGGCCGCTGGCCAGTTCGTCGGCGGTGATCCGGTTCGCGATGTTCATCGCGTCCGCGACCGACTGGCCCGAGGGCAGGCCCATCTGCACCCCCCGCTTGAGGTTGCGGAAGGCAAGGTTGCCGCCGCCGCCCGGCAGGGTATGCAGTTCCGCTGCGAGGAACGGGTCAAGCTTGCGCGTGGCCTGGGGCGTCATCGTGTCGTCGAGGTCGTAGAACCGCCGCCAGTCGATGATCCAGTTCGACGGCAGGTGCGATACCGGCAGGGGCGCGGTGGGCGATTGCGGCGCCAGATCGCCGATGATCTGCCCGGAAAGCCCGGTAAAGCCGAACAGCAGAGAGAAATCGGCGTTCGGGAAGACGCGGTTGTAGTCGTAATCCTGCCGGACCATGGAATGGCCCAGCCGGTAGGCCGCGCCCGAGAATTCCACCGGCATGTAGGGGAACTTCTTGAAGCGGTAGAACTTGCGCCCGTCATGCAGGATCCGGTCGACGGTTCCGGGCTGGGTCAGCCGGCCCAGGAAGTCGTGCAGCACCAGCCACTGGTAATGCCAGGTCACGGTCTGGCGGGCCTCGTGGAACAGGTGCTCGTCCGCGATCCCCTGGTCCGCCAGGTGGTCCACCACCTTGTTGTGGAACTTCAGGAAGGAAAGATGGGTCTGGGCGACGATCAGGTTCTCGTCGTTGCGATGGTCCCCGATCAGCGCCTGGCCTTCGGGGCTGCGCGGCAGGTCATTGCGGAATTCGCCCGTGACGTTGCCGAAACCGACGGTGATGTTGCGGCCGAGCAGGAGTTTCGGCGTCGTCTTGCCGGTCGCGGGGTCTCGGGCATACATGTGCGGGCTGCCATCGGGCCCCCGGCCATAGATGCTGTCCAGATCGAGGCTGGGGCTGCGGAAGTTCTGCACCGCGGTCGGGTCGCGCATCTTCTCGCCCAGCGAGGTCAGGTCCAGCGTGATGTCGTGGTCGATGAACTGGCCGAAATAGGTGAAGCCCGCCGGGATGCGCGGGTTGTCCCCGCTGAGGCCGCCCGGGTCCAGCATCGCCTGGGCCAGCGCCTGCAGGCGGTCGTCGTCGACATGCAGCCCGGGCAGCCCCGGGAACATGCGGCCGAACTTGCCCGGATCGTCATGGCCTGACAGCGTGTCAAGATAGGCGCGGGTCGGATGGCGGCCCGCGCCGCCGTGATGGGGGTTCAGATTGACGGCGTAAGTCAAAGCAGTAGCCTCCCTTGAAAACGGGTGATCCCTGGTTGAATGAACCGGCTTCAAACTCGTTGGAACTGTTCCAAGACTACCACGGATCGCCCGTGCGGACGGGTGCGACTTTCCTTACCTTGGGGCAAGTTGGGGGTCGGGTATTCCGGAACATGATCGCGGCCCGCGCGCGGCGGTGCCGTTCCGGCCCCGATCCGGGTGCGCTCAGCCGCGGATCGGGCGGGTATCGGGCAGGGTGATGCGCGCAACCTGTTCGGCGATCGGCGCGACCGACAGGGGATGGGTTTCGCCCGAATGGGTCTCGGGGTCGCCGATGTCCTGCCACGTGCCGTTCTTGTAGATTTCGAGCGCGTCGTAATTCGCCTTGTAGCCCATCTTCGGGCTGCCCGGCACCCAGTAGCCGAGGTAGACATAGGGCAGGCCCGCCTCGCGCGCGATCTCGACATGGTCGAGGATCACGTAGGTGCCGACCGAGGCCCTGATCCGGTCGGGTTCGTAGAAGGAATAGACCATCGACAGCCCGTCATCGAGGATGTCCGTCAGGCTGACCGCGACCAGCGGGCGGTGGCGGCTGCCGGGCTCGGGCGGGGCGCTGTATTCCACGACGCGCGAGCGGATCGGCGTTTCCTCGATCATCGCGGCGAATTCGAAGATGTCCATGTCGGCCATGCCGCCATTGGCGTGCCGGCTGTCGAGATAGCGGCGGAACAGCGCGTATTGCTCTTCGGTGGCCCAGGGGGCGCTGGCCTGCCGCTTCAGGTCGGCATTGCGGTTCCATGCCTTGCGCTGGCTGCGGCTCGGCTTGAAATCGGCGACCCGGATGCGCGCCGACAGGCAGGCCGCGCAATCGGCGCAGGCCGGCCGGTACAGCACGTTCTGCGACCGCCGGAAGCCCTGTTTCGACAGCGAGTCATTCAGCGTCTCGGCATTGTCGCCTTGCAGCGCGGTAAACAGCTTCCGCTCCATCCGCCGGGGCAGATAGGGGCAGGGCTGCGGAGCCGTCACGTAGAATTGTGGCGCGAGGGGGAGAGTGTGGCGCATATCCGTCGGGGTCGGGCAGAATTCGGACTTGGTTTCGCCACAAAGCTAACACCCGATCGCGCGCGATGCCAAGGGGATCGGGTTCAGTTCCGTGCAGGACGGTTAATGGCGGCGGTCCCCAGCATCAGGTCGTGCAGGCCCTGGGCGCGCGCGCCGGTCAGCATCAGCACGATCGAGGCGACCTGCGGCAGCACGAAGGTCATGCTGAGCGAATAGAACAGCGTGTGCAGCGCGGCCGTCCGGGTATCCAGCCGCTCGCCGCGGGCGTTGCGGAGTTCGATCGCCATCAGGCGCATCCCCCAGGTGGCCGACCCGCGGGCGAGTGTCACCGTGCGGTAGACAAAGCCCACCAGCGCCACGAAGAGCGGCAGCACGAACACTGCCGCAAAGGCCGTGAACGGCAGCGCCAGCAGCGAAAGCAAGATCACCAGCACCGTGTCCACCACCCAGGCGACAAGCCGCTTCGACGGCACGTCCTCGTAGAACTCGGCATGCAGGACGGGGTCGGGCAGGCCCCAATAGGGATCGTGCTGGTCGGTCATGGGCAACATCTAGGCGGTCTCGCGGCGTGAGGGAAGGGCCCCGCGCCCAGGGGCGGGCGCGGGGCCGTCGCGGGGTCAGGCGCCGGCGGGCGCCTCGGGCGTCTCGCGGGCGCGGCGGGCGCGGTCGTCCATGAACTGGTCGAACTCGGCCTTGTCCTTGGCCTCGCGCAGGCGTTGCAGGAACTCTTCGAAGGCCTGCTGTTCCTCTTCGAGGCGGCGCAGCGTTTCGGCCTTGTAGGTGTCGAAGGCCGAATTGCCGGTGCTGCGCCAGGCGTGGCGGGCATTGTGAAACCGGTCGTGGCGGGACGTGCAGCGTCCGTTGAACATGCGTCTGCTCCAGATCATGTAGAAGAGAAGGGCGAGGCCGACGGGCCAGAACAGGATGAAGCCGAGCACCATTGCGGCGATCCAGGCCCCTTTCCCGCGCTCGTCGAGCCAGGTTTCGGCCCGGCCGGGCCAGGTGGCGACGGAAGACATGTGCGTTCTCCTTGGGTCGTGGTCGGGTCGGATGTGAATGATGTTCACATTTCCGCAGATCGGTATTCCACCCCGCCCGGTCAAGGGCTGATGTAAAGGTTTTTCACATCTTGCCGGTCAGAGGGTGAAATCGGCCACCCGCGCCCCGGTCAGCCCCGGCAGCACATGCGGATCCAGCGGGAAGACATGGCGCGGCGTGCCCGCGGCCGCCCAGACCGTGTCGAACTCCAGCAGGCGGGGGTCGAGAAAGGCGCGGATCGGCGTCAGGTGGCCCACCGGCGCCACGCCGCCGATGGCGAACCCGGTCTGGGCACGGATCAGGTCCGCATCGGCCTTGCCCAGGGGTTCGCCCGCCAGCGCCGAAGCCTTGGCATCGCAGACCCGGTTGCCGCCCGCGGTCAGGAACAGGATCGCCTCGCCCGAGGCCTCGCCGCGAAAGACGATGGACTTGGCGATCTGGTCAAGCGCGCAGCCTACCGCGGCCGCGGCTTCCTCGGCGGTGCGGGTCTGGCCAAGCTCGCGGATATCGGCGGCGATCCCGGCCGCCAGCAGGGCGTCGCGCACCCGTTTCAGGCTCTTGCTCATGTCCTGTCCCTTGGTTCCTTGCCGTGGACTATCCGCAGGCGCGGCGTGGGGTGCAACCCCGTTGACCCCCGCGCCTGCGCCCGGCATCAAGAGGCCATGAGCCTAGCGTCCCGCCTGACCCGTTCGCCCCTCCCGCACGAACCCGACCGCGCCGCCGAGGCGGCCGGCCGCTTTGCCGGCCAGCCGCCCGAGATCCGCGCATTGCTGGAAGGCACGGCGGGGTGCAGCCCCTATCTGTGGGGCCTGATGACCCGCGAGGCCGACTGGCTGGAGGCCGCACTTGCCGATGATCCGGACGCGGTTTTCGCCGCACTGCTGGACGAGGTGCGCGCGCTGCCGCTCGACGCGCTGAAATCGGGGCTCAGGCAGGCAAAGCGGCGCGCGGCGCTGTGGATCGCGCTGGCCGATCTGGGGGGCGCCTGGCCGCTGGAGCGCGTGACCGGGGCGCTGACCGATTTCGCCGATACCTGCGTGGACGTGGCGCTGAGGCGGCTGGTCGCGGCCGAGATCGCGCGCGGCAAGCTGCCCGGCCTGACCGAGGCGGATGCGGATACCGCAGGCGGAATGGTGGCGCTGGCCATGGGCAAGCAGGGCGCGCACGAGCTGAACTATTCCTCGGATATCGACCTGATCATGCTGTTCGACCAGGACCGCTTTGACGAGGCCGATTTCCACGAGGTGCGCAGCGGTTTCGTCAAGATCACCCGCCGGATGACCGCGCTGCTGTCCGAACTGACCGGCGAGGGTTATGTGTTCCGCACCGACCTGCGGCTGCGCCCCGATGCCAGCGTGACGCCTGTCTGCATCTCGATGGAGGCCGCCGAACGCTATTACGAAAGCCTCGGCCGGACATGGGAGCGGGCGGCCCATATCAAGGCCCGGCCCTGCGCGGGCGATATCGCGGCGGGCTGGGCCTATCTCGACCGGCTGCGCCCCTTCGTCTGGCGCAGGCATCTGGATTTTGCCGCGATCCAGGACGCCCATGACATGCGGCTGAAGATCCGCAATCACAAGGGGTTGCACGGCGCGCTGGCGCTGGAAGGCCATGACATGAAGCTGGGGCAGGGCGGCATCCGCGAGATCGAGTTCTTCACCCAGACCCGGCAGTTGATCGCGGGCGGGCGCGACCCCGACCTGCGCGTGCGCGGCACCGTCGAGGGGCTGGCGCAGCTTGCGGCCAAGGGCTGGATTCCGCAGGACGTGGCCGACAGGCTGACCGCGGATTACCGCGCCCATCGCGAGGTCGAGCACCGGTTGCAGATGGTCAACGACGCCCAGACCCACAAGCTGCCGGGGAACGCGGACGGGATCGCCCGGATCGCGCATTTCTGCGGCTGGGCCGATGCCGATGCCTGGGGGGGCGCGCTGAAGCAGCGGCTCGTGCGCGTGGACGGGCTGACCGAGGACTTCTTCCAGCCCGACCGGAGCGGCCGCGCCGATGGTCTGCCGGAGCTGCCGGAAAACGCCGGAGAGTTCGTCGATCGCTGGCCGCATTACCCCTGCCTGCGCTCGGCCCGGGCGCGCGAGATCTTCAACCGGCTGAAGCCCGACCTGCTGACCCGCCTGACTGCCGCCCCCCGGCCCATCGAGGCCTTCGCCGCCTTCGACGGCTTCCTCAACGGCCTGCCGGCGGGGGTACAGCTTTTCTCGCTGTTCCAGGCGAACCCGCAGCTGATCGACCTGATCATCGACATCACCTCCGTCTCGCCGGAACTGGCGCAGTACCTGTCCCGCAACGCGGGCGTTCTGGACGCGGTGATCGGCGGCGATTTCTTCCAGCCCTGGCCCGGGCGCGCGGCGCTGACAACGGCGCTGGTCCGCAGGCTGGCCGCGCTTGATGACTATGAGCGCCAGCTTGACGCGGCGCGGGCCTGGGTCAAGGAATGGCACTTCCGCGTCGGCGTGCATTTCCTGCGCGGGCTGATCGACGCGGCCGAGGCCGGGCGCGAATATGCCGATCTGGCCGAGGCGGTTCTGGCGGCGCTGTGGCCGCATGTGGTCGCGGGGTTCGCGGCCAAGCACGGGGCCCCGCCGGGCAAGGGGGCGGTGGTGCTGGGCATGGGCTCGCTGGGGGCGGGGTCGCTGACCGCGAAATCCGATCTGGATCTCATCGTGATCTACGATGCCGACGGGGTCGAGGCGTCGGACGGCCGCCGTCCGCTGGCGGCACGCGCCTATTACGCGCGGCTGACCCAGGCGCTGGTCACCGCGCTGACCGCGCCGATGGCCGAGGGCAAGCTTTACGAGGTCGACATGCGCCTGCGCCCCTCGGGCAACCAGGGCCCGGTGGCGACCTCGCTTCAGAGCTTCCGCAACTACCAGACGGGCGAGGCCTGGACCTGGGAACATCTGGCGCTGACGCGGGCCCGCGCGGTGGCGGGGGATCCGGCGCTGGCCGACGAGGTCGAGGCGTTCCGCCGCGAATTGCTGGCCCAGAAGGCCGATGTGGGCCGGGTGCTGGCGGGCGTCGTCGACATGCGCCGCAGGCTGGCCGAGGCCAAGCCCGCGAAATCGGCCTGGGATGGCAAGCAGGGGCCGGGCCGGGGGCAGGACATCGAGCTGATCGCCTCGGCCGCGGCGCTGATCGCGGCCAGCCCGGCCACGGCGGTTGCCGACCAGATCGCCGCCGGGGTCGCGGCGGGCTGGCTGCACGAGAACGAGGCGCGGGTGCTGTGCGATACCTACACGCTGTCGCGCAAGGTGCAGGGCGCGGCCAAGCTGATCTCGGACGCACCGCTTGAACCCGCGAAGCTTGGCGAAGGCGGGCGGACCTTCCTGTTGCGGGGTACGGGGGCCGCGGATGCTGTGGCGCTCGAGGCGCTGCTGGACCGGGCGCGGGCGGCGGCGGCGGATGCGATCGAGGCGGTGATCGCGCGCGGGCCGGTGGAGGAACGCCATGCGGATTGAGGTGGCCGACCCCAAGGGGCTGATCCGCGAGGCCTATCGCATCGAGGGCATCGGGGCGGGCGATTGCCGGTCGATCTTCCTCGACTGGGCGCTGTCTCTGCCCCCCGGGGTCGCCGCGGCGCAGGCGTTGAAGCGGCTGATCGCGGAATATGGTCCGGCCGCGCCCGACCACCCGATGACGGCGGTTCTGCGCGCCGGGCTCGACGACGGCCCCGACGCACGGCGGCGGGGCGGGGCGCGGGGGCGGCGAAGCTGAACGACCGGCCGGCGGCTGCCGCTAGCGCCCCAGCCCGGCGGCGGCGCGGGCCAGTGCGGCGATCCCGGTCCAGTCGCCGGCGGTGACCATCTCCTTCGGGGCGACCCAGGATCCGCCGACGCAAAGCGTGTTCGGCAGCGCGAGGTAGTCGGCGGCGTTGCCCGCCCCCACGCCGCCCGTGGGGCAGAACCGGATGCGGGGCAGGGGACCGGCCAGCGCCCTCAGCGCCGCCACCCCGCCCGCGGCCTCGGCCGGGAAGAACTTCTGCACCGTGTAGCCCCGTTCCAGCAGCGCCATCGCCTCGGTCGCGGTCGCGGCCCCCGGCAACAGCGGCAACTCGCCCGCCCGCGCGGCGTCCAGCAGCATCGGCGTCGCCCCCGGCGAGACGCCGAAGCGCGCGCCTGCGCCTTGCGCGGCCTCGACATCGTCGGGCGTGATCAGCGTGCCCGCACCGACGATGGCGCCCTCGACCAGGGCCATCTCGCGGATCGCCTCCAGCGCGGCGGGGGTGCGCAGCGTGACCTCCAGCACCGGCAATCCGCCCGCCACCAGCGCCTCGGCCAGCGGCCGGGCCTGGGCGGCGTCCTCGACCACGAGGACCGGGATGACCGGGGCGCGGCGGCAGAGGGCTTCGGTGATCTCGCTGGCGGCGTGGGGGGTCATCTTGGGCCTTTCGCAGGTGGGTCGGGTCGGCGTTGCCATCCAGGGCAGGAAGGCGGGGCTAGACAATCAGGCTTGCGCCATCGGTCGCGGGGCTGGCATGGGCGCGGAACGCGGCGAAAAGCTCGCGCCCCAGTCCCGTGCCGTTGGCCGAGAGATCGGGCGTGACGGGCGCGCGGTCAAGCGCGCCGGGGGTCGTGACGTCCAGCGTGCCCGCGCTGGCATCCAGCCGGATCACGTCGCCGTCCCGCAGCCGCGCCAGCGGTCCGCCTTCGGCCGCCTCGGGGCTGATATGGATCGCCGCGGGCACCTTGCCGCTTGCTCCCGACATCCGCCCGTCGGTCACCAGCGCGACCTTCAGCCCGCGGTCCAGCAGCACCGACAACGTGGGGGTCAGGGCGTGAAGCTCGGGCATGCCGTTGGCCTTGGGCCCCTGAAAGCGGACGACAACGATGGTATCGGCGGTGAATTCTCCGCGCCTGAAGGCGGCCTTGACCTCCTCCTGGTCGTGGAAGATGCGCGCGGGCGCCTCGATCACGTGACGCTCGGGCGCGACCGCCGAGGTCTTGACGATGCCGCGGCCAAGATTGCCCGACAGCGCCCGAAGTCCTCCGGTCGCCTGGAACGGGTCGCGTGCCGGGCGCAGAATCTTGTCGTTGAGGCTGGCCGTGGGGCCATCTTCCCAGGTCAGCGTGCCGCCCGCGAGTTTCGGCTCGCGCGTATAGGCGGCAAGCCCAGCCCCCGCCACGGTGCGCGTATCGGGGTGCAAGAGTCCCGCCTCCAGCAACTCGCCGATCATGTAGCCAAGCCCGCCCGCCGCGTGGAAATGGTTCACGTCGGCCAGCCCGTTCGGATAGACCCGCGCCATCAGCGGCGTCACCTCGGACAGCCGCGCGAAATCCTCGATATCAAGGACGATCCCCGCCGCCCGCGCCATCGCGGGCAGGTGCAGCACCAGGTTGGTCGACCCCCCGGTCGCCATCAGCCCGACGATCCCGTTGGCGAAGGCGCGTTCGTCCAGCACATGGCCCGCGGGGGTATAGGCGTTGCCCAGCGCGGTGATCTCCAGCGCGCGTTTCGCCCCGGCCACGGTCAGTGCGTCGCGCAAGGGCGTGCCGGGGTTGACGAAGCTCGCGCCAGGCAGGTGCAGGCCCATCACCTCCATCAGCATCTGGTTGGAATTCGCGGTGCCGTAGAAGGTGCAGGTGCCGGGGCCGTGATAGGAGGCCATCTCGGCCGCCATCAGCGCGTCGCGCCCGATCTCGCCGGCGGCGAAACGCTGGCGCACCTTCGCCTTTTCGTCGTTGGGCAGGCCGCTGGTCATCGGCCCCGCGGGCAGGAACACCGCCGGAATGTGGCCAAAGCTGGCGGCGGCGATCACCAGTCCCGGCACGATCTTGTCGCACACCCCCAGGAACACCGCCGCGTCAAAGCAGTTGTGCGACAGCGCCACTGCCGCCGACAGCGCGATCACGTCGCGTGAAAAAAGCGACAGCTCCATCCCCGTCTGGCCCTGCGTGACCCCGTCGCACATCGCGGGCACCCCGCCCGCGACCTGCGCGGTGCCGCCCGCCTCGGCCGCGGCGGCCCGGATCAGGTCGGGGAAGCGTTCGAAGGGCTGATGCGCCGACAGCATGTCGTTATAGGCGGTGACGATGCCGAGATTCGGGGCGCGGCCTTCGGCCAGCCGGTCCTTGGCGCTGCCCATCGCGGCATAGGCATGGGCCTGGTTGCCACAGGCAAGATGCGCGCGCGCGGGGCCTGCCTCGGCGGCCCGCGCGATCCGGTCGAGATAGGCGGTGCGCGTCGCCTGCGACCGCGCGGCGATCGCCTCGGTCACCTCGGACAGCACGGGGTGAAGCGCCATGGCATCTCTCCTTCGGGCCGGTGGGGGCGTGGCCGTGCTATACAGGGTTAGCGCTAACAATGGAACCCCGCCGCATCGCGCCACAATTCCGATCCCTCTTTTCGCCGCGCACCGGCGGGCGTATGGGAAGGGCATGACAGAGACCCGCCCCACCGTCCGACTTCGCCCCAAGGCCGAGGCCCGCGCCATCCGCCACGGCTTTCCCTGGATCTATGCCGACGAACTGGTGACCGACCGGCGCACCAGGGCGCTGGCGCCCGGCAGTCTTGCCCGGCTCGAGGATGCCGAGCGGCAGCCGCTGGGGCTGGTGACCGTCAATCCGAACTCGAAGATCATCGCGCGGATGCTTGACCCCGATCCCGAGGCCGAGATCGGCGCCGACTGGCTGGCGGCGCGCCTGTCGCAGGCCCTGGCGCTGCGCGAGCGGCTTTATGAGGCGCAATATTACCGGCTGGTCCATGCCGAGGCCGACGGGCTGCCCGGCGTGGTGATCGACCGGTTCGGCGACGCGGCCGTGATCCAGCCCAACGCCGCGTGGGCCGAAACCCATCTGGATGCGCTGGTCGCGGCGCTGGTCGCGGTGACGGGCGTCTCGACCGTGGTCAAGAACGGCACGGGGCGCGCCCGCGGCCTGGAGGGGCTGGCCGAGGAAACCGTGGTCGTCCGCGGTGCGCTGGCGGGGCCGGTGCCGGTGCCGATGAACGGCGCGACCTACATGGCCGACCTTCTGGGCGGGCAGAAGACGGGGCTGTTCTACGACCAGCGGCCCAACCATGCCTTCGTGCAGGGGCTGGCGCGGGGGGCGCGGGTGCTGGACGTGTTCTCGCATGTCGGCGGCTTTGCACTGGCCGCGCTGGCCGGCGGCGCAGAGCGCGCACTGGCCGTCGATGCCTCGGCCCCGGCGCTGGCGCTGGCCGGGCAGGGCGCGGCGGCGATGGGCGCGGAAAACCGGTTCGCCACGCGGCAGGGCGACGCCTTCGACACGATGACGGCGCTGGCCACCGAGGGCGCGTGCTTCGATCTGGTGATCTGCGACCCGCCTGCCTTTGCGCCGTCGAAACAGGCGCTGGAGGCGGGGCTGCGCGCCTATGAACGGGTGGCCCGGCTGGCGGCGGGGCTGGTGGCGCCGGGCGGTTTTCTGTGCCTCTGTTCGTGTTCGCACGCGGTCGATCTTGCGCGGTTCCGCGCGGCGTCGGCCCGCGGGATCGGCAAGGCCGGGCGGCGGTCGCAGATCGTCTTTACGGGCTTTGCCGGGCCAGACCACCCGGTGCTGCCGCACCTGGCCGAGTCGGGTTATCTCAAGGCGCTGGTGTTCCGGCTCACGGCATGAAGGTGCTGCTGGACGCCTGCGTCCTCTACCCCACGGTGCTGCGCGAGATCCTGCTGGGCGTGGCGGCCGAGGGGCTGTTCACGCCGCTCTGGTCGGCGCGCATCCTGGAAGAATGGGCCCGCGCCGCGCGCAAGATCGGCCCCACCGGCGAGGCGCAGGCCCGCGCCGAGATCGCGCTGGTCCGCGCCGCCTGGCCCGGGGCCGAGGTCGCGCCGCGCAAAGGGCTGGAGGCGCGGCTCTGGCTGCCCGATCCGGACGACATCCACGTGCTGGCCGCCGCGATCGCCGGGGGGGCGGACCTGATCGTGACCTTCAACGCGCAGGATTTCCCGCGGCAGTCGCTGGCCGAAGAGGGGCTGCACCGCGAGGGGCCGGACGCCTTCCTGATGGGACTCTGGCTGGCCGATCCCGACCCCATCGCGCGGGCGGTGGCGCGGGTTCACGCCGAGGCCGAGCGGCTGTCGGGCGAGGCGCTGCCCCTGCGCGCCCTGCTGAAACGCGCCCGGCTGCCGCGTCTGGGCAAGGCGCTGGGCTAGGGGCCCCGTCACTCGACCGTGACCGCCGCCCAGCGGGCTTCCAGCTCCTCGATGGCGCGCACCCGTTCCGCGGTCTTCGGATGGCTCATCAGCCAGGCGGGCATCACCCCGCCGCGGCCTGCGGTCAGCCGGTCGAGCTTGTCGAACAGCGATTTCTGCGGCCCGGTTCCGATCCCCGCCTTGGTCAGAAGCGCCGCGGCATAGGCGTCGGCCTCGTATTCGTCCTGGCGGCTCAGCCGGGCGGCCAGCACGGAGGCCAGCGTGTTGGCCACGACAACGCCGATCCCCGGCAGGAACCGGCCCAGAACCATCGCCAGCGCCGTTCGCAGTGCGTTCTGCCCGGAAAAGTCGATCATCCGACGCCGCGCATGTCCCAGCGCCACATGGCCCATCTCGTGCGCGATCACGCTGGCCAGTTCCTCGGCGGTGACCTCGCCCGCCCGGTAGCGATCGTAGAAACCGCGCGTCAGGAAAATCCGCCCGTCCGGCGCGGCCAGCCCGTTCACCGGCGCGATCTCGTAGATGTGAACGCGGATCCGCGGCAGATCCAGCGCCTCGGCCATCCGGTCGGTCAGGCGTTTCAGCCGCGCATCGGCCAGTTCCGACGATCGCGCGTCCAGCTCGCGCGCCGTCCGCCAGGCCGAGAAGCGGTACATGGCAAGGGCGTAGAGAACGGCCAGAAGGATCGGCGTGAGCTTCAGCATGGGGGGGATATGGGGCAGGGGGCGTGCGCTGGCAATCCGCGCGGCGGTGTCGGGGCAGGTGCTTCGCAACGAAATGTGAACCTCTTGCGCCGATCCTTGCCGCGATGCGACACGCTCAGAACGAGGTGCGAATGATCCTGCGCGGCCAGGCGCTGGCATTGCTGCTGATCGCGGCCATCGGGGCGCTGCCCCGGGGCGGTGCGGCGCAGGCGGTGTCGCTGCTGGGCGATGGCGGACTTTTCGCGGCGCGGGGCGCACTGGTTGCGGTCCGTAACCCCGATCCGTCGACGGGCGGCGGGGCAAGCCTTTTCGCCGGCCGCGAGGGCGCCAGCCTGTTTGCCCCTCTGCCGCCGCGGGCGGAACCTTTGCCCGCCCCGGGTGCGGCACAGCGCCCCGTCGCCTTGCCGCTGACCGGCGCGCGCGGCTTCTTCGCAGAACGCATCCGCGACCTGATCGCCAAGGCCGAGGCCGGGCCGAAAGGTTATGACGCGGTACAGCACGGTGCGCGGATCGGCCCCCCCCGCCGCCCGACCGACATGACCATCGGCGACATCTATGCCTGGATCAAGGCGACCCCGGGACAGCCCCACGCCATCGGCCGCTACCAGTTCATCCCCTCGACGCTGCGCCGCCTGGTGGCCGAGCTTGGCCTCGACGAGCGTACGCGATTCTCGCCCGCGGTGCAGGACCGGCTGGCCGACGTGCTGCTGGAAGACGCCGGGTTGAGCGATCTGCTGGCGGGCGCCATCGACCGGCGTGCCTTCATGAACAACCTTGCCCGGATCTGGGCCGGGTTTCCCAATTCCAGCGGCAAGTCACACTACCACGGCCTTGCCGGCAACCGCGCGACAATGAGCTGGGCACAGTTCGAGACGCAGATGGGCCGCATCTTCCCGGGCTGAACGCGCGGGCCTCAGCGCCCCAGCGCCTTCATGCCCCGTTCGATCCCCTCCAGCGTCATCGGGACCATCTGTCCCTCGAAGATCTCGCGGATCATGGCGATTGACTGGGTATAGCCCCAATGGGCCTCGGGCACCGGGTTGATCCAGAGGTTGTCCGGCCAGTGCGCCCGGGCGCGCTCCAGCCAGAGGCGGCCCGGCTCGGCATTCCAGTGCTCGCTGGCGCCGCCGGCAAAGGCGATCTCGTAGGGGCTCATGCTGGCGTCGCCGACGAAGATGCACTTGTAGTCCGGCCCGTAGGTGCGCAGCACTTCGGCGGTGGGGATCACCTCGGACCAGCGGCGGCGGTTGTCGCGCCAGACGCCTTCGTACAGGCAGTTGTGGAAGTAGTGGTATTCCAGGTGCTTGAATTCCGACCGCGCGGCCGAGAACAGTTCCTGCACCACGCCCACATGGTCGTCCATCGACCCGCCCACGTCGAGAAACAGGATCACCTTGACCGCGTTGTGCCGCTCGGGCCGGGTCCGGACGTCGAGATAGCCATGGTCAGCGGTCGCGCGGATCGTCTCGTCGAGGTCCAGTTCCTCATGCGCCCCCTGGCGGGCCCAGCGGCGCAGCCGCTTCAGCGCCACCTTGATGTTGCGCGTGCCCAGTTCCACACTGTCGTCGAGATTGCGGAACTCGCGCCGGTCCCACACCTTGACCGCCTTGCGGTGGCGCGAGACGTCCTGGCCGATGCGCACGCCCTCGGGGTTGTAGCCCCAGGCGCCGAAGGGCGAGGTGCCCGCGGTGCCGATCCACTTGTTGCCGCCCTGATGGCGGCCCTGCTGGTCGCGCAGACGCTCCTTAAGCGCCTCCATCAGCTTGTCGAATCCGCCCAGCGCCTCGATCTCGGCGCGCTCTTCCTCGGTCAGGTGTTTTTCGGCGAGCTTGCGAAGCCACTCCTCGGGCAGGTCCAGCGCGTCCAGAACGTCCTCGGGGGCGATCTGTTCCAGCCCGCCGAAACTCTCGGCAAAGGCGCGGTCGAACCGGTCGAGCAGGCGTTCGTCCTTCACCATGGCGGTGCGGGCGAGGTAGTAGAACCCCTCGGCATCATAGGTCACGAGCCCGGCCTTCACCCCTTCGAGAAAGCCGAGGAACTCCCGCAGGGAAACGGGAATTCCGGCATCGCGCAGGGTCTGGAAGAACGGCAGGAACATGGACGAAGACTAGGGCGGAAGGGGCGTGCCGGGAAGGGGTTGCAGCAGCCGGGCGCGCGATTTCGCGGTGCGGCCCTGCCTCAGCCCGCCCCGCCGGGGGTCAGTGCCGCGATTTCCTCGATCCGGGTGCGCACCTCGGCGTCCGAGCCGAACCCGTAGCGCGCCCAGCCCAGCGCATCCTCGCGCACGATGCGCGCCTCGCCCGGACGGCCAAGCGCGTCAAGCGCCCCGGCCTTTATCATCAGCATCGTCGCCAGCAACGAGGCGTTCTGCCCGCGCATCGCCGCGCTGATATTGCGGTTGACCAGATCCAGCGCGGTGCGGGCCTGTCCGGCCGACAGCGAGAACGCAGCGAGATGCATCGCCACATGGGCCTCGTGAACCCGCGTGTCGGGCCGCGCGGCATAGATCTGTCCGGCCCGCAGGAAGGCCGCCAGCGCCACCTCGCCGTCGCGGCCAAGCGACATCCGGCCCAGCGCGAACAGGCTGAAGGCCAGCCGCGAATCCTGCCAGCCGCGCGCCTCGGCGATCTGGACGGCGCGTTCCGCGGCGGCCCGGCGGCGCGGCATCGGGGTGGCGGGACCAAGCGCTGTCTCGATCGCGTCGATCCAGTCGCGGGTGGTGGGCGGGACGGCCGCGCCGGTGCGTCCCTCGCCCCGCGGGTTCAGCCGTGCCAGCAGCCCGGGCAGCACGCGCGCCACCTCGGCCCGCGTCATCCCCGAGCGCAGGTCGGGCGCGGTGTAGAGGCGCAGGATCAGCATGTCGAAGCCGGTCAGCACCGTATGGAAATTGTCGTCGTTGAAGACGGAATCGGGCAGCCGGTAAAGGTCGTTCAGCGGGCCGATCGCCTGGGCCAGTTCCTCGTGCAGGCAGTCGCGCACCTCCTGCGGGCTGACATCGCCGGGCAGGAAGATCGCCACCTCGTCGCGCGTGACCAGCGTGGTCCAGTCCACCGTGCCGGTGCGGCGGGCCTGGCGATACTCGTCCCAGCCCGAGACGCGCGGCGCGACGAAGCAGGCCGCCTGCGGCACCAGCCGTTGCAACCGGGCCCGGGGCACGACCTCGATCGTCACCTCGGCGGGCCCGTCGGCGCCGACGCGGGTGATGTCGATCCCCGCCTCTTGCCGCAGGCGCGCCAGCAGCGCGGCAAGGTCCGGGCCCAGGCTGGGCGGCGCGGTCCCGGTCACCCGCACCCGCACCGGCCCCTCGAAGCGGGACATCACCGCCAGCGGTCGGCCGCTTTCCATCCGGAAGGACAGGTCCAGGAAATCCCGCGCGATCTGGGCGTTCGGGCGCGCCGGCGCCTCGGGCGCGCGGGCGGCGAAGGTCTTCATCGGCGGCAGCGTGGCGGGCAGGGTCGGCAGGCGGCCCGGCATCTCGGACACCGGGACGGCGCAGGCGGCAAGCGCAAGGCACGCGGCGACCAGGGCGGAACCGCGCATCAGCGCGGCCCCCTCTGGTACTTGATGAACGGCGTAAGCTGCCCGATCCGGTCATAAAGCGCGCGCGCCTGCGCATTGTCGGCACTGGTCATCCAGTAGACCGTGGGCACGTCGCGCGACTCTGCCACCGCGTAGACCGCCCGGATCAGCGCCGTGCCGACGCCTTTGCCGCGCACGCTGACATCGGAGTAGAGATCCTGAAGGTAGCACACGCCCTCGGGCTTCCAGCAGTGGCGGTGAAAGATGAAATGCACCAGCCCCACCGGCCGCCCGCCCATCAGCGCCAGCCGGCAGCCCATGTCCGGGTCGCCCCCGTGCAGCAGCCGCGCAAAGGTCGTCTCGTAGACCTCGGGCGCGACAGTGGTGTCGTAGAAGTCGAGATAGGCCGTCCACAGCCGCCGCCAGTCGGGCAGGTCCTCGGGGCGGAGCGGACGGACGGTGATATCGGACAAGGATGGACCTTTCGCAAGCGGCGCGGGCGTCTGCCCACACCCCATCTTGCGAAAGCTGGCGCCCGGGCACAAGGGCGCGGCGCGGGGCGGCTGATTTCGGCGAGCGGCGTTGCCGCGCTGCCCCGTTGACGTCCCGCCCCCGCACGGGCGAGGGTCGGGGCAGGGCGGGTGCAGTCTTGACGAGACTACGCCATTGGCGTATATATATTTCGGAACGATGGTGTGAAACGGGCGCAGCTTGACTATTTCATCCTGCCGGTGGTGCTGGACGAGGATGCGCCGCATCTGCATCTCGACGAAGGCGACATCGCGCAAATCGTGACGTTGCTGTTGCGCGATCCGACGGCGGGGGTGGAGACCGCGAAGGGCCTGATCCGGTTCCGCTGGCGCGGCCACGACGTCTATCACCGGTTCCATATCGGCGATGACGGCATCCGGGTCTACCTGTTCCGCATCAAGCCCGCGCCGCGCCCGCCGAACCGGCTGGCGGCGCTGGCGCCGGCGGCGGGGCGGATGTCCGAGGCGCTGATCCGCGACAAGGTGAACCGGCTGCTCTACATGGAGGAGTGACGATGGCGAAGGCACAGAGGAAACCACGGGCGGACGAGACCGCCGGACAGGATTCCGGGCGCGATATGGCGCTCGACGCACTGGCCGAGGCGCAGTTGCGTGCCCACATGTCGGGCGAACTGGCCCTGAGCCCGGTCGCCGCAATTCCCTATCCGATGATCGACCTGCCGGCGCTGCGCGCGCGGCTGGGGCTGAGCCAGCAGGGATTCGCGGACCGCTTTGGCTTTTCGCTGGGCGCGCTGCGGAACTGGGAACAGGGACGGCGCCTGCCCGACCGCTCGGCCCGGATCCTGTTGCGCTTCATCGAGCGCGAGCCCCAGACGGCGGCCGAGATCGCGGCCGAGATGGGCGCCTAGGGTCCGGGCCTGCGGCGCACCTGTCCACGGGCCGTGCCCGGCCTCAGCCCCGCCGCGCCATGAAGGCCAGCCGCTCGAAGAGCTGGACATCCTGTTCGTTCTTCAACAGCGCCCCGTGCAGCCGCGGCAGCGCGTTCCGCCCGTCGCGGCGCAGATCCTCGGGCGCCAGATCCTCGGCCAGCAAGAGCTTCAGCCAGTCCAGCACCTCTGAGGTCGAGGGCCGCTTCTTCAGCCCGTCCATCTGGCGGATCTCGTAGAACTGGGTCAGCGCGGCGTGCAGCAGATCCTGCTTGATCCCCGGATGGTGCACCTCGACGATCCGCTTCATCGTGTCCACGTCCGGAAAGCGGATATAGTGGAAGAAGCAGCGCCGGAGAAACGCATCGGGCAACTCCTTCTCGTTGTTCGAGGTGATGATCACCACCGGGCGGTGCACCGCCTTGACCGTCTCGCCGGTCTCGTAGACATGGAATTCCATCCGGTCGAGTTCCTGAAGCAGGTCGTTCGGGAACTCGATATCCGCCTTGTCGACCTCGTCGATCAGCAGCACCACCCGTTCGGGTGCGGCAAAGGCCTGCCACAGCTTGCCGCGCTTGATGTAGTTGCCGATGTCGTGGACGCGTTCATCGCCAAGCTGGCTGTCGCGCAGCCGACTCACCGCGTCGTATTCGTAAAGCCCCTGCTGGGCGCGGGTCGTCGACTTGATGTGCCATTCGATAAGCTTCATGCCCAGCGATTGGGCAACCTCGCGGGCAAGCTCGGTCTTGCCGGTGCCGGGCTCGCCCTTGACCAGCAGCGGGCGTTGCAGCGCGACCGCGGCGTTCACGGCCACCCGCAGGTCGTCCGAGGCCACGTAACTGTCCGTCGAGCTGAAGGCCATGCCAGATCCCCGCCAATTCCGACCGTTTTCCAAGCGACCTTAGCGCCCCTTCACAAACTGGCAAGCGCCATGTATTTGGCCACAACACTAGTGACACGGTGCGGCGATGGGGCTATAGCCAGCCCCGTGATGTGCCGGGGGAGAGATCGTGATGAAGGAGTTTTCGCCCGGTCCGAATGAGGGAGCAGGGATGAAAGCCGAAGTTTTCTTGCCCGACGATTACCGTCCTGCGGAAGACGAACCCTTCATGAACGAGCGTCAGCTCGAATACTTCCGCCGCAAGTTGATCGCCTGGAAAAACGACATTCTCAACGAAAGCCGCGAAACCCTTGAAGGGCTTCAGGATTCCAGCCGCAACATTCCCGACATCGCCGATCGCGCCAGCGAAGAGACCGACCGCGCGCTGGAACTTCGCACCCGCGACCGGCAACGCAAGCTGGTGGCAAAGATCGACGCGGCGCTGCGCCGGATCGAGACGGGCGAATACGGCTATTGCGAGGAAACCGGCGAGCCGATCTCGCTGAAACGGCTCGACGCGCGCCCGATCGCGACCCTCAGCCTCGAGGCGCAGGAGCGCCACGAACGGCGCGAGCGGGTTCACCGCGACGACTGAAGACCCGGGCAGGGAGAGGCGCATGCCCCTGACTGGGCGCAAGCTAACGATCCTCGGGGCCGGTATCGCCGGCCTCGCGGCCGGGACGGCCCTTGCCCGGCGCGGTGCCGAGGTTGTGGTGCTGGAACGCGCCGACGCGATCCGCGAGGTGGGCGCCGGCCTTCAGATCAGCCCGAACGGCGTGGCGGTGCTCAAGGCGCTGGGTCTTGCCGAGCCGCTGGCGGCGCACGGGGTCCGCGGACGGGCGGTGGTGCTGCGCGACTTCCGCGCGGGGCGCGAGGTTCTGCGGCTGGATCTCACGGCCGGGGCGGGCGCGTATTATTTCATCCACCGGGCGGATCTGATCGAAATGCTGGCGGGCGCCGCGCGCGCGTCCGGGGTTCAGATCCGGCTTTTGCAGGACATCACCGGGCTCGCGCTCGAGGACGGGCGCGCGCATCTGACCACGGCACAGGGCGCCCATCTCGCTGCCGATGTCCTGATCGGCGCGGACGGGCTGCATTCGGTGGTGCGCGGCGTGCTGAACGGCCGCACGGCCCCGGCCTTCACCGGGCAGGTGGCCTGGCGCGCGGTGGTGCCGGCCACGGGGCCGGTCGCGCCGGTGGCCCATGTTTTCATGGGGCCGGGACGGCATCTGGTGCATTATCCGCTCAGGGGCGGCGAGGTCATCAACATCGTCGCCGTCGAGGAACGCGAGACCTGGGCCGACGAGGGCTGGAACCACGACGACGACCCCGGCCACCTGCGCCGTGCCTTTGCCGGGTTCGGCGGCGGTGTGCCCGAACTTCTGTCCCGGGTGGAACGGGTCAATCTGTGGGGGCTCTTCCGCCATCCCGTCGCCGAGTGCTGGCACAGGGGCCCCGCGGCGATCCTGGGGGACGCGGCGCACCCGACCTTGCCCTTCCTGGCCCAGGGGGCGAACATGGCGCTCGAGGATGCCTGGGTGCTGGCGGCCTGCCTGGAACGGCACCGCGATACGGAAACGGCATTTGCCGCCTACCAGGCCGAACGCCGCCCGCGCACGATCAAGATCGTCGAAATGGCCACCAGGAACGCGCGGAACTATCACCTGAGCTTTCCGCCGCTGCGCGCCGCGGCCCATGCCGCGCTGCGCCTGGGCGGCGTGCTTGCGCCCGGCGGACCGCTGAAACGCTTTGACTGGGTCTACGCCCATGACGTGGCCGCCCGCCACCCGCTGACCGCCGCGCCGATGCCCTGAGGCGCGCGGACACGCAGCTTCTTCTTGGTGCAAATACTCCCGCCGGAGGCACCGCGCCCGGAACGGGCGCGGCCCGCGGCCGCGTCGACCGGATCTCAGGCGTCGAGCGTCACCCAGACCGGAACATGGTCCGAGGGTTTGTCGCGGCCGCGGATTTCGGCCTCGATATGGCAATCCGTCATCAGGTCGGCGGCCTGGGGTGTCAGCAGCATGTGGTCGATGCGGATGCCATCATTGCGGTTCCAGGCGCCCGCCTGATAATCCCAGAACGAGTAGTGCCCTGGGCCCTGCACCCGTGCGCGGAATGCCTCGGTGAAGCCCAGGTTCACGATCCGCCGGAAGGCCGCCCGGGTGTCCGGCAGCGCCAGCGCGTCGCTGCGCCATGCTTCGGGGCGGGCGCAGTCCTCGTCCTGGGGGATGACGTTGTAATCGCCCGCCATGACCGCGGGGTCCTCGGCGGCCAGCAGGTCGCGCGCGCGGGTCTCCAGCCGCGCCATCCAGGCCAGCTTGTAGTCGTATTTCGGCCCCGGCGCCGGATTGCCGTTCGGCAGGTAGAGGCAGCACAGCCGCACCGTGCGCCGGTTGCCGGTGACGGTCGCCTCGATCCAGCGTGCCTGTTCGTCCGCGTCGTCGCCCGGCAGGCCGCGCGTCACGTCCTCGATCGGGCGCCGCGACAGGATCGCGACGCCGTTGAAGCCCTTCTGGCCGTGGGTTTCCACGTTGTAGCCGCGCTCTTCGAACGGCTCGCGCGGAAAGGTGTCGTCGGTTGACTTGATTTCCTGCAACAGCGCCACGTCCGGTGCGGCCTCATCCAGCCAGCCCAGCACCGTTTCGATCCGCGCCTTGACGCCGTTTATGTTGAAGGTCGCGATCCGCATCCGCCGCCTGCCCCCGTTCCCGTCACCTGCCGGGACTATCCCCGGACGGGCCGGGGATGTCCATGGCGGGCGCCGCGGTTGTTGCGATCACAGGTCCTTGCGGACGGACTTCTTGCCGGTGATCATCGGGCGGACGAGGTTCTCGCCCTTCCACTTGTTGTAGAATCCGATGGCCGCGACATGCAGCGCCACGATCGCCAGCACCGCCCAGCCCAGAATCGCGTGCCAGGACAGCGCCGTGCGCGCGGCATCCGTGCCGACATATTCCGCAAGCGGGCCCACGTTGATGTAGTCCTCGGGATCGGCGAACAGTCCCGTGGCGGCCTGCACGGCGATCAGGCCCAGGATGATGAACACGAAAAGCCCGCCCAGCGGGTTGTGCCCGGGCCAGTAGCTGGGCTTGCGATGGAACATGTGGCCAAGATATTTTGCTATCGGGACAGGGCCGTAGATGAAGCTGCCAAAGCGCGCATTGCGGGGGCCGACAAAGCCCCAGACGGCGCGGAACGCCAGCAGGCCCAGAACCGCGTAGCCGAACCAGAAATGCAGCGTCATCACGTCGGGGCCGAACTGTCCCAGAAGCCACGCCCCGGTGACGGCGATTGCCAGCGACCAGTGGAACAGCCGCAGAAGCGGATCCCAAACCCTGACGGTTTCGATTTCGACCCGGCGTTCGTTATCGGCCCGGGCGGTCTCGCCGCCCGGGCCGGCACCGGTGGTGCCCGTATCCTTCATCGATCAGAAGTCCTTGGCACGGTAGTCGTCGTGGCAGCCCTTGCAGGTGCCGCCAAGCTGCTGGACCGCCTTGCCGAGTTCGGCCTTGTCGAGGCCGGCGACCGAGTTCAGCGCTTCGACCGCCTGGACATAGGCCATGCCTTTTTCCTGCACGCCGGCCATGTCTTCCCAGATCGCGGGCAGCGCGCGGGTCTTGCCGGGCATGTCGGCGTTCGAGGTGCCGGGCGCATAGAGATGGCCCATGTTGTAGGATGTCAGCAGCTTGAGGTTGTCGGCATGGCTCTGGGCGGCGGCACCGTCATAGTCGGTATCGCCCTTCACCATGGACACCAGCGCATCCATGTTCGCGCCGAGCAGGCTGTAGAAGCCGCGGCGGGCGTCGACCACGCCTTCGAGGTCGGCGGCCATGGCGGCGGCCGGCAGGGTGGCGAGGGCGGCCGTCAGAAGAAGAACCTTGCGCATGAATCTCTCCGTAGTGTGTTCAGGGGTTTCGAAACTTCGCTAGCACGCGACCGTCCCTTGGTCACGTCACAGTTGTATGTCGTCTCCGTCATGTCACTTTTCCATGGGGCGATCTGCCGCGTTTGCGGCGTTTCGAGCCAGAATCCATGGCTTGCACGGAGACCGTGCGCCAGCGCGCAATTCCGCGACGGCCCGGGCGCCCGGCGTCAGGCCCCGGCCATCCGGTCCACCGCGGCCAGTTGGGCGCCATGGCGGCGCCGCGCCCCCGCTGCGGCGACGAGGGCCGCGAAAAGTGCGCGCTGGCGGCGGGCGTAGAGCAGGTGTTCGGGATGCCACTGCACGCCGAGGGCGAAGGGATCGCGGTCGCGTTCGATCGCCTGGACCATGCCGCCCCGGTCGCGGGCGGCGACCACCAGCGCCTCGCCCAGCCGGTCGACCGCCTGGGAATGGAGCGCGTTGACCCGCATCGGGCCGGTACCCGCGATCTCGGCCAGCCGCGTGCCGGGGGCGATCTCGACGCGCTTCTTCGGCAGGATTGTCCACACCCGGTCGGATGCGGTGTAGGTGCCATAGGCGTCCTGATCGAGCGTACCGCCAAGCGCGACGTTGATCATCTGTGCGCCGCGGCAGATCCCCAGCACGGGCTTGCCCAGGGCGATCGCCGCCTCGACCAGGCGGCGTTCCAGCGCGTCGCGGGCGGGGTCCAGCCGCGCCGAGGTCACCAGCCGCCCGCCATAAAGGTCGGGCGAGATATCATCGCCGCCGCCGATGATCAGCCCGTCGACGGTGTCCAGATCAGCGGGCCGTCCCGCCCCCCAGCGCCGCGCGCGCCCGCCCGCGAGCCAGACGTTCAGCGCCACCAGCGGAAAGATCCGCCATCCCGAGCGCGCCGAGGTGGTGACCGCGATACGGGGGCGGTGGCTCATCGGGTTTCCCAAAGCGCGAGCGCATCCAGACGCTCTTCGAGATGGGCGAACCAGTCGCCCCGCATCGTGGTCAGCGCGCCCCGGTAGGCCAGCCAGTCGGAGGCCAGCCGGTCCAGCGCCGCGGTGTCGGCGGCCAGCCGCTCGACCATCACCCAGCGGTTCCAGTCATAGGCGATGCGCCAGCCGGGCTCGTCGATCCGGCAATCGGGCAGGCGGTAGTGAAAGGTGGGCCGCGCCGAAACAAGGCCGCCGGCCCCTTCGAGCACCCCGCCCACGCGGTCGGCATCGAGGTGGCGGAACAGCGGCAGCAGGTCCAGCCCGCGGTTCCGGGTCGGCGTCTCGGCCAGGTAGGCGTCGATGAAGGCGGCGAGGTCCCAGCCGGCGGCCTCGCCCGCCAGCCGGTCGACCAGACGGCGCGGCCAGGGGTCGACGAAGGGCAGCACGCGGCGCGCCGGGTCGATCGGGTCGGCCTTTCTGAGCCAGTCCTCGATCAGGGCAAACGCGCGCGCAACCGGCAGGATCGTATCCAGCGTTTCTGCGGCGACCTCGGGGTTCAGGTGCAACCCGAAGCCCAGAAGCAGCCCGTCGCGGCTGCCCTGCGCGCCCGCCTCCCGCAGCGCGCCCCGCAGCCGGTCCAGCGCGGGCAGGTGGCCGGGGGCCAGCGGCGGGGTCACGATCTCGACCGGCACCACCGCGCGGCTGAGGTCAAGGCCCAGATCGGCAAGCTTGCCGCCCGCCTTCTCGCGCCAGATGGTGTCGAGGCAGACCTCGACCGCGCCCCAGTCCGTGCCCTCGACGACCAGCTCGTGCGCGGTTTTCTCGTGCACCCGGCCACCCAGGGCATCCGCCACGACCCGGGCGGCTTCGGCCTCGGTCAGCCCGCCGAACTCGATCTCTATCCCGGCCCGGCGGGGCGCACCCCCGGCGTTGGTTTCGGGGCACAGCGGCAGGAACCTGTCGCGCGGCACGAGGGCGGCAAGACTGTCCATCGGGCCTGGCCTTTCCGGGGGCCGCCCCCCCCTTGCACTACATGGAAAACGAGGTGCCGCAGCCGCAGGAACTCGACGCGTTCGGGTTTTCGATCACGAAGCGCGCGCCGATCAGTTCCTCGGTAAAGTCGATCGTGGCGTTCGACAGAAAGGGCAGCGAGACGGAATCGACCACCACGGTCTCGCCCGCGCCCTCAAGCACCGTGTCGTCGGCCGCCGGCGCGTCCAGCGTGATCGCGTACTGAAAGCCCGAGCAGCCGCCCCCCTCGACCGCGATGCGCAACGCCTTGCCCTGGGCCGCGGCGCCGATTTCCGCGAGGCGGGCAAAGGCGCGGTCGGTGACTTTCGGCGGAACGGTCAGGTCCATCGCGGATTCCCCTGTGTCCAAACGGTTTCCCGTTCAATATATGGGGTTCGACACTGGGAACAAGCGAAGAGGCCCCGGATGCTGGCCCCCTATGCCTGCGACCCCGCGAAAACCCGCGGGCGGCTCTTTCCCGAGGAGGAAAGCGCCTTCCGCTCGGCGTTTCAGCGCGACCGCGACCGGATCATCCATTCCTCGGCCTTCCGCCGGCTGATGCACAAGACGCAGGTCTTCGTGGTGCACGAGGGCGACAGCTTTCGCACCCGGCTGACCCATTCGATCGAGGTGGCGCAGGTCGCGCGCACCATCGCCGGTGTGCTCGGCCTGAACGGCGAGCTGACCGAGGCCGTGGCGCTGGCCCATGACCTTGGCCACACGCCGTTCGGCCATACCGGCGAGGACGCGCTGGCCGCGGCGATGGCGCCCCATGGCGGATTCGACCACAACGCGCAGGCGATCCGGATCGTGACCCGGCTGGAACGCCACTATGCCGAATTCGACGGGCTGAACCTGACCTGGGAGGCGCTGGAGGGGATCGCCAAGCATAACGGCCCCGTCACCGGCCCGCTGCCCTACGCGCTGGCCGATTACAACGGCTGTCACGACCTGGAACTGGCCACCCATGCCAGCGCCGAGGCGCAGGTCGCAGCCCTGGCCGACGACATCGCCTACAACAACCATGACCTGCATGACGGGCTGCGCGCGGGGCTCTTCACCGAAGAGGAACTGGCCGGCCTGCCGATCCTCGATGCCTGCTTTGCCGAGGTCGACCGGGCCTATCCGGGACTGGACTGGAACCGCCGCCGCCACGAGGCGACGCGCCGTTTCTTCGGGGTGATGGTCGAGAACGTGATCGCGACCGCGCGCACCACGCTGGCCGAGGCCGCGCCCGCCAGCGCCGAGGAGGTGCGCGCCCTGGGCCGCCCGGTGGTGCGCTTCACCGATGCGCTGTGGTCGGATCTGAAACAGATCCGCGCGTTTCTGTTCCGCCGGATGTACCGCGCGCCCTCGGTGATGGCGGTCCGTGCCGAGGTGACGCGGGTGGTCGAGGCGCTGTTTCCGCTCTACCTGAATGATCCTTCGCTCTTGCCCGGGAAATGGCGCGAGGATGTGGCCGCGGCGGCGGACCGGACGGAACTGGCAAGGATCGTGGCCGATTACATCGCGGGCATGACCGACCGGTTCGCTATGCAGGAACATGCGCGGCTGACCGGCGGCGCGGGACAGGGGGGCTGATGGCGACCGGAACCGAAGGAGCGCTGAACCCCGTTATGGCCTTCGCGCTGGTGGGCGCGCTGGGGGTCGGGGCGCAGTGGCTGGCCTGGCGCCTGCGGCTGCCCGCGATCGTTCTGATGCTGGTGGCGGGCCTTGTGGTCGGCCCCGGGCTGGGCGTGTTCGATCCCTCGCGCGACATCGGCGACTTGATGTCGCCGATCATCGCCATCGCGGTCGCGATCATCCTGTTCGAGGGCGGGCTTACGCTGAACGTTCGTTCGCTTGCCGATGCCGCGCCCGGGGTGTTGCGGCTGGTGATCCTGGGTGCGCCGCTGGGCTGGCTGTTCTCGGCACTGGCGCTGCACTACGCTGCGGGGCTTGGCTGGGCGGCGTCCGCCGTGTTCGGGGGGATCCTGATCGTCACCGGCCCCACGGTGATCGCGCCCTTGCTGCGCCAGGCCCGCCTCGCACGCCGTCCCGCGCAACTGCTGCAATGGGAGGCGATCGTCAACGACGCGGTGGGCGCGCTGGCCGCGGTGCTGGCCTTCGAGGTGGTGATCGTCCTGAACTCGAATGTCAGCCCCGGCGCGGCGGCGGGCGACATGGCGTTCGGAATTCTGCTTGCGCTTGGGCTGGGGCTTCTGTCGGGCTGGGGGCTTTCGAGCGCGTTCCGCCGGGCGCTGGTCGCGGAATACATGAAGGTGCCGGTGCTGTTCGCGGTGGTGCTGCTGACCTTTGCGCTGTCGGACGCGGTGCTGCACGAAAGCGGGCTTCTGGCGGTGACCGTCATGGGGGTGTTCATCGCGAATGCCGATCTGCCCTCCTATGACGAGATCCGCCGCTTCAAGGAACACGCGACGATCCTGCTGGTGTCGGGCGTGTTCATCCTGCTGGCCGCCGACATGGACATCGACACACTCAGGACGCTTGACTGGCGGGCGCTTGGCTTCGTGCTGGCCGCGATCCTGCTGGCGCGGCCCCTGACGGTGCTGGTCTCGCTGGCCTTCTCGCCGGTGCCGTGGCGCGAGCGGCTGCTGGTCGCCTTTACCGGTCCGCGCGGGGTCGTGCTGGTCGCGGTGGCGGGGCTGTTCGGCGAACGGCTGACCGAGCTGGGGTTCGAGGACGGGGCGCGGATCGCGCCGCTGGCCTTCGTGCTGGTGGCGGCGACCGTGGTGCTGCACGGCTTTACCATGGTGCCGTTCGCCCGCTGGCTGGGCCTGACCGGGGCCGAGAAGCCGGGGGTGATCCTGGTGGGCGGGTCAAGCTTTGCGACCGGCCTTGCCGAGGCGCTGCACAAGGCCGATGTCCCGGTGCTGCTGGCCGATCCGAACCGGTCGCGGCTGCGTTCGGCACGCGACGCGGGCCTGCCCACCTTCTACGGCGACATCCTGTCCGAGGCGGCCGAACATTCGGTCGAGCTTGTCAGCTATGGCTCTGTCGTGGCCGCCACCGACAACGATGCCTACAACACGCTGGTCGCCACCGACCTTGCCCCGGAATTCGGCCGCGAGCATGTCTATCAGCTGAAACGCGCCCGGCAGGAAAGCCGCCGCCACGCGCTGCCCGCCTCGCTGGGCGGGCGGGCCATCGGCGGCGGGCATGGCTATCTCGACCTGACCCGGATGATGACCGAGGGCTGGCGGTTCCGCACGACGAAGCTGACCGAGGAATTCCCCATCGAGGCCTGGCGCAAGGCAGCGCCCGATGCCGTGCCCCTTGCGGTGATCGGTCCGAACGGCACCCCGCGCCTCGTCTCGGACGAGAACGGCTTGCGCGCCGGGGCCGGCAGCCGGGTCGTTGCGCTGGTCCCGCCGGGCGAGACGGCGACACCCGCGGGCTGAGCGGGGGCGTTGACCCCGGCCGCGCCCGTGGTAAACCGCGCGAGCCACCGAAAGGGATGCAGATGAACCTCTTCTCCGATCTCCGCGCGCTCGTGATCGACAGCCTCGCCGCGATGGAGGCCGAGGGCGCGCTGCCCGCCGGGCTCGACCTGTCGAACGTCGCGGTCGAGCCGCCGCGCGATGCCGCCCATGGCGACATGGCCACCAACGCCGCGATGGTGCTGGCCAAGCCCGCCGGGCGGAAGCCCCGCGACATCGCCGAGGCGCTGGCGCCGCGCCTCATGGCCGATCCCCGCGTCACCCTGGCCGAGGTGGCGGGGCCGGGCTTTCTGAACCTGCGCCTCGCGCCCGCCGTCTGGCAGGGCGTCGTCGGCCGGGTGCTGGCCGAAGGCACCGGGTTCGGGCGGTCCGGCATGGGGCAGGGGCAGAAGGTCAATGTCGAATATGTCTCGGCAAACCCCACCGGCCCGTTGCATGTGGGCCACACCCGCGGCGCGGTCTTCGGCGATGCGCTGGCGAACCTGCTGGCCTATTCCGGCCATCGGGTGACGCGCGAATACTACATCAACGATGGCGGCGCGCAGGTCGACGTTCTGGCCCGCTCGGTCTACCTGCGCTACCTCGAAGCGCATGGCCAGGAGGTGGCGTTCGAGGACGGCACCTATCCCGGCGACTACCTGATCGAGGTCGGGCAGGCGCTCAAGGACAAGGTGGGCGACGCCTATGTCGGCCAGCCCGAGGACGTCTGGCTGACCGAGGTGCGCGACTTTGCCACCGACCGGATGATGGACCTGATCCGCGCCGATCTGGCCGCGCTGGGCGTCGCGATGGATGTCTTCTTCTCCGAGAAGTCGCTGTACGGCACCGGCCGGATCGAGGCCGCGATCGAGGCGCTGAAGGCCAGGGGCCTGATCTATGTCGGCGTGCTGGAGCCGCCCAAGGGCAAGACTCCCGAGGACTGGGAGCCGCGCGAGCAGACGCTGTTCCGGTCCACCGAACATGGCGACGACGTGGACCGGCCGATCATGAAGTCGGACGGGTCCTGGACCTATTTCGCCCCGGACATCGCCTATCATTTCGACAAGATTTCCAGGGGCTTCGACGCGCTTATTGATGTGTTCGGCGCCGATCACGGCGGCTATGTCAAGCGCATGAAGGCCGCCGTCTCGGCGCTGTCGGGGGGTGCCGTGCCGCTCGACATCAAGCTGACGCAGCTGGTCAAGCTCTACCAGAACGGAGAGCCCTTCAAGATGTCGAAACGCGCGGGCACCTTCGTGACCTTGCGCGACGTGGTCGACCAGGTGGGGCCGGACGTCACCCGGTTTCACATGCTGACGCGCAAGAACGACGCGCCGCTCGATTTCGATTTCGCCAAGGTTCTGGAACAGTCGAAGGACAACCCCGTTTTCTACGTGCAATACGCCCATGCCCGGATCTGCAGCGTGCTGCGCAAGGCCGCCGAGGCGGGGATCGTGGCGGATGATGCAACGCTTGCCGCGGCCGATCTGGCAAAACTCGGCCACGAGGCCGAGATCGCGGTCGCGAAAAAGCTGGCCGAATGGCCGCGTCTGGTCGAGATCGCCGCCCGCAGCCATGAACCGCACCGGGTGGCCTTCTACCTTTACGAACTGGCATCCGACTTCCACGCGCTGTGGAACAGGGGCAACGAGGACCCCTCGCTGCGGTTCCTGCAGGAGGGCGATCCGGCCACAAGCCAGGCCAAAATCGCGCTGGCCCGGGCCGTCGCCGTTGTCATTTCGGCCGGTCTTGGTATTCTTGGCGTCACCCCGCTCGACGAAATGCGCTGAAAAACAAGGCGCAGCCCGGAGCGGGGATTGAGACAGGCAAGAAACAACCGGCGGACAACGAGCCCCGGGAAACGAGGCGGCTATGGCAGATATCGATTTCGATGCGTTCGGTGCGCCGGGCCGGGACGGTCCCGAACCCGCGCTCAAGACCATGTTGCACTGGGCCGGGGGTGTTGTGTCGCTCTCGCTGGTGGCGGGGCTCTGCGTCTGGGGCTACCAGATCATGGTGCGTGATGTGAGCGGCGTGCCGGTCGTCCGCGCGCTGGAAGGTCCGATGCGGATCGCGCCCGAGGATCCCGGCGGCCAGCAAGCGGAACATCAGGGGCTTGCCGTGAACAGTGTCGCCGCCGAGGGCGAGGCGGCCCCGCCCGCCGACACGCTGCGGCTTGCCCCGGCCCCGGTGGTGCTGGCCGACGAGGACCGGCCCGTCGCCGTGCTTGCCCCCGCCGAATTGACCGCCGCGCCCGACATGCCCGCCGACGGGATATCTGCACCCGAACCCGTCGTGGCCGAACTGGCGCTGTCCGGGGAGACCGCGCGCGATCCCGTGGCCGAGACGGGGGCCGCGCCCGAGGTGACGGCCGAAGAAGAGATCGTGTCGCTGGTGGCGCTGCCCAGGGGGGCGCTCAGCCACTCGCCCCGGCCGATCGCCCGGCCGGACAACGTGGACCTTGCCGCGCAGGCCGCCATCGCCGCGGCCTCGGCCGCGCTTGCGCCCCGCGATACGGCGGATCTGGCGGGTGCGGATGTGATCGCGGGGACTGCGCTGGTCCAGCTTGGCGCCTTCGACAATGCCGACGAGGCCCGCAGCACCTGGGACGCGCTGGCCGCGCAGGGCCGGTTTGCCGAGTTCTTCGACCAGAAATCCCGTGTCATCCAGGAAACCGAGGGCGGCGGGCGCACCTTCTATCGTCTCCGCGCCGCGGGCTTTTCCGACATGGCCGACGCGCGCCGGTTCTGCGCGGCGCTGATGGCCGAGGGCGCGGACTGCATTCCGGTGGTGGCACGGTGACGCGACGGGCCGGGGCCTATATCCTGGGCTGTTCCGGCCCCGCGCTCACGCCGGCCGAGCGCCGCTTCTTTGCAGAGGCCAACCCGCTCGGCTTCATCCTGTTCTCGCGCAATGTCCGCGATCCTTCGCAGGTGCGCGCGCTGGTGGATTCGCTGCGCGAAACCGTCGGGCGCCGGGTGCCGGTCCTGATCGACCAGGAGGGCGGGCGCGTCCAGCGTCTGACCGCCCCTTACTGGCGGGTCTGGGCGGCGGCAGCGGCCCAGGTCGAGGCGGTGGGATCCGATCTTGCCGCCCGGTCGATGTACCTGCGTTCGCGCCTGATCGCGCGCGAACTGAACCTGCTGGGGATCGACGTCAATTGCGCGCCGGTGGCCGACATCGCGCGGCCCGAAACGCATGCAGTTCTGAAGAACCGCTGCTATGGCACCGAACCTGCGCACGTGATCCGGATCGCCCGCGCCGTGGCGGACGGGCTGCTGGAAGGCGGGGTCCTGCCGGTCCTGAAGCACATCCCCGGCCATGGCCGGGCGACCCTCGACAGCCACAAGGATCTGCCGCGGGTCAAGACCTCGCACTCGGTGCTTGAGGCGACCGATTTCGCCCCGTTCCGCGCGCTGTCGGACCTGCCGATGGCAATGACCGCCCATGTCATCTATGACACGCTGGATGCGGGGACCCCGGTCACCACCTCGGGTGAGGCCGTGCTGTTCCTGCGCAGGGGCCTCGGGTTCCAGGGCTTCCTGATGACCGATGACATCTCGATGAAGGCGCTGTCGGGAAGTCTGACCGCGCGCTGCGAGGCCAGCCTTGGGGCCGGCTGTGACGCGGTCTTGCATTGCAACGGCAATCTCGCCGAAATGGAAGAGGTCGCGGCGGCCTCTGGCACGATGTCCGAAAAGGCCGCGGCGCGTCTGGCGCGGGCGCTGGCCCGGCGGCGCGCGGCGGTGCCGGGCGACATCGCGGCACTGGCGGCCGAGCTTGACGGGATGCTGGGAACCAAGCGCAATGCCTGAACAGGGCGCCGACAGCTTCGATGAGGGGCCCGCGCGGGACCCCGTCGCCGCCCGGCTGGCCGCCGAGGCGCTGATTGTCGATGTCGAGGGTTTCGAGGGCCCGCTCGATATGCTGCTGACGCTGGCCCGCACCCAGAAGGTCGACCTGCGCCGGATCTCGGTGCTGCAACTGGCCGAGCAGTATCTCGTTTTCGTCGAGCAGGCCAAGGCGCTCCGGATCGAACTGGCGGCCGACTACCTGGTGATGGCGGCCTGGCTCGCGTTCCTGAAATCGCGGCTGCTGCTGCCGCCCGACCCGACCGACGAGGGCCCCTCGGGCGAGGATCTGGCCGCGCACCTGGCGTTCCAGTTGGAACGGCTCGAGGCGATGCGGGGGGCGGCGGCGCGGCTTCTGGGGCGCGACCAGAAGGGGCGCGACTTCTTCGTGCGCGGCACGCCGTCGGACGTCGCCCGCATCCGCCGCGTGGAATATACCGCGACGCTGCTGGACCTGATGCAGGCCTATGCGCGGATCCGCACCAAGGACGAGTTCCGCCCCTACGTGCTGGACCGGGATGCGCTTTACACGATGGAAGAGGCGCTTGAGCGGATGCGCGGGCTCTTGGGCTATGCCGGCGAGTGGGTGGACCTTGCGACCTGGCTGCCCGAGGGCTGGAACGCCGACCCGGTCCGCCGCCGCACCGCGACCGCGGCGCATTTCGCCGCCAGCCTCGAACTCGTCAAGCAGGGCCAGCTGGAACTGCGCCAGGCCGAGACCTTCGCGCCGATCCATATCCGGCGGAAGACGCGGCAATGACCCGGCCCGAGCCCGAGCAGGAGGAAAGCCTTTTCGAGGCCCCGCCCATGGCCGAGCAGGAGCGCATGGTCGAGGCGATCCTGTTCGCCTCGGCCGAGCCGCTGCGCGTGGCCGAGTTGAACGCGCGGATGCCGCATGGCTGCGACGCGGCCGCGGCGCTGGCGCATCTTGCCCGCCGCTACGAGGGGCGGGGGGTCCGGCTGGTGCGCGTGGGCGAGTCCTGGGCATTCCGCACTGCGCCCGACCTGGGTTTCCTGATGCAGAAGGAAACGGTCGAGCTGCGCAAGCTTTCCCGTGCCGCGATCGAGACGCTGGCGATCGTGGCCTATCACCAGCCGGTCACCCGCGCCGAGATTGAGGAGATCCGCGGCGTCTCGGTCAGCCGGGGCACCGTCGACCAGTTGCTGGAACTGGAATGGATCCGCTTCGGCCGCCGCCGGATGACCCCGGGCCGGCCCGTCACCTATGTGGTGACCGAGGAATTCCTCGACCATTTCGGGCTGGAAAGCGCGCGCGACCTGCCGGGGCTCAAGGATCTGCGGGCCGCAGGGCTGCTGGACAGCCGGCCGATGCCCGGCGCCCCGGACGACGACGGCGAGGGCGAGGACGGCCAGGCCGACATGTTCGAGGACGAAAGCTGATCCTGCGGCCTTGCCGGGGATCAGGCCCAGGATCAGCCCGCGCCGACCTCGGCAAAGACCTGTTTCAGCGCGCCTTCCAGCTTGTCGAACATCTCGTCCATCTGCGCGTCGGTCAGGATGAACGGCGGGCAGAGCACGATGGACTGTCCCAGCGGCCGGCAGATCAGCCCGTGATCGGTGCAGGTGTTGGCGATCCGCTCGCTGACTGACAGTTTCCCCGGGAAGGGCGTCTTCGTCGTCTTGTCCGCCACTGCCTCCAGCGCGCCCATCAGCCCCTTGCCGCGCCATTCGCCGATATTGGGATGTTCGGCAAGCCGCGCCAGCCCCGCCTCGAACCGCGGGGTCAGGGCGCGCACATTGTCCAGCAGCCCCTCGTTCAGCACAACGTCGATCGCCTTCAGCGCGATCGCGCAGCCCACCGGGTGGCCCGAGGCGGTGAAGCCGTGGGGGAAATCCTCGGCGTCCTCGGCGGCGGCTTGCAGCCGGTCGGCAAGCTCGGGGCCCAGGATCACCGCGCCCATCGGAAAATAGCCCGCGGTCAGCGCCTTGGAACTGATGATCGCGTCGGGGGTGAAGTCATAGGTCTGGCACCCCCAGACCTCGCCCGTGCGGCCAAAGCCGCAGATCACCTCGTCGGCGATCAGCGGGATGCCGTGGCGCTTCAGGATCGGCCCGATCGCCTGGAAATAGCCTGCACTGGGCGGAATCACGCCGCCTGCGCCCATCACGGGTTCCGCGACAAAACCCGCGATGGTCTCGGCGCCCTCGCGCGCGATCACCTCTTCCAGTTCGGCGGCGAGGCGCGCGGTGAACTGGGTCTCGGTCTCGTCCTCGCGCCCCTCGCGCCAGTAATGCGGGCAGGTCAGGTGGATGAAGCCCGGCAGCGGCAGCCCGAACAGGTCGTTATAGGGCTTGCCGGTCATCGAGGCGGCGGCCACCGTCACCCCGTGATAGCCGTTGACCCGCGTCAGGATCTTGCGCCGCTCCGGCTGGCCCTCGGCCCGGCCGAGAAACCACAGCATCTTGAGCATGGTGTCATTCGCTTCCGACCCCGAATTCGTATAGAACACCCGGCCGCGCGCGAAGGGCGAGACCTCGACCAGACGTTCGCTCAGCATCACGGTCTGGTCCGACATCCGCCCGAAAAAGGCGTGATAGCCGGGCAGGCGGGCATATTGCTCCTGCGCGGCCTCGGCCAGCCCCGCATGGTCGAATCCCGCCACCATGTTCCAGAGCCCGGAATTGGCATCCAGATAGCGCCGCCCGTTGGTGTCGACGACATAAGGCCCCTCGCCATGGCTGACGACGACCGTGCCGCGCGCCCGCACCGAGGGCAGGTCGGTGAAGCCATAGAAACTGTGCGCCGCGGCGCGGGCTTCCCAGCTGTTGGGGGCTGTGTCGGGCATGGTCAGGGCTCCTTCGGCGTTGGTGGGGCGACGCTACCCCCGGCTCGTTCCGGGTGCAATCGCGCGTTGCACGACCGCCCCCCGGGCCGTAGCGTCGGGGCCGAACGAAGGGGCCCGACGAAAGGGGAACCGCCGCCATGGCCCAGCAGCCACCCGGCCGGATCACGCTCTGGGGCACCGAGGTCTTCGTTGCCGCCGCCGAGGAAGGCACGCTGTCGGCCGCGGCGCGGCGGCTGGGGGCCAGCGTCTCGGCGGTGTCACAGCAGCTTGCCGCGCTCGAGACGGCGCTGGGGGCGGCGCTTCTCGATCGCGCGGCGCGCCCGCTTGTCCTGACGCAGGCGGGCGAGATGTTCCTGCGCCGCGCCCGCACGATCCTGGCCGAGGCCGACGAGGCGCGCGCCGAGATCGCTGCCCGCGACCTGTCGGCGCGCGCGCTGATGCGGCTGGGCATGATCGAGGATTTCGAGGCCGACGTGACGCCGCGGCTTCTGTCCGAGATGGCAGGGGAACTGACCCGCTCGCGCTTTCAACTGGAAACCGGCCCCAGTCATCGGCTGCTGGGCCTTCTGGACGCGCGTGCGCTTGACATGGTTGTCGCGGCCGATCCGGGGCAGGGGGCCGACTGGATGGAACTGCACCCGCTGCTGGTCGAACCTTTCGTGGTCGCGGCCCCCAGGGGGGCGCTGGCGCCGGGCGACGATGTGCTGGCCCGGCTGGGTGCGCTGCCGCTGGTGCATTACACGCAACGCCACCAGATGGGCCGCCAGATCGCCGGGCACCTCGCCGCGCAGGAGATCCGGCCCGCCGTCCGGTTCGAGCTGGACAGCTATTCCGCGATCCTCGCGATGGTTGCGGGCGGCGCGGGCTGGACGATCCTGACCCCGCTGGGCCTGTTGCATGCGCGCCGGTTTCTCGATGCGGTCGACGTGGTGCCCCTGCCGCTTGCGCCGCTGTCGCGGCGGATCGCGCTGATCGCGCGGGCCGGTGTGCTGGGCGAGGTGCCCGCGCGGATGGCGGACCGGCTGCGCCCGCTGCTGGCCGAGGGCGTGGTGGACGAGGCGGTGGCGCGTCTGCCCTGGTTGCGGGCGGGCCTGCGCGTGCTCTGAGCCCGGTCTCAGGGCATGCGGAAATGCTTGGACAGCTTCAGCCCCTGGCCCTGGTAGTTCGACGCGATGCCCGCGCCATACAGCGTCTCGGGCCGCGCGGCCATCCGTTCATAGACCAGCCGCCCCACGACCTGCCCGTGTTCCAGCACAAAGGGCGCCTCGTGGCAGCGCACCTCCAGCACCCCGCGCGATCCCGACCCGCCCGCCGCGTCATGGCCGAATCCGGGGTCGAAGAAGCCCGCGTAATGCACCCGGAACTCGCCCACCATGGCGAGGTAGGGCGCCATCTCGGCGGCATAATCGGGCGGGATATGCACCGATTCGCGGCTGACCAGGATGTAGAAGGCGCCGGGGTCGAGGATGATCCGGCCCTTGTCGGTCCGGATCTCCTCCCAGAACTCGGCGGCATCGTGGCCGCCCACGCGGTCGAGGTCGATCACGCCGGAATGGGGCTTGGCGCGATAGCCGACCAGATCGCCCTCGGCCGGTTTCAGGTCGACTGAAAACCCGAGGCCGCCAGAGATCACCGCAGGCCCCCCCGCCACCAGCCCCTCGGCGTCATGCAGGGCCCGAAGCTCGGCATCCGACAGCACCGCCTGGCCGCGGCGAAAGCGGATCTGGTTCAGCCGCTGGCCTGGGCGGACCAGCACCGAGAACGAGCGCGGGCAGATCTCGGCGTAAAGCGGACCGTCATAGCCGGGGCGGATGCGGTCGAACTCGACCCCGCCATCGGTGATCGCGCGGGTCAGAAGGTCAAGCCGTCCAGTCGAGCTTTTGGCATTGGCCACGGCCTGGATGTCTGCTGGCAGCGCCAGCCGCTCCATCAGCGGCACGACGTAGACGCAGCCCTTTTCCAGAACCGCGCCGCCCGACAGGTCGATCCGGTGCATCTCGAAATCGGCCAGCCGCTCGGCCACCGTGCGGCCTGTCCCCGCCAGGAACGAGGCGCGCACCCGGTAGGCGACATCGCCCAGACGCAGGTCGAGAGAGGCGGGCTGGACCTGACCCTCGGCCAGCGGCGCGGCAAGGCCGATCGCGCCCGTTTCGATCAGCGCGCGGATCTCCTGCGCGGGCAGCACGCCGGTGCCGGTCATCGGATCCCCCTTGGCTGCGCCCCTTGCCGCTGTGCCCGGGGTCGATTGCACCCCGGTCCGATTGCGCCAGGGGCGGTCCCCGGAAACATCACCGCCCGCGGCCGGCAAGGCACGCGGGCGGTTGAAATTATGGTCGGGCTAGCAGGACTTGAACCTGCGACCTTCCGCCCCCCAGACGGACGCGCTACCAGACTGCGCCATAGCCCGATGTGGGGCGTGTCATACCATGTCTGACGCCGGGGGCAAGCCGCAAAAACCGCTTTCAGAGCGGCGGAGTCGGGTCGCCGCCGCCGGCTTTCATCCGCGCGCCGAGGGCCCGCAGCCGGTTCAGCGCCTGCGCGGTCACATCGCGGTCGGCGGCCAGCGCCTTGCGCAGCGCGGGGGTGCGAATCCGGGTGCGCAGCGGCGGTTCCACCGGGCTGAATGCCGGGTCGTCATCCGCAGGATCGGTGCGCGCGATATCCGTGCCCAGCGGCTGCGGTTCCGCGGCGATCAAGGGCTCGGGCTCCGGCTCGACCTCGGGGGCCGGTTCGGGCTCCGGTTCCGGCAGGGCCTCGGGTTCCGGCCCGGTCATGGCCGCGTCTTCGGGTTCCGGCTCGGCCAGGGCGATGTCCGGTTCGAGATCCGGCACGGTGAACGCGTCGGCGTCCGGTTCGGTGAACGCGGCGGATTCGGATTCCGCCTCGGCCGCCGGGGGGTCGGGCGTGGCGGGGGCAGCGGGCTGCCCGGTCTCGGACGGCGGCGCATGGCGGCGGAACGCCGGTATCACCGGCGCCGCCTCGGCCACGTCCGGTTCGGGCGCGGCTTGCGGCGGGGCAAGCTCTAGCCCCGGCAGAATCGCCTCGTCGGGTTCCGGACGCGGCCTGCGCGCCAGCCGCACCACCGGCGCCGCTTCGGGCTCGGCCTCTTCAAGCATGGGCGCCTCGGCGAACGCGTCGCTCGGCGACTCGGTCCCGGCATCCTCGACGCGCATGGCATGGCCTTCGATCAGCATGCCCGCCGCATTCTCGTCGAGCGGTGGCGACAGCGCGGCGACAAAGCGCACGCCCTCTTCGCGCAGGATCTTCTGCACGCCCCGGATCGTCAGCCCGTCCTCGTGCAGCAGTTTCTTGATGCCGCCCAAAAGCATCATGTCGGCCGGCCGATAGTAGCGCCGCCCGCCCGCCCGCTTTACCGGCTTGACCTGGGTGAACCGGCTTTCCCAGAACCGAAGCACGTGTGCAGGCGTGTCAAGCCAGGCCGCAACCTCGCTGATCGTGCGAAAGGCTTCGGGAGATTTTTCCATGAAATCGTTGCCTTAGCCCTTTCGCCGCGCATTCCCGTCGGCAACGCGGTCCTTCATCAGGTGCGAGGGCCGGAAGGTCAGGACGCGGCGGGGCAGGATCGGAACCTCCTCGCCGGTCTTGGGGTTGCGGCCCACGCGCGCGGCCTTTTCGCGCACCGAGAAGGTGCCGAAGGACGAGATCTTGACCGTCTCTCCGCTGACCAGCGCATCCGACATGTGCTGCAGCACGCTCTCGACGAGGTCCGCGGATTCGTTGCGCGACAGTCCCACCTCGCGAAACACGGACTCTGTCAAATCCATACGTGTCAGCGTGTTGCCCGCCATGGCGCCCCTCCGATGCAAGCTGAAATTTCCCGTCTGCTCAGGAGCTTGGGAGAAACCGATTTCCGAGTCAATAACAACGGCTTGCGGGACGGGTCTTGCGCAGGGTCCTACCAGCGCAGAACCACCGACCCCCAGGCCAGCCCGCCGCCGATCGCCTCGGTCACGACAAGGTCGCCGGGCCGGATCCGGCCCTCGGCCTTGCCGACCGACAAGGCCAGCGGGATCGACGCCGCCGACGTGTTGCCGTGGTCCTGCACGGTGACGATCACGCGCTCCATCGGCAGGTGCAGCCGCTGGGCGGTGGCCTTGATGATCCTGAGATTGGCCTGGTGCGGGACCAGCCAGTCGACATCCGCGCCTGTCAGCCCGGCCTTGTCCAGCGCCGCATGCGCGGTGTCGGCCAGTTTCTCGACGGCGTGGCGGAAGACCTCCTTGCCCAGCATCCTCAGATACCCGGTCGTCCCCGTCGAGGTGCCGCCGTCCACGTAAAGGATATCGCGGTGGCGCCCGTCGGAATGGAGGTCGACCGACAGGATGCCTCGGTCGTCCGCGCTGCCCTGGCCCTCGCCCGCCTCCAGCAGGACGGCGCCCGCGCCGTCGCCGAACAGCACGCAGGTGCCTCGGTCTTCCCAGTCCATGATCCGGCTGAAGGTCTCGGCCCCGATCACCAGGATGCGCCGGGCCTGGCCCGTGGCGATCATTGCGTTGGCGTTGGCCATAGCAAAGACGAAACCCGCACAGACCGCCTGCACGTCGAAGGCGAACCCGCGGGTCATGCCAAGGCCCGCCTGCACCATGGTCGCCGCCGAGGGGAAGGTGAAATCGGCGGTCGAGGTCGCCAGCACGATCGCGTCGACATCGTCGGGGCCAAGCCCCGCATCGTCGAGCGCCGCCCGCGCCGCCTTGATCGCCATCTCTGACGTGGTCTCGCCCTCGGCTGCGAAATGGCGCCGCTCGATCCCCGAGCGGGTCCGAATCCATTCGTCCGACGTGTCGAGGCTTTTCTCGAACTCGGCGTTCTCGACGACGCGCGCGGGCAGGTAGTGCCCGACTCCCCTGACAATGGCCCTTGTTACCATTTCTACCGCTCGCCCCCGGCCACGTCCCCGAACCCATCGTGGACCGGGCCCTTGGCGGATGCAACCCGCGCCGCCAGACGTTCGGTAAAGCCCGACTGCGCCAGTTCGAAGGCCAGGCGCACCGCCGCCGCGACGCCGGTCTCGTCCGAGGCGCCGTGGGATTTCACCACCGTACCGTTGAGGCCGAGGAACACGCCGCCATTGACCCGGCGGGGGTCGATCCGTTTTTTCAGCCGGTTCAGCGAGGTCAGCGCCAGAAGGGCGGCAATCCGCGACAGCGGCGTGGCCCTGAACGCCTCGCGCATGAAATCCCCGATCAGCCGCGCGGTGCCCTCGCCGGTCTTGAGGGCGATATTCCCGGTAAAGCCGTCGGTCACGATCACGTCGACATGGTCGGACGGGATGTCGCCACCCTCGACAAAGCCGACGAAGCGGAACTGGCCCGCCTCGGCGGCGGCCTCGATCATCTCATGGGCGGCCTTCAGTTCGGCCCGGCCCTTGTTCTCCTCGGTGCCGACATTCAGGATGCCGACCCTCGGCCGCTCCAGCCCCAGCCCGTTGCGCGCATAGGACGTGCCCATCAGCGCGTATTGCAGCAGGTCGTGCTCGTCCGCGCGCACGTCGGCGCCCACGTCCAGCATCACGTTGAACCCCTGCGGATTGCGCGAGGGCCATAGGCAGGCAATGGCGGGCCGGTTGACGCCGGGCAGCTTGCGCAGACGCACGATCGACAACAGCATCAGCGCGCCGGTATTGCCGCAGGACACGCAGACCGTGGCCTCGCCATTGCGAACGCTGTCGATGGCCGACCACATGGACGTGCCCTGGCCATGCCGCATCACGTGGCTGGGCTTGGCGTCCATGGTGACGACATCGCAGGCATCGCGAATCTCGACCCGGCCCTCCAGCACCCGGCGGCGGGCGAGCAGGCGGTCAAGCTCGTCCTTGCGGCCATGCAGGATGAAGCGGATATCGGGATTCTTGGTGGCGGCCTTGGCAAGGCCGGCCACCACGGCGGAAGCGCCACGGTCCCCGCTCATCGCGTCCACCGAGATCACGGTGCGCGTGGATCGGGCCCGCGGCTCTTGGATGTGCTCCGTTTTCATGTTCGACGCGGGGGAGGCCGGCCCGGAGCCGTCAGGCCGCGTCTTCTTCGTCCAGGTCGAACTCGTCGGTCCGGGCCACGACCTCGCGCTCGTCATAGTGCCCGCAGGCCGCGCAGACGTGGTGCGGGCGCTTCAGCTCGCCACAGTTCGAGCACTCTGCCGGATTGCCGGGCACGAGAGCATCGTGTGAACGGCGCATGTTGCGGCGGGAGCGCGTGACTTTATTCTGAGGGACAGCCATGTCTCAACCTCGATCCTTCGGGGCCTCGGCCCTGTGTGTTCTGACTTGGGAAAGCCCGTCTGTCAGCGCGTGGCCGCGCGGCGTAACCCATCGTGCAAGCGAGGCCGGGAACATACTGCGATTCTGACCGGGCGCAAGTGTTTTTCTGGGCCGTTGAAGCCGCCGACCTGACGCCGGGGAAGGCAGCGTCCGGCATGGCTTTTCCGCCCTCAACTGGTGGGGTCGGGCCGCAGCGTCAGCCAGATCAGCGCGCCGCCCGCCAGCGCGAGAAAGGGCACCATCGCAAGGTTGACCGCGGCCCAGCCCTCGGCCGCCGAGCCCCCCGAACAGTTCATCAGCCCGCCCGAGGCCAGCGACGCGAAGGTGACGCCGCCGAACACGAGAAGGTCGTTCATTCCCTGCACCGCGCCGCGTTCTTCCGGCCCGTGCGCCTGGGCCAGCATCGCGGTCGCGCCGATGAAGCCGAAGTTCCATCCGACGCCCAGCAGGATCAGCGCGGCGAAGAACTGTTCCAGCGCGACGCCGCTCAGCGCCACGCCCCCCGCCGCGGCGAGGATCGCAAGACCTGCCGCGACGATCCGGTGCGCGCCGAACCGTGCGATCAGGTGGCCGGTGAAGAAGCTGGGCAGATACATCGCCAGCACATGCGCGGTAACGATGTCGGCGGCGATCCCGGTGTCGAAACCGCAGCCCACGACGGCCAGCGGCGTCGAGGTCATCACCAGGTTCATCAGCGCATAGGACACCATCGCGCAAATGATGGCGACCGCGATCGCGGGGTCGCGCAGGAACTCGGCACGGCTGCGGCCCCGGTGGTGGGCCGGGTCGCGCCGGGGCGGGCGCGGGATATCGAGAAACAGGAACAGCAGGGGGCCTGCAAGGTTGATCGCGATCACCGCCAGGTAGGTGCCGAGGAAGGGCACCACCATCGCCTCGGCCGTCACCTTGACAAGCTGCGGGCCGATGATCGCGGCGGCCAGCCCGCCCGCCAGAACATAGGAAATCGCCTTGGGCTGGAAATCCCCGGTCGCTGTGTCGGCGGCGGCGAAGCGGTAGAAGCCCTGGGCCGAGACATAGATGCCCGTCAGGAACGATCCCGCCAGGAACAGCGGAAAGGACGCCTGGACCAGCGCAAGTGCCCCGATCGCCCCGCCCGCCGCACCGCCAAGCGTGCCCAGCATGAAGCCCGCCCGCCGACCCATCCGCTGCATCAGCGCGGCAAGCGGTGTGGCGGTCAGCATCGACCCCAGAACGATCAGCGAAATCGGCAGCGTCGCCCAGCAGGGATCGGGCGCCAGCGACTGGCCCGCAAGCCCGCCGATGGTGAAGATCATCGGGACCTGCGCGCCGATCAGCGCCTGGGCCGCCGCAAGGACGGCGACATTGCGCCGGGCGCGCGTGTCGGGCAGGGCGGGGACGGCATCGGTCATGGTCTTCCCCTAGCGCGGGCCACGCGCCCTGGGAAGGGGAAAGCCCGCAGGCGCGGGCTGCCCCGGGTAGGACCGTATCCGGGCGCCCGCGCTAAGGTCGACGCGGACAGCCGGGATGCCTGCTTTTCGCTCACCCATCGACCGGCGTACCGGCGAGCATGAAACCCGTAGGACAGCCTTTAGCCCCTGTTGCGCCGGGCGATCGCGGCTGCGTCCGGTCCGGCCCCTGGGCCTTACTCCGTCTCCGAGCCGAAGAGCGGCACCGTCGAGATCGACATCTTGGCCGAGCCCTGTGTCAGTTCGCGTGCATGGGCCAGGTAGATCAGCGTGCGGTTGGACTCGTCATAGACCCGCTTGATCCTCAGCGATTTCAGGATCAGCGAGCGGCCTTCGCGGAACACTTCCTCGCCGTCCTTGCCGCGGTCGATGTCGCCGATCTCGATCGGCCCGGTCTGGCGGCAGGCGATCGACGCGTTCGACGGATCCTCGAACCAGTTGCCCTGGCTCAGCCGGTCCAGCAGCGAGCGTTCGAAATAGGCGATGTGGCAGGTCACGCCCTTGACCTTGGGATCGGCCACCGCCTCGAGGATGATGTCGTTGCCGGTCCAGTCCACGCCGACCCGGCCCACCTCCTCGGCCGGAGCGGCAAGCGGGGTCAGGGCGATCAGGGTGGCGAACAGGGCAGGGCGGATCATGGCAGGGTCTCCGGGGTTTCCTCTGCCCAAGGTAGGTGCGACGCCCGCACCCCGCCACCGCGATTGACGCCGCACCCGCCGGGGTGCTATTTAATGAACAAGCGTTCAATAAGTGCCGTGAGGAGGCGCGTCCTTATGTTTACCGCCACGATGGAATTCGACCTCGACGAGGATACCGCCGCGCTTCGCGAGATGGTCCACCGCTGGGCACAGGAGCGGGTCAGGCCGATGGCCGCCGAGATCGACCGCACCAACGTCTTCCCGGCCGAGCTGTGGCGCGAGATGGGGGAACTTGGCCTTCTCGGGATCACGGTGCCCGAGGAATATGGCGGGGCGGGCATGACCTACCTGGCCCACACCATCGCGATCGAGGAAATCGCGCGGGCCTCGGCCAGCGTCTCGCTGTCCTACGGCGCCCATTCCAACCTCTGCGTCAACCAGATCAAGCTGAACGGCACCGACGAACAGAAGCGGAAATACCTGCCCGGCCTTCTTTCGGGCGCGACTGTCGGTGCGCTGGCGATGTCCGAGGCGGGCTCGGGCTCGGATGTCGTGTCGATGAAGCTGCGCGCGGAAAGGCGGAACGGCTATTACGTGCTGAACGGCACGAAATACTGGATCACCAACGGCCCCGACGCCGACACCCTGGTGGTCTATGCCAAGACCGACCCGGACGCCGGACCCAAGGGTATCACCGCCTTCATCATCGAGAAATCCATGAAGGGGTTTTCCACGTCTCCGCATTTCGACAAGCTCGGGATGCGTGGGTCCAACACCGGAGAGTTGATCTTCGACGACGTGGAAGTCCCCTTCGAGAACGTCCTTGGCGAGGAGGGCAAGGGCGTTCGGGTGCTGATGTCGGGGCTGGACTACGAACGGGTGGTCCTGGCCGGCATCGGCACCGGAATCATGGCCGCCTGTCTGGACGAGATCATGCCCTACATGCGCGACCGCAAGCAGTTCGGCGAAAGCATCGGGAATTTCCAGCTGATGCAGGGCAAGATCGCGGACATGTACACCGCGATGAACAGCGCGCGGGCTTATGTCTACGCGGTCGCACGCTCTTGTGATCGCGGCGCTGTGACGCGGCAGGACGCCGCCGCCTGCGTTCTTTACGCGTCCGAAGAGGCGATGAAACAGGCCCACCAGGCCGTGCAAGCCATGGGCGGCGCTGGATTTCTGGCCGATTCGGCCGTCAGCCGCCTGTTCCGCGATGCCAAGCTGATGGAGATCGGCGCGGGCACATCCGAGATCCGGCGCATGCTGGTGGGGCGTGAACTCATGAAGGCGATGGGTTAAAGTTGAGTTGTAAAGTCAACTTTAGAGGTGTTCCCATGCGACTCCCCCTGATCCTTGCCGCCGCGCTTGCCGCCGCTGCCCCCGCCCTCGCGCAGGAGGTGAAGTTCTCCCCCGATGCCACGCTCGACTGCATGGAAAAGCAGCGCGTGCCGGGGGCGGATGCCACCTGCATCGGTGAATCCGCCCGGGCCTGTTTCCAGCGGATGAAGAACCCCGCCAATTCCGACATCGCCGCCTGCATGGGCAAGGAATCGGAATACTGGAAGGGCCGGATGGACGCGGCCTACGACAAGATGGCGGGCCTTGCCGCCGTGGCCGACGAGGCCTTTGCGAAGACGGCGAAATCGAAGGACATCCCCTTCAGCCTGGTCGAGGATCTGGCGATCCAGCAGCAGAAATGGGCCGAGTGGCGCGAGATCCGCTGCGCGGTCGAGGCGATGATGCGCCGCGGCTCGCCCTACACGATGACGGCGGCCGCCAGCTGCACGATGAAACGGATCGGTGAACAGGCGCTCTTCCTCGAAGACGCGGTCACCTACATGGAAACCAAGTAGACCGGCCCGGTCTGGCCCCCGGGGGAGAGGGGGCCAGCCGCGGCGCAGGCAAGGGAGGAGACGGCAGATGGGAACGGCACGCGCGACGGCCTCCGGACGGGGATCGGCACCATGCGGCTGACCTCTGCCGCCCTTCCCGGTTCCGAGGCGTTCCGGGCCAACCGCGCCGCCCATCTCGAGGCGCTGCGCGTCATCGCCGATGCCGCGGCCCTCGCTGCCGAGGGCGGCGGCGCCACGGCCCGCGAGCGGCACCTTTCACGGGGCAAGATGCTGCCGCGCGAGCGGGTGGCGAACCTGCTCGATCCCGGCGCGCCGTTTCTCGAAATCGGGGCGACCGCGGCCCATGGGCTCTATGGCGGCGACGCCCCCAGCGCGGGCGTGATCGCGGGCATCGGCCGCGTCCACGGACACGAGGTCATGGTAGTCTGCAACGACGCCACCGTGAAGGGCGGCACCTACTACCCGATGACGGTCAAGAAACACCTCCGCGCGCAGGAAATCGCCGAGGAATGTGCGTTGCCCTGCATCTATCTGGTGGATTCGGGCGGCGCCAACCTGCCGAACCAGGACGAGGTCTTCCCCGACCGCGACCATTTCGGCCGCATCTTCTACAATCAGGCGCGGATGTCGGCCAAGGGCATCCCCCAGATCGCCGTGGTGATGGGAAGCTGCACCGCGGGTGGCGCCTATGTGCCCGCGATGTCGGATGTCACCATCATCGTGCGCGCCCAGGGCACGATCTTCCTCGCCGGCCCGCCCCTGGTGAAGGCCGCGACCGGCGAGGTCGTGACCGCCGAGGACCTCGGCGGCGGCGACGTCCACACGCGCCTGTCGGGCGTGGCCGATTACCTCGCCGAGGACGACGCGCATGCGCTGGCGCTGGCCCGCCGCGCGGTCGGCCACCTCAACCGCATGAAACCGCAGACCGTCCGCTGGGAAGCGCCCGAAGACCCCGCCTACGACCCCGAAGACCTGCTGGGCGTCGTGCCCGCCGACCCGCGTACCCCCTATGACATCCGCGAAATCATCGCGCGCCTCGTCGACGGCTCGCGTTTCGACGAGTTCAAGCCGCGCTTCGGGGAGAGCCTCGTCACCGGCTTCGCCCACATCATGGGCTGCCCCGTGGGCATCGTCGCCAACAACGGCGTGATCTTCTCCGAATCCGCCCAGAAGGGCGCGCATTTCGTGGAACTCTGTTCCCAGCGCGGCACGCCGCTGATCTTCTTGCAGAACGTCACCGGCTTCATGGTCGGCCGCAAATACGAGAACGAGGGCATCGCGCGGCACGGCGCCAAGATGGTCACCGCGGTCGCCACCACGTCTGTCCCCAAGATCACCATGATCGTGGGCGGCAGTTTCGGCGCGGGCAATTACGGCATGTCGGGGCGCGCCTACCAGCCGCGCTTCCTCTGGACCTGGCCGAATTCCCGCACCGCCGTGATGGGCGGCGAACAGGCCGCGGGGGTGCTGGCGACGGTAAGGCGCGACGCCATCGAACGGGCGGGCGGCACCTGGTCGCCCGAGGACGAGGCCGAGTTCAAGCGCCCCACCATCGAGATGTTCGCGGAACAAAGCCACCCGCTCTACGCCTCCGCGCGGCTCTGGGACGACGGCATCATCGACCCGCGCAAGTCCCGCGCGGTCCTTGCCCTGTCGCTGTCCGCGGCGCTGAACGCCCCGATCCCCGAAACCCGCTTCGGCGTCTTCCGGATGTAGACCCGCCCCTCCTTCTTCTTGGGCCAAATACTCCGGGGGGCGCGGGGGGCTGGCCCCCCGCAGGCGAGCGCAAACAGAGGCACCGATGTTCAGGAAAATTCTCATAGCCAACCGCGGCGAGATCGCCTGCCGGATCATCGAGACGGCGCACCGCATGGGCATCGCCACCGTCGCCGTCCATTCCGAGGCCGACGCGCTGTCCCGCCACGTGGCGATGGCCGACGAGGCCGTGCCGATCGGCGCCGCCCCGCCCGCCGACAGCTACCTGCGCGCCGACCGGATCATATCCGCCGCGCGCGCCACCGGGGCGCAGGCGATCCACCCGGGCTACGGCTTCCTGTCGGAAAACCCCGATTTCGTGGACGCCGTGGACCGGGCGGGCCTGACCTTCATCGGCCCCTCGGCGGACGCGATCCGCGCGATGGGCCTCAAGGACGCGGCCAAGGCGCTGATGGAAAAGGTCGGCGTGCCCGTGGTGCCCGGCTATCATGGTGCCAACCAGGACGATGCCCATCTCGAAGGTGCCGCCGAGGCGATCGGTTACCCCGTGCTCATCAAGGCCGTTGCGGGCGGCGGCGGCAAGGGGATGCGCAAGGTCACCCGCGCCGCCGATTTCGCCGCCGCGCTGGCCTCGGCCCGGTCCGAGGCGCGCAATGCCTTCGGCAACGACGCCGTCCTGATCGAGAAATACATCGAGCAACCCCGCCATATCGAGGTGCAGGTCTTCGGCGACGGCACGAACGCGGTCCACCTCTACGAACGCGATTGTTCGCTGCAGCGCCGCCACCAGAAGGTCATCGAAGAGGCCCCCGCGCCGGGCATGACGCCCGAGATGCGCGCGGCGATGGGCGACGCGGCGGTGCGCGCGGCCACGGCCATCGGCTACAAGGGCGCGGGCACCATCGAGTTCATCGTCGACGGATCGCAGGGGCTTCATCCCGACCGGTTCTGGTTCATGGAGATGAACACGCGCCTTCAGGTCGAGCATCCCGTGACCGAGGCCGTCACCGGCCTCGACCTCGTCGAATGGCAGTTGCGCGTCGCCGCGGGCGAGGGGCTGCCCCTGACGCAGGACCAGATCCCGCTGAACGGCCATGCCTTCGAGGCGCGGCTTTACGCCGAGGACGTGCCCGCGGGCTTCCTGCCCGCCACCGGGCGGCTTGCCCATCTGGCGTTTCCGCCCGGCATCCGTGCCGATACCGGCGTGCGCACCGGCGACGCGATCAGCCCGTTTTACGACCCGATGATCGCCAAGGTCATCACCCACGGCCCCACCCGCGCGGTGGCGCTGAACCGGCTGGCGCGCGCGCTGGAAGAGACAGAGGTCGCAGGCACGGTGACGAACCTTGCCTTCCTCGGCCGGCTGGCCCGGCACGAGGGCTTCGCGCGCGGCGAGGTCGACACCGGCCTGATCGAGCGCGACCTTGCGGCGCTGACCGAGGCCGAGGGACCGTCGCTTGCCGTCCAGGCCGCCGCGATCCTCGAGGCCGCGGCGCTGCCCGAGGGGCCGCTGTCGGGCTTTGCCCTCTGGGCGCCCCTGCGGCGCACGGTGACGCTCGCCCATGGCGGCGACGAGGTGACGGGCGTGGTGTTGGCCGAAGGCCCGGGCCGCGCCCATGTCGAGATCGCGGGCGAGACCCTCGAAGCCCATCGCGACGCGGGCGGCTGGCGCATCGCCGGGATCTCGCCCGGCCGCGTGATCCGCGCGGGCGGCGCGATCCATGTCTTCGCCGGGGCCGCGGGCACGTTCTCCTTCGCCCCGCTCGATCCGCTCGACCGGGCGGCCGCGGCGCATGCCCATTCCGGCGTGATCGAGGCGCCGATGCCCGGGCTCGTCAAGGCGGTGATGGTGGGCGCGGGCGATACGGTGGTGGCGGGCCAGCCGCTGGCCATCCTCGAGGCGATGAAGATGGAACACACGCTGGCCGCCCCCCGCGACGGGGTGGTGGCCGAGGTCATGGTCGAGCCCGGCACCCAGGTCGAGCCCCACGCGCCCCTGATCCGTCTGGAAGAGGAGCAGGCCCCATGATCCGCCTGCACCATTGTCCGCAGGCGCGATCGTTCCGCACCCTTTGGCTGCTGCACGAGATGGGGCTGGAGTTCGAGATCCGGTCCTACTCCTTCTTCGACAAGTCGCTCAGGCACCCGGATTACCTGGCGCTCTCGCCCGCGGGCCGGGTGCCCGCGCTGGAGATCGACGGGCGGGTGCTGTTCGAGTCGGGCGCGATCACCGAATACCTGGTGGAAACCCGGCCCGACTGTGGGCTGGGGCGGTTCCCGGGCAATCCCGACCGTGCCGACTGGCTGGAATGGCTGCATTTCGCGGAAACCATCGGCCAGCACCTCGCCAGTCTGACCCAGCAGCATATCGCCCTGCGCGAGGACTGGATGCGCAGCCCCACGGTGATGCGGCTCGAGGCCAAGCGGCTCGAAAAGGCGCTGGAGGTGGTCGACCGGGCCATCGAAGGGCGCGACTGGCTGCTGCCTTCGGGGTTCTCGGCGGTGGATACCAATGTGGGCTACGGCGTGATGATCGCGCGGCGTTTCGTTCCCGCAGAACTGCTGCCCGGCGTGGATGCCTATTACCGCAGGCTCGCGGAACGGGCCGCGTTCCAGCGGGCGATGGCCGAGGATGGCACGCCCGAGATTTACAAACGCGAGTTCTACGAGGTGCCCGATGGGTGAGCGCGTCGAGATCTTCGAGGTCGGACCCCGCGACGGGTTGCAGAACGAGAAACGCCCGATCCCCACGGCCGAGAAGATCGCGCTGATCGACATGCTGTCGCGCGCGGGGTTCGCCCGGATCGAGGTGGCCAGCTTCGTCAGCCCGAAATGGGTGCCGCAGATGGCCGATGCGGCCCAGGTGCTGGCGGGGATCACGCGGGCGCCGGGGGTCCGCTACGCCGCGCTGACGCCGAACCTGAAGGGCTACGAGGGGGCCAGGGACGCAGGGGCCGACGAGATCGCGATCTTCGGGGCGGCCTCCGAAGGCTTCAGCCGGGCCAACATCAACGCCTCGATCGCCGAAAGCCTCGAACGCTTCGCCCCGGTGGCCGCGGCGGCGCGGGCCGACGGGACGCCCATGCGCGGCTACATCTCGTGCGTGACCGACTGCCCCTATGACGGGCCGACCCCACCGGCCAGGGTCGCTGCGGTGGCCGAAAGCCTGCTGGCGCTCGGCTGCTACGAGATCAGTCTTGGCGACACGATCGGGCAGGGCACGCCCGAATCCGTCACCGCGATGCTGCGGGCGGTGCTGGACGTCGCGCCCCCCGACCGGCTGGCTGGGCATTTCCACGACACCGCGGGGCGGGCGCTGACAAATATCGAGGCGTCGCTGGCGCTGGGGCTGAGGGTGTTCGACGCCGCGGTGGGCGGGCTGGGCGGTTGCCCCTATGCCAGGGGGGCGACGGGCAATGTCGCGACCGAGGCGGTGGCGGCGCGGCTGGCCGAACTTGGTTACGAGACAGGACTTGATCTGGCGGTGATCGACGCGGCGGCGGCGATGGCGCGGGCAATGCGGACGGGCGGGGAAGGCGGGCACCATGCGTGAGGAACTGGGAATCGCGATCGACGGTCGGGGCGTCGCACGACTGACGCTGAACCGTGTGGACAAGCACAATGCGCTGTCCGAAAGCCTGATCGCGGCGCTGCATGCGGCGGCCGGCCGGCTGGGCGCGGACCCGGGCGTGCGCGTCGTGGTGCTGACCGGAAACGGTGCCAGCTTTTGCGCGGGCGGCGATCTGGGCTGGATGCAGGCGCAGATGGAGGCCGACGCCGAGACCCGCGCCGCGGCCGCGCGCCGGCTGGCCGCGATGCTGGGCGCGCTCAACACCCTGCCCAAGCCGTTGATCGGCCGGGTACAGGGGCAGGCCTTTGGCGGCGGCGTGGGGCTGATCTCGGTTTGCGACGTGGCGGTGGGGGTGAACACCGCGCGGTTCGCGCTGACCGAGACGCGGCTGGGGCTGATCCCGGCCACCATCGGGCCCTATGTCAGCGCGCGCCTTGGCGAGGCCGCGTCGCGGCGGGTGTTCCTGTCGGGGCGGCGCTTTGACGCGGGCGAGGCGGTTCAGCTTGGACTGCTGGCCCGCGCGGTGCCCGAATCCGAACTCGACGCCGCGACCGAGGCCGAGGTCGCGCCCTTCCTTGCCTGCGCGCCGGGCGCGGTTGCGCGCGCCAAGGCGCAGTTGCGCGCGATCGGTCCGCGCATTGACGAAGATGTGATCGAGGACAGTATCCGCCGCCTGGTTGCCGCTTGGGAAAGCGACGAGGCCAGCGAGGGAATCGCGGCCTTCTTCGATCGCCGCAAGCCCCGCTGGGCCACCGGCGAGGGCGCCTGACGGGCGCCCCAACCCCCGGAAACAACTTAAGACTTTCCCGGAAACCCCTTGATTGAAAGGGTTTTACATCGCTGCGTCATTCCGGCGCGTTTTCAATGCGCACGACTGTATACATTTCCATCCGGCCGCGATAACAGAGGGGCCGACGGAGGGGGCGGCCTTTGTTGACCCGCCCCCGGAGGCCCGGTTAACGTCGGTGTGGAAAACAAGCGCATCAGATGCAGGAATGCGCGGCAACCAAAGGGAGAACCCGGTGGAAGTGCTTTTGAGCGACTACCTTCCCATCGCGATCTTCTTCGGCATGGCGATCGGCCTTGGCCTGTTGCTCATGCTGTCGGCGGTGGTGATCGCGGTGCGCAATCCAGATCCCGAGAAGCTTTCGGCCTATGAATGTGGGTTCAACGCCTTCGACGATGCGCGGATGACCTTCGACGTGCGATTCTACCTGGTGGCGATCCTGTTCATCATCTTCGACCTGGAAATCGCCTTCCTGTTCCCCTGGGCGGTGTCCTTCGGCGCGATGGGCATGGTGGGCTTCTGGTCGATGATGGTGTTCCTTGCCGTGCTGACCGTCGGCTTTGCCTATGAATGGAAGAAGGGGGCGCTGGAATGGGCGTGACGACCAACCCCACGACCGCCGGGCCCGACCCCGAGCATGCGACCCAGGCGCTGAACGCCGAGTTGCAGGACAAGGGGTTCCTCGTCACCTCGACGGCGGACATCATCAACTGGGCGCGCACCGGGTCGTTGCACTGGATGACCTTTGGCCTCGCCTGCTGCGCGGTCGAGATGATGCATACCTCGATGCCGCGCTATGACCTCGAACGCTTCGGCACCGCGCCGCGCGCCAGCCCGCGCCAGTCGGACCTGATGATCGTCGCCGGCACGCTGACCAACAAGATGGCGCCGGCGCTGCGCAAGGTCTACGACCAGATGCCGGAGCCGCGCTATGTGATCTCGATGGGGTCCTGTGCCAATGGCGGCGGCTATTACCACTACAGCTATTCGGTGGTGCGGGGCTGTGACCGGATCGTGCCCGTGGACATCTACGTGCCGGGCTGCCCCCCGACCGCCGAGGCGCTGCTTTACGGCATCCTGCAGCTTCAGCGGAAGATCCGCCGCACCGGGACGATCGTGCGATGACGGGCACCGACGTGACTTGGTCACATACTTTCGCCGCGGCCCCGGCCCAGAAGGGTGCGGCGCGGCGGCGACCGGCACCCCTGCGGGGGCGCGCGGCCGGCTGCTGCGCCAAGGGAGGAACATGCCATGGATGACGCGCTCCGCGAACTCGGGCGGTATGTCGAGGCCCGCCGGCCCGATTGCGTGATCTCGTGGGAGGTGGCGCATGGCGAGTTGAATGTCACCGCCGCGCCCGCCGCGATTGTGGGGCTGACGGAATTCCTGCGCGCGGATCCCACCTGCCGGTTCTCGTCGCTGGTCGATATCACCGCCGTCGACTACCCCGAGCGCGAGGCGCGCTTCGACGTGGTCTACCACTTCCTGTCGATGTACCAGAACCAGCGCATCCGGGTGAAATGCGCCGTCCGCGAGGACGAGATGATCCCCTCCATCGCGTCGGTCCATCCCTCGGCCAACTGGTTCGAGCGCGAGGTGTTCGACATGTTCGGCATCATCTTCTCGGGCCATCCGGACCTGCGCCGCATCCTGACCGATTACGGCTTTCGCGGGCATCCGCTGCGCAAGGACTTCCCGACCACCGGCTATACCGAGGTGCGCTATTCCGAGGCGCAGAAGCGGGTGGTCTACGAACCCGTCCGGCTGACCCAGGAATACCGCCAGTTCGACTTCATGAGCCCGTGGGAGGGCGCCGACTACATCCTGCCCGGCGACGACAAGGCCGCGGGCGGCAGGGGGTAGGGCAATGTCGAACGAGGCGACCCTTCTATTCGGTGTCGGGGCCACCAAGGCGGGCACCACCTGGCTGCACCGGTACCTGGCCGGTCACCCCGACTGCCATCTGCGCTCGATCAAGGAGCTGCACTATTTCGATGCCCTGGAGGAGGGTCGGGTGACGCGCGTGCGGGAGGAGCTCGACGAAGAGCGGGCCCGCCTCGCCGCGCGTCCCGTTCCAGCCAACCGCGCCCGGGCCGAGGCGCGGGCGAACCGGATCGGCGATCTGGCCGACTGGTCGGCGGCGCTGGCCGATGGCAGCGAGGCCGCCTATCTCGACTACCTGTCGAACGGGCGCGGCACACGCCGCCTGGTCGCCGATATCACGCCCGCCTATGCCCTGCTGCCGGTGGCGCGGCTGAAACGGATGGCCGCCATGGCGTCCGATGTGCGCTTTATCTATCTGTTGCGCGATCCGGTCGACCGGCTGTGGAGCCATGTGCGGATGATCGCGCGCACCCGCGCGAATCCGGGCGAGGCGATCGGCCCGCGGGCCGGCCGCATCCTTGCGCGCGTGCTGGCGGGCGAAGAGACCCATATCGCCAAACGCGGCGACTACTGCGCGGTGCTGACCCGGCTCTGGGCGGCGGTCGACCCGACGCGGCTGTGCCTGTCGTTCTACGAGGAACTGTTCTCGCAGGCGTCCGTCGACCGGCTGTGTGCGTTTCTCGGGATCGCGGCGGTGCCGGCCGAGTTCAGCGTGCGCGTCCATGCCGGGGTTCCCGTGCCGATGAGCCGCGACCAGCGCCGGGCGGCGGCCGAATGGCTGGCGCCGCAATACGATTTCGTGGCCGAACGGCTGGGGCGCGTGCCCGCCGTCTGGCAATCGCATCGCGTGGGGGTGTGAGATGAAGGACAACGCCTTCAACGACGCGCGGACGGGCGAACAGCGGATCCGCAACTTCAACATCAACTTCGGACCGCAACATCCTGCTGCGCATGGTGTTCTTCGGCTGGTTCTGGAACTGGACGGCGAGATCGTGGAACGCGCCGATCCGCATATCGGGCTGCTGCACCGCGGCACCGAAAAGCTGATGGAAAGCCGCACCTACCTGCAGAACCTGCCCTATTTCGACCGGCTGGATTACGTCGCGCCGATGAACCAGGAACATGCCTGGTGCCTGGCCATCGAGAAGCTGACGGGCACGCCGGTGCCGCGCCGGGCACAGTTGATCCGGGTGCTCTATTCGGAAATCGGGCGGGTGCTGAACCACCTGCTGAACGTCACCACGCAGGCGATGGACGTGGGCGCGCTGACGCCGCCGCTCTGGGGCTTCGAGGAACGCGAAAAGCTGATGGTGTTCTACGAGCGCGCCTGCGGGGCCCGGCTGCATGCGGCCTATTTCCGGCCCGGCGGCGTGCATGTGGACCTGCCGCCCGACCTGGTCGAGGATATCGACGCCTGGGCCGAGGCCTTTCCGCAGGTGATCGACGACATCGACGGGCTCTTGACCGAGAACCGCATCTTCAAGCAGCGCAACGTCGATATCGGCGTCGTCAGCCCGCAAGAGGTGCTGGACTGGGGCTTTTCGGGGGTGATGGTACGCGGCTCGGGCATGGCCTGGGACCTGCGCCGGTCGCAGCCCTATGAATGTTACGACGAGTTCGAGTTCCAGGTGCCCATCGGCAGGAACGGCGACTGCTACGACCGCTACCTGGTGCGGATGGAAGAGATGCGCCAGTCGACCCACATCATCCGCCAGTGCTGCGAGAAGCTGCGCCATGAAAAGGGCGAAGTGCTGAATCGCGGCAAGATCGCGCCGCCGAAACGGGCCGACATGAAGACCTCGATGGAGGCGCTGATCCATCACTTCAAGCTGTATACCGAGGGCTTCCACGTCCCCGCGGGCGAGGTCTATGCCGCGGTCGAGGCGCCGAAGGGCGAGTTCGGCGTCTACCTGGTGGCCGATGGCACCAACAAGCCCTACCGCGCCAAGCTGCGCGCACCCGGCTTTCTGCACCTGCAGGCGATGGACCACATCACCCGCGGCCACCAACTGGCCGACGTGGCGGCGATCATCGGCACGATGGACGTGGTGTTCGGGGAGATCGACCGGTGAGTTTCCTCGGCGCCATGCCAGATTTCCGTGGGTCGCACCGCTGTGAGGCCAGCGAAATGTTTCCTGTTTCCGGAGGTATCGCAAGTCGATGCTGAGACGACTTCACCCCGACCAACCCGACAGCTTCGCCTTTACACCGGCCAACCGGGCCTGGGCCGAGGCGCAGATGACCAAGTATCCGCCGGGCCGGCAGGCCAGCGCGATCATCCCGCTGCTGTGGCGCGCGCAGGAGCAGGAGGGCTGGCTGAGCCGGCCCGCCATCGAACATGTGGCCGACATGCTGGGCATGGCGCATATCCGCGCGCTCGAGGTGGCGACGTTCTACTTCATGTTCCAGCTTGCCCCGGTGGGGTCGGTGGCCCATGTGCAGATCTGCGGCACGACGTCCTGCCTGATCTGCGGCGCCGAGGATCTGATCGGGGTCTGCAAGGACAGGATCGCCGCGGCGCCCTTTACCCTGTCGACCGATGGCAGGTTCAGCTGGGAAGAGGTCGAGTGCCTGGGCGCCTGTTCGAACGCGCCGATGGCGCAGATCGGCAAGGATTACTACGAGGATCTGACGGCCGACCGGCTGGCGTGGATTCTCGACGAACTGGCGGCGGGCCGGGTGCCCGCGCCGGGGCCGCAGAACGGCCGCTTCGCGTCTGAACCCAAGGGCGGGCCGACCAGCCTGACCGGGCAGGGCGGACGCAAGATGGCGCACAATGCCTCGGTCGCCCTGGCCACCACGATCGGCGACACGGTCAAGCGGATCGACGGCACCGAGGTGCCGCTGCTGACCCCCTGGCGGCGCGCGGGGGCTGCGGCGGAAGAGGTCAAGACAGAGGGCGGCTGACGCGTTACAAAGGGCGTCGGATGAATAACCGTCGAAGCGGAGACAAGAGATGAACATTTCTCGCAGTGAAGCAAAGTTCAAATGCGCCATCTTCTGGTGGCTCGTGGCGGCCGTGATCGGTGTCACGGCGATGGCCTTCCTCGTCTGGCTTGGCCTGTGGTCGCTGGTGGCCTTCGCCGCCGGCGCGGGAACTGGTATCGTGGCCGGGTTCTTCCTGATCGCGAATTTCTGCCAGACCAGCGCCGAGATGGGCGCCAAGGCCAAGGTGCGGAACGCAGCCGAGGCGGCGCGCAAGCCCTATCTCGAGGCGAATGCCGCCAAGGTGATCACGACCGCCACGAAACCCGGCGCGGGCGTCGTCAAGGCCGCCCCGACCGTGGCCAGATCGGCGCCCAAGCCCGCCGCTGCCGCGAAACCGGCGCCCGCACCTGTGCCCAAGCCCGCGCCTGCGCCCGCTCCGGCACCGGCCGCAGCGCCCGCCGCGACCGCCGAGGTGGGCAAGCGCCCTGCGGCGCTGAAGGCCGCGCGCAAGGGCGGCGCGGACGACCTCAAGAAGATCAAGGGCGTCGGGCCCAAGCTCGAAAAGATGCTGAACGACATGGGCTTCTACCACTACGACCAGATCGCCAACTGGACGGCGGCCGAGGTCGCGTGGGTGGACGAGAACCTGGAAGGGTTCAAGGGCCGCGTCAGCCGTGACGAGTGGGTTGCCCAGGCCGGGATCCTGGCCACGGGCGGCGAGACAGAGTTCTCGAAGAAGGTCGACGAGGGCGACGTCTACTGATGAGGTGACCGCGACGGGCGGGGGCGACAACAGACGGCGCGCGGCGCGCGCGGCGAACGGGTCCACGACAGTGACCCGGACAGCCACCAGCCGCACGCCGCCCGCCTCTTCCCCGGCGGCATATGGCCGCGGGCGGGTTTCCCCGCCCCCTGGCCACCACATTCCGGCACGGCGCGCCGGGCAGGCGTTCTGCGCGTGGTGCCGCGGGAACGCGACGGACGAGAGCCGGCCCGGGGGCCGGAACCAATGGGGACGAACCATGCTGACCGATCAGGACCGCATCTTCACCAATCTCTACGGGATGGATGACCGCACCCTCTCCGGCGCGCGCGCCCGTGGACATTGGGACGGCACGGCGGCAATCATCGCCAAGGGGCGCGACTGGATCATCGACGAGATGAAGAAATCCGGTCTTCGCGGCCGTGGCGGCGCTGGGTTCCCCACCGGTCTTAAATGGTCCTTCATGCCGAAGGAAAGCGACGGGAGGCCGCACTACCTCGTCATCAACGCGGATGAATCCGAGCCGGGCACCTGCAAGGACCGCGAGATCATGCGCCACGACCCCCATACGCTGATCGAGGGGGCGCTGATCGCGTCCTTCGCGATGGGGGCACATGTCAGCTATATCTACATCCGCGGCGAATACATCCGCGAGCGCGAGGCGCTGCAGGCGGCCATCGACGAGGCCTATGACGCGGGTCTCCTGGGGCGCAACGCCGCCGGGTCGGGCTGGGCGTTCGACCTTTACCTGCATCACGGCGCGGGAGCCTATATCTGCGGCGAGGAAACCGCGCTGCTGGAAAGCCTGGAAGGCAAGAAGGGCATGCCGCGAATGAAGCCGCCGTTCCCGGCGGGGTCCGGCCTTTACGGCTGTCCGACCACGGTGAACAACGTCGAATCCATCGCCGTGGTGCCCACCATCCTGCGCCGCGGCGGCGACTGGTTCGCCAGCTTCGGACGGCCGAACAATGCGGGCACCAAGATTTTCGCAATCTCGGGCCATGTGAACACCCCCTGCGTGGTCGAGGAAAGCATGTCGATCGGCCTGCGCGAGTTGCTCGACCGCCATTGCGGCGGGGTGCGCGGCGGCTGGGACAACCTCAAGGCGGTGATCCCCGGCGGCTCGTCGGTGCCACTGCTGCCCGCGGCCGTCTGCGACGAGGCGATCATGGATTTCGACTGGCTGCGCGACCAGAAATCCGGGCTCGGCACCGCGGCGGTCATCGTGATGGACCAGTCCACCGATGTCATCAAGGCGATCTGGCGGCTGGCCAAGTTCTACAAGCACGAAAGCTGCGGCCAGTGCACCCCCTGCCGCGAGGGCACCGGCTGGATGATGCGGGTGATGGAACGGCTGGTGAAGGGCGAGGCCGAGATCGAGGAGATCGACATGCTGTTCGACGTCTCCAAACAGGTCGAGGGCCACACGATCTGCGCGCTCGGCGATGCGGCGGCCTGGCCGATCCAGGGCCTGATCCGGCATTTCCGCGACGAGATCGAGGACCGGATCAAGGCGAAGAAGACCGGCCGGCCCAGCGCGGTGGCGGCGGAGTGAGTGGGCAGCGGTGCATAACCGCGACCGGGCGGGGCTGTTATTGCATGACAGCGCCCCGGCGCCCCATCTCTGGCAGCAAGGGGGCGTGTCGCCCCCCCGCTGTCACGAGAGGAGTGCGTGGAATGCGCCTGATCCCGTCCGCAATCCTTGCCACCGGCCTTGCGGCCACGGCGATCCATGCCGCCGAGGCGAAACCGCACCTGCGCGAGCATGCGGAGATCAACCGGGGGCTGACGATCATCGCCATCTCCGACATGATCCGCAAGAAATGTGATGGCATCGAGCCACGCCTGTTCCGGGCCTATGGCTTCATGCGCGAGCTCAAGCAGATCGCCAACGACGCGGGCTATTCCGATGACGAGATCGAGGCCTATGTCACCGACAAGGCCGAGAAGACGCGCGTCGAGGATGCCGCCCGGGCGTGGCTGTCGGGGCAGGGCGTCGCGCTGGACGAAGAACAAGGTTACTGCCGCGTTGGGCGCGCCGAGATCGAGCGGAAAAGCCAGGTCGGCGTCCTGCTCAGGGCACGGTAGCGATGCGGCCGGGGGGCGACAGCGACAGGCGATGCGACGACGGGCCGGGCCGGACGAGCCACGCCCGCGGCATATGGAACAGGCCGCTCCGCTGAGGTGGAGCGCGCACGAGACGACAAGGCGAGATCATGGCAGAGCTACGAAAGATCATCATCGACGACACCGAGATCGAGGTCGACCCCGCGATGACGGTGTTGCAGGCCTGCGAGGTGGCGGGGATCGAGATCCCGCGCTTCTGCTACCACGAACGGCTGTCGATCGCGGGCAACTGCCGGATGTGCCTCGTCGAGATCGTTGGCGGCCCGCCCAAGCCGGCCGCGTCCTGCGCGATGCAGGTCAAGGATTTGCGCCCCGGCCCCGAGGGCCAGCCCCCCGTGGTCAAGACCAACTCGCCCATGGTCAAGAAGGCGCGCGAAGGGGTGATGGAGTTCCTGCTGATCAACCATCCCCTCGACTGCCCGATCTGCGATCAGGGCGGTGAATGTGATCTGCAAGACCAGGCAATGGCTTACGGCGTGGACTTCAGCCGCTATCGCGAGCCGAAGCGCGCCAACGAGGATCTGGATCTTGGGCCGCTGGTGGGCACCTGCATGACCCGCTGCATCTCGTGCACCCGCTGCGTGCGCTTCACCACCGAGGTCGCGGGGATCACCCAGATGGGCCAGACCGGCCGCGGCGAGGATGCCGAGATCACCTCGTACCTGGGCCAGACGCTGGACAGCGAGTTGCAGGGCAACATCATCGACCTGTGCCCGGTGGGCGCGCTGACCTCGAAACCCTACGCCTTCACCGCCCGGCCGTGGGAGTTGACCAAGACCGAGACCATCGACGTGATGGACGCGCTGGGGTCGAACATCCGGATCGACACCAAGGGGCGCGAGGTGATGCGCATCCTGCCGCGCAACCATGACGGCGTGAACGAGGAGTGGATTTCCGACAAGACCCGTTTCGTCTGGGATGGGCTGCGGCGCCAGCGGCTGGACAAGCCCTATATCCGCGAGAACGGCAAGCTGCGCCCCGCAAGCTGGCCCGAGGCGCTGGCCGCCGCCGCGGCCGCCATCAAGGGCGCCAAGAGGCTGGCGGGGCTGGTGGGCGATCTGGTTCCGGTGGAACCCGCCTTCGCGCTGAAGCATCTGGTCGAGGGGCTGGGCGGGCATGTGGAATGTCGCGTGGACGGGGCGAAACTGCCCGCGGGCAACCGCTCGGCCTATGTCGGCAATGCCGCGATCGAGGATATCGACCACGCGCGGACGATCTACCTGGTCGGCAGCAACCCGCGCGCCGAGGCCCCCGTCCTGAACGCGCGGATCCGCAAGGCCTGGCTGCATGGCGCCACGGTGCACAGGGTCGGCCTGCCCGTGGACCTGACCTATGACGTCACCGAGCACGGCCCCGACCGGGCCGCGCTGATGCGGCTGACCGAGGGCGCCGGGCCGCAGGAGAACGCGCTGGTCATCATCGGGCAGGGTGCGCTGACGGGCGAGGATGGAACGGCTGTTCTGGCCGCGGCGATGCTGCTGGCCGAACGGACCGGCGGCGGCCTGCTGGTGCTGCATACCGCGGCGGCGCGTGTCGGCGCGATGGATGTGGACTGCACCAGCCCGGGCGGCATCGCGGACCTGCTGTCGGGCGCCGACGTGGTGTTCAACCTCGGCGCAGACGAGATCGACATCGCGCCCGGTCCCTTCGTGATCTACCAGGGCAGCCATGGCGACCGTGGCGCGCACCGGGCCGACGTGATCCTGCCCGGCGCCGCCTATGCCGAAGAGCCGGGGCTGTTCGTCAACACCGAGGGCCGGCCGCAACTGGCCCTGCGGGCCGGGTTCCCGCCGGGCGAGGCGCGCGAGAACTGGGCGATCCTGCGCGCGCTGTCGGGCGAGCTGGGCAGCCCGCTGCCCTGGGACACGCTGGCCCAGCTGCGCCAGCGCCTGGTCAAGGCGGTGCCGCATCTCGGCGCGATCGACGACCTGGCCGAGACCCCCTGGGATCCGCTTCGCGCGGGCCCGCTGGGCACGGGCGCCTTCGCCTATGCGATCCGCGACTTCTATCTGACGAACCCGATCGCGCGGGCCTCGCGCCTGATGGCCGAACTGTCCGCCAACGCCAAGGCGCGCCGCGCGGCGCCGCTGGCGGCGGAGTAGGCCGATGGGGCGCAGCCGCCATCCTGTCGCGCCGGTCGTGGCGCTGGCCCTGATGGCCGGGGCGGGAGGCTGTGCGCCTGCCGCGCCCGAGGCCGCGGGCCAGCCGGACGCCCGCGCCCCGGCCTATCTGGGGGTCGAGACGGCGGTGCTCAGCGCCGATCTGGTGAACATGGTGGTGCGCATGCGCGACCCCGAGGATGCCGCCGCGGTCGAGGCCTACGCCCGCTGCGCGGCGGCGGGGTTCGCGCTGGGACAGGGGATGAGCTTTCTGCGCCATGTGCGCACGAAAACCGGCACCGAGCCGGGCGGCGTGGTCACGGCCGACGCCGTCTTTACGATGTCTGCGGCCCTGCCCGAGGGGGTGCGGCCGCTTGACGCCGAGGTGGTCGCGGCCGATTGCGCCGGGCTGGGCATACCGACGGTCTGAGGAACGATAGGGACGAGATGGCGGATTTTCTGGATACCGGGTTCGGGGTGGCGCTGACCATCATGGCGCAGGGGCTGATGGTGATCGCCTTCGTGATGATCTCGCTGCTGTTTCTCGTCTATGGCGACCGCAAGATCTGGGCGGCGGTGCAGATGCGCCGCGGGCCCAACGTGGTGGGCGCCTTCGGGCTGTTGCAGACGGTGGCGGACGCGCTGAAATACGTGGTCAAGGAGGTCGTGATCCCCGCGGGCGTCGACCGGCCGGTCTTCCTGCTGGCGCCGATGATCTCGTTCGTGATGGCTATGATCGCCTGGGCAGTTATTCCCTTTTCGGACAGGCTTGTCCTGGCCGATCTTAACGTGGCGATTCTGTATGTGTTCGCGATTTCCTCGCTCGAGGTCTACGGCGTCATCATGGGCGGCTGGGCGTCGAACTCGAAATACGCCTTCCTCGGCTCGCTGCGCTCGGCGGCGCAGATGGTGTCCTACGAGGTGTCGATCGGGCTGATCATCGTGGGCGTGATCCTGTCCACCGGATCCCTGAATTTCGGCGACATCGTCGCCGCACAGGACGGCAGTTTCGGGCTGTTCAACTGGTACTGGCTGCCGCACCTGCCGATGGTGTTCCTGTTCTTCATCTCGGCGCTGGCCGAAACCAACCGCCCGCCCTTCGACCTGCCGGAGGCGGAGTCCGAACTGGTGGCGGGCTATCAGGTGGAATACTCCTCGACGCCGTTCCTGCTGTTCATGGCGGGCGAATACATCGCCATCTTCCTGATGTGCGCGCTGATGACGCTGTTGTTCTTCGGCGGCTGGCTGTCGCCCATTCCGGGCCTGCCCGACGGGGCGCTCTGGATGGTGGCCAAGATGGGGGTGTTCTTCTTCCTCTTCGCCATGGTCAAGGCCATCGTGCCGCGCTACCGCTATGACCAGCTGATGCGGCTGGGCTGGAAGGTGTTCCTGCCGATGTCGCTGATCTGGGTGGTGATCGTGGCGTTCTTCGCGAAATTCGAATTGTTCGGCGGCGCCTATGCCCGCTGGGCGGTGGGAGGCTGAGACATGGTGCGTATCCTTCTGATGACGGTTGCCCTGGCGGTCGGCGGTCTTGCCGGACCGGCGGCAGCACAGCCCGACGCGGTTGCCATGGCATGCTTTGAAAAGGGCGATTTCGTCTGCGCCTATCGTGAGTTCACCGATTTAATGACGTCGGAGAGCCGCGCGCCGCTCGAGGGACCCGAGGGCGATCTGAGCATCGCCGGCGCGCGCTGGGAGGTGTTGTTCCGCATGGCTGTACCGCAGTTGGGCAACCGGGCCGCGCGAACCGAAGCCGAGCGCCTGCTTGAAATCGTCCGGTCGGACCATGGCGACACGCGCTTCATGTATGCGACGCTGCATCTGGTGCGGGCCGAGACCTGTGCGGCACTGGGCGACGACGCCTGCGCCGCCGAGAGCCGTGACGCACTTTGTGCCAACCAGGAGATCTGGGCCGCCCCCTTCGCGATGCCCGCCCAGGGGGCCGAGATGACCGCGCGGGTTCAGGCCCTTATGTCCCAGTGCGAGGAGTGACATGAGACCGAGCGAACACAGGCGCACCTGCTGGCCCGTCGCGGCCCCGGGCCTCCTCTGCCGCGCGGCCCTGCGCTGCGCACATTCCCGCGAACAGGAGACCGTCCAATGACTACAATGGACTGGAAACGCGCCGGGAAATACTTCCTGCTGCTGGATTTCCTCGAAGGCTTCCGGCTGGGGATGAAATACTTTCTCGCGCCCAAGGCCACGCTGAACTATCCGCATGAAAAGGGGCCTCTAAGCCCCCGTTTTCGCGGCGAACATGCGCTGCGCCGTTATCCCAACGGCGAGGAACGCTGCATCGCCTGCAAGCTGTGCGAGGCGATCTGCCCGGCGCAGGCGATCACCATCGACGCGGAACCGCGTGCCGACGGGTCGCGCCGGACCACGCGCTATGACATCGACATGACGAAATGCATCTATTGCGGCTTCTGCCAGGAGGCCTGTCCGGTGGATGCCATTGTCGAGGGTCCGAATTTCGAATTCGCCACCGAAACGCGCGAGGAGCTGTTCTACGACAAGGCCAAGCTCCTGGAAAACGGTGACCGCTGGGAAGCCGAGATCGCCCGCAACCTCGAACTGGATGCACCCTACCGATGAGCGGATATTCCAAACTCTTCGAGCAGATGCTTGAACAAAGCCACAAGATGGCCCGCGCCTTCAACCCGGCGCTGGAAAGCTTTCAGGTGCACGGCTTCGACAAGCTGATCCCCACCATGCCCAAGGACTTCATCGAGATGATGTGGGGCAACACCTTCAACCGCGAGGGGCTGGATGCCAAGACGCGGCTGCTGGTGGTGCTGGCGGGGCTGACGGTGCTGGGCGCGCAGGCCGACACCCAGTTCAAGCTGACCGTGCGCCACGCGCTTGAGGCCGGCGCGACCGAGCGCGAGATCGCCGAGGTGATCTACCAGATGGCGATGCTGGGCGGCATCCCGGCGATGACGCGGGCGCTGGAACTGGCGCAGGCGGTGTTCGACGAGCGGCACAGGAACGAGGAGGACGGCGGATGAGCGTCGCGGATTTCGCATTCTACTGCTTCGCCTCTGTGACGGTGGCCTCGGGCCTGTTCGTCGTGCTGGCGCGCAACCCGGTCCATTCGGTGCTGTGGCTGATCCTCGCCTTCCTGTCGTCCGCGGGCCTGTTCGTGCTGCTGGGGGCCGAGTTCGTCGCGATGCTGCTGGTCATCGTCTATGTCGGCGCGGTGGCGGTGCTGTTCCTGTTCGTCGTGATGATGCTGGATGTCGATTTCACCGAGTTCAAGGCGAAGATGGCCGCCTATTTCCCCATCGCGGGGCTGATCGGGGCGGTGTTCCTGGCGCAACTCGTGATGGTCTTCGGGGTCTGGCAATCGGCCGATGGGGCGGCCCAGATGCGCGGCGCGCCCACCCCCGACCCGGCCGCGCGGCACAATACCGCCGCGCTGGGGGATCTGATCTATGACGACTACATCCACCTGTTCCAGGCGGCGGGTCTGATCCTGCTGGTTGCGATGATCGGGGCGATCGTGCTGACGCTGCGCCACCGGCCCAACGTCAAGCGGCAGGACGTGCTGGCGCAGATGTATCGCGACCCGGCCAGGGCGATGGAACTGAAGGACGTGAAACCGGGGCAGGGCCTCTGACCGCGGAACGCAACGACAGGCGGGCGGGTGCGCCCGGAGGGACGGAATGATCGGACTTGAACATTACCTGACGGTGGCCGCGGCGCTTTTCGTCATTGCCATCTTCGGGATCTTCGTGAACCGCAAGAACGTGATCGTCATCCTGATGTCGATCGAACTGATGCTCTTGTCGGTCAACATCAACCTTGTCGCCTTCTCGGCCCATCTGGGCGACCTGGTCGGGCAGGTCTTCACCATGTTCGTCCTCACCGTCGCCGCCGCCGAGGCCGCCATCGGCCTTGCGATCCTCGTCTGTTTCTTCCGCAACCGCGGGTCCATCGCGGTGGACGACATCAACGTGATGAAGGGCTAGGCGCACATGGAAAAGATCATCCTCTTCGCCCCCCTGATCGGTGCCATCCTGTGCGGCTTCGGCTGGCGGGTCCTCGGTGAAAAGGCCGCGATGTGGACCACCACGGCGCTGGTCTTCCTGTCCTGCCTGTTCTCCTGGGTGGTGTTCCTGGGCTTTGACGGCGAGATGCGCCAGGTCGATATCTTCCGCTGGATCGAAAGCGGGTCGATGGTGGCCGACTGGGCCATTCGCGTCGACCGGCTGACCGCGATCATGCTGATCGTGGTCACCACCGTCTCGGCCTTCGTCCATCTCTACAGCTTCGGCTACATGGACCATGACGAGAACTGGCGCGAGGGCGAAAGCTATAAACCCCGCTTCTTCGCCTATCTCTCGTTCTTCACCTTCACCATGCTGGCGCTGGTGACCGCCGACAACATCGTTCAGCTGTTCTTCGGCTGGGAAGGCGTGGGCGTCGCGTCCTACCTGCTGATCGGGTTCTATTACCGCAAACCGTCCGCGAACGCCGCCGCGATCAAGGCGTTCATCGTGAACCGGGTGGGCGATTTCGGCTTCCTCCTGGGCATCTTCGCGCTGTTCTTCCTGGTCGATTCCGTGCGCTTCGACGACATCTTCGCGGCCGCCCCCGTGATCGGCGAAACCGACCTGACCTTCCTCAACGGCACCTGGAACGCGGCGAACGTGGTCGGCGTGCTGTTGTTCATCGGCGCGATGGGCAAGTCGGCGCAGCTTTTCCTGCACACCTGGCTGCCCGACGCGATGGAGGGGCCGACGCCCGTCTCGGCGCTGATCCATGCCGCGACCATGGTGACGGCGGGGGTGTTCCTGATCTGCCGGATGTCGCCGGTGATGGAATTCGCCCCCGACGCCAAGACCATGATCGTCGTCGTCGGCACGGCGACCGCGGTCTTTGCCGCGACCGTGGGGCTGGTGCAGAACGACATCAAGCGGGTGATCGCCTATTCGACCTGTTCGCAACTGGGCTACATGTTCGTGGCCGCGGGCGTCGGCGTCTATTCCGCGGCGATGTTCCACCTGCTGACGCATGCCTTCTTCAAGGCGCTGCTGTTCCTCGGTGCGGGCAGCGTGATCCACGCCATGCACCACGAACAGGACATGCGGAACTATGGCGGGCTGAAGGACAGGATCCCCTATACCTTCTACGCCATGCTGATCGGCACGCTGGCGATCACCGGGGTGGGGATTCCGCTGACCCATATCGGCTTTGCCGGGTTCCTGTCGAAGGACGCGATCATCGAAAGCGCCTGGGGCAGCGGTGCGACATGGTCGTTCTGGGCGCTGGTGGGGGCGGCCGCGATGACCAGCTTCTATTCCTGGCGGCTGATGTTCCTGACCTTCTGGGGCAAGCCGCGCGGGGACAAGCACGCGCACGAGCATGCCCATGAGAGCCCGAAGACCATGCTGATCCCGCTGGGGGTTCTCAGTGTGGGCGCGGTGCTGGCGGGCATGGTCTGGTTCGGCAACTTCTTCGGCGACCACGACCAGGTGAACCGGTTCTACGGCATCCCCGTCCACGCAGCGGCGGAAGCCGGGCATGGCGCAGCCGAGGGGCATGGCGCGGAGGCCGGGGCGGGCTATCCCCTGCCCGGCGAAGGCGCGATCTACATGGCGCCCGACAACCACGTGATGGATGACGCGCACCATGCGCCGGTCTGGGTCAAGGTCGCGCCCTTCATGGCGATGCTGATCGGTCTGGGCACGGCCTACCTGTTCTACATCACCACGCCCGACCTGCCCGGCCGCACGGCCAGGGCGTTCCGGCCGGTCTACCTGTTCCTGCTGAACAAGTGGTATTTCGACGAGCTGTTCGATGCGATCTTCGTCAACCCGGCCAAGAACATCGGCCGGGCGCTGTGGAAGGGGGGCGACGGCGGCGTGATCGACGGGGCGGTGAACGGGGTGTCGATGGGGATCGTGCCGTTCTTCACCCGGGTCGCCGGGCGGCTGCAATCGGGCTATCTCTATCACTACGCCTTCGTCATGGTGATCGGCATCGCTCTTCTCATCACGTGGATGATGCTGACCGGGGGGGCGGAATAATGGACAACCTGCTTTCCATCATCACCTTCACCCCGCTTGTCGCCGCACTGATCCTGGGCGTCTTCCTGCGCGGCGAGGATCCCGCGGCGCAGAAGAACGCCAAGTGGCTGGCGCTGATCGCCACGACCGCGACCTTCCTGATTTCGCTGTTCGTGCTGTTCGGCTTCGACCCCTCGAACCCCGGTTTCCAGTTCGTCGAGGATCGCGAGTGGCTGCTGGGGCTGCGCTACAAGATGGGGGTGGACGGCATCTCGATCCTGTTCGTGATGCTGACCACGTTCCTGATGCCGCTGACCATCGCGGCCTGCTGGAACGTCACGACCCGCGTCAAGGAATACATGATCGCGTTTCTCGTGCTGGAGACGCTGATGATCGGCGTGTTCACGGCGCTGGATCTGGTGCTGTTCTACCTGTTCTTCGAGGGCGGCCTGATCCCGATGTTCCTGATTATCGGCATCTGGGGCGGCAAGGACCGGATCTACGCCACCTTCAAGTTCTTCCTCTACACCTTCCTCGGCTCGGTGCTGATGCTGGTCGCCATGGTGGCGATGTTCGTCGATGCAGGCACCACCGACATCCCGACGCTGCTGGCGCACCAGTTCAGCGCGGGCGACATCGTGATCGGCGGCAAGACCATCGTCGGCGGCATGCAGACGCTGCTGTGGCTGGCGTTCTTCGCCAGTTTCGCGGTCAAGATGCCGATGTGGCCGGTCCATACCTGGCTGCCCGACGCGCACGTCCAGGCGCCGACTGCCGGGTCTGTCGTGCTGGCCGCGATCCTGCTGAAGATGGGCGGCTACGGCTTCCTGCGGTTCAGCCTGCCGATGTTCCCGGTGGCGTCCGACATCTGGGCGCCGCTGGTGTTCTGGCTGTCGGCCATCGCGGTGGTCTACACCTCTCTGGTGGCGCTGGCGCAGTCCGACATGAAGAAACTGATCGCCTATTCCTCGGTCGCGCATATGGGCTTTGTCACGATGGGCATCTTTGCCGCGAACCAGCAGGGGCTGGACGGGGCGATCTTCCAGATGATCTCGCACGGCTTCATCTCGGGCGCGCTGTTCCTGTGCGTCGGCGTGATCTACGACCGGATGCACACCCGCGAGATCGACGCCTATGGCGGGCTCGTGAACCGGATGCCGGCCTATGCCTTCGTGTTCATGCTGTTCACGCTGGCCAATGTGGGCCTGCCCGGCACCTCCGGCTTTGTCGGCGAGTTCCTGACGCTGGCCGCGGTCTTCCAGGTCAACACCTGGGTCGCCGCGGTGGCCTGCACGGGCGTCATCCTGTCGGCAGGCTACGCGCTCTGGCTCTACCGCCGCGTGGTGTTCGGCGACCTGATCAAGGAATCGCTCCGCGCCATCAAGGACATGACCACGCGGGAACGCGCGATCTTTGTGCCGCTGGTGGCGATGACCTTGCTGCTGGGCGTCTACCCGGCGCTTGTCACCGACATCACCGGGCCCTCGGTCGAGGCGCTCCTGTCGAACTATCAGACCGCGCTGGTCGAAGCCGAGGCCGCGATGCGGCTGGCCCGGAACTGAGGGGAACGCGATGATCTCTGCCGATCTTTCCGTCGTGCTGCCGGAAATCGCCCTTGCGGTCTATGCGATGGTGGCGATGCTGGCGGCCGTCTACACCAGCAAGGACAAGGCCGCGCCCATCCTGGTCTGGATCACCTCGGCGCTGTTCTTTGCGCTGGCGGTCTGGCTGGGCGTGACCGCGGGCGAGACCCGCACGGCCTTCGGCGGCGCCATCGTCGACGACGGCTTTGCCCGCTTTGCCAAGGTGGTGATCCTGCTGTCGGCCGGTGCCGTCCTGCTGATGAGCATCGAGCACATGCGCCGGTCGCGGTCCTTGCTGTTCGAGTTCCCGATCCTCATCACGCTGGCGGTGGTCGGCATGATGCTGATGGTCTCGGCGCATGATCTGATGACGCTGTATGTCGCGCTGGAACTGCAATCGCTCGCGCTTTATGTCGTCGCGGCGCTGCGGCGGGACAGTCTGAAATCGACCGAGGCGGGGCTGAAATACTTCGTCCTCGGCGCGCTGTCCTCGGGCCTGCTGCTTTATGGCGCCTCGCTGGTCTATGGCTATGCGGGCACGACGCTGTTCTCGGGCATCCTCGCGACGATCGAGGGCGGCGAGATGCCCATCGGGCTGCTGTTCGGGCTGGTCTTCCTGATCACCGGGCTGGGCTTCAAGGTCTCGGCGGTGCCGTTCCACATGTGGACGCCCGATGTCTACGAAGGCGCGCCGACCCCGGTCACCGCCTTCTTCGCCACGGCGCCCAAGATGGCGGCCATGGCGCTGTTCGCCCGCGTGATGCACGATGCCTTTGGCGCGGTGCCGGGTGACTGGGGCCAGGTGGTCGCGGTGCTGTCGCTGTTGTCGATGGCGCTGGGGGCGGTGGCCGCGATCGGCCAGCGCAACATCAAGCGGCTGATGGCCTATTCGTCCATCGCGCATATGGGCTATGCGCTGATGGGGCTGGCGGCGGGCACGCAACTGGGCGTGCAGGCGATGCTGATCTACATGGCGATCTACGTCACGATGAGCGTGGGCACCTTCGCCTTCATCCTGTCGATGCAGAAGGACGGCCAGCCGGTCACCGACATCCGCAGCCTGAACATGCTGTCGGCCAGCGAACCGCTCAAGGCGCTGGCGATGCTGGTCCTGCTGTTCAGCCTTGCGGGCGTGCCGCCGCTGGTCGGCTTTTTCGGCAAGTTCTACGTGGTCCGCGCGGCGGTCGATGCGGGGCTTGTCTGGCTGGCCGTGGCGGGGGTGGTGGCGTCGGTGGTGGGTGCGTTCTACTACCTGCGCATCGTCTTCTACATGTATTTCGGCGAGGAGGGTGACGCGCAGTTGGACGGGTCGATGCCTGCCGTTCTCTGGGGTTTCCTGATGGTGTCGGCCTTCGCGATGGTGGCGGGTGTCGTCAACCTCTTCGGGGTCGAGGGGCTGGCGCTGATGGCGGCACAAACCCTTGTCAACTGAGGGGGCGGGGCAGGGCGGCTGGCATTGGCCAGCCGGGCATGACCTGATCCTGCTCGACGAGGTCGACAGCACCATGGCCGAGGCGCGCCGCCGCCCGGCCCTGGCCCGCCCCACCTGGATCGCCGCGCGCCGCCAGACGGCCGCCGTGGGTCGCCGCGGCCGGGCCTGGGCCGCGCCCGAGGGGAACCTGTCGGTGACGCTGGCCTTCGATCCCGGCTGCGGGCCGGCGCAGGCCGCGCTTTACTCCTTCGTCGCCTCCTATGCGCTGTACGCGACCTGTCTCGCCTATGTCGAGGATCGCGGCGCGGTCTCGCTGAAATGGCCCAATGACGTGCTGCTGTCGGGCGGCAAGCTGGCGGGGATCCTGCTGGAATCGGACGGCACCGGCGGGCGCGTCCAGCGCCTGTCCATCGGGATCGGCGTGAACCTCAACACCGCGCCCGCCGCCGTCGCGCTGGAGCCCCGCGGCCTGGCCCCGGTGACGCTGGCCCAAAGCATCGGCGAACCCGTCGATCCGCTGGAATTCCTGTCTTTTCTGGCCGAGCATTTCGCCCACCAGGACGCGTTCTTCCGGTCGAACGGCTTCGGCCCCCTGCGCGCGGCCTGGCTGGAGCGCGCCGCCCGCCTGGGCCAGACGATCACCGCGCGCACCGGCACCGACGAGGTGACCGGGACCTTTGTCACGGTGGACGAGGACGGCCAGCTTGTCCTAGAGACGGCGGGCGGACGGCGCACCATCGCCGCGGCCGACGTTTTCTTCTGAGGGCTCTCCCATGCTCCTGTGCATCGATTGCGGCAACACCAACACCGTCTTCTCGATCTGGGACGGCGAGCGGTTCCTGTGCACGCTGCGCACCGCCACCGAACATACCCGCACCGCGGACCAGTATTTCGTCTGGTTCTCGACGCTGCTTGCACATCACCGGATCGAGACGCGGATCACCGATGTCATCATCTCGTCGACCGTGCCGCGCGTGGTGTTCAACCTGCGCGTCTTTGCCGACCGTTATTTCGGGGCGCGTCCGCTGGTGGTGGGCAAGCCCGACTGCCTGCTGCCGCACGCGCCGCGCGTCGATCAGGGCACCAATGTCGGCCCCGACCGGCTGGTGAACACCGCGGGCGCATACGACCGGCATGGCGGCGACCTGATCGTGGTCGATTTCGGCACCGCCACCACCTTCGACGTGGTCGCCCATGACGGCGCCTATGTCGGCGGCGTGATCGCGCCGGGGGTGAACCTGTCGCTGGAAGCGCTGCACATGGCCGCCGCCGCGCTGCCGCACGTGGACGTGACCAAGCCGCAGGCGGTGATCGGCACGAATACGGTTGCATGCATGCAGTCGGGTGTGTTCTGGGGCTATGTCGGCCTGGTGCGCGAGATCTGCGCGCGGATCAGGGGCGAATACGACCGGCCCATGCGCATCATCGGCACCGGCGGGCTCGCGTCGTTGTTCGCGCAGGCCGATGTGCTATTTGACACCATCGAGGATGACCTGACCATGCACGGCCTGACCGTCATCCACGCCTATAACAAGGAAAACGGGGCAGCATGAGCAGCGACCGACTGATCTACCTTCCCCTCGGCGGTGCCGGGGAAATCGGGATGAACGCCTATGTCTATGGCTACGGCGCGCCGGGCAAGGAGCGTCTGATCCTCGTCGACATCGGCGTGACCTTTCCGAACATGGACACGTCGCCCGGGGTGGATCTGATCTATGCCGACGTCGCCTGGCTCGAGGAACGCCGCGACCGGCTGGAGGCGATCTTCATCACCCACGCGCACGAGGATCACGTGGGCGCGGTCGGCCTTGCCTGGCCGCGGCTGCGCGTGCCGGTCTATGCCCGTCCCTTCACCGCGAACCATGCCGCCCGCAAGATGGAAGAGCGGGGGCAGGACCCGGCCAAGATCAATGTGGTCGGCGCCTGGCCCGAGCGGATCAAGGCCGGCCCCTTCGAGGTGGCCTATCTGCCGGTCTCGCACTCGATCCCCGAAAGCTCGGCGCTGGTGATCGACACGCCCGCCGGGCGGGTCGTGCACACCGGCGATTTCAAGCTCGACCCCACGCCGCTGGTGGGCGAGCCGTTCGACCGCGGGCTCTGGGCCGAGGTGGCCAAGCCCGGCGTCAAGGTGCTGACATGCGATTCCACCAACGTCTTCTCGCCCAACCCGGGCCGGTCCGAGGCAACGCTGGGTCCGGCGATCCGGCAGCTTGTCGAACGCGCGCCCAACATGGTGGTGGCCACCACCTTCGCCTCGAACATCGCCCGCGTGCGGACGCTGGCCGAGGCCGGGCGCGATGCGGGCCGGTCGGTCTGCCTGCTGGGCCGGGCGATGCGGCGGATGATCGAGGCCGGCGTCGAATCGGGCGTTCTGACCGATTTCCCCGCCACGATCAGCCCCGAACAGGCCGCCGGTATCCCGCGGTCGAACCTCATGCTGATCGTCACCGGCAGCCAGGGCGAACGCCGCGCGGCCTCGGGGCAGCTGTCCCGCGGGAAATACATGGGGCTGGAACTGAAGGAGGGCGACCTGTTCCTGTTCTCGTCCAAGACCATCCCCGGCAACGAGCGCGATGTCCTGCGCGTGGTCAACGCGCTGTCCGAGATGGGGGTGGACGTGGTCGACGATGCCAATGACCTTTACCATGTCTCGGGCCATGCGAACCGGCCGGACCTGTCGACGATCCACACGCTGATGCGCCCCGGTGCGGTGGTTCCGATGCATGGCGAGCACCGCCACCTGCGCGAGCATGTCAAGCTTGCCGCCGAGAACGGGCTGCATGCCGCGCTGGCACCGAACGGCACGATGCTGGATCTGACGGGCGACGTGCCCCGCGCGGTCGAGCATGTCGAGACCGGCCGCACCTACCTGGACGGCAAGGTGCAGATCGGCGCGCTGGACGGTGTGGTGCGCGACCGGATCCGGATGGCGATGAACGGCCATGTCACCGTCTCACTGATCCTCGACGAAGAGGACGAGCCGGTGGGCGAGGCCTGGGTCGAACTGATCGGCCTGCCCGAGACGCTTCCGGGCGGCGAGCCGCTGGCCGACGTGCTGGAAGAGGCGCTGGACAAGTTCCTGTCGCGCGCCGACGACCGGGTGATGACCGATGACGACCTGCTGGAAAAGGATCTGCGGATCATCGCCCGCCGCACCGCCGAGAACGAGATCGGCAAGCGGCCCGAGGTGACGGTGGTGATCAGCCGCCTGGCATAGCCGGGGCATGCAACGGTGGGGGCGGCGGCCCCCACCGGCGCCGCTCACCCGCTCCCTGCATCCGCCGGAATCCCGGTCGGCGCCCTCGCGCCTGCAAGGGGCAGCGAACTACGCAAATCCGGTAGCATGACCCAACGGGCGCCGACCGGCGCCCGGCTCAGTCTGCCGTTTCCTCGGCGGTTTCCGATTTCGGCTTGAACGAGCGGGTGAGAAAGGCGGGCATGTGATCGCCCATGCCGACCACGGGTTCGCCGCGTCCGCCCCGGCCGCCGTGCGCACCGCGGCTGCTGCGGTTGTCGCGTTCGGACCGCTCCCGCGGGGCGCTCTCCGCCCGGGGCGGCCTTGCCTGCGCCTCGCGCACGGGCGCGGGGGAAGGCGAGGCGGGGGCCATGACCTCGGCGCGGGCAGGGGCGGCGACCCCCTCGGGCGCCTCGTCGCGCACCGGGCGGTCGCGCCGCAGCCGGGTGGCGGCGCCCTTCAGCGGGCTTTCGACGCGGGGGATTTCCTTCTGCACCAGCGCCTCGATCGCGGCGAGCCATTTCTCGTCATGCGGCACGCAGATCGTCAGCGCCTTGCCAAGCCGTCCGGCGCGGCCGGTGCGGCCGATGCGGTGGACGTAATCCTCGGCATGGCTGGGAACGTCGTAGTTGAAGATGTGCGACACCGCCGGGATGTCGAGCCCGCGCGCCGCCACGTCCGAGGCGATCAGCAGCCGCAGGGATCCGTCGCGGAACGCGGCCAGCGTGCGCGTGCGCTGCGACTGGTCGAGATCGCCGTGGATCGGCGCCGCGTCATAGCCGTATTTCTTCAGCGACTTGGCAACGACGTCGACCTCGGTCTTGCGGTTGCAGAAGATGATCGCGTTCTTGAGTGCCTCGCCCTCGCGGTCGATCAGGGCGCGCAGCAGCGCGCGCTTTTCCTTCGCCTGCATGTCCTTGCGGGTCGCGGTGTAATGGACCACGCCCTGCTCGATGCTTTCGGCGGTGGTGGCGCGGCGCGCGACCTCGATCTTTTCGGGGGCGGACAGGAAGGTATTGGTCACCCGCTCGATCTCGGGCGCCATGGTGGCCGAGAAGAACAGCGTCTGGCGGGTAAAGGGCGTCAGCTGGAAGATCCGCTCGATATCGGGGATGAAGCCCATGTCGAGCATCCGGTCGGCCTCGTCCACCACCATGATCTGGACGCCGGTCAGCAACAGCTTGCCGCGCTCGAAATGGTCGAGCAGGCGGCCGGGGGTGGCGATCAGGACATCGACGCCCTTGTCGATCAGCATGTCCTGTTCCTTGAACGAGACCCCCCCGATCAGGAGGGCCTTGGTCAGCTTGGTGTTCTTGGAATAGGTGTCGAAATTCTCGGCCACCTGCGCGGCGAGTTCGCGCGTCGGCGCCAGAACCAGCGATCGCGGCATCCGGGCCCGGGCGCGGCCGCGGCCCAGAAGGGTAATCATCGGCAGCACGAAGCTGGCGGTCTTGCCCGTGCCGGTCTGGGCAATGCCGAGGACGTCGCGGCCCTGAAGCGCAGGCGGGATGGCGCCTGCCTGGATCGGCGTCGGCTCGGTATAGCCCGCATCGGCGATGGCGGAAAGCACCTTGGGGTCAAGCCCCAGCTCGGCAAATGTGGTCATGTCGGTCCTTGCGTGGTTGCGGCGTGTGGATGGCCGCTCCGTTCCGCGCGGCCCGACCGGCCGGATTGCCGGTCTCGTGCCTGCTGGCCAATAGGCCATGGGCGGCCATTCGTCAAGGTTCGGGTCGGGGGGCGATCCGGCGCCGTTCAGAAGAAGATGAAGCGGATGAACAGGATCTCGGCGAGAAGCAGCGCGTAGCCGACCATCGCGATCAGCCCGTCGCGCGAGGACAGCGCAAGCCCCAGCACGAGGATATGCAGCGACAGCACGAAGGGCAGGCCGGGGATGAAGCCCGCGACGAAGATCACTGCGCCGGTGACCATGAGGATCAGCGCGACCACCCGTCCCATCACCACGCTGTCGACCAGAACCGCAAGGCGGGGCGAGACCAGCGGGCGCAGCCAGAGCACCGGACGCTGCGCGCGTGCGACCGAAACCGCCAGCAGGTGCCCCGAGAAGGTGACGCGCCCCAGACGGGCGGGGATCCACAGCGTTGTCTCGCCGGTCATCATCCGCCCGCCGATCAGGATCAGGAACAAAGCGACCACGCCGGGCATCCCCGGCACCATGCCCACCGGCAGGATCAGGAAGGCCGAAAGCACCATCAGCAGAGGCCCGAACCCCCGCGTGCCCATCGTCTCGACCACATCCGCCACGCTGACCCGATCGCGCGACAGCGCAAGCCCCGCCAGATCCTCCAGCAGGGACGAGATGATCCAGTGGTCGTGCTCGGAACTCATCGCGCGCGGTCGTCCCGCCTTGCGCCGGACCCCCGGCGGTTGGAGGGGCGGCTCGCGGCCCCCGTCGACCAGATGTCGCCGCAGTGCGGCGCAAAATCAAGGGCGGGCCGGTCAGGGTTGCAGGACGCTGGCCCCGGTCGTCTGCCGCCCTTCAAGCGCGCGATGCGCCGCGGCGGTGTCCGCCAGCGGCCAGGTCTGGCCGACGCGGGGGGTCAGGATGCCCCCGGTGATCGCGGCGAAGAGATCCGCGGCCCGGCTGCGCAACTCCTGCGGGTCGGCGATGAAGTCGAACAGCACGGGGCGCGTGGCCGACAGGCTGCCCTTGGCAAGGTCCGAGATGCGGAACTCGTCCAGCGTGCCCGAGGATTGGCCGAAATTCACGAACATGCCCCGCTTCTTGAGGCAGGCGAGCGAGCCGCGCCAGGTGTCGCGCCCCACGCTGTCATAGACCGCATCGACGCCGTTCCCGTCCGTCGCTGCCATCACCGCATCCACGAAATCCCCCGCCCGGTAGTCGATCACCGCGTCGTAGCCGTGGGCGCGGGCCAGTGCCACCTTGTCCGCGCCGCCCGCCGTGCCGATCGCGCGCACCCCCCTGGCCTTGAGCCACTGTCCGAGCAGCAGGCCGACACCGCCCGCCGCCGCGTGCACCAGCACCGTCTGGCCGTCGCGCACAGGAAAGCTGTCATGGATCAGGTAATGCGCGGTCAGCCCCTTGAGCATGACGCTGGCCGCGATCTCGTCGGGCACCGCATCGGGCAGCCGGACCAGCCGGTCGGCCGGAATCGCGCGGGCGGTGCAGCAGGCGCCATTCGGCGTGGTATAGGCCACCCGGTCGCCCACCGCGAAGCCCTCGACGCCCTCGCCCAGCGCCTCGACCACGCCCGCGGCCTCGCCTCCGGGGATCAGGATGTCGCCGGGCCAGGGATAGAGGCCCGAGCGGAAATAGGTGTCGATGAAGTTCAGCCCGACGGCCGTGTGGCGGACCAGAACCTCGCCGTCTTCGGGCGGGTGCACGTGCCAGTCCACCCAGTCCAGCACCTCGGGTCCGCCGGGGTCGCGCGCGATGATCGCGTGTTCCATGATCACACCTTGAATTCCGGGTCCACGGGCACCTGCAGCGCGGTCACCAGCGCGTTGGTGGTCGCGGCCAGCCCCACAACCGCCAGCAGATCCTCGTACTGCGCGTCGGTCATGCCCTTGGCGCGCGCGGACGCCGTGTGGGAATGGACGCAGTATTCGCAACCGTTCGAGATCGAGACGGCCATATAAAGCATCTCCTTCACCAGCGGGTCGAGCGCGCTTTCACGTGCCATCACCGCCTTGACCTGCGCCCAGGTCGATTCCAGCACCGCCGGCTGGTTTGCCAGCGCGCGCCAGACGTTGTTGACGAAATCGGTCTTGCGGGTGGCGCGGATGTCGTCGAACACCGCCTTGACGCGCGGATGCGCCTCGGCTTCCGCGTCGGTCCAGATCTTCACCGTGGCCATGGGTCCTCCAGTCAGGGATGCGCCCGGGTCCTCCCGGGCGCGCTCAGATCACACCAGCGCGAAGATGCGCGCGGGCCCGCCGGTGCCGCCTCGATGCTTGGGCGCACCGATCACCAGCGTCGCCCCCGATGCCGGCACCTTGTCGAGATTTGCCAGGCACTCGATCCCGAACCGCCCTGTTGGCAACCAGGCGTAATGCGTGGCGAAATCGGGCGACATCCCGAAGTCGAGCGACAGCGTGTCCACCCCGATCGAGGTGGCGCCGGTCTCCTCGATCAGCATCTGCGCGGCCTCGACATGGAAGCCCGGATAGTGCTGCTTGCCCTCGGCATCGGCGTTGCGGAATTTCGGTCCGTCGACATGGGGCGCCCAGCCCGAATGCATCGCGACACAGGCGTTCTGCGGGATCTCGCCATGGGCGGCGATCCAGGCGCGGATGTCGTCGGGCGTCACCTGCGCGTCGGCATCGTCCGCCGCGCGGGCGGCAATGTCGATCACGCAAAGCGGCGCCACCAGGTTCTCGACTGCGATCTCGTTCACCGCCGCGCCATCGGCCGAGAAATGCAGCGGCGCGTCGATATGGGTGCCGGTATGTTCGTTCACCCGGAACTCGGCCAGGTTGAAGGCGTGTTCGGCATAGTTGAACTTCTGCTCCCAGAAGAACTGCGGCTCGCCGAAATAGGTGGGAAAGTCCGGGTGCAGCTCATGGGTCATGTCGGTCACCCCCGCATGTCCCTGGGCCAGCGCCGCGGGTGCCGAGGCGGTCACGCCCGCCGCCGCCGCCACGCCCGCACCCGCGGCGGCCCGGAAAAAGCCCCGCCGCGACAGCATCCTGTCCTTGACGGCGGTCATCACGCAGATATCGCACATTGTCTTTACTCCCCGTTCTCCGGCCCGGTCTTGCGCCGGCCATGGGCAGAGCCTATCGGGCGGCGCGGCCCTGTCAATTCGGGCCGCGGGCACGACCACGCGCCGCGCGCGTTTTTCGTCTGTTTCCCGGCGCCTTGCCGTGGAAAGATGCGCCGGCTAGGAGATTCCGATGGTCAAGACGATCCATATCCTGAACGGGCCGAACCTGAACCTTCTGGGCAAGCGCGAGCCCGAGATCTACGGCCACGAAACGCTGGCCGATGTCGAATCCGCCTGCGCGGCCGTCGCGGCCGAACGGGGCCATGCGGTGCGGCTGTTCCAGTCGAACCACGAGGGCGAGATCGTCGAGCAGATCCACCGCGCCCGCGACGAGGCCGCCGCCATCGTCATCAACCCCGCCGCCTACACCCATACGTCGGTTGCGATTCTCGACGCGCTGAACGCCTTCGAGGGGCCGGTGATCGAGGTGCACATCTCGAACGTCCACAAGCGCGAGGCGTTCCGGCACCATTCCTACGTCTCGCTGCGCGCCGACGGGGTGATCGCGGGGTGCGGCGTCGAGGGCTACGCGCTGGCCATCCGCCGGGTCTGTTCGCTGATCGGGTAGGGCAACGGGTCGCCGCGCGGGCGCCGCGTCCATTGGGCAAGTGGCGGAGAGACAGGGATTCGAACCCTGGGAGCCCGTGAAGGCTCAACGGTTTTCGAGACCGCCCCGTTCGACCACTCCGGCACCTCTCCGCAAGCCCGTGGCCTTGTGGATCGGTCATCTAGTGCGAACGCCGTGCCCTTGCAACCGTTTTTCTGGCCCGGCGGCGTTTCGCGTGGCGGCGGCCGCGGACAGTTGGATTCCGCCGCGTTCGCGGCTACCTCTTGAACGTGCCAGCCATCCCGGATGCCCCGATGCGACGCCTGTTTCTTCTGCCCGTGCTTTTCCTTCTCGCCCTGCCGTTGCCCGCCCGGGCCGACCCGCCCGAGGGGTTTGACGCGCTGATGCGGGCGCTCGCGCTCGACGATCTGGTGGCGATCGTCCGCGAAGAGGGGCTTGGCTATGGCGTCGAGATCGAGGACGAGATGTTCCCCGGCCGGGGCGGTGACCGCTGGGATGCTGCGGTGGCGCAGATCTATGATGGCGGGCGCATCGGCACGGAACTGCGCGACACGCTGGCAGGGGAACTGTCGGGCGCCGATCTGGGGCCGCTCGTCGAGTTCTTCGGTTCCGAGACCGGCGCGCGGATCGTGTCGCTGGAGCTTTCGGCGCGGCGCGCGCTGCTCGACGACGAGGTGGAGAAGGGGAGCCTCGAACGGCTGGAAGAGATGCAGGCCGACGGCGACCCGCGACTCGACCTGATCGAGCGGTTCGTCGAGGCGAACAACCTGATCGAGGCCAATGTCGCGGGCGCGCTGAACTCGAACTACGCCTTCTATACCGGGCTTGCCGATGGCCGCGCCTTCGATTTCGAGATGACCGAAGAGCAGATGCTGGAGGACGTCTGGGGCCAGGAGCCCGAGATTCGCGACGAGACGCGCGAGTGGCTGTTCTCGTACCTCGCGATGGCCTATGCGCCGCTGTCGGACGAAACGCTGGAAGAGTATATCGCGCTGTCCGAGACCCCCGAGGGCGCGGCGCTGAACGCCGCGCTGTTCGCGGGCTTCGACGTGGCCTTCACCCGCATCTCGCGCGAACTGGGGCTGGCCGCGGCGACCTTCATCGCGGGGCAGGATATCTGACCCTTCGGCCGGGCTGCGCCCTTGACTTGGGGTGGGAAATCGCGGATACGCACGGTTCCGGCCCCGGGGCATCGCTTCGGGGCCGTCCATGTTGACAACGCCCCGAACGGGGCGCGCTGTCCGAAGGCGCATGACGCGGAAACGCCGTCCCCCGGGGCGGGGCCACAGGACGCGGCAGACAAGAAGGAAACGGCCCATGTTCGCGGTCCTCAAGACCGGTGGCAAGCAGTACAAGGTCCAGTCGGGCGATGTGCTGCGCGTCGAGAAGATCGCCGCCGATGCTGGCGAGACGGTTCAGTTCAACGATATCCTGATGGTCGGCGACCAGATCGGCACGCCCACCGTGGACGGTGCGGCCGTGCAGGCCCAGGTGATCGACCAGATCAAGGGTGACAAGGTCATCCACTTCGTCAAGCGCCGCCGCAAGCACGGCTCGAAGCGCACCAAGGGCCACCGCCAGCAACTGACGCTGCTGCGGGTGACCGACATCCTTGCGGCCGGTGGCGACAAGACCGGTGTCAAGGCCGCCGTGGGCGCTGGCAGTGTCTCGGCCGCCGCCGTGACCGCCGCTGCGCCGCAGAAGGCCGCGCCGCAGAAGGCCGAGGCCGAAGCGGCGCCCGCCGTGGACGGCGACGACCTCAAGAAGTTGTCCGGCGTCGGCCCCGCGATGGAAAAGAAGTTCCATGAGGCGGGCATCACCCGTTTCGCCCAGATCGCGGCCTGGACGCCCGAGCAGGTGGCGGCCATGGACACCCGGCTGGGCACCAAGGGCAAGATCGTGAATGAAGGCTGGGTCGAGCAAGCCAAGACCCTGGCCAAAGGCTAAGCGAGAGGAGAGGACGACATGGCACACAAGAAAGCAGGCGGCTCCTCGCGCAACGGGCGCGATTCCGCGGGCCGCCGTCTCGGCGTCAAGCTCTATGGCGGCCAGAAGGCGATTTCCGGCAACATCATCGTGCGCCAGCGCGGCACCAAGTTCTGGCCGGGCGAAGGCGTCGGCATGGGCCGCGACCATACCATCTTCGCGGTGTGCGAGGGCGCAGTGACCTATCACAAGGGCCTCAAGGGGCGCACCTTCATTTCCGTGCTCCCGGTCAGCGAGGCCGCCGAGTAGCCGATACCACCAGGCATGACGTATTTCGGTGGGGGATCGGCAACACGCCGGTCCCCCGTTCCGTTTCTGTAACGGAAACAGCGGATGCGATGTCCTGCGGGCGGGGACGGGGCGGGCAACCGCCTGTCCGACCGGGCCCGCCTTGCGAATGGGCCGCGCCGTTGCCATCTGCCCCGACAGGGGGGTGAGGAGGAGAACCATGAAACTGGACGTCGTTTCCAGCCAACCCGTCATCGAGGCGACCCGCTTCGTGCTGCGCCCGGTGCGCCGCTCGGATGCCGGGCTTCTGGGGCTTTACACGGCCGATGAGCGCGTGGCGCGCTTTACCCGGTCGATCCCGCACCCGCTGCCGCCCGGCGCGACCGAGGCGTTCATCCAGCGCGCCCAGAACCCCGACCGCAGCGAGGATGTCTGGGTGATGGACGGTGCCGAACAGGGGCTCTCCGAGGTGCTGGGCGTGATCGCGCTGGACCGGATGGAGCGCGAGCAGTCCGAGATCGGCTATTGGGTGGCGCCCGCGTTCTGGAATACCGGGATCGCCTCCGAGGCGGTGTCTGCGATGATCGCGGCCAACCCGCAGGGCTGCCGCACGTTCTTTGCCGAGGTGTTCCAGGACAATCCGGGCTCGGCGCGGGTGCTGACCAATGCGGGCTTCGAATACCTGGGCGATGCCGAGGCGTTCTCGGTCGCGCGCGGCGGCAAGGTCGCAACCTGGACCTATCTCAGGAAGCTTGGCTAGGCCATGGGAGCGGCGTCCGGATTTCGAATCGTGACGCCGCGCCTTGTGCTGCGCCCGTTCGGCCCTGGCGACATCGCCGCGCTGGCGCGTATCGGCGCCGACTCGCGTGTCGCGGCGATGATGGGCACCATCCCGGTGCCCTGGCCCGCGGCCGAGATACGGTTCTGGATCGACAAGGCGCGGTTTCGCGGCGAGGTCGGCTATCGCGCCGCGATCGCGCTTCGGGATGGTGCGCTGATCGGAGGATGCGGTCTGTGGGGCGCGCCGGCATCGCTGTCCTATTTCCTCGATCCTGCGCAGTGGGGCCGGGGCCTTGCCACCGAGGCGGCGCGCGCGTTCCTGTCGGATGCTTTCGCCCGGTTTCCGGGGCTTGACGTCGTGACGGCCGACCATTTCGCCGACAATCCCGCCTCGGCCCGGGTCCTTGCCAAGCTTGGCTTCGAGAGGACCGGCGTCGGCATGGGTCCATCGCTGGCGCGCCTTGAGCCTGCGCCGAATATCCACTATCGCCTGATGCGCGCAAGTTTCGAGGTCTCCCATGAAATTTCTTGACCTCGCCAGGGTCCACATCCGCTCGGGCAGCGGCGGGAATGGCTGTGCCAGCTTCCGCCGCGAGAAGTTCATCGAATATGGCGGCCCCGATGGCGGCGACGGCGGCGATGGCGGTGATGTCTGGGTCGAGGCGGTCGATGGGCTGAACACGCTGATCGACTTTCGCTACCAGCAGCATTTCTTTGCCGGCAACGGCCGTCCCGGCATGGGCCGGCAGAAAACGGGGCCGAGCGGCGAGGATATCGTGCTGCGGGTCCCCGTGGGAACCGAGATCCTCGACGAAGACGAGGAAACGCTGATCGCCGACATGACCGAACTTGGCCAGCGCGTGCTGCTGGCCAGGGGCGGCAATGGCGGCTGGGGGAACCTGCATTTCAAGACCGCGACCAACCAGGCGCCGCGCCACGCCAACCCGGGGCAGGAGGGCGTCGAGCGCACGATCTGGCTGCGGCTCAAGCTGATCGCGGATGCGGGGCTGTTGGGGATGCCGAACGCGGGCAAGTCGACCTTTCTGGCCGCTACCTCGAACGCCCGGCCCAAGATCGCGGATTACCCCTTCACCACGCTGCACCCGAACCTGGGTGTGGTCGGCATCGACGGGGTGGAATTCGTGATCGCCGACATCCCCGGTCTGATCGAGGGCGCGCATGAGGGCCGCGGCATCGGCGACCGGTTCCTTGGCCATGTGGAACGCTGCGCGGTGCTGTTGCACCTGATCGACGCGACCTCGGACGACGTGGTGGCCGATTACCGCACGATCATCCACGAGCTGGAGGCCTATGGCGGGCATCTGGCGGAAAAACCGCGGGTCACCGTGCTGAACAAGGTGGATGCGCTCGACGACGAGGAACGCGCCGAGAAGCGTGCCGCGCTCGAGGCCGAGATCGGCCACCCGGTGCTGCTGATGTCGGGCGTCTCGCACGAGGGCATCGCCGAGGTGCTGCGCGCGCTCAAGGCCCAGATCGACGGCGACCGTCTGCGCCACCGGCAGACGGGCGAGGAGGCCGGGTCGTGGCGTCCCTGACGGCTGCGCGGCGGATCGTCGTCAAGATCGGCTCGGCGCTGCTTGTGGACCGTGCGACCGGCACACTGCGCGCCGACTGGCTCGGTGCGCTGGCCGAGGATGTCGCGATGCTCAAGGCGCGCGGCGCGGACGTGATCCTGGTCTCGTCAGGCTCGATCGCGCTGGGGCGCGGCGTGCTGGGGCTGGGGCTGGGCACGCTGGCGCTGGAACAGTCGCAGGCGGCCGCCGCGGTTGGCCAGATCCGGCTGGCGCGCGCCTACGAAGAGGTGCTGGCGCCGCACGGGATCACCACGGGGCAGGTGCTGGTGACGCTGGAGGACAGCGCGGACCGGCGGCGCTATCTCAACTCGCGTGCCACGATGGAGACCTTGCTGGGCTTTGGCGTCGTGCCGATCGTGAACGAGAACGACACGATCGCCACCGACGAGATCCGCTATGGCGACAACGACCGGCTTGCCGCGCAGGTGGCGGTGACGGTCGGCGCCGACGTGGCGGTGCTGTTGTCGGATGTCGACGGCTTCTACACCGCGAACCCGGCGGAGGACCCCGCCGCCCACCGCTTCGACCTGATCGAGGAGATCACCCCCGAGATCGAGGCGATGGCGGGCGATGCGGCCTCGGGGCTGTCCAAGGGCGGCATGAAGACCAAGCTGATGGCCGCCAAGACCGCCACCGGGGCGGGCTGCGCGCTGGCGATCACCCAGGGCGCGGTGCTGCGGCCCCTGCGGGCGCTGGAGAACGGCGCGCCCTGCACCTGGTTCCGGCCCAAGGGCGACCCGCAGGCGGCGCGCAAGCGCTGGATCGCGGCGATGAAGCCGCGGGGGTCGATCACCGTCGATGCGGGCGCGGTTGCGGCGCTTGGCACGGGCAAGTCGCTGCTGCCCGCGGGGGTGGCGGCGGTCACCGGCGATTTCGGGCGCGGCGACCCGGTGGCGATCCTCGGCCCCGAGGGGCAGGGGCTGGGCACGGGGCTGTCGCGTTATACCGCCGCCGAGGCGCGGCTCATCAGGGGCTGCCGGTCGGGTGACATCGAGGCGATCCTCGGCTATCCCGGTCGGGCGGCGCTGATCCACAGGGACGACATGGCGACATGAGGGACGAGACCGACATTCCCGCGATGATGGCCGATCTGGGCGCCCGCGCGAAGGCCGCGGCGGCGGACCTCGCCTTTGCCGATCCGGCCGCCAAGCGGCGCGCGCTGGAGGCCGCCGCGGACGCGGTGGCGGCGCGTGAGGCCGAGATCCTCGCGGCCAACGACAAGGACATGGCGTTCGGCCGCGACAAGGGGCTGAGCCCCGCGATGCTGGACCGGCTGAAGCTCGATCCGGCCCGGATCGCGGGGATCGTCGCTGGGCTGCGCGCGGTCGCCGCCCAGCCCGATCCGGTGGGGCAGGTGATGGCGGAATGGGACATGCCGTCGGGGCTGCATATCCGCCGGGTGCGCACGCCGCTGGGCGTGATCGGCGTGATCTACGAAAGCCGGCCCAACGTGACGGCGGATGCGGGGGCCCTGTGCCTGAAGGCCGGCAACGCGGTGATCCTGCGGGGCGGGTCCGAGAGCTTCCATTCCTCGGGTGCGCTGCATGCCTGTCTGCTGGACGGACTGCGCGCGGCCGGCCTGCCCGAGGACGCGATCCAGCGCGTTCCGACGCGGGACCGCGCGGCGGTGAGCGCCATGCTGGGAATGACCGGGGTGATCGACGTGATCGTGCCTCGTGGCGGCAAGGGGCTGGTGGGCCTTGTCCAGCGCGAGGCCCGCGTGCCGGTCTTTGCCCACCTCGAAGGGATCGTGCACATCTATGTCGACCGTGCCGCCGACCCCGAAAAGGCGCTGCGCGTGGTGCTGAACGCCAAGACCCGGCGGACGGGGATCTGCGGGGCGGCCGAATGCCTGCTGGTCCACCGCGACGTGGCCAGCACGCTGGGGGCGGATCTGGTGGCGACGTTGGTCGCGGCGGGCGTGCGGGTCCATGCCGACGAGACGCTGGCGCGCCTGCCCGGCACCATGCCCGCCACGGCCGAGGATTGGGGGCGCGAATATCTCGACATGGACATCGCCGCGCGCGTGGTGGACGACATCGACGCCGCGATCGCGCATGTCCGGACCCACGGCTCGGGTCACACCGACGCGATCCTGACCGAGGATGACGGGGCCGCGGCGCGGTTCTTCGAGCGGCTGGACAGCGCGATCCTGATGCGGAATGCCTCGACCCAGTTCGCCGATGGCGGCGAGTTCGGGATGGGCGCCGAGATCGGGATCGCCACCGGCAAGCTGCATGCACGCGGCCCGGTGGGGGCCGAGCAGCTGACGAGCTTCAAGTACCTGGTCGAGGGCGCGGGGACGATCCGGCCGTGACGCGCTGCCGGGGGATGCTCCCGCCCCCGGCCCGCACGGGGGCCTTGCCCCCGTTTGTCCGGCGTTGGGCCGGGCGCGCGGCCATTGGCCGCGCGCGCCTCCGGCGGGAGTATTGGGGCCAAGAAGAAGCCGGGGTCAGAGGACGAGGTCGAACCGGGTGTCGCCGCGGGACAGCGCCAGGTGGCGGCCAGCCGCGCGTGCCGCGGCGGGCAGCAGGGCGAACTGCACCTCGGCGGCGCTGATCTCGCCCTCGGGGGCGCGGCCCTCGGCGATCGGAAGCCAGAGACGGGGATCGAGGTTCAGCCGGTCGCCTTCGGCGGTCAGCGCGATCTCGCCGCCGAGCCCGGTGATCGCGATTCGGCCGCCGCGCAACAGCGAGGTTTCCGCGCAGAGCACGGCCAGCAGCACCACCTTGGCCAGCGACCTTGGCAGCGCGGCGGGAGGTTCGGCCGCGATCTCGATCCGGCTGCCGCCGTAATAGTCGTTCAGGATGTCCGCGAGTTCGGCGCCTGCGACCTCGACGCCTTCGCCCGCGGCGCCGAAGGCCAGCCGGAACAGCCGGATCCGCCCGTTGGCGCGGGCCACGCTGTCGGCGATCAGCCCGAGTTCGTCGCGGCCGGCGACGTCAGGCAGCATTTCGAGCAGTTCCATCCCGTTGCCGATTGCCCCGATCGGGCTGATAAGGTCGTGGCAGATGCGCGAGCCGACCAGCGCGGTGAGGTCAGTCATTGGCCGCCCCCCCCCGCCGGACGGACAGGAAGGACAGCGACGATGAAGCCCCTGAATTCCATTCTCGAACCCGGCATGCTGGTGCGCCACCCGGGCCAGCCCGATTGGGGCATCGGCCAGGTGCAGTCGGTGATCGGGGCGCGGATCACCGTCAATTTCCGCGAGGCGGGCAAGGTGGTGATCGACGGGGCGCGGGTTGAGCTCATGCCGGTTTACGAGTCCTGAACCATGATTTCGGACAGGCTGACGGAAGATCGTTAACGCCGCCTTAACGGGCGGGGACGGGGGGGCGGCATGCGCGCGGTTGCGCTTGGGCGCGCCGCCCCCTAGAACGCGCCGAGACCGCCCCGACCGGGCGCCGGGAACCAGCAGCTATGAAACCGCCCGAAGATCATTTCGAACTGCGCCTTGCCCAGACCGAGGCGGACCTGCGCGCCGCGCAGCGGCTGCGCTATGAGGTCTTCGTGGCGGAACTGGGCGGCGACGGGCCGCTGGTCGATCACGAGAACCGGCTGGAGCGGGATGCGTTCGATCCCCATTACGACCACCTGATCCTGGTCGACACCCGCCGCGATGCGGCGGCGCTGGATCACGTCGTGGGGGTTTATCGCCTGCTGACCTCGGAACGGGCGGCGGCGCTGGGGCGGTTCTATTCCGAGGACGAATATGACCTGACCCGCCTGAAAGACAGCGGGCGCCGCCTGCTGGAGCTTGGCCGGTCCTGCGTGCATCGCGACTGTCGGCGCGGCACGGCGCTCTATCACCTGTGGAACGGGCTTGCCGACTACGTGGTGGAGCGGGAAATCGAGATCCTGTTCGGGGTGGCCAGCTTTCACGGTACCGATGTCGAGGCGCTGGCCGAGCCGCTGTCCCACCTGCACCACCGGTTCCTGGCGCCAGAACCGCTTCGGGTGCGTGCGGTCGAGGGACATTTCCAGCGGATGGACCTGCTGGACGAGGACCGGATCGACCGCAAGCGCGCGATGCTGGCATTGCCCGCGCTGATCAAGGCCTATCTCAGGCTTGGCGGCTTCGTGGGCGAGGGGGCCTATGTCGACCGGGCGTTCAACACGGTCGATGTGTGCCTTCTGATGGACACCGCGCAGATGAGCGCCAAGGGCAGCGCGCGCTATGGGCGGGGGCGCGGGTGAGCACCTGGCGCGGGGCCGAGCCGCCGCCCGCGCCGCCGATCACGGCCGCCGGATGGCTGCGGGTTGTCTGGCGGGGCACGGCGCTGGGGGCGGTGACCTTTGGCTGCCTGGGGCTGCTCTTGCTGGTGCGGCTGGCCGAGCGCCCGCTGTTCGGCTGGCACCGGCCGGTCACACCCTTCATCACGCAATTCGTCTGCCGCATGGCCTTCGTGATCCTCGGGATCCGCCATACCGTGCGCGGGCAGCAGATGCGCGCGCGCGGCGCGGTGGTGGCGAACCATGCCTCCTGGCTGGACATCTTTGCACTGAATGCCCGCAAGCGCGTCTATTTCGTCTCGAAGGCCGAGGTGGCGGGATGGCCCGGGATCGGCTGGCTGGCGCGGGCGACGGGGACGGTCTTCATCAACCGCGACCGGCGCGAGGCGAAGGCCCATGCCCAACTGTTCGAAGAGCGGCTGAAGGCGGGCCACAAGCTGTTGTTCTTCCCCGAAGGCACCTCGACCGACGGGCGGCGGGTTCTGCCTTTCAAGACAACGCTTTTCGCGGCGTTCCTTACAAATGAGTTGAAGGATATCCTGCATATCCAGCCGGTCACGGTGATCTATACCGCGCCGCCGGGCCAGCATGCGGCGTTCTACGGGTGGTGGGGCGACATGGGATTTGGTGCACACCTGCTGAACGTGCTGGCGGCCCGGCCGCAAGGGGGCGTCGAACTGGTCTATCACGCGCCGCTGCGGGTTTCGGATTTCCCTGATCGCAAGGCGCTTGCCATGGCCTGCGAGGACGCGGTGCGCAGCGCGATGCCGTCGGCCTAGCCCATCGCGGCGATCAGGCGCGCCAGCGTCGCGCAGGCATCATCGGTGCGCCAGATTTCCTCGCCCAGACCAAAGAAATCGACCACAGGCGAAAGGCTTGCGACCCGTTCCTGATCCAGTGCCCCCTCGGCCACGACGGGCAGTTCGATCATCTCGGACCACCATTCGAACAGATCGTGCGGGGCCTGCGTGCCGTCGCCAAGACCGGTCTCGCCCACCGGCCCGAAGGCCACATAATCCGCCCCTGCCTCGCCCGCACTCATCCCGTCATGGCGCGAGGCGCCGCAGAACGCGCCGACGATGGCGTCCGCCCCCAGGGCCGTTCTGACCTTGCGCACGTTGCGGGCGCCATCGGTCAGGTGCACCCCGTCCAGGCCCAGCCGCTCGACCAGGCCCAGATGCGCCTCGATCACCAGCGGCACGTCGCGGGCATGGGCGATCTCGCGCAGGCCATCGGCGGCGCGCGCGACCGTGTCCTCGTCGCGGGTGGCAAGCGCCAGCCGCAGGCAGGCTACAGGGTGCGCATCCAGCACCGCGCACAGGCGCGGGGCAAACTCCTCCAACTCGAAGGCGGGGGGGGTTATCAGGTAGATCTGGGGGCGCTCGATCTCGGCCATGGGCGGGTTCCTCGGTGGTTCGCGCCCCTATAGCGGGGTTTCCGCGGCTTGACCATCGCTTGAACCGCGGGCGGCAGCCGCGTATCAGGCGGACGAAAACCAGACAGGAGCCCGCCCCGCATGGCCGATCAGCCCGTCTTCGTCCTTGTCCGTCCGCAGATGGGCGAGAATATCGGCGCGGCGGCGCGGGCGATGTGGAATTTCGGCCTTGACCGGATGCGGATGGTCGATCCGCGCGACGGCTGGCCCAACCCGCGCGCGGTGGCGCTGGCCTCGGGCGCGGGGCGGCTTCTGGACCACGCAGGCGTCTTTGCCAGCACCGCCGAGGCGCTGGCCGATTGCGACTATGTCTATGCCACCACGTCGCGCGCCCGCGGGCTGACCAAGCCCGTCGTCACCCCCGAACGCGCGATGGCAGAGGCGCGCGGGATGATTGCCGGGGGGCGCCGGGTTGCCGTCCTGTTCGGCCCCGAGCGTGCCGGGCTGGAAAACGACGACATCGTGCGGGCGAACGCGATCGTCGAGGTGCCGGCGAACCCCGAATTCGCCTCGCTCAACCTGGCGCAATGCGTGCTGCTGACCGCCTATGAATGGCGCCGCGAGACGCCGGGGATCGTGCCGGAACGGCTGGAAATGGCCGGCGCCGCGCCCGCCACGGCGATCGAGGTCGAGAAGCTTGCCGAGCATTTCGAGGAACGCCTCGATGCGGTGGGCTTCTTCTTCCCCGAGACCAAGGCCGCCAACATGAAGCTGAACCTGCGCAACCTTTGGAGCCGGATGCCGCTGACGCGCGCCGATGTGCAGACCCTGCACGGCATGCTGCGGCAATTGATGCGGGGCCGGGGCGACGGGCTCTGACTTGAAGGCACCCCCCGCGGGCCCTACTGTTCGCGGCACAGCCGACGCGGGCGGACAGGGCGCCCGGCCGAGAGGAAACAGCCATGACGAAGAAGCGCAACATCTTCGAGGAGGTCGGCACCGAGGCCCCGCGCGAGCGGCCATTGGCCCAGCCCGGCGCCATCGACCGTGCGGCACGCCGCGGCGCGCGCGACGCGGTGCGGCTGTGGCTGATGATGCTGTTCCTGATCGTCGCCGCGATGCTGGTGATCGGCGCCTTTGCGCGTCTGACCGAGATGCTGGTGCCGATGCCGGACTGGAACCCGCTGTTCGGTGCATTGCCGCCGCTCGATCCCGGCGACTGGCTGGCCGCGTTCGAGCGGTTCCGCGACAGCCCGGTCTACCGGGGCGAGACGCACGGGATGGGGATCGAGGAGTTCCAGCTTGCCTTCTGGTGGGGCTGGGGCTCGCGCCAGCTTGCGCCGACCGCGCTGGTTCTCTGGGCGGTGGGCTTTGTCGGCTTCCTTGCCGCGGGCAAGATGCCCAAGGGCTGGACGTTGCGGCTGTTCGGGCTTGGCGTCTTGATCGTTCTGCTGGGGGCGGCCGACTGGCTGGTCGGCGGGGGCGGGATCGCGCCGCCGCCCTTCGACTTCCTGTCCTACCGGATGGCGTTGCATATCGGCTTTGGCTTTTCGTTGGTGGGGCTGACCGCGTGGTTCATCTTCAAGCTCTCGCGCAGCGAGGCGGACCTGTTGCAGGCCCGCCGGGTGCGCGACCGGGCGGGCTACCGGATGGGCTCTGCGCTGATGCTGCTGGTGTTCCTGCAGATCCTGCTCGGTTCGCAGGTGGCCGGCCTTTATGCGGGCCGGGCCTATACCGACTGGCCGCTGATGGCGGGCGGGTTCCTGCCGCCCAACCCGTTCTACATCGAACCGCTGTGGCGCAACTTCTTCGAGAACCACGCGCTGGTGCAGTTCATCCACCGGATGAACGGCTATCTGGTCGTGCTGGTCGGGGTCGTCACATGGTTCGTCGGGCGGAAAAGCGTACACCGGCGCACGCGACGCGCCTTTGACCACGTCGCGCTGATGGTGGTCACCCAGGCGTCGCTGGGGATCGGGACGATCCTGTTCGCGGCGCAATGGCCGATCGCGGTCGCCCACCAGATCGGCGCGATCACGCTGTGGACGCTGGTGCTGCGCGCGCGCTTCCTGGCGCAATACCCCGTGCAGCAATCGACGATCCGGGGCTAGGGGAATGGTGGCCTTCGACGATCTGATGGCGTTCCAGCGCGAGACCGAGGCGCTGGCCCAGGTGATGGGCCGGCTTGGCTGGGACCAGGAAACAATGATGCCCAAGGGCGCCGCCCAGCAGCGCGCCGACGAGATGGGCGCCCTCGAATCGGTGCTGCATGCGCGCCGCACCGATTCGCGGGTCGGCGACTGGCTGGCGGCGGTGGACGAGGGCGCGCTGGACGATGTGGGGCGCGCGCAGATCCGCCATATCCGCCGCAGCCATGCCCGGGCCGTGCGCCTGCCCGACACGCTGTCGGCCCAGTTGGCCCGGGTGACAAGCCGGGCGCAGGGCATCTGGGCCGAGGCCCGCGCGGCCGACGATGTCGCCCATTTCCTGCCGGTGCTGACCGAGGTCGTCCGGCTGAAGCGCGAGGAGGCCGCCGCGCTGGCCGATGGGCGCGATCTCTACGACGCGCTGTTGGACGACTACGAACCGGGCGCCACCGCGGAAGGGATCGGTGCGATGTTCGACCGGATGCGGCCGCGCCTGGTCGACCTGCGCGAGCGGATCATGGGATCAGCCCGCACCCCCGCGGCGCTGTCGGGCAATTTCCCGGCCGAGGGGCAGATGGTTCTGGCCCGCGAAGTGGCCAGCCATTTCGGCTATGACTGGCGCCACGGGCGGCTGGACCGGTCGGTGCATCCCTTCACCAGCGGGTCGGGGACGGATGTGCGCATCACCACGCGGGTGGACACGGCCGAGCCGCTGGGCTGTCTCTATTCCACGCTGCACGAGGTGGGCCACGGCGCCTACGAGCAGGGGATCGACCCGGCCTTCCGTCTGACGCCGCTGGGCCAGGGCGTGTCGATGGGCGTACATGAAAGCCAGAGCCGGATCTACGAGAACCAGCTTGGCCGCAGCCGCGCCTTCTGCGGCTGGCTTTTCGGCCGGATGGGCGAGGTGTTCGGGCAGGCGGGGGCAGGGGATGCAGACGCGTTCTATGCCGCGGTGAACCGCGTCCATTCCGGTCATATCCGCACCGAGGCCGACGAGGTGCATTACAACCTGCACATCATGCTGCGCTTCGATCTGGAACGCGAGCTGATCGCCGGGCGCCTGGAGGTTGCCGACCTGGAAGAGGCGTGGAATGCGCGGTTTGCGGCGGATTTCGGCGTCGCGGTCGACCGGCCCGCGAACGGGGTGCTGCAGGATGTGCACTGGTCGGTCGGGCTGTTCGGCTATTTCCCGACCTACACGCTGGGCAATGTCTATGCGGGCTGCCTTTACACGGCGCTGAGGGCCGCGGTGCCCTCGCTCGACAACGATCTCGCCCGCGGCCATGCCGAGCCTGCCACGGCCTGGCTGCGCGATCATGTCCAGCGCCATGGCGGCCTGTCCGAGCCCGCCGCGACGATCGAGCGCGCCTGCGGGTTCGCGCCGCACGAGGGGCCGCTTCTGGATTATCTCGACGCCAAGTTCGGGGCGCTCTACGATCTCTGAACGCCCGGCTCTCCGGGCTGGAATCGGCGCTCCGGCGCTGTTACAAGGCGGAATGATGCGGCGCGGCACACTCTTGGCAGAGCTGTGGCAGAGTGCTCGGCGGGTGGCCTTCGCCATTCTCGGCGGAGTGATCCGGCGTTATACCCCCGAAGAGATCGAGGAACGCGTCTCGCGCCGTCCCGGCTACGAACAGGCGCTGATCGTGATCTCGGTGCTGGTGGCGCTGCTGTTCACGAGCCTGCTGTTCGCCAACGCGGGGGTGATCGGGCTTCTGATCTTCTTCCTGATCGTCATCATCCTGGTCAAATAGACCCGTCCGGGCGGCGACCTGTGTGGGAACTCGACGGTCTGTGCTGCGGTCTCGGCGCTGTTCACATTCGTTTGATCGGCGCCATCTTCTGGCCTTATTTCATTTGGGAACAAGCTCTTGGCTTCGTGTATGCCGGTGTATGCCTTTGATACTGCGAAAATTCTTCAATCCCGGTGATCCGGTTTCCGATGGCCCCCGTATCCCTTGCATAACCAAACACACAAAGGGAACTGGATCATGGACATCATCGGACCGCTCGCAATCGGCACCATCGGTTTCGTCGTTGCCTTCGCCTACATCAACATGCGCCAGACCGAAGAGCAGCTGGCCGAGACGCGCCGCCGCCGCGCCGAGAAGGAAGCCGAAGCCAATGCCGTGACGCCGGCCATGGCCGCCGAGTGACCTGAATACGTGATCGGGGCCGGGTGGCGTGCCGCCCGGCCCCGATCATTCTGTCTACTCCTGCCAGTCCGGCGGGCGTTTTTCGATGAAGGCGCTGATTCCCTCGTTCGTGTCACGCCAGAGCATGTTCTCGACCATCACAGCGCCCGCATGGGCATAGGCTGCGTCGACCCCCATCTCGATCTGTTCGTAGAAGGTCCGCTTGCCGATCCGCACCGCGGCATCGAGCTTGGAGGCCAGGGTCTCGGCCAGCGCGCGGGTCTCGGCCTCGAGCGCGTCATGGGGCACCGCCCGGTTGATCAGCCCCAGCGCCTCGGCCCGGTCGGTGCCGATGAATCCGCCCGTGGTCAGCATCTCGAAGGCCTGCTTGCGTGGGATGTTGCGCGACAGCGCGACCATCGGCGTGGAACAGAACAGCCCGATATTCACCCCGTTCACACCGAACCGCGTGCCCTCGGCCGCGATGGCCAGGTCGCAGGAGGCGACAAGCTGGCAGCCCGCCGCGGTGGCGATGCCGTGCGGCGCGGCGATCACCGGCTGGGGCAGGCGCATCAGTCCCGTCATCACCCGGGCGCAGCGGGCAAAAAGGTCGGCGAAATAGGCGCGGCCCCCGTCCTCGGCCTGGCGGGCGGCCTGCATCTCTTTAAGGTCGTGGCCCGCGCAGAACGCCTTGCCGGTGCCCCTCAGGATCACCACACGGGTGTTGCGATCCTCGGACAGCGCGTCGATCTGGGCCTGAAGCGCGGCCAGCATCGCGTCGGACAGCGCGTTCAACCGCTCGGGCGCGTTCAGCGTCAGCGTTGCGATGCCGCCCGCATCCTCGCGTACCAGTATCTCGGTCATCTTGTCTCTCCTCCCGTTTGCCGGGCACACTACGCGGCAAAGGCAGGAGGGAAAAGGGCATGAAACCGGTGATGGACAAACCCGCGCTCGAGGCGTTTCTCGCGCGCGAATTTCCGCAGGTCTGCGAGGATTTCGTGATCGAGGACGTGGCACCGATGGCGGTCCGGGTGCGGATGCGGGTCGCCGAGCGCCACCTGCGCCCCGGCGGCACGGTCTCGGGGCCGTCGATGTTCGCGCTGGCCGATGTGGGGATCTATCTGGCGATCCTCGCGATGATCGGCCCAAAGGCGCTGGCGGTCACCACCAATTGTTCGATCGACTTCATGCGGAAACCGGCCGCCGGGCGGGATCTGGTCTGCGAGGCGCGACTGCTGAAGCTGGGCCGGGTGCTGGCGGTGGGGGATGCGCTGATCCTGTCCGAGGGGATGGAGGGTGCCGTGGCGCGCGCGGGGTTGACCTATTCGATCCCGCCGGCGTGAGGGTCGCGGCAAGCGCTGTGCCGGGTGTCGCCCTGGCTTTGCCAAGGCGAACCGCCGGGGGCGCTGCCCCCGGACCCCCGGAGTATTTTCACCAAGAAGAAGTGGGCGGCGGGGGAGGGTCCCGGGGCGCGCGGCGCTATGGCATCAGCCGCCTGACATAGAAGGGCAGGGCAAAGGCGGCCTTATGCACTTCGGGCGTGTAATAGCCTGTCTCGATGCCGGCGGACGCGAAGCGATCCGCCAGCGTGTCCAGCGGCACCGCGCGTCCCTGCCCGTCGGTGCCCCAGCCGAAGGCCATCGGCCCGCCCGCATAGGTGGGGATGGTGGCAAGGTAGCAGCCCCAGTCGCCAAACAGCGCCTTGAAGGCGCGCATCGTGTTCGTCAGTTCATCGCCCTGCATGAAGGGCACGCCGTTCTGGGTGACGAGGATGCCGTCCTTGGTCAGCGCGCGTTTCGCGTGGCCGTAGAACGTGTCGGTGAACAGCACCTCGCCCGGGCCGATCGGGTCGGTGGAATCGACCACGATCACGTCGAACCGGTCGGTGGTGGTCCGCAGGAAGGCCGCGCCGTCGTCGATCACCAGCCTCAGCCGCGGGTCGTCGAACGCGCCCTGGCTGAGCATCGGCAGGTACTGCTTCGAGAAATCGACCACGCCCGCGTCGATCTCGACCATGGTGACATGGTCGATGGACGCATGCCGCAGCACCTCGCGCGCCATGCCGCCATCGCCGCCGCCGATGATCAGCACGCGGCGGGCGGCCCCATGCGCCAGGATCGGCACATGGGTCATCATCTCGTGATAGATGAAGTTGTCGCCCTCGGTCGTCTGCACCACGTCGTCCAGCGTGAGGACGCGGCCGAAGGTGCCGTTGGTGAACACCCTCAGCCGCTGATGCGCGGTCTCGCTGTCGTACAGCACCTCGTCCACGCGCAGGGATTGCGCGTAGTCGCGGTGCAGCGCCTCGTGGACCCAGTCGGTCATGCCGCCTGAACGTCCGTCACCAGGCCGTCGCCGCGCAGCAATTCCTTGACGCGGACATCATGGGTCGCGAAGGCGCGCTTGAGCACGTCGACCGCCCGCCAGGGCTGGGCATCGCCGCACATGAAGACGTCGAACGCGCCGTATCCGATCTCGGGCCAGGTGTGGACCGAGATGTGGCTTTCGGCCAGCACCGCCACCCCGCTCACGCCCTGGGGGCTGAACTTGTGGGTGTGGATGTGCAGCAGCGTCGCGCCACATTCGTCCACGCAGTCGCGGAACGCCTGCTGGATGCGGGCCTCGTCGTCCAGGCCATGGCCGTTCACCACCTCGATGATGAGATGCGTGCCGGCAAAGACCCGGCCGTCGCGGCGGATGAAATGATCATCGCGCGCGTCGTCGAAAACGTCACGGGTTACGTATGCAGCCGTGTGGCTACGGTGATCTTCCGCATGGGCGCCTGTCTCCAGACCGATCCCCAGTTGGAAGAGGTTGGCGTCGTTCATGGCGCTCCCCTTCTGACCAGCAGATTGAATCCAGTCGGTCCCTTAGCGCCCCCCCGGGAAGACTCCGAAGTTGGGATCGGTTCCGATCGTGTGGGGGGCACCTAAGGGTTCCGGCCGAGTCGATCAAGGGGTTTTCCGCAGGTCCCGTGCGATTTCCCGGGAACGGGGCCGGAGCGCCGGGGCGGAGGGTGGGGCGGGCCCAATCCGTCACTCGGCGTGGTCCGGACCTTTGCGCCTGAACCGGTCGGCGATGTCCGCACCGCCCTGTCTGGTCCTGTCGATGGCCGTCTCGACGCCTTCGCCCAACCGTTCGAGAAAGCGCGAGGCCCGATCGAGTTTCACGTCGGGCATGTCGGGAAGTGTCGGCGCGACCTCCCTGGTGCGCTGCCAGGCCGCGCCGGGGGACGCCTTCACCTTCTCCCAAAGCTCTTGCCGCGAGGGGACCGCCATGGAGCACACCGTCGTTTCGTCCTCGCCCGGTGGCCTGCTGCCGGTTTTGTGGACACCGGGTTGGGTTTGCATGGCTCGGTCCTCGAACGCCATGGGACTTAGGTAGCCCAGCTTGGAATGGCGTCGCTTCGGATTGTAGAAGCGCTCGATGTAGTCGAACACATCGGCGCGGTCGGGCCAATCTGTCCTGCACCCGTGAACCACATCCGCGGCTGCGCCTGCGGAGGTCGCCGACCCTTGGAAAACCGGTGCCGCTTGCATCTATTGATGTGGGGTAAAATAATACCTTAATTGCAAGACATTGAAAAGGCTAATGTAAATACCGTTAAATGCGCTTGACTGGACTCGCAAAATGCTTAGAACTCTGCCATCCCGACCGGGGAAGGGCAAAGGCCCGCCCCATGGACCACCCAGCCGATAGGGCAAGAGAAATGAAAACCTTCACCGCTACCCCGGCGGATATCGAGAAGAAGTGGATCGTGATCGACGCCGAGGGCGTCGTTCTCGGCCGTCTCGCCTCGATCGTCGCCATGCGCCTGCGCGGCAAGCACAAGCCGACCTTCACGCCCCATATGGACATGGGCGACAACGTGATCGTCATCAACGCCGACAAGGTGCAGATGACCGGCAACAAGCGCGCCGACAAGAAATACTTCTGGCACACCGGCCACCCGGGCGGGATCAAGCACCGCACCGCGGCCCAGATCCTGGATGGCGCCCATCCCGAGCGTGTCGTGACCGCCGCGGTCAAGCGCATGCTGCCGGGCAACATCCTGTCGCGCAAGCAGATGACCAACCTGCGTGTCTACGCCGGGGCCGAGCATCCGCATGTGGCGCAGAATCCCGAAGTGCTGGACGTCAGGTCCATGAACAAGAAGAACACCCGGAGCGCGTGATGGCCGAAGAAATCAAATCCCTCGACCAGCTGAACCAGGCCGTCTCGGGCGGGGCCGCCATGCTGGCCGACTCCGATGCTCCGCGCGAACCGGTTCGCGATCAGTTTGGCCGCTCCTATGCCACCGGCAAGCGGAAGGACGCGGTTGCCCGCGTCTGGATCAAGCCGGGTTCGGGCAAGGTCTCGGTCAACGGCAAGGACATCAACGCCTATTTCGCGCGTCCCGTGCTGCAGATGATCCTGCGCCAGCCGTTCTCGGTCGCCGGCGTCGTCGACCAGTTCGACGTGATGGCCACCGTCAAGGGCGGCGGGCTGTCGGGGCAGGCGGGCGCCGTCAAGCACGGCATCTCGAAGGCGCTGCAGATCTACGATCCGGGCCTGCGCGACGCGCTGAAGGCCGCCGGCTTCCTGACCCGCGACAGCCGCGTGGTGGAACGCAAGAAGTTCGGCCGCCGCAAGGCCCGCCGCAGCTTCCAGTTCTCCAAGCGCTGAGGCCGGTCACCGGACCCTGCAGGGGCCGCGCCATATGGCGCGGCCCTTTTTCGTTCACGGATGGCGGGCTGTCCGGCAGGTCCGATGCACGGCTCCGCGCCGGGAGCGGTGGATGGGTCGTGCGGCGTCCCTCTGGTGTGGCCCGGCGGGCGCCGGAATGGAGCGTGGGCATGGCGGCCATTTTTCGCGTGCGCCATTTGTGCAATGAATGGTCGCAGAGGGCCAGTCGGGGATAGCGGCCCGTGGGCCATCGCAATCCAAGATCGCCGTCAACGGTTTGAAGATAAAAATGCAGACAAATCAAAACGCCAGATTGTCCGTCGCGCCCATGATGGACTGGACCGACCGGCATTGCCGGTATTTCCACCGGCTGATGAGCGCGCGCACGCTGCTTTACACCGAGATGGTCACAGCCCCCGCGCTGGTGCGGGGCGGCGCGCGGCATCTCTTGGCCTTCGACCCGGCCGAGCATCCCGTCGCGGTGCAACTTGGCGGATCGGACCCGCAGGAGCTGGCCGAGGCGACGCGGATCTGCTGCGACGAGGGCTATGACGAGGTCAACCTGAACGTCGGCTGTCCGTCCGACCGGGTGCAATCGGGCACCTTCGGCGCGGTGCTGATGAAGACGCCCGGACTGGTAGCAGACTGCGTCGCGGCGATGCGGGCGGCGTCCTCGGTCGAGGTCACCGTGAAATGCCGGATCGGCGTCGACGACCAGGACCCGCGCGAGGTGCTGCCCGCGTTTCTGGATACGGTCGCATCGGCCGGGGTGACGCGGTTCGTTGTCCATGCCCGCAAGGCCTGGCTGCAGGGCCTCAGCCCCAAGGAGAATCGCGATATCCCGCCGCTGGATTACGGTCTTGTCCACGAGATGAAGCGCGCCTTTCCTGGGCTGACGATCTGCCTCAATGGCGGGGTGCTCTCGCTGGACGAGGCGCAGCGCCTTCTGGCGGGCGGGCTTGACGGCGTGATGATCGGGCGGGCGGCCTACCACGACCCGGCGGCGATCCTGCTGGGGGCCGACGAGGCGATCTTCGGCGTGCCCGGGCGGAAAACCCGCGAAGAGGTCGTGGACGCGATGAAACCCTATATCGCGCAGCATCTGGCCAGCGGCGGGCGGCTGCACAACGTCACGCGCCACATGCTGGGGCTTTATGCAGGCCAGCCCGGCGCGCGGGCCTGGCGGCGGGTGCTGTCCGAGGGCGCGACGCGGCCCGGCGCAGGGCTCGACCTGCTGGACGAGGCGCTGGCGGCTCTGCCCTGCGCGGCGTGAGCCCTCTGGCGCGGCGGGGGCGGCTGGGCTAAGGGGCAGGGGACCGGTCGGAGGATCCCATGCCCGAGCTTTCCCTGTTCCTGCCGATGCTGGCGATGCTTCTGCTGATCGGCGCCATCGCGGGCGTGATCGCGGGACTGCTGGGCGTGGGCGGCGGCTTGATCCTGGTGCCGGCCTTCTTCTACGCCTTCGGCGCGCTTGGCTATGACAGTCCGCAGCTCATGCAGATCTGCCTGGCGACGTCGCTGTCCACCATCGTCGTGACCTCGGTACGCTCGGTGCTGGCGCATAACCGCAAGGGGGCGGTCGACTGGGCGATCCTGAAAACCTGGGCGCCGGGGCTGGTGCTGGGCGCGCTGGTTGGCGTGCTGGTGGCCGCGGGGCTGCGCTCCGAGGTGCTGCAGGCGATCTTTGGCGTGCTGGGGGTGCTGGCGGGCGGCTATCTGGCCTTCGGCCGGTCAGGCTGGCGGCTGGCCGAGACGATGCCGGGGGGCACGCTCCGGGCGGCGCTGTCCTCTGGCGTGGGGTTTCTCGCGGTGCTGATGGGGATCGGCGGGGGTCTCTTCGGGGTGCCGCTGATGACCGTCTATGGCCAGGCGATCCACCGCGCGGTGGCGACGGCGGCGGGCTTCGGCGTGCTGATCGCGCTGCCCTCGGTGATCGCGTTCCTGCTGGTCGACATTCCGCCCGCGGGCCGGCCGCCGCTGACCTTCGGCGCGGTGAATCTGCCGGCCTTCGCGGTGATCGTCGGGATGACCCTGCTCACCACGCCGCTGGGCGTGGCGCTTGCCCACCGGCTGGACCCGAAGCCGCTGCGCCGGGTCTTTGCCCTGTTCGCGATCGTCGTGGCCGGGAACATGCTGCGCAAGGCGGTGGGGCTGTGAGCCGCGCGCCGCAGCGTTCCGCTTTCCCCCGGCGCGGGTCGGGATAATCTGGGACCGTTCGGCAGAGGGAGACGGGCAGCATGGTCTACAAGGCGATCGACTATCGCGTGGCGGATGGAATCGGCGTGCTGACGCTGAATCGGCCCGAGGTGATGAACGCGCTCGACACCCAGATGCGGGCCGAGATCCTCGACGCGGTGCGCCACGCACCCGAGGCCGCGCGGGTGCTGGTGATCACCGGGGCGGGGCGGGCCTTTTGTTCCGGGCAGGATCTGGGGCAGGGGGCGAATGTCGCGAATATCGACCTGGAACGCACGCTGCGCGATGAATACGAGCCGATGCTGCGCGCGATCTTCGACTGTCCGATCCCGACCATTGCCGCGGTCAACGGTCCGGCGGCGGGGGCGGGGGCGAACCTTGCGCTGGCGGCCGACGTGGTGATCGCGTCCGAGGCGGCGGTGTTCCTGCAGGCCTTCACCCGGATCGGGCTGATCCCCGACGCGGGGGGCACCTACTGGCTGCCGCGCCAGGTGGGATTCGCCCGCGCCATGGGGGCCGCCATGTTCGCCGAGCCGGTGCCCGCGCGCCAGGCGGCCGACTGGGGAATGATCTGGGAGGCGGTGCCCGAGGACGGGTTCGCCGCCCATTGGCAGGCGCGCGCCGCGCAACTGGCCGCGGGGCCGACCGTCGCCTATGCCCGCCTGAAGGAGGCGATCCGGGCGTCCTACGCCAACGATCTGGAGGCGCAACTGTCGCTCGAGGCGCGGCTTCAGGGCGAATGTGGCGCGACGCTGGACTTCAGGGAGGGGGTGGTGGCCTTTCTGGAAAAGCGCAAGCCGCGGTTCGAGGGACGCTAGCCGGAGCTGCGTGACACCACGGGACGACACGATTCCAACTGCGCGTTGCGGGCAGGGGCGCTCGGCCTCTTCCCGCGGCGCCCCGTCAAGCCGGGACCGCGCGTCCCATTCCCCCGCCGGGCGGTCCGGGCTATCGAGGGGGCGACCGGGACGGAGGAGCAGGGCGATGGCGCAGGATCGGGTCTGGGTGAGTGCGGTCAAGACCGACTCGACCCTGGTCAGAGGGCTTGAGAAGGATAAGAGCGAACCCGGATGGGTGGCGCTGGACGAACGCCGCGATCCCGCCGAGCAGGACCTACCGGTGCATCTCTATGGCAAATACCGGGACGATCCGCTCAAGGACCTGCCACCGCTGTTCATGGGCGGCAGCGGCATCATCATGAGTGGCCAGATCGCCGCGCCGATGCTGAAATTCGACCTCGGCCGGACGCTGCTGTTGCCGCTTCGGATCTTCCTGGCCGACCGCACCACCGAGATCGGGGCGGAGCGCGCCTTCTACACGATCCCGCGCTACCACGTGTTCGAAGCGCTGGCGCCCGAGGGCAGCCCGGCGCTGCGGCAAAGCGAATACGACGCTGCACAATGGCTGCTGCCCCGCGCGCCGAAGGACGGCGACGTCGCCGTGACGCCCCAGGCGCTGGAGGCCCCGGCGATCTGGTTCGACCCCAGGCTGATCAACGGGTTCTTCATGGGCGGCCCGCTTGTCGCCGCCCTGCAGGAGGCGGGCGTGGCGCGTTACTGGCAGCTTTTCGAGTGCCGGGTGGTCTGAGGCGCTATTCCACCGTCACCGATTTCGCGAGGTTGCGCGGCTGGTCCACGTCGGTGCCCTTGGCGACCGCCGTGTGATAGGCCAGCAATTGCGCGGGCAGGGCGTAGAGGATCGGCGTGAAAAGCTCGGGCGCCTCTGGCATCACCAGCGTCTGCCACACCCCGTCGCCCGCCTCGGCCGCGCCCCTGGAGTCGGTGACCAGCAGCACCTTTCCGCCGCGGGCCATCACCTCCTGCATGTTCGACACGGTCTTGTCGAACAGCCGGTTGTGGGGCGCCATCACGATCACCGGCACGGTGTTGTCCACCAGCGCGATGGGGCCGTGCTTCAGTTCGCCCGATGCATAACCTTCGGCATGTATATAGCTGATTTCCTTTAGCTTTAGCGCGCCTTCAAGGGCCAGAGGATACATCGCGCCACGCCCCAGGAACAGCACGTCGCTCGCCTCGGCCAGATGCCGGGCGATCGTCTCGACCCGCGGCCCGGCGGCCAGCGCGGCATTCAGCCGGCCAGGCATCGTGCGCAGATCCTGGATGTGGGCGGCAAGCGTTACGGCGTCCAGCGCCCCGCGCTGGCGCGCGGCGTCGAGCGCGACCAGCGCCAGCACAGCCAGTTGGCAGGTGAAGGCCTTGGTCGAGGCCACCCCGATCTCGGCCCCGGCGAGGATCGGCAGGGCAAGATCGCTTTCGCGTGCGATCGAGCTTTCGGCGACATTGACCACCGACACGATCCGCTGCGCGCGGCCCTCGCAATAGCGCAGTGCGGCCAGCGTGTCGGCGGTCTCGCCCGACTGGCTGACGAAGACGGCCAGCGTACCCGCGGGGATCGGCGGTTCACGGTAGCGGAATTCCGATGCGATATCGACATCGACGGGCAGGCCGGCCAGTTGCTCGATCCAGTATTTCGCGGTCATGCAGGCCAGGTAGGCGGTGCCGCAGGCCACCATGGTCACGCGGCTGACGTGGGTGAAGTCGATGCCGCCGCCGGGCAGGACGATCTCGCCGCCCTCGCCCAGGTAGTGGCGCAGCGCGTCGCCCAGAACGCTGGGCTGTTCGGCGATCTCCTTGGCCATGAAGTGCTTGTAGCCGCCCTTTTCCACGCGGGTCGCGTCGATCTCGATGGTGCGGATCTCGCGGTTCACCGGGCGGCTCGCGGCGTCGAAGAAGGCCGCGCCGGCGCGGGTGACGATGGCGCGGTCGCCTTCTTCCAGATAGGTGATCCGGTGGGTCAGCGGCGCCAGCGCGATGGCGTCCGACCCCACGTACATCTCGCCCTCGCCATGGCCGACGGCCAGCGGGCTGCCGCGGCGGGCGGCGATCATCAGGTCGTCCTCGCCCTCGAACAGGAACAGCAGCGCAAAGGCGCCTTCGAGCCGGTCGAGCGTGCGCTCGGCGGCCTCGCGCGGGGACAGCCCCGCGTCGAGGAAGGATTGCGCCAGATGCGCGACCGTTTCGGTATCGGTGTCGCTTTCGAAGCCCGCGCCCTGCGCCACCAGATCCGCGCGCAGGGTGCGGAAATTCTCGATGATGCCGTTATGCACCACGGCGACGCGGCCCGCGCGGTGGGGATGGGCGTTGGCGACCGTGGGGGCGCCGTGGGTCGCCCAGCGGGTATGGCCGATGCCCGCCTTGCCCGGCAGCGGGTCGTGCACCAGCAGGTCCGAGAGATTCACCAGCTTGCCCACAGCGCGGCGGCGGTCGAGCCGGCCGCCATTCACCGTGGCGATTCCCGCGCTGTCATAGCCGCGGTATTCCAGCCGCCGCAGCGCCTCGACCATGATGGGGGCAACCTCGTGATCGCCCAGAACGCCGACAATTCCGCACATCAGATCAATCCCTTTTGCGCCGGGCCTTCTCGGCTCGCAATCTCTCGAACAGTTTCGTGGCAAGGCCCGGCTTGTTCTGCTGCCGCGCCCGGCCGATCGCCAGCGCCCCCGCGGGCACGTCGCCGGTGATGACCGAACCCGAGCCGGTCATCGCGCCCGCGCCCACCCTGACCGGCGCGACCAGCATCGTGTCCGAGCCGATGAAGGCCTGCGCGCCGATCTCGGTACGGTGCTTGAACACACCGTCGTAATTGCAGGTGATGGTGCCCGCGCCGATATTCGCCTGCGCGCCCACGGTGGCGTCGCCGATATAGCTGAGATGGTTGATCTTGGCACCTTCCGCCACCAGCGCGTTCTTGATCTCGACGAAATTGCCCACGCGCACGTCCTCGGACAGTTCGGCCCCGGGGCGCAGCCGGGCAAAGGGGCCGACGACGGCGCCGCGGCTGACATGACAGCCTTCGAGATGGCTGAAGGCGCGGATCAGGGCGCCCGATTCCACCGTGACGCCGGGGCCGAAGACCACGTTGGGCTCGATCACCGTGTCGCGGCCGATCACGGTGTCGAAGGCGAGGAACACGGTTTCGGGCGCGATCAGCGTGATGCCGTTGTCCAGCGCCTGCGCGCGCGCGCTGGTCTGAAAGGCGGATTCGGCCGCGGCCAGGTCGGCGCGGGAATTGACGCCCATGGTTTCGGCCGCGTCGCAGATCACCACCCCCGCCGACAGGCCGCGGGCACGGGCCAGCCCGACGATGTCGGTGAGGTAATATTCACCGGCGGCGTTGTCGTTGCCGACCTCGGCGATCAGGTCGAACAAAAGCGTGCCGTCGCAGGCGATGACGCCGGAATTGCACAGGCCGATCTGGCGCTCGGCCTCGGTCGCGTCCTTGTATTCGACGATCCGCTCCAGTTCGTCGCCCGCCAGCACCAGCCGGCCATAGCGGCCCGGATCGGCGGGCTCGAACCCCAGCACGACGACCGCGTGGTGGGCGCGGGCCTCTGCCATGGCGGCCAGCGTCTCGGGGCGGATGAAGGGCGTGTCGCCGTAAAGCACGATCACATCCCCCGTGACGCCGTCCAGCGCGGCGCGGGCCTGGGCCGCGGCATGGGCAGTGCCGAGCTGTTCGGTCTGCTCGACCACGGCCGCATCGGGGTCAAGGTCGAGCACGGCTGCCCGCACCGCATCGGCGCCGTGGCCTGCCACGATCACCGTGCGCACCGGGTCGAGCGCAGCGCCTGCCGCCATCGCATGCGCGATCAGCGGCGCGCCCGCCACCTCGTGCAGCACCTTGGGGCGGTCGGACTGCATCCGCGTGCCCTGGCCCGCGGCCAGGATGATCAGCGCTGTCGGCATGGGGTCTGTGCTCTTTCCTTTTGGCCGCATCCCTTTTATCGCGGTTATGCGGGCGTGCAACCGGCGCCCGCTTCACTTGGCGTTTCGCTCTGTTTCAGGGCGGGCGGCATCCCGCGCAAGGAGGGGGCATGCGCACCGTCATCTTCGATCTCGACGGCACGCTGGCCGATACCAGCCGCGACCTGATCGACGCGGCCAATGCCTGTTTCGAGGATGTGGGCCTGGGCCTGCCGCTGGACCCGGTGGCGGATGCCGCAACCGCGTTCCTGGGCGGGCGGGCGATGCTGCGGCTGGCGTTCGAGCGGTTGGGCGTGGCGGACACCGGGGACGAGGTCGCGGCGCAGTTCCCGGTCTTCCTGGGCCATTACGCGCGGAACATCGACCGGCACACACGGCTGTATCCGGGGGCTGTCGAGGCGGTCGAACGGCTGCGCGGCGCGGGCTATCGCGTGGGCATCTGCACCAACAAGCCCGAGGGGCTGGCCGAGGATCTGCTGACGCGGCTGGGGGTGCGGCGGCTGTTCGGCTCGCTGGTGGGCGCCGACACGCTGGCCGTGCGCAAGCCCGATCCCGCGCCCTATCGCGCGGCGGTGGAACGCGCGGGCGGTGCGGTCGCCCGTTCGATCCTGATCGGCGATTCCGCGACCGACCGGAATACGGCCCGGGCGGCGGGGGTGCCCTGCGTGCTGGTCACCTTCGGCCCCGCCGCGGCCGAGATGCCGGGGCTGGCACCCGAGGCGCTGATGGCCGATTACGGCGAACTGTTCGACCTGGCCGGGCGGCTGATCCCGCAGGGGGGGGCATGAGCGAGCGGTTCACCGGCAGTTTCACCCAGCAGGAGCCGGTCCCCGAGGACGCGATCGAGGCCGCCGTCGCGGTGCTGCGCCATGGACGGCTGCACCGCTACAACCTCGCGCCCGGCGAGACGGGCGAGGTGGCGGCGCTGGAACAGGAGTTCGCGGCCTTCACCGGGGCGCGCCATTGCCTGGCCGTGGCCTCGGGTGGCTATGCGCTGGCCTGCGCGCTCAGGGCATTGCAGGTGGAACCTGGCGAGGCGGTGCTGACCAACGCCTTTACCCTGGCCCCGGTGCCCGGCGCCATCGCCAGCCTCGGCGCACGGCCGGTCTTCGTCGAGACGACCGAGGCGCTGACCATCGACCTGGACCACCTGGAACGCCGGATTGAACAGACCGACGCGCGGGTGCTGATGCTGAGCCACATGCGCGGGCACATCTGCGACATGGGACGGCTGATGGAGATCTGCGACGCGGCGGGCGTCGCGGTGATCGAGGATTGCGCGCACACGATGGGCGCGGCCTGGGACGGGGTGCCATCGGGGCGGCACGGGGTGATCGGCTGCTATTCGACCCAGACCTACAAGCACCTCAATTCCGGCGAGGGCGGGCTGATCGTCAGCGACGACGCGGGGCTGATGGCCCGCGCGGTGCTGCTGTCGGGGTCCTACATGCTGTATGACCGCCACCGCGCCGCGCCGCCGGCGCAGGCGTTCGCGGGGCTGGTGGCCGAGGTGCCGAACGTGTCGGGGCGGATGGACAACCTGCGCGCCGCGATCCTGCGCCCGCAACTGGCCCGTCTGCCCGCGCAGGTGGTGCGCTGGAACCGGCTGTACCGGGCGATGGAGGCCGGGCTGGCGGACACGCCGGGGGTGGGCCTGATCGCGCGGCCCGCGGCCGAGGCGTTTGTCGGCTCGTCCTTCCAGTTCCTCTTGCCCGGCTGGCCCGCATCCCGGATCGAGGGCGTTCTTGAACGCTGTGCCGCCCGGGGGGTGGAGCTGAAATGGTTCGGGGCCGCGCGCCCCCGGGGCTTCACCTCGCGCTATGCCCACTGGGCCTGGGCCGCGCCCGAGCCTCTGCCACGGACCGACCTCGTGCTGGCGGGACTGATCGACATGCGCCTGCCGCTGACCTTTTCCGAGGCCGATTGCAGCCTGATCGCCCGGATCATCCGCGAAGAGATCATCGCAGGATAGCCGGGAACCGGCCTTCCCCCGGAACCTCGGACCGGCGATGAAACGAACTGGGCTTCTTCTTGGCGAAAATACTCCGGGGGTCCGGGGGCAGCGCCCCCGGCCGGGGGGGGGGGGGGGGGCGCCCCCCCCCCCCCCCCCCCCCCGCCGGGGGGGGGGGGGGGCAGGGGGCCCGGGCGCCCCCCCCCGCCGGGCGCCCGCGCCGGGGGCGCGGCAGCCGCCG
>NZ_SLWW01000005.1 GCF_004342445.1 Rhodovulum euryhalinum
AATGCCCTCGGCACCGCCGAGATCGTCCGCGTGGCCTGAACCGGAAGGGGCAAGGGGAAGTCATGCCTCAAGCCACCTTTATGCAACAACGCCGATTCAATGCATGGTTTGCAAATTCGATACCTGAAACGGAAGAGAGATTTCAGTCTTCTGTGTCCAATTTTCAACGCGCAGCCTTGCTCATACCTGAAGGTAAAATCGAGGAGGAAGCCGCTTTAGTTTTCGCGGTGACTTCACTGGAGATTCTGCGTGCGAGTATGAAGGAGTTGAGAGTTGCTTCATGGAGCTTAGGAGAAAATCTAGGAACGCTTTCTGAGGGAGGAGCAAGGTTTGTTTCAAACGGCAGAATACTTGGCGCATTGTTGAAAGACTTCAGTGACTTTCTTGATCGCGCGGATGCCTCAATTGATGAGGTGCTCAAGTCTGCCAAACGATAAAAAGCGTAGGGTGGGTGCCAACCCACCACACTACCACCTGACGCCCCCCCCGCCCCCCCCGCCTTTTCCGCTATCTTCCGCCCATGCCCGACCTCACCCGCTTCCTCACCGCCCAATCCACCACCTTCCCCATGGCGCTGGCCGAGCTTCGGGCGGGCCAGAAGCGCAGCCACTGGATGTGGTTCATCTTCCCGCAACTGGCCGCCCAGCACCCGTAGGGTGGGTGCCAACTCCACCACGCCCCACATTGCCCAACCCAAGCCGCGCCCTAGGATTCCGGGGAAACCGGAAAGGGGGACCCCATGTCGATCGTCACGCTGATCGTTCTCTATCTCGTCACCGCGCTGGTCTTTCTCGCCGCCGATGCGGTGATGCTGACCAAATTCATGCGCCCGCTGTTCGAACGCTATATCGGCGACTGGCTGCTCGACGACCCGCGCCTCGGGGCGGCGGCGGCCTTCTACCTCGCCTATGTCGCGGGGGTGGTCTACCTGGTCTCGCGCCCCGCGCTGATCGCGGGCGACGCCACCCAGGCGCTGGTGCAGGGGGCGATCCTCGGCGCGCTGGCCTATGGCACCTATGAATTCACCAACTGGGCCACGCTCAGGAACTGGTCGGTGGTGCAGGTGATGGTCGACACCACCTGGGGCGCGGTGCTGACCGGCGTCTCGGCCTGGGCCGGGGTCATGGTGGCGCGGGTGTTTGCCTGAAGATTGGGCGAAATGGCAGCGGGCGGCCCGTTAACCCGGGCCGCCGCGCGAAAAAAGTCCGATGGAAGTCCGATAAACGGCCTCAGATCAGCCGCAACTCGCCGGCCGACCGGCGCCCGTCGCGCCCCTCGATCATTTCATAGGCCACCTTCTGGTTGTCGGCCAGCCCGGTCAGCCCGGCGCGTTCCACCGCCGAGATGTGGACGAACACGTCCTTGCCGCCGTCATCGGGCGCGATGAACCCGAAGCCCTTGGTAGTATTGAACCATTTCACGGTGCCGGTGGGCATCGTCGCTCTCCCGTTCGGTCCGCGCCCGCGGAATTGCGGCGCCGGTGGTCACAGCCAGGTCTTCCAGTCTACCGGCTGCCCCACGCAGAGGAGCGGTCGTCCAGGTCGTCTGCCGTCACGGTTCCAGAGGATGGCGGACGAATCGGTTAAAGATCAAGCCAAGAGTGCTGCGGCGATTCGCACCGCCCCTACTCTGCACAAAACAAGGGCAAAACGATCGCCCGCGCGCCGCAAGGGCACGCGGTCCGGCTTGGCAAGCGCGCAAGGGGCGCCTAGATCGAAACGACGCGGACAAGGAGGTCGGACATGCGCAACGCCGCCCTGATGCTGGGGCTGATCGCGGGTCTGCTGGCCCTGGTCGTCGGTTTTTTCGGCTATGGCTATACCGTGTTCATCGAGACCTTCGGCGAGGTCGGCGATCTGGCACGGCAGGTCGAGAACCCCGACAAGACGCGCATCCTGTCGCTGGTCGCGCCGATCCTTGCGATCGCGGGCGGCGCGATGGCGCGGTCGCGGAACGTTCTGGGCGGGGCGCTGATGCTCTTGTCCTGCGCGGGGATGTACTGGGGATTCGGATTCAACGTGTTCACCATGTTCCCGATCGCGATGTGCGGGCTGGGTGGCATCCTCGCCCTGGCCGCGCGTCAGCCGGACGCTGCCTGAGCGCGGCGTTTCAGCCAGCCGTCGACCGACATGGGCCCGCCGCCAAGAACCGCGGGGATCGACAGCAGTGCGATCCAGATCAGCCGCTGGTCAAGGATCGGTGCATCCGGGCTCCGGTCGAACCAGGCGCCGAGCGCGGCAGGGTCGGCCAGCGCGCCATGCCCGACAAGGTCGGTGGCGGTCTGCACGATCACGAAGCCGATCATGCCCAGCGCCGCAAGCCGCGTGACAAGGCCGACCACGACAAGCGCGGGCAACAGCAGCTCGGTCCACGTGCCGGCCATGACGATCCCGTGCTGCCATGGGGCAAGCTGGCTGGCATCGAACCCGGCGGCCGCCATTGCGCGGGGGAAGATCTGGGCATAGGCGCCCAGCGCCGGGCTGAACAGGCCCAATGGCCCGTCGCCGATCTTGGTCATTGCCGAGCCCCAAAAATAAACAAGCAGCGTTGCAGCAAAAGTGAAACGCGCAAGGGTGGTCAGAACGGTACGTCCGAACGCTGCCTCAAGCCGGTCTGCCGCCCGGTCACCAAGTCGCAACAGATAATTCATGATAATTCCTCGGTGCTGATGCCGCAGATCGCCCGGGTTTCGAGCAGGATCTGTAAAAGGATCGAAATATTCGATTCGTGAAAGTTCGGTGGCGCACCGGCAAGCACGTCGCCCAGGCGACCGCCGCTTGATAGGGCCAGGAGAACGGCGTGACTCCCGGCCGGAAGACGGCGCAGGACCGGGTCGAAGCCCGGCCGCGCGACCAGCACCTCCTCAGGCTCCGGTTGCGGGTTGGGGCCGCCGTTATGGGCCATCCAGATGCCGTGAACCGGCCAGTCCGAGCGGATCAGGCGTACCGCGGGCGCAAGGCGCAGCCGTGCCCGGGCCAGCGCCTCGGGCGGCAGTGCAGCCAGAGCCTCGGGCGCGATGGGGGCGGCATCGGCGGCGTGATAGCTCTCGCGCAGGGCCAGTTCCAGCCGGGCGATGTCGGGCAGGTAGGGCAACCCGTCAACCGGCGGAAATCCTTTCAGGAAGCCCGGCAATTCGGCGCCGTAGAGCATGAGCAGCGGCGTGAGCGGCGGATGGCGGCGGACGAATTCCCCGGCCATGGCCTTGAAAAACGGCGCCCCCACCAGCGCCCGGACCACTGGGAATCCGGTCTCCAGCGCTTCGATCAGGCTGGCCACGACATTGTTGCGGTAGACGTCAAAGCGCCGCGCGGCCGGCGGGCCGCCCTTGCCCAAAAGGCCCGGGGGATACGCGCGATCCGGGTCCAGCAGGGCAGCGGCGAACTCATCCTGCCGGGTCATCATGCGGCCGCGCCTGTCATCACTGCCCCAGCGCGCGCGGCCTCGGCGGCAAGCAATGGCCAGTCGGGCACGTCGGTGTCCCATTCGATCAGCGTCGGCACCGGCCCGGCCAGCGACAGCGCGTGCCGAAACAGCGCCCAGACCGGGTCGGCGACCTCGGCACCGTGGCTGTCGATCAGCAGGGGAGTCCCGTGATCGTCGGCCTGCGTGTCGTGGCCCGCCAGATGGATCTCGGCCACTGCCGCCATTGGAAAGGCGTCGAGATACGCGGCCGCGTCTGCGCCGCGATTGGTGCAGGCCACGTGAACGTTGTTGACGTCGAGCAGCAGCAAGCAGCCCGTCAGGCGCACCAGTTCGGCCAGGAACTCGGTCTCGGGCATCTCGGTTTCGGCGAAGTCCAGGTATGTTGCCGGATTCTCCAGGAGCATGCGCCGGCCAAGCGTGTCCTGCACCTGGTCGATATGTGCCGCGACACGGGAAAGGGTCCGCGCCGTATAGGGCAGGGGCAACAGGTCGTTCAGATAGGCCCCTTCATGCGTCGACCAGGCCAGATGCTCCGAAAAACTGGCCGGGTCCAGCCAGCCCAAAAGGTGTTTCAGACGCGCAAGATGATCGGCATCCAGCGGCCCCTCGCCGCCGATCGACAGCCCCACGCCGTGCACCGATATGGGAAAACGCTCGGCCAGCGCGCACACTTGGGCAAGCGGCCGCCCGCCTGCGCCCATGTAGTTCTCGGCGTGGATTTCCAGCCAGGCCACGGGGCCGGGATCGGCCATGATCGCCGCAAAATGCTGCGTCTTGAAGCCGACGCCGGGACGGGGCGGCAGAGCGAAGCGCGTGGTATCCAGCATCGGTGTCCTCCCAGGAAGTTCCCGGCTCGGGCGCGGGTGGCCCGGGCCGGGAGGCCATGGCTCAGGCCGGCAGGTCGCGGTCGAGCGGTTCCAGCGAGCCCATGCGATCACCGGGCAATTCCATGCTCTCGCAGGTGCCTGCGGGCACCAGTTTCCAGGCGCTGCCCTGGTAGTCGACCTTCGACGTCCCGGCGCAGGTCGTCCCGGGGCCCGCGGCGCAATCGTTCTCGCCCGCCAGCGAGACACCGTAGCATTTCTCGTTTTCCTGGGCCTGGGCCGGGGTGGCGGTGTGCGCCGCCAACGCGGCGGCCATGGCTCCAGCCAGCACGAAGGCCGTTTTGGTGTCGGACATGAATGAACTCTCCCTTGAATGGTTCCCTGTGTCGCATATCGCGACACGTCCAGATGAGCCCGGCCGATCATTCAAGATCCATTCACAGGACGGTGCAGCACGCGCCCGTGAGCAAGCGTCAGATCATTGAAATATTTATGAAAAATGCAGGAAAGCGAAAAGGCGCCGGTTTTCGGCGCCTTTTCAATGGGCTGGGCCCTGGGTTCAGCGCAGGTCGGGCGGGCGCGCCGCGTCCGTCAACTCCGACACGATCTGATCCAATGTTACAGTCTCGGTCCGCGTCTCGCCCAGCCGCCGCACCGTGACCGTGCGCTGCTCTACCTCGCGCGCGCCGATGGCAAGGATCACCGGCACCTTGCCGACCGAGTGCTCGCGCACCTTGTAATTGATCTTCTCGTTGCGGATGTCGGCCTCGGCTCGCACGCCCGCCGCCGTCAGCGCCGCCACGACCTCGCGCACGAAATCGTCGGCATCCGACACGATCGACGCCACCACCACCTGACGCGGCGCCAGCCAGAACGGCAGTTTCCCGGCGAAGTTCTCGATCAGGATGCCGATGAACCGCTCGAAGCTGCCGAGAATCGCGCGGTGCAGCATCACGGGGCGGTGCTTGGCGCCATCCTCGCCGATGTAGTTCGCGTCCAGCCGCTCGGGCAGCACGAAATCCACCTGCAAGGTGCCGCATTGCCAGTCGCGTCCGATCGCGTCGGTCAGCACGAATTCCAGCTTGGGCCCGTAGAACGCACCCTCGCCGGGGTTCAGTTCATAGGCATAGCCCGCCGCCTCGGTCGCGGATTTCAGCGCCGCCTCGGCCTTGTCCCAGACCGCGTCGCTGCCCGCGCGCATCTCGGGGCGGTCCGAGAATTTCACGCGGAACTTCTCGAACCCGAGATCGGCATAGATCGCGCTCAGCATCGCGATGAAGCGGCGCGTCTCCTCCTCGATCTGGGCCTCGCGGCAGAAGATATGCGCGTCGTCCTGGGTGAACCCGCGCACCCGCATGATGCCGTGCAGCGCGCCCGAGGGTTCATAGCGGTTGCACGACCCGAATTCCGCCATCCTGAGCGGCAGATCGCGGTATGACTTGAGCCCCTGGTTGAAGATCTGCACATGGCCGGGGCAGTTCATCGGTTTCAGCGCATTGATCGTCTTTTCGCGGGCGTGTTCCTCGTCCACCTCGACGATGAACATGTGTTCCTGGTACTTTTCCCAGTGGCCAGAGGCTTCCCACAGGCGGCGGTCGACCACCTGCGGCGTGTTCACCTCGACATAGCCAGCGGCGGTCTGGCGGCGGCGCATGTAGTCCTGCAGGGTCGTGTAGATGCGCCAGCCGTTGGGGTGCCAGAACACCTGTCCCGGCGCCTCTTCCTGCATGTGAAACAGCGCCATCTCGCGGCCCAGCCGCCGGTGGTCACGCTTTTCCGCCTCTTCGAGGAACTGCAGATAGTCCTTGAGCGCCTCGCGGTTGCGAAAGGCCACGCCGTAAATGCGTTGCAGCATCGGCCGGGTGCTGTCGCCCCGCCAGTAGGCGCCCGCAACCTTCATCAGCTTGAAGGCATCGGCGGGCACTTGCCCCGTGTGTTGCAGGTGCGGGCCGCGGCAGAGGTCCTGCCAGTGGCCGTGCCAGTACATCCGGATCGGCTGGCCCTCGGGGATCATGCCCACGAGTTCCACCTTGTAGGGCTCGTTGTTGGCCTCGTAATACTTCACCGCCCGGTCGCGGTCCCAGATTTCCGTGGTGACGGGATCGCGGCGGTTGATGATCTCCTTCATCTTGGCCTCGATCTGGCCGAGATCCTCGGGCGTGAAGGGGGCGGCGCGGTCGAAGTCGTAGTACCAGCCGTTCTCGATCACCGGGCCGATCGTCACCTTTACGTCGGGCCAGATCTCCTGCACCGCGCGGGCCATGATGTGGGCCAGGTCGTGGCGGATCAGTTCCAGCGCGGGGGCGTCGTCCTGCATCGTGTTGATGGCGATGGAGGCGTCCTCAAGGATAGGCCATTGCAGGTCGAAATGGCGGCCGTTCACCTGGGCCGAGATCGCCTTTTTCGCCAGGGAGTTGGAGATCGAAGCCGCGACCTCGGCGGGTGTCGTCCCGGCGGGGACGGCGCGCTGGTTGCCATCGGGGAAGGTAAGCGTGATCTGGCCCATTGCGGCCTCCTCGTCGGTTTGGCGCCCACGGAACGCCCGGTTGCGGGTTATGTCGGCCGAGTCTCTGGACCCAACGGAGGGCGGAGTCAAGGTTCGCGGCGCCGCGCCGGGGCAGGCGCACGGTGGCGAGGGACGATTCAGGAGCTGTCTTTCTCGGACATGAGATATGCGGAAAAGGGGCCTGAGGCGGGCATTCCCGCATCAGGATTTCCCTTTTCCGATAATCCCGGCCTCAGCCCAGTTCGCCCAGCCTGGCCAGTGCGGCGCGCAGCTTGGCGGCTTCGTCGCGCTTGGCTTCGGCAAGGTCGCGGGTTTCCTCGACCACCTCTTCGGGGGCGCTGTCGATGAATTTCGGGTTGTTCAGCCGCCCCATCAGCCCGGCCATTTCCTTGTCGAGCTTGGCAAGGCCTTTCTCCAGGCGGGACTTTTCGGCGGCGACGTCGACGATGCCGGCGAGCGGCAGGGCGAGGTGGGCGCCCTCGATGGCGATGGTCACGCAGCCCTTGGGCAAGTCCTTGACTTCACTCAGGCTTTCGACGCGGGCGAGCTTGCGGATCAGCGCCTCGTTACGGTCCCACGCGGTGCGGGCGGCGGGGTCCATCTGGGTGGCGAGCATCGGGACCTGGGCGCCGGCGGGCACGCCCATCTGGGCGCGGGCGGAGCGGATTTCCTCGATCAGATCAATGACCCAGTTCATCTCGCGGTCGGCGTCGGGGTCGATCATCTCGGCCCCGTAGGTGGGCCAGTCGGCGTGGACCAGCATTTTTTCTCGGGTGCCGGTCATGCCCCAGAGGTCTTCGGTGATGAAGGGCATGATCGGGTGCAGAAGGATCAGGCACTGGTCCAGGACCCAGGCCATCGTGGCGCGGGTTTCCCTTTGGTCTTCGGCACTTCCGTCCAGCAGGAGGGGTTTGGAGAACTCCACGTACCAGTCGCAGACCTTGCCCCAGACAAAGGCGTAAAGGGCGTTGGCGGCGTCGTTGAAGCGGTAGTTTTCCAGTGCCTCGTCAACGGCTTGGCGCACTTTTGCGGTCTCGCCGATGATCCAGCGGTTCACCGTCTGAACTGCATCGGAATTCGATCGGATTTCCATCGGACTTTCGTCGGAAAAGACGCCGTTCATCTCGGCGAAGCGGGCGGCGTTCCAGAGCTTGGTGCCGAAGTTGCGGTAGCCCGCGATGCGGCTGGTCGACAGCTTCAGATCGCGCCCCATCGCGGCCATCGCGGTGAGGGTGAAGCGCACCGCGTCGGCGCCGAATTCGTCGATCAGTTCCAGCGGGTCGAGGACGTTGCCCAGCGACTTCGACATCTTCTTGCCCTTCTCGTCGCGGACGAGGGCGTGGACATAGACGGTGTGGAACGGGATCCGGTCGACCACGGCCAGCTGCATCATCATCATCCGGGCGACCCAGAAGAAGATGATGTCGAAGCCGGTGATCAGGACATCGGTGGGGAAATACTTGCGCAGTTCCGGCGTGTCCTCGGGCCAGCCCAGCGTGCCGATGGGCCAGAGCCCGGACGAGAACCAGGTGTCGAGGACGTCGGGGTCGCGAGAAAGAGTGACGTGATTCAATTCGGGCTGACTGTCGCCCCAAGCAGTAGAGCCCGCGATTGGCATAGGCTCGTGGCGAAAGCCTTCGAGGGTATCCTCGATGTGATGAACACCAACCTCGACCGTTCGACCTGTCTTTTCTCGGTAATACTCTGCTGCAAGCTGAACCGCTTCGCTCTCGGAAGCAGCGCAGAATTGCTTGCCGAGTAGATCGGTGACTTGGCCATGTTCATCTAGTTCCGGTCCGAACCACACCGGAATCTGGTGCCCCCACCAGAGCTGGCGGCTGATGCACCAGGGCTCGATGTTTTCCAGCCAGTGGAAATAGACCTTTTCGTGCTGCTCGGGCAGGATCTTCGTCCGCCCGTCGCGGACGGCCTCCAGCGCGGGGCCGACGATCTTGGCGGTGTCCACGAACCATTGATCGGTCAGGTAGGGCTCGATGGCGACCTTCGACCGGTCGCCGTGGGGGACCATGTGGCGGTCGGGGTCGATGCCGTCGAGCCAGCCTTCTTCTTGGGCCGTTTCAATGATCCAATCGCGGGCGTCTTGCCTCGGCATACGTCCTTCGTCATCAGGGTCGATTGCCGCGATCAATCGCGCGACACCGTCCGGGTCACAATCCTCCGCGAAATCGTGGTTATCACGAAGCCAGATGCGGGCGCGTGTATCCATGACGTTGATTGGCTTCTTGCCCGTCTTACCCCCTTCGATCCATTCCTCGTGAGTCTGCGCAATCCCATTGCGACGGCCTACCTCCCAGTCGTTGAAATCGTGGGCGGGCGTGATCTTGACCGCGCCGGTGCCCTTGGCCGGGTCGGCATAGTCGTCGGCCACGATGGGGATGGACCGGCCGCACAGCGGCAGGCGGACGGTCTTGCCGATCAGGTGCCTGTAGCGGGGATCGTCGGGATGCACGGCCACGCCGGTGTCGCCCAGCATCGTCTCGGGGCGGGTCGTGGCGACGACGAGGTAATCGCGGGTCTCGTAGGCGGTGGGGGTGCCGTCCTCGTCGAACTCGACGGGGTGCTGGTAGGTTTCACCGTTTTCCAGCGGGTAGCGCAGGCGCCACATCGCGCCATCGACCTCGACCTGCTCGACCTCGAGATCGGAAATCGCGGTTTCGAAATGCGGGTCCCAGTTCACCAGCCGTTTGCCGCGGTAGATGTAGCCCTTGTTGTACATGTCCACGAAGACCTTGATGACGGCATCGTGGAAATTGCCTTCCTCGCCCGCGGGCGCGCCGGGGGCGCCCGACATGGTGAAGGCGTTGCGCGACCAGTCGCAGGAGGCCCCCAGCCGCTTGAGCTGGTTGATGATGGTGCCGCCCGACTGCTGCTTCCATTCCCAGACCTTGGCGACGAAATCTTCGCGCCGCTCGAAGTCACGGCGGGTGATGCCCTGTTTCGCCAGTTCCCGTTCCACGACCATCTGGGTCGCGATGCCCGCATGGTCCTGCCCCGGCTGCCAGAGCGTGTCGAAGCCCCGCATCCGGTGCCAGCGGACAAGGATATCCTGCAACGTGTTGTTGAAGGCGTGGCCCATGTGCAGGCTGCCGGTGACGTTGGGCGGCGGGATCATGATGCAGAAGGTCTCGGGCCGGGACGCGTTGGCGCCCGCCGCGAAGCAGCCGGCCTTTTCCCAGGCGGCGTAGAGCCGGGCCTCGGCCTCGGCGGCGTTGAAGGTCTTTTCCATCGGCATCGGGCGTCCTCGGCATCCTGGGCTTCGGGCCCGTGATTAGCGAATGGCGGGGACAAGGCCAAGCCCCGGCGGGGGTGGACAGGGGGCGCGCGGCCGCTATCGTCGGGCCGGACAGGACAGGGAGACGCGCGATGGACACCAAATTCGGGGCGAGCCAGACGGTGCGCCGCATCGAGGATGTACGGTTCCTGACCGGGCAGGGGCGCTATGTCGACGATATCGCGCCCAGGGGCGCGCTGGTCGCCCATGTGCTGCGCAGCCCGGTGGCGCATGCGCGGATCACGGCGCTGGACGTGGGCGCGGCGCGGGCCGCGGCGGGGGTGCACCTGGTGCTGACCGCCGAGGATCTGCTGGTGGCAGGGGTGACGCTGGACATGCGCGCCACCGTGGTGACCAACCGCGACGGGTCGAAGGGCGCGGAGCCGGGGCGGCCGCTGCTGGCGCGCGGCAAGGTGCGCTTCGTGGGCGAGGCGGTGGCGATGGTGGTGGCCGAAACGCTGGACCAGGCGCGCGACGCGGCCGAACGGATCGTGTTCGAGTTCGAGGAACTGGAGCCACACCTGGCGTTGGCGACGGGCGGGCCGGCCGTCCATGACGAGGTGGCCGGGAACCTGGCCTATGACTGGGCGATGGGGGATGCCGCGGCGGTCGAGGCGGCCTTTGCTGCGGCGGCGCATGTCGTGTCGGTCGAGGTGCCGGACAACCGGGTGATCGTCAACTCGATGGAGCCGCGCGGCGCCTGGGCGGAATGGGCGGACGGGCGGCTGCATCTCTGCGTCAACGGGCAGGGGGTCTGGGGGCAGAAGGACAAGCTGGCCGAGATGCTGCACCTGGCGCCCGGCGACGTGCGGGTGACGAACCCGGACGTGGGCGGCGGCTTCGGGATGAAGGGGATGACCTATCCCGAATACTACGTCATTGCCCATGCCGCACGCGAGCTGGGCCGGCCCGTGCGCTGGATGTCGGAACGGACCGAGGCGATGCTGAGCGACAATGCGGGCCGCGATCTGGTCTCGACGGTGGAACTGGCGTTTGACGCGGATCACCGGATCACCGGCTACCGGGTGACGAGTGTGTCGAACCTCGGGGCCTACAATTCCGAATTCGCCCAGCCGATCCAGTCGCTGCTGTTCGCCAAGGTGCTGACCGGGGCCTATGACATCCCGGCGGCGCTGTTGCAGGTGAAGGGGGTCTATACCAACACCACGCAGGTCGATGCCTATCGCGGCGCCGGGCGGCCCGAGGCGATCTATGCGCTGGAGCGCGCGATGGACCATGCGGCGCGGGTGCTGGGGGTGGACCCGTGGGAGCTGCGGCGTCGGAACTTCATCGCGCGCGATGCCTTCCCCTACCGGACGCCCACGGGCGAATTGTATGACGTGGGCGATTTCGGCCGGGTGCTGGCGCGGGTCCACGGGGCGGCCGACGTGGCGGGCTTTGCTGCGCGCAAGGCCGAGAGCGAGGCCGCGGGGCGGCTGCGGGGGCTGGGCCTGTGCTATTACATCGAGTCGATCCTGGGCGACCCGACCGAGGGGGCCGAGGTCGAGTTCTGCGCCGATGGCAGCGTGAACCTTTACGTGGGCACCCAGTCGAACGGGCAGGGGCACGAGACGGTCTATGCCCAGTTCCTGGCCGACCGGACGGGGATTGCGGTCGAGCGGATCCGCGTCGTCCAGGGCGACAGCGACCGCATCGCCAAGGGTGGCGGCACGGGGGGCTCGCGCTCGGTCACGACCCAGTGCAACGCGACCGTCGCCACCGTCGAGAAGATGGTCGGGGCCTTCGCGCCCTTCCTGGCCGAGCAGATGGGGGTTGAGGCGGCGCGGGTTGCCTTCGATGGCCACAGCTTCCGCGCGGCAGGGTCGAACCTGACGCCCACGCTGGTCGAAGCGGCCGAGATGGCGCGCGCTGCCGGCCGCACGGACCTGTTGAAGCACCGGGCGGAGTATACCCTGCCGGGCCGGTCCTATCCGAACGGCGCCCATGTGGCCGAGGTCGAGATCGACCCCGAGACCGGCAAGACCAAGGTGGTCAAATACACCGTCACCGACGATTTCGGCAACCTGATGAACCCCCGGCTGGCCGAAGGTCAGGTCCATGGCGGCGTGGCGCAGGGGCTGGGCCAGGCGATCTGCGAACATGTGGGCTATGACGAGTACGGCCAGTTGCTGAGCGCGAGTTTCATGGACTACGCGATGCCGCGGGCTGACGACATGCCGTTCATTACCTTCACGACCGCGCCCGTGCCCTCGACCGCGAACCCGCTGGGCATGAAGGGTTGCGGCGAGGCGGGGACGGTCGGCGCGATGGCCGCTGTGGCGAACGCGGTGCAGGGCGCGCTGTGGGATCGCGGCGTGCGCCGCGCCGACATGCCGTTCACGCCGCTTCGTGTCTGGGAGATGCTGCGCGGGGCCGGCTGAGCGCCGCGCCCCCCTTGGCATGGCGCGCGCCCCCGTGTATGGCGGCGCCAACCCAAGGAGACGCCCATGCAAGGCAGCGCCAATCTCAACATCATGATCAAGGCCGCGCGCAAGGCCGGGCGCAGTCTGGTCAAGGATTTCCGCGAGGTCGAGAACCTGCAGGTCTCGATGAAGGGGGCAGGCGATTTCGTCAGCCGCGCGGATACCGCCGCCGAGAAGATCCTCAAGGACGAGTTGCGCGGCGCGCGGCCGACCTATGGCTGGATCGGCGAGGAGACCGGCGAGGAAGCGGGCGAGGATCCGACCCGGCGCTGGATCGTCGATCCGCTGGACGGGACCACGAACTTCCTGCACGGGCTGCCGCACTGGGCGGTGTCCATCGCGCTGGAGCACAAGGGCGAGATCGTCGCGGGCGTGATCTTCGACGCGGCCAAGGACGAGATGTTCGTCGCCGAGAAGGGGGCGGGCGCCTGGATGAACGAACGCCGGCTGCGTGTATCGGGGCGCGCGCGCATGATCGAGGCGATCTTTGCCACCGGCGTGCCCTTTGCCGCGAAGAAGACGCTGCCTGCCACGTTGCAGGATCTGGCCCGGCTGATGCCGCATTGCGCGGGGGTACGCCGCTGGGGCTCGGCCGCGCTGGACCTGGCCTATGTGGCCACGGGCCGGTACGACGGCTATTGGGAGCGCGAGTTGAACGTCTGGGATATCGCCGCCGGGCTGCTGCTGGTGCGCGAGGCCGGCGGGCTGGTCGGCGCCGTCCGCCCGGGGCATGATCCGCTGGTGCATGGCGATGTTCTGGTGGCCAACGAGGCCCTGTTCGATCCCTTCGCGAAACTCATCAGGAACACCTGACGGCCCGCAAGGCGCCCTTGTTCCGCCTACTTCTTTAACCAAAACGGACCAAGGCCCGTGAGAAGAGGGGAACGAAGCATGTGTTCGATGACAATGATGGCGGCCGATTCCGGCCTCGCGGCGCGGGTGCGCGCCTTTCTGTCCTGTGAGGATGGCGTCGTGACGGTCGACTGGGTGGTCCTGACGGCGGCCGCCGTGGGCCTGTGCATGGGGATGTTCGCCTCGGTCAACACCGGCGTCTACGCCGTGGGCGACGGGGTCGGTCAGCGCCTGTCGGAAGCCGAGATCGTGGACCTGGGCGTGGTCAACGACTGATCCGGGGCGCGCGCGGCGCCCCTGCCTCAGCGCCTGCGGCCGGCGCGCGGGATCGGGGTGCGGCGATAGGGCGCCTCGGGATGCGGCGGGTGGCCATGGGTGCGCGCCCAGAAGGCCGGGCCGCCCCGCCCCAGCCAGAGCGGCAGGATCAGCGCCAGCCCCGCGACGAAGCCGCCCGCATGCGCCCAGTAGGCGACCCCGCCCTGATCCGTGGGCGTCGCGGCACCGGCGAAAAGCTGCAGCCCGAACCACAGCCCCAGCATCAGCCAGGCAGGCACCGGCAGGATCCGGATGATGACCACCAGGAAGATCAGGATATCCACCCGCGCCCTGGGAAACAGCAGCAGGTAGCCGCCCATCACCGCCGCGATCGCGCCAGACGCGCCCACCATCGGCACCAGCGAGAGCGGATCCATCGCGTATTGCGCCAGTCCCGCCGCCAGCCCGCCCGCGAGGTAGAAGCCGAGAAAGCCGAGATGGCCCAGTTCCTCTTCGAGGTTGTCGCCGAAGATCCACAGGAACAGCATGTTGCCGCCCAGGTGCATCAGCCCGCCATGCAGGAACATCGAGGTGGCCAGCCCGTGCAGGTGAACCCCTTCGTGGATCGCCGCGGGGATCAGCGCCCAGCGCAGGAAGAAGTGATTCAGCGCCGCAGGGTCCTGGAAAAGCGGCCAGTAGGACAGGAACACGATCACGTTGGCCGCGATCAGCGCGTAGACGACATAGGGCGTCCGGGTCGACGGGTTGTGATCGCGCAGCGGGAACATCGCCCGCAGGCTAGCCGGTCGCGCCCGCCGGTCAAGCGGAACCGACCTCGGCCAGAAGCGCCGCGTTCCCGCCCGAGGCGGTGGTGTCGATGCACAGGTGCCGTTCATGGCGGGCATGGGCGGTATCGGGCAGGCCGGTGACCAGCGGCACCAGCGGACCGCCGCGCCGCGCCAGCGCCTGCGCGATGGCCCGTCCGGTGGCGCTGTCGCCCCACCAGAGCACGCCTGCGAACCCGTCCAGCGTTTCCAGCATGTCCGGTGCCACCGTCCCGGTCACCGCCACCGCTGCGCCGCCCAGCGCGCGCACCGCGTCGGTCTGCGCCTGGGCGGCGGCGCGCCCGGGCCCGAGGCACAGCAGCGGCGGGCGGGGATGGGTGGACAGCCGGTTCGACTCGCCGGTGGGGCCGGGCAGGGCGCGGCTGTCCGGGCCGTGCCCCGGCGCCGCCTCGCGCAGTGCGCGGGCCAGGGTTTCGGCGGTGACCGTCCCCTCTGGCACACCGGCGATCTTGGGCGCGGGCCGGGCGGTGAAGCGGGGCAGGTAGTTCGCTCCGCCCGCCTTGGGGCCGGTGCCCGAAAGCCCCTCGCCGCCGAAGGGTTGGCAGCCCACCACCGCGCCGATCTGGTTGCGGTTGACGTAAGCGTTGCCGACCGCCAGCCGCTCGGCGATGTGCTGCACGCGGTCGTCGATGCGCGAATGAAGCCCGAAGGTCAGGCCATAGCCGCGCGCGTTGATCGCGTCGATCACCCGGTCCAGGTGTTCGGCCCGGAAGGTCGCGACATGCAGGACGGGGCCGAAGATCTCGCGCTCCAGCGCCGCGATGCCGTCGACGCGGATCAGCGCGGGGGACAGGAAATGGCCGGTTGCCGGGGCAGGCGCCTGCCATAACAGGCGGCCGTCGGTGCGGGCCTGCGCGACATGGGCGGTGAAGTCCCGCAGCGCGGCGGCCTCGATCAGCGGGCCGATATCGGTGGACAGATCCCAGGGATCGCCAAGGCGCAACTCGGCCATGGCGCCGGTCAGCATCTTCAGGAAGCCCTCGGCGATATCCTCCTGCACATAGAGGCAGCGCAGCGCCGAGCAACGTTGCCCGGCGGACTGGAACGCCGAGGTGACCACGTCACGCACCGCCTGTTCGGGCAGGGCGGTCGAGTCCACCACCATCGCGTTCAGCCCGCCGGTTTCCGCGATCAGCGGCGTACCGGGGGCCATGTGGTCGGCCATGGCGCGCGCGATGATCCGGGCGGTTTCGGTCGCGCCGGTGAAGGCCACGCCGTTGACGCGGGGATCGGCGGTCAGCCGCGCGCCCACCGTCGCGCCGTCGCCGGGCAGCAGTTGCAGCGCGTCGCGCGGCACGCCCGCCTCATGCAGCAGGCGTGTGGCATAGTGGGCGATCAGCGGGGTCTGTTCGGCGGGTTTGGCCAGCACGGCATTGCCCGCGGCCAGCGCGGCCGTGACCTGGCCGGTGAAGATCGCCAGAGGGAAGTTCCACGGCGAGATGCAGGCGAAGACGCCGCGCGGGGGGGTGTCGAGGGTTTCGGCCTGCGCCGCGTAATAGCGCAGGAAATCGACCGCCTCGCGCAATTCGCCCACCGCATCGGGCAGGGTCTTGCCCGCCTCGCGCGCGACGATGGCGAAGATCGCGCCGAAATGGTCCTCATACAGATCGGCGGCGCGGCGCAGGATGGCCGCGCGCGCGGCGGCGGGGGCGTCCCAGGGGCGGGCGGCGGCGAGCGCGGTGTCCACATCGCCTGTAGAGGCCGGGCGGACATGGCCCACGATATCCGCCGGATCGGCCGGGTTCAGGACGGCCTGCGCCGTTTCGGGCGCGGCTGTCCCGGCGATCAGGGGGGCTGCCTCGAACCGGGCGGCGCGGTGGGGCGCGCGGGCGGCCTCGATCGCGGCCAGATCGGGGGCGTGGGCCAGATCCCAGCCGCGCGAATTGCGCCGTTCGGGGGCGAACAGCGCAGGCGCGCGCCGGATCGCGGGGTGTTCGGGGGCGTCGAGATACGCCTCGATCTCGGCCAGCGGGTCGGCGGCGACGGTTTCGGGGGGCACGTCCTCGTCCACGATCCGGTTCACGAAGGAACTGTTCGCGCCGTTTTCCAGCAGCCGCCGCACCAGATAGGCCAGCAGGTCGCGATGCGCGCCCACCGGCGCATAGATGCGGCAGCGCGCGCCGTCATGCCGGGCCATCACCAGATCGTGCAGCGTCTCGCCCATGCCATGCAGGCGCTGGAATTCAAAGGCGGTCCGGTCCGCCCCCATGTCGAGGATCGCGGCGACGGTGTGGGCATTGTGCGTGGCGAATTGCGGATAGATCCGATCCGTCATGCCCAGCATCTTGCGGGCGTTGGCGATATAGCTGACATCGGTCGCGGCCTTGCGGGTGAAGACCGGGAAGCCGTCCACGCCGATCACCTGCGCGCGCTTGATCTCGGTATCCCAATAGGCTCCCTTGACCAGCCGCACCATCAGGCGGCGGTCATGCCGGTCTGCCAGCGCATGAAGCCAGTCCAGCACCAGCCCCGCGCGCGGGCCATAGGCCTGCACCACCACGCCGAACCCGTGCCATCCGGCAAGGCGCGGGTCGGCCAGCACCGCCTCGATGACGTCAAGCGACAGCGCCAGCCGGTCGGCCTCTTCGGCGTCGATGTTCAGGCCCATCCCGGCCTCGCGCGCCATCAGCGCCAGATGCAGCAGGCGCGGTGCCAGTTCCGCCATCGCCCGGTCGCGCTGGGCGACCTCGTAGCGGGGGTGCAGCGCCGAGAGCTTGATCGAGATGCCGGGATTGTCGCGGATATCGTCCGCGGTGGCGGCGCCGGCGATCCGGGCGATGGCCTGTGCATAGGCGTCCAGATAGCGGCTTGCGTCGTCTTCGGTGCGCGCAGCCTCGCCCAGCATGTCGTAGGAATAGGTGTAGCCCTTCGCCTCCATCCCGGCGGCGCGGTCCATGGCGGCCCCGATGGTTTCGCCAAGGACGAACTGGCGGCCCATCTCGCGCATGGCGCGGGCGACGGCGGTGCGGATCACCGGCTCGCCCAGTCGCCGGAGGGCGCCTTTCAGCGTGGCGGCAAGGCCGGGCTGGGGGTCGTCGAGTACCCGGCCGGTGAGCATCAAGGCCCAGGTGGAGGCATTGACCAGCGGCGAGGCGGATTTTCCAAGGTGGCGGCCCCAGTCGGAGGGGGCGATCTTGTCCTCGATCAGCGCGTCCATCGTCTCGGCATCGGGCACGCGCAACAGCGCCTCGGCCAGGCACATCAGCGCGACGCCCTCTTCGGTCGAGAGGCCGTATTCGGCCAGGAACACCTCCATCAATCCGGGGCGATCATGGGCGCGGATGTCGCGGACCAGCGCGGCGGCTGCGGCGGAAATGCGGGTGCGGGCGGCGGCATCCAGCCCGGTTCCGGCCAGCAGGCGTTTCAGCACCGGGCCTTCGGGCGCATAGGTTGCGGCCTCGATCCCGGTGCGGAGGGTGGTGGTCCTGTCGGTCATGGCGTTTCCCCTGAACTGGGGCCAGTATACCGTCGAATGATGCGCCTGTTCGGCCAGTTTCAGGCTTATAGACAGGTGAAGCGACTGAATTGATGGGGCCAGATATGCCGGACGACCTTTCCGCCCTCGACCGCCAGGACCGCGCGATTCTGCGCGTGCTGTCCGCCGAGGGGCGCCTGCCCGTGGCCGAGCTTGCCCGCCGGATTGGGCTGTCTAAGACGCCGACCCAGGCGCGGATGCGGCGGCTGGAGGAGGCGGGCATCATCACCGGCTATCGCGCCATGCTGAACCCGATCCGGCTGGGGCTGGCCCATGTCGCCTTTGTCGAGGTGCGGCTGTCCGACACCCGCGAGGCGGCGCTGCGCCAGTTCAACGCCGCCGTGCGCGCGATCCCCGAGATCGAGGAATGTCACATGATCGCGGGCGGCTTCGACTACCTGCTGAAGGTGCGCACCGCCGACATGGTGCAGTACCGCGAGGTGATGGCGGAACGGCTGTCGGGCCTGCCGCATGTGGCCAATACATCGACCTATGTCGCGATGGAGGCGGTGAAGGATGCGGGGTTTGCCCAGCCCGGCTAAGGGTTTCGCCCGATCCCCCGCCGCGTGCTAGACTCCGTCGCGAGACAACCTCCGGGGGGAGAGATATGCGATTCGTCCTGAGCCTGCTGGCCTGCGTCGCGCTGCCTGTGGCGGCGTTGGCCCAGGAAATGCGCGCCATCACCGGCAGCCTGATCTACCGCGAGCGGATCGCGCTGTCGCCCGAAGCAGAGATGCTGCTGGAACTGCGCGACGCGGGCGGCGCGGTGGTCGTCAGCGAGGCACTCCCGACCGAGGGCGCGCAGGTGCCGCTGCCCTTTGCGGTGCAGGCGCCCGCGGGTCCCGCGTTCAGCTTGCGCGCGGCGCTGCGGCTGGATGGCCAGATCCGCTGGCTGAGCGATACGGTCGCTATCGAGGCGGGCGAGGGGCCGGTGCAGGCGGGAGAGGTGATGCTGAAGGGGTTCCGGCCGATGGGGTTCGCCACCACGCTGAGTTGCGGCGAACTGACGGCGGAACTGGGTTTTGTCGGGCAGGGCGCGCGGCTGCGCATCGGCGGGCAGTATGTCAAGCTGGTGCCGGAAGTGACGGCCTCGGGGGCGAAATTCGTGGCCGAGGGTGACCCGGAGACCTGGGTCTGGACCAAGGGTGATGCCGCCACGCTGCGCCTGCATGGGGCGGAGTTTCCGGAATGTCGCGCGGCGCTGCCGGGGGGCAGCTACCGCGCCCGCGGCAACGAACCCGGCTGGACGCTGGAGATCGCGGGCGGGCAGATGCGCTATGCGGGCGATTACGGCGCGACCGGGATCGCGGCCCCCCTGCCCGAGCCCGGGATCGTGGACGACGCGCGCCGCTACGCGCCCGAGGGGGCGGACCTGGTGCTGACGCTTGCCCCGGCCCTGTGCCGCGACACGATGACCGGGATGCCCTATCCCGATACGGCCAGCGTCGAAACCGGCGGGCAACGCCTGACCGGCTGTGGCGGCGATCCGCTGGACCTGCTGGCCGCCCATCCCTGGCGGATCGAGGATATCGGGGGCGGCGGAATCATCGATTCCTCGAATGTCACTATCGCCTTTGGCCGCGACGGGCGGGTGTCGGGGAGCGGCGGCTGCAACCGCTTCATGGGCGGCGCCGAACTGACCGGCGAGGGGCTGCGCATCGGCCCGGTCGGGGCGACGCTGATGGCCTGTCCCGAGGCGTTGATGATGCAGGAACGCCGGGTCTTCGAGGTGCTTGACCGGGTGGACCGGTTCGATGTCTCCGAGGACGGCGCGCTGCTGCTGATCGGCGGGGACGCGGTGCTGGCCACCGCGCGGCGCTGAGGCTTTTCCTTGGCGCGGCGGGCGGCTATGGTCCGGCCGGGTCACGTGCGGACGTGGCGAAATCGGTAGACGCAGCAGACTTTGATTGGAGTGCCCGCGGGGAAACGCGCGGTGCAGAACCGCTCAAATTCGGGGAACGCTAACGGGCGCGCGCGCCCTAAGCCAATCCCGAGCCAAGCCCCCTTGGGGGAAGGTGTAGAGACTGGACGGGCGGCGCCTACAGCCCTTGCGGGCCACGGCGAAGGGACAGTCCAGACCACGAACGCCGCCCGAAGAGGATGGGCGGCGGCGGTGAAAGCCGAAGTGGTACGAAAATCTGCTTCTCGCACGAGAGTACGGGTTCGAGTCCCGTCGTCCGCACCACCCCCCCTGCGGGGGGCGTGCTCAGGCGCGTTCGGCCATCGCCGCGGCGAAGCGTTCGAACAGGTAATAGCTGTCCTGCGGCCCCGGACTTGCCTCGGGGTGATACTGCACGCTGAAGGCGGGACGGTCGGCCATGCGGATCCCGCAGTTCGACCCGTCGAACAGCGAGACATGGGTTTCCACCACGCCCTTGGGCAGGGTCTGGCTGTCCACGGTGAAGCCGTGGTTCATGGACGTGATCTCGACCTTGCCGGTTTCCAGGTCCTTGACCGGGTGGTTCGCGCCGTGATGGCCGTGGTTCATCTTGATCGTCCTGGCGCCCAAGGCGAGGGCCAGCATCTGGTGGCCGAGGCAGATGCCGAACAGCGGCACGCCCTTGTCCAGCACCTTCTGGATCATCGGCACCGCATATTCGCCGGTCGCCGCCGGATCGCCGGGCCCGTTCGACAGGAACACGCCATCTGGGTTCAGCGCCAGCACGTCCTCGGCGGTGGCGGTGGCGGGCAGCACGGTGACATCGCAGCCCGCCGAGGCGAGGCAGCGCAGGATGTTGCGTTTCGCGCCATAGTCGATCGCGACCACCCGGTGGCCCGGCCCCTCGCGCCGTGCATAGCCTTCGGGCCAGGCCCAGCGCATCTCGTCCCAGCGGTAGGACTGGGCGCAGGTCACGTCCTTTGCCAGGTCAAGGCCCACAAGTCCCGACCAGCCGCGCGCCCTTGCCACCAGTTTTTCGATGTCGAACCGGCCTTCGGGATCATGGGCCAGCGCCACATGCGGGGCGCCCTGCTGGCGGATTGCGCGGGTCAGGCGGCGGGTGTCGACGCCGCCCATCCCGATCCGGCCACGCCGGGCCAGCCACCCGGTCAGCCGTTCCGTCGCGCGCCAGTTCGAGGGCTCGGTCGGGTCCCATTTCACCACCATGCCCGCGGCGACCGGCGCGGCGGTCTCGTCATCCTCGGCGTTGACGCCGACATTGCCAACATGGGGGAAGGTGAAGGTGACCACCTGCCCGGCATAGGAGGGGTCGGTCATGATCTCCTGATAGCCGGTCATCGCGGTGTTGAAGCACAGTTCCGCCACCGTCTCGCCGGTCGCGCCAAAGCCCTGACCGTAGAACACGGTGCCGTCTGCAAGCGTCAGGCAGGCGGTCGGGCGGGGGGTGGCGGCGGGCATCGCGGTCTCCTCGGGTGCGGAATCTGGCGGACACTAGGCTTGGGGGGGCAAAGAATCAAGGGTTGCGGCAAAATGTGAATTCACTTGATTTCAATGGGTTATCACGCGGCGGCGCGGCTTGCCTCGCCCCATGGGCGGCCCTATCTTGGCCAACTTGACGCAAATGCGACAAAAGGTGACCCGAATGGACCTCAGAACCCGCATTTCCTCGGGCCTCAAGACCGCGATGAAGAACCAGGAAGCCCAGCGGCTGTCCACGCTGCGCCTGATCAACGCCGCGATCAAGGACAAGGACATCGCGCTGCGCGGCGAGGGCGTCGAAGAGGGGGTCGGTGATGCCGAGGTGCTGGCGATTCTCGGCCGGATGACCAGGCAGCGCCAGGAAAGCGCGCGGGCCTACGAAGAGGGCGGGCGGCTGGACCTTGCCGAGGCCGAGCGCGCCGAGATCGCCGTGATCGAGGAATTCCTGCCACGCCCGCTGACCGAGGCCGAGGTGGCCAGGGCGGTCGACGAGGCGATCCAGACCACCGGGGCCGAGACGATCCGCGACATGGGCCGGGTGATGGGCGTGCTCAAGGCCGATTACGCAGGCCGCATGGATTTCGGCGCGGTGGGCCCGATGGTGAAGGAGCGGCTGGCCTGACCTGCGCAAGCCGGACGGGACGCCTGCGGCATCCTGTCCTGCGTCCGGACGTGGGCTTTGCGGGCGGGCGGCCTTGCCCCCGGGGTGCGGGGCCCCATCTAGGGGTAATCGAATGGTAAGGGACAGCGCGTAATGGGGTCCGATGAAGGCGGCGGCTTTCATTGGGGCGGACGGGGCGCTATTCCCGGTGGCGGGACCGAGACAGGAACGTGACGATGCTGATGAAATACCTCAAGAGCGTGAAACCCCAGGACTGGCCCGCGGTCATCCTGCGCGGCGCGGCATTGATCCTGATCGTGAGCTACCTGATCGCGTTCTTCTTCATCTACTCGCACTACATCTTCCTGCTTACGGCGCTGGTGATGGGTCTGCTGCTGGCGCGCGAGATGTATGAGGATCTGGCCCAGCGGTTCTTCAAGCTGAAGGCCGAGGAATATGAAAAGGACCTGATGGGCCTGCACGAGCATCCCCACCCGGAAGAGAACCGCTCGCTGCTGATCGAGGGGCGCGCCTCGATGAAGGACATCACCGACCGCAACACGCGGCACTGACGGGCGGTCCCGCCGCCGGCCTCAGCCGAAGATCCGGCCGAAGCTGCGCTTCAGCGCGACGTCCACATCCGCCATCGTCACCGGCAGGCCCAGATCCACCAGGCTGGTGACCCCGTGCTCGCGGATGCCGCAGGGCACGATGCCGTCGTAATGCGAAAGGTCCGGCTCGACATTGATCGACAGCCCGTGAAAGCTGACCCAGCGCCGCAGCCGGACGCCAATCGCCGCGATCTTGTCCTCGCGCGGCGCGCCCGATGGGCCGGGCGGCAGGTCGGGGCGCATCACCCAGACGCCGACGCGGCCCGCGCGGCGTTCGCCATGCACGTTGAACTCGGCCAGCGTCGCAATCACCCAATCCTCGAGCAGGGTCACGAAGCGGCGCACGTCGCGGCCCCGCGCGCCGACATCAAGCATGACATAGACCACCCGCTGGCCCGGCCCGTGATAGGTGTATTGCCCGCCCCGCAGCGTCGGAAACACCGGAAACCGGCCGGGATCGGTCAGGTCCTCGACCCGCGCCGAGGTGCCTGCGGTGTACAGCGGGGGATGCTCGACCAGCCAGATCGCCTCGGCCGCGCGGCCCGCCGCGATCGCCTCGGCCCGCGCCTCCATAGCGGCGCAGGTCTCGGGATAGGGCGCAAAATCCTCGAAAATGCGCCATTCCGGCCCCATGGTCGTCCTTTCCTGCCTTGACAGGTTTCGCGGGTGACCGCGACACTGTGGTGATCCGGGTGCGTCCGGGCGCGCGTGTGTGGATTGGCGCCGCAGAACTTTTCGGGAGACATGTCATCATGAAGAAGAATTTTGCAATGGCCTGCCTGGCCGCGAGCGTCGCGATCACCCCGGCCACCCGCGCGGCGGCCGATGGCGACGCCGTCGTCGGCGGCATCATCGGCGGGCTGATCGGCGGCGCGATCATGAACGAGGCGGCCAAGAACCGCCAGCGGCAGCAGGTGCGCCGGACCTATTCCGGCCCCTCGGCCGCCACGCGCGCGCAGAACCGCGAGGTACAGACCTCGCTGAACTATTTCGGTTTCCCGGCCGGCACGCCGGATGGCGTCCTGGGCCGCAATTCGCGCAACGCGATCTCGCAATACCAGGCATTCATGGGCTATGCGCCCAGCGGCAACCTCAGCCCGTACGAGCGCGACTTTCTGGTGACGTCCTATCACCGCGCGATCTCGGGCGGGGCGGTGACGTCGCAGATGGTGGCAGCGAACCCGATGGGGACGCGGGGCCTGCTCAAGACCTATCAGCAACAGCTTGCCGGCGGCGGCATGGCCGCGCCGGTCGCGCCGATGCAACCCGGGACAACCGTGGTAATCAACCCGCAGCCGGCGATGCCGCAGGCGCCGGCGACGACCACCGTGGTCGCGCCCAGCGCGGCCGGGGTCGCGGCCACCGCGATGGCCGGGGCAGCCGGGGGCGCCGCCGCGGCCGGGGCCAAGCCCGCGCTGCCGAACTTCCTTGGCCAGGGCGGCGGGCAGTCGCTGGCATCCCATTGCAACAAGGTCAGCCTGCTGACCAACACCAATGGCGGTTTTACCACGGCGGCCACGATGACCGATGCGGGCTTTGCCCTGGAAGAGCAGTTCTGCCTGGCGCGGACCTATGCGATCGCCGAGGGCGAGGAACTGGCCGCGCGGATCACCGGCGTCACCTCTGACGTGATCGCCGAGCAATGCGCGGGCTTTGGTCCGGCGCTGAAGGATCAGATCGCGTCGCTGTCGTTCAAGCCGAAGGACCAGGTTCTCGACGATGTGCGCGATTTCGTGATGAGTTCGGGGATGCCGCCCGCCCAGCTTGCGGGCACCGCCCGGGTCTGCCTGTCGGTCGGTTACCGGACCGACAACATGGACGTGGCGATCGCCTCGGGGCTGCTGCTGGTCGCGATGGGCGAGGATGTCTATGCCGAGCTGATGGGCCATCACCTCTCGCAGGGCTTCGGTACCGCCAGGCGCGCCGATCTTGCGCTGGACTGGTACGAAGCCTCGCTTGATGCGGCCGAACGGGGCGCCACCTCGGTCTTTGCCCCGGGCCAGCCCGAGCGGTCGGAACTGATCCGCAAGGCCGCCTATCGCGTCGGCGGCAAGGCGGACGGCGCCGCGCTGCCTGCGGACCCCGCACGGCCGCAACCCGCGGCTCTGCCGACCTTTTCGATCGCGAACTGATCCCTGGACGCGGGGGGCGGCGCCGGCCGCCGCCCCCCGCGTCGCTGCCCGTGAAAATGGCGCGAAAATCCCCCTTCACATTGGCGGGCCGACTCGCTATGAACCCGCGCACTACCAGACACGTGCGGTCGTGGCGGAATTGGTAGACGCGCAGCGTTGAGGTCGCTGTGGGGTAACTCCCGTGGAAGTTCGAGTCTTCTCGACCGCACCATCTCTCTCTTCGAACAGATGAGCGACGCCGCCCGGCAGGCCCTGCCGGACGCCTGTCGTTGCCGCGCCCAGCTGTTCGCCAGGTGCCGCGCGCGCGGGCACAGCGCCGTGCAACTGCCCGAAACCCGTGCGTCCCGGCGTGCTGGCCGTCCGGTCGGGCGGTCGCCTCTGGCCAATCCCGCCGTCGCGGTGCACCTGTCCGCCATGGCCCCGGCCGCGCGCAGAACGGTCGCAACCGGGTGGGGAAGGGTCGCAAGGATACGGGCCGGAGCCGGGGAATTCCGGCAACCGTGTCGGGATTGAAAAGGAAAAACAGGGGCTTTTGACCGTTTCCAAGTTCGCCGTTGCACTCCGGCGACCACGTGATACCGTTCCGGAAAACGGACAGACGTTCCGTCAGAACCAGCGCGCGGCAACAGCGTGCGGCACAACAGGGGGTTACGGTTGACCGCTGCAACGGACAACGCGTTCGTGGTCTTTGACCGCGTCCAGAAAAGCTATGATGGCGAAACGCTCGTCGTCAAAGATCTCAATCTCGACATCGGCAGGGGCGAGTTCCTGACGATGCTCGGCCCCTCGGGATCGGGCAAGACCACCTGCCTGATGATGCTGGCGGGCTTCGAGACCGCGACCCATGGCGACATCCTGCTGGGCGGCAAGCCGATCAACAACATCCCGCCGCACAAGCGCGGGATCGGCATGGTGTTCCAGAACTACGCGTTGTTCCCGCACATGACCGTTGCCGAGAACCTGGCCTTCCCGCTGGAGGTGCGCAAGATCGGCAAGTCCGAGCGCGAGGAAAAGGTGCAGCGCGCATTGGACATGGTTCAGATGGGCGCGTTTGGCGGGCGCCGCCCGGCGCAGCTTTCGGGCGGCCAGCAGCAGCGCATCGCCCTGGCCCGCGCACTGGTGTTCGAGCCGGAACTGGTGCTGATGGACGAACCGCTTGGTGCGCTTGACAAGCAGCTGCGCGAGCACATGCAGTTCGAGATCACCCGGCTGGCGCACAATCTCGGGATCACGACGGTCTATGTCACCCATGACCAGACCGAGGCGCTGACCATGTCCGACCGGGTCGCGGTGTTCAACGACGGCCGCATCCAGCAATTGGCCGCGCCCGACGAGTTGTACGAACAGCCGCAGAACAGTTTCGTCGCGCAGTTCATCGGCGAGAACAACACGCTGATGGGCACCGTCAAGGAGATCAAGGACGGCGTCGCGCTGGTGGTGCTGGACGATGGCGAGGTGATCGACGCCAAGCCGGTGAACGTCTCGAACCCGGGCGACCGCACGCTTGTCTCGATCCGGCCGGAACGGGTCGAGATCAACAAGGACCGGCTGTCGCCGGATGCCCATCTGGTGCATGCCGAGGTTCTGGAATTCATCTATATGGGCGACATCTACCGCACCCGGCTGCGCGTGGCGGGCAACGAGGATTTCGTCATCAAGACCCGCAACGCCCCCGACCAGCGCCGGCTGAAGCCCGGCGAGCATATCGAGATCGGCTGGCTGCCGCAGGATTGCCGGGCGCTGGACGCGCCCTGACGCCACCGGGCCTCGCCGCGCCCGGGGCGTCGGGGCCTTTGTCCAAGAACCCGGGTCCAATCAACTGGGAGTGACTGACGATGACGATGAAACAGCTTCTTTCCGCCACCGCGCTTGCCGCGCTGCCGGCTGGCGCCCTGTTCGCGCAGGATCTGCCGCCCTGCGAGAACTGCGCCGACAGCATCACGGCCGTGTCCTGGGGCGGCGCCTACCAGACCAGCCAGATCAAGGCCTATGCCGAACCCTATACCGCGCTGACCGGCACCACCTTCACCTGGGACGAAAGCTCGAACGAGGCGGTCGCCAAACTGCGCGCCCAGAGCGAGGCGGGCAACATCACCTGGGATCTGGTCGACGTCGAAGGCCCCGACAGCCAGCGGCTTTGCGACGAGGGCCTGGCGATGGAGGTCGACCATGACGAGATCCTGGCCGCGGGTGACGACGGCTCCGCGCCCACCGACGATTTCTCCGATTCGGTCATCAACGACTGCTTCATCCCGCAGATCGTGTTCTCGACCACCTTCGGCTACCGCACCGACGTGTCGGCGTGGAACGGCAACGAGCCCGACAACCTCTGCGCGCTGTTCGACCTCGAGACCTTCCCCGGCAAGCGCAGCCTGGAAAAGCGGCCGAAGAAGAACATCGAATGGGCGCTGCTGTGCGACGGCGTGGCCAAGGACGAGCTTTACGACGTGCTCAGCACGCCCGAAGGGCTGGAACGCGCGCTGGCCAAGCTGGACACCATCAAGAGCGAGACGATCTGGTGGTCGGCCGGCGCCGAGACGCCGCAGCGCCTGGCCGATGGCGAGGTGGTCATGGGCTCGACCTATAACGGCCGCCTGTTCAGCCTGATCGTGGAACAGAACCAGCCGGTCAAGATGCTGTGGGACTGGCAGGTGTTCGATTTCGACGGCTGGGTGATCCCCGCCGACCTGCCCGAGGACCGGCTGAACCGCGTGCTGCATTTCCTGCATTTCGCCACCGACACCCAGCGCCTGGCCGACCAGGCCAAGTATATCAGCTATGGCCCGGCCCGCGCCTCGTCGCAGCCGCTGGTCTCGACCCATGCCGATCTGGGCATCGAGATGGCTCCGCACATGCCGACCAACCCCGAGAACCAGAAGAACTATCTGGTGAACAACATCGAGTGGTGGGCGGACAACCAGGACGACGTCGAGGCCCGCTTCCAGGCGTGGCTGGCGCAATAGGCGCCTGATCCGGCGAAACGACCGGACGGGGGGCCGGGCCGCGGCCCCCCGTCGCCACCTACCACCGACGGGGAGACGGAATGAGCGACGCAACCTCGACCGGTCCGATGCTGGCCGCCGACGGCACGCCGCTGAAGCGCAGCCTGAACCGCGCGCTTCGCGCCCAGAAACTGCGCGCGCTGATGCTGATCGCGCCGCTGCTGGTCTTCATCCTCGTCACCTTCATCGCGCCGATCACGGACATGCTGTTCCGTTCGGTCGAGAACCAGATCGTGTCCGATACGCTGCCACGCACCACGCGCGCGCTGGAAGGCTGGGACCACAATTCGGGCGAGTTGCCGTCCGAAGACGTTTTCGCCGCCCTCACCTACGACCTCGTGGCCGCCGCCGAGCGCAAGGACCATACCCGGCTTGGCACCCGCCTGAACTACGAGACGACGGGCATGTCGTCGATCTTCCGCAAGACCGGCCGCCGGATCGACGATTTCGGCGAGACCTACATGGACCAGTTCGCCGAGGCGACCCCGGATCTTGCGGCGCCCGAAACCTGGGTGACGGTGATGGCCGACCCGGGCTGGCGGGCCGATTACGCGGCGTGGGAGGCGGCGCGTGCCGCCGCCCGCGAGACGGGGCGCGATTTCGACCGTCCGCCGCCCCTGTTCCGGCTCAAGAACGGGGTGGCCGACATCCTGCCCGAGGCCGCCGATGTCTATGCCGAGTTCGCCCGCATCGCGCAGGTCGAGAACGGCGACAACCCCGCCGAGGAAGAGCCCTGGGCACCGGTCTACCTGGCGCTGTACCGTGACCTGATGCATGTGGGCCCGGGCGCCATCGAACGGCTGGACGACGCCAGCCGCGCGACCCTTGCCCCGGCCCATGACGCCGTCGCCGGGTTCCAGTCCGAGCGGCTGGCCGATCTGTATCTCGATGCCGACAAGGGCTGGGGCGAACCCGCCATCTGGTCGACGATCCAGGCGTTCTCGTCCAACTACACGCCGGGCTATTTCCTGGCCTCGGTGGACCTGCGCCAGACCGCGGACGGCGTCGCGATGCAGGACGAGGACCGGCGCATCTACATCATGCTGTTCGAGCGCACGCTGTTCATGAGCCTGGCCATCATGGGCGCATGCATCCTGCTGGGCTATCCGATCGCCTTCCTGCTGGCGAACCTGCCGCTGCGCACCTCGAACGTGCTGCTGATCCTGGTGCTGCTGCCATTCTGGACCTCGCTTCTGGTGCGGACCTCGTCGTGGAAGGTGCTGTTGCAGCAGCAGGGCGTCATCAACGACGTGCTTGTCTGGATCGGGCTTGTCGACAACGCGAACCGGCTGGTGATGATCAACAACCAGTTCGGCACCATCGTGGCGATGACGCATATCCTGCTGCCCTTCATGATCCTGCCGCTCTACTCGGTGATGAAGACGATCCCGCCGACCTATGTGCGCGCGGCGAAATCGCTGGGCGCCAGCAACTGGACGGCGTTCTGGCGGGTCTATTTCCCGCAATCGGTGCCCGGCATCGGCGCGGGCTGCATCCTCGTATTCATCCTGGCGATCGGCTATTACATCACGCCCGAACTGGTGGGCGGCACGACCGGCACCTTCATCTCGAACCGGATCGCCTATCACATCTCCAGCTCGCTCAACTGGGGCCTCGCGGCCGCGCTGGGCTCGATCCTGCTGGCGGTGGTGCTGCTGCTCTACTGGATCTATGACCGGATCGTGGGCATCGACAACGTGAGCCTGGGGTAAAGAACATGTCTCAGATGGACCTTCCGCCCTATGCCACGCCGGGCCAGCGGATCTGGCACTACACGTTCCTGGTGATCTGCGGGCTGATCTTCTTCTTCCTGATCGCGCCGATTCTGGTGATCATCCCGCTCAGCTTCAACGCCGAGGATTTCTTCACCTTCACGCCGAAGATGCTGGCGCTCGACCCCGAGGGCTATTCGCTCAAGCATTACAGGGACTTCTTCACCAACCCGTCCTGGCAGCAGGCGCTGTGGAACTCGGTCAAGATCGCGCCGGCGGCCACCGTCATCGCGGTTACGCTGGGCACACTGGCGGCGATCGGCCTCAGCCAGGACCACGTGCCGTTCCGCCGGGCGATCATGGCGATCCTGATCTCGCCGATGATCGTGCCGCTGATCATCTCGGCGGCGGGGATGTATTTCTTCTATTCGCGCATCGGCCTGCAGGGCACCTATCTGGGCGTCGTTCTGGCCCATGCCGCGTTGGGCATCCCCTTCGTCATCATCACGGTGACCGCGACTCTGGTGGGGTTCGACCGGTCGCTGACGCGGGCGGCGGCGAGCCTTGGCGCGAACCCGGTGACGACCTTCTTCAAGGTGCAGATGCCGCTGATCCTGCCGGGCGTGATCTCGGGCGGGCTGTTCGCCTTCATCACCTCGTTCGACGAGGTGGTGGTGGTGCTGTTCGTGGGCTCGGCCAACCAGCAGACACTGCCCTGGCAGATGTTCACCGGGCTCCGGGAACAGATCAGCCCGACGATCCTTGCGGTGGCCACGATCCTGGTGGTGATCTCGATCGCGCTGCTGACCACGGTCGAGCTTTTGCGGCGGCGCTCCGAGCGGTTGAGGGGCCTGTCGCCCGGCTGAAGGGGGCGCGGCGGGTCTTGCGCGACATCAATGCGCCCCTGCGCCCGCGCGGCTAGGCTTGGCCGGTGTTCCGAGGAGGGGAGGACACCATGAAACCCGTTCGAACGCTTGTCCTGATCGCCAACGAAAAGGAAGCGCGTCTTCTGATGAACGATGGCGCCGGCAAGGGGCTTGCCGAGTTGTCGCATTTCGACAAGGCGACCGAGACGCGCTATGCCGACACGCCCGGCCGCAGCCAGGCCGCGCCCGGTGCGGCGCGCCACGGCTACGAGCGGCCCACCAGCGAACGCGAACAGAACCGCGAGGCCTTTGCCCGGGACGTGCTCAAGATCACCGGGGACGCATGGGCCGCGGGCGGGTATGACCGCTTCGTGCTCAGCGCGCCGCCGGCGATGCTGGGCGCGCTGCGCGATGCCATGCCGGCGGACCTTGGCCATGCGCTTGCGTTCGATCTCAACAAGGACCTGCTGGGGGTTGCAGTGGCCGACCTGCCGCGCCATTTCGAGGACGTGATCGTTTTCTGAGCCGGGGCCCGGCGCTCTGGCGCAACCTGCGGAGGCAGACATGACCGATACACCCGACCAGCCCCCCGAGTCCCTGGAAAGACCCGCCGCCGGGACCGTCCCGCCGAGAGACCCCACCGCAGCGGAGGCGGCCGAAAGCCGCGCCGTCTGGGCGCGCGGCGGCTGGATGCTGGTACTGCTGATCCTGTTCTCGATAGCCCAGTCGCTGCTGGTCGCCACGGCGATCCTGCAATTCGGCTGGATGCTGTTCACCAAGGCGAAGAATCCGCACATCTCGGATTTCGGCGCCCGGCTGGGGAACTGGATGGCGATCAACGCCCGCTACCAGGCGGTCGCCAGCGACGAGAAACCCTTCCCCTGGAGCGAGTGGAAATAGCCACGGCCGCCGCGAACGCCCCAAGCCCGAAGGGAGACCGGCCGCCCCCCGCCTTCTTCTTGGCTGAAATACTCCCGCCGGAGGCTGCCGTGCGCCCGCCCTCGATGGCCGGGCGCACGGACCCTCAGTCTTCCATCGCCTCAAGCTCGTCGATCATGCCTTCGATCATCGACAGCCCCTTGTCCCAGAAGGCCGGGTCGCTGGCGTCCAGGCCAAAGGGCGCCAGCAATTCCTTGTGGTGTTTCGACCCGCCCGCCCTGAGCATGTCGAAATACTTCTCCTGGAAGTCCGCGCCGCTCTCCTCGTAGACCGCGTAGAGCGCGTTCACGAGGCCGTCGCCAAAGGCATAGGCATAGACGTAGAAGGGCGAGTGGACGAAATGCGGGATATAGGCCCAGAAGGTTTCGTAGCCCGGCATGAACTCGAACACGGGGCCCAGGCTCTCGCCCTGCACGCTCATCCAGATCTCGTTGATGTCCTCGGGCGTCAACTCGCCGCCGCGCCGCGCCGCGTGCAGCTTGCACTCGAAATCGTAGAACGCGATCTGGCGCACGACCGTGTTGATCATGTCCTCGACCTTGCCGGCGAGCAGCGTCTTCTTCTGGGCCGGGGTGTCAGCGGCGGCCAAGAGCTTGCGGAAGGTCAGCATCTCGCCGAACACGCTCGCGGTTTCCGCCAGCGTCAGGGGTGTCGAGGACAGCAACTCGCCCTGGTCGGCCGCCAGCACCTGGTGCACCCCATGGCCCAGCTCATGCGCCAGCGTCATCACGTCCCGCGGCTTGCCGAGGTAGTTCAGCATCACGTAGGGGTGCACATCCGTCACCGTCGGGTGGGCAAAGGCGCCCGGCGCCTTGCCCGGCTTCACGCCCGCGTCGATCCAGCCCCGCTCGAAGAAGGGTTCCGCGATCTCCGCCATCTTCGGCGAGAAATCGGCATAGGCCTCCATCACCGTCGCCTTGGCGGTGTCCCAGTCCACCGTCTTCGGCTCCTCGGTCGGCAGCGGCGCGTTGCGGTCCCAGACCTGCAACTTGTCCAGCCCCAGCCAGCGCGCCTTCAGCGCGTAATAGCGGTGCGACAGCTTGGGGTAGGCCGCCACGACCGCGTTGCGCAGCGCCTCGACCACCTCGGGTTCCACGTCGTTGGCCAGGTGCCGCCCGGTCTGCGGCGTGGGCATCTTGCGCCAGCGGTCCTCGACCTCCTTCTCCTTGGCCAGCGTGTTGTGGACGCGGGCGAAGAGCTTGACGTTCGCCCCGAACACTTCGGCCAGCGCGTGCGCCGCGGCCTCGCGCTTGTCCCGGTCGGGGTCGGTCAGGAAGTTCAGCGTGCCCTCGATGCCGAAGGTCTCGCCGTCCACCTCGAATTCCAGCGCGGCGATGGTCTCGTCGAACAGCTTGTTCCACGCGCTGGCGCCGACCACCGACTGGTCGTGCAGGAACTTCTCCAGCTCGTCCGACAACTGGTGCGGCCGCATCGCGCGCAGCCGGTCGAAGACGGGCTTGTAGCGGGCCAGCCCGGCATTGGCCGCGAACAGCGCGTCCAGCTTTCCGTCCTCGATCCGGTTGATCTCCAGCGTGAAGAACACCAGCGGCGTGGAAAAGGTGGTGATCCGGTCTTGGCAGTCGGACAGGAACTTGGCGCGCTCGGCATCCATCGTGTTCTGGTAATAGCGCAGTCCCGCAAAGGACATGATCCGCCCGGACACGCGGTTGATCGCCTCGTAGCGGTGGACGCAGTCCAGCCAGCCGTCTGCGTCCAGTGCCGCCAGCTTGCCCTCGAACTCGGCGGCGAAGCGCGCACATTCTGTTTCGAGCCAGCCCATATCGCGCGCGATCTCGGGTGTGTCCGGCGCGGCGTAAAGGTCGGTCAGGTCCCATTCGGGCAGATCGCCCAGGCCCCCGCCGGAACCGGCGTTGGCGTCGAAGACGGGGCGGGGCGGGGTCAGGCGCATGAGGGATCCTCTGTCTGTCGCGTTGGCTCCAGACATAGGGCGCCGGGGGCGGCGGGATCAAGCACGCAGGTCCGAATGGCACGGAATGGTCCGGCCGCAGGCGGGCGCCGCCCTCCGCCCGGCCCCCCTTAATCCACCGCCACGACCGTCTGGCGTTGCCCGCCCAGCCCCGCGACGCGCAACTCCATAACGTCGCCGGGCCGCAGGAACCGCTGCGGTTTCATTCCCATCCCCACACCCGAGGGCGTGCCGGTGGCGATGATGTCGCCGGGCATCAGCCGCATGAACCGGCTCATATAGCTGACGATTTCGCGCACCGAAAAGATCATGTCCGAGGTGTCGCTGTCCTGCACCCGTTCCCCGTTCAGGTCGAGCGACAGCGCCAGCGCCTGCGGGTCGGGTACCTCGTCGGCGGTCACCAGCCAGGGGCCGACCGGGCCGAAGGTGGGGGCTGACTTGCCCTTGATCCATTGCCCGCTGCGCTCGATCTGGAAGGCGCGTTCCGACACGTCGTTGATCACGCAATAGCCCGCCACGTGATCCAACGCCTCGGCCTCGGAGACATAAAGCGTCTCGCGCCCGATCACCACGCCCAGCTCCACCTCCCAGTCGGCCTTTTCCGACCCGCGCGGGATCACCACCGGGTCGAACGGCCCCGACAGCGCCGAACTGGCCTTGGAGAACAGGATCGGCTCGGCGGGCGGCTTCGATCCGGTCTCGGCGGCGTGTTTGGCGTAGTTCAGCCCGATGCAGTAGAAGTTCGGGACCCAGGCAAGGCAGGGGCCGACCCGCAGCCCATTCTCGAGCACCGGCAGCGCCGCGATATCCAGTGCGCGGATCGCGTCAAGCGCCGCGAACGAGACGCCCGCCCCGGCGAAATCGGCCACCTTGGCCGACAGGTCGCGCACCCGACCCTCGGCGTCCAGGATCGCCGGCTTCTCCTGCCCCGCGGGGCCCACCCTCAACAGTTTCATCGGATTCCCTCTCCCTGCTTGCCGGCCGTCGCGGTCAGGTCTGCGCGGCCTCTTCCTGTTCCAGAACATTCACGATGTCATCCGCCAGATGCCCCAGGTGGGCGTCAAGCGCCAACCGCACCGCGGCCGGATCGCGCGCGTCAAGCGCCGCCATGATCGCGCCATGCTGGCCCACCACGCGTTCGCGGTTGCGCCGCTGGCGGGCCGACAGGAAGCGTGCGCGCCAGAGCCGGGCCAGAAAGGCGCGGTGGGTCTCGGCCAGGGCGGCGTTGTGTGACACCTCGGCGATCATCATGTGAAAGCCCATGTCCATCTCGAACAGGTCAAGCGCGTCGACATGGTCATAGGCCGCCTCGATATCGGCATGGCGCCGCGCCAGCCGGGCGAGATCGGCTTCGGTCGCCGTGGTGCAGGCCAGTTCCGCCGACAGCCGTTCCAGCGCCAGCAAAACCGCCACCTGGTCGCGCACCTCGGTCACCGATGGCCGTGCGACGACGGGGCTGCGGGCCGGGCGCAGCACCACCAGCCCCTCTTTAGCGAGGATTCGAATCGCCTCGCGCATCGGCGTGCGGCTGACCCCGATCCCGGCGGCATTATCGCGTTCCTTGACCGCCGCGCCCGGCGGCAGCTTGCCGCGCAGGATGTCCCGGCGCAGCTGGTTGGCGATCTTTTCCGGCAGGGTCGGGTCAGACATACGGGGAACTGACTGGTTTTCGAGCGTTTTCCGGGATTGCCGCGGCGGCGGGCGGATCGCCGGGGCAGAACTTTGGTATACCAGAAAGAGTTGATTGTCGAGCCGGGCATGGGGTAGCCTCGGCTCAGATGGTATACCATCCTGCGCGGGGAGGCGCAGCAGAACCGGGGGCGAACGCCCCCACCAGGGAGGAAAGACATGAAGACGAGATCCTTGATGACCTCGGCCGCGCTGGCCGCGGCCATGGCGATGCCCGCCGCCGCGCAAGAGGTGACGCTGCGCATCCAGACCCATTACGCCCCCGAAACCGTGTCGGGAAAACTGGCCGCGCAGTTCGTCGACGACGTGCAGACCATGTCGGGCGGCGCGATCGCCATCGAGATGTTCTATTCCTCGTCGGTGGTGGCGACCGTCGAGGCCTTCGACGCCGCCGCGACCGGCATCCTTGACTGCGACATGACCGGCGGCGCCTACCAGACCGGCAAGAACCCCGCCTTCCAGTTCGTCGGCGACATCATGGGTGGCTATGACACGCCCTATCAGCAGTTGTCTTGGCTCTATCACGGCGGCGGCTATGACGCGGCGCAGGCGCTTTACAACAGCTTCGACATGCAGCTGATCGGCTGGTGGATCTATGGTCAGGAATCGCTGGCCTCGTCCAAGCCTCTGAACGGGCCTGACGACCTGAAGGACTGGAAATTCCGCTCGCCCCCGGGGATGGAGACGGAAATCTTCGCCAGCCTCGGCTCGTCGCCCATCGTGATGGATTTCACCGAGATCTTCACCGCGCTGGAAACCGGCATCATCGACGGCACGGATGCCTCGGGCCTTGCGAACAATGTCGGGCTCGGCATCCACGATATCGTCAAGCACGCGACCTTCCCCGGCTTCCACTCGATGCCGTCCGACCACCTGGCCTGCAACAAGGCGGTGTGGGACGGGCTGTCCGACCAGCACAAGCGGATCATCGACACCGCGATGCAGAAGCTGTCGCTGCAGACCGCGCTGACCTTCGAGAAGGCCAATGCCGAGGCCGCGGCCGGGCTGCGCGAGGCGGGCGTCACGCTCTACGACTGGTCGCCCGAGGATCGCGCGGTGTTCCGCAAGGCCGCGCAGGCGGCCTGGGACGATTGGGCGACCCGTTCGCCCGAGGCAGCCGCGCTGGTGGAAAGCCACAAGGAATACCTCACCCAGCTTGGCCTGATCTCCGAGTGAGGGCGGCCTTGTCCTGAAAGATGCGGGCGGGTCCGGGGATCCCCGGGCCCGCCCGTCCGCCGGGGCGGCCCGCCCCGGCCATGCACCCAACAGGGAGAAGCGCCATGCGGGGCGAAAGCGTCTGGCTGGGCCCGTTGCGCGGGTCGGTGCGGGTTCTGATGATCAGCTCGATCGCCGCGGCGCTTGCCACCTGGGCCTGGCTCGCCTTCGGGCATTTCTTCACCGACGGCCGCATTTCCATGTACGAGATGCTGCGCCCCGCGGGGCGGCCCATGGTGCAGGTGATGCTGGCCACGCTGACCGCCGCGCTGCTGTTCGCGTCGATCTACCTCTCCGACCGGGTCGGCGCCATCGAAGAGCGTCCGACCGGGCCGTTCGACATCCTCTCGCTGGTCGCCTCGCGGCTGGCGATGATCGCCATCGCCTTCATCGTGATCGTGATGGTCTACGAGGTCGTCTCGCGTTACGTCTTTGAAAAGCCGACGCTCTGGGCCAACGAGCTGTCGCTGTGGATCGCGGGCTTCGTGTTCCTGTTCGCCGGGCTCTACGCCAAGCAGCAGCGCAGCCACATCCGCATCTACATCATCTACGACCTGATGCCGCGCTGGATGCAGAAGCTCTCGGACTGCCTCTCGGTCGCGCTGATCTGGGCCTTTTTCCTGTGCCTGCTCTGGGGCGGCTACACCGAGGCGGTGGTCAAGTTCCAGCGGATGGAGACCTTCGGCACCGCCTGGGATCCGCCGCTGCCCGCGACGATCAAGCCCGCGATCCTGATCGTGATCGGGCTGGTTGCCGTGCAGGCGCTGTCGAACCTGATCGCCGACTGGCACAAGGCGCCCGAACACCATTCCCCGCTGGACGAGATCGACCAGACCGAGATCGAGCAGATCCGCCGCGCGGTGGAGGACTGAGATGGAATTCCTCACCGATTTCGGCTGGCTCAAGGTCTCGGACATCGGCACGTTGAGCCTGATCCTGCTGCTGGGCATGTTCGCGCTCTTGGCGATCGGGATGCCGCTGGGGTTTGCCTCGGCCTTCCTGGCGGTGGCGACGCTGGTGATGAAGTTCGGCCCCGACATCCTGTTCCGCGATTTCGGGCGCGGGCCCTTTGCCGTGCTGGGGCAGGCGATCTACCGGCAGATGACGAATTACGTCCTGATCTCGGTGCCCTTGTTCATCTTCATGGCCGCCCTGCTGGAACGGTCGGGCATCGCGCGGGACATGTATTCCTCGCTGAACGTCTGGCTGTCGCGCACGCGGGGCGGCATCGCCATCGTGACCTCGGTCATGGCGGTGATCATGGCGGCGATGTCGGGGATCATCGGCGGCGAGGTGGTGCTTCTGGGCCTGATCGCGCTGCCGCAGATGCTGCGGCTGGGCTACAACCAGAACCTCGCCATCGGGACGATCTGCGCGAGCGGATCCCTGGGCACGATGATCCCGCCCTCGATCGTGCTGATCTTCTACGGGCTGGTCACGGAAACCTCGATCAAGGCGCTGTTCACCGCCTCCTTCCTGCCGGGCTTCATGCTGGCCTCGTTCTTCATCCTCTACATCATCCTGCGCACGCAGCTCGACCCCGACCAGGCGCCGCTGCCCCCCGACGATCCGGACGATCCGGCGGGCCGCGAGAAGGCGCTGATGTTCCTCGGCTTTCTCGCGCGGCTGACGCTGTGGGTGACGGGCGCGTTGCTGGCCCGGGTGGCGTTCCTGACCGCCACGGGGGCGAACGACGTGACCGCGGGGGTCGAGCCGGTCTTCCTCGGCATGGTGTCGGACATCCTCTGGATCGCGGGAGCCTTCGTGCTGGCGCTGGGGCTGATCGGGGGCGTGATCGGGCGCGAGCGCAGCGCCCGGGGCTGGCAGATGGGCAAGGGGCTGGTGGCACCCATCGTGGTGATCGGGGTGGTGCTGGGCTCGATCTATGGCGGCGTCACGGGCATCACCGAGGCCGCGGGCATGGGCGTGGTCGCGGTCTTCGCCATCGGCCTTCTGCGGCGCGAGATGACCTTCGACATCGTCTGGGACAGCCTGATGCGCACGCTGAAATCCACCGGCACGATCATCTGGGTGACCATCGGCGCGGCCGCGCTGGCGGCGGCCTACACGCTGGCGGGGGGGCCGAATTACGTCGCCAACCTGATCGTGGGGGCCGACATGCCGACGATGGGGATCATCCTGGTGATGATGCTGATCTTCCTGATCATGGGCATGTTCATGGACTGGGTCGGCATCGTGCTCTTGATCATGCCGGTCTTCCTGCCCATCGTGCTGAAGCTGCCACCGGCCGAGATCGGGATCTTCGGCGAGCTCGACCCGAAACACGTGGCGATCTGGTTCGGCGTGGTGTTCTGCATGAACATGCAGGTCAGTTTCCTGTCGCCGCCCTTCGGGCCGGCCGCGTTCTACCTGAAATCGGTGGCGCCACCCCATATCTCGCTGACCGACATCTTCCGCGGCTTCCTGCCGTTCATCGGCATCCAGATCCTCGCGCTGTCGGTGCTGCTGATCTGGCCGCCCATCGTGACCCTGTTCCTCGACTGACCCCGCGTGCCCGAGGCCCCATGAGAACCCTGCGACTGTCCCAAGCCGATAACGTCGTGACCGCCCTCGCCGCGCTGGCCCCCGGAGAGGAGGGCGCGCGCGAGCCCATCCCCCGCGGCCACAAGATGGCCACGCAGGCGATCCCCAAGGGGGCGCCGGTGCGGAAATACGCGCAGGTGATCGGTTATGCCGCGTCGGACATCGCGGCGGGGGCGCATGTCCACACACACAACCTGGCGTTTCGCGCCGTCGAGACAGCCTACGAATTTGCGACCAACCTGCGCCCGGTGGACCCTGTCGCGGTGCCCGACACGTTCCTCGGCTATCGCCGGGCCTCGGGGCGGGTGGGCACGCGCAATTTCATCGCCGTGCTGACCAGCGTGAACTGCTCGGCCACCGCGGCGCGGATGATCGCGGGCCACTTCACCCCCGAGCGGCTGGCCGCCTATCCCAACGTCGACGGCGTGGTGGCCTTCGTCCATGGCACGGGCTGCGGGATGGCCGGGTCGGGCGACGGGTTCGAGGCCTTGCAGCGGGTGATGTGGGGCTATGCCCGGCACCCGAACGTGGGCGGCGTGCTGATGGCGGGTCTGGGCTGCGAGATGAACCAGATCGACTGGCTGGTCGAGGCCTATGGCCTGACGCCGGGGCCCCTGTTCCAGACCATGACCATCCAGGACGTGGGCGGGCTCAGAAAGACCGTGGACCTCGGCATCCGGAAGATCGAGGCGATGCTGCCCATCGTGAACGACGTGCGACGCGAACCCTGCCCCGCGTCCGACCTGATGGTGGCGCTGCAATGCGGCGGCTCCGACGCCTGGTCGGGGATCACCGCGAACCCGGCGCTGGGGCATGCCTGCGACCTGCTGGTGGCGCAGGGGGGCACCGGCGTTCTGGCCGAGACGCCCGAGATCTATGGCGCCGAACACCTGCTGACGGCGCGAGCCATCGACCGCGACACCGGCGAAAGGCTGCTCGCCCTGATCCGCTGGTGGGAGGACTACACCCTCCGCAACAAGGGGTCGATGGACAACAACCCCAGCCCCGGCAACAAGGCGGGCGGGCTGACCACGATCCTGGAGAAATCGCTGGGCGCGGCGGCCAAGGGCGGCACCACGCCGCTGATGGGGGTCTACAAATATGCCGAGCCGGTGACGGCGCGGGGCTTCACCTTCATGGACAGCCCCGGTTACGATCCGGCGTCCGTCACCGGACAGATCGCCTCGGGCTGCACGCTGGTGGCCTTCACCACCGGGCGCGGCTCGGCTTTCGGGTCGAAGCCTTCTCCTTGCATGAAGATCGCCACCAACACCCGGATGTTCGACCGGATGACCGAGGACATGGACATCGACGCGGGGCGCATCCTGACGGGGGGCGCGACCGTCGAGGAGGTGGGGCGCGAGATCTACGCGATGTGGCTGCGGATGGCGAGCGGGGAGCGCTCGAAATCCGAAGCGCAGGGCCTGGGGGATTTCGAATTCGTGCCCTGGCAGATCGGGGCCGTGATGTGACGCCCGTCCGCTCCGCCTTGTCGCCGGACGCCGATGCTGCGTCCCGACCCAATCACCAGAAGGGAGGAGACCCCATGACCCTGTCCCGGATCGGCTTCATCGGCCTCGGCCTCATGGGCCGCGCGATGGTCGGCTGCCTGCAGGACGCAGGCCATGCGCTGACGGTTCTGGGCCACCGTGACCGCACCGGCATCGAAACGGCGCTGGCCTGCGGCGCGACCGAGGCCAACAGCGCGCGGGCGCTGGCCCAGGCCGTGGACGTGGTGATGCTGTGCATGGCGACGTCCGACCAGGTCGAGGCACGCGCCTTCGGCCCCGGGGGATTCGTGGCGGGTGCCCGGCCCGGACAGGTGGTGATCGATTTCGGCACCTCGCTGCCCGCCTCGACGCTGAGGATCGGCGCGGCGCTGGCGGAAAAGGGGGCGGCCTATCTGGATGCGCCGCTGGGGCGCACCCCCGCCCATGCGGCCGAGGGAAAGCTGAACATCATGTGCGCGGGCGACCGGGAAGCCTTCGACAAGGTGCGGCGCGAACTCGACACACTTGGCGAGAACGTCTTTCACCTCGGGCCGCTGGGGGCGGGGCACACGATCAAGCTGATCAACAACGCCTTCGCCATGACCACCGCCTGCGCCATGTCCGAGGCCTTTGCCATGTCCGATGCCGCGGGCATCCCGCGCGAGACGCTTTACGGCGTGATGGCGGCGGGGCCGCTTCATTCGGGGATGATGGATTTCATCCGCGCCTATGCCTCGGCGGGCCGGATCGAGCTTGCCTTCTCGGTCGAGAACGCGATCAAGGACGTGGGCTATTACCGCCTTATGGCCGAGGAACTGGGCGCCGCCTCGCGCATGTCGGGCGCGGCGGACGGGGCGCTGCGGGCGGCCCGCGAGGCGGGCTACGGCTCGCGCATGGTGCCCGAGATGGTGGATTTCTTCGCCGAGCATCTGAAAGGGTAGGCAAATGAGATTGCAGGGAAAACGCGCCTTCGTCACCGCCGCGGGCCAGGGCATCGGGCGCGCCATCGCCGACCGCTTCGCCGCCGAGGGCGCCGAGGTGACCGCGACCGACCTGAGGGCCGATCTGCTGGCGGGGTTGACTGGCCGGACCTTCGCCCTCGACGTCACCGACAAGGCGGCGCTGCAGGCCGCAATCATCGAGGCCGCGCCGGACATCCTGGTCAACTGCGCGGGCTTCGTCCATTCCGGCACCATCGCCGAGGCCACCGATGCCGAGTTCGACTTCGCGCTGAACCTGAATGTCCGGTCCCAGTTCCACGCGATGCAGGCCGTCCTGCCCGGCATGGTCGAGCGCGGCGGCGGGTCGATCGTCAACATCGCCTCGGTCGTCTCGTCGATCATCGCCGCGCCGAACCGCTTCGTCTACGGGATGAGCAAGGCCGCGATCATCGGCATGACCAAGTCGGTCGCCATCGACTACGTGACGAAGGGCGTCCGGGTGAACTGCATCTGCCCGGGGACGGTCGACAGCCCGTCGCTGCACGACCGGCTGAGGGCCACGGGCGACTACGAGGCCGCGAAAGCCGCCTTCATCGCGCGCCAGCCGATGGGGCGGATCGGCACGCCCGGCGAGATCGCCGCACTCGCGGTCTATCTGGGCTCGGACGAAAGCGGCTTTACCACGGGCCAGGCGCATGTGATCGACGGCGGCTGGGCCGTGGGTTAGGCCCATGGCGGGCGCCCGCCCGCGCGAGGACAGGACGGCGGCGGGGCTGGCGCTGATGGCGCTGGCAGTCGTGTTCTTCACCTGCATCGACAGCTCGGCCAAGTGGCTGATCGGCGCGGGACTGCCCGCGCTGCAGGTGGTCTTTGCCCGCTATGCGGGGCATTTCCTGGTCTCGCTCGCGCTCTACCTGCCGCAGGAGGGGCTGGGGGCCTTCCGCTCGGCCACCCCCCGGCGCCAGATCCTGCGCGCAAGCCTGCTTGCGGGCAGCACGCTGCTGAACTTCCTGGCGCTCTCCTACCTGCCGATCACGGTGACCACGACGATCATGTTCGCGGGGCCGATCGCGATCACCCTGCTGGCGATCCCGATCCTGGGCGAGAAGGTCGGCCCGCATCGCCTGGCGGCGGTCTGCGTGGGCTTTCTCGGCGTTCTGGTGGTGATGCAGCCCTGGGGCGCGCGCTTTCACCCGGCGATGTTTCTGACGCTTGGCGCACTCTGCTGCGCATCGGGTTATTTCATCCTGACGCGGATGCTGGCCGGCGTCGAGAGCAACGCCACCAGCCAGCTTTGGGGCGCGGGCCTGCCGACGGCCCTGCTGGCGCCGGTGGTGCTGCCCGACTGGGTGGGGCCGCAGGGGGCGGGGGTGACGATCGTGCTGGGCCTGATCGGGCTTTTCGGGGCGCTCGGCCATATCTCGACGACCACGGCGCACCGTCTGGCGGATGCCTCGATCCTGGCGCCGGTCGTCTATATCCAGATCCTGCTGGCGGCGGTGGCGGGGATCCTGGTGTTCGACACCTGGCCCACGGTCTGGACGCTGGGGGGCGGTGCGATCATCATCGGAGCCGGGCTCTACATCTGGCATCGCGAGCGGCGTGGCAGGGCGGCACGCTGAGGGGGCGCTGCCCCCGTCGCCCGGTCCGGGCGACTTCGCCGGAGTATTTTTCCCAAGAGGAAGGACCGGGCGCCCGCCCGAGGGACCGGCCGGCGGGCCGGGCCCGAGAGGAAAGGCGTGCGCCGCAGGCGCGCAATAGGATCAGCCGCGGCCGATATAGGGCATGGCGCTGGCCATCACGGTCATGAACTGCACGTTCGCCGACAGCGGCAGCGCGGCCATGTGCAGCACCGAGGACGCCACATGGGCCACATCCATCACCGGTTCCACCGCGATCTCGCCGTTCGCCTGTGGCACGCCCTCGGTCATCTTCTGCGCCATGTCGGTCAGCGCATTGCCGATGTCGATCTGGCCGCAGGCGATGTCGAACTTCCGCCCGTCGAGACTGAGCGACCGGGTCAGCCCGGTGATCGCGTGTTTCGACATCGTGTAGGGGGCCGAGCCGTAGCGTGGCACATGGGCCGAGATTGAGCCGTTGTTGATGATCCGCCCGCCCTGCGGCGTCTGGCGGCGCATCAGGCCGAAGGCCGCGCGGGCGCACAGGAACATGCCGTCGATATTGATCGCGGACAGCCGGCGCCAGTCCTCGACCGCGATCTCGTCGATCATCGCGGAGGGCAGGCCCACCCCGGCATTGTTGAACAGCACGTCCAGCCGGCCCCAGTCCGAGGCGACCCGGGCAAAGCCATCGGCCACCGCGTCGGCGTCGGTCACGTCGAAGGGCAGCACCAGCGCGTGCGCGTGGCCGTCGGCGGTTTCCTCCAGCGGGCCCGCGCGACGGCCCGCCAGCGCGACGCGCCAGCCCGCGTCGAGGAAGGCCCGCGCCGTGGCGCGGCCGATGCCGCTGCCCGCGCCGGTGATCAGGATCGTCTGCATGGGTCTTCCTTCAGTGGTTGTCGCGCGGCAGGTCCCGGGCCACCTTGTGATAGGCGGTGGCCAGTTCCAGGCAACCGCCCTCGGCCAACTGGCCGACATGTTTGCGGTAGATCTCCTGCCAGGGCGTCTGGTGGTGCAACTCGGGAGGGGTCCAGGCCGCCTTGCGCGCCGCCCACACGTCCGCGTCCACCAGCGCGTCCATCCGCGAGGTGTTCAGGTCCAGCCGCACCCGGTCGCCGGTTTGCAGGTAGGCAAGCCCGCCGCCCACCGCCGCCTCGGGCGAGGCGTTCAGGATCGAGGGGCTTTCGGAAGTGCCCGATTGCCGCCCGTCGCCCACGGTAGGCAGGTGGGTAAGGCCTGCGCGGACCAGCGCGTCGGGGGGTTGCATGTTGACCACCTCGGCCGAGCCCGGGTAGCCGACGCAGCCCGTGCCGCGGATGAAGAGGATCGTCTTCTCGTCGATGCCAAGGGCGGGGTCGTTGATCCGGTCGTGATAGTCCTCGGGGCCCTCGAACACCACGGCGCGGGCCTCGAAGATGCCCTCCTGTCCGGGTTCGGACAGGAAGCGGCGGCGGAAATCGTCCGAGATCACGCTGGTCTTCATCAGCGCGGAGTCGAACAGGTTGCCCGACAGCACCTTGAAGCCCGCGTTCGGGCGCAGCGGGGTGTCGTAAGGGCAGATCACGTCGTGGTCGGCGCTGTGCACGCCGTCGAGCGCCTCGGCGAGCGTCCGGCCGCTGGCCGTCATCGCGCCGAGATGCAGCCGCCCGGCCTTGGCCAGTTCCGCCATGACGGCGGGCACGCCGCCCGCGCGGAAGAAGCTCTCGCCCAGGTATTCACCCGCGGGCTGCATGTTGACCAGAAGCGGCACGTCGAAGCCGATGGTTTCCCAATCCGTCACGTCGAGCGGCACGCCCGCGTGCCGCGCGATGGCCTGCAGATGCGGCGGCGCGTTGGTCGACCCGCCGATGGCCGCGTTGACCACGATGGCGTTCTCGAAGGCCGCGCGGGTCAGGATGTCGGACGGTTTCAGATCATCCAGCACCATCTGCACGATGCGCCGCCCGGTCTGGTAGGCCATCGCCATACGTTCGCGGAAGGGGGCGGGGATCGCGGCGTTGCCGGTCAGGCTCATCCCCAGGGCCTCGGCCATGGCGTTCATCGTGGACGCCGTGCCCATCGTGTTGCAATGGCCCAGCGACGGCGCCGAGGCGCAGACGCGGCTGATGAACTCGTCATAGTCGATCTTGCCCTCGGCCAAGAGGCGGCGCGATTCCCAGACGATGGTGCCCGAGCCCGCGCGCTGCCCCTTCCACCAGCCGTCGAGCATCGGGCCGCCGTTCAGCGCGATGGCGGGGAGATCGACGGTCGCCGCCCCCATCAGCATCGCGGGCGTGGTCTTGTCGCAGCCGGTGGTCAGCACCACCCCGTCGATCGGGTAGCCGTGCAGCACCTCGACAAGGCCCAGATAGGCCAGGTTGCGGTCAAGCGCGGCGGTGGGCCGCTTGCCCGTCTCCTGGATCGGGTGGACGGGAAACTCCATCGGTATCCCGCCCGCGTCGCGGATGCCGGCCTTGATCCGGTCCATCAGGAAGACGTGGATCTTGTTGCAGGGGGCAAGGTCCGAGCCGGTATTGGCGATGCCTATCACGGGCCGTTCGCCCTGCAATTCCTCGCGGGTGTATTCCTGGTTCTGGTAGCGTTCCAGGTAAAGTGCGGTCATGCCCGGGTTGTTGGGGTTGTCGAACCACTCCTGCGAGCGGAACCGCCGGTGCGCGCGGGTATCTGACAAAAGGGGCCTCCTCGCTGGCGGGCACCATCGGGGGTGCCGCGCCTTCTTGTGGCAGCTTTCCAACTTGGTATACCAAATGCAAGGGTAATCCTTGGTGGAGGAAGCGATGGCACGGCATGGACCGGCAGGGGGAAGGGACATGGGCCGCGCGGCGTTCTGGCAGGGCTATCGCGACTGTGCGCCCTTCCTCGTGGTGGTCGTGCCCTTCGCGATGCTGTTCGGGGCGGTGGCGCGCGATGCCGGGCTGGACCTGTTGCAGGTCATGGCGATGTCGGTCCTCGTGATCGCGGGGGCCTCGCAGTTCACCGCGCTGACGCTGTTGCAGGACCAGGCGCCGGTGTTCGTGGCGCTCATGGCGGCGCTGGCGGTGAACCTCAGGATGGCGCTTTATTCCGCGGCGCTGGTGCCCCATGTCGGCCATGCGGGTCTGGGGGCGCGGGCCCTGATGTCCTACCTGATGGTGGACCAGGCGTTCGCGGTGGCGGTCAAGACCTACGAGGAACGCCCGCAGATGACGCCCGGCGAAAAGGTCGCCTATTACTTCGGGGTGATGATGCTGATCTGCCCGGTCTGGTATGGCTGCACGCTTCTGGGCGCGCTGGTCGGCCGGGCGATCCCGCCCGAGTTGTCGCTCGATTTCGCGGCTCCGATCTGCTTCATTGCGCTGACGGCGCCCTTGCTGCGCAGCCTGCCCCATGTCGTCGCGGCGCTGGCCGCGGTGCTGGCCGCGATCGGGTTCCACGGCTTTCCGGCGGGGCTGGGGCTGATCTCGGCGGCGCTGGTGGGCATCGTCGCAGGCGCGCAGGCGGAACTGTGGCTCGGGCGCCGGGCGCGGGGGCGGGCATGATTTCGGATGCCGCCTTCTGGACGCTGACGGTCCTGCTGGGGCTTGGCACCTTCCTGATCCGGTTCTCGTTTCTCGGCCTGCTTGGCGGGCGGCCGCTGCCCGGCTGGCTGCTGTTGCACCTGAAATATGTGGGCGTGGCCGTGCTGCCCGCGCTGGTGACACCCATGGTGCTGTGGCCCGCCGCGACGGGGGGCGAGACCGACCCGGCCCGCTTGGTCGCGGCGCTGGCCGCTCTGGTCGCCGGGCTGCGGCTGTCGGTCGTCGCCGCGCTGATTGGCGGCATGGGCGCGCTCTACCTGTGGCATTTCCTGTTTCCGACCCTCTGAGAAAGGACCGACCATGATCGAGGAACCGCCGATCCTGACCATCCGCCCGCCAAAGCGCCGCCCCAGCGCGGCGCAGATCGCGGCCTTTCAGGGCGTGCCCACCGGCTTCGTCTGCGACGCGATGGAGGGGCGGGGCGCGCTGTCGCCCGCGATCGCGCCGCTCGGCGGCGGGCGCGATATCGACTGCCGCGCCGCGGGGCCCGCGCTGACCGCGCTGAACCGGCCCTCGGATATCCTGGCGACGCTGGCCGCGCTGGACCACGTGCAGCCGGGCGATATCGTCGTTGCTGCGTTCGGCGGGTTCCAGGGCTGCGCTGCACTGGGCGATCTGGTGACCGGCATGATGAAGAACGCAGGCGCCGCGGGGGTCGTGACCGACGGGCCGATGCGCGATTACGCGGGGCTGGTGCAGGTCGGCCTGCCCGCCTGGTGCACCGGGCTCAACCCGAACTCGCCCTTCGCCACCGGGCCGGGCGAGGTTGGTGGCCCGGTCGAGATCGGCGGGCGGACGGTCGAGACCGGCGACATGATCGTGGCCGACCGTGACGGCGTGGTCGTGGTGCCGTTTGCGCGGATCGACGCGGTGATCGCCCGGCTGGCCGAGGTTGGGCGGCTGGAGGCCGAGACCGAGGCCAGGGTCGCAGCCGGCGCGCGGCAACTGGTCGACATCGGCGCGATGATCGCCGACGGGCGCGCTGTGGTGCTGGACTAGCCCGAACCCGGGGCTGTCCCGGGTGGGCCGGGAGTGTCCGGCGATTCCGTCGGCCGGGTGGATGAAGCTCGTCCGGCTGGCGGGATCGGGCCGTGTGAAACAGCCCCCGCAGGCCCATTGAAAAATCGCGCGGGTGTTTCCGCCCTTTACCAACCCGGCTGAAACACGTCACGCTGCCCCCCTTATCGTCGCCTTGGCCGGTCCGATGCCCGTTGCATCGCCTTGGGCAGAGTGTCATTCAGACCCCGTTCCTTCGCCCCCGATCGTCGATGCCCGCACCGCCTGTCTCCTTTCGCGACACTGTCCGCACCGCCCGCGTGGCGGGCCATTTCGGCGAGCTTCTGCAGGGCCGCCTTGGCCCCGGCGGGCCGGTGGTGCTGGTGACGCTGCCCTGCGCCGTGCTGTCGGTCCGCGCGGCCTGGCGACCCGGGGGGGGCTTCGGGCTCTGGCAGGGGGCGCGGCCGGTTCTGACGCACGGGCAGGCGGTGCGGCTGTGGCGGGCGGTGCGCGGCGATGGCCCCCATGGGCGGCTGCGCCTTGCGGCGGGGATGCCGCCCGGGGGCGGGGCCGGGGCCTCGACCGCGGCGCTTCTGGCGGCGCTGCGCTGCCTCGCCGATGGCGCGCTGGCCCCCGGCGATCAGGCCGCGCTGTGCCTCGACCTCGAAGGCGCCAGCGACCCGCTGATGCACCCGCGCCCCGAGCGGATCCTCTGGGCGCCGCGCGCGGGCCGGGCTCTGGGGCGGTTGCCGCCGCTGCCCGCCGTCGAGGTGGTGGGCGGTTTCGCCGGGCCCGGGCGGCGGACCGACCCGGCGGACACCCGCTTTGCCGACATCGCCGACCTGCTGGACGACTGGCAGCGCGCGCCGGGGCTGACCCGGCTCGGCGGGCTTGCCACGGAAAGCGCCCTTCGCAACCACGTGCTGCGCGGCGGGCCGGACCCGGCGCCGGTGCTGGCGGCGGGGCGGGCGCTGGGTGCGCTGGGCGTGGTCGCGGCCCATACTGGTACCGCGCTGGGCCTTGTCTTCGTGCCCGGCGAGGTGCCCGAGGGTGCCGCTGCCGCCCTGCGCGGGCTTGGCCTGACCGACGTCCTGCGCTTTCGCGCCGGAGGCCGGGCATGAGTGCGGCGGCGATGCTGGTGGCGCTGGCGCTCGAGGCGGCGTTCGGCTGGCCCGACCGGATCCATGCCCGGATCGGGCACCCGGTGATGTGGCTCGGCGCGCTGATCTCGGCGCTTGACCGGCGCTGGAACCGGCCGGGCGACGCCGATGGCCGGCGGCTTATTCTTGGCGGGGCGGCGGTGGCGGTGACCCTCGGGGCGGCGGTGCTGCCCGCGCTGGCGCTGGCCGCGCTGCTGCCCGGCGGGGTGTTGGGCGCGATCCTCACCGGGCTTCTGGCCGCACCGCTTGTCGCCGGGCGCAGCCTTCACGATCATGTTGCGCGGGTCGCCCGGCCACTGGCCGCGGGCGATCTGCGCGCCGCGCGGGGGGCGGTGGCGATGATCGTGGGGCGCGACCCGGCGCGGCTTGACGGGCGGGGCGTGGCGCGGGCGGCGCTGGAAAGCCTGGCCGAGAACGCCTCGGACGGGGTGGTGGCGCCGGTGTTCTGGGGGGTGGTCTTCGGGCTGCCGGGGATCGCGGGCTACAAGGCGGTCAACACGCTCGACAGCATGATCGGGCACCGCAACGACCGCTATATGCATTTCGGCCGGGTCGCGGCGCGGCTTGACGATCTGGCGAACCTTGTCCCGGCACGGATCACCGGGGTTCTATTCTGCGCTGTGTCGTGGCGGCCGCGGGCGGCGCTGCGTACGATGCTGCGCGACGCCCGCGCCCACCGCTCGCCCAATGCGGGCTGGCCCGAGGCGGCGATGGCGGGCGCGCTGGGGGTGCGGCTGTCGGGGCCGCGGGTCTATGGCGACCGGATCAGCGACGAGCCCTGGCTGAACGGCACCGCCCCCGATCCTGCGCCCGGCGATCTGGACCGTGGGCTTTGGCTCTATCTGCGGGCGATGGCCGCGCTGGGGCTGCTTCTGGCGGCCCTCGCGGCTGCGGTGTGAGGCGGGAGGCAGGGGCATGACCGGCGCACGGGACCATGGCGGGGATCTTGCCGCGGCGATTACCCGCTTTGGCGGACCTCCGGCGGACTGGATCGACCTCTCGACCGGGATCAACCGCGTGCCCTTCCCGGTTCCGCCCGTCTCGGCCGAGGCCTGGCGGGCGCTGCCCGGCCGCGCGGCGCTGGACCGGCTGACCGCCGCGGCGCGGGCGGCCTGTGGCACGGGCTGGCCGGTGCTGCCGCTGGCCGGTGCGCAGGCGGCGATCCAGCTTTTGCCGCTTTTGGCGCCGGTGGGGCCGGTGCGGATCGTGGCGCCGACCTACAACGAATATGCCGGGGTGCTGGCGGGCGCGGGGCGAGTGGTCGAACCAGCGGGCGATCTTGCGGGTCTGGCAGGGGCGGGGCTGGCGGTGGTGGTGAACCCCAACAACCCCGACGGGCGGCGATGGGCGCCCGGTGATCTGCGTGCGCTGGCGGGCCGGGTCGGGCTGCTGGTCGTGGACGAAAGCTTTGCCGACCCGCATCCCGAACTGTCGCTTCTGCCCGGGGCCTGTCCGGGAAACGTCATCGTGCTGCGCTCGTTCGGCAAGTTCTACGGTCTTGCCGGGCTAAGGCTGGGCTTTGCCCTTGGCGCCGGGGATCTGATTGCGCGGATGGCCGCGGCGGCGGGGCCATGGGCGGTGTCCGGTCCCGCCATCGAGATCGGGGCGGAGGCGCTGGCTGATTTTGACTGGCGGGCGGCCAGCATCGCGCGGCTGACGGCCGAGACCGCGCGGGCCGATGCCCTGGCCGCGGCGGCGGGCTGGACATGCCTTGGCGGCACGGCCCTGTTCCGGCTGTTCGACACGCCCGATGCCGGGGCGGCGCAGCACCGGCTGGCCCGGGCGCGCATCTGGTCGCGGATCTTTCCCTATTCGCGCCGCTGGCTGCGGCTTGGCCTGCCGGGCAACCCCGGCGAGTGGAGCCGGCTTGCCGACGCGCTGGGCGCATGACGGGATCCGTCAGGGCCGCCCATGCTGGCCGGTCAGGCGCAAGTCTTGCGAACCTCGCGGGCCCGCAGCCCGGTTTCGACCAGCATGCAGCGATCACGCGCGTCGTAATAATAGCCGCGCGCATAATAGCCCACCGCCGCCGCCTCGCTGCCGTCGGACAACAGCCACGCCCCGCGCAGGTATTTCACGGCCCAGGTGAGGTTGATCTCGGCATCCAGCAACTGGTGCGGTTCGCCGCGAAACCCCATGGTGCGCGCGGTCTCGGGAAGGATCTGCATCAGCCCGTAATAGGGTCCGTTGCGCGCGTCGGGGCGATAGCCGCTTTCCCTCTGGATCACCCGGTGGACCAGGCTGCGCGGCACGCCGTAGCGGTCGGCATAGCGGTCGGCAAGCGCCCTGATCTCTGCCGTGCCTCCCGGCACGAACGTGCCCCGCGTCGTCTCGGGCGCGCCCCCGCCACAGGCCGACAGCGCCAGCGCCGCCACAAGGGCGCGGGATATCCGCATCATCCTGACCGTCATCGCCCGCCTCCGCGATCATTGCTGCCCGATTGGGGCCCGGTTGCGCGCGCGGGGCAAGGGGGTGCTGCCCGGTTGCGCGGAAATCCGCGCGGCCACTGGCGCGCCCTGGTGCCCGCGTCTAACCTTCCGGGGAAAAGAAGGGCGAGGACAGGAAGATGGACAGGGCAAGCGCGGCCGAGGTGTTCGCCGCCTTCCTCAAGCTGGGCCTGACGTCCTTTGGCGGCCCGATCGCCCATCTGGGCTATTTCCGTGACGAGTTCGTGACCCGCAGGCGCTGGCTTGACGATGCCGCCTATGCCGATCTCGTCGCGCTATGCCAGTTCCTGCCGGGGCCCGCCTCGTCGCAGGTGGGCTTTGCGCTGGGGCTGATGCGGGCCGGCTGGCGCGGGGCGCTGGCGGCCTTTGCCGGGTTCACGCTGCCCTCGGCGCTGATCCTGCTGGTGTTCGCGATGACGGCGGCCTCGATCCGGGGGCCGATCGGTATGGGCGCGCTCGACGGGCTCAAGATCGTTGCCGTCGCCATCGTCGCTCAGGCGGTCTGGGGTATGGCGCGCAGCCTCTGCCCCGACCGTGCGCGGGCCGGGATCGCCGCCGGTGCCGTTGCGGTGCTGGCCGTCGCACCCGGCGCCATCGGCATGGTGGGCGCGATCCTGGCCGGGGCCCTTGCCGGGCTGATCCTCTGCCGGGGCCCCGGCGGGGCAACGGGCGGCGCATCGCGCGGGCCTTTCGCCATGGCGGTCCCGCGGGGTGCCGCCTGGATCGCGCTGGGCCTGTTCGCGGGGCTTCTGGGGCTGCTGCCGGCGGTTGCGGTGCTGGGCCAGGCCCCGGCGGTCCTGGATGCCTTTTACCGGGCGGGGGCGCTGGTGTTCGGCGGCGGGCATGTCGTGCTGCCGCTGTTGCAGGCCGAGGTGGTCGCCCCCGGCTGGGTCACCGAGGACGCCTTTCTCGCCGGGTATGGCGCGGCACAGGCGGTGCCCGGCCCCCTGTTCACCTTCGCCGCCTATCTGGGCGCGGTGCTGGTCCCGGCGCCGAACGGCATCGCTGGCGCGGTCCTTGCGCTTGTCGGGGTGTTCCTGCCGGGGTTCCTAATCCTCGTCGGCGTGCTGCCCTTCTGGGACCGGTTCCGCGCGCTGGCCCCGGTGCAGGCGCTGATGCGGGGCGCGAACGCGGCGGTGGTGGGCATCCTGGGCGCCGCGCTCTATTCCCCGGTCTTCACCGGCGCCGTGGGCGACATGCGCGACTTCGCCCTGGCGCTGGCCTGCTTTGTCGCGCTGATGGCATGGAAGGCGCCGCCCTGGGCGGTGGTCCTGATGGCGGCGGCGGGCGGCGCGGGGCTTGCGCTGACTGCCTGAGCCGCCGCCGCTTGTTCAGTCCCGCGGCGGCTGCACCAGCCCGCGCTGCACCGCCCCGCGCGCGAGGAACCGGTCTAGATAGACGGGCAGGTTGCGAAACCCCTCCCAGCCCACGATCGGGCCCGCGTCATAGCCCACCAGAACCGTCCGCAGCCAGGGCGCGATCGCGATGTCGGCAATGGAATAGTCGCCGCAGATCCAGTCGCGCCCCTCCAGCCGGTCGTCCAGCACCTTCATCAGCCGCACCGACTCGTCCACATAGCGCGTGCGGGGGCGCGGATCCTCGATCTCGGCGCCCTTGAACCTCACGAAGTACCCCATCTGCCCGAACATCGGCCCGATGCCCCCCATCTGGAACATCAGCCATTGCAGGACCTCGTAGCGCGCGGGTGGATCGGCGGGCAGGAACTGTCCCGTCTTCTCGGCCAGATAGATCAGGATCGCGCCGCTTTCGAATAGCGCGAGCGGCGTGCCCCCGGGTCCGTCGGGGTCGATGATCGCGGGGATCTTGTTGTTCGGGTTGAGCGACAGGAACGCCTCGGAGACCTGGTCCCCCGCATTGATGTCGACCCTGTGGGCATCATAGGGCAGCCCCGTCTCCTCGAGCATGATCGACACCTTCACCCCGTTCGGCGTCGGAAAGGAATACAGCTGGATCGCGCCCGGCCTGCGCGGCGGCCAGCGCTTTGTAATCGGATGAGCAATCGTCGTGGCCATGGTACCTCTTTCTGACGGAAACCGGCGCTGTTCTGGGCGCTGGCAGGAAAAAACGCAACACGCCCGGCTGGCGCCGTCCTATCCTTGCGGCACCGTCGCATTGGTGACGCAACCTGAAACACCGATTTCCAGTGGAGTGGACATGCTGAAGGAATTTCGCGATTTCATCGCCCGGGGCAACGTGATGGACATGGCCGTGGGCATTATCATCGGGGCCGCGTTCACGGCCATCGTCACCTCGCTGGTCGAGGATCTGATCAACCCGATCATCGGCCTGTTCATGGGCGGTGTCGACTTCTCGGGGATGGGCATCCGGATCGGCGAGGGCGACAACGCCGGTGTCTTTGCCTATGGCAATTTCATCACCGCGCTGATCAATTTCCTGATCATCGCCTGGGTCGTCTTCCTGCTGGTCAAGATGGTCAACAAGGTCAAGGACATGGCGATGAAGGCCGAGCAGGCGTCGGCTGAAACGCCCGCCGGCCCCACTCAGGAAGACCTGCTGATGGAAATCCGGGACGCCCTGAAGGCGCGCGGCTGAACCAGCGGGCGGGCGCCGCCGGGCGCCCGTCCGCTCAGGCCTTCAGCGCCAGGTGCGGTGACAGCACGTCGATGCCCTGCGCCTTGCCCACCGCGTAATAGGTCAGGTGCCCGGCATGGGTGTTCAGCCCGGCCAGCAGGTGCGGGTCATCCTCGCAGGCCCGGCGCCAGCCCTTGTCGGCCAGCGCCAGCATGTGGGGCATGGTCGCATTGCCCAGCGCGATGGTCGAGGTCCGCGGTACCGCGCCCGGCATGTTGGCCACGCAGTAATGCACGATCCCGTCGACCTCGTAGATCGGGTCGTCATGGGTGGTGGGCTTCGACGTCTCGAAACAGCCCCCCTGGTCGATGGCGACATCCACCAGCACCGCGCCGTGTTTCATCCGGGCCAGGTCGCCGCGGCTGACCAGCTTGGGCGCCTCGGCGCCGGGGATCAGCACCGCGCCCACCACGAGATCGGCCCGTTCCAGCAGTTCGGCCAGCGCGCCGCCCGAGGAATAGCGCGTGCGGAACATGGGTCCGAACACGTCGTCGAGATAGCGCAGCCGCGGCAGCGACCGGTCCAGTACCGTGACCTCGGCGCCCATCCCGGCCGCGATCCGCGCCGCATGGGTGCCGACCACGCCGCCGCCGATCACCACCACCTCGGCGGGCCCGACGCCCGGCACGCCGCCCATCAGCGTGCCGCGCCCGCCATTGGCCTTCTGCAGCGCCCAGGCGCCCATCTGCGCGGCCAGCCGGCCGGCCACCTCGGACATCGGCGCCAGCAGCGGCAGCCCGCCCGCCGCATCGGTCACCGTTTCGTAGGCGATGGCGGTCACGCCGCTGTCCAGCAGGTCGCGTGTCTGGTCGGGGTCCGGGGCGAGGTGCAGATAGGTGAACAGCACCTGTCCCTCGCGCAGGCGCTTGCGTTCCCCGGCCTGGGGCTCCTTGACCTTCACGATCATTTCGGAAAGCGCGAACACCTCTTCGGCGCTGTCCGCGATCGCTGCCCCCGCCGCAGTGTAGTCCGCGTCCGCGAATCCCGCGCCCAGCCCCGCGCCGGGTTCGACCAGCACCTCGTGGCCATGGGCCACCGCCTCGCGAACGGCATGGGGCGTCAGCCCCACCCGGTATTCCTGCGGCTTGATTTCCTTCGGGCAACCGATGCGCATTGTGTGTCTCCCTTCCTCCTTGGGGCATGATGCCGCAGTCTGCGGGGGAGTGCATTGAAAACCGGGCGCCTTCCTTCGTGCGATCGCGCGGAAATCGTGCAAGTTTGGGGCCGATCCTCGAAGGAATCCGCGAATCGATGGAGCTGGACGACACCGACAGGCGCCTGCTGAGGGTGCTTCAGAAACAGGGCCGCATCTCGAACGCTGATCTGAGCGAGCGGGTGAACCTCTCGCCGTCGGCCTGTCACCGCCGGGTCGCCCGGCTGGAATCGCAGGGATACATCCGCGACTACGTCGCGCTTCTCGATCCGCGCAAGCTGGGGCGCCCGACGACCGTCTTCGTCGAGATCACGCTGTCCGGCCAAGCCGACGAGGTGCTGGAGGCCTTCGAAAAGGCGGTCGCGCGGGTGCCGGACATTCTGGAATGTCACCTCATGGCGGGCAGCGCCGATTACCTGCTGAAGGTCGTGGCCGAGGATTCCGAGGATTTCGCCCGCATCCACCGGCAATATCTCACGCGGTTGCCGGGGGTCGCGCGCATGCAATCCTCGTTCGCGCTTCGGACCGTGTTCAAGACCACCGCCCTGCCGGTCTAGCGGGGCACGGGCGCCGGCCCCGGTTGGGCGCGCCGGGCTCTGTCTTCGCACCCGGGCATGGCCCCCCTTGACCCCTCAAAACAACAAACCCCCGGGCAGAGCCGCGGGGGTCGTCGCACGGGGCCGAAGCCCCTGTTCGCCATGTCGACGGGCCTAGAGAAGCCCTTCGCGCTGCGCTTTCTTCCGCGCCAGCTTGCGGGCACGGCGGATGGCCTCGGCCTTCTCGCGCGCCTTCTTCTCGGACGGCTTCTCGAAATGCTGCTTGAGCTTCATCTCGCGAAACACGCCCTCGCGCTGAAGCTTTTTCTTCAACGCGCGAAGCGCCTGGTCGACATTGTTGTCGCGAACACTGACCTGCATGTGGGTGTCACCACCTTTCCTGTTAGAGTTTCGATTACAGGCAGGAGGTGGCCGTATAGCAAAGCCCCGCTAACTTGTCTATACAGCGACCCGACAACAGGAGGGCACGGAATGACCGACACGCCGACCGGCATGGATCATGTCAAGGAACAGCTTCTCGATGCGGCCATGCTGCATGTGCCCTTCGACGGCTGGAGCGAGGCCGCCTTTCGCGCGGCGGTGGCCGATTCGGGTGTCGAGCTACAGCTTGCGCGCGCCGCCTGCCCGCGCGGCGGGGTGGATCTTGCCGTGGCCTACCACCGGCGTGGCGACGACGAGATGGCGCGCCGCCTGAACGCCGTCGATCTGGCCGAGATGCGCATCCGGGACAAGGTGGCGCTGGCGATCCGCTACCGGATCGAGGCGGTGGACGACAAGGAGGTGGTCCGCCGCGGCGCGACGCTCTTTGCCCTGCCGCAATACGCCTCTGATGGCTCGCGCCTTGTCTGGGGCACCGCGGACCGGATCTGGATGGCCCTTGGTGACAGCTCGGATGACGTGAACTGGTACACCAAGCGCGCCTCGCTGTCCGCGGTCTATGGTGCGACGGTCCTGTACTGGCTGGGCGACGAGACGCCCGGTCACCAGGCCACGTGGGAGTTCCTGGACCGCCGCATCGAGAACGTGATGCAGTTCGAGAAGGCCAAGGCGCAGGCGCGGAAGAACTGGCTGCTCAAGCCGCTGCTCTTCGGTCCGAACCTGATCGCCAGCCAGATCAGGCCGCCCCACGCCCGGCCCCGCCTTCGCATGCCGGGCTCGCTGACGCCGCGCACGGAGTGAGCATGACCCTTTCCGCAACGATGCGCGCGGTGGAAATCACCGAGGCCGGTGGCCCCGACGTTCTGCGCCCGGCCGAGCGGCCGGTGCCCGTGCCCGGCGCGGGCGAGATCCTGATCCGGCTGGCCTATGCCGGCGTGAACCGGCCCGATGCACTGCAGCGGGCCGGGCTCTACGCGCCGCCGTCCTGGGCCTCGGACCTGCCGGGACTGGAAGGCGCGGGCGAGGTCGTCGCGCTGGGGCCTGACGTGTCCGGGCCGGCGGTCGGCGATCTGGTCTGTGCGCTGTTGCCGGGCGGTGGCTATGCGGAATACGTGGTTACCCCCGCGGCGCATGCGCTGCCGGTGCCCGAGGGACTGGACCTGAAACAGGCCGCCTGCCTGCCCGAGACCTTCTTTACTGTCTGGTCGAACGTCTTCCAGCGCGGCGGGCTGGTGGCGGGCGAGCGGTTCCTGGTCCATGGCGGGTCGTCGGGCATCGGCACCACCGCGATCCAGCTGGCCCATGTCTTCGGCGCGCGGGTCTTTGCGACCGCGGGCAGCCCCGAGAAATGCGCGGCCTGCGTGGCGCTGGGGGCAGAGCGCGCCATCGACTACCGCGAAGAGGATTTCGTCGAGGTGCTGCGCGCCGAGGGCGGGGCCGATCTGATCCTCGACATGGTGGGCGGTGACTACTTGCCCAGGAATGTTCGCGCTCTGGCCGACGAAGGGCGGCTGGTGCAGATCGCCTTTCTCAAGGGGCCGAAGGTGGAACTGAACTTCGCCCAGGTGATGATGCGGCGGCTGACGATCACGGGTTCGACCCTGCGCCCGCAATCGGACCTTGCCAAGGCGCGGATCGCGGCGGACCTGCGCGAGAAGGTGTGGCCTCTGATCGCCGCGGGGCGCGTGCTGCCGGTGATGGACAGCGAATTCCCGCTGGCTGACGCCACTGCCGCCCACGCCCGCATGGAATCGAGCGCCCATGTCGGAAAGATCGTCCTGAAGGTGGCCTGACAGCGACCGGCCTGCGAAACGCATTGTTTCGATCCTGCTTCTGGCCATCTTCCTGCCACAGAATTACCTTGATGGAACTGGCCGCGACCTGCGGCCGGACCTGTAAACGGTGGTCCTGGTGGTGAATATGCGCGTTTTTGGTGTGGCCGGTCTGGCCCTTGTCGGCTCGCTGGCCGTTGCGTCGGCCTCGACGATCGATCTCGACTATGTCGGGCAGGAAAAAGGGGCGGTGAATACCTATTTCCGCTTCCTGGGAAAGAACATGGGGGCCAGTGCGGGCGGGTTCACCTTTGACGTGGCCGGCACGGGCGACCGGCTGCTGGGCTGGTGCGTCGATATCGACCATGTCCTGATCCAGAGCGCGACGCCCTACACGCCCAATCCCGGCCTTTTCGGCAGCGAGGTGGTCACCAATCTCGACCGGCTGTTCACCCAGCACTACGCCGACGTGGTGGATGCGGTCAGTTCGGCGGCGTTCCAGGTGGCGATCTGGGAACTGGTCTATGATGGCGGCAATGTCAGCCTTGGCGGGGGTGCGTTCTCGCTGCGCGGCGCGACGCCCGACAGCGTCGAGGACAAGGCTGCCGATTTCCTGGTGCTCGACGAACGGGCAGGGGGGTATCTCCTGACCTTCCTCGACTCGCAGGCGAGCCCGGTCAAGAGCCAGAACCTCGTGACGGCCGCACCGGCCCCGGTTCCGCTGCCGGCCTCGGCGGCGCTGATGCTTGCCGGTCTGGCCGCGTTCGCATTTGCACGGCAGGGCCGCCGCGCCTGATCGGCGCGCAGGCGGCCCGGGCCGGCAAAAGGCCGCCGCCCGCTCTCGATCCCGGGCGTGTTTGGGGGAACGCGCTCGTGGCGTCGGCGGGACAAGGCGGCCGGCCCCGCCCTGATCGGGCGGGGCCGGCGAGTTTCGCGCCGGGCGTTTCCTAGTGGATTGCCTCCATCAGCGCGTCACGCAGGTCGCAATCCTCGATCACGTCATCGCCGCAGAGCCGGGGCTTTAGATCGCGGGTCAGGCAAAGCCGCGCCTCCTGGATGCGGCCGGCCTTGCAGGTGATCGTCAGCATGTCGGGCCGCCACCCGGGGTTGGCCTGCAGGAACGCCTCTTCCACCACGGCGGCGGGCAGGCGCACGCCATCGGGCAGCTTGCCGAAAACGTCGGGCCGATTGACCGTGTCGTAGGCGCGCCGGGAAAGCGCGAAATATTCTGCCGAGGACAGACCGGAACAGCGCCCGTGCTTGTTCCACTGGTGCCAGGCGGCGCCGGGGCTGCCCATGATGTCGGCCATTGCGCGGGTTTCGCGTCGCGAGGGCCTGGGCTTCGTTGTCGGGCAGTTGCTGGGCCAGCCGCGTTCGTATTGCGGCCAAAGCCCGTGCAAGACCCAGCCGCGGCTGGCGCCATCGTCGCATTGCGGACTGTCGCGGCGCTCGCCTTCGAGCGTGCACCATGTCGGGGACCAGCTGAGCGACAGCACGTAGTAATCGAATGCCCCGGCCGTTTCACCTTCGGCGCGGGCGATCGTGGCAGTCAGAACCAGCAGGACGAGCCAGCGCATTTTCTCTTTTCTCCGGACCCGTTGCCGACTATATACGCGGTCAATCTCCCCGAAAACGAGGATTGGCGCCACACCGGCGCAGCCGTTTTCCCGGCTGGGGAGCCTTTTGTTTGTTCGAGAGGAGTTTCACCCATGAACAAGCCGATCATGGCCAAGGCCACCGCAGTCTGGCTGGTAGACAACACGACGCTGAGTTTCAAGCAGATCGCCGAATTCTGCGGCATGCATGAACTCGAGGTCCAGGGGATCGCCGATGGCGATGTCGCCACGGGCGTCAAGGGCTTTGACCCGATCGCCAACAGCCAGCTTGACCCGGTCGAGATCCGCAAGGGCGAGGCCGATCCGCTCTACCGGCTCAAGCTCAAGTTCAATCCCGCCGCCGTCGGCGAGGAGAAGCGGCGCGGGCCCCGCTATACCCCGCTGTCCAAGCGTCAGGACCGGCCTGCGGCGATACTGTGGCTGGTCAAGTTCCATCCCGAACTGTCGGACGGCCAGATCTCCAAGCTGGTCGGCACCACCAAGCCGACGATCCAGTCGATTCGCGAACGGACCCACTGGAACATCTCGAACATCCAGCCGATCGACCCCGTGGCGCTGGGGCTCTGCCGGCAGAGCGAGCTTGACGCCGCCGTGCAGAAGGCGGCCAAGGCCAGGGCGGCCGACGGCGCGCTGATGTCGGACGACGAGCGGCGCAAGCTGGTGTCGACCGAACAATCGCTCGGGATGGATCCCGAGCCGCGCCTTCCGACCGCGATCTCGGGGCTTGAGACCTTCACGCTGTCGGGTGCGCGGGACGACGACGAGGAAGACGACACGATCCCCGACGCGGACAGCTTCTTCAACCTGCCCGATGCGGACGATGACGAGGACGACGAGGACGACGAGGACCGGCGCTAGGCGAGGTCCCGGTCAGGATCGCGCGCCCGGACCGCCCGGCGCGCGATCACGGCCATCAGCGCCAGGGGAACCACCACGCCCGGCGACATCGTCATGCCGATCGGCAGGCTGCCAAGCGGCAGGGCGGCGATGAAAACGGCCAGCATGACCGCCTTTTCGAACGCCAGCGCGCCCGTGCGTTCGATCTCGCGGAACAGCACCAGCATCGGCACCACCAGAACCGTCCAGTCGTAAAGGAAGTTGTGCGGCGAAGCGGGCACCATCGCGGCCACCGTGAACGCGAACAGCAGCGGGAGCGGTACCCGCCGGCGCGCCATCAGCAGGATCGCCGCGGCCACGGCCGCGATGAAGCCAAGCTGCACCAGCCGGGCGGTTCCGGCCCCGGCCCCCATCCCGAGTACCAGCGCATGGGGCGAGGCGATCCGCGCCATCGGAAAGCTGCCCGCCGTGCCGTGGAACTGCGAGAGATTGCGCAGGTTCTCGGCGAAGAAGGCCTGCCAGGGGGCGACGCCGTAGGCGACCAGCGACAGGCCAACCGCTACGGCGACGGTCGCGGCGGCGGCGCCGATCGCCCGCCACTGGCCAAGAGCCGCCAGGAGCACCGGGAACAGGATGGCGAGGTGCGGCTTGTAGCACAGGCAGCCCAATGCGACGCCGGCCAGCGCGGGGCGGACGGCCAGCGCGCGGAAGGCCCAGATGACCAGCGCCGCCGTCAGAAATCCGTTCTGTCCGTCGAAGAGGTTGTAGAACACCGGGGCCGAGGCCGCGATCGCCCAGGCCTCGTCCCGATGGCGGATCAGCGGGCGCACAGCCAGCGCGAACAGGGCCGCCGTGACGGTGGTCCAGGCCGCAAGCGCGGCGAAATAGGGCAAGTGCGCCAGAGGTTCCAGCGGCAGGAAAAAGACTGGCGGGTAGTACCAGCCCAGGAGGTTGTCCATGCCCGGCAGGATCGTCGAATAGACCTGCTTCAGCGCGTCCGGATCATAGGCCTGGGCCGCGGCACCGCTGGCGGCCATCCGGGCGGCGGCGTGGAAGACGATGAAATCCCCGCCCGGGTTCGCCACGCCCGACAAGGGCCGCGCGAGCCAGTAGCCGATGGTCAGCACGGCCGAAACGAGATAGCCCAGCACGATGATGCGCGGATAGGTGCGCAGGCGGTCTTCGTTGAAAAAGGCCAATGGCAAACTCGTCCGGGAAATCCGACCTGATGACAGGCTGCCCGCTGCGGCCCATGCAAGTCAACGGCGGGAATGACGCGCGCCACCCGACTGTCGGACACCCGTTTGCGGGCGCCGTCGTCCGGCCCCGCACTGCTGCCCGCCAGCCGAGGCGCCGCGATCACATGCCGAGGCTTTGCAGGTAGGCAATCACCGCCGCACGATCCGCCGCCTTGTCAAGGCCGGCGAAGGTCATTGCCGTGCCCGGGGCGTAGTCCCGGGGATTGGTGATGAACGCGTCGATCCGCTCGGGCGTCCATTCGCCGTCGAGACCTGTCATCGCATCAGAGTACTTGAACTCCGACACCGACGCCACCGCGCGGCCCACCACGTTGTAGAGCGATGGGCCAACCATGTGGACCCCTTCCTCGACCCTGTGGCAGGCGCGACATTCCTTGAAAACCCGTTCTCCCGCCGCGGGGTCGGCTGCGGCCAGCAACTCTTCGAAGCTCTGTTCCTCGGCCGGGGCTGCGGGCGCCTCTTCCTCGTCCCGCAGGATCACATAGGCTGGTTCCTCGAGGTCCCGGTTGGTGAAAAGACCGCCGCTTGCCAGGTTGACGACGAAGAAGATCGCCAGGGCAAGGCACAAGGCGGCCGCGAATTTGATGAAGCCCAAGATGGCCGACATGTCGATTTCCCGTTTTTCCCGGGTCTTTCCTATGCGCTTCAACTCTGCCATTGCAAGGTTTATCAACCCGCGCACAGCCCGAAGACCCGGCCAAGGAGGGCCCGCCCCATGACCCGACGCATCGCCTTCCAGGGAGAGCCCGGCGCCTATTCGCACCAGGCCTGCCGCGACGCCCGCCCGCAGATGGAGGCCGTGCCCTGCCGGACCTTCGAGGACGTGATCGATGCCGTGCGGAACGGCGAGGCGGACCTTGCGATGCTGCCGGTCGAGAACTCGACCTACGGGCGGGTGGCCGACATCCACCAGCTCTTGCCCGACTCCGGACTGCACATCGTCGAAGAGGCCTTCGTTCGGGTGCATATCAACCTCCTGGGCGTGCCGGGGGCGCGGCTGGACGAGATCCGCCGGGCGATGAGCCACACGGTGCTGCTGGGCCAGTGCCGCGACTTCCTGCAGGCGCGCGGAATTCACCGGGTGACGGGGGCCGATACCGCGGGGTCGGCCCGGCATGTCGCCGAGGAGGGCGACCGGGCGCTGGCGGCGCTGGCGGGCGACCTTGCGGCCGAGATCTACGGGCTGGATGTTCTTGCCCGGCATATCGAGGATCACGACAAGAACACCACGCGGTTCCTGCTGATGGCGCGCAAGCCCGACTGGTCGCGGCGCGGCGATCTGGGGATGATGACGACCTTCGTGTTCCAGGTGCGCAATATCCCGGCCGCGCTTTACAAGGCGATGGGGGGCTTTGCCACCAACGGCGTGAACATGACCAAGCTGGAAAGCTACATGGTCGACGGGTCATTCACCGCGACCCAGTTCTATGCCGATATCGAGGGCCACCCCGAGGATCCGAATGTCAGGCTGGCGCTTGAGGAACTGGACTATTTCACCACCAAGACCGAGATCCTGGGGGTTTACCCGGCGGATCGCAAACGCCACTAGGACGGGGCTAGAAGTCGGTTCCGTGGAAGGTGCCGGCCTCGAGTTCGCGGGCAAAGCGGGCGACGCCCGACTTGAATCGCTCTGACATCCGGCCTTTTGCCAGGTGCAGGGTCTGCAGCAGCAGCCGCGCCTGAAACGATTGCGGGCGCAGGTCGACCGCGACCGCCAGCCGGGTCCGCTGCGGTGCCAGGCGCAAGAGGTCGAGCGTGCTGACGCCGGTCAGGTCGTTGACCGTCGATTGCACGACCAGGTTCTCGGGCGGCAGGAATGTCGTCAACTCGCTGTGCAGCGCGCGGCGCTTGCCACGGAAGGTAAACCGGGCGGTCCAGGCCATGCCCGGCCCCGGTGCCTCAAGCGAGTCAAGGCGGGTGATCTCGGCGCCCCGGCGCATCGCGGCGCGCTCCAGCCGGTCGAAATCCGAGATCACCGCGAAGACCTCCTCGATGGGGAGCCCGATATCCTCTCGTGTGGAAAACTTCATCGTGCCATCGCCCGTTTCGCCGTTCCCATCAGATCTTGCGTCAATCCAGCCGGTCCGCAAGCCACAATCCGAGGATGAAATGGGCGATCGCGCCTTTTCGCGCAGGCAGGATGTCATCGCGCTCGCCGGCGAAGGCGGCCAGCAGGTCTTCGCGCGTGATCCAGCGGGCGGCTTCGAGTTCGACGGGATCCAGCGTTATCTCGCGGGCGGTCGCGTGCCCGTGGCAACCGATCATCAGAGAGGCCGGAAAGGGCCATGGCTGGCTGGCGAGGTAGGAAACCGGGCCGACCGGGATGCCGGCCTCTTCCATCACCTCGCGGCGGACCGCCGCCTCGATGGTCTCGCCCGGTTCGACAAAGCCTGCCAGCAGCGAGAACATCCCCTCGGGCCAGCCCGGCGACCGGCCCAGAAGAACGGAATTGCCGTGCGTGATCAGCATGATGACCACCGGATCGGTGCGCGGGAAGTGCTGGCCGCCGCAGGACGGGCAGTCGCGTTGCCAGCCCGCCTGGATGACGCGGCTTTCAGCCCCGCAACGGGCGCAGAACCGGTGGGTGGCATGCCAGCCGAGGATGGCCCTCGCCGTGGCGGCAAACTCGGCGTCCAGCGCCGACAACCGCGTCATCTCGCGGCGCAGTTCCGCGAAGACGTGGTCTTCGGGCAGATCCGGGTGGCGCTGTTCGGACGGATCGGCAAAGGCGCCAAGCGTTCCAGGCAGGTCGGCTGGCTGCCAGTCGGACAGATCCACCGCGAACCGGGCGTGACCCCCGGCAAGACCCAGGAACACCGCGTCGGTGCCCTGGCTGGCGAGTACCGGATGGTCCGCCGCAAGCCATCCGAGCCCGTCGGCACAGACCAGCGGCTTGCCCTGCCAGAGCGGCAGAGCCCGCGCCGCCCCGTTGCTGCGCAGGTCTGCCAGCGCGGCGCGGTCGGAACGCAGATGCGCCGCCCGGTCGAGCCCGCCGCCCCCGCCGAATGTCACCCGCTCTGCCAGCCGCATCCACGTTCTCCACGGTCAGATCCGTGCCTGCCATGTCACGTCTTTGGGCGCGATGGAAGCGTGCTCGCCTTTAGCGCGAGTTTGTGCTCGCGTTCCACCGTCATGGGTTATAGTGTTCAAGATCGGTGGTGGCATTCCTGTCCGGCTTCGGGACTAGCGACGGGGCTTTGGACGGTGCGACCGCCGAGATGCGACCTGAATCGCCGTGCCTTGCTGGCCGGCACTGCTGCGGGGGCGACGTTGATCGCACTGCATCCCTTTTCGGCCAAGGCCGCCGTCAATCAGGCGCATCTGCGCCTGATGGAGACGACGGACCTGCATGTTCACATCTACCCCTACGACTACTATTCCGACCGGCCGGTCGATACCGTCGGTCTTGCCCGAACCGCCGCCCATATCGCCGAAATCCGCGCCGAAGCCACGAATGCGCTGCTGTTCGACAATGGCGATTTCCTGCAGGGCAACCCGATGGGCGACTACATCGCCTACGAACGGGGCATGAAGGACGGCGACATGCACCCGATCATCCAGGCGATGAACGCGGTCGGCTTCGACGCCTCGACGCTGGGCAATCACGAGTTCAACTATGGGCTCGACTTCGTCATGCGGTCGATTGCGGGGGCCGTGTTCCCGGTGATCTCGGCCAATATCGTCCGCACGCTGGGTGCGCGGCCGACCGAGGATTCGACCCTTGTGCCGCCCTACGTGATCCTGGAACGGACGTTGATCGACGGGGCGGGCGTCGCGTATCCGATCCGCGTGGGTGTGATCGGCTTCATGCCGCCGCAGGTGATGACCTGGGACCGCCGGCACCTCGAAGGCAAGGTCGCCGTCCGCGACATCGTCGAGACCGCCCGCGCCTGGGTGCCGGTGATCAAGCAGGAAGGCGCCGACATCGTCGTGGCACTGAATCATTCCGGCATCGGCGAGGCCGACCATGTCGAAGGGCAGGAGAACGCGAGCGTGCCGCTGGCCGCGGTCGAGGGGATCGACGTGGTGATGACGGGCCACCAGCACCTTTTCTTCCCGGGGCCGGCCTTCGAGGGGATCGCGGGCGTCGATGCCGAACGGGGCACGATCCACGGCAAGCCCGCGGTGATGGGCGGGTTCTGGGGATCGCATCTGGGCCTGATCGACCTCATGCTCGAGCGGACCGGCGACGGCTGGCGCATCATCGGCCATGAAAGCGCCCTGCGCGCCATATCGCGCCGGAACGACGACCGGACAGTGACGCCTCTGGTGACGAGCGAGCGCCATGTGCTCGACTCGGTGGCCAGGGAGCATAACGAGACCCTGTCCTACATCCGCCGCGCCGTGGGGCGGACCTCTGCCCCGCTGTACAGCTATTTCGCACTGGTGGCCGATGATCCCTCGGTGCAGATCGTCGCGAACGCGCAGCTTTGGTACGTGGCCGAGATGCTGGCCGGAACGCCGCATGCGGGTCTGCCGCTGTTGTCGGCCGCGGCCCCCTTCAAGGCGGGCGGGCGTTCGGGCCCCGACTACTATACCGACGTTCCCGCGGGTGATATCGCGATCATGCACGTCGCCGATCTTTACCTTTTTCCCAACACGGTTCGCGCGGTGCGGGTCACGGGCGCCCAGCTTCGGGGCTGGCTCGAACGCTCGGCGGGGATGTTCAACCGGATCGTGCCTGGGACGCAGGATCAGGTGCTTCTGAACCCCGATTTCCCCAGCTACAACTTCGACGTGATCGACGGGGTGGACTACCGGATCGACCTTTCCCAACCCTCGCGTTTCGATCCCAAGGGCAAGCTTGTCGATCCCGGTGCCGCCCGGATCGTCGACCTGGCCTTGAAGGGGCGGGCGGTGACCGACGACATGGAGTTCGTGGTCGCGACGAACAATTACCGCGCGGGGGGCGGGGGGGATTTCCCCGGGGCGGACGGCAGCACGATCATCCTTGAGGCGCCGGACACAAATCGCGACGTGATCGTGCGCTATATCGCCGAGCAGGGCACGATCGACCCCACCGCCGACAACAACTGGCGTTTCGCCCCTATGCCCGGAACCACGGTGCTGTTCGACACAGGGCCGCGGGCGATGGCCTATCTCGATCAGATGACCGCGCTCGACGTCGAGCCCGCCGGGGATGGGCCGGACGGGTTCATCCGTTTCCGGATCGCCCTATAGGCGTTTGCGCCCGCCCGATCCCCATCATTCTTGCCCAAACGGAAATGTAGCGGTTCCGCAACGGAAACGGCGCCTTCGCGGATCCGAATTGTCATGGCAAGACCGCCATGCTAAACCCAAGCGTGCAATTTTATGGCGAAATCTTGACTTTTTGGAGGCCGGAAATATGAAATCTGTCGCTATCCCGCTGATGTTGGCCTCGCTGTCCTGTGCCTCGGCTGCACAGGCGACGACGATTTCCCTGCCGCAGTCGGGCGGAACGCTCAACGTAACGGTTTCTGCCCGGGCAGCCGATGCCTGGGCCGCGGTCGACCAGTCCCGCAGCGGCGATTTGCCGGCGGGTTCGGCGTGGCAGGCGGGCTCGACGATCGAGCAGCTTCCGACCACCACCTACCCGATCGACCTCGGCACCGATCCCGCGAACCCGCTTGATCCCTGCCGGAATGCGTGTTCGCCTTTCTATGGCGGCGTCTACAATGAACCGCCCTTTGCCTCTACCGGCGCGCCCGGATGGGAAACCGCTTCGTTCTGGACGGTCTTCGCGCCGGATGCCGGGTCCGCTGCGTTGATGAACCAGGCCGTGCTCGAATTCGATACCTCCCGGTCCAGCATTTCTCTGCTTTGGGGATCGGCCGACAATACCAACGGTCTTGAATTCCTGCTGGGGGGTGCGGTCGTCGGCGAGTTCTGGGGGGTGGAATTCAGCCGGTTCGGTACGCCCGATATCGTGATGCACCCCGGTCAGAGCGCCGTTCTCACGTCCTTCGACGGGATCGAGTTCGACGCACTGCGGTTTACGGCCTACCAGTCCGGCGGGTCGTTCGAGTTCAGCAATGTCGTGGCGCCGGTTCCGTTGCCGGCGGGAATGGTGCTGTTGCTGACCGGTCTCGGCGCGGTCGCCGTGGCGGGCCGGTCGCGCAAGGCGCGCGCCTGATACATGCCGCCCAAGGCCCGGGGCCGGGTTATGCCCCGGGCCCTGGGCCTTGGAGGCTTGCGAATCCTGTCCCGGGCGCCTATGTCCTAGCCCGAGAGGTTGGCGCGGGCGGACGCCTCGCCAACCCGGTCAGGTCCGGAAGGAAGCAGCCGTAACGAGTCCGGTTCGGGTCGCTGTCCAACCTCTCACCCATCCCCGATCCGCTGGACGTCACGGGTAGGCGCCCGTAGGCTTGCACGCGCCCGCGAATCCACGAGGACCCATGGCCGAGACCCAAGGCACCGCCTACCAGGTGCTCGCCCGCAAGTATCGCCCCGCCACCTTTGCCGACCTGATCGGTCAGGATGCGATGGTGCGCACGCTGCGGAACGCCTTTGCCGCCGACCGGATCGCGCAGGCTTTCGTGATGACGGGCATCCGCGGCACCGGCAAGACCACCACCGCCCGGATCATCGCCAAGGGGATGAACTGCATCGGCCCCGACGGGCAGGGGGGGGCGACGACGGACCCGTGCGGGGTGTGCGAGCATTGCGTGGCGATCGCCGAGGGCCGCCATGTCGACGTGATGGAGATGGATGCCGCCAGCCGGACGGGCGTGGGCGACATCCGCGAGATCATCGACAGCGTGGCCTATCGCGCGGCGTCGGCGCGCTACAAGATCTACATCATCGACGAGGTTCACATGCTGTCCAACAACGCGTTCAACGCGTTGCTGAAGACGCTCGAGGAACCGCCCGCCCATGTGAAGTTCATCTTTGCCACCACGGAAATCCGCAAGGTGCCGGTCACGGTCCTGAGCCGTTGCCAACGGTTCGACCTGCGTCGGATCGAGCCCGAGGTGATGATCGCGCATCTGCGCCGGATCGCCGGGCTGGAAGGCGCGCCGATCACCGACGAGGCGCTGGGGCTGATCACGCGGGCCGCCGAGGGCTCGGTGCGGGACGCGATGAGCCTGCTCGACCAGGCGATTTCCCACGGCGCGGGCGAAACCACCGCCGAAGAAGTGCGCGCCATGCTGGGACTCGCCGACCGTGGGCGCGTTCTCGACCTTTTCGACCTGATCGTGTCGGGCGATGCGGCGGGTGCGCTGGCCGAGCTTGCCGCGCAATATGCCGACGGCGCAGATCCCATGGCGGTATTACGCGATCTGGCCGAGATCACCCATTGGCTGAGCGTCATCAAGATCACGCCCGAAGCCGCCGACGACCCCACCGTGGGCCCCGACGAACGCGCGCGGGGCCGCGACATGGCCGAGCGTCTGCCCATGCGGGTGCTGACGCGGATGTGGCAGATGCTGCTCAAGGCGCTGGAAGAGGTGGCGCAGGCGCCGAACGCGATGATGGCGGCCGAGATGGCGGTGATCCGTCTGACCCATGTCTCGACCCTGCCCGCGCCCGAGGACCTCGTCCGGCAGTTGCGCGACACGCCGCCCGCAGGCCCCGCGCCCACGGGTGGGGGCACGCCGTCAGGTACGGGGCAGGGGGCGCGCGCGCAAGCGGTCAGCGCGCCACGTCCGGCGTCCGGCGGCGGCGGGGCGGCCACCGCGCTTGCCCGGGCTCCCGAGACGACGCTGGCGGCCTATGCCGCGTTTGACCAGGTGGTCGAACTGATCCGCGCCAATCGCGACATGAAGCTGTTGTTCGAGGTGGAATCCTGCCTGCGCCTTGTCAGCTATGCCCCCGGCCGGATCGAGTTCGAGCCGACCGCGGACGCGCCCCGCGATCTCGCCGCGCGCCTTGGCCAACGGCTTCAGGACTGGACCGGCGCCCGCTGGGGCGTGTCGGTCGTGGGGTCGGGCGGCGCCCCGACCCTTGCCGAAACCCGCGCGGCCGAGGAGGACCGGCTGGCGATCGCCGCGAAGGCGCATCCCCTGGTCAGGGCCGTATTTGACGCCTTTCCAGAGGCGCAGATCATCGACATAAGGGCTCCGGACCTTCCCGCCGAAGCGGCCGCCCTCGAGGCGCTGCCCGAGGTCGAGGACGAGTGGGACCCCTTCGAGGACGACTGAACGAAAGGAGAGACGGGATGTTCAAGGGATTGGGCGGGCTTGGCGACATGGCCAAGATGATGAAGGCCGCGCAGGAAATGCAGGGCAAGCTGGCCGCCTTGCAGCAGCAACTGGCTACAACGCTGGTGACCGGCGAAAGCGGCGCTGGACTGGTCAAGGCCACCGCGACGGCCAAGGGCACGCTGACCGCGCTGGACATCGACCCCTCGATCTTCAACGCCGAGGAGAAGGAGGTCGTCGAGGACCTGATCCTCGCCGCGATCAAGGACGCCCAGGAAAAGGCGCAGGAGAAGACCCAGGAAGAGACCCGCAAGCTCTCCGAGGAACTGGGTCTGCCCGCGGGGATGGGCCTGCCGGTCTGATCCCCATGGGCGACCGCCCGCGCGAGATCGAGACGCTGATCGAGATGATGGCACGGCTACCGGGGCTTGGTCCCCGGTCGGCCCGCCGTGCCGTGCTGCATCTGGTCAGAAAGCGCGCGGTGCTGCTTGTGCCGCTGGCCGAGGCGCTGCGCCGCGTCGGCGAGACGGTGCATGAATGTCCCCGCTGCGGCAACCTTACCACGGCCGAATTCTGCGAGATCTGTTCGGACGACAAGCGCGCCAATGGCGAACTTTGCGTGGTCGAGGACGTGGCCGACCTGTGGGCGATGGAACGCGGTGGCGCGTTCACGGGGCGCTATCACGTGCTGGGCGGCACGCTGTCGGCGCTGGATTCCGTGGGGCCGGAAGAGTTGCGCATCCCTGTGCTGGTGGCCCGGGTGCGCGACGAAGGGATCGCCGAGGTGATCCTTGCGCTGAACGCCACCGTCGACGGCCAGACCACCGCGCATTACATCGCCGAGGAACTGGCGGGTGCGGGGGTCGCGATCACCTCGCTTGCCCAGGGCGTGCCGATCGGGGGTGAGCTTGATTATCTGGACGATGGCACGATCAGCGCCGCGCTGAAGGCGCGCAAGGGCTTCTGAATCCCGCCTCGCGCCATTCTCACGCAATCTCAACTTGAACAGCCGGCAAGCGGGCCCTTAGCCTTGCGCAAGCGGTGCGCTAGATGCTCCGTCGAAACAGGGAGGTTTCCAAAGATGCCCACGCCCCGTCCGGCCCGTGCCGCCGTCCTGGCCCGCGCCCTGCCGCACCGGTTCTGGCTGACAGCGGGGGCGGTGGCGCTTGCGCTCGCGCTCTGGGCGCATCAGACGCTGGCCGACGAGAACGTGACCGTGGCGCATGGCATCTCGACCTTCGGCACGCTGAAGTATCCCGCCGATTTTCCGCATCTCGACTACGTGAACCCCGGGGCGCCCAAGGGGGGCGAGATCTCGGTCTGGGGCTTCGGATCCTTCGATTCGATGCATCCCTACACCACCAAGGGCCGCGCAGGCGCGCTGTCGAACGGGTTCTTCGAGTCGCTTCTGACCGGTACCGCCGACGAGGCCGGATCGGCCTATGGGTTGCTGGCGGAAAGCGTCGAATATCCCGAGGACCGGTCCTGGGCGGTCTTCACGCTGCGGCCCGAGGCACGGTTCTCGGACGGCAGCCCGGTGACGGCTGAGGATGTGGTCTTTTCCTTCGAGCTTTTCCGCGACAAGGGCCTGCCAAGCTTTCGCGTCCAGCTTTCGCGCCAGGTTGAAAGCGCCGAGGTGCTGGAGGACGGAAGGGTGAAGTTCACCTTCAAGGCCGACGCGCCCAAGCGCGACCTGCCGCAACTTGTCGGCGGGTTGCCGGTGTTCTCGAAGGCACATTACGAGTCCACCGGCCGCGATTTCGAGGAATCGAGCCTCGAACCGCTGTTGGGCTCGGGACCCTACGTGCTCAAGGAACTCGATGTCGGCCAGACCATCGTCTACGAGCGCGACCCGGACTATTGGGGGGCGAGCCTGCCGATCAACGTGGGGCGGAACAATTTCGACCGTATCCGGATCGAATACTACGCCGACTACAACGCCGCCTTCGAGGGGTTCAAGGGCGGCACCTACACGTTCCGCAACGAGGCCTCGTCCAAGAGCTGGGCCACCGGCTACGACTTTCCGGCGGTGCAGAACGGCTGGATCAAGAAGGTGGAACTGCCCGACGGCAATCTCGCGACCGGGCAGAGCTTTGCCTTCAACCTGCGCCGCCCGCAGTTCCAGGATCCCAGGGTGCGCGAGGCGATCGGGCTGATGTTCAACTTCGAATGGTCGAACGAGACGCTGTTCTACGGGATTTACGCGCGGATCAACTCGTTCTGGGAAAACAGCTATCTGGCCGCGGAGGGGATGCCGACCGAGGGCGAACGCGCGCTGCTGGAACCGCTGGTGGCGGACGGACTTTTGCCCGGAACGATCCTGACCGAACCCGCGATTATGGCACCGACCTCAGGCAACCGCCAGCTCGACCGGGGCAACCTGCGCGCGGCCTCGGCGCTGCTGGACGAGGCGGGCTGGATCGTGGGCGAGGACGGGATGCGCCGGAAGGACGGCCAGACCCTGCGCGTCGAGTTCCTGAACGACAGCCAGACCTTCGACCGGGTGATCAACCCTTATGTCGAGAACCTGCGGCGGCTTGGGGTCGATGCGGTGCACACGCGCGTGGACAACGCCCAGGCCACCAACCGCGAGCGTTCTTACGATTTCGACGTGATCACCGCACAGTTCCCGATGGACTATATCCCCGGCTCGGGCCTGCGGCAGTATTTCGGGTCGGAAACCGCCGACAGTTCGGTGTTCAACAGCATGGGCTTGAAAAGCGAGGCTGTGGACCGGCTGATCGAGAACGTGCTTGCCGCCCAGTCCGATGCCGAACTGACCACCGCGGTCAAGGCGCTGGACCGGGTGCTGCGCGCTGAACGCTTCTGGGTGCCGCAATGGTACAAGAACACCCACACCGTCGCATATTACGACATGTACGAGCATCCCGATCCCCTGCCGCCCTATGCCTTGGGCAATCTCGACTTCTGGTGGTATAACGCCGAGAAGGCCCAGAAGCTCCGCGCCGCCGGGGCCATCAGATAACGAGGCAGAGCAGCCCATGGGCGCCTATATCCTGAGGCGATTGTTGCTGATCGTCCCGACGCTGATCGGGATCATGGTCATCAACTTCACCCTGACGCAATTCGTGCCCGGCGGCCCGATCGAGCAGATCATCGCCCAGATGGAGGGTCAGGGCGATGTCTTTCAGGGCATCGCCGGCGGCGGCGACGTGGGCGGCGGGATGCAGGGCGGCGACGAGCGCTATGTCGGTGCGCGCGGCCTGCCGCCCGAATTCATCGCGGAACTGGAGCGGGAATTCGGCTTCGACAAGCCGCCGCTGGAGCGGTTCCTGACGATGATGTGGAACTATCTGCGGTTCGATTTCGGCGACAGCTATTTCCGCTCGGTCTCGGTGATCGACCTGGTGCTGGAGAAGATGCCGGTCTCGATCACGCTGGGCCTGTGGTCGACGCTGATCGCCTATCTCGTGTCGATCCCGCTGGGGATTCGCAAGGCGGTGAAGGACGGCTCGCCGTTCGACACATGGACCTCGGGGGCGATCATCATCGCCTATGCGATCCCGGGCTTCCTGTTCGCGGTGCTTCTGCTGGTGGTCTTCGCGGGAGGGTCCTATTTCCAGTGGTTCCCGCTGCGGGGACTGACGTCGGACAACTGGGACGAACTCAGCCTGATGGGCAAGGTGGGCGACTACTTCTGGCACATCACCCTGCCGGTGCTGGCCACCACGATCTCCAGCTTCGCCACGCTGACGCTGCTTACCAAGAATTCCTTCCTCGACGAGATCAAGAAGCAATACGTCATCACCGCCAAGGCCAAGGGGCTGAGCGAGTCCCGCGTGCTCTATGGCCATGTCTTCCGCAATGCGATGCTGATCGTGATCGCGGGGTTCCCGGGGATGTTCATCGGTGTCTTCTTCGGTGCATCGATCATCATCGAGACGATCTTCTCGCTGGACGGGCTGGGGCGGCTGGGGTTCGAGGCGGCAGTGGCGCGGGACTATCCGGTGATCTTCGCCACGCTCTACGTCTTCGGACTGATCGGGCTGCTGGTGGGGCTGTTGTCGGATCTGATGTATGTGCTGGTCGACCCCCGGATCGACTTCGAGAGCCGGGAGACCTGAGATGCTCGCACTCTCGCCTCTCAACCAACGCCGCTGGCGCAACTTCAAGCGCAACCGCCGGGCCTACTGGTCGCTGATCATCTTTTCGGTGCTGTTCGGCCTGTCGCTGTTCGCCGAGGTCATCGCCAACGACAAGCCGATCTACGTGCGCTTCCAGGGCGAAAGCCATTTCCCGATCTACCGCTTCTACCCCGAGACCGCCTTTGGCGGCGACCTGCGCACGGAAGCCGTTTATCGCGACATCGAGGTGCAATGCCTGATCGTCACCGGCGGGATGGAGGAGTGCTGGGACATGCCCGAAGACTTGATCGAGGACGCCCGGGACGGGGTGATCGGCGGGCAACAGATCGACAGGGGGACGGTGATCTGGCCGCTGATCCCCTACAGTTACAAGACGATTTCCGACATCACGGGCACCGCGCCGTCGCCGCCCAACGAACACCACCTGCTCGGCACTGACGACACGGCGCGGGACGTGCTGGCGCGCGTGATCTACGGATTCCGGCTGTCCATCTTCTTCACCCTGATCGTGACGGGGATTGCCACGGTGATCGGCGTCGTTGCAGGGGCGGTCCAGGGGTTTTTCGGGGGGATCACCGACCTGATTTTTCAGCGCGTGATCGAGATCTGGACCTCGACCCCGCAGCTTTACATCATCATCATCCTGTTCGCGGTCTTGGGGCGTAGCTTCTGGCTTTTGGTGTTCCTGACGGCGCTGTTCGGCTGGCCGGCGCTGGTGGGGGTGGTGCGGGCGGAATTCCTGCGGGCGCGGAACTTCGAATATGTCCGCGCGGCCCGCGCGCTGGGCGTGTCGAACTGGAAGATCATGTTCCGCCACATGCTGCCCAACGCCATGGTTGCGACGCTGACCATGTTGCCCTTCATCATCACCGGCACCATCGCCACGCTGGCCAGCCTTGATTTCCTCGGCTTCGGCCTGCCGTCATCCGCCCCTTCGCTGGGCGAACTGACCTTGCAGGCCAAGCAGAACCTCCAGGCGCCCTGGCTGGCCTTCACCGCCTTCTTCACCTTCGCGATCATGCTGTCGCTGCTGGTGTTCATCTTCGAGGGTGTGCGCGATGCCTTCGACCCGAGAAAGACCTTTCGATGAGCGGGGTCCTGAAGGTCGAGAACCTGTCCGTTAGCTTCCGGCAGGACGGGCGCGATATTCCTGCCGTCCGGGGTGTCAGCTTCGAGGTGGGGCGCGGCGAGACGGTGGCGCTGGTGGGCGAATCCGGATCGGGCAAGTCGGTGACCGCGCTGTCCACGGTGTCTCTGCTGCCCGGCAGCGCGACCGTCACCGGGTCCATCACCTACGAGGGCGAGGAGATGGTCGGCGCCTCCGAGGACCGGCTGAGGGGGGTGCGCGGCAACGACATCAGCTTCATCTTCCAGGAGCCGATGACCTCGCTGAACCCGCTGCACACACTGGAAAAGCAGCTTTCCGAAAGCCTCGCGCTGCACCAGGGGCTGACCGGCGGTGCGGCGCGCAAGCGCATCCTCGACCTGCTGCACCGGGTGGGCATCCGCGATCCCGAAAGCCGGCTCAAGGACTATCCTCACCAGCTCTCGGGCGGGCAGCGCCAGCGGGTGATGATCGCCATGGCGCTGGCCAACGGCCCGGACCTGCTGATCGCGGACGAGCCCACCACGGCGCTGGACGTCACCATCGAGGCGCAGATCCTCGAATTGCTGGCCGAACTCAAGCGCGACGAGAATCTCAGCCTGCTGTTCATCACCCATGACCTTGGCATCGTGCGCCGGATCGCCGACCGGGTCTGCGTGATGAAGGACGGCCAGATCGTCGAGACCGGCCGGACCGAGGACATCTTCCGCGCGCCCCAGCACCCCTATACGCAGAAACTGCTGGCCGCCGCCGCCGTGGGCAGCCCCGATCCGGTGAAGCCCGACGCGGCCGAGATCGTGCGAACCGACGCGCTGAAGGTCTGGTTCCCCGTTCAGCGCGGCTTCCTTCGCCGCACGGTCGGCCACATCAAGGCGGTCAATGCCGCCGACATCTCGGTGCGCGCGGGCGAGACGCTGGGCGTCGTGGGCGAGTCGGGCTCGGGCAAGACCACGCTGGCGCTGGCGATCATGCGGCTGATCTCGTCCGAGGGGCGGATCATCTTTCAGGGGCGCAACATCGACGGGCTGAAGTCGCGCCAGATGCGGCCGCTGCGGCGCGACATGCAGATCGTGTTCCAGGACCCCTACGGCAGCCTCAGCCCGCGGATGACGGTCGAACAGATCGTGGCCGAAGGCCTGGGCGTGCACGGGGTGGAGCCCGGCCATTCCAAGCGCGAAGAAGTGGCGCAGATGCTGACCGAGGTGGGGCTCGACCCTGCGATGATGCACCGCTACCCGCACGAGTTCTCGGGCGGGCAGCGCCAGCGCATCGCGATCGCCCGGGCGATGATCCTGCGGCCGCGGCTGCTGGTGCTGGACGAACCCACCTCGGCGCTGGACATGACGGTTCAGGTCCAGATCGTCGGGCTGCTGCGCGAGTTGCAGCGCAAGTATGACCTTGCCTATCTCTTCATCAGCCACGACCTGCGGGTGGTGCGGGCGCTGTCCCACAAGGTGGTGGTGATGAGGCAGGGCGATATCGTCGAGGCCGGATCCGTCCACGAGATCTTTGATGCGCCGCGGACCGAGTATACCCGCACGCTCATGCGTGCCGCCTTTGGCGCCCCCGTGGCCCCGGCGGGGCCTGGGGCCGCCATCATCCGTTAACGGCCTGGGTGTCACCGGGAAAAGGAAACGCCCGCCGCAGGGGAGGCGGCGGGCGTATCACGGGGCGTAATTGCCCCGGGGGTCGGTCGGGGCCGCGGGGGGGCGGCCCGGCCGGTGGGGTCAGATCGCCGAACTGTGCCCGGCTTTCGACAGGTCGTAGGCGTCGAAGCCGCGCGCAATCATCCGGGTCAGCGGCTTGCCGTGCTCAGGCACGACCAGCCCGTCGTTCGTCACGTCCACGAAGCCCGCAAAGCGGTCCGCGACCTCGGCGAACATCCGGTTCAACTCGGTCCTGGAGATCCCGAAGGTCTCGGTAATCTCGGCGGTCGAGATGCGGAACTCGCACATCAGTTGCTCGATCATCCGGCTGCGCATGTTGTCCTCGGGGGTGAAGACATGGCCGCGGCCGGTGGCGAAACGCCCGTCGCGGATCCGCGCGGTATAGTCCGACGTGCCGGACAGGTTCTGCGCGAAACCCTGCGGGAATTTCGAGATCGAGGACGCCCCCAGCCCGATGAGCGCGGGCGAGGGATCGTCGGTATAGCCCTGGAAGTTGCGGCGCAGCTGGCCCGCGGCAAGCGCGCGCGCCAGACCGTCCTCGGGCCGGGCAAAGTGGTCGATGCCGATCTCGCGGTAGCCGTCCCACAGGAACAACTCTTTCGCGGTCTCGAACAGCTTGAGCCGCGCCTCGGGGCTGGGCAGCGCCTCGGCCGGGATCATCGACTGGCGGCGCGACATCCACGGCACGTGGGCATACCCGTAAAGCGCCACCCGGTCCGGCGAAAGCGACAGCAGCTTCTGCACCGATTCGGCGATCCGCTCGTTCGACTGGTGCGGCAGGCCATACAGGATGTCGGCGTTCAGGCTGGCGATGCCACGGGCGCGGACCATGTCCACGGCGTCGCGGGTCACGTCATAGCTCTGGATGCGGCCGATCACCGACTGGATCTGCGGGTCGAAATCCTGGATGCCGATCGAGGCGCGGTTCATCCCCGCCGCCGCCAGCACGTCAAGCCGGGCCTCGTCGATCTCGTTCGGGTCGATCTCGACCGAGAACTCGCCGGTTTCGTGCATCGGCGCGATGGCGAAGATCGCCTCGCTGAGTTCCTTCATCATGTCCGGCGTCAGCAGCGTCGGCGTGCCGCCGCCCCAGTGCAACCGCGCCAGGGTCACGCCCGAAGGCAGCCGCCGGCCCAGCATCGCCACCTCGTCCTTCAGCGTGTCGAGATAGGCGCGCACGGGCGAGTCGGAGCGCGTGCCCTGCGTCCGACAGGCGCAGAACCAGCACAGCCGCCGGCAGAACGGCACGTGAATATAAAGGGATACCTGCGAACCGGGCTCGATCTGGTCGATCCAGCCGGCAAAGTCTCCGTCGTCTACCGATGCGTTGAAGTGCGGTGCCGTCGGGTAACTGGTGTAGCGGGGCACTTTCGCATCGAATAGACCGAGACGCGTGAGTTGCGATTCGGTGCTCATTGCACTAGCGTTATTTTCACCCAAGGGTTTGCTCCTTGATCGAAGTCAAAAATGGAAACGGAATGGCCGTTGCCGACTCTTCCCTGACCCACACGGACTGTGTCGACTGCCCGATCCGGCATCGCGCCGTCTGTGCCCGCTGCGAGGGCGACGAACTCGCACAACTGGAATCGATTAAGTACTACCGGACCTACGATGCCGGGCAGACGGTGATCTGGTCGGGCGACCGGATGGATTTCGTGGCTTCGGTGATCGAGGGGATCGCGACCCTCAGCCAGACGATGGAGGACGGGCGCACCCAGATGGTCGGCCTTTTGCTGCCGTCGGATTTCGTGGGCCGTCCCGGCCGAGAGACGGCGGCCTACGACGTGGTGGCGACGACGCAGCTGACCATGTGCTGCTTCCGCAAGAAGCCGTTCGAAGAGCTGATGATCCGCACGCCCCATATCGGACAGCGCCTTCTGGAAATGACGCTGGACGAACTGGATGCGGCGCGGGAATGGATGCTGCTGCTGGGGCGCAAGACCGCGCGCGAAAAGATCGCCAGCCTGCTGGCGATCATCGCCCGGCGCGACGCCTCGCTGAAATTCGCGCCGATGCAGAGCCGGATCGTGTTCGACCTGCCGCTGACGCGCGAGGCGATGGCCGACTACCTGGGTCTGACGCTGGAAACTGTCAGTCGGCAGATGTCGGCGCTGAAGCGCGACGGCGTGATCGTTCTCGAAGGCAAGCGTCACGTGACTGTTCCCGATTTCGACCGTCTGCTTGGCGAGACGGGCGATGACAACGATGGTGGGATGCCGGCCTGAGGCGAGGGCAGGTGGTGCGAGGCCGGACAGCCCCGCACACACCTTTCAATGCGCCATCAGGACAGGAACCCCGGTCTTCTCGAGCATGTCGCGGGTCGCTCCACCCAGGATCGCCTCGCGAAAGCGCGAATGGCCGTAGGCGCCCATGATCATCATGTCGGCCTCGATGTCCTGGACATGGCGCTGCAACACGTCCGAGATGCGCGGCATCGTCTTGGCCAGTACCGAGATTTCGGCCTTGACCCCGTGGCGCGACAGCATCTGAGACAGCGCGCCGCCCGGGTCCGACCGGTCAGAGCCGTGCTTGGGCGGGTCGACGATGGCGATGTTGACCAGTTCGGCGGCCTGCATCAGCGGCATCGCCTGCTTGATTGCTGCCATCGCCTCGTGGCTCTGGTTCCAGGCGATGACGATCTTCTGGCCGATCACGGCCGTGTCGGCCCCCTCGGGCACGATCAGAAGCGGCGCATGCCCGTCGAACAGGACCGCCTCGGTCGCCGCCTCGTCCTCGATGCCGCGCCCTTCGCCATAGGGCCGGGGCATCACGACGAGGTCCGAGAACCGGGCGCGCTGCGCGACCAGATGGCTAAGACCGGCGATCTGCGCAACCGCCGCCTCGCTTGCCCAGGCGATGCCTTCGCGGCCCATCCGCCCCTTGACCGCCGTCTCGATCGCGGTGGCATCCTCCTGCGCCTTGTGCAGGGTCTCCTGCTGGATGAAGGCGTTGGTGCCAGCGTAGTAATAGCCCGTCTGGGTGCGGTCGACCCCAAGGCAGAGGATGTCGAGATGGGCATCCTCGCGGCTGGCGAGCGTGATCGCGGGCTCCAGCGCCGAGTCGGCGATCTCGGTGTCCGTGATGATCGTGAGAATGGTCTTGTAAGCCACCAGAACTGCTCCTTACGGTCGGACGTGACGTCAGGCCCAAGTCTAGGGCCGCGTCCGGCGATCGGGCTTTGACAAGGATCAATCAGAGTCTGGAACTATTCGAAGATGCCTTGACATGGATCAATGCATATCTTTGCATACGACGGGATACGTCACGGTATCGTGAGGGAGTCGGCTGGTGGGAATCGGCCGGAAGAGACAAAGGGACTTCCAATGTGGGACTACGTTAAGATCGCCGTTTACGGCGTGATCGCGGTATGCGCCGCGATCGCGGCGAGTTACGCGCGCGATTTCCCCTACCAGGTGCATGCGGTGATCGTCATGCTGGTGGCGGCGGGGCTTTTCCTGCTGACCGTCCGCCGGACCGGTGACCCGAAGCCGGTTCCGGACACGGGCTACATGGACGATGTCGTCCGCGCGGGCGTCATCGCGACAGCCTTCTGGGGCGTTGTGGGTTTTGCCGCGGGCACGTTCATCGCCAGTCAACTGGCCTTTCCCTGGCTCAACTTCGACTGGGCCAACGGCTATCTGAATTTCGGCCGGCTCAGGCCGCTGCACACCTCGGCGGTGATCTTCGCCTTCGGCGGCAACGCCTTGATCGCGACATCGTTCTATGTGGTCCAGCGCACGAGCGCCGCGCGGCTGTGGGGCGGCAATGCCGCCTGGTTCGTGTTCTGGGGCTATCAGCTTTTCATCGTTCTGGCCGCGACCGGCTATGTCCTGGGCGCGACGCAGTCCAAGGAATACGCCGAGCCCGAGTGGTACGTCGACTGGTGGCTGACGATCATCTGGGTGGTCTACCTGATGATCTTCATGGGCACGATCTTCCGGCGCAAGGAACCCCACATCTACGTGGCGAACTGGTTCTACCTGTCCTTCATCGTGACCGTGGCGATGCTGCACATCGTCAACAACCTCTCGATCCCGGTCTCGATCTTCGGGTCGAAGTCGGTGCAGGTCTTCGCCGGCGTGCAGGACGCGATGACCCAGTGGTGGTATGGCCACAACGCGGTCGGCTTCTTCCTCACGGCGGGCTTCCTGGGCATGATGTACTATTTCGTGCCCAAGCAGGCCGAGCGGCCGGTGTTCAGCTACAAGCTGTCGATCATCCACTTCTGGGCGCTGATCTTCCTGTATATCTGGGCGGGGCCGCACCACCTGCACTACACCGCGCTGCCCGACTGGGCCGGCACGCTGGGCATGGTGTTCTCGATCATGCTGTGGATGCCGTCCTGGGGCGGCATGATCAACGGCCTGATGACGCTGTCGGGGGCCTGGGACAAGCTGCGCACCGATCCGATCATCCGGATGATGGTGGTGGCCGTCGGTTTCTACGGGATGTCGACCTTCGAAGGCCCGATGATGTCGATCCGCGCGGTCAACTCGCTGTCTCACTACACCGACTGGACGATCGGCCACGTTCATTCCGGCGCGCTGGGCTGGAACGGCATGATCACCTTCGGCGCGCTCTACTTCCTGGCGCCGCGGCTCTGGGGCAAGGAGCGGCTCTATTCGACCGCGCTTGTCTCCTGGCACTTCTGGCTCGCCACCATCGGGATCGTGCTTTACGCCGCCTCGATGTGGGTCAGCGGCATCATGGAAGGCCTGATGTGGCGCGAAGTCGACGACCAGGGCTTCCTCGTGAACTCCTTCGCCGACACCGTCGCCGCCAAGTACCCGATGTATGTCGTGCGCGCGATCGGGGGCGGACTCTTCGTCCTTGGCGGGCTGATCATGTGCTTCAACATCTGGAAGACCGCGACCTCTGCGCCCGCCCGTCGGGCGGCGCCAGTCGCGGCCCCCGCTGAATAAGGATCGAAGCCATGGCAATTCTCGAAAAGCACAAGATCCTTGAGAAGAACGCCTCGCTGCTTCTGGTGTTCAGCTTCTTGGTGGTGACCATCGGCGGCCTGGTCGAGATCGCACCCCTGTTCTACCTCGAGAACACGATCGAGGAGGTGGAGGGGGTGCGTCCCTATTCGCCGATGGAACTGGAAGGGCGCGACATCTACGTGCGCGAAGGCTGCTACGTGTGCCACAGCCAGATGATCCGCCCGATGCGCGACGAGGTCGAACGCTACGGTCACTACTCGCTGGCAGCGGAGTCGATGTACGACCATCCGTTCCAGTGGGGCTCCAAGCGGACGGGGCCCGACCTCGCCCGCCTGGGCGGACGCTATTCGGACGACTGGCACGTGCAGCACCTGCGCAACCCGCAATCGGTGGTGCCGGAATCGGTGATGCCGAAATACGCCTTCCTCGAGAACCGGATGGTCGATCCCGAGCACATCGCCGACAAGCTGCGCGTCCACCGGGCGGTCGGCGTGCCCTATACCGACGAGATGATCGAGGCCGCGGTCGCGGATTTCAATGCGCAGATCGACCCCGACGGCGACTATGACGCGCTGCTGGAACGCTATCCGGGTGCGCAGGTGCGGAACTTCGACGGGAGCCCCGGCATCTCGGAGATGGACGCGCTGATTGCCTACCTTCAGATGCTCGGCACGCTGGTCGATTTCTCGACCTTCGAGCCGGACGCAAGCCGCTGAGGGGGAGGGGATGGATACCTATTCCGTCATGCGCGAATTCGCCGACAGCTGGATGCTTCTGTTCCTGACGCTGTTCTTCGTCGGCGTGATCGTCTGGGTCCTGCGCCCGGGCAGCACGAAGGCGCATCGTGACAGCGCCAGCATCCCGTTCCGGCATGAAGACGAACCCGCAGGCGCCGAAGATGACGGTGCCACGTGCCGAAAGGAGGCGCGGACATGAGCATGGACGACAAGAAACCCCTGCCGGAGGACGAGGTCGGCACCACCGGCCACAGTTGGGATGGCATCGAGGAGTTGAACAACCCCCTGCCACGCTGGTGGCTCTGGACCTTCTATGGCTGCATCGCCTTCGCGCTGATCTACGCCGTTCTCTATCCCGCGGTGCCCCTGGTCAGCGGGGCCACGCCCGGTCTGCTGGGCTATTCGACGCGCGCGGCGGTCGTGGAGGACATCGCGGAATACGAGTCCCGGAACGCCGACCTGATCGCCAAGCTGACCGAGGTTCCGTTGGAAGTTGATGCGATCAAGGCCGATCCGGCGCTCTACAACTATGCGGTGCAGGGCGGCGCATCCGTCTTCAACGCGTATTGCGTGCAGTGCCACGGACGCGAGGGGGGCGGTGTCCAGGCCAACGGCTATCCGACCCTGTCGGATGACGACTGGCTCTGGGGCGGGACGATCGAGGAGATCCACTATACCGTCACGAACGGCATCCGGAACGAGGACAACCCCGATGCCCGCTGGTCGCAGATGCCGGCCTTCGGGGCTGACGAACTGCTCTCGGAAGAGGAGATTTCGCAGGTCGTCCAGTATGTTCGGAGAATTTCCGGGCAGGAACACGATGCCGCATTGGCAAGTGCAGGGGAAACGGTGTTTCTTGATAACTGTGCTGCATGTCACATGGAGGACGGCACCGGCGACCGCTACCAGGGAGCGCCCAATCTTACGGACGCGATCTGGCTGTATGGCGGGGATGTCGAGACGCTGACCCACACGGTGACATATGCTCGGTTCGGGGTCATGCCGACCCATGCCGAGCGGTTGAGCGAAGCGGAGCGTCGGGCCGTTGCGGTCTACGTCCACCAGCTTGGCGGCGGCGAGTGACAAAACGGCTTCCGGGGGCCGCAAGGCCCCCGGTCGATGGCACCGGCCCCCATCCTGTTCGCGCGTTTCCACGGGGGTCGGTGTCTATCATCGCCGAACCCGTATCTCCCGTCCAGCGCGCCACCTGAGACTGCCGTGTGCATCCGTGCACATAATTAGAACTTTTCCAGTTCTTGTTTGTCCGGGCTATCGATTCGATGCCGCCCCGGCAACCCGCCCGACCGCATGCGGCCCAAGATGTGAAGGCCCGAAGGCTTTCAATCGCCCGCCGCAAGGTTTAGCTAGTCCAGTTGCAGGGTTCCGCGTCGCGCCGCGGCCGGCCGGCTTGACACCTGCCCGAACGGAGTGAGCCCGTGAGCTCGACAGATCAGACCCCCGACCGCCTCTACACCGCCCGTGAACCGATCTTTCCGCGGCGGGTCTCGGGCAAGTTCCGCACCATAAGGTGGTGGCTTCTGGCCATCTGCCTGGGCATCTATTACCTGCTGCCCTGGATTCGCTGGGACCGGGGGCCGAACCTGCCCGACCAGGCGGTGCTGATCGACCTTGCCAACCGGCGCTTCTTCTTCTTCTGGATCGAGATCTGGCCGCACGAGTTCTATTTCGTCGCGGGCCTGCTGATCATGGCCGGGCTGGGGCTCTTCCTGTTCACCTCGGCGCTGGGGCGGGTCTGGTGCGGCTATTTCTGCCCGCAGACCGTCTGGACCGATCTGTTCATCCTTACCGAGCGCTGGATCGAGGGCGACCGGAACAAGCGGGTCAAGCTGTGGAACGCGAAGTGGGATTTCCACAAGACGCGCCTGCGGCTGACCAAGTGGACGCTCTGGCTGGCGATCTCGGTGGCCACGGGCGGGGCCTGGGTGTTCTACTTCGCCGATGCGCCGACGCTGTTGTGGAACCTGTTCACGCTGCAGGCCCATCCGGTGGCTTATTCCACGATCCTGGTGCTGACGCTGACCACGCTGATCCTGGGCGGATTCATGCGCGAACAGGTCTGCATCTACATGTGCCCCTGGCCGCGCATCCAGGCTGCGATGATGGACGAGGACACGATCACCATCGGCTACCGCGACTGGCGGGGCGAGCCGCGCGGCAAGCACCGCAAGGCCGAGGGCGCCGAAGCGCTGGGGGATTGCATAGACTGCTTTGCCTGTGTGAACGTCTGTCCCATGGGCATCGACATCCGCGACGGCCAGCAACTGGCCTGCATCACCTGCGGGCTGTGCATCGATGCCTGCGACGAGGTGATGGAGAAGATCGGCAAGCCGCGCGGCCTGATCGACTACATGGCGCTGTCCGACGAGACGCGGGAACGCGCGGGCGCCGCACCCCGGTCGATCTGGACCCATGTGTTCCGGGTGCGCACGATCCTTTACACCGCGCTCTGGTCGGCGGTGGGCGTCGGGCTTGTCGTGGCGCTGTTCATCCGTTCCGAGATCGACATGACGGTGTCACCGATCCGCAACCCGATCTTCGTCACCCTGTCGGACGGCTCGATCCGCAACTCGTATGAGGTGCGGGTGCGCAACATGCATGGCGAGGCGCGCGACTTCGCGATCAGCGTCACGCCCGATGACATCTTCAAGCTGGAGGTCGAGGGCGCCGAAAGCGGGGTCTTCACCGTCCCGCCCGACGCGACCGAGCTCAAGCGCGTCTATGTCGTCGCGCCGCCCGGCACCGATCCTGCCGAGGCCCAGAGCACCGGGCTGCGGCTCTGGCTCAAGGATATCGCGGCGGATGAGCAGGCCTTTACCGACACGGTCTTCAACGGGAAATCGCTGCGATGAGTGAACGGGAACTGACCGGCCGAACGGTTCTGATCATCGTCGTTTCCGCCTTTGCGGTGGTGATCGGCGTGAATCTCCTGCTCGCCTTCCAGGCCGTCCATACCTTCCCCGGTCTCGAGGTCGACAACTCCTACGTGGCAAGCCAGGAGTTCGACGCCGCCCGTGATGCGCAAGAGGCGCTGGGGTGGACCGCGGCGGCCGATTACGACAGCGTGGCCGGCCTGTTCGTGGTGCGCGTGACCGGCCGGGACGGTCTGCCGGTCAAGGTGTCCGAGATCGCGGTGACGATCGGCCGGGCCACCAGCAAGCGCGACGACCACACGCCCGCGATGGAGTATTTCGGGGGCAGCTATTCGGCCCCGGTCGCGCTTGGTCCCGGCTACTGGACCGTACGGTTCGAGGCGCGGGCCGAAGATGGCACGCCGTTCCGCCAGCGGCTGCAGCTTTTCGTAAGGGGCTAGGGGATGGGCGCGGCGCTTCAGTCCCGGCCCGCAGCCTGTCCGGCCTGCGCCGTTGCCCCCTCAGCCGAAAGGCTGGCCGAGGCGGTGGCGCCAAAGGAGGCACGGCTGTTCCTGTCGCTGCCCACGATCCATTGCGCAGGCTGCATCTCGGCCGTCGAACGGGCGCTGAACGCCACCCCCGGCGTGCGCGCGGCGCGGGTGAACCTGACGCTGAAGCGTGTCGCGGTCGAGGCCGATCCGGACGTCACCGCCGACGGCCTGATCCGCGTGCTGGACGGCATCGGCTACGAGGCGCACGAACTGGACGCGGGCGTGATCGCGGCGACCGCGACCGACAAGGCGGGCCGCGATCTGTTGATGCGGATCGCCGTGTCGGGCTTTGCGATGATGAACGTGATGCTGTTGTCGGTCGCGGTCTGGTCGGGGGCCACGGACTTCACCCGCGACATGTTCCACTGGATCTCCGCGATGATCGCGCTGCCGACCATCGCCTTTGCGGCGCAGCCCTTCTTTCGCAATGCGGCCAGGGTGCTGCGGCATGGCCGGCTGAACATGGATGTGCCGATCTCGCTGGCGATCCTTCTGGCGGCCGGCATGTCGCTATACGAAACCGCGCAGCATGGGCCGCATGCCTATTTCGATGCGGCGTTGTCGCTCACCTTCTTCCTGTTGGCGGGGCGCTATCTCGACCACCGCACCCGGGCGGTGGCGCGCTCCGCCGCCGAGGAACTGGCCGCGCTCGAGGTTCCGCGCGCGATCCGGCTGCGCGCTGACGGCACCGAGGAGATCGTTCCCATCGCCGGGATCGCGGTGGGCGACACGGTGCGGGTCAAGCCCGGCGCGCGGGTTCCCGTCGACGGTGTGATCGCCGAGGGCCGGTCCGAGATCGACCGCTCGTTGCTGACGGGCGAGACGCTGCCGGCCTTCGCGGGGCCGGGCATGGCGTTGAGCGCGGGCGAGGTGAACCTGACCGGGCCGCTGGCCGTCACCGTGACCGCGGCGGGCGAGGATAGTTCGCTGCACCGGATGGCCGACCTGGTCGCCGTCGCCGAAAGCGCAAGGAACCGCTATACCTCGCTCGCCGATCGCGCCGCGCGCATCTATGCGCCGGGGGTGCACCTGCTGGCTTTGGCGGCCTTCTTGGCGTGGCTGTGGATCTCGGGCGGCGACATTCGGCTGGCGCTGAACATCGCGGTGGCGGTGCTGATCATCACCTGTCCCTGCGCGCTTGGCCTCGCCGTGCCCGCGGTGACCACCGCCGCGTCGGGGCGGCTGTTCAAGCGCGGGATGCTGATCAAGGACGGCACCGCGCTGGAACGCCTGGCCGAGGTCGACACCGTGATCTTCGACAAGACCGGCACGCTGACGCTGGGCATGCCCGAGTCCACCAATCTGGGCGAGCATGCCCGCGGCGACCTGGAAATCGCGCTGGCGCTGGCCGAGGGGTCGGGCCACCCGCTGGCCCGCGCGCTGGCCGAAGGCGCGCGCAAGGCCGGTCTGGTTCCTGCGCGGCTGTCCGAGATCCGCGAGGTGCCCGGATACGGGGTCGAGGGGCAACTGGGCGGCGAGACGGTGCGGTTCGGCCGCGCGGCCTGGGTGGGCGCCGAGGCGGGGGACCAGACGGCGGCCTGGCTGCGCGTCGGCCAGAACCCGGCCGTCGCCTTCACCTTCGCCGACCGGCTGCGGCCGGGGGCGGAGGAGGCCATAGCCCGGCTGCGGGCGCAGGGTCTGGATGTCCGGATGGTCTCGGGCGACGCGCCCGCGCCGGTCGCCGATCTTGCGGCGCGGCTGGGGATCGCGGACTGGACGGCCGAGGCGCTTCCCGGTGACAAGGCGGCGCTGGTGCAGGCGCTGGGGGACCGGGGCGCCAGGGTGCTGATGGTGGGCGACGGGCTGAACGACACCGCCGCGCTGGCCGCGGCGCATGTGTCGATCTCGCCCGCGACCGCGCTCGACGCGGCCCGAGTCGCGTCCGACATCGTGCTGTTGGGCACCGATCTCGCGCCGCTGGGCGAGGCGGTGAGAACCGCCCGCAAGGCGGTGCGCCGGATCAACGAGAATTTCGCGATCTCGGCGGTCTACAACCTGGTCGCCGTTCCGGTTGCACTGCTCGGTTTTGCCACGCCGCTGGCCGCGGCGCTGGCAATGTCGGCCTCGTCGATCACCGTGTCGCTCAACGCGCTGCGGCTGAGGTAAGGGCCATGGAGGTGCTCGCCTTCCTCATCCCGATTGCGCTGTTCCTGGGGGGGCTGGGGCTTGCGGCCTTTTTCTGGGCGCTGAGATCCCGGCAGTTCGACGACCCCGAGGGCGATTCCCGGCGTATCCTGACCGACGACTGGGACGATCAGCCGAAACCGTAAGGGCGGATCGCCCGTCGCCTGTTCACGAGCGCGGGCCGATCGTCATGCACTCGGTGCCGTGGGATTGCAGCCGCCGGCAGGCGAGTGCGGCCTCATCTTCGGTCATGCCGATGAAATGCGCCTCGAAGCCGCGCGGACCCTGGACCACCTTGCGCAATGCGCTGTCCAGCGTGCCCAGTTCCTGTAACGCGGTCTGCAAGAGAACCTGCTCGGCCTTGTACTGCGAGCCGTAGCGGCCGACGTTGATACCCCAGTAGCGGCCGCCCGAGGATGACAGGCGCGTGACGATCTCTTGCCCGGTCTCGGCCGGGGCGCTGCGAACCGCAGGCTTGGGCGCGGGGGCCGCATTGGCGACGGCTGCGACCTGCATGTGTTCGGGGCGCGGGCGCGGGGTTACCGTGGGCATGGCAGCGGCCGGGGGCTGGGGGGGCTGGGGCGTGGTCGCTGCGCTGGCCGAGGCGGCAAGTTCGACCTGTGCCGCCTCAAGCGCGTTTTCCACGCTTTCCGTGACGGCGGCAAGCAACGCGGCGGGCGGCTGCACGGCCGGTTCCGCGCCCGGCCGCCGTGCGGGGCGCGGCGACGCCTTGATCTGCATAGAGACGCGGATCGTCTTGGCAGCGGTGCCGGGAATCGCTGTCCCGGTCGAGGCCTCGGCCACGTAGACGGGTCTCTGGGGCTTGCGGACCGCGACGCGGGTCGGCGCCTTGCGGAAGCCGAAGTCGAGCAGTTCCGCCACCTTGGCGTTGCGCACGGCCGTCGAGGTGCCGCCGAACACCGTCGCGATGATCCGTTCGCTGCCGCGTTCGGCCGACGCCACCAGATTGAAGCCAGCCGCGCGCGTGTAGCCGGTCTTGATGCCGTCGGCGCCGCGATAGCTCGCCAGGAACCTCCGGTTGGTGTTCGACACGGTGCGACCGCCCGCATCCGCCGTCTGTCGCGAGAACAGGTTGTAGTATTGCGGGTAGTCGTAGAACAGGTGGCGGCCAAGGGTGGTCATGTCCCGCGCCGTCGAAAGATGCCCCTCTTCGGTCAGGCCATGGGCGTTCCGGAACGTCGTGCGCGTCATGCCCAGCGCCTTGGCGGTGCGGTTCATCCGCCGGGCAAAGGCGGCTTCGGACCCTCCTACCGCCTCGGCCAATGCCGTGGCCGCGTCGTTGGCCGATTTCACGGCGGCGCCGCGGATCAGGTGGCGCAACTTGATTTTCTGGCCAGGCCTCAGGCCCAGCTTGGACGGCGGCTCGGCCGCTGCCTTCTTGGAGACGGTCACGTAGTCATCAAGCCCGATCTCGCCATGCTCGATCGCCTCGAAGACGATATAGAGCGTCATCATCTTGGTCAGCGAGGCCGGGTGCAGGCGCGTATCGGCGTTCTGCGCATGCAGCACCTCGCCCGACCGGGCATCGACAACGATCGCCGCGAAGGGGGCGGCGCGAACCCCCGAGGTCATGAACGCCATCATGACCGCGATCATGGATATGAATAGTACGCGCCGGACGTACTGCCCCGAACGTTCCACGGCACCTGCCTTTTCACTGCCTCTCGTCGCCCGGTTTTTGAAGATGGGCGATCGTTTTCGAGCCGAGCGTAGCACAGCCTGCAGGGCGGGAAAACACCCCGATTATGGGGAGTTTTGCAGTGAAACGAAGGTTAACCGAGATATCGCGTCCTGGCCTTCCCAGACAACAAATCCTGCGATTCAGGCCCCGTCGAGCGAGGCGATCAGCGCGGGCAAATCGCCGAGGTGTTGCAGTTCGGCAAAACGTGCGTGGTGCCGTGGCGGTTCGGCATGCTCCAGCTCCCAAGTCAGGTCATGGGGCACGAAAACGCCCCAGGCGCCGGCCTCGATCGCGGGGATCACGTCGGATCTCAGCGAGTTGCCCACCATCATCGCCCGCTCTGCGCCCTCGCCATGGCGGGCGAAGATCGCGCCGTAGCGCGGGGCGGTCTTGTCGGACACGATCTCGACTCCATCGAACACCTCGCCCAGGCCCGACTGGGCCAGCTTGCGTTCCTGATCCAGCAGATCGCCCTTGGTGATCAGCAGGATACGGTAATCAGCGGCCAGCGCCTCGACCGCCTCACGCGCCTGGGGCATCAACTCGATCGGGTGGCGCAGCATCTCCTGGCCTGCCGCCAGCAAGTCGCGGATCACGCTGGCGGGCACACGCTCTTCGGTCACGTCGATCGCGGTCTCGATCATCGACAGGACGAATCCCTTGATGCCGAATCCGTACTGCCCGAGGTTCCGCCGCTCGGCCTCGAGCAGGCGCTCCATCAGGTGGTCGGGATCGGCGAATTCGGCCAACAGGTCGGCGAATCGCGCCTGGGTCATGCGGAAAAACCGCTCGTTCTGCCACAGCGTGTCGTCGGCATCGAAGCCGATGGTGGTGATCGTCCCGGCCATGACGCCTGTCTCCGTCCCGCTCGGCCCTTTCCAGAAGGGCCGGACCGCATATATAAAGGCGGTCGAGCCGAACACCACCCGAATTGCCGGAGACGGGCAGCCGTGACCACCGACCCTCGCATGATGGCCGACAAGCGCGACGACCCCGCGGACGAAACCGGGGTCATCACCAAGACCAAGCCCAAGACCCAGCGGCCGCCGCTTTACAAGGTGCTGCTGTTGAACGACGACTACACGCCGATGGAATTCGTCGTGCACGTGCTGGAACGATTCTTCGGGATGACCCATGCGCAGGCCTTCGAACTGATGCTGGTCGTCCACAAGAAGGGGGTTGCCGTGGTGGGCGTGTTCAGCTTCGAGGTGGCCGAGACCAAGGTGGCGCAGGTGATGGATTTCGCCCGCCGTCACCAGCACCCGCTGCAATGCACCATGGAAAAGGAATAGGGCCCCGCGCCCGCCCATGTCCGACAGCCGTCTGACCCTTGCGCTGGAAAGCGGCGCGGTTGCGTCGCCCGAAACCGGCAGGATAGCCGTTTTCGGCCCCGGGTCGGCTGCGGATCTGTCCGCGTTGCCGAAGGAGCGGGTGCAGATCGTGCAGGGCTTTGCGCCCGATCACGACGCCTGGGTGCGGCGGGGCTGGGATGTGGCGGTCGCGCCGTCGGGCGATTTCGCCGCGGCTGTGCTGGTCGTGCCGCGGGCCAAGGCGCTGGCGCGGGCCTGGATGGCCGAGGCGCTGGCGCTGACCGGGGGCGGCCCGGTGATCGTCGACGGCGAAAAGACCGACGGGGTGGACAGTCTCCTGAAGGCCTGCCGGGGGCAGGGGGCCGATGTCTCGGCACCCTTCGCCAAGGCCCATGGCAAGGTCTTCACCGTGACGGCGGACCCCGGTGCCTTTGCCGGCTGGCGCCCGGGCGAGGGGGCGCTGATCGCGGGGCGCTACCACACCGCGCCGGGCGTGTTCTCGGCCGACGGGATCGACCGGGGCTCGGCACTGCTGCTGGCGGCGCTGCCCGCGAAACTGAAGGGCCGCGTCGCGGATCTGGGCGCGGGCTGGGGCTATCTCGCGGGCGAGACGCTGGCCGCCCATCCGGAGATCGCCGAGATGCACCTGGTCGAGGCCGATCACGCCGCGCTGACCTGCGCCCGGGCCAACGTCACCGACCCGCGCGCCCGGTTTCACTGGGCAGACGCCACGACCTTTGCGTCCGGTACGCCGTTCGACATCGTGCTGGCAAATCCGCCCTTCCACGCCTCGCGCGCGGCCGATCCCGGGCTTGGCCGCAGCTTTCTTGCCGCCGCGGCCCGACTGCTTGCCCCGCATGGGCAGGCCTTTGTCGTCGCGAACCGCCACCTGCCCTATGAACGTGACCTCGCGGCTCTCTTCACCGAAATCCACGAGATCGGCGGCGATACGGGGTTCAAGGTTCTGCATGGCCAAAGGCCCCGGCGCTCCGCTCGCAGCGGGCGGTGAAATCGCCTAACTTGGGCGCCCGAATCAGGAGACGCGTCGAATGTCCTTCTCGATCGCAGGCAAGACGGCCATCGTGACCGGCGCGGCGAATGGCGTGGGGCTGGCCATCGCGCGGCATTTCGTGGACCGCGGCGCCAAGGTGATGCTGGCTGATATCGACGAGGACCGGCTTGTCGACGAATGTGGCAAGGATACCGAGGGTGACGGCACGATGCGCTATTTCGCCGGTGACCTGCGCGAGAGGCTGACGGTCGCGAACCTGTTGTCGGCGACCATCGACGCCTTCGACCGGATCGACATCCTGGTGAATGCAAGCCGCCAGATGGTCGTGTCCGATCCGCTCGACCCTGACCAGGATGCGGTCGACTCGCTGTTGCAGCAGAACCTGATGACCAGCCTGCGGCTGACCCAATGCGTGGCGCGGCGGATGATCCGGCAGGCCGAGGACGACGGGCTGGAAGAGGGGTCGGCGGGCGCCATCGTGAACCTGTCCTCCATCGCCGCGCGGCGCACGCATCCCGAACTGCTTGGCTATTCGGTGAGTTGTGCCGCGCTCGAGCAGATGACCCGCTCGATGGCAGTGGCGCTGGCGCCCCACCGGATCCGGGTCAACGCGGTCGCCTTCGGTTCGGTGTTGTCGGCAAGCCTGCAGGGGGTGCTGAAGGACCATCCCGGGTATCGCGACGAGATCCGCGACCACACGCCGCTCGGCCGCATCGCCAAACCTGCCGAGCTTGCCGAGGCGGTGCAGTTCCTGGCCTCGGACGGGGCACAATTCGTCACCGGCCAGATCGTGACGGTGGATGGCGGGCGCACTTTGATCGACCCGGTTGACGCGCCGGCGCACTAGGAGCGGAGCCTGAGCGACCAGCCTCTGACCCGACGTTTGGTTTCGAAGGATCCGCGGGCCACCGGGTTACGTAGTTGCAGGTGGTTCTGAAAGGGGGATTACAGGGGTTTTGATACCGGAAGCGGCCCCAAGTGTCCGGACTGCCTCGGATGGTTTTTCCGCCACCAGGCGTTGATTGCGGACCGGCCGACGCTTCGGTCTGGTGGGAATGCCTTGGCCGCCGCCTCCTTCGCGACCTGCCGATGGGCGTGCTTCAAGGGGAAACCGGCAGCAGGCCAGGCCGCACAACCCGGTGGCGGCCCGTTCGGCCCCTGAAAAGCCCCTAGGCTGTCAAAATCCTGCAACGCGCCACCCGCTAACCTATTGATTTCCAAAGTCGCGAAAATCCCAGGTTGTCAAAAACCTCCTGCCGCCGCTCATGGGTTTCGCCCTGGCTGACGCCGGGGCGACCCGCGCGGGGGCGCTGCCCCCCGCGACCCCCCGGAGCATTTCCGCCAAGAGGAAGATCGCGGTTACGTTGGCTCGGAAATGTCTGGGGGCAGCCCGAAGGACAGGCGCGTCCCAGACTGTACGCCTCGGCGTGCTTACGGCTGGGGATAGCGCGCCGCGCAGGCCGAAAGTGCCCGCGCGGCGGTACGGGCCACGTCCTTGCGTTTCGACTTGAGCTCGGCCAGCGCCGCACGTTCGGCGCGCAGGTCCACCGCGACCGGGCGTTCGCGGAAGCCGATTTCGGGGCGGTTGCACCAGACGAAGCCGACCCCGCCATCGTGGCCCACGCGGTTGGCATAGCAAAGCTCGAGTGAACTGCGCCGGTAGGGTTCGCGTTCAAGTGCATAGCCGCGCGCGATCGTCTGCTCGGTCTCGCGGATCAACAGGTCGATCATCCGCAGGTCGTAGAGCGCGTTTCGCTCGCAGGCCTGGCGCGGTGTGGCACAGGCGGCAAGCGTCACAAGGCAGATCAGGGCGAGTGTGCGCATCGGGCGATTCCTCTCCTCCTTCCGCCATGATAGGCGCGCCTGCCCGCATTCCAAAGCCCGTGGCATGGTGGCGCGGCGGGCGCAAAGCTGCTAGGCAATCGCCAGCAGGGGAGACGCGACATGACCGAGCATTTCGACGAGCACAAGACGCGGGCCGCGGCCTGGTTCCGGGCGCTGCGCGACGAGATCGTGGCCGCCTTCGAGGCGCTGGAAGATGCGCAGACCACCGGCCCGTTCAGGGATGTGCCTGCGGGCCGCTTCGAGGTGACCGAGACCCGGCGCCAGTCCGAGGACGGGTCGGACGCGGGTGGCGGGCACAAGAGCATCCTGCGCGGCGGCCGGGTGTTCGAGAAGATGGGCGTGGCGGTCTCGACCGTCTACGGCAAGCTGAACCCGCGGGCCCGCGCCGCGATGGCCGCGCGCAAGGACTTTCCCGGCATGGAGGACGACCCGCGCTTCTGGGCGTCGGGGATCAGCCTGGTGGCACACATGCAGAACCCGCACACACCGGCGGTGCACCTGAACACCCGGATGTTCTGGACGCCGCATGGCTGGTGGTTCGGGGGCGGGACCGATCTCAATCCCTGCCTGCCCTATGACGAGGATACGGCGGCGTTTCACGGCGTGCTGAAGGAGCGGTGCGATCGTCACGATCCGGATCACTACCCGCGCTTCAAGGCCTGGGCGGACGAATATTTCTACGTGCCGCATCGCGGCCGGGCCAGGGGCGTGGGCGGCATCTTCTTCGACGACCTGAACACGGGCGACTGGGAGGTGGACTTCGCCTTTACCCAGGATGTGGGCCGGGCGTTCCTGCCGGCCTTTCTGCCGCTGGTGGAACGGCGCCGGGATACGCCCTGGACCGACGCGGACCGGGCGGCGCAGCTGGCCCATCGGGGGCTTTATGCGGAATACAACCTGCTCTACGACCGCGGCACGAGATTCGGTCTGGAAACCGGCCATGACCCCGAGGCGGTGCTGATGACCATGCCGCCGCTTGCAAGCTGGCCGTAGGGGCGCGGGCGCCCCGTCACATCGGGACCGGTGGAATGGCAACGCCCCGGAGGATCGCTCCGGGGCGGGGTTGTGCGGCGTGTTGGCTGGCGAAACGCGGCCGGGTGTCAGCCCCGCAGCGCCTCGAGCATGACATGCACGTTCTCGGGGTCGGCATCCGGCGTGATGCCGTGGCCGAGATTGAAGATATGCGGCCCCTTGGAGAACGCGGCCTTGATGCGCTTTGTCTCGTCGATCAGCGCCTGGCCGCCGGTGACCATCAGGTCGGGCGCCATGTTGCCCTGCACGCAGCCGTCGACCTGCACCTTCGCCGCCGCCCAGTCGGCATCGACCGAGTTGTCCAGCGCCACGCAGTCGGCGCCGGTCGCCCTGGCGAAGCCGATGTAGTTCTCGCCCGCCTCGCGCGGGAAGGCGATGCAGGGCAGGCCCGGGTGACGCTGCTTGAGCGCGGCGATGATCCGGCGGGCGGGTTCCAGCGCGTAGCGGGTGAAATCCTCGCCTTTCAGCGAACCGGCCCAGCTGTCGAAGATCTTGACCACCTCGGCGCCGGCCTCGACCTGCTTGGACAGGTATTCGATGGTCGACTCGGTCAGCAGGTCGATCAGCGCCTCGAACGTCGCGCGATCCCCGGCCTTCAGCGCATGGGCGGGGGCCTGGTCGGGCGTGCCGCGGCCCGCGATCATGTAGGTCGCCACCGTCCAGGGCGCGCCCGCGAATCCGATCAGCGTGGTTTCCTTCGGCAGTTCGCGCGCCAGGATTCGCACCGTTTCATAGACCGGCGCCATGTGGTCGTGGATGTCGTCCTTGCCCTTGAGCGCCTTGAGCCCCTCGGCCCCGGTGATCGTGGACAGCCGTGGCCCCTCGCCGGTTTCGAACCACAGCTCGGCGCCCAGCGCCTGGGGCAGCAGCAGGATGTCGGCAAACAGGATGGCGGCGTCGAAGCCGTAGCGGCGGATCGGTTGCAGCGTCACCTCGGCGGCGAGGTCGGAATTGTAGCACAGCGACAGGAAATCCCCCGCCTCGGCCCGCGTGGCCCGGTATTCGGGCAGGTAGCGGCCCGCCTGGCGCATCAGCCATACGGGCGGCACGTCCAGCGTTTCACCCGCCAGCGACCGAAGTAGTTTTTTGGTTTCCGCCATCGTCTTCCCCGTTTATTGGTGCGGCCTGTCGTCCCCTGCTTGCGTCAGCATGTCAAGTCGGGCCGAGTTGTCAGGACGACGTGACGCGATTAGAGGTTTGGCGCATGGCTATCACACTTCCTTCCCCCGCTTCACCCCTCAAGATCGGCACCCGCGGCTCTCCGCTGGCGCTGGCCCAGGCCCATGAAACCCGTGCGCTGCTGATGGCGGCCTTCGATCTGCCCGAGGAGGCGTTCGAGATCGTGGTGATCCAGACCATCGCCGACCGGGTGCTGGACCGGGCGCTGAAGGAGATCGGCGGCAAGGGGCTCTTCACCAAGGAGATCGAGGAGGCCATGATCGAGGGCCGCATCGACATTGCGGTGCACTCGACCAAGGACATGGGCATTGAACAGCCCGAGGGGCTGGTGCTGGACACGTTCCTGCCGCGCGAGGATTTCCGCGACGCCTTCATCTCACATTCCGTCAAGGGGATTGCCGATCTGGGAGAGGGGGCCGTGGTCGGCACCTCTTCGCTGCGGCGCAAGGCGCAGCTGTTGAACCGCCGCCCCGACCTTCAGGTGGTCGAGTTCCGCGGCAATGTGCAGACGCGGCTGAAGAAGCTGGAGGACGGCGTGGCGGTGGCCAGCTTCCTCGCCATGGCGGGGCTGAACCGGCTGAACATGCAGCACGTCGCGCAATCGGCCATCGAGGCAGAGGAGATGCTGCCTGCCGTGGCCCAGGGCGCTATCGGCATCGAAAGGCGCAAGGACGACGCGCAGGCCGCGCATATGGTGGCTGCGCTGCACCACAAGGCGACGGGCGAGCAGATGGCCGCCGAACGGTCCTTCCTCGCTGCGCTGGACGGGTCCTGCGAGACGCCGATCGGCGGGCTTGCGCAGCACGAGGGCGGCACGATCTGGCTGCGCGGCGAGATCCTGCGCCCCGATGGCAGCGAAAGCATCAAGGGCGAGGCGCGCGCGCCGATCGAGGACGCCGCCGAGATGGGCTGGAAGCTGGGCAAGGACCTGCGCGCCCAGGCTGGCGAAGGCTTTTTCGACTGGGATTGAGACCATTTGCGCCGGTCCGTGTGGCCAGTTGCGATCCTTCAGCGCCGGTCCGGGGCCTTCCCGGTCCGGCGCTGTCGTTTCTGGCGCCAACCGCCCTGCACGACCCCGCCCACCGCGCTTTCGCCAAGGCGATGGAGGGCCGGGGCATCAGCGGATCTTGGCCGACGACCCGGCGGTGGCGCAGCGGATGCAGGCGGCAGGGCTGATTCCACACGAGATCCCGAAGACTGAAACGCCCCACCGGGCAGATGAAGCGGTTGATCGTCGGCCCGCGCCGCCGCGAGATGGCCGGGATCGTCGACTGGCAACTGGCGGAACTTGACCGGCTGCGCGTCGAGATCCGTCAAAACATCGGGACCGAGGCTGAACACGCGCCGGCGCTGGCGCCCGAGGTCGAGCATGGCACGGCCACCCTCGGCGACCTCTGTCACGGCCTCAAGGCCGACAGCATCACCCTCGGGTCCATCGACTGCGGGACGCTCATCGGCCATTCCAACCCGTTCCCTTGGGGCAATCCGGCGGGGCGCGTCCTGCTCTGCCGGATCGGCGATGCCATCGCGTCCCGCAACATCCATGCCGGGATCTGCGCCACGCTGCGCCATGGTTTGCGGTGGTAGGGGGCGGCTCGGCTAGAGAATCAGCAGGCTGACGGCCGCGAAATAGATCAGCAGGCTCGAGGCGTCCTGGATCACGGTACAGATCGGCCCGCTGCCAAGTGCCGGGTCCGAACCCAGCCGCTGGAACACCCATGGCAGCGCGAAGCCCACAAGGGATGAAATGGCGCCCCCGCAGAGAACCGCCAGCCCGACCGCAAGCGACAGCCGTGCATCGCCAAACCCGATCAGGACGCCCAGACCGGAAAGCACCCCCAGCGCCGCCCCGATGCCAAGCCCGATCACGATCTCGTCGCGCAACAGGGCGCTGATCGACACGTCATGCGTCGCCAGGCCGCGCACCGCGACCGAAACCGCCTGCGAGCCGATCGCGCCAGCGATATAGACCAGTGCCGGCACGAAGAAGGCGACCGTGACATGTGATGCCAAGGTCTCTTCGAAGCGCACCATCACCAGCGTGACCAGGGTGGAGGCAAGCAGCCCGAAGACCAGCCAGGGCAGGCGCCGCGCAAGGCGGTTGCGGATCGGGGCGTCCAGCGCGGCATCCGGGCCCGCGTGATGGGCGCCGATGCCGGCCAGCCGCTGAAGGTCTTCCATGTGTTCGTCCCGCAGGATTCGGAACAGCGCCTCGGGTGGCACGGCACCGATCAGGCGGCCCGCGTCATCCACCACCGGAACGACGATCATGTTCAGCCGGATCGCCAGTTTCGCGATATCCTCCTGATCCGCCCCGCGGCTCACCGCCTCGTGCTCTGGCTCCATGATCTCGGCGACGGTGCGCGTGCCGTGGGCGAGCAGATCGTTGATCCGGACAATTCCTTCGAGCCGGCCTGCCGCATCGGTCACGAAGACCGTGTCCGCACAGTCGAAGATCTGTCCCGAAAGCTGGGTGATCACCTCGCTGACCGGGGTCTCGGGCCGGGCGGTCGGAATGGCGCGAACCAGGTGTGCGCCTGCGGTGTCCTTGTGCTGGAAATCCTGCGCGTCAGGTTGGGTATTCATGGCGCCCCCGTCTTCTGGCGTTCGGCATCTGGCCCCTATCCCTAGGCCAGCCGCAGCGTACGGCCCAGTGAAATTGGCGCGTCCGTGGGCTCTGGTTCAATGCGCCGCCGTCACCCGCGAGACCAGATCCAGCACGGTGGGCCCCATCGCCTCGACGATCAGCGACACGCCCTTGGCCGAGGGGTGGATGCCGTCCTCCTGCATGTAGTCGCGCATTGCCGCGCCGCGGTCGGGAAGGTCTGTCAATCCCTTGAGAAAGCTTTCAAAATGCATTGCCCCGTATTCCGCAGCCAGTTCGGGATACATCGCATCGAAGGCGGACTTGAAGTCGGGGCCGTAGTTTCCGGGCGCGCTCAGCCCCACCAGCATCACCTCGACCCCGGCCTCTTGCGCCGCCTTGAGGATGCCCGCCAGATTGGCGCGCGAGGCGGCCGGGTCGATGCCGCGCAACAGGTCGTTGCCGCCCAGCGCCACGATCATCGCGTCGACCTCTGGCGTCAGCGTCCAAGCAACGCGCGAAAGCCCCCCGGCCGTGGTGTCGCCCGAAACGCCCGCGTTCAGCACCGTCACCTCGGCACCCTGCGCCCGCAGCCACGCCTCAAGCTGGGGCACGAAGCCTTCACCCTGGGGCAGGCCGTAGCCCTGGGTCAGGCTGTCGCCCAATGCGGCGATCGTGACCTCTTCGGCCAGCGCCCCGCCGGGAGCGACGGCCAGAACCATGGCCACCGCAAGCTTGAGCGCGCGGGTCCGCGCCCCATATGCAAGGGCAACCCGCATGCTCAGAAGGCCCTTCATGGCAGATTCGATCCTCTCCCTCGCCGATGTCACACTGACCCTCGCCGGAAATGCCGGTCCCGTCGAGATCCTGCACGGGATCACGCTGGATGTGCACCGGGGCGAGACGCTGGGGCTGGTCGGGCCGTCGGGGTCGGGCAAGTCCTCTCTCCTCATGCTGATGGGCGGGCTGGAGCGCGCCACCTCGGGCCGGGTCACGGCGCTGGGCCATGATCTGACCGCGATGAACGAGGACCAGCTCGCCCGGTTCCGCAGGCAGCATATGGGCGTTGTGTTCCAGTCTTTCCACCTGATCCCGACGATGACGGCGCTGGAAAACGTCGCGACGCCGCTGGAACTTGCGGGCCATCGCGATGCCTTTGACCGCGCCGCCGAGGAACTGCGCGCCGTGGGGCTTGGCCCGCGGATGGACCACTACCCCAGCCAGATGTCGGGCGGCGAGCAGCAGCGCGTGGCGCTGGCCCGTGCCGCCGCGCCGCGGCCGCATGTCCTGCTGGCGGACGAGCCCACGGGGAACCTGGACGGGGCGAACGGGGCCGCGATCATGGACCTGCTGTTCGGCCTGCGCGACCGGCATGGCGCGACGCTGGTGCTGGTGACGCATGCGCCAGACCTTGCTGCGCGCTGCGACCGGGTGGTGCGGCTCGCGGACGGGCGGATCGCGAGCGATGAACTCAGGAGGGCGGCGGAATGACGCTGGCCGTCGCGGCCCGGATCGCCCGGCGCGAGTTGCGCGGCGGGCTGCGGGGCTTTTACGTCTTCCTCGCCTGCCTCGCGCTGGGCGTGGCGGCGATCGCCGCCGTGGGGTCGGTGCGCCAGAGCATCGAGGGTGGGCTCAAGCGCGAGGGCGCGGTGCTTCTGGGCGGCGACGCCGAGATGTCGCTGACCTACCGCTATGCCGAACCGGACGAGCGCGCCTGGATGGAGGATGTGGCGACCCGTGTCTCGGAGATCGTCGATTTCCGCTCGATGGTCGTGGTCGAACGCGATGGGGTGACGGAACGCGGCCTGACCCAGGTCAAGGGCGTGGACGGCGCCTATCCGTTGTACGGCACGGTGGAACTGGACCCCCCGATGCCGCTGGACACCGCGCTTGCGGGCGACGGCGCGGTGATGGAACGGGTCCTGGCCGACCGGCTGGGGCTGCGCCCGGGCGACCGGTTCCGGCTGGGCACGGCGGATTACACGCTCAGCGCCGTGCTGCTGCGCGAGCCGGACGGGGCAGGCGACGGTTTCGGCCTTGGCCCGCGGCTGATCCTGAGAACCGCGGCGCTCGAGGGGTCGGGTCTGCTGGCGCCTGGTACGCTTTACGAGACGAAATACCGTCTGGCGCTGCCCGTGGGGTCGGACATGGCCGCGCTGGAAACCAGGGCCGATGCCCGCTTTGCCGACAAGGGCATGCGCTGGCGCGACGCGCGGAACGGGGCGCCGGGCATGACGCGATTCGTGGACCGTATGGGATCGTTCCTGGTGCTGGTGGGCCTTGCGGGGTTGGCCGTCGGGGGCGTGGGCGTGTCGGCGGCGGTGCGGGCCTATCTCGACGGCAAGACCGAGGTCATCGCGATCCTCAAGACGCTGGGCGCCGAGGGGCGGACGATCCTTCTTGCCTACCTGATGCAGATCGGGACGCTGGCTGGGCTGGGGATCGTGCTGGGCCTGGCGCTTGGGGCGCTTGCGCCGATGGTGGCGGCCCCGTTCATCCAGGCGCAACTGCCCGTGCCGGTCCAGGTGTCGCTCCATCCCGGCCCCTTGGCCGAGGCGGCGCTGTATGGTGTTCTCACGGCGTTGCTGTTCACGCTCTGGCCGCTGGCGCGGACCGAGGAAGTGCGCGCGGCTGCGCTCTTCCGCGATGCCTCGGGGCAGGTCCGGGCCTGGCCGCGGCCGGTCTACATGGGGGTGACCGTCGCTCTTGCGGCGGCCCTGATCTGGATCGCGGCGTGGTTCTCGGGGGTGCCACAACTGGCGCTCTGGGCGGCTTTCGGGATCGTTGCGGCGCTGGGCCTGTTGGCGCTGGCCGCAGTGGGGCTCAGGCGCCTGGCGCGACGGCTTGCCCGGGCGCGGGCGGTGCGCGGGCGAACGGCGTTGCGTCTGGCGCTGGGCGCGGTGGGCGGCCCGGGGGGCGAGACCGTGTCGGTGGTTCTGTCGCTGGGGCTGGGCCTGTCGATCCTGGCCGCGATCGGCCAGATCGACGCCAACCTGCGCAGCGCGATCCAGCAGGAACTGCCCGAGCGCGCCCCTTCGTATTTCGTGGTCGACATCCAGCCCGACCAGCTGGACGGCTTTCTCGCGCGGCTGACCGGCGATCCGGGCGTCAGCAAGGTCGAGACCGCGCCGATGCTGCGGGGCGTCATCACCCGGATCAACGACCGGCCGGCCAAGGAGGTTGCGGGCGATCACTGGGTGATCCGCGGCGACCGCGGCGTGACCTATGCCGCGACGCCACCCGAGGGGACCATCGTGAACGCCGGCGCATGGTGGCCCGCCGATTATGACGGCCCCCCGGTGATGAGCTTTGCCGACGAGGAGGCCGGGGAGATCGGGTTGAAGCTTGGCGATGCGGTCACCGTGAACATCCTCGGGCGCGACATCACTGCGACCGTCACCAGCTTTCGCGAGGTCGATTTCTCGACCGCGGGCATCGGCTTTGTGGTGACGATGAACCCCGCGGCGCTGATGGGGGCCCCGCATACCCATATTGCGACGGTCTATGCCGAGCCTGAGGCCGAGGCGGCGATCCTGCGCGACCTTGCCGAGGCCTATCCGAACATCACCGCGATCAGGGTGCGCGACGCGGTGGACCGCGTGGCCGAGGTGCTGTCCTCGCTGGCCGCGGCGATCGCCTATGGCGCATCGGCGACGCTGGTGACCGGCGTCATCGTGCTGATCGGTGCTGCGGCGGCGGGCGAACGGACACGGGTCTTCGAATCGGCGGTGCTGAAGACCGTGGGCGCGGTGCGGGGCCAGGTGCTGGCCTATTTCGCGCTGCGATCGGCGATGCTGGGGGCGGCGGCGGGCACGGTCGCCATCGTCGCGGGCGGGGTCGCGGGCTGGGCGGTGATGGAATTCGTGATGATGGGCGGCTACGAATTCGAGCCGGTCTCGGCGCTGGCCATCGTGCTGGGCGGGGCTGCGGCGACGCTTCTGGCCGGGCTCGCCTTCGCCTGGCGGCCGCTTGCGGCACGCCCCGCCCGGGTATTGCGCGCAAGGGAATAGGATGCACTCCCGGGGCTTGCGCACCGCTTTCCAGCGTTGGGCGTGGCCAGCGCCCCTCGCGGGGCGCGGACGCATGCACGTTCTGACCGCCGCTCAGTCGATCCAGCGCACCGCCGTCAGGTCGTTGGCCTGGGTGGGTGCGTTTTCCCAAAGCCCGTCGATCCGGGCGTTTGCGACCCCTGTCTTGGCAAGCTGGAAGAGGTAGCCGTTGACGTGATCCTCGGCGATCATCCGCTGCGCCGCCTTGAGGATCTCCGAGCGCGCCGCCGGATCGGTCGTGCCGGTCAGCCGCTCCATCAGCGCCACGAACTCGGGCTTGCCGTATCCGAAATAGTAGTCCGGCCGCGCATATATGTTGATGTCCATCGGTTCGGTATGGCTGACGATGGTCAGGTCGAAATCCCGGCCCTTGAACACCTGTTCCAGCCATTGCGCCCATTCGAGATTGGTGATCTCGGTTTCGATCCCGACCGCGCGCAGCTGGGCCGCGACGATCTCGCCACCGCGCCGCGCATAGGCGGGGGGCGGCAGGGCGAGCCGCAGCTTCAGCGCCGTCTGCCCGGCCTCGGCCAGCAAGGTCCGGGCCCTGTCCGGATCGTGGGCCGAAAGCCCGGTCAGATCCACGTAGTCGGGATTGTGCGGCGCGAAATGGGTGCCGATGGGGGTGCCATAGCCGAACATCGCCCCGTCGATGATGTCCTGCCGGTCGATCGCATGCGCGATCGCCGCGCGCACCCGCATGTCGTCCAGCGGGGCCGCGCGGTTGTTCATCGCGAGGATCGTCTCTCCTTCGGTCGAGCCGACGATCACCGTGAACCGGGGGTCGGCCTCGAACTGGGCCAGCGTCTCGGGCGCGGGAAAGTTCGGGAAGGCGTCGACATCGCCCGCCATCATCGCCGCGAAGGCCGCGCTGGGGTCCGAGATGAACTTGAACGTGGCCTTGTCCAGCGCGGGCGCCGCGCCCCAGTAGGCGTCGTTCCGGGCGATCTCGACGCGGTCGCCCTGCACCCAGCGGTCGAACCGGAACGGGCCGGTGCCCACGGGGGCGGTGGCCGCCTTGTCCACGCTTTCGGGGGCCACGATCACCGCATCGCCCCAGGCCATGTTGAACGGAAAGCTGCCGTCCGGCGCCTTGAGCGTGACCCGCACGGTCAGCGGGTCCACCACCTCGACGCGCTCGATTCCCGAGAACAGGGCCTTCTGCGCGTTGGTGCTGTCCTCGGCTCGGGCGCGGTCCAGGCTGAAGCGGACATCCTCGGCATCCATCGCGGTGCCGTCATGGAAGGTCACGCCGTCCCGCAGGTGGAAGGTGTAGACTGTCGCCTCGGTGTTCGCCTCCCACCGCTGGGCAAGGCCGGGTACGACGGACCCGTCCGGGGCAAATCGGGTCAGCCCCTCGAAGACGTTGGCATAGACCACCTCGTCGATGGCGGCGGCCGCGCCGCTCGTGGGGTCGAGGTTCGGCGGTTCCAGCACCATGCCGATGGTGATCCTGTCCCCGGCGGCGAGGGCCTGGCCCGCGGCAAGCGCGAGGCAGAGGGCGGCGGTCGGAACGAGGTTCATTCGTCGGTCTCCCTTACGACTCCTGTGTCCATCTGACGGCGCGGTTGCGTCCAAGGCAAGTGCGCGGCGACTCGATCTGCTGGATTCTGCGCTGCAGCATCGTATAAGCTGTCTCACCCGGGACGAACCGAGGGAGGAGCGGATGAGCGCAAGTGGACAGCAACGCCAGATGACGGCGTCCGAGGTGCGGGCGCGCAAGGGCGGCACGCCGCTGGTATGCCTGACAGCCTATACGACGCCGGTGGCGCGGCTGGTCGATGCGGAGTGTGACATCGTTCTGGTGGGCGACAGCGTCGGCATGGTGCTGCACGGGTTGCCGTCCACGCTGGGTGTGACGATGGAGATGATGGTCCTGCACGGCCAGGCTGTGGCCCGCGGGTTGAGCCGCGCGCTGATGGTGATCGACATGCCCTTCGGCAGCTACGAGGAGGGCCCCGAACAGGCCTTTCGCAATGCCGCCCGCCTGATGGCCGAGACCGGGGCGGGCGCGGTCAAGCTGGAAGGCGGCATTGCGATGGCCGACACGATCCGCTTCCTGACCGCCCGGTCGATCCCGGTGATGGCCCATGTCGGGCTGACGCCGCAGGCGATCAACACGCTGGGCGGCTACAAGGTGCAGGGCCGGGGCGAGGATGCCCACCGCGTGCTGGCCGATGCCCGTGCCGTGGCCGACGCGGGCGCCTTCGCAGTGGTGCTGGAAAAGGTGCCCGCGGCGCTGGCCGACCGGATCACCGCAGAGGTGCCGGTTCCCACCATCGGGATCGGCGCATCGGCGGGCTGCGACGGACAGGTGCTGGTGGTGGACGACATGCTGGGATTGTTCACCGATTTCAAACCGAAATTCGTCAGGCGCTATGCCGAACTGGGGCACGCTGCCGGTGCGGCGATCGCGGCCTATGCCGAGGAGGTGCGCGCGCGCCGCTTTCCCGGCCCCGGCCATGTCTTCGGAGAGGCGCCGTGACTGCCCCGATCCTGCGGCGGCTGGCCGATCTGCGTGCCCTGACCGCGCGCTGGCGCGCCGAGGGTGCACGGGTGGCCGTGGTGCCGACGATGGGGGCGCTGCATGCGGGCCACCTGAGCCTGGTCGAGGCGGCCAAGGCCGGCTGTGACCGGGTGATCGTGACGATCTTCGTGAACCCCCGGCAGTTCGACAACCCGGACGACCTGGCGAAATACCCCCGCACCGAGCACGGCGATGCCGCGAAACTGGCGCCGCTAGCGGTCGATGCGATCTACGCCCCCGACCCCGATCAGGTCTATCCCGAGGGGTTCGCGACCACGGTCTCGGTTTCGGGGGTCAGTGCGGGGCTGTGTGGTGCCCACCGGCCCGGCCATTTCGACGGGGTGGCGACCGTGGTCACCAAGCTGTTCCTTCAGACGCAGGCCGATCAGGCGTTCTTCGGCGAGAAGGACTATCAGCAACTGATGGTGGTCCGGCGGCTGGTCCGGGACCTCGACATCCCCATCGGGATCGTCGGCTGCGCCACCGTGCGCGAGGTGGACGGGCTGGCATTGTCCTCGCGCAACGTGCGCCTTTCGGCAAGGGCGCGGGCGCAGGCGCCGGCGCTTTTCCAGACGCTGACAGAGGCATCCCGGGCCCTTCGGGCGGGTGTTCCGGTGGCCCAGGCGCTTTCGGCTGCGCGGGCGGCGATCCTGGCGGGCGGCTTTTCCGAGGTGGAGTACCTCGAGTTGCGGTCGGCCGCGACGCTTGTGCCGCTTGACGCGGTGACGGTTCCCGCGCGGTTGCTGGTGGCGGCGCATCTCGACGGCGTGCGCCTGATCGACAACGTACCAATCGTACCGGAACGCGCCGCAAGCTGAACCCGCGGGGCGCGAGGGCGCCGGGGGCCGTCGGCCGCTAGCCGGTCAGCAAATCCCCCAGCGTCCGCGCCATCACGCGGGCCGCGTCCACCATGTCGTCGATGCCGACCCATTCGTCGGGCTGGTGGGCGAGGTCCAGGATGCCGGGGCCATAGGCGATGCAGTTCTTCAGCCTGCCGATCCGGTCGATATGCTTCTGGTCGTAGGTGCCCGGCGACACCACGAAATCGGGCGGCCGGCCCAGCACCGTCTCGATCGCCCGGGCCACGGCCTGCACCACGGGCGCGTCAGGCTCGGCCATCGTGGGCAGCACCTCGAAGAGTTCGCGGATCTCGTAGTCGAAGCCGGGGCGGCCGGCCCTGACCCGTTCCATCATCGCCCGGACCTCGGCCTTGACCTCGCCGATGTCCTCCTCGATCAGGAAGCGGCGGTCGATGGTGATGCGGCAGCGGTCTGGCACGCAAGGCGCGGGCAGGCCGGTGTAGTCTGGGGCCTGTTCCGGCGCGCCGCCGTGGATCGCGTTGATGTTCAACGTGGAATTCCGGGCGCCGTCAGGGACCACCGGCATCTCGGTATGCTTGCCCGCCAACAGCGGGAACAGCGTGGCCTCCATCTCGGCCAGCACCGCGCCCATGTGGCGCACGGCGCAGTCGCCGAGAAACGGCATCGAGCCGTGCGCGATTCGGCCCTTGGTCTCGATCTCGGCCCACCAGACGCCGCGATGGCCGAGGCAGATGCGGTCCTTGTTCAGGGGCTCTGGGATGATGACGTGCTGGACGCGCGTGGGATCGAACCAGCCGCGTTCGGCCAGCCAGGCAACTCCGCCATAGCCGCCCGATTCCTCGTCCGCTGTCGCGCTGATCTCGACCGCGCCGCGGTAGTCGGGGCAGGTCTCGACGAAGGCCTCGGCGGCGATGATCGCGGCCGCCAGCCCGCCCTTCATGTCGCAGGCCCCGCGGCCATAGACGCGGCCATCCCGCACCTCGCCGCCAAAGGGATCGACCGACCAGCCATGGCCCACCTCGACCACGTCGTGATGGCCGTTGAAATGCACGCATTCACCGGGGCCGCCCGCGCCCTCGTGCCGGGCCACGAGGTTCCAGCGCGGATGCGCCTCGCTGTCGGCCGGCGCGCCGGTTGCGCGGATCAATTCGACCCCGAAGCCCCCGGCCGCCAGCCGCGCGGCGAGGTAGTCGCAGATCTCGCGGTACTGCCGCCCCGGGGGGTTCAGCGTGGGAAAGCGGATCAGGTCCTGCGTCAACGCCACCAGATCGCCGCGCCGCCCGGCCACCGCCGCCTCGAGCCTCTGCCATGTCGCCTCGTCCATGCCGGCAAGCCTAGCCTGCCCCGATTGCCGCGGCAATCGCGCCGCGGCGTCGGGTCGGGGTGCAAATCGACCCCGATGTGCCTATATCAGGTGCCAATAGACAGATGCGAGGCGCCATGACCGAGATGCCCCGTTCCGCGGCCCGCGAGGACCCTAGATGATCGCCCTGCTTCGCTTCATGTTGCTGGCGTTCGTTGTTCTTACAGTCGTCTATGTCTGCGTCTCGCTCTATTCCCGCGCGGTCCGGCGCGGCAAGCTGGAACGCGAATGGGACGAGGAGATTCGCGTCGGCGACCGCAAGGCCTATGTCCGCGAGGGGCTTGAGGCCTACGACCAATCGCTCAGGCGCCGGCTGATCGCTGGCGTCTACATCATCCCGATGATCGTCATCGGCACGATCATCTACATCGTGAACTATTAGCGAGGCTGCGATGGCATATGTGAAATGGACCTTTCTTGCGGTGCTGGCCGCGCTGGTCATATCGTTCCTGCATTACACGCTGCCACAGCACGAGGTGGTGCGGATCAACCGGGTTTTCGAAAGCCAGGTGACGGTCGGTGACAATGCGATCTTCTGGCAGGGTCCGGCGGCAGGCGAAGGCGAGCAGGGCAATGCGCGTTTCGTCAATTTCCTCGAGACCTTCACCCCCGAGGGCAAGGCGGTGGTGTTCCGCAACGAGGATACCGGCTGGGGCTGGCCGCCCTATTTCAAGTTTGACACCTCGAACCTGCAGGCCGAGGCGGGCGACCTGACCTCGACCAAGGACAACCCGGAATGGGTGGTCATTACCCATTACGGCTGGCGCAACGAATATCTCTCGATCTATCCCAACGCCATCTCGGCGCGGCCGGTGGACGGGCCCGACGTGACCATCATCCCGTGGTTCAACATCGTCTTCCTGTTCGGCTTCGGGGTGTTCGTGCTGTGGATCTGGACGCTGGTCGCGCGATTCAAGGAAGACCGGATCGAGCCGCTGCTCGACGAGGCGGGCGAGATGATCGACAGCGTCGAGGATCGCACCAGCAGCCTGTGGCGGCGGCTTTTCGGCCGCAGGTGACGCGGGCTCAGGCGCCCCAGGGAATCCAGACCGTCCTGACCTCGGTGGCCGCGCGGATGAACGCGCGGCCTTCGCCTGCGGGGCCTGTCCAGTCACGCGCGCGGCCGTGGTTCACCCACGTCCGTTTCAGGTTCCCCGCGGCGGCGTGTTCGATGGTCGCTGACAGGTCAGAGGACGAGAACGACCAGACCGCGTCAACGTCCATATGGGCGGCCAGCGGGTCGGCCAGCGTGGGATGGGCGCCGGTCACGATGTTCACGACGCCCCCCGGCACGTCCGACGTGTCGAGCACCTGGTACAGGTCCGTTGCGGCCAGCGGGTGGGTCTCGGATGGCACCAGCACGCAGGCATTGCCCATCGCGATCGCGGGCCCCATGACCGATACGAGGCCCAGAAGCGGCGCCTCGTCCGGGCAGAGCACGCCGATCACGCCGGCCGGCACGTTCATCGCCAGCGCCGTGCCGCGGATCGGAACGGCCTTGATCTCGCCCGCGGCCTTGTCGGCCCAGGCGGCCCAGGTGAAAAGCCGGTCGATGCTGGCCTCGACCTCGGCGGTCGCCGCCGCTTTCTGCCCGCCGGTCATGGCATGCAGTCGTCCGGCGAATTCACCCGCCCGTGCGGACAGGTTCTCGGCGATGTAGTAGAGCACCTGCGCGCGGTTGTGCGCGCTTGCCGCGGCCCAGCCCGGTTGTGCCTTGCGCGCGGCCTCGACCGCGTTCCGGATGTCCTTGCGATTGCCCAGACTCACATGGCCGAGACGCCGCCCCCTGGCCCCGTGGACGGCCCGGGAATAGCCCCCGTCGGACCGCACCTGTTTGCCGCCGACATACAGCTTGGCGGTCCGGTCCAGCGGGTCGGCCGGTTCGGGCGCGTTCGCGTTGGCGGGCGCGACCAGCGGCTTCAAGGGCTTGGGTGTCCCGGCGGGACGCAGGTATTCCACCAGCCCCTCCCATCCGCCCTCGCGTCCGAAGCCGCTTTCGCGCAGCCCCCCGAAGCCTGCCGCCGCGTCGAACATGTTCGCGCCGTTCACCCAGACCACCCCCGCGGCGAGCTTTGGCGCCACGTCCAGCGCGACGTCGATGGACTGGCTCCAGACGCTGGCGGCAAGCCCGTAACGCGTGTCGTTTGCCAGTTGCACTGCCTCGGCGGGCGTGCGGAAGGTGGTCGAGACGAGGACCGGGCCGAAGATCTCTTCCTGCATCAGCCTGGACGCGGGCGACAGGCCGGTGATCAGCGTCGGCGGATACCAGCAGCCCCGTTCGGGCAAGGCGCAGTCAGGCTGGAACAGCGCGCCCTCGGCCGCGCCGCCTGCCACCATCGCGGCGATCCGGTCGCGCTGGCCTTCGTTGATGATCGCGCCGATGTCGATGCACTTGTCCATCGGGTCGCCGATGCGCAAACCCGTCATCCGGGCCTTGAGCCGGGCGTGGAACGTCTCGGCGATGCCCTCCTGCACGATCAGCCGCGATCCTGCGCAGCAGACCTGGCCCTGGTTGAGCCAGATCGCGTCCACCAGCCCCTCGGCTGCCCCATCGAGATCGGCGTCCTCGAAGACGAGATAGGGCGACTTGCCGCCCAGTTCGAGCGACAGCGCCTTGCCGCTGCCCGCGGTCGCGATCCGGATCGCCCGCCCCACCTCGGTCGAGCCGGTGAACGCGATCTTGTCGATCCCGGGATGGGCCACGATCCGCTCGCCCACCGCGCCGTCACCGGTCAGGATGTTGACCACCCCCCTGGGCAGCCCGGCCTCGCGGGTCAGGTCCGCGAACAGCAGTGCGGTCAGCGAGGTCTGTTCCGCGGGTTTCAGCACCACGGTATTGCCCGCGGCCAGCGCGGGTGCGATCTTCCAGGCCAGCATCAGGAACGGGAAGTTCCACGGGATGATCTGGCCGCATACCCCGTGCGGCACATGGCCTGGCAATTCCCTGGCCAGAAGCTGCGCGAGGCCTGCGTGGTAATAGAAATGCCGTGCGGCCAGGGGCACGTCGATGTCGCGGCTTTCCCGGATCGGCTTGCCGTTGTCGAGTGTCTCCAGAACCGCGATCAGGCGCGCGTGCTTCTGGATCAGGCGCGCCAGCGCATAGAGGTGGCGTGCCCGCGCATGACCCGAAAGCCGCGCCCATTTCGGCTGCGCCTTGCGGGCGGCGGCCACGGCGGCGTCGACGTCCCCGGCCGTGGCTTGCGTCAGTGTCGCCAGTCCTTCGCCGGTCGCCGGGTTCTTCGCCTCGAACCCGTCGCGGGGGTCGGTAAAGCTGCCGTCGATGAAATGGCCGAACCGGCCGCCCCGGTCGGCAAGCCAGGCCAGCGCCTCGGCTGCGCTTTCGGGGGCGGGGCCGTAGTCCATCGACTGCATCAGGTCGGAAACAGTCATGCGGTTACCCCAACGGATGCCGCCACGCGGCCGAATAGGCCCCCGTGACGTGGTGTTCGATCTGCCGCTCGATATCGGCCAGCAGTGATGACGCGCCGAAACGGAAAAGGTCGGGTGAAAGCCAGCGATCCCCCAGTTCGTCCTTGATCAGCGCAAGCCAGACCAGCGCGTCCTTCGCCGTTGAAATTCCCCCCGCAGGCTTGAAGCCGACGCGGTGGCCGGTAACGGCATGATACTCGCGGATCGCGCGGACCATGGTCAGCCCCACCGGAAGCGTGGCGTTCACGGGCTCCTTGCCGGTCGAGGTCTTGATGAAATCCGCCCCTGCCATCATGCAGACAAGGCTTGCCCGGGCGACATTCGTCAGCGTCCCCAACTCGCCCGTGGCGAGGATGGTCTTGAGATGTGCTGGCCCCGCGGCGGCGCGAAAGGCGCGCACCTCGTCGTAAAGCGCGGCCCAGTCACCGGTCAGCACGTGGCGGCGCGAGATCACGATGTCGATCTCGGAGGCGCCCGCGGCGACCGACGCCTCGATCTCGGCAAGCCTGGTGGCAAAGGGCGTCAGCCCTGCGGGAAAACCTGTGGACACGGCGGCCACCGGGATGTCCGAGCCCGCAAGCGCATCAAGCGCGGGCGCGATCATCTCGTGGTAGACGCAGACCGCACCCGTGGTCAGCCCGCTGACCCCCAGCGCGTCCAGCAGGTCCGCCCGCACCGGCTGGCGCGCCTTGGCACACAGGCGGCGGACGCGGCCGGGCGTGTCATCGCCCGCCAGCGTCGTCAGGTCGATCAGGCTGACCGCCTTGAGCAGCCATGCCGCCTGGATGGAACCCTTGACCGAGCGGCGGCCGGGCAGGGTGGCACAGCGCCGCTCGGCCGCCGAGCGGTTCACGGCGGCCCGGCGAACCCAACCCGGATCAAGCGGTATCCCCAGGTTGCGAGGGTGGGCAAGCTGCGGCAGCGCGGCGGGGGCGGTGCACAGATTTGCGGGGTCTTCGGTATGGGTTCGGGGCACGGTGGTCGGGCACCTGTCGCGGGGGTATCCGCCCTTGGTGACATGGCGGCAGCGTTCTTGGCAAGCGCGGGCGCGGAACGCCCGGCCTGTCAGAGCGTCAGGAAATAATCGTCATGGGCACGCCAGTAGGCGGTCAGGTCTGCCGCCCGCGCCCGCGGCAGCCCGAGGGTTTCCATCGCATAGAGATCAGCCGAGATAAGTCCCGCCACGCGGAATCCGCTTTGGGCGGCGATGCGCGCGGGGCTGCCTTCGCCAAAGATCGCCTCGATCTGGGCCGAGGCATTGACCAGCGCGAACACGATGGCCAGAGGCGGGGTCGCGGGCCAGCGCGCGGCCGCGTCTCGGGCGAATCTGCGCCAGCCCTCGGGGCTGGACAAAAGCATCTCGAGCGCGAACTCGGTCAGCCCGTCGGAGTCGTCCTCGGATCCCGAGGTGCCGTCGCGCTGGTAGATTACAGCTGTCGGCTGGGCCATGAAAAACCTTTGACTCGATGCCGGACGACTGGGTCCGGCGGAAAAAACACTCGGAAATCGGCGCTCGCCTGCACCTACGTGGCAGGTGCAGCATGTGGCAATACACGATAGGCTGATGAGGCAGTTCCGACAAGAAGTTCGAACGGCGCTTTAGGCGGAGACCCGCTCTTGTCCTCTCTTTTTTTGCGGCGGTGCCGTATTGGGCCAGAGAACGGGATGGCCCCGCCCGGGCACGGCGCGGCGAGCCGCCGCTGCTGCGTGTACGGCGATCCCGTGCCGCGCGGGGCTGACGGCATGCCTTCGGGCATGGCGACGATCGTGGGCGGGGATATTGGGCAAGCGCAGCCACCAGCCTGAAATCACGACCAGAGTCCGGGACAATCCAGCCGGGATCACGCCCCGGCGACCCGAAATGACCCGATCGGCAGGGGCCATCTCGCGCCCTTGGCATCCCGCCGGTTCCTCGGACCGGCGAACCGACCTGTGCGCGCAACTTGGTGCAAAATCCGGAACGAACTGTTTCCAGTTAGGGGACATTACCGGAAGATCCGGGTCCGCTGGCGCGGAGACCGATCGGCGCGCCCGTGGACAGGATCAAGGCGGGGGCGCAGCCTGCGAACAGGGGTGGCGTTTCAGATGCCGCGTGTCGTGACATCGCCCTTGCAATTTCTTCGGCATGGTTCATATATTCAAAAAATTGCATGTGATGCGCAAGCGGCCGCAAGCCGTCGGCTGCATCCAGTGGTAAGGGCAGGGGCAGGCATCCGTCGCGCGACGGTGTGGGAGAGCCTCTGGGCCCAGGAGGACGGACAGGATGTCGAGACTCTTCCTTGCGATGCTGGTGTCGTGGATTGCCGCCGTTCCGACGGTGGCGGCCGAACTGGTGCTTGAGCCGGTCGAGATCACCGAGTGGAAGGCCGTCTACGGCCAGGTCGAGACCCGCGACCGGGTGCCGGCGCGCGCCCGGATCGGCGGCACGCTGGTCGAGTTGCAGGTGACCGAGGGCGACCGGGTCGAGGCCGGGCAGCGGATCGCGCGGGTCGAGGACGACAAGCTGACCTTTCAGCTGCGCGCCATCGACGCGCAACTGTCCTCGCTCGAAACCCAGCTTGAGACCGCGACGACCGATCTTGAGCGTGGCGAGGCGCTGCGCGAGCGGGGCGTGATCACCCAGCAGCGGCTGGACCAGTTGCGCACCCAGGTGGACGTGCTGGTGGGACAGACCGGTACCGCCCAGGCCGAACGCCGGGTGATCGAACAGCAGGTGACCGAGGGGGCGATCCTGTCACCCGATGCGGGGGTGGTGTTGTCGGTGCCGGTCTCGCTCGGCTCGGTCATCACGCCGGGCGAGGCAGTGGCCGAGATCGGCGGCGGCGGGGTGTTCCTGCGGCTTTCGGTGCCCGAGCGCCATGCGACCGCGCTGGCCGAGGGCGACGCGATCGCGCTGGGTGCGGGCATGGATGGGCAGACCGGGCGGCTGGCCAAGGTCTATCCGCAGATCGAGGGCGGCCGGGTGGTGGCCGATGTCGAGGTCGAGGGGCTGGACGGCCGCTTTGTCGGGCGGCGCCTGCCGGTCCGCCTGCCGGTCGGCACGCGCCGGGCGATCCTGGTGCCGGTGGCGGCGCTGGTGCGCGCGGGCGGGCTCGATTTCGTGACGGTGAAGGGGGCCGACGGGCCTTTGCGCCGCACCGTGGTGCCCGGAGAGATCCTGCGCCGCGACGGGGCGGACTGGGTGGAAATCCTCTCGGGCCTTGCCGCGGGCGACATCGTGGTGACCGCCGATGAGTGACGCGCCCCAGTCCCCGAAGGCGCCCCGCAAGACGCCATTGGGCATCGCGGGGAACCTGACGCGCGGCTTCATTGCCTCGCCGCTGACCCCGCTTCTGCTGCTGGCCGCGCTGGCCGTGGGTCTGATCGCGCTGATGAGCCTGCCGCGCGAGGAAGAGCCCCAGATTTCCGTGCCGCTGGTGGACATCCATGTGCGGGCCGACGGGCTGCGGGCCGTGGACGCCGTCAAGCTGGTGACCGAGCCGCTGGAAACCATCGTCAAGGGCATCGACGAGGTCGAGCACGTCTATTCCCAGACCTCGGACGACCAGGTGATGGTCACCGCGCGCTTCGAGGTGGGCCTCAGCCAGGACACCGCGATCCTGCGGGTGCGCGACAGGATCCTTGCCAATCTCGACCGCATCCCCGTCGGCATCCCCGAGCCGCTGGTGGTGGGCCGTGGCATCAACGACGTGGCCATCGTCGCGCTGACCTTCGCGCCTGCACCGGGGCAGGACGCGATCACCGCCGCCGACCTGACCCGCATCGCCCGCGAGGTCGAGACCGAACTGGTCAAGATCGAGGATGTCGGCCTGACCTATCTGGTGGGCGCGACCGACGAGGCGCTGCGGGTCGCCCCCGACCCCGAGAAGCTGGCGCTATACGGCATCACGCTGCAACAACTGGCGGGCAAGGTCCAAAGCGCCAATTCCGCCACGCCCGCCGGGCTGGTGCGCGACGCGGGCCAGCAGGTCGGGCTGGTGCTGGGCCGCACGCTGGCCACGCCCGCCGAGATCGGCACCCTGGAACTGACCGCGCGCGACGGGCGCACCGTCTATGTCCGCGACGTGGCCGAGGTGGGCTTTGTCCACGATCTGGACGAACACCACGTCGCCACGCTGTCCCGGGGCGCGGACGGCGAGATCGCGCGCCGCCCGGCGGTCACGCTGGCGCTGGCCAAGCGGGCCGGGGCCAACGCGGTCGTCGTGGCCGAGGAGGTGCTGCACCGCCTGCACGAGATGGAGGGCAGCCTGATCCCCGATACGGTCGAGGTCGAGATCACGCGGGACTACGGCGAGACGGCCAGCGAGAAGGCCAACGAACTGCTGTTCCACCTCGGCCTTGCGACGGTGTCCATCGTGGCGCTGGTGCTGTTCGCCATCGGCTGGCGCGAGGCGGTGGTGGTGGCCATCGTGATCCCGGTCACGATCCTGCTGACGCTGTTCGCGGCCTACATCATGGGCTACACGCTGAACCGGGTGTCGCTGTTCGCGCTGATCTTCTCCATCGGTATCCTTGTGGACGACGCCATCGTGGTGATCGAGAACATCGCGCGCCACTGGGGGATGATGAAACCGGGCCAGAGCCGGGCGCAGGCCGCCATCGAGGCCGTGGCCGAGGTCGGCAACCCGACCATCGTGGCGACACTTACCGTGGTGGTGGCGCTGTTGCCGATGCTCTTCGTGTCGGGCCTCATGGGCCCCTACATGAGCCCGATTCCGGCGAACGCGTCGGCCGCGATGATCTTTTCCTTCTTCGTCGCGGTGATGATCACGCCTTGGCTGATGCTCAGGATCGCTGGCCGCGCGCCCCTGCATGGCGAGGGCGGCCACGGCCACCCCGGCGGGCGGCTGGGACGTCTCTATGCCGCGGTCGTGCGCCCGATCCTCGCGCGCAAGTGGATCAGCCTGACGTTCCTTCTGGCGGTGGTCGTCGTGTCGTTCGGCTCGATGGGGGCGCTTTACACCAAGGACGTGACCGTCAAGCTCCTGCCCTTCGACAACAAGCCCGAACTGTCGGTCGTGATCGACCTGCCCGAGGGCGCGTCGGTCGAGGCGACCGATGCCGTGGCGCAGGACGTGGCGCGGATTGCGCTGGAGATGCCCGAGACGATCTCGGCCCAGACCTATGCGGGCACGGCGCAGCCCTTCAACTTCAACGGCCTGGTGCGCCACTATTTCCTGCGCGCCAGCCCGCATCTCGGCGACGTGCAGGTGAACCTGACGGGCCGCCACGACCGCGCGCGCACCAGCCACGCCATCGCGCTCGACCTGCGCGCGCGGCTGGGCGTGCTCGCCCTGCCCGAAGGCACGGTGGTCAAGGTGGTCGAACCGCCCCCGGGCCCGCCGGTGATCGCGACGCTTCTCGCCGAAATCTACGGCCCCGACGGCGAGACCCGCCGCGCGGTCGCGGCCAGGGTGCGGCAGGCCTTCGAGGACGTGCCCTTCATCGTCGATGTCGACGACAGCTTTGGCCAGCAGCCCGTCCGCATCCGGGCGGAACTCGACCCCTCGGACCTGGCCTTCTTCAACGTGCAGGAGGCCGACGCGCTGGAAACCCTGCGCCTGCTGAACGGCGAGACCATTGTCGGCTATTCCCATCGCGGCGAGGGCCGCGCGCCGATCCCGATCGTGGTCGGCCGCGACCGCGCCGACCGGGTGATGGACGAACGCGCGCTGGCCACGCCCGTGCCCGCCAATGCGCTGCCCGGCGGGCGGGGCGTGGTGGAACTGGGCGACGTGGTGCGGCTGTCCGACGAACAGGCCTCCTACCCGGTCTTCCGCCACAACGGCCGCTATGCCGAGATGGTGACCGCCGAACTGGCCGGCGACTTCGAGGCGCCGCTTTACGGCATGCTGGCGGTGCAGGAGCGGCTGGACGCGATCGACTGGGGCGACCTGCCCAAGCCCATGATCAGCCTGCACGGCCAGCCCCTGTCCGAGGCCAAGCCTGTGCTGCTGTGGGATGGCGAATGGGAGGTGACCTACGTCACCTTCCGCGACATGGGCGCGGCCTTCGGGGTGGCGCTGGTGGGGATCTACATCCTTGTGGTGGCGCAGTTCGGGTCGTTCAAGCTGCCGCTGGTGGTGCTGACGCCGGTGCCCCTGACCTTCCTCGGCATCATGCTGGGGCACTGGCTGTTCTCGGCCCCCTTCACCGCCACCTCGATGATCGGCTTCATCGCGCTGGCCGGCATCATCGTCCGGAACTCGATCCTGCTGGTTGATTTCATCCGCCATTCCGGCGGGCCCGTCACGGTGGAAACCCTGGTCGAGGCCGGTGCCACGCGGTTCAAGCCGATCCTGCTGACGGCGCTGGCGGCGATGATCGGGGCTGCGGTGATCCTGGCCGACCCGATCTTCCAGGGGCTGGCGCTGTCGCTGCTGTTCGGGCTTGCGTCCTCGACCGCGCTGACGGTGCTGGTGATCCCGGCGATCTACCGCATCTTCCGGACCTGAGGACGGTGCCACCCGCGATCCGTGCGGGTGGCGGGCGTCAGACCGAGACGGCCCGGATCAGGCGTTCCTTGGGCAAGTCTGCCTTGCTGCCCGTGACTGTCACCGCGCCGCGTTCCATGACGTAGAACCGGTCGGCAAGCGCATAGGCGAACTCGAAATACTGCTCGACCAGGATGATCGCCATGCGGCCCTGATCGCGCAGATACTCGATCACCCGGCCGATCTGCTGGATGATGTTGGGCTGGATCCCCTCGGTCGGTTCGTCCAGCAGCAGGAGCTTGGGCTTGGTGATCATCGCCCGCGCGATGGCCAACTGCTGCTGCTGCCCGCCCGACAGATCGCCGCCCCGGCGGCTGCCCATGTCTTTCAGCACGGGGAAAAGGTCGTAAATCTCGTCCGGAACAAAGCGTTCGGATCTGGGCAGGCAGGCAAAGCCGGTCTCCAGGTTCTCGCGCACCGTCAGCAGCGGAAAGATCATCCGCCCCTGCGGCACATATCCCACGCCGCGATGGGCCATGCCCTGTGCGGGCACGCGCGGCACCTCCTCGCCGTCCAGCTCCACCCGGCCGCCCGAGCGCAGGTGCGTGCCCGAGATGGCCTTCAGCAGGCTGGTCTTGCCCACGCCATTGGTGCCCATCACGCAGGTCACCTCGCCCGCCCGCGCCACCAGGTCGATCCCGTTCAGGATCTGTGAACCCCCGTAATGCAGGGTCAGCCCTTCGGTTCTCAGCATCTTTCAGCGCCCCAGATAGACATCGATCACCTGCTGGTTCCTCGTGACGAAATCGAGGCTGCCCTCGGCCAGCACCGACCCCTCGTGCAGCACCGTCACCCGGCACTCCAGCCGCCGCACGAACTCCATGTCGTGTTCCACGACCACCACGGCGCGGGTTTTCGCGGCCTCCTTCAACAGTTCGGTGGTGTGTTCGCGTTCGGCCAGCGTCATGCCCGCCGCCGGTTCGTCCACCAGCAGCAGGCGCGGTTCCTGCGCCAGCAGCATGCCGATTTCCAGCCATTGCTTCTGGCCGTGGCTCAGTTCCCCCGACTTGCGCTGCAACTGGTCCGCTAGCCCGATCTCTTCGGCCAACTCGCCCACGCGGGTACGATCGGCGGCGGTTTCGCGGTAGAACAGCACGCGCCAAGGCGCGCGGTCCTTCTTCAGTGCCATCAGCAGATTGTCGAATACCGACTGGTCCTCGAACACGGTCGGACGCTGGAACTTGCGGCCGACGCCTTCGCGCGCGATCTTGCTTTCGCTGAGCTTGAGCAGCGAGATCGACCGTTCGCCCCACAGCACCTGTCCCGCGTCGGGCCTGGTCTTGCCGGTAACGATATCCATGAAGGTGGTCTTGCCCGCGCCGTTCGGCCCGATGATCGCGCGCAGTTCCGCCGGGCCGATCTCGAAGCTGAGATTGTTGATCGCGCGGAACCCGTCGAAGGTGACGGAAACGCCCGAGACCTCCAGAAGCGTGCTCATTGCTCGGCCTCCTTTTCGCGGAAGGACCCGGCGCCGGGGCCGAGGTCGGCGCCATGACGGTCGGGGCCGCGGCGGCCGGTGAGCAGATCGAACAGCCCGCCGATCCCCTTGGGCGCGAACAGGGTGACAAGGACGAAGCTGAGCCCCAGAAGCACCTGCCACCAGTCCACCCATTTCACCGTGTAGAAGCCGACGTTCAGATCGGGCGCCTGCCCGCCGGTGAACCATGTGGACAGGAGCGACACGAAACCCGCGCCGATCACCGCGCCGTAAAGCCGCCCGCGCCCGCCGATGGCGACCCAGACGGCCAGGTAGATCGACGCGATGGGCGCGATCTCGGCGGGGTTGATGATGCCGGCCTGCGGGTAGTAGAGCGCGCCCGCGATGCCTGCGATCACGGCGGTCAAGGTGAAGACAAACAGCTTGTAGCCCTCGACCGAATAGCCGAGGAACCGCACCCGCGCCTCGTCGTCGCGGATCCCGCGGATGACGCTGCCGAACTTGCCCGAGACAACGAAGGCAGCGACGACGTAGCCGATGGCGAGTGCGGCCGCCGAGGCCCAGAAGAACCGGATCGACATCAGGGATTGCGGAACATCGCCCGCGCCGGGGATGTTCTGCAGGCCGGAAAGCCCGTTGTTGCCGCGAAGGCCGCTGTCGTTCTGGAACAGGTAAAGGGCAAGGGCCAGCGTCATGGCCTGCGTCAGGATCGAGAGATAGACGCCTGTCACGCGCGAGCGGAAGGCAAGCCAGCCGAAGACCAGCGCCAGAAGGCCCGGCACCAGCACCACCAGCGCCAGTTGCAGCGGCAGCGAATGGGCGAAGGCCCAGACCAGCGGGAAGTCCGATCCCCCCACCACGCCGAAGATCTGGGTGCCGATGGCATCGCGGATTTCATCCGGCGTCGGTGGGATCTCGGCCTGGGCGAGCGATTCCACCACGATCAGCTCGGTCCGGGCATACATCAGCCACATGCCGATCATGTAGCCGCCCAGCCCGAAGAAGGCGAAATGGCCCAAGGACAGGATGCCCGCATAGCCCCAGACCAGATCCATCGCGATGGCAACGAGGCACAGGCAGAGTGTCTTGCCCAGCGTCTTGACGAAGCTGGTGGAGATCAGGCCGATCCCCAGTCCCTCGCCGAGGATCGTCACCGCAAGGGTGAAGAGGCCCAGCAGCGCAAGGAAGATCAGCACCGAGGGGTTTTTCGCGATGAAGCTTTGCCGCATGGCTCAATCCCCCGCCGCGCGGCCCCTGAGGGCGATGATGCCCCGCGGCCGGAACTGGATGAACAGGATGATGAAAAGGATCATGTAGGTCTGCGCCGCCAGCGTGTTCGACGGATTGAACCACTCGATCCCCTTTTGCAGGAACCCGATCAGCGTGGCGCCCAGAAGCGTGCCCCAGATGTTGCCGACGCCGCCCACGACCACGGTCATGAAACTCTGGACGATGTAGTCCTGGCCAAGCTCGGACGTGACCTTGGCATAGAGCCCGATGGCGACGCCCGCGACGCCGGCGATGCCCGAGCCCAGCCCGAAGGTCAGCATGTTGATCCGGTCGGGGTTGATCCCCATCGATGCCGCCATGCGCGGGTTCTGGGTCACCGCGCGCACCTCCAGCCCCAGCCGCGTCCGCCGCATGATGAAGAGGAAAAGGCCCAGAAAGATCAGCGCGAGGACGAAGATCGCGATGCGGATGTAGCTGATCGACACGATGTCGTTGACGACCAGCGATCCATCCAGCCAGCCGGGCGAGGTCAGCGGGCGGGCCTGCGTGCCGAAGATGTTCTTGGCCAGTTGTTGCAGCGCGATGGATATGCCGAAGGTTGCCAGCAGCGTTTCCAGCGGCCGGTTGTAGAGCCAGCGGATCACCAGCCGCTCCATCGCGACGCCCGCGGCGAACGTGATGGCGAAGGCCAGCGGCAGCGCGATCAGGATCGACAGCGTGTAGTCGGGCACGAATTGCTGCACGACATAGCCCGTATAGGCGCCCATCATGATGAACTCGCCATGGGCCATGTTGATGACCCCCATCACCCCGAAGGTGATGGCAAGACCGATGGCCGCGAGGAAATAGATCGAGGCCAGTGACAGCGCGTCCAGCGTCAGGTCAGCGGCCTGGTTCATCCCCACCTTCAGCGCGATGGCGTCGAGCGCCGCATTGGCGGCCTCGGTCACGCGCGGGTCGGTCTCGGCGTAGCGTTCGTAGAAGACATGGGAGGAAAGCGCCTCGGCGACCTCGGCCGAGGTCGCGGTTGCAGGGACGAGGCCCGCTGCGGCCAGTGCCGCATAGGCCCGCTCGCGGGCGGCATCGGTGTCGAGTTCCGCCACCGGGACACCGCCGACTTGGCCGTTCTCGACATGCGCGGCCAGCGCGGCGCGAATGTCGCTGGCACTGATCCGGGGTGCAACCAGACCGGCCTCGACCAGCAGCGCGTGGGCCGCGGCCTCGGACAGGACGTCGCTGCCCGGGGCAAGGCGGCGCGCGACATTCTCGGTCGCTGGAGGGTCGCCCGCCGTGACGGCGCGGGTGGTGGCCACCAGCGGGTTCAGGGCGGCGCGGGCATCGACGCCCAGATCGCCCGCGAAACTCTCGATCGCAGCGATGCGGGCGTCGGGCTCGTCGTCATAGGAAATCGTCAGCAGGCGCTCCAGCCGCGCCTTGCGGGACGTCAGCGCCGGGTCGGTCTCGGTCGCAATGCTGGCGCGAAGCGGGGCCAGGTGCGCGGCCTCGGCGTTGCGCGCGATCGCGTCCAGCGCGGCCATCCGCCGGGCCGGGTCGGGGTCGGTCAGCTGGAACTGGACGAGGGCCACGCCGATCAACGCACGGATGCCGCTGTTGGGCTTGAGCTGCTCGATCTCGCCGCCCGTTGCGCTTCCCACGTCGGCGCCCGTGGCGATGTCGATCAGCCGATAGCCGTCGCCCGTACGTTCGGCGAAGAAGAAAAGCCCGTCCGACTTGCGCTGCCACAGCTCCCTGGCCTGCCATTTCTCCAGCACGGCCTGCGCCGCGGGCAGCCCGCTGTCACGCAGCGCGTCGATCGCCGGGCCGATGGTGCGGCGCGAGCTTTGCTCGATCAGCGTGCGGTTCTCCTGCAGAAGCTGCTGGATCGGGCTGTCCTGCGCCGAGACGGGCAGGGCGATCAGGCAAATAAAGGATAGTGCGGCGACAAGGATGCGCATCGTGACGGGGCCTGTCTTGGGAAAGGGGGGCGGGCGCACCCGCCCCCGATAGCCGGGTTCAGTAGTTCGACTTGATCTGGACGCAGCTGTTGGTCTCGGTGTTGTACATGCCGCAGCCGAGGTCCTTCCAGTCCGCGGTCAGCACCGCCGAGGCAGGCAGGAAATCGGTCCAGGCGTCGCCCGGCACCGGATCGGTTTCCGAGATGATGTCGAACTGGCCGTCCTCGAGGATCTCGCCGATCAGCACGGGCTTGGACAGGTGGTGGTTGGTGCCCATCACCGCCATGCCGCCGGTGAGGTTCGGGAATTCCTGGCCCCACATCGCCTCGCGCACGGCGTCGACATCGGTGGTGCCGGCCTGCTCGACCGCGTTCACCCACATGTTGAAGCCGATGTAATGGGCCTCCATCGGGTCGTTGGTCACGCGCTTTTCGTCGCCGATGAAGGCGTGCCAGGCCTCGATGAAGGCGGCGTTCTCGGGGGTGTCGGCGGACATGAAGTAGTTCCAGGCCGCCAGGTGCCCGACGAGGTTGGTGGTGTCGAGACCCGACAACTCCTCCTCGCCGACCGAGAAGGCCACCACGGGAATGTCCTCGGCCGAGACGCCTTGCGCGGCCAGTTCCTTGTAGAAGCCGATATTGGCGTCGCCGTTGATGGTGGAAATCACGCCCACCTTCTTGCCGTCCGCGCCCAGCGCCACGACGTCCGACACGATCTTGGACCAGTCGGAATGGCCGAAGGGCGTGTAGTTCACGAAGATGTCCGCCTCGGCGATGCCCTTGGACTTGAGGTAGGCATCAAGGATGTTGTTCGTGGTGCGCGGATAGACGTAGTCGGTGCCGAGCAGCGCGAATTTCTCGACGCCCAGTTCGTCGAGGAAATAGTCCACCGCCGGGATCGCCTGCTGGTTCGGCGCGGCACCGGTGTAGAAGACGTTCTTCGAGCTTTCCTCGCCCTCGTACTGCACCGGATAGAACAGCAGGCCGTTCAGTTCCTCGATCACCGGCAGCACCGACTTGCGGCTGACCGAGGTCCAGCAGCCGAACATCACGTCGACATCCTGCACCGTCAGCAGTTCGCGCGCCTTTTCGGCGAAGAGCGGCCAGTCCGAGGCCGGGTCGACCACGACCGCCTCGAGCTGCTTGCCCAGCACGCCGCCCTTCTTGTTCTGCTCGTCGATGAGCATCAGCATGGTATCTTTCAGCGTCGTCTCGGAAATCGCCATCGTGCCCGAGAGCGAGTGCAGAACGCCCACCTTGATCGTGTCCTGCGCCCAGGCCGGCAGGCACAGCGCCGAAAATGCGACCGCGCTGGCCAGAATCGTCTTGATCGATGTCATGTGTTCCCTCCGCGCAAGGCGCCGGGCCAGGCGTTGCGCGGACGCGCCGCGCAGCCTACCCTCGGGCCCTGCAACATCTTCGTTGCAACCCGTGTGGCGGCCCGATGCGAGGTTCAATTCGCGGGTCGCCACACACCCCCTGATGGTCCGGTTGTCCCGGTGTGGGCAGGCGCAGGGTTTCTGCGCTGCGGCGGCGAGGCAATTCCGGGGCGGCGGATCTGGCACGATTTCTGCTTTCCTCCCCGAGTTCGCGCAGTTTTTCATCATGCCCCTGGGTGGCTGCTGAATATTTGTTCGTATTGCCGCCGAATCCCCGGGTGAACTGCCGAAAATCCGTGCAGGCCCCCAGGGGCTGCGGGAAAACGGGGCGGCAAGATGCCTTCCGGGGGACGGACCGATCACCTGCCAGACCTGCCAAGATGCCGCATGCCGACCGGCCGCCCAGCCGCGGGCGCTGGGCCAGATGCGGCTGGCCGCCAAGGCCCGTGCGGATGGCTCGGCGCTGGCCGACCTGCGCCAGAGCGGGGCGTTCAAGGCGCTGTTCCCGCGGCCGCGGGACGGTGCGGTGGATGCGATCCTGGTCAACACGGCAGGTGGGATAACCGGCGGCGACCGGTTCGAGGCACAGGTCGAGGCGCGGGCAGGCAGCCATCTGCGCGTCACCACGCAGGCCGCCGAACGTGCCTATCGCGCCCAGCCGGGCGAGCGGGGCCGGGTCCGGAACCGGCTGGCGGTGGGGCCCGGCGCGCGGCTCGACTGGCTGCCGCAGGAAACGATCCTGTTCGAAGGCTCGGCACTCGAACGCACGCTGATGGCTGATCTCGCGGCCGACGCGCGGCTCTTGCTGGTCGAGCCGCTGGTGTTCGGCCGGGCCGCGATGGGCGAGGTGGTGCACGACGCCCTGTTCCGTGACCGGATCGAGATCCGCCGAGAGGGGGTGCCGCTCTATCTCGACGCGCTGCGCCTTCACGGCGATGTGGCCGCCGATCTGGCCAGGCCAGCCGTTGCGGGGGGGGCGGGTGCGATGGCGAGCCTCGTTTTCGCCGACCCCGGGGCCGAGGCCCATCTGGGCCCGCTGCGCGCGCTGATGCCTGCCACCGGCGGGGCAAGTCTTCTCCGCAAGGACGTGCTGGTGATGCGGCTGCTTGCGCCCGACAGTTTCGCGCTGCGCCGGGTCCTGGTCCCGGTGCTGATGCGCCTTACCGGCAATTCCCTGCCAAGATCATGGATGACGTGACATGCAACTGACCCCCCGCGAGAAGGACAAGCTGTTGATCGCGATGGCCGCCGAGGTCGCCCGCAAGCGGCTGGCCCGTGGCGTCAAGCTGAACTATCCCGAGGCGATCGCGCTGATCACCGATGCGGTGGTCGAGGGCGCCCGCGACGGGCGCAGCGTCGCCGACATGATGGAGGCGGGCGCGCAGGTCATCACCCGCGACCAATGCATGGAAGGGATCCCCGAGATGATCCACGAGGTGCAGGTCGAGGCCACCTTTCCCGACGGCACCAAGCTCGTCACCGTCCACAACCCGATCCGCTGACATCCGCCAAGGAGAGCCCCGATGAAACGCCTTGTCCTTCTGCCCGCCCTGTTCGCCGCCAGCCCCGCACTGGCTCATCTCGACCCGCTGGAGCATGGCTCGTTCGCGGCCGGGTTCAGCCATCCGATGTTCGGGGCCGACCATATCCTGGCCATGGTGGCGGTCGGGCTGTGGGCCGTCACGCTGGGGGGGCGCGCGCTCTGGGCGCTGCCTGCGGCCTTCGTGGGGGCGATGTCGCTTGGCTTCGGACTGGCGCTGGCCGGGGCGCCGCTGCCGATGGTCGAGCCGATGATCCTGGCCTCGGTGCTGGTGCTGGGGGTGCTGGTGGCGCTGGCGGTGCGGCTGCCGCTGGCGGCGGGGGCCGCGGTGGTGGGCGCGCTCGCGCTGTTCCACGGCCATGCCCACGGGGCCGAGATGGGGGGGGCTGCGGCGCTGGCCTATCTGGGCGGCTTCGCGCTGGCCACCGCGCTGCTGCATGGCGCGGGCGTTCTGGGCGGCTGGGCGCTGGCACGGTTCGGCGGGCCGCTGGTGGCGCGCGGCGCGGGCGTGCTGGTGGCGGGCCTCGGCTCGGCGCTGGTGCTGGCCGGGTGAGGCGCGCCATGATCCCCGGAGAGCTTTTCCCCGCCCCAGGCACGATCACCCTGAACGAGGGGCGTGCGGCGATCACGCTGATGGTGGCCAACACCGGCGACCGGCCGGTGCAGGTCGGCAGCCACTACCATTTCGCCGAGACCAACCCCGCGCTCGACTTCGACCGGGGCGCGGCACGGGGGATGCGGCTGGACATCGCCGCGGGCACAGCGGTGCGGTTCGAGCCCGGCCAGCGGCGCGAGGTGCAGTTGATCCCGATCGCGGGCGCCCGCCGCGTCTATGGCTTCAACCAGCAGGTGATGGGGGAGCTCTGATGCCCAGGAAAATCGCACGCGCCGACTATGCCGCGATGTTCGGCCCCACCACCGGCGACCGGCTGCGGCTGGCCGATACCGAGCTGATCATCGAGGTCGAACGCGACCTGACCACCTACGGCGAAGAGGTCAAGTTCGGCGGCGGCAAGGTGATCCGCGACGGGATGGGGCAATCCCAGGCGACGCGCGCCGAGGGGGCGGTGGATACCGTCATCACCAACGCGCTGATCGTGGACCATACCGGCATCTACAAGGCCGATGTGGGGATCAGGGACGGGCGGATCGCCAGGATTGGCAAGGCGGGCAATCCCGACACCCAGCCCGGCGTCGACATCATCGTGGGCCCGGGGACCGAGGCGATTGCAGGCGAAGGGAAAATCCTCACCGCGGGCGGCTTCGACAGCCATATCCATTTCATCTGCCCGCAACAGATCGAGGATGCGCTCCATTCGGGGCTGACCACCATGCTCGGCGGCGGCACGGGGCCCGCGCATGGGACTTTGGCCACGACCTGCACGCCGGGGCCCTGGCATATCGGGCGCATGTTGCAGGCCGCCGACGCCTTCCCGATGAACCTGGCCTTCGCGGGGAAGGGCAATGCGTCCCTGCCCGGCGCGCTGGTCGAACAGATCGAGGCCGGGGCCTGCGCGCTGAAGCTGCACGAGGACTGGGGGACGACGCCGGCCGCCATCGACTGCTGCCTGTCGGTGGCCGACGACATGGATATCCAGGTGATGATCCACACCGACACGCTGAACGAAAGCGGGTTCGTGGAACACACGATCAAGGCCATGAAAGGCCGCACGATCCACGCCTTCCACACCGAGGGCGCGGGGGGTGGCCACGCGCCGGACATCATCAAGGTCTGCGGCGAGGAGTACGTGCTACCGTCCTCGACCAACCCCACGCGGCCCTTCACCGTGAACACGCTGGAAGAGCATCTCGACATGCTGATGGTGTGCCACCACCTCGACAAGTCGATCCCCGAGGACGTGGCCTTTGCCGAAAGCCGTATCCGGCGCGAGACCATCGCCGCCGAGGACATCCTGCACGATATGGGGGCCTTTTCCATCATCGCCTCGGACAGCCAGGCGATGGGCCGGGTGGGCGAGGTCATCATCCGCACCTGGCAGACCGCCGACAAGATGAGGAAGCAGCGGGGCCGGCTGGCGGAAGAAAGCGGCGACAACGACAATTTCCGCGTCCGCCGCTATGTCGCGAAATACACGATCAACCCGGCGATCGCGCATGGCATCGCGCACGAGATCGGCAGCATCGAGGTGGGCAAGCGGGCCGATCTGGTGCTGTGGCACCCGGCGTTCTTCGGGGTCAAACCGGAAATGGTGCTGATCGGCGGCACCATCGTCTGCGCGCAGATGGGCGACCCCAACGCCTCGATCCCGACGCCGCAGCCGGTCTATACGCGGCCGATGTGGGGCGCCTATGGCCGGTCGGTCGAGAATTCGGCGGTGATCTTCGTCTCGGCGGCGGCCGAGGCCGAGGGCGTGCGCGAGAAGCTGGGGCTGGCCAAGCGGACGCTCGCGGTCCGCAATACCCGCAGCATCGGCAAGAAGGACCTGATCCTGAACGACGCGACGCCCCGGATCGAGGTCCATCCCGAAACCTACGAGGTGCGTGCCGATGGCGAGCTGCTGACCTGCCAGCCGGCCGAGGTGTTGCCCATGGCGCAGCGGTACTTCCTGTTCTGAGGGAAAAATGAGAGAGATGCACAAATATGCTGCATTGCAGCAACGGGGTAGCCGCCATGTCCTGCCGGCGTTTGGCCGAAAGCGTGGCAGTACCTATGTTCACCACCATGGGAGGAAACTTCTTGTGACCCACGAGGAGATTTCCGATGGCGACGCCAAGCATGACGGTCAAATATGTTCCGGGCGGAATGTCCGAACGGCTGGACCTGTTCTTCGCGGGGCTGGGTATGGGGGTCAACGCCTACACCCTGCGCCGATCGCGGATGCGCGAGATCCAGACCCTCAACGCCTGTTCCGACGCCCAGCTTGCCCGGCTGGGGATCACGCGCGACGACATCCCGCGCTATGTCTTTCGCGACCTGTTCAACTGAAGGCCATCGCGGCCGGGGGGCGGGCATGAGCGCGCTGCCCGTGGCCCGCGAGCTGCGCCCGCGTGTGGACGGGCGGGCCGACGATTGTGTGACGCTCACCTATGATGAGCGGTTCCTGCGGCGCAAGCGGCTGGTCACCGACGCGGGGCTTGCCTTTCTGGTGGATCTGCCAAGGACGACCTCGCTGAACGAGGGAGACGTGCTGTATCTGGACGACGGGCTGACGATCAAGGTCCGGGCCGCCGACGAGCCGCTGCTCGAGGTCCGGGGGGCCGAACTGGTGCGTCTGGCCTGGCATGTCGGCAACCGCCACACGCCCTGCCAGATCGACCCGGGGCGGCTGTTGATCCAGCGTGACCACGTGATCCGCGACATGCTGGAACGTCTGGGCGCCGAGATCGAGGAGGTCGAGGAACCCTTCCTGCCCGAGGGCGGTGCCTATGGACATGGGCGGACCCATTCGCATGCGCATGGCCATTCCCACGGGCATGACCATTCCCATGGTGAGCATGATCACGTGCACGACCACGACCATGCCCACTGACGCCCAGGTGATGAAGCTGGCGCAATGGCTGTCCCCGGCCTATCCGGTCGGGGCCTTTGCCTACAGCCACGGGCTGGAAAGCGCGGTGGCCATGGGCACGGTTCCGGATGCGGCGGCGCTGCGCGAGTGGCTGGGCGATATCCTGTTTCAAGGCGCCGGGCGGGCGGATGCGATCTTCCTCGCCGCCGCCTATCGCGCCCCCGATGCCGCCGCGCTGGCCGAACTCGACGCGACCGCGCGGGCCTTCCAGCCTTCGGCCGAGCGGCTTCTGGAGACGACCGCCCAGGGTGCGGCCTTCGCGCGGATCACGGGTGCGGTCTGGCCCGCCGACCTGCCCGACCTGACTTATCCTGTCGCGCTGGGCCGGGCGGCGCGGCTGCACGACTTGCCGCTCTTGCTGACCGCGCGGATGTACCTGCATGCCTTCGCATCTAACCTGGTCTCGGCAGGGATCCGGTTGATCCCCATCGGCCAGACCGACGGGCAGAAGGTGCTGACGGCGCTGACGCCGCTTTGCGAACGCGTTGCCGAAGAAGCCATGGCCGAAACCCTCGACGAGCTGTCCAGCACCGCCTTTCTTGCCGACATCGCGTCGATGACCCACGAAACCCAATATTCGAGGCTGTTCCGCACATGACATCCCCCAACGGCCCCCTCCGCATCGGCATCGGCGGCCCCGTGGGCGCGGGCAAGACGACGCTGACCGCGGCCCTTGCCCGCGCGCTTGCCCCGCGCTTTTCCGTCGCCGTCGTGACCAATGACATCTACACGCAAGAGGATGCCGAGGCGCTGATGCGCATGCAGGTGCTGCCTGCCGAGCGCATCAAGGGCGTGGAAACGGGGGGCTGCCCGCACACCGCGATCCGCGAGGATGCCTCGATCAACCTTGCCGCCATCGCCGATCTGACCGCGCGCTTTCCCGATCTCGACGTGGTGCTGATCGAGTCGGGTGGCGACAACCTGTCGGCCACCTTCAGCCCGGAACTGGCCGATATCACCGTCTACGTGATCGACGTGGCGGCGGGTGAGGAAATCCCGCGCAAGGGCGGCCCCGCGATCACGAAGTCCGACCTTCTGGTCATCAACAAGACCGACCTCGCCCCGCATGTCGGGGCCGATCTTTCGGTGATGGAGCGCGACGCAAAGCGGATGCGCGGCACGGGCCGGTTCATCTTTGCCGCGCTGCGCCACGGGCAGGGGACAGGCGACATCGTGGAGCATCTCTGCCTGATCGGCGGACTGGCCGAGACCGCCTGAAACCCGGCCGCGCCCGCACGCGATTGCGCCTGCGGGCCGCGCCGCCCCAATCAACGCTTGGCAGACTGCCCTGCCTTGGGGCACCCTTCCCGCGGGAACCAAAGGGAGGAGACCCATGCTCGACACCACCACTGTCGATACGGTGACGGCTGTCCTGTCGGACTTCGGAAACGCGCTTGAACAGGGCGATATCGACCGCGCGATCGGCCATTTCCAGGACGAATGTTACTGGCGCGACCTCGTCACCTTCACCTGGAACATCGCCACGATGGAGGGCAAGGACGCGATCCGCGACATGCTGGTCAGCCAGCTTGCCGCGATACGGCCGACCGGCTGGCATGTCGCCGAGGGCGAGGTGCCGACCGAAGAGGGCGGCATCATCACCGCCTGGATCACGTTCGAGACGGATGCTGCCCGCGGCTATGGGCTGGTGCGGTTGAAGGAGGGCAAGATCTGGACCCTCCTGACCTCGATGACCGAGATCAAGGGGCATGAGGAACCGCTGGGTTTCGAACGCCCGTTGGGGGCCAGGCACGGGGCCGCGAAGAACCGCAAGACCTGGGCGGAGGAGCGCGAGGAGGAGGCGCGCACCCTCGGCTATTCGGAACAGCCCTATGTACTGATCGTCGGCGGCGGGCAGGGCGGCATCGCGCTGGGCGCGCGGCTGCGCCAGCTTGGCGTGCCCACGATCATCGTGGAACGGAACGACCGCCCGGGTGACAGCTGGCGCAAGCGCTACAAGTCGCTCTGCCTGCACGACCCGGTCTGGTACGACCACCTGCCCTATCTGCCCTTCCCGCCGAACTGGCCTGTCTTCAGCCCCAAGGACAAGATCGGCGACTGGCTGGAGATGTATACGAAGGTCATGGAACTGAACTACTGGACGCGCACCACCTGCAAGTCCGCGACATACGACGAGGCCAGGAAGGAATGGACCGTCGTCGTGGACCGCGACGGTGAAGAGGTCGTTCTGAAGCCCAGGCAACTGGTGCTGGCCACCGGCATGTCGGGCAAGGCCAACATGCCCCACATCCCCGGCATGGAGAAATTCAGGGGTGACCAGCACCATTCCTCGAAACACCCCGGCCCCGATGCCTACAAGGGCAAGAAGGCCGTGGTCGTGGGGTCCAACAACTCGGCCCACGACATCGCGGCGGCGCTGTGGGAGGCGGGCGCGGACGTGACCATGGTGCAGCGCTCGACCACCCATATCGTGCGCTCGGACACGCTGATGGAGGTGGGGCTGGGCGCGCTTTACTCCGAACAGGCGGTGCGGAACGGCATGACGACCCAGAAGGCCGACATGATCTTCGCCTCGATCCCCTACGCCATCCTGCACGAGTTCCAGATCCCGCTCTACGAGCAGATGAAGGAACGCGACAAGGACTTCTACGAGGGGCTGGAAAAGGCGGGCTTCCGGCTCGACTGGGGCGATGACGGCTCTGGGCTCTTCATGAAGTATCTCCGCCGCGGCTCGGGCTATTATATCGACGTGGGTGCCAGCCAGCTCATCATCGACGGCGAGATCAAGCTTGCCCATGGGCAGGTCACCGAGGTCGACGAGGATGGCGTGATCCTGGAGGACGGCACCAAACTGCCGGCCGATGTCATCGTCTGGGCCACGGGCTATGGGTCGATGAACGGCTGGGCGGCCGACCTGATCGGACAGGACGTGGCCGACAAGGTGGGCAAGTGCTGGGGGCTCGGTTCCGACACCACCAAGGACCCCGGCCCATGGGAGGGCGAACAGCGCAACATGTGGAAGCCGACCTGCCAGGAGGCGCTTTGGTTCCACGGCGGCAACCTGCACCAGTCGCGACACTACTCGCAGTACCTGTCGCTGCAACTGAAGGCCCGGATGGAGGGGATCGACACGCCGGTCTACGGCCTGCACCCACCCCATCACCTGAGCTGAAACGACACGCGGCCCGCCCGTCGGGGCGGGCCGTTCAGCGGCCGTCGCTTTCGGGTCGGTCTCGACCATGACCGCCGCGGCCGCGCGCACGGGGGTGTTGCGCCACACGCCATCGGCGTTTGCCGGATCTGGCGGCGCGGTACGCGCCCGCGTCCGCGTTGCGGTAAAGCCGGTGCGCGGGATGCGTGACACTTGTCCGCTGGCAGCAGGGAAACCTGATCGTCGTCCGAACGGTTGCCTGTTCCGGCATGGCTTTTGCGTGGGCGACCTGCGGCGAGGCGTGGGCGTCACGCCTGCCCGGTGTCGCGCTGGCCCGACCGGCGGATCGCCGTCATCTGCGCGAGGATCGACAGCGCGATCTCCTCGGGGGTGATCGCGCCGAGGTCCAGTCCCGCGGGCGCGTTCAGCCCGGCGAATGCCGCATCGGGCACGCCCGACGCGGTCAGCTTGGCCCGCAGGGCCTCGGTCTTGGCGCGGCTGCCGACGAAGGCGACATAGGCCGAGGGCACCGACAGCGCGGCCCTCAGAGCGGCCTCGTCGCCCTTGCCTTGCGTCGCCACAACGACGAAGCGCTGGCCCGCGGGCGCGACCTCCAGCGCATAGCCCTCGATCCGCCGGTCGGGCGCAGCGAAGGCGGGCTGTTCGTCGGCGGGCGCGCAGGCGGTGACGGTGAAGCCGAGTCGCGGGGCAAGCTCGGCCAGCGCCACCGCTACCGGCGAGGTGCCGCAGATCACGCAATCGGGGGCGGGCATGACGGCCTCGATGAAGATGTCCATCGTGCCCTGGCTCGGGCACATGTTGCGGGCGAACCTTATGCCGTCGCGGGTGTCGCCGGGGGCCAGTCCGCCTTCCGCCAGCGCCGCCTCGGGCTGGACCGAGATAAGCCGCGGCGCGCCGTCCGCCAGCGCCTCGCGCGCGGCGCGGATCACCGCGCCCCGCGCACAGCCGCCGCCGATCCAGCCGGCCTGCACCGTGCCGTCGGGCAGGATCACCGCCTTGGCGCCCGCCTTGGCCGCGGTCGCCCGCACCGTGCGCACCACGGTCGCCACGGCGAAGGGCGTGCCTGTGCGCTTCAGATCGGCGATGCGGTCGAGGATGTCGTCCTGTCTCATGGGATTCATAGCCGCGAAAGCTCCGGTTCGAGGGCGGCGAGCGCGTCGAGCGTGTTCGCCGCCGCGAAATGGTCGAGATGGGGCAGGGCGGCCGCCATGCCGCGCGCGACGGGTGCGTAGTCTCGCCAGCCCTTCAAGGGGTTCAGCCAGACGATCCGGCAGCCGCGCTTCTTGAGTTGCGCGAGTTCCCGCGCGATCAGGTCTGGTGGGTCGGTGTCGTAGCCGTCCGACAGCACGATCACCACCGACCGGCCATTGACCCGCGCCTTGGCATAGCCCCGGTTGAAGGCCGCCAGCGCCCCGCCGATCTTCGTTCCGCCGCCGAAGCCCTGCGCCATCAGGCCCAGGCGGTTCACGGCGCGCAGCGGGTCGGGGTCGCGAAGCGCGTCGGTGATCCGCACGAGCCGGGTGTGGAACAGGTAGGCGTCGGCCCTGAGATTCGCCCCGATCAGCCCCTTGAGAAAGGACAGGAACACGCGGGCATAGACCGTCATCGAGCCCGAGACATCGCACAGCGCCACGATACTGGCGGGACGGTCGGGTCGGCTGCGGCGGTACAGGCGCAGCGGTTCGCCCCCCGTGGCGACCGAATCGCGCGCGATACGGCGCAGGTCGAGACGCGCGCCCCGCCGGTCGGCCTTCAGCCTGCGCGAACGGCGGTCGCGGATCGCTTGCGCGATGCGGCGGGCGGTGTCTTCGGCCGCGACGATGTCCTCGGGGCTGACCAGTTCGCGCAGGTCGGTGCGGTTCAGCCGCGCGATGCGCGAGCCCACCAGCCGCCCCTCGCCCGACTGCTCTGCCGCGCCCTCGCCGCCCTCGGGCCGGTCGGCTTGGCCCCGGCCCAGCGCCGACAGCGCCTCGGTGACGAAGGGCGAATGGCGATGCTCGGGGCGGCCCGGTGTTGCGGACGTTTGCGCCTCGCCCGGACGTTCCCGCCCGCGGTTCAGCCACCAGGCGGCAAAGAGGTCGTCGAACAAGGCGGTTTCCTCGCGGGTGCCCGCGCAAACCGCCTTCAGCGCCAGCCGCATCTCGGCCGCGTCGGTCGGGTTCACCACCGCAGCCGCCGCCAGCGCGGTCGCGGTCTCGTTCACCCCCAGGGCCAGCCCGTTCAGCCGCAGATGCGCCATGAAGCCCGCCATCCTGTCGGCAGGCCCCGTCGCCCGGGCCGGAAAGCGTGTGACGCCGCTCATGCCGCCTTGCCCGCCAGCCGCTGCGCCACCTCGGTCGGCACCCGCGCGCGGTCGCCCTGCGTCTTAAGCAGCGTGACCAGCGCCGCTTTCAAGGCCACCGGATCGTCGGTCAGGTCGGCCACGCCCAGCCCCGCGACGGCCGCCGCGAAATCCAGCGTCTCGGCCACGCCCGGCGTCTTGTCGAGATCCTCGCGCCGCAGCGCCTGCACGAACCCCACGATCTGGGCGGCCAGACGCGGCTCCAGCCCCGGGTGCCGCTTGGCCAGGATCGCCAGTTCCGTGGCGCGGTCGGGGTAATCGACATGGACGAACAGGCAGCGCCGGCGCAGCGCGTCCGACAGATCGCGCGTGCCGTTCGAGGTCAGGATCACGTGGGGTTTGGCGGTCGCGTGGATCGTGCCGAGTTCGGGGATCGAGATCGTGAAATCCGACAGGATCTCCAGCAGATACGCCTCGAATTCCTCGTCCGCGCGGTCGATCTCGTCGATCAGCAGGACGGGCGGCCTGTCTTGCCGGATCGCCTGCAACAGAGGCCGTTCCAGCAGGTAGTCCTCGGAAAAGATGCGCGCCTCCAGCCCCGGCCCGGTCTCGCCGCGTTCCCCCGCCGCGCGGATCGCCAGCAATTGCCGCTGATAGTTCCATTCGTAGATCGCATGGCCCGCATCCAGCCCCTCGTAGCATTGCAGCCGGATCAGGGGGGCCTCCTTGAGAATGGCCAGCACCTTTGCGATCTCGGTCTTGCCCACGCCTGCCGCCCCCTCCAGCAGCAGCGGCCGTTCCAGCGTCAGCGCGAGGTATAGCGCCATGGCGAGGTCGTCCCCCGCAACGTAACCCTGGTCCGAAAGCCGGTCCTGAAGCATGCGCCAATCGGACATCCGATCCTCCCGTGCGGCCCGCCCCGGATGTCCCGGGGCGGGCAGGGGTTCATCCGTGCAGCCCCAGATCGCGTGCCGTCCGCCAGATCCGCCAATGATCGTGCGGCATGTGCGTCTGGGTCAGGCCGAAGGCGCGGAACGCGTCGTGGACGGCGTTCGAGAACGCCGGCACGCCCCCCACATTGGGGCTTTCGCCCACGCCCTTGGCCCCGATCGGGTGATGCGGGCTGGGGGTCTCGGTCCAGTCGGTCTGGTAGTTGGGCGTCTCCCACGCGGTCGGCAGGAAGAAGTCCATCAGCGTTCCGGTCCGGACGTTGCCCATGTCGTCATAGGCAATCTCCTGGCCCATGGCGATCGCCAGCGCCTCGGTCAGCCCGCCATGGACCTGCCCCTCGATGATCATCGGGTTGATCCGCGTGCCGCAATCGTCCAGCGCGTAGAACTGGCGGATTTCGTGCTCGCCGGTATCCACGTCAATTTCCATCACGCAGACATAGGCGCCGAAGGGATAGGTCATGTTGGGCGGGTCGTAATAGCTGACCGCCTCCAGCCCCGGCTCGACGCCCGGGATCGCCTGATTGTAGGCGGCATAGGCGATCTCGGCCATGGTCTTGAACCGTTCGGGCGCGCCCTTGACCACGAACCGGTCGATGTCCCATTCGAGGTCGTTATCGTGGACTTCCAAAAGGTAGGCCGCGATCATCTGCGCCTTGGCGCGGATCTTTCGTCCGGCCATGGCGGTGGCAGCCCCCGCCACCGGGGTCGAGCGCGAGCCGTAGGTCCCGAGGCCGTAGGGCGCGGTGTCGGTGTCCCCTTCCTCGATGGTGATCTTGTCGGCGGGGATGCCGGTTTCGCTGGCGAGGATCTGGGCGAAGGTGGTCGCATGCCCCTGGCCCTGGCTGATCGTGCCGAGCCGCGCGATGGCGCTGCCCGTGGGGTGGATGCGGATCTCGCAGGAATCGAACATGCCCATCCCGAGGATGTCGCAGTTCTTCACGGGGCCTGCGCCAACGATTTCCGTGAAATGAGTCAGCCCGATGCCCAGCAGTCTCCGGGTCTCGCCGCGCTTGAACGCCTCGACCCGCGCGGCCTGCTCGCGCCGGAGCCCTGCGTAGTCGACCGCCTTCAGCGCCTTGTCCCAGGCGGTGTGGTAGTCGCCCGAGTCGTATTCCCAACCGAGCGCCGAGGTATAGGGGAACTGGTCCGCCCTGATGAAGTTGATGCGCCGCAGCTCGGCGGCATCCATCCCCAGCTTGATGGCGAGGATCTCGATCATGCGCTCGATGAAATAGGCCGCTTCGGTCACCCTGAAGGAACAGCGATAGGCCACGCCGCCGGGCGCCTTGTTGGTGTAGATGCCATCGACCGCGCAATAGGCCACGGGGATGTCATAGCTGCCGGTGCAGATGTGGAAGAAGCCCGCCGGGAACTTGGTGGGGTCGGCGCAGGCGTCGAACGCGCCATGGTCAGCGGTGACATGGGCATGCAGGCCGGTGATGCGGCCGTCCTTGGTGGCCCCGATCCGGCCCTTCATCCAGTAGTCGCGGGCAAAGGCCGTGGCCATCATGTTCTCCATCCGGTCCTCGACCCATTTCACCGGCTTGCCGGTGACGATGGTCGCCACGATGGAGCAGACGTAACCGGGGTAGACGCCCACCTTGTTGCCGAAGCCGCCGCCGATATCGGGCGAGACCACGCGGATGTTGTGTTCGTCGATCCCCGAGAGCAGCGAGGCCACGGTGCGCACCACATGCGGCGCCTGGAATGTGCCGTAGACGGTGAGCTTGCCGTTGATCTTGTCCATCGACGCCACGCAGCCGCAGGTTTCCAGCGGGCAGGGATGGGTGCGGTGGTAGTAGATGGTTTCCTCGGCGATCACTTCCGAGGCGTCGATGGCGGCGGTGGTCCCTGCCGCGTCGCCCTGTTCCCAGGTGAAGATATGGTTGTGGTGGCGGCGGGGGCCGTGGGCGCCCTCGGTCACTCCCTCCAGGTCCTCGCGCAGCACGGGCGCGTCCGGCTCCTGCGCCTTGAACGGGTCGACGACCACCGGCAGGTCCTCGTAATCGACCTCCACCAGTTCGACCGCGTCGGCGGCGATGTAGCGGTCGGTGGCGACGACAAAGGCGACCTCCTGGCCCTGGAACAGCACCTTGCCATCGGCCAGCACCATCTGCTTGTCGCCCGCGAGCGTCGGCATCCAGTGCAGGCCAAGGGGTTCAAGATCCTTCGCCGTCAGCACCGCCACCACGCCGGGCAGGGCCAGCGCCGCCGCGGCGTCGATGGATTTCACACGGGCATGGGCATAGGGCGAGCGAACGAAATCGCCGAACAGCATGCCGGGCAGCTTGATGTCGTCGACATAGTTGCCCTTGCCCTGGGTAAAGCGCGCATCCTCCACACGCTTGCGGGCGCAGCCCAGCCCCTTGAGATTGGCACGCCGCTCTTCGCTGTCGGGAAGGTCCTTCATTCCGCGGCCTCCTTGACGGTGTTCAGTTCATTGGCAGCGGCTAGCACCGACTTGACGATGTTCTGATAGCCGGTGCAGCGGCACAGGTTCCCGGCCATGCCGAAGCGCACCTCCTCCTCGCTGGGCGTCGGATTCTCCTTCAACAGACGCCAGGCGCGCGTGATCATCCCCGGCGTGCAGAAGCCGCATTGCAGCCCGTGATGCTCGCGGAACATCTCCTGCAGCACGTGCAGGCTGTCGGGGGTGCCGATCCCCTCGATGGTGGTGATCTCGGCCCCCTGCGCCTGGGCGGCGAAGATCGTGCAGGCCTTGACCGATTTCCCGTCCATGTCGACGGTGCAGGCCCCGCAATGGCTGGTCTCGCAGCCGATATGGGGGCCGGTGATCCCCAGCCGCTCGCGCAGCACGTGGATCAGCAATTCACGCGGCTCGGCCAGCGTTTCCACCGCCTCGCCGTTCACCGTCAGCGTCAGGTGCATCTTGGTCATTCTTCCCTCCTTCAGGCGCGCGACCAGGCGCGGGCGATGGCGCGGGCCAGGATCACGCCGGCCACGTGGCGCTTGAACTCCACGGGGCCGCGGTTGTCCTCGACCGGGTCGATGTCGCCCTGCATGGCGGCAACCGCGGTGCGCACGGCGTCCGGTCCGCAGTCGGTGCCGACGAGCGCCGCGCCCGCCGCGGCGCTGAAGACCGGCACATCGGCAAGGTTCGTCATCGCGACGCTGGCCGACGTCACCCGGCCGCCGTCGGCCGCGATCAGCACCGCGGCGGCCGCGGTCGCGTAATCGCCGATCTTGCGCTTCTGCTTTTCGTACGCATGGCCGCGCGGCGGGCGGGCAAAGCTGACCGCGGTCAGGATTTCCTCTTCCTCGCGGGCGGTGACATAGGGCGCCTCGTAGAACTCGCGCGCGGCCACCTCGCGGGTGCCGTCGGGACCGGCCAGGGCAAAGCTTGCATCGAGGCACATCATCAGCGCGGGCATGTCGTTGCCCGGATCGCCGTTGGCGACGTTGCCGCCCAGTGTGCCGAGGTTGCGCACCTGCGGGTCGGCGATCTGGCGCGCCGCCTCGATCAGGATCGGCGCGGCTTCCGCCAGCCCGGCATGGGCAAGGATTTCGGACTGGGTGGTCAGCGCGCCGATCCGGATCGTGTCGCCCACTTCGACACCCCGGAGATCCGCAATGCCCTGCAGGTCGATCAGATGGCCGGGCGCGGCCATTCTCAGCTTCATCATCGGGATCAGGCTGTGCCCGCCGGCGACGACGCGGGCATCGTCGCCATGTTGCTGCAGCAACGATATGGCACCCGGGACGGAGTCCGGCCGGTGATATTCGAATGTCGCTGGGATCATCTCCCGCTCCTCCCTTGGTCTTCACGCGCCCCCGCTCGTGCATCGGCGGGGTGTCGCGTCCTTGGGGAACGGTAGGAAGACGGCGGCCTGGAGCGATGGAATGACGCACCACGGGCCGGGACGTTTTCACGAACTGCGAAATGCCCGCACGAACGGCGATCAAAGGCCCAGATGCGCGCGCAAGCCGGGTACGCGCGAGCGGCTGACCGGCACATGGTCAAGGTTCGGGATGTCCCCGAACAGGCAAATGCCGTTGTCCTTGCGCCGGTCGAATCCAGAGACTTTGGCGGTATTCACCAGATAGCTGCGATGCACCCGGAAGAACCCTGCCTCGGACAGCCGCCGCTCGGCCTCGCTGATCGACCAGGGGCAGAAGACCCGGCCCTCGGCGGTATAGGCGATGGTGTAGTGGCCCTCGGCGCGGATTGCGGCCACCTCGGCGGCTGGCAGGAAATAGGTGACCCCCTCGCGTTCATAGGGCAGCCGCAGGCCGGGCGCGGGCGGGGTGGCGGGTGGCTCGGCGTCGGCGGGCGCGGCTGGCCGGTCGGACGGTGGCCCGGCGGCTGCGGCCGGCTGGGGCCCGGGAAAGGCGGACAGGAAGGACGCGCCCGACATCAGGAACGCACCCGAGATCACGAAGGCGGTGACAAGCACGATCAGCGCGAGGTGGGAATTGCCGATCGCGGGCCCCTCGGCCGCAGCCGCCACGGTGCGGGCGAAATCGGTCCAGTACATCGCGGTGAAATGCACGATGGCGACCGAAAGACCGAAGACCGCCGTGGCTGCCAGAATGTCCACCGCCCTCCGCCGCCGGTAGGCGACCCGGATCGCCAGTACCCCCATCGCCACCGCCAGCCCGCCCGCCGCCGCGAACCCGAGCGGGCGGTGGACCGGCTGGCAGCCCTCGATGGCCGAGAGACCGGTGTAATGCATGATGACGATCCCAAGCCCCAGCACCGTCCCCGACAGCACCATCCGCGGCCCGGTGCGCCGCCCGAAATGCATCAGGATCAGCGCGAGCCCGGCCAGCAGGATCGCGATCAGCACCGAGGCGACCGTGGGCAACGCGCGATAGTAGACCGCCACCTCGAACCGCATAGCCAGCATGGCGACGAAATGCATCGTCCAGATGCCCCCGCCCAGCGCGATCGCCGCCATCGCGATGCGCATGTGGCGCACGCCTTCGGACACGCCCGACAGCCCGCGGGTCAGCGCAAGCCCGGTGAAGGCGGCCATCATCGAGATGACGATGGAGGCCAGGATCAGCCTGTAATCGTAGACATACAGAAGCATGGGGGCGAACCGCTCCTCCCCTCGCGGCCCTTGGGTGGAGTGTCCCACCCCGCTCGCCGGTGTGTCAACAGGCGTGGGCCGTCAGGTAGTGGGTCAGTTTGAAATCGGAAAGTTCCCGAGCGCGTGAGGTGGGGTTTGCGCCCAGCGCAGCCAGGGCTTATCTTCGTGACATGACAGACAAACCCAAACGACCCCGTGACGCCAACCAGCTTGCCAAGTTCATCGTGGATGTGGCGACTGGGGATGCTGATGCTGAGACACCGCTGGAAAAGTCGGCGACCCAACGCAAGGGTGGGTTGAAGGGTGGCGCAGCCAGGGCTGCATCGCTCACGCCCGAGCAGCGCGCAGAGATTGCCAGAACAGCGGCGCAGGCCAGGTGGAAGAAGGGCAGTTAGGCTGCCTTGTCTTTGTCCCAAGAACGGCGCTCTTCGACGTCGTCTCTGAAGTCGAAGATCATTTGGATTGCCTTTTGTTCAGGCTTCATCGCATTGTAGGCTTCGACATCAGTTGCGAGCTGGACGCAGTCGCCCACGATTTGCTCCCGGCGTTGAATGAATGCCTTCTGCATGTGCTCTCTCGGCGCGTCTTGCATAACGCCCCACAAGGTTAGTTGCACGCCGCCCTTGGAAACCCTGACAGCGTGATTGACCCGGTAGCGTCGCCCGCTATCGTCGGTCGCATACTCTTCACGAAGTGCGGTCGACATGTCCTCTGCGAGCTTGTCCAGCGGATCAATCTCAGGAGGAACGATCATGCCCTTCGACACGCCCCACTGCACCGCCTCGCGAGCGGTCGCGGGGACGGTTCCATGCTCTGCCGTAAAGGCATGCCACACGCGTTGCAGTTGTTCCTTATAGGCAGCCATGAGCGTCCCTCCTAAAGTGAAAGCGGCACGGACTCGCCCCAGCCGTCAATGATCGCGCTCCCCTGCAAGAAGGATCGAACTTTGACCTTGTGGCGAGTAAGCCAGTCGTATCGTCCCATCTTCCGCTGAAGCTGACCGACTACGATCCCAGGGTGCCGCTGAATGCGCTTTGCGAACGCCAGCGTATCCCGCTCCGAGATGTAGGGGTATTTCCGCAGGAAAAACGATTCCAATTGTTCGGCTGGCACGCAGAAGTTGGCAGCCGCCTCATTGGCCTGCTTTTCCTCGGCGCTCTGGGGTTCAGAGTCGGCCTCCTCGCGCTGCAAATCGACGTCCACAAACTCAGGCGAGACAGGTTGGCTCTTCCCATGACCGCAGAGCAGGTGCTCGATTTCGTGCCGGAGCACAAACCAGAAGTTGTCGATCCGATCCATTCGCATGGTCATCCCGATGACCGGCGACGCATCGTCCAACCAGAAGCACACCCCGTCGATCTTCGCCTTCGGCAAAGACTCCACGATCACGAAGCGCACACCGCACTCCGCAAGCGCCCTCGGCACATGGCGAATTTCTTCGGGGTCGAAGGTCAACCTTTGGAAGTCAGAGACAGCCTCCTGCAGCTTCTTGGCCGAATAGCGGCCAACGACCATTTCACTGGCGATCTGATTGACCCGATAAAGCCAAGCCCATTGTTCAGGCGTCGTCTCGGAATAGTCCGCCTTCTTCGCCGCATGGGCGAGGCATGGAACTTCATCTAGGGTGTTCTTCCTGAAGAAGCGCATTACCTGCACCTCGAGCAGCTCGATGTCTGTGTCTTTCAGCCAGCCGCGCTTGATCATCTCCCTAATTGGATAGGTTGCCTGCAGGCGCGCTCGCCGCTCGACCGCCGGGTCGGGTGCTTTGGCGATCGACATCTCGTATACCTTCTGGAGGTTGGCGAAATAGTCCGCAGAGACGTCAAACGCTGCGCTCAGGGCCTTGGCCATTTCCGGAGTGACGTTCCGCTTGCCCGTCATGATCGGGCTGACGCTCTGCTCGGGCACGCCCAGAATGAACGCCAGATCGCGCTGGCTCCAGCCGCGCGCTTCCATTTCCTCTTTGATCAACTCTCCCGGATGAGGAACATCCGCAAAGCAAGAAGCCAAACTCAATACGAAGCCCTCCTTAGTGCGGGTCGCCAATCTCAGTGATCGTGGCGACGGTTACTGATCCCGAATCGCTAATTGTGAAGAAGATTCGATATTGATCGTTCACCCGGATTGACCTTGTTTCATCGCTTCCTCCCTTGCGTTTCTTGTAGTTCAAGCTCTTCAGGTTGCGCAGGTCGCGCTCATTTATGGCCGCCTCGATTTGAACAAGCCGACGCCGTGCCGCGACGATGACGGCGACAGGCAAGCCCATCTTGTGGGCTTCTTCTGTGCAGATGCGCGCGAGAGCAGCATTGGCGAACTCGACCTTCATGCGGAATCCTATTAACCCGTGAACCCGAGTAGGTCAACACGCGACTTAACGACAGGCGTTAAGTTTGTCATTTTTATGCTTGACCAAAGATCATTTTGAAATATGGTCAGGCCATGAACAAGCTCGACACCAAAACTCGCGCCCTGATCCTCCGCCTTCTGGTGGAAGGCAACTCCATCCGCGCCACCACGCGCATCGCGGACGTGTCGAAAAACACAGTCACGAAGCTTCTGAAAGACGCTGGGAAAGCCTGCGCCGCTTACCACGATGGACACGTTCGTGGCGTCAAGGCCTCGCATGTGCAGGCCGATGAAATCTGGTCGTTCTGCTATGCCAAGGAGCGCAACGTCGCGGAAGCTAAGGCCGCTCCGGCAGACGCTGGCGATATCTGGACTTGGACCGCCATGGACCGCGATAGCAAGCTGATGATCAGCTACACCGTAGGCGACCGCTCCGCCGCTACCGCGCGCGAGTTCATGTTTGATCTGGCTGACCGTCTAGCTACCCGCGTCCAACTGACCACGGACGGGCATGGAGCCTACCTCAAGGCAGTGGCCGATGCCTTCTCCGGTGAAGTGGATTATGCGATGCTTATCAAGCAGTATGGCGACCCGACCGGCACCAAGGGCCATGAGCGCAAGTATAGCCCCGCCGAATGCACTGGCACCATTAAGGAAGCGATCTTCGGTAAGCCCGACATGGCGCAAGTCGGAACGTCGCATTTAGAGCGCCAAAACCTGACCATGCGCATGGGTATGCGCCGCTTCACCCGACTGACTAACGCCTTCTCCAAGAAGGCAGAGAACCACGCCTATGCCGTGGCCCTGCACTTTATGCACTACAACTTCTGCCGCACGCACAAGACGCTGCGCATGACGCCTGCTATGGCTGCTGGCGTGACTGACCGCCTGTGGGATGTTGAGGATCTGGTGGCGCTGGTGGAAGCGGCAGAACTCGCACCCAAAAAGCGCGGGCCGTACAAGAAGCGAAATCAGGCCCGAGGGTAAGGCACCCCAAGCCTGATTGACATGGCGTGCTCTGAGACCCCAAAAAGATTAGCCATTTTTGAGACGTCGTTCCCAAGTCTCTCCCGCTCTCGGGCGATTGCTTCACGAGGCATCAGTAGGTTGGCAGCGAACTTGTTCGCCTCTGTTTCTTCTTTCGGCCCGATAAGCGTATTGTGATACTTTCCGACCTCAGTGCTGCGGTAGGCTCGGTCGTCGTCAAGGCCGTCTCCTATAAGGTGTCGATGCAGCATGTAGTGCCCAAGCTCATGCGCCAAAGTGAACCTTTGACGAGTGTCTGGGTCAGCAGCGTTTATTGTGACCAAGAAGCTTTCACCATTCTTTTCGAGCATGCCAGATATGCCTGACGGCAGGAAAGCCGGCTTCATCTTGATCCCAAGCATCGCTGGCAGCGACTTCACAGGAACGGGCAACGTTCTACGAGCCTCCGTCAGTACATCCCACTGGTCAGACAGGTTCATTCGACTTTGCCTCCGTTGTCTTGCGCACCAGCCATCTGGTCTGCGGCTTCGTTGCTCACATCGTCAGAGTCCAGAAAAGACCTGTATGCCTTTAGCAAATCAGGTAACTCTCGCTGCAAATATTCGTTGGTAACGCGCTCCGCGGTAGCCTCGGCTGTTTCTTTGGCTTGCACGATAGCATGTGCCTTCGCGATGGAGCGAAAGTTCAAAAAAGCAAAGACACCACCCAGTACCAATATAGTGCTGACTATCGCCAAAAGCAACGATACTAGGTCCAGGCGCCCCGTCTGGGCCGCAAACTCCACCACACTTCTGGTAACTTCCTCAGAACCCATGTCCGCCAGCCTCCCCCAAGACGGCTTACCGACTGCCGATGCGCCCAGCAACTATTTTTCTGATTTCAAACTGACCCACTACCGGCCGTCAGCCCGCCAGCGCCTCTTCCAGTTCGCGGGCGAGACGGCGGGTTTCCTCGGCCCGGGGGGTCGAGAACCGGGCGAGCAGCAGGTAGGCGACCGGCGTCAGGTAAAGCGTCGAGATCGTCGCAAGCCCCAGACCGCCCACGATCACCCAGCCCAGCGCCTCGCGCGCCTCGGCCCCCGCGCCCGACGACAGGATCAGGGGCACGCCGCCCAGCACGGTCGAGGTCATCGTCATCATCACCGGGCGCAGGCGGATCGTGGCCGCATCGAACGCCGCCTGTGCGACACTCGTCCCGCCATCGCGCAGCTGGTTCGCGAATTCCACGATCAGGATGCCGTTCTTGGCCATGATCCCGATCAGCATGACCAACCCGATCTGTGAATAGACGTTCAGGCTGAGCCCGGTGAACAGCATCGCGAAGACCGCGCAGGCCAGCCCCAGCGGAACGGTCGCCATGACCACGATCGCCGAGATGAAGCTTTCGAACTGGGCGGACAGCACCAGGAATACCACTGCGATGGCAAAGCCGAAGATTATGAGAAGCCCCGCATTGGTCTGGTTCAGCGTCGCCGCCTCGCCCAGCGGCACGATGCGGTTCTGTTCGTCCAGCAGGTCCGCAGCCAGCGCCTCGACGCGGGCCAGGGCGTCGCCCAGCGCCAGGTCGGGCGTCAGGCCGGCCGAGATCTCCACCGACCGGCTCTGGTTCTCGCGGTCAAGCTCGGGCGCGACGGCGCGTTCCTCGAGCCGCACGAAGCTCGACATCGGCACCATCTGGCCGTCAGAGGTCTGGACGAAGACGTTCTGCAGGTCGGACGGATCGTCGACGGGGGTCGAGGTGGACAGCAACTGGATGTCGAAGCTCTGGTCGCCGATGAAGACCGATCCGACCGTGCGCCCGTTCAGCACCGCGCGCAGCGCCTCGCCCAGCCCGGTGATGTCGATGCCCAGGTCCGCGGCGCGGGTGCGGTCGATCTCGACGAAAAGCTGGGGCTGGGTCGTCTCGTATTCCAGTTGCACCTCGCCGAAGGCCGGTTCCTGCTCCATCCGTTCGACCAGCGACTCGGAGATTTCGGCCAGGCGGTCATAGCTTTCGCCGGTGATCGCGAAACTCAGGCCGCGGCCCGCGCCGCGGATGCCCAGCGAATTCGGCTGGATCGCAAAGGCGCGCACGCCGACGATCTGCCGCAGCTTGCCGTTGATCTCGGAGACGATCTCGTCCTGGCTGCGCGCGCGGTCGCCCCAGTCCGCCAGCCGGAACACCATGAACCCGCGATTGTCCGCGCCGAACCCCGCGATCGAGAAGACGCTGACGATCTCGCCCGCCTCGCGCAGGGGCGTCACCGCGTCCTCGATCGCGCGCATCTTGGATTGGGTGTAATCCAGCGAAACGCCCTGGGGCGCCGTGATCCGCAGCAACGCCACGGCGCGGTCCTCGCGCGGGGTCAGTTCCTGCCGGATGCCGCCCGCGACCAGCAGCGCGGTCAGGGCGAACAGCCCCGCGGCCACCACCACCACAAGAGGCGCTGCAAGCGCCCAGCTTAGCGTGCGGGCGTACAGCGCGGCCAGCGCCGCGCCCAGCCAGGCAAGCGGCCCGCGCCCCGGCCCGCCCGTATCGGCCCTCAGCATCCGGCTGGCCAGCACCGGGCAGAGCGTCAGCGCCACGACCGAAGATATCGCGACCGCGATGGCCAGGGTGAATCCGAACTCGCGGAACAGCCCGCCCGCCTGTCCGGGCAGGAACGACAGCGGTACGAACACCGCGGCCAGCGTCGCGGTGGTGGTGACGACGGCGAAGAACACCTGCTTGGTTCCCAGCACGGCCGCGGCGCGCGGCCCCATGCCTTCGGACCGCCGGCGGACGATGTTCTCCAGCACCACGATCGCGTCGTCCACCACCAGCCCGGTGGCCAGCACCAGCGCCAGAAGCGTCAGGATATTGACCGAGAAGCCCACCATGTAGATCGCCGCCAGCGTGCCGATCAGCGCCACGGGCATGGTCAGCCCCGGGATCAGCGTCGCGCGCACGTCGCGCAGGAACAGGAAGATCACCAGGACGACGATTGCCGTGGCAAGGCCCAGTGTCTTCAGCACCTCGATGATGGCGCCGTTGACGAAGACCGCGTCGTCCGAGGTGACGAAGATGTTGATGTCCTCGGGCAGCGTCCGGTCCAGTTCGGCCACCACGGCGCGGACATTGCGCGAGATGTCCAGCGTGTTGCTGCCCGCCTGCCGGACCACGCCCATGCCGATCCCGGTCTGGCCGTCGGCGCGCAGCATCGTCTCGTCCGGCGCGGGGCCAAGCGTCACGCGGGCCACGTCGCGCACCTCGACATCCGGGGCGATGCGCAGGTCCTCGAATGCCTCGGCCGAGGCAACCATTGCGGTCGTGCGCACGTTGATCGACTGCCGGTCGCCCTCCAGGTCGCCCGCGGCGGCGTTGAAGCCCGCATCCGCCAGCGCGCGCGCCACATCGGCCAGCGTCAGCCCGCGGCTGGCGAGCGCGGCCTGGTCTATATCGACGCGGAAGATCGGCTCGCGGTCGCCATAGATGCGCAGGTCGGCCACGCCCTCGACCGAGACCAGCCGGTCCTCGATCCGGTCCTGAACGATCTGGGTCAGATCCTGCGCGGTGCGCTGCGACGAGGTGACAGCGACCCGCATCACCGGTTCGGCATCGGCATCCGCCTTGACGATCTCGGGATCCTCGGCGCCTTCGGGCAACTGGCCCTCGATCCGGGCAACCGCGTCGCGTGTGTCGGTAGCGGCCACGTCGATATCGATGCTCTCGCTGAATTCCAGCGTGACCCGGCTGCGCCCGAAGCGCGAGTTCGACGAGATCGAGCGGATGCCCGCGACCCGCCCGACGGCGCCCTCGATCCGGCTGGTGATCTCCTGGTCGATGGTCTCGGGCGAAGCGCCGGGAAAATCGGTTGTGACGGTGACCACGGGGCGGTCGACATTCGGCAATTCGCGGATTTCCACGCCGAACAGCGCGGCAAAGCCCGCCAGCACGATCAGCGCGCTGACCACCAGCGCCAGGATCGGGCGGCGGACAAACAGCGCGGGGCCACCCCCTTCGGCTGCGCGCGTGGCTTCCTCCAGCATCGGGTTCGCCCTCCGTCAGAGCCGGTCCGGGCCAGAGCCCGTGGCAAGTGCCGCCTGCGGCGCCACGATCCTGACCTCGATGCCCTGGCGCAGCGTCTGGACGCCCTCGGTCACCAGCGGCTCGCCGATTTCCAGATCGGCTTCGACAATCACGCTGTCGGCGTTGCGCTGGCGGATCGTTACCGGCACGCGGGCCGCCTTGCCCTCGCGCACGGCCCAGACATAGGCGCCCTCGGCCGACCATTGCACCGACAGCGGGTCGACCGAGGTCAGCGCCTCGCCCGGAAAGCGCAGGATCACCTCGAAGGCCATCCCCGCGCGCAGCCGGTCCGCGTCATTGGCCAGCCGCCCCTGTACTCTCAGCGTGCGGCTGGCGGGGTCCACCACGTTGTCGATGGCATGCACCGTTCCCTTGAGCACCGTGTCGGGCATCGCCAGCGGGCGTGCCTCGAGCGGCATCCCCTGCGTGATCTGGCCCACCACGCGTTCCGGGACGCGGAAATCGATCAGGATCTGCGACCGGTCGGTGATCGTCACCAGCATGTCCTGCGCCGAGACGCTGTCGCCCACGGCCAGGTCGACCACCCCCGCCCAGCCCGAGATCGGGGCGAACACGCTGCGCCGGTCGAGGTCGAATTGCGCCTCGCGCAGCGCCAGTTCCGCGGTGCGCAGCGCAAGGTCCGCCGCGCGGCGGCTGACCTCGGTCACCGCGCCGGTATTCTCCAGCCGGGCAAGGCGCCGGGCCTCGTCGCGGGCGTCCTCCAGCATCAGCCGGGCGCGTTCCACGGCAATCCTCTCGGCCTCGTCCTCCAGCCGCAGGATCAGGCTGTCCGCCTCGATATGGGCGCCGTCCTCGAAGCCAAGCTCCATCACCTCGCCGGCGGCCTTGGCACGGACGTTGACGGTCCTCAGCGCCTTGCCGTCGCCGATCGAGGCCACCCGGTCGCTGATCCGGCCCTCGGCCACCTCCTCGACGACCACCGCCGTGGCGCCTCCGCGCCGCGGTTGCCCGGTGTCCCCGGCGCCGGGTGCCGTTGCCTCGATCCCGAACATGTCCAGCACGCCCATCCGGTCGAGCACCGGCTTGGCCGAGGGGACATAGGCGACCCAGAGGGCAAGCGTGCCCAGCACGACAAGGGCTGAAAGGGCGAGTTGCCGGAGCATCGGGCGTTCCATCCACAGGGCGCCGCGCGCTGCGGCTTGTCAAAAGATTATAGCGCGTGTCGTGCGATGTCACTTTCCGCAACGCTCACGGGTCGGAGAGCGGGCCGTGAGCCGTACCGCCCGCAGGCAGCCGCGGTCACCGGTGGGAAAGCCCCAGCACCGCGCGGCACCAGGCACGGACCGCCCGGATATCCGCCGGCAGCGTCTCGGCCAGGCCGCCTGCGAAGGCGTCGAACGCCGCGCCGCTGAACGTGCCGACGCCCACCAGCACGGGCAGGTCACGCTCAAGCGCAAGGGCGATCGTCCCGCGGAAGCCGTGGCCTTCGGCTTCCTGCCGCCCGAACTTGTTCAAAAGGAAGATGTCCGCCGGCCGGGCGAGGCGACGTTCAGTTTCGGCCGCTGCGCGTTCAAGCGCATCGGCGTCCAGCCGGCAGCCGCGTGCGCCGGGTCCGAGCGGCTGGTCGAGGCCGATCCGCGGGCCATCCGGCAGCACCCGCAGACGCATCTCGCACGGATGCGCCCCCGCCAGCGGCGCGGCATCGCGCACGGCGCCCACGGGCACGCGCCCCTCGGCCAGAAGCCAATCGGCCGTGTCGCGCATCATCTGGTCGACAAGGCCGCCGCTCGGGTCCCTGAGCGCTGCAAGCCGCATATGATCCTCCCCCGGCGCGGGTGTCCGCCGCCCACCCAGTCCATGCCGCCACCGAAAGGCGGTCGGGGCAGGGAAGTCAAGGCCGTGCCTGCCGGGGCTGCCCGCCCCGCCCGCGCCGCGCGCGTCATGCCGCCGTGGTCAGCGGGCCATATCGCGGTAGTGGCAAAACAGCGCCTCGATCCGGTTCCGGTCGGGTCCGGCGCGGTCCCATCGGGCGAAGGCGCGCGTGCCGGGCTTGCGGGGGCTGCTGAAATGCAGCACGCGGATCTGCTCGAACGGCACCTGCACGGTCGGGTCGGTGAAGAAGGGCGTCTGGAAGTTCCAGCGAAAGTCCCGCGACGGGCGCAGCCCCTGCGCGGACAGCCAGAGCGAGAGCAGGCTCTGGTCGGCATAGGCAAACCAGCGGGCGTAGCGTTCGGCAAGCCGGGCAAGCCCGGCCAGGTGTGCGCGGGTCCGGAACGCGGCGGGCAGGGCGAAGAACCCGGCGTTCGCCATGTCGTCGGGCCCCTCGGGGAAGGGCAGGCCGTCTTCGGCCAGGCGGGCGTTCAGAACCGGGTCGTCGCGCCAGCGCGACTCGAAGACCCGCACCGCCGGATCGGCCTCGTGGTTTGCCACGAAGACGGGCTGCCGGGCGGCGAACGGCGCGTAGAGCGGGCCGAGCACCAGCATGTCGGCATCCAGATGCAGGATCGTTCCATATCCGTCGAAGGCGCGGCGCCACAGACCGAACCGGTGCCGCGCGCAATCGCGCCCGCGGGTGGGGCGCAGCAGGGCGGTGAATTCCGGCGGCGCCACTGCGGGCAGGCGCGTGGCGCCCCGTTCTGCCAGAAGCCGCAGCATCCCCGCATCGGCGCCCCGGTAATCGACCAGAAGCGGCGGGTGGCCGGGGGCGTTTTGCGCAAGGCTGTTCAGGCAGGCGCGCGCACAGGGCAGGGCGCCATCATCGAAGCAGAGATAGATCGCGTTCACGCCGCGCCAGCCCCGGCTGCGCTGGGGGCGAAAACCTCGGCGGGCGGCGTACCGGCCCGCACCCGGTCGAACAGCGCGGTCACCCGCTGCAATTGCGCCGCCGCCTCGGGCACAAGCCGCAGCCTGTAGACCAGCGGCCGCCCGGTCTCGGTCAGGATCGCGGCCAGCGCGGCGGCGTCGAAGCCCGCCGGAGAGCTGCGGTAGACGATGTTCAGCTTGCTGTGGATATGCCTGAAATCGGTGCCGCCCGTCTCGCAAAGCCGGACCTCGTAGTTGCGAAATCCGGTTTCGAGATCGTCCAGGACGTCCCGAAGGCAGGAGTCCCAATAGCGCACCACACGCGCATCGGCGAGCACCAGGATGACAAGGTCGGACAGGTCGATCCCCCGGGGTGCGCGCCTGCGCCAGCTTTCCTCGTCGGCGGTGCTGACGCGGTCATAATCGTGCCGGTGGTCGAACGACAGCGCGCGGAAGCCCGCATCGACATAGGTCCGCAGCGCCTCGGGGCTCATGGCGGCGACGCGCTCGAATTCTGCCTCGTTCAGGCGGCAGAAGGCCGAGGCATAGCGGCTGTCGATGCCGCGGGCATGGTCGAGATGGTAGAGGTTCCAGCCCTCGACCCGTGCGACGGCATGGCCAAGTCGTCGCAGCCGCAGATCGAATTCGCGATCCTCATGGCCGTAGCCGACGAAATTCTCGTTCCAGCCGCCTGCCGTGAAGAATGCCGCGCGCGTGCACAAGATCGCCCCGCCGACGGCGCGGTAACGGTCGTCGCCATAAAGCGGGTAGAGGTCGGGATCGGGGCAGGCGTTCCGGTGATCGACGGTCTCGGGCGCGACGGTCCGGACGGAATCGAAGAACGCAGCCCAGCCGGTCAGGGCAGCGGCCCGGCGGCGCGAGATGTTCATCACGATCCCGTTGTGAACATGGGCGGCATCCGCGCCTGCGCCAAGCCGCGCCATCCCCTCGGCCAGCGCGGCGGGGTGCGGAACCGTGTCGCAATCGGACAGCAGCAGATACGGCCGCGCCGAGACCGCAGCGCCTAGGTTCATGTTGCGCGTCTTCCAGTGGCATCCGTCGTCCCGGCGGAACAGCAGCCGCAGATCATCCCCGACCGGCAGGTCCAGCGCCGGCTGCGCGCCCTGCTCGACCACCACCAGTTCGGCGCCCGTGGTCATCGCGGCATAATAGTCCCGCAGCCGGGCCAGGTTGGCCACCCGGTCGGGCGAGTCGGGCTTGACCGACACGATCACCGCGACATGCGAAAGATCGACCGGCCTTGCCATCATGCCAGCCCGGTTGCGCGATTCAGCGCGCCAATGTCCCGCTTGGTGATCAGGATATCGGCCACGCAGCCGCATGCGTCGCGGTCGCACAGCACCGGTGAAAGCGGCAGGTCGACCGGCCCGCCAAGCCTTCCCAGGGTGCCGCCGACGCCGCAGGTTGCGCGCAGGATCCGGCCGTCGGCGTGGACCCGCAGTGATTCGATGCCCGCCTCGCAGAGATAGCCGTGCCAGCGATTGCGGCCGGTCAGCAGGAAGGCGGCGGCCTTCTGCACGGCATGGCGCCCATCCTCGGCGATGGCGCACATCACGCCCCGGGGCGCGGTGGTGCCGCGCGGCCCCGCGCCCCTGCTTGCCGCCTGCATGCGGGCGCGCTGGTCGTCGGTATAGGCATAGGGATCGGTGCCAAAGCCGATCCGCAGGGGCTTGAGAGAGATCGAGGCCAGCGGCACCGTCTCCGAGATCTCCAGCGCGCGGGCGAGGATCGCATCGAACCGGTCGGGGTGGATGGTGATGTTGATGTGCAGCGGCATCGCCTCGGCCAGCAGTACGGCGAGGTCGAGGAACCGGGCGTGGTCGGCGAACTCGTCGTGATAGGTCAGGATCATGCCATCCAGAAGCGGTGCGATCCTGTCCCAGAACCGCAGCGTCCGCCCGCCATTGCTGATCAGGCTGGACCGGAAGCCGCGGGCGCGCGCCTCGGCCAGGATCGTGTCGATCCGCGGATGCTGGCTGGGTTCGCCACCGGTGAATTGCAGCCAGACCTGACGGCCAAGCGTGCCGCAGTAATGCCGCCGCAGCACATCGAGAAAGCGCAGGATGTCGGTCGCCGCCTGCCAGCGGATCGACCCGTCATGCAGCGCCGACGGGCAATAGCTGCAGGCATAGTTGCAGGAATTGCCCAGCATCCAGTCGACCAGCACGACGCCCGCATGCTCGGGCTCGGCATGGCGGACCGTCGCGGGTCGGTCGAGAGCGGACAGATCCTCGGGCAAAGCCTCACCTCGCGTTCCGGCCGGACTGACACCATGGAAGCGCGTCCCGGGCCCCCAGGGCAATCCCCAATCGCACCGGGCCCCAATCGCACCGGGGCAGGATGCAGGTTTTGCCACGGCACCCCCGCTTGGCGTATACTTGGCGGTGCCGTGCCGCCGGAACGATCGGCCGCGCGACCGCATGACCGATGGGAAACCCGCCATGTCCAGCGCCACGCCTCCGACCACGCCCCGCCGCCCGCGCCGCATGGCGGGGCCGGTTCGACGCCTCCCGGCGCTTTGCCTCGGGATCTGGGCGGCATTGGCGGGGGCGGGGCTTGCGGATGAACGTTGGGCGCTGGTGCTTGGGGTGTCGCGCTATGACGACCCGGCAATCCCGCACCTGCCGAACACGGTGAACGACGCGCGCACCATGGCGGGGGCGCTGAACCAGATGGGGTTCGAGGTCTATTACCTCGAGAACCCGGACCTTGCCGAGATCGAGGCGACACGGCGCCGGATCGCGGCCGAGCAGCGGGACAGCGAGCTAGGCCTTTTCTATTTCGCGGGGCACGGGGTGCAGCTAGGCGGGGTCAACTATGCGCTGCCCTCGAACCTCCGGACCGGCGACGCGGCGCATCTGGCGCGCAGCGCGGTATCGGTCAATGCGCTGATCGGCGAGATGCGGGGGATGGGCACCGAGACGCTGGTGGTAATCCTGGATTCCTGCCGCAACTCGCCCTTCCCGGGGCAGGCCGCGATCGGCACCGGCCTTGCGCTGGTCGATGCGCCGGACAACACGATCATCGCCTATTCCACAGCGCCGGGCGAGATCGCCCTGGATGGGTCTGGTGCCAACAGCCCCTATACGGCCGCACTGGCCTCGGCGCTCGACGGGCCGGAACAGGACATCCGCGACGTGCTGCGGCTGGTTCGGGCGCAGGTGCGGCTGGCCACGGGGGGCAACCAGACCCCCTGGTTCATCGACAATTCCGCCCGCCCGATCATGATCCAGCCCCGCCGGTCTGCTGGCGCCGCCGCCGCCCTGCCGGGTCTTGGCCATGGCCAGGTCTCGCTGGCCGCGACGGCCTGGTGGACCATCGTCAACAGTGCCGATCCCCGCGATTTCGAGACCTTCATCGACCTCTTTCCCGAAACCGAACAGGCCTCGGCCGCCCGGCGCCAGCTCGAGGATTTCGGTGCAGGCGGCGCGCCGGGATTTCCGCTGATGGACCTGGGGCTGCCCGAGGCCAATCCCGAGGTGCCCGGCGGGCTGCGCTCGATCATCACCGAATGTGACGTGCTGGCGACCGGGGTCGAGGGCGGGCTGAGCCTGGTCGAGCCGGTGCCGCACGACCTGGTGAACACGCGCGCCGCGCTGCGCGCCTGCATCGGGGCGGTGCGCAACGATCCCGAGAACCCGCGGCTGCTGGGCCTGCTTGCGCGAGTCCTGTTCCTGGAACACCGCTTTCCCGAGGCTCTGCATTTCTCCCACGAGGCGGCGCGGCGCGGCAGCGCCGCCGCCTATGGCGGCATCGCCGAGATTCACCGGCTGGGGCTGGATGTTCCGGTGGACCTGAAGGCAGCGGCTGATGCGGTGCGCCTGGGGGCGCTGGCGGGGTCCGAGCAGATGCGCGTGACGATGGGTATCTATTACCGCGAGGGCTGGGGCGTGCCGCAAAGCCATACCGAGGCACGGCGCTGGTTCGAACTGGCGGAAATGTCGGACAATGCCTCGGCGATGAGCGCGCTGGGGGACATGTATCGCCGCGGCCAGCTTGGCCCCGCCAACCCCGCCAGGGCGGTCGATTACTATCTCAAGGCGGCGACCCTGGGCCATACCGACGCGATGTCCGCCGTGGGACTGGCCTACATGAAGGCCGACGGGGTCGAGCGCGATCTGGAACGCGGCCTGACCTGGCTCAGCCATGCCAGCGAGCAGGGCAATCCCTATGCCGCCTTCCACCTTGGCCGGGCCTTCCTGACCGGCTGGGGCGTGGACCGGAACCCGGCCCAGGCGCTGGCCTATTTCCGCCTGTCCGCGCAGCGCAGCTTTCTGCAGGCCTACACCTATATCGGCGACATCCTGGCGGGGGTCGAGGGAATCGCGCCCGACCTGCCCGAGGCGCTGGCCAACTACATCATCGCGCGCGATGCCGGGCTGCTGAAGGACACCGCCAAGTCGCGCGAAGAGGCCGCCGACGCGCAGTCCAGGATGGACGCGCTGCTGCCGCGGATGACCGCCGAACAGCGGGCGGAGGGCGAACGGATCGCCGCCGACTGGATCGCTGAATTCGGACTTCTGGATTTCAACCTGGTGCATGAATGACCGGACCGGCGCCGGGGCGGGGCGGGCTGCGGCTGGCCGATGTGCCGGTGGTCCTGATGTCCTACGACGAGCCCTGGGCCGACGAGACATGGGCGGCGCTACGGGCGCTGCGCCCGGATGCCTTGCGGGTTCACGGTGTGAAGGGGTTGAACGCCTGCCATGTCGCCGCAGCCGAGGCCGCTGGCACCGACTGGTTCCTGACCGTCGATGCCGACAGTGTGGTCGCGCCCGGCTTTTTCGATCTGTCGGTGCCCGGGCTTTACCTGAATCCCGCCTTCCGCATCGACTGGCTTGGGCGGAATGCGGTCAACGGGCTGGTCTCGGGCAATGGCTGCGTCAAGCTCTGGCCGCGCGACCTGGTTCTGGCGATGCGCTCGCACGAGGCCGCACCGCGGGGGCGGGTCTCGCTGGACGCCGATATCGGGCGCATCCGGGCGGGGGTCACGCGCAACATCCCGATGCCGGGCTGCCATGTCGAGACCGACCCGGCGCGCACGCCCTTCCACGCCTTTCGCGCCGGGTTCCGCGAGGCGGCGTTCCTTGCCCATCTGCGCGCCGAGGAGAGCGCGCGACCGGCCCCCGCCGTCCGGCCCTTCGACGATGCGCTGGGCCGGACCCTGTGTGTCTGGGGCTCGGTCGGTGCCCATGCAAGGCACGGGGCCTGGGTGATCTACGGGGCACGGCTTGCGCTATGGATGCGGCTTGCATGGTGGTGCTGGGACGTGACCGAGATCAACGATCACGACCGGATGCGGCGGTTCTGGCAGGGACAGGTGCTGGCGCGGATCGGGCCGGGCGGCAGCCGCTGCCCCCTGACCGGCGTGACCTGGGACGCGGCGCGGCTGGCGGCCGAGACGGAGGCGCTGGGCGAGGCGATCGAGGGGATCGACGATCGGCTGGCGCTGGCGACGCTTGGGCCTGCGGAAAGCGCGGTGGTGGCCAGCGCTGGCCTGTTTCCCGCCGCACGCTCGGTTGCGGCCATCGACGGGCTGGGGCGCGCCTTCCAGAAGGGCCGGGGCGTGCCCGCCGATATCGGCGCGGCGCGCGCGTGTTTCGAGATCGCCGCGGTCCTGGGCCATCCGTCCGGCTTTGCCAATCTCGGGCGATTGCACGAACTGGGCCTTGGCGGCGCGCCCGATCCGGCCGAGGCCGAGCGCCATTACCTTGCGGCCACCGCGCTTGGCAGCCGCCATGCACCCTATCACCTGGCGCAGATGCTGAAGGCCCGGGGGCCGGGCGATGCGGCGGCCGCGGCGCGGATCGAGGCGCTGCTCGATCTGGCGGCGGAACGGGGCTATGCCGGGCCGGACGTGGCGGGAAGCGCGGCATGATCCTGCTGGGCGACGTGCCCGCGCTGCGGATCGCGGCGCCGGGGCAGATGGCCCCGCTGCCCCGGGCCCAGGGCTTTGCCGATGCGCCCGTCGTGTCGGCCGAAGACATCGCCGAGGCCGCGCGTGCGGCAAGTGCGGCGGCGGGGTCGGACCTCGTGGCGGTGATCGACGCCGATGTGCTGCCCGCGCCCGCGGCCGAGGCGGTGATGCCCGAGCGCGCGTTTGTCGAGGCGCGGCTCTGCCTTGCCTATCCAAGCCGCGGCGTCATCACCGGGCTGATGGTGCCGCGCGGGCTGCGGCTGATCCCGGTCGAACGGTTGCGGGATGGCGCGCCGCTGCCCGAACCGGGGTTGCTGGTGCCGCAGGGGGTGGGCGATTTCACCGCCAACGATGCGCCCCAGCGGGCCTTTCAAGCGGGATTTGGCCTGACAGCCGGGCAGCCGCTGCCGCCGCCGGGGGCCACGGCCGCCCGGGCCCGCGCGGCGCTGGGCGCCTCGCTGGGGGCGGATGCGCTGAACGGGGTGTGGTGGGTGCTGGGAGCGTTGCACGCGCTTTTGGGACGCGGCAGCGTGCAGGCATGCTGGGCCGAGGCCGCGCCGCTGATGTCCGACCAGGCCGCGCCGGCCCGCCGCATCCGCGAACTGGCGCGCCTTGTCCGGGCCGAAACCGGGCTGCCGGTTCAGGCCCTGGACCGGCGGCAAAGCCGGGCGATCAAGGCGATGCTGTCGCCCTGGGCGCCACCCGGGATGTGGCAGGATTTCATCCGGGATGCCGGTGATCTGGGGGCGCAGGGCGCTGCTGTTTCCGATCGCTACAGCCGTGCGGCCGCAATGATCTGGCCTTCAGACTCCTGAACGCGTTCAGCGCAACAGCGCGGCGACCCGGCCCGAGGACAGGCATGTGGTTCCGTCCGAGAACCGCACCGGCCCGGACTCTGTGAAGTCGCGGGTTTCCGACCACAGCACCCGCCCGCCGTCGGCGGAAAGCTGGCGCAGGGTGACGCGGTGCCGCTCGGCGATCCGCACGGAACCGTCGCCGGTCGAAAGGTGGACCCGGCTTGCCACGCGGGCCTCGCGGCGGACCATGCCGCCGGGCTGGTCGTCGGCAAACACCACGGCCAGCGGCGCAGTCGCCGCAAAGCGCGAGGTGTTGCCGTAAGCCCGTTGCAGGAAGCTGCCGCAATCGACGAGGCTGGCATCGCTCGCCCGCGCAGCGACCCGGCCGCTGGCGGGACGGACCGAGGTGACGGTCAGCCCGCCCGCGCGCAGCCGCTCGGCGACAAGGCGCGCGGCCTCCGCGGGGGACTGTGCCTCGATCCCCACGCCAGATGTATCGGATGCCCTGGGTGCAACATAGCCGAGCCGGCCATCCCCGGGCCCCATTGCGCAGGCCGAAAGGCCGAACGCCAGAACCAGCGCCACGGCCGCCGTTGCAGGGCGGGGGGTGTTGCGGAAGGGGGAACCGGCGCTGCGCATCAATAGACACTCCGCGGCGAATCGGCTTCCCGGACGCCCTGCCTGTCCTGTGCGGGCATTTGCCGGGTGGCGGGTGGCGTGCGCAGCGCGCCCATCCGCTCCAGCGAGTCGATCGCCTCCTGAACGTAGCTGCCGGCGGGGTACCTGCTGAGATATTCGTAATAGGCCTGCGCGGTATTCTGGCTCTGCGCCTGCCGCCATGCCTGGTCCTCGCCGGGCGAGGCACCGCCGGCGCGGCTTGGCTGGACCGCGATGAAGGCCATCAGGAACGCCCTCATGAAGATCGCCCAACGGCTGAGTCTGGCCATGCTGTCCCCCCTTGCGTCTCGAATCGCCGACATGCGGGGCCGTCGCATTACAGGATCGCAGATACTCTGCAATTTTCCTAATGGTTAACGGCGGTTCCCCCACTCCGGCCGCCAGGGGCGGGAAGAAAGCGGATTGGCCGCAACCTCGGGTCGCGCTCCGGCGACCAGGCTGCGACCAGGTCGGCCGCGCTGTCGCCGGCCCAGCGACACTCCTGTACGCCCCATTTGTCCAGGATCAGCCGAAGCCGGTTCTGCCGGTAAAGCGCGATCGCCCCGGGGCCGTCGCCGGTGGTTCGCGCCAGATCCTCGGGCAGCGGCAGGAATTCGCAGAGCAGGCCCGCGCCGGCGAAGTCCCGGGCCGAGTGCGGGCTGAGCACGAACAGCGCGCGGGCACCGATTGCGCGCGCCGCGGCAAGGTGGCGGTCGCGCATCCCCTCGACCCAGCGGCCGGTCTCGTCCAGCGCAAGCAATGCCAGCACCGGCTGCGGTGCGGGGTCAGAGGGCCCGGTCTCGGCGACAGCGCGCCGTCCGGCCGCGAGGGCCTGCCTGAACCGTCCGATCATGCCTGCACAGTGGCCCCCGTGGGTCTGGGTTGCGAAACGATTGGACTCGATTGCCCGGATATTCCAAGATTCCCCGAGGCTTTGCCAGAGGGGAGGCGCAAGGTGGCGATCGTCGAGACGGACGTCCTGGTCGTCGGCGATTTCCGTTTCCCCGGCGGCACCTCGACCAGCACCGCGGCCGAGATCGCGGCGCTGGCCGAAGCGGGCTACAGCGTGCTGCTCTTGCCCGTCGAGGCGCCGTTCCTCGCACGGCACCGCGCCTTCCACCCCGAGATCGCCGGACTGATCGAGGCCGGCCAGGTGGCGCTGGTCCCTCCCGAAGAACGGATCCGGGCGCGCCTTGCCTGCCTGCACCATCCGGCCTGTTTCGCGCGCCATCCCTCGCAGCCCCTGCATGTCGAGGCGGGCGCGGCGGTCCTCGTCGTCCATCATCCGCCGGTCGACGCCCAGGGCGTGCCGCAATACGACATCGCTGCGGTCCGTGCGGTCACGGGGGCATTGCTCGGCACAGAGCCCGACTGGGCACCGGTCGGCCCCAAGGTGCGGGCGGCCTTCGCCGGGCTGGACGCGGCGCCGCCCCTCGCCGCCGAGGACTGGGTCGGGGTGCTGGCGCCGGGCCGTATCGGGCGGCCACGCCCCGGCCCGCTGGGCGGGCGCCCCGTTCTGGGCCGCCACAGCCGCCCCGACCCGGTGAAATGGCCCGGGAGCCGCGCCGATTTCCTGTCTGCCTACCCGGACGCCCCGGATATCGAGGTGCGCCTGCTTGGCTTTGGCCCCGCGCTGGCACAGGTCGTGGGGCCCTTGCCGCGGAACTGGCAGGTACTGCCCTTTGGTGCGGTTCCGGTCGGGCGGTTCCTCGCCGGTATCGACTATTTCGGCTATTTCCATGGCAGCGCATGGATCGAGGCGTTCGGCCGGTCGATCCTCGAGGCGATGGGGGCGGGTCTCGTCTGCCTTCTGCCGCCGGACTTCGAACCGCTTTTCGCCGAGGGCGCGATCTATTGTGCGCCCGGAGACGTGGCCGCGCGCGTCCGGGCGCTGCACGCAAACCCCGCTGACTATGCCCGGCAGTCCGAGCAGGCCATCGCCGTCCTGCGCGAACGTTTTGCGCCCGAGGTCGCGGTGGCGCGTGTCGCGGCCCGGATCGGCCCACCCACAGCCAGCCCGCCCACAGCCAGCCTGCCCGCGCCCGCCACAGGCCGCGGGCACCGGCTGCCGCGGATCCTGCATGTCACCTCGAACGGAATCGGCATGGGCCACCTGACCCGGGCGCTGGCGCTGGCGCGGCGTCACCGCGACCGTGCCGAGCCGGTGATCGCCACCATGTCGCGCGCCTTTTCCGTCGTGCGGGACGAAGGGATCATGGCCGAATACGTCCCCTTCTTTCGCGGCACCGGCATGGCGCAGGAGGTGTGGCATCCCAACCTGCGTGCAGAACTGACCGAGATGATCCGCTTTTACCGCCCCCGCGTTGTCGTGCTGGACGCCAACGTCCCCTACGAGGGCGTGACCGGCGCAGTCGAGCAGTTCCCCGGGCTCTGGTCGGTCTGGCTTCGCCGGGCGATGTGGCCGCCGGGCGCGGGGCAGGGTTTCGTCGCGCGGCAGGACAGGTTCGACGCGGTCCTGGAGCCGGGCGAGATCGCCGCGCCGTTCGATCGGGGCCCGACCCGGGGCAGCGGGGGCCATGTGCTGCAGGTGGCACCGGTGCGCTACCTGCGCGAGGACGAGGCGTTGGCGCGGCAGGCCGCGCGGGTGGTGCTGGGGCTCGATCCCGACCGGCCGGCGGTGTTCCTGCAGCTTGGCGCCGGCAACAACATCCGCACCGACGGGCTGCGCGCGCTGATCGCCGGGACATTGGCGGAAACCGGGCCGCCGCCGCAGATCGTGCTGGGCCAGTGGCAGATCGGCCGCGATGAGGGCGACGCGCCCGAGGGCATGATCGGGCTGCGCAGCTTTCCCTTTGCGCGATTCCTCAACGCCTTCGACTTTGCGGTGGCGATGGCGGGCTACAACACCTTCCACGAGAACCTGGCCGCCTGCCTGCCCACGCTTTTCCTGTCGAACGAGCATCACGAGCAGGACGAGCAATGGCTGAGGGCGGATTACGCGCGGATATGCGGGCTTGCGCTGGCGGCAAGGACGGCGAATTCCTGTGACATCGTTCGCGGGCTGGAAGAAATCGCCCGCCCAGACCGGCAGGCGGCCCTGCGCCGGGCCTGCGCACGGTTGCCCCGCACGAACGGCGCCGATGAGGCCGCGCGCTACCTTGCCGACCTCGCCCATATCCGGCGGCCCCATCCCGCCGATTGCGGCGGCTAGGCCATGCAGGGGCAACCGCCATCGCCGGGCACGCCGCCGCGGTCCCCGCGTGTCACCATCTGCATGCCCGCCTGCGAGGCCGCCGCGACCCTGGAACGGGCCGTCGCCTCGGTGCGGGCGCAGACCGTCCCCGACTGGCGCCTGATCATCGCCGATGACGCCTCGACCGACGCGACCTGGCCGCTCGCGCGCGCCGCGGCCGCCGCCGATCCGCGGATCGAGGCGATCCGACAGCCCGCGCGCCTGGGATCGCAGAATTTCGCAACCGGGCTCGACCGGGCCGAGACGCCCTTCTTCGTCTGGCTGGCGGCCGACGACTACTGGGCGCCGCGTTTTCTTGAGGCCAGCCTCGCAGTGCTTGAGGCGGCGCCCGCCGCGGTCTCGGCCCTGCCGCGCGTCCGCTGGACCGGCCGCATCGACGGACCCCGAACCGACACGCTGGCGGGCCCCGCGGTGCAGCGCCTGCGCCGCTACCTGGCCGCGCCAGGAGGCACGCGGATGTACGGCCTGATGCGCACCGGAGTGGTTCGTGCCGCTTTTCCGCGGCAGGCCATGAACGCCTATGACTGGGTCCTGATGACCGGCGTGTTGCGCGCGGGTGCCCAGATCGAGGTGCCCGAGCCGCTGTTGTTCCGCGAGCGAACCGACCCCTTGCGCTATGCCGAGGCGGTCGATGCGCTGCACCGGGCGCGTCTCTTCCGCCGGTTCCCGGTGCTCGCCATGAGCCTTGCCGCGCTCCGCGCAGGCCACATCCCACTGGCCAATCTGGGCGATCTGGCCGCGCTGAACCTGCGCAAGCATGAGGAATACCTGGCCGTGATGCGCCCCGGACAATTCGCCCGGAGGTTGCGGTTGTTCCGCGCGCTTGGCCTGCCGATCGCGGCGACGCCCGGCCGCGCGGCGGATATCGCCGGGCAGATCGCCCGCGCCGATCCCGGGCGCCGGTCCGGGGCCGGCCGGGTTCTGGTGCGGCTTGCGCGGCTGGGCGATGGCGCCGCGGCGCTGGAGCTTGGGCATCTGCGGCGCGCAGGGCTGTTGCCCGGGGATGCGGCCGCGGCCTATCGCCGGGCCGGGGAACTGGGGCTGGCCGATGGCTGGTTTCACGAGGCGCTGGCCGGCGGCACCGCCCAATGGCCCCGGATCGTCGGCGCCGCCCATCGCGGATCGGTGGCGGCGCGCACCCATCTGGCGCGCTGCCGGGACGAGGGCCGCCTGCCGGAGGCGCTGGCCGATGTCACCGCCTACCTGCTGGCCCCGCGATGACCGCCGCCGCGCGCCCCGGCCAGCCGCCGCGCCTGACCGCGATCCTGGCCTGCCGGAACGCGGCACCAACGCTCGGCCGCCTGCTTGAGCACCTTGCGCGGCAGGGGGCCGAGACCATCGTCATGGATCACGGATCGACCGATGACACCCCGGCCATTGCCCGGGCGCATCTGGGCGCACCGGTGACGCGGATCGTCGATCACCCGTTCGACGGCGTGTTCGACCTGACCCGCCAGCTTCGCCTGAAGCGCGAGATCATCCGGGGGCTCGGCGGCGAGGGCTGGGTGCTGCATGCCGATGCCGACGAGTTCCTCGACAGCCCGGACGGCACGCCCCTGCGCGAATATCTCGCCCTCTGGGATGAGTCCGGGGTTCTTGCCTTCGACTGCGCCGAATACATGTTCCTGCCCCGCAACGAGGGCGAGGCGCATGATCCCGCGCGGTTCGAGACCACAATGCGCCACTACCTCCCGTTCCGCGAGCGCGACCCCAAGCAACGCCTGTTCCGCGCCGATGCGCCGCTTGGGATGTGGATGCGGACGGGCGGGCACAGCATCAGCGCCGCGCCGTCGCGGATCGCGCCTGTGGCGCTGCGGCTCAGGCACTATTTCGCCCTGTCGCTCGACCAGGTGCGGGCCGAATACCTGTCGCGGGTCTTTGCCCCGGGCGATATCGCGCGGCGCTGGCACGGCTCGCGCATGGGGGCGGTGCGTTACCAGGTGGTCGCGCCGGCCGGTGCCGGTTTCCGGTCGATCGATGCCGGCTGGTCGCATGATGGCGCGGTGACCGAACTGCCCCTGTTCCGCCCCCTGCGAGCCGAACTGGCGCCGCCGGATAGCGGCACGCAGACCGATCTTGGCCTGGTCGCGGGGCCGGAAGCGGTGGCCGAGATGGCGGCCGCGCATCTCGCGCGGGGCCTGCCTGGCCTGCGCATCGCGCGTGTTGCGGCGCCAGCGGCTGGCGGACCGCCCGTGCTGCACCTTCTGGCCCACCCGGCCTGCGGGGCGCCCGTGGATGGCGCGGGCCAGCGGGACCATTCCGAAGCATGGCTGCGCCGCATCGCCTTTGCGCGTCAGGCCGCGCTTGCGCCGGGTGCGCGCTACGCCGAGCTGCGGGCCGAGGATGTCGAGGCGGACCCCGAGGCGCTGATCGCGGCGGTGCGGGGGGTGATGCTGGCGCCGCCCGCCCATGCGGCCGGGTTCCTCGCGCGGCCCGCGCGACCGGTGCGGGCCGAACCGTTCCCGGCCGCTATCCGCGCGATCACCGGCGCACTTGCGCGCGATCTCGGCTATGTCTGAGCCAGTCCGGCGGCCGCATCATAGCTGGCCAGGTCGGAACAGCCCGCGAGACAACCGGGGCAATCGCCGGCACGCCCGCGCGCCTGCATGCGGCGCTGGACCGGGCCGTGCCAGATGTCGCGCAGGCGAACGCCCTGCATCACGTTGCCCATCGACTGGCCGCGCATGAAGAAGCAGGGATAGGTCTCGCCCCGCCCGTCGATCAGGACGAACCGCGCGGGCAGCGCACAGCCGCCGGGCGGCACCGGCCGCACGCCGTCGAAGAGATAGGGCAGGATCGCCGGGAACACCGCCTCGGTCGCGATCCGGACGCCCGCCTGCCGCGCCTTGTCGAGCAACGCCGCCAGCGTGGCCGAAACAGCCTGCCGATCTTCCGGGCCGAACAGCCAGCGGCTGTGGTCGGGCTGGTCCCAGGCGATTTCGGGCTGGAACGGCTGATACGATACGGAGGCGAGGCCCAGGTCGACCGCAAGGTCGATCAGGTGATCCGCGGTGGACAGCGTCGGCCGCATCAGCACGCCCTTCAGGGTCACCGGGACGCCGCGCGCGCGCACCGCGTGCAGACCGGCGAGTGCCTCGCGGTACATCCCGGCACCCCGCAGCGCGTCATGCACCGCTTCGGGCCCGTCGATGCTGATCCCGAGGCTTAGCCCCGGAATCGCGGCAAGCCGCTCGGCATGGCGGGCGATCAGCGTGCCGTTCGTGACCACCGAGATGCGCCCATAGCCCAGTCGCGCGGCCTCGGCGAGGATCGGGACGGTGTCCTTTCGCATGAACGGCTCTGCGCCGGTGGCGGTAAAGACCTGCGCGCCAAGCGCACGCGCCTCGGCCAGCAACTCGCGAATACGGTCCTGCCCCGGCCCGTCGCGCCCGCCTTTCCAGACGCTGCACATCTCGCATGTGAGATTGCACTTGCCGGTCAGCTCGATGGCGATCTCGTGCAGGGGAACCGGGCGAAGCCGCGGCGCGGGGGCCACGTCCTGCCGCGCCTCGACGCGCGCGACCTCGTGCAGGGCCGACCGGTGCGCAGCACGCACCCGTTGGCGCAGCCGCTCCAGAATGTCACCCCTGCCGTTTCCCGTCATGCCAGCCATCCCCGCAGCCGCGCCCGGGACGCACGCGTCCCGGCCCGGACCTGGCCCAGTGTAGATGCCGCGCGGCCTTGACGTAACCCCGCCGCTCGCAGGACGCACCCGGGTGGGCAATGGACAGCCCGCACCACGCCTCGGGCGCGCGAAAAGGGGGCGCATGACGGAGTTTCAGAGGATATGCGAGGGTTGGCCGCTTCCGGCCGATCTACCTGTAATTTCTCTGAAATTCAGGATTTGGTGGAGCCAAGGGGGATCGAACCCCTGACCTCTTGCATGCCATGCAAGCGCTCTCCCAGCTGAGCTATGGCCCCGGTACGTTGGCGGCCCCTTCGGACCGCCCGCGTGTATCTATGAAAGGCCGGGGGCGAGATCAAGCGGAAAAATGCCCCCGTCCTGCGTCACGTCTCGTCGTCGTCGTCGGACGACATGTCGGCGATGTCGTCGAGCGAAACGCTGTCATCATCGTCATCGTCCAGGACGTCATCGCCCAGGTCGACCTCGGTCCCCTCTTCGTCGTCGATCACCGCATCATCGTCTTCGACCAGGTCATCTTCGACGACGGCCTTGGCCGGTGCCGCCCGCTCGGACAGCATGGACCGCCCCTTGACCGAGGTCAGGCTTTCCACCGTGAAGCTGTTGCCGCAGGACGGGCAGGTCATCGGGTCGCGCTGAAGGTCATAGAAGCGGGTCGCACAACTTGGGCAAACGCGCTTTACACCCCATTCGTCCTTGGGCATGGAGGTCCTCTCACGGGTCAGGTCTCTTGCGGTTGCAGCCACCTGCCACAAGTCCCCGGACGTGTCAAAGCCCTTTTGGGCTGCTATAGACAGGCCAAAAGCACGAGTCAGCGATGGGCACGACGCGACTTCCCGGAAACCCGCCGCTCGAGGTGGCACTGCGCCGGTCGGCGCGGGCGCGGCGGTATTCGCTGCGGGTGTCGCAGCTTGACGGCCGGGTGACGCTGACACTGCCGCACCGGGCGCCGCTGGCCGAGGGGCTGGCCTTCCTGCGCGAGAAGGAGGGTTGGATTCGCGGCCACCTCGCCGCGCGCATCGACGATCATGCCGTGATGCTTGGCGGGACGGTGCCGTTCCGGGGGCGGGCGCTGCCGATCGTGGCCGGGACGGGGCGTGCGCCCCGGCTGGCGGACGAGGCGCTGGCGGTGCCGGGGGGCGCCGGGGCCGTCGGACCCCGGATCCAGGGCTTTCTCAAGACAGAGGCGCGGCGGGCACTGGCCGAGGCCGCCGACCGGCACGCCGCGGCGCTGGGCCGGGGCTATGGCAGCCTGACACTCCGGGATACGCGGTCGCGCTGGGGGTCGTGTTCGTCGCGGGGCGATCTGATGTTCTCGTGGCGGCTGATCATGGCGCCGCCGCAGGTGCTGGACTATGTCGCCGCGCACGAGGTCGCGCATCTGGCCGAGATGAACCATTCGCCCGCCTTTTGGGCGGTGGTGGCGCGGCTGATGCCCGACTATGCCGCACCGCGTGCCTGGCTGCGCGCCAACGGCGCGGCGTTGCACCGTGTGCGGTTCAACGATTGACGAATGGCGCCACCGTGATCACAGTCGGCCCATGCTGATCCAGACCCGGCCGGGCGAGACGGGCACCGCGGCCCATGACCGGCTGTACCGAACACTCAGAACCCAGATCATGCACGGCGAACTGACGCCGGGTGCCGCGCTGACCCTGCGCGGCATCGGCCGACAGTTCGGCGTGTCGATGACGCCTGCGCGCGAGGCAGTGCGGCGGCTGGTCGCCGAAGGCGCGCTGACGATGTCCTCGTCGGGCCGGGTCTCGACGCCCGAGCTTTCGAATGAACGGATCGAGGAACTGGCGGCGCTGCGCGCGCTGCTGGAACCGGAACTGGCCAGCCGGGCACTGCCGCGCGCGCACATGGCGCTGATCGAGCGGATGCAGAAGATCAACGCCGAGATCGGCGAAACCGTGGCGCGGGGCGATGCGGTGGCTTTCATCCGCACGAACCTGGAGTTCCACCGGGCGCTTTACCTGCGCGCCCAGGCTCCCGCGATGCTTGCCATGGCCGAAACCGTCTGGCTGCAACTCGGCCCCACGATGCGCGCGCTCTACGGCCGCCTCGGCCGGACGGAACCACCCCAGCACCACCGGATGATCCTGGCCGCGCTGCGGGCCGGCGACGAACCCGCGCTGCGGCTGGCGGTGCGTACGGACGTCACCCAGGGGCTGAGGATGCTGGCCACCTGAGCCCGGCGTGATCACAACTGCTTGTCGCGGGGGCGACGCGCGCGCCGCCCGTCCCATATGCAGGACAGGTGGGGTGGTCGGTTCCCCCAAGGCCGTCCTGCCCGCCGCGTCCGCTCGGGCGTGGCAGGGGGCGGCGGGCATTTCCGCCGCCGTCCCCATGCCGGGCGCGCCTCAGCTGTGGATCGCTCCGTCGCCGCAGGCCAGCGCCGCCTCGCGCACCGCTTCGGAACAGGTGGGATGGGCGTGGCAGGTGCGGGCCAGATCCTCGGCCGCGGCGCCGAATTCCATCGCGACGCAGATCTCGTGAATCAGGTCGCCCGCGCCGGGGCCGATGATATGGGCGCCGAGGATGCGGTCGGTTTCCGCGTCCGCCAGGATCTTGACGAAACCGTCGGCCGCGAACATCGCCTTGGCCCGGCCGTTGCCCATGAAGGAGAACTTGCCGACCTTGTAGGCGCGGCCTGCTTCCTTCAGGCTTTCTTCGGTCGCGCCGACCGCCGCCACCTCGGGCGCGGTATAGATTACGCCGGGGATAACCCCATAATTCACATGGCCTTTTTGCCCCGCAAGGATTTCCGCGACGGCCATGCCCTCGTCCTCGGCCTTGTGGGCGAGCATGGGGCCCTCGATGGCGTCGCCGATGGCGTAAAGGCCGGGGACCGAGGTTCGGTACTGGCCGTCCGTCGCGATCTGGCCGCGCTTGGTCAGGTCCACCCCCAGCGCGTTGAGGCCCAGGCCCTGGGTGAAGGGTTTGCGGCCCGTGGCGACGAGGACCACATCGGCGTCGATCTGGTGGGTGCTGTCATCCTTGCGCAGCGTATAATTGACCTTGGCCTTGGTCTTCAGCGCCTCGGCGGATTGGACGGCGGCGCCAGTGATGATCTCAAGCCCTTGTTTCTTCAGCAAGGATCGGAAGGTTCGGGCGATTTCGGCATCGAGGCCGGGGGTGATCTGGTCGAGATACTCCAGAACCGTCACCTGCGCGCCGAGCCGGGCATAGACGGATCCCAGTTCCAGCCCGATCACGCCTGCGCCGATCACGGCGAGTTTCTTGGGGATCTTCGGCAGCGACAGCGCGCCGGTGGACGAGACGATCATCTTTTCGTCGATCTCGACGCCGGGGAGGGTGGCGGGTTCGGAACCTGTTGCGATCACGATGTTTTTCGCCTTGTGGGTCTCGTCTCCGACCTTGACCAGCCCGGGTTCGGGGATCGTGGCCCAGCCTTTCAGCCAGTCCACCTTGTTCTTCTTGAACAGGAACTCGATGCCCTTGGTGTTCTGGGCAATAACCTCGTCCTTGTAGGCGAGCATCTGTTGCCAGTCGACCTTGGGTGCCGCGCCCTTGAGCCCCATCTTCTCGAAATTGTGTTGGCAGTCATGGAGTTGGTGGGAGGCGTGCAGCAGGGCCTTGGAGGGGATGCAGCCGACGTTGAGGCAGGTGCCGCCCAATGTCTCGCGGCCCTCGACGCAGGCGGTTTTCAGGCCGAGCTGGGCGCAGCGGATGGCGCAGACATAGCCGCCGGGTCCGGAGCCGATGATGATCACGTCATAGCTTGCCATGGGGTCTCCTTTGCCGGTTCGGGCGATCTGAATTCCATCGGATATTCATCGGACTTTTTTCCGGTCCTGACCGGGGGCAGGGGGGCTGTCTGCCCCCCGCCGCGCCTGCGGCGCGGCCCCCCCGAGGATATTTTCGGCCAGAAGAAGGTCACAGCAGTGCGGCCAGTGTCATCAGCAGCGTGGCGAGGAAGCCCACGCCCCAGAGGATCGAGCGGCCGGGCGACCAGCCGAGCGCGTAGGCGGGGATGTAGAGGATGCGCGCGCCGAGATAGGCGAAGGCGCAGATCGCGGTGAAGAGCGAGGACTGACCCGAGAGGGTGACAAGCGCAGTGGCGGCGGTGAAGAGGATCAGTGCCTCGAAATGGTTGTTCAGCGCGCGTTGCAGCCGGGCGGTGCGGGGCGAGAGCGGCCGGTCGGGCGGCGTGTCGCGCGGGCCCGCGGTGTAGTTGGCGCCCAGTTCCATATTGGCGGGGATCGCCAGAAGAATGAGCTGGACGGCCTGGAGCAGGATGGCGAGGGCGAGGGCGGTGAGTTCGGGGGTCATTCCGTCGCGTCCCGGGCTTGACCCGGGACCTCCTTGGGGTGGGTCGGAGCGAGGCCCCGGATCAGGTCCGGGGCGGGGTTGGGTTGGGCGGTGAGGTCGGGGGTCATCTCACCTCAACACCTGAAAGTACGGTCCAAACGGCAAACGAGAACGCCGCAAGCGACAGCCAAGCGATGATCAAATAGGCGGGAATTACAAACCAATCCGCTAGGGCGGTCCGGCCTGTATATGGATTAGAAGTCAGCGCCACAACATACGCCAGTGCAATTACCAAGAAGGCCAGCACAATGCCCGCTAGAAAGCTCAACATGGCAAGTTTGATTGCCCCGAGTGTGACCAAGAAGGCAGTCTGTGCTGATGAATTTCCTAAGAAAGTCAGGAGGACGACGAACCCGCCACTATTTAGGGTCATGAGGGTCTTTAACGCGAACATTCCAAGTTCGCGCCGTTCCTGAATGGACGAACGATACCATTCTCCTCTGACTTTTTCCTCCGTGATTTCTTCCATCACAAATCCATCAACAGCCTTCTCGGATCCTCCAGCGCCTCCTTCACGCGGACGAGGAAGGTCACCGCGCCCTTGCCGTCCACGATCCGGTGGTCGTAGCTGAGCGCGAGGTACATCATCGGGCGGATGACGATCTGGCCTGCGACCACCACGGGGCGGTCCTGGATCTTGTGCATGCCGAGGATGCCCGATTGCGGGGGGTTCAGGATCGGCGAGGACATGAGCGAGCCGTAGACCCCGCCATTCGAGATGGTGAAGGTGCCGCCCTGCATCTCGGCCATGGACAGCTTGCCGTCGCGGGCGCGGATGCCGAGTTCCGCGATGCGCTTCTCGATCTCGGCGAAGCCCATGGAATGGGCGTTCCTGAGCACCGGGACCACCAGCCCCGAGGGGGTGCCGACCGCGATGCCCATGTGGACGAAGTTCTTGTAGACAATGTCGGTGCCGTCGATCTCGGCGTTGACCTCGGGCACCTCGGAGAGCGCGTGGCAGCAGGCCTTGGTGAAGAAGGACATGAAGCCCAGTTTCACGCCGTGCTTCTTTTCGAAGAGATCCTTGTATTCGCGGCGCAGTGCCATGACGCCGGACATGTCGATCTCGTTATAGGTGGTCAGCATCGCCGCGGTGTTCTGCGCGTCCTTGAGGCGGCGGGCGATGGTCTGGCGCAGGCGCGTCATGCGCACCCGTTCCTCGCGGGCGGAATCCTCGGCCGGGATCGGGGCGCGGGCGGCGTCGGGGGCGGGTTTCGGCGGTTCGGCGGGCTTGGGGGCGGGTTTCGGGGCCTCGGCGGCGCGCATGACATCCTCTTTCATGATGCGGCCGTCGCGGCCGGTGCCCTTGACGTCGTCGGGCGCGAGACCCTTTTCGTCCATCAACTTCTTCGCCGAGGGGGCGTGTTCGACATCGCGCCTGGCCTGCGCGGGCTTGTCGGTGGCGGCTTCGGCCGCGGGTTTCGTGCCGGCCCCGGTGTCGGTCCCGGCCCTGGCAGGTTGCGCCGCGGCGCCGTCGCCCGAGAGCATCAGCGCCAGCCGGGCGCCGGCCGCGACCGTCTCGCCCTCGGCGGCGATGATTTCGGAGAGCGTACCCGAGGCAGGCGCCGGAACCTCGACCGAGACCTTGTCGGTTTCCAGTTCGCACAGCATCTCGTCGCGCTCGACCCGGTCGCCGGGGGCCTTGAACCAGGACGCGACGGTGGCCTCGGCCACGCTTTCGCCAAGGGTGGGGACCATCACGGCGATTTCCTTGCCCGAGGGCGCGGGGGGGGCGTCGGGCTCGGCGGGGCTGGCCTTGCCCGCGGCGGGTTTCGCGGCACCTTCGGTGATCGTGGCCAGCAGCGCGTCGACCGAGACGGTCTCGCCCTCGGGGGCGACGATTTCGGCCAGCGTGCCGGCGGAGGGGGCGGGAACCTCGACGGTCACCTTGTCGGTTTCCAGTTCGCACAGCATCTCGTCGGCGGCGACCGCATCGCCCGGCTTCTTGAACCAGGTGGCGACGGTGGCCTCGGCGACGCTTTCGCCCAGGGTCGGAACGCGGACTTCAATGGACATGGGACTTAACCTTCGATTGTCAGCGCATCGTTGACGAGCGCGGCCTGCTGGGCCTTGTGCTGGCTGGCGAGCCCGGTGGCGGGCGAGGCGGCGGCGGGGCGGCCGGCATAGACCGGGCGGTGGTGGCGGGCGTTGATGCGGGTGAGCACCCATTCGAGGTTCGGCTCGATGAAACTCCAGGCGCCCTGGTTCTTGGGTTCCTCCTGGCACCAGACGATCTGCGCCTCGGGGAAGCGTTCAAGCTCCTTCACCAGACTCAGCGCCGGGAAGGGGTAGAACTGTTCGATCCGCAGGATGTAGACATCGTCCAGCCCGCGGGCATCGCGTTCCTCCAGCAGGTCATAATAGACCTTGCCCGAGCAGAGCACCACGCGGCGGATCCCGGCGTCGGGTTTCAGCCTGATCTCGGACCGGCCGAGATCGGCATCGTCCCAGAGCACGCGGTGGAAGGACGATCCGGTGATGAAATCGCTGGCCTCGGACACCGCAAGGCGGTGGCGCAGAAGCGATTTCGGGGTCATCAGGATCAGCGGCTTGCGGAAGCTGCGGTGCAGCTGGCGGCGCAGGATGTGGAAGTAGTTGGCGGGCGTCGAGCAGTTGGCGACGATCCAGTTGTCCTCGGCCGACAGTTGCAGAAAGCGTTCCAGCCGGGCCGAGGAATGTTCCGGGCCCTGGCCCTCGTAGCCATGGGGCAGCAGCACCACGAGGCCCGACATGCGCAGCCACTTGCGTTCGCCCGATGAAATGAACTGGTCGAACATGATCTGCGCGCCGTTGGCGAAATCGCCGAACTGGGCTTCCCAGGTCACCAGGGCGTTGGGTTCGGACAGGGAATAGCCGTATTCGAACCCCAGCACCGCGTATTCCGAGAGCATCGAGTCGATGACCTCGTAGCGGGCCTGGCCCTTGCGGATGTGGTTCAGGGGATAATAGCGTTCCTCGGTGTTCTGGTCGACCAGCGCGGAATGGCGCTGGCTGAAGGTGCCGCGGGTGGAATCCTGCCCCGCGAGGCGCACCGGATAGCCCTCGGTCAGCAGGCTGCCGAAGGCCAGCGCCTCGGCGGTGGCCCAGTCGAAGCCCCGGCCCGACGAGAACATCTCTTTCTTGGCGTCGAGCAGGCGGCCCACCGTCTTGTGAACCTCGAAGCCCTCGGGGACCAGCGTCAGCGCCTGGCCCAGTTCCTGCAACGTCTCCTCGCCGATCGCGGTGTCGCCGCGCTGGTAATCGTCGGCGCCGCCGCGCTGGATGTGGCTCCAGCGGCCGTCCAGCCAGTCGGCCTTGTTCGGCTTGTACTCCTTGCCGGCCTCGAACTCGGCGTTCAGATGCGACTGGAACGCGGCCTTCATGTCCTCGATCTCGCCCTCGGGGATCAAGCCGTCCTGCACCAGGCGTTCGGTATAGAGTTGCAGGGTCGTCTTGTGCTTCTTGATCTTCTGATACATCAGGGGGTTGGTGAACATCGGTTCATCCCCCTCGTTGTGGCCGAAGCGGCGATAGCAGAACATGTCGATCACGACGTCGCGGCCGAACTTCTGGCGGAACTCGGTGGCGACCTTGGCGGCGTGGACCACCGCCTCGGGGTCGTCGCCGTTGACGTGGAAGATCGGCGCCTCGACCATCAGCGCGATGTCGGTCGGATAAGGTGACGAGCGGCTGAAATGCGGCGCGGTGGTAAAGCCGATCTGGTTGTTCACCACGATATGCATGGTGCCGCCGGTGCGGTGGCCCACCAGCCCCGACATGCCGAAACATTCCGCCACGACGCCCTGCCCGGCGAAGGCCGCGTCGCCATGCAGCAGGATCGGCAGCACCGTGCGCCGTTCGCGGTCGCCCGCCTGTTCCTGCTTGGCCCGGGTCTTGCCCAGGACCACGGGGTTCACCGCCTCCAGGTGTGACGGGTTCGCGGTCAGCGACAGGTGGACCACGTTGCCGTCGAATTCGCGGTCGCTTGAGGCGCCGAGGTGGTATTTCACGTCGCCCGAGCCGTCCACATCCTCGGGCTTGAAGCTGCCGCCCTGGAATTCGTGGAAGATCGCGCGGTAGGGCTTGCCCATCACGTTGGCCAGCACGCTGAGCCTGCCCCGGTGCGGCATGCCGATCGCGATTTCCCGGACCCCCAGCGCGCCGCCGCGCTTGATGATCTGCTCCATCGCCGGGATCAGCGCCTCGCCCCCGTCAAGGCCGAAGCGCTTGGTGCCCATGTATTTCACATGCAGGAACTTCTCGAAGCCCTCGGCCTCGACCAGCTTGTTCAAGATCGCGCGGCGTCCCTCGCGGGTGAACTTGATTTCCTTGCCGTAGCCCTCGATCCGTTCCTTCAGCCAGGCGGATTGCTCGGGGTCGGAGATGTGCATGTATTGCAGCGCGAAGGTGCCGCAATAGGTGCGTTTCACGATGGCCAGGATCTCGCGCATCGAGGCGACCTGAAGCCCCAGCACGTTGTCGATGAAGATGGGGCGGTCCATGTCGGCATCGGTGAAGCCGTAGGAGCCGGGGTCGAGTTCGGGATGCGGCGTGGGGTTGCGCAGGCCCAGCGGGTCCAGATCGGCCACCAGATGGCCGCGGATGCGGTAGGCGCGGATCAGCATCAGCGCCCGGATACTGTCCAGAACCGCGCGCTTGACCTCGTCATCGGTGACCTCGACGGCCTTTTCCCGCGCCTTTTCGCGGATCTTCTCCTCGGCGGCCTTCGCCTCGCTCATGACGGGCAGGCCGGGCCATTGCCCGTCAAGGGCGGCGGTCAGGTCGTCATTGGGGGCGGGCGGCCAGTCGCGGCGCGCCCAGCTGGGCCCGGCGGCCTCGCGCTTGACCGACACCTCGTCATCGCCGAGATCCGCGAAGAAGCGGCGCCACTGTTCATCCACGTTCTCGGGGTCGTTGGCGTAGCGGGCGTAAAGCTGCTCGACATATTCCGCGTTGTGTCCCTGCAGGAAGGACGAGTCGTGGAAGGCGGTGTTGGGGCTTTGCTCGGTCATGGTTGGTCCTCCCTCGCGCGTGGGGTGCGGCGCGGCCGGTTCCCGTCGGCCGCGCGCGTCCCTGGGGTTATGCCTCGATGGCTTTCAGAACGGCCTCGCCGAGGCGCGCAGGGCTGTCGGCCACCACAATCCCGGCGGATTTCATCGCCTCGATCTTGTCCTCGGCGCCGCCCTTGCCGCCGGCGACGATGGCGCCCGCATGGCCCATGCGCCGCCCGGCCGGCGCGGTGCGGCCCGCGATGAAGCCCGCCACCGGTTTTCTGCGGCCCTTCTTGGCCTCGTCCTTCAGGAACTGGGCGGCTTCCTCTTCGGCCGATCCGCCGATCTCGCCGATCATGATGATCGACTGGGTTTCATCGTCGGCGAGGAACCATTCGAGCACGTCGATATGTTCGGTCCCCTTGATCGGGTCGCCGCCGATGCCGACGCAGGTGGACTGGCCAAGGCCCACATCGGTTGTCTGCTTGACCGCCTCGTAGGTCAGCGTGCCCGAGCGCGAGACGACGCCGACGCTGCCGCGGTGGTGGATATGGCCGGGCATGATGCCGATCTTGCAGGCGCCGGGCGTGATGACGCCGGGGCAGTTCGGCCCGATCAGCACGGAACTGGACCCTTCCAGCGCGCGCTTGACCGTCATCATGTCGAGCACCGGGATGCCTTCGGTGATGCAGACGATCAGCGGGATTTCCGCGTCGATAGCCTCGAGGATCGAGTCCGCGGCGAAGGGCGGCGGCACGTAGATCACCGTGGCGTTCGCCCCGGTCTTCGCCACCGCCTCGTGGCAGGAATCGAAGACCGGCAGGTCAAGGTGCTTCTGCCCGCCCTTGCCCGGCGTGACGCCGCCGACCATTTTCGTGCCGTAGGCGATCGCCTGTTCGGAGTGGAAGGTGCCCTGGGAGCCGGTGAAGCCCTGGCAGATGACTTTGGTGGTTTCGTTGACGAGAACGGCCATGCTTTGTTTCCTTAGTATCGAGGTGATCTTCGATTTTGCAATTCAAATTGCAGAAACCATCGCCCCACCAAGTTTTTTGCCTTCCGACGCACCTCGCCCGTTGTAAATTCGTCGAGATACTTCAAAGGCTTTTTCAGAATTCTGCCAAATGGTAAGGGTCTCAATCTGCGCCCTCCGAAATGACTTGGCCACTTCCGCGCAAGCCGCAGAGGGATTTGAGAAATCGCCCAAGTCTCTGTAAAGGTTTCCTGATTGGCGGAACAATACTGCATGCACAGGCCCATCGCGAAGTAGGCAAACATCATTAATCTCATCAAGAGAGATAACGGTTTTCCTGCTTTGGGCTCGGTTTCTAGAGAGGGCCAAAGATATAAGACCGAGAAGTCCGCCGATGGCCAGTGCATAGAGCATTTGTTACCCCTTCACCGCCTTCACGATCTTCTCCGCCGCATCCGACAGATCGTCCGCCGCGATCACGTCGAGACCTGATCCGTTGAGGATCGCCTTGCCCTTCTCGACATTCGTGCCTTCGAGCCGGACGACGAGGGGCACCTTCAGGCCCACCTCCTTGACCGCCGCCACCACGCCCTCGGCGATCACGTCGCAGCGCATGATGCCGCCGAAGATGTTGACCAGGATGCCCTTCACGTTCGGGTCGGACGTGATGATCTTGAACGCCTCGGTCACCTTCTCGCGGGTGGCGCCGCCGCCCACGTCGAGGAAGTTGGCCGGCTCCGCACCGTAAAGCTTGATGATGTCCATCGTCGCCATCGCCAGCCCGGCGCCGTTGACCATGCAGCCGATCTCGCCATCCAGCGCGATGTAGTTCAGGTCGTATTTCGACGCGGCCAGTTCCTTGGGGTCTTCCTCGGTCTCGTCGCGCAGCGCCAGGATGTCGTCGTGGCGGTAGAGCGCGTTGGAATCGAAGGCCATCTTGGCGTCGAGGCATTTCAGATCGCCCGCGTCGGTCACCACCAGCGGGTTGATCTCGATCATCTCGCAATCCTTGTCGAGGAACAGCTTGTAAAGCTGGCCGATCAGGGTCGAGCACTGCTTGATCTGCTTGCCCTCCAGCCCCAGCGCAAAGGCGATGCGGCGGCCGTGGTAGGGCTGATAGCCGGTCACGGGGTCGATGGTGAAGGACAGGATGCGGTCGGGCGTCTTGGCCGCGACCTCCTCGATATCCATGCCGCCCTCGGTGGAGCAGACGAAGGCGATGCGCGAGGATTGCCGGTCGATCAGCATGGCGAGGTAAAGTTCGCGCGCGATGCCCGAGCCGTTCTCGATATAGACGCGACCGACCTGCTTGCCCACGGGGCCTGTCTGGTGGGTGACCAGCGTGCGGCCCAGCATCTTTTTGGCCTCTTCGGCGGCCTCGCCGATCGACTTCGCCAGCCGCACGCCGCCCTTCTCGCCCGCCTCGGGTTCGACGAAATGGCCCTTGCCGCGGCCGCCGGCATGGATCTGCGCCTTGACGACCCAGAGCGGCCCGTCGATCTCACCCGCGATGGTCTTGGCCTCTTCGGCCCGGGTCACGACATGGCCGTTCGACACCGGCGCGCCATAGCTGCGCAGCAGAGCCTTGGCCTGGTATTCGTGGATGTTCATCAAGCTGTCCCGTGCTGGTGCGATTTGTCGCGTCTAAGCATGGAACGGGCCGCAGTGGAACGGTTTTCGGCGGGCGTTGGCCGGATTTCGCCAAGTTTCTGGCGTTTGTGATCACGCCCGAGAAAAGTGTGATCACAAAGCGGTCCGGCCGTCCCCGCAGGGCCCGGCGCGGTATGCTGCGGCGCATCCCCGCCCGGGCCCGGGAACGGAAAGGGGCCGGTCGCGGCGGACCGGCCCCCCGATGCTGACGCCGGCCGTCAGGCCAGTGTTTCGTCGATTCCCTTGCAGGCCTCGACCAGACCCCTCACCGCGTCCACCGACTTGTCGAACATCTCCTGCTCGGCGCGGTCGAGCTTGATGTCGACGATCCGCTCTATGCCGCCGGCGCCGATGATCGTGGGCACGCCGACATACATCCCCTTGAGGCCAAGCGCCCCGTCGACCCAGGCCGCGCAGGGCAGAAGCCGCTTCTGGTCCTTCAGATAGGCCTCGGCCATCTCGATGGCGCTGGTCGCGGGGGCGTAATAGGCCGACCCGGTCTTGAGCAGGCCGACGATCTCGGCACCGCCGTCGCGGGTGCGCTGGATGATCGCGTCCAGCTTTTCGCGGGTGGTCCAGCCCATGTCCACCAGATCGGGCAGCGGCACGCCGCCCACAGTGGAATAGCGCGCCAGCGGCACCATCGTGTCGCCGTGCCCGCCCAGGACGAATGCGGTGACGTCCTTCATCGACACGTTGAATTCCAGGCTGAGGAAGTGGCGAAAGCGCGCGCTGTCCAGCACGCCCGCCATGCCGACCACCTTTTCGGGCGGCAGGCCGGAATATTGCTGCAGCGCCCAGACCATCGCGTCCAGCGGGTTGGTGATGCAGATCACGAAGGCGTCCGGCGCGTTGTCGCGGATGCCCTCGCCCACGGATTTCATCACCTTGAGGTTGATGCCCAGCAGGTCGTCACGGCTCATCCCCGGCTTGCGCGGCACGCCGGCGGTGACGATGCACACATCCGCCCCGGCGATGTCGGCATAGTCGTTGGTTCCCTTCAGCCGGGCGTCGAACCCTTCGGAGGGGCCGGATTCGGCGATGTCCAGCGCCTTGCCCTGCGGCACCCCGTCGGCGATGTCGAAAAGTACGACGTCGCCCAGTTCCTTGATCGCGGCGAGATGGGCGAGCGTTCCGCCAATCTGCCCCGCGCCGATGAGCGCGATCCTGGGTCTGGCCATGTGTCTGGTCCCTGATCAGTTGTTTTCGGCGCGATGGGTAAGGCTTTGGCGCCGCTCGCGCAAGGCCGCCGCGGCGCGGGGCGGGGGCGGGCCGCGGTGCCGCGGGGCGGGCAAGCCGGGCAAAGCGCTTGTGATGCAAGGGGTTCAGGGGGGGCGTGGCCGGGGATTTCCGTGGGCCCGGTGTGCCCCGACAGGACCGATCCCGCGATGCCGGTCCGGGCACGGGGGTCTTTGTCCGCGCGGGGCGTCGGCTGATTCTGGCGGGGGCAAGGACGCCCGCCCGGCCGCGCGGGCCGGGCGGGCAGGGGGGGGCGCTCAGGCGCCTTCGCCGGGGATCAGGGTCTCGGCCAGCGCCTGATAGGCCTCGCCGCTGGCGATCAGGCATGTGGTGCCAGAGGCCATCGTGCCGGTGATCGTCCAGCTGCCGGTTTCGGCATTGGCGAACAGTTCCACCACGGCGTTGTTGGCCGCCAGCCCCATCGCCTGGCGCGACTCGCCATAGCGGTCGGCCAGCAGGGCTATGACCGCCTCGCGCGGGCCGCATTGGCGGGGGCTCTCGGCCGGGGCCGGGCCGGGCAGGGCCAGGATCAGGGTGGCAAGGGCAAGGTGGCGTTGCATGGGGTCACTCCTGCGGGGGGATGGGTGTCGGCTCAAGCCTGCGCGAGAAATCCCAAGAAACGCCTATACCGGCGTACGCCGTTTTCTGCGGCGCGGCATAAAAGGGGTTGCGCAATATGTCCTGGCTGTGGTGTCTGGCGCAACAAAATGACCCGAGGGGAGAATCAATGGATCTTCGCGCCCGCCCGTTCCGTTCCGTCCTCTACATCCCGGCCTCGAAGGCGCGGGCGCTGGAAAAGGCCAAGACGCTGCCCGTGGATGCGATCATCTTCGACCTGGAGGATGCCGTCGCCGCCGAGGAGAAACCGGCCGCCCGCAAGCTGCTGGCCGAGATGCTGGCCGAGGGCGGGTTCGGGCCGCGCTTCTGCATCGTGCGGATCAACGGGCTGGATACCGAGTGGGGCGCCGACGACGTGGCCGCGCTGCGCGGGGCGGGGGCGCATGCGGTTCTGCTGCCCAAGGTCGAGACCACCGCGCAACTGGATGCGCTGGGCGACGCGATCCCGGGGGTGGAACTCTGGGCGATGATGGAAACCCCGCGCGGCGTGCTGAATGCCGACGCGCTGGCCGCCCATCCGAGGCTGGGCGGGTTCGTGATGGGGACCAACGACCTGATCAAGGAACTGCGCTGCCGGCCGCGCCCCGACCGGATGCCGCTGCTCACCAGCCTCGGCCAGTGCCTGCTGGCCGCGCGCGCCCACGGCATCGTGGCGATCGACGGGGTCTATAACGCCTTCCGCGACGAAGAGGGGCTTCGGGCGGAATGTGCGCAGGGCCGCGACCTGGGCTTTGACGGCAAGAGCCTGATCCACCCCGACCAGGTCGCCGCCGCCAACGCCGTCTTCGCGCCCACCGTGGCCGAGATCGACCTGTCGCGGCGCCAGATCGCCGCCTTCGACGAGGCGCGCCGGAAGGGTCTGGGGATTGCCGTGGTGGATGGCCGGATCGTCGAGAATCTGCATATCGTCACCGCACGTGAAACGCTGGCCAAGGCGGCAGCGATTGCGGAACTGGAGACTGTGACATGACCCTTATCATCCTTGGCGTTCTGCTCTGGAGCTTTGCCCACCTGTTCAAGCGGCTGTTCCCCGGCCCGCGCGCGGCGCTGGACGAACGGCTGGGCGCGGCCTCGAAGATCATCTTCGCGGTGCCGCTGGTGCTGTCGGTCGTGCTGATGGTGATGGGGTATCGTGGCAACACCGCGCCCGAGATCTATCAGACGCCCGGTTTCATGGTGCATGCGAACAACACGCTGATGCTGCTGGCGGTGGTGTTCTTCGGGCTGGGCAATTCGAAAAGCCGGGCGCGGCAACTGTTCCGCCACCCGATGCTGTATGGTTTCGCCACATGGGCGGTGGCGCATCTGCTGGTCAATGGCGATCTGGCGTCCATCGTGCTGTTCGGCGGCCTGCTGATCTGGGCGATTGCCGAGGTCGTGCTGATCAACGCCAAGGAGCCGGTCACGCACTGGCGCGGCGGCAGCCTGGGGGGCGACATCAAGCTCGGGGTGATCTCGATCCTGCTCTATCTCGTCATCATCTGGGTGCATAACTGGCTGGGCGTCTGGCCGCTGCCGCTGCCGAGTGCCGGGTGATGCGCGCCTATCGCTTGCTGACCGAGGACGATACCGCCGCCTTCTGCCACAAGGTGACCGAGGCGCTGGCCAAGGGGTGGGAGCTTTACGGCTCCCCCGCCTATGCCGCGGACCCCGAGACGGGCCGGATGCGCTGTGCGCAGGCGGTGATCAAGGATGTGACGGGGGAATATGCCCCCGGCCTCAAGCTGGGAGAGTTGTAAGGTTCATGGTCAAGACCAACCCGGGCCGTTTCTTCGAGGATTACCATGTCGGGCAGGTGATCGCGCATGCGGTGCCGCGCACCGTTTCTGGCGGCGAACGCGCGCTTTACCACGCGCTTTATCCGGCGCGGCATGCGCTTTATTCCTCGGACGCCTTCGCGCAATCCTGCGGGCTGCCGAACGCGCCGATGGACGACCTGATCGCGTTCCACACGGTGTTCGGCAAGACCGTGCCCGACATCAGCCTCAACGCCATCGCCAATCTCGGCTATGCCGAGGGGCGCTGGCACCGGCCGGTCTGGCCCGGCGATACGCTGCGGTCCGAGTCCGAGGTGATCGGGCTGAAGGAGAATTCCAACGGCAAGTCGGGGGTGGTCTGGGTCCGGACCCGGGGTCTGAACCAGAAGGGCGACCTGGTGCTGGACTATGTCCGCTGGGTGATGGTGCGCAAGCGCGATGCGGACGCGCCCGCGCCCGAGACGGTGGTGCCGGAACTGGCCGACAGCGTGGCGCCGGGCGATCTGGTGGTGCCCGATGTGCTGACTTTCACCGGCTATGATTTCACTCTGGCGGGCGAACCGCATCGCTGGGGCGATTACGCCGTGGGCGAGATCATCGACCACGTGGATGGCGTGACGGTCGAAGAGGCCGAGCACATGCTGGCCACCCGGTTGTGGCAGAACACCGCCAAGGTGCATTTCGACGCCACGGTGCGCGAGGATGGCAAGCGGCTGATCTATGGCGGCCATGTCATCAGCCTGGCCCGCGCGCTGTCGTTCAACGGGCTGGCCAACGCGCAGATGATCGTCGGCCTGAACGCGGGCGCGCATGCCAATCCCTGTTTCTCGGGCGACACGGTCAAGGCCTGGACACAGGTGCTGGACAAGGCCGAAACCGCCGCGCCGGGCGTGGGCGCGCTGCGGCTGCGGCTGGTCGCGGTCAAGGCGGGCGGCCTGCCAGGGGTGCTGCGCGGCGAGGACGGCAGATACCTGCCCCATGTGCTGCTTGACCTCGACTACTGGGCGCTGATTCCGCTTTGACCGGCGGGCGCCGGGATTTGTGATCACTTGGTGCTTGGCTGTGATCACAAAGGGTGGATTTTTCGCGCCCGCAGCGAAAAATCCACCCCGAATCCCGGTCGAAGCCGTGACATGGATGCAAAAACCGTTATCACATCTGCCCATAGCTGCGCCCCAGGACAAGAGGGATCCCATGGCTGACTTCAACCGCGGAAACCGGCCGCTTTCCCCGCATCTTCAGGTCTATCGCCCGCAGATCACCTCGGTGACCTCGATCTTTACCCGGATCACCGGCAACGCGCTGATCGTGGCGGCGATCCTCATCGTCTGGTGGTTCCTCGCCGCGGCCAAGGGCCCCGAGGCGTTCGCCCGCGCCGACTGGGTGCTGACCTCGTGGATCGGCGACCTGGTGATGACGCTGTCGGTTTGGGCGCTGTGGTATCACACCCTGGCGGGCATCCGGCACGTGATCTGGGACGCGGGCCGCGGGCTGGAACTGAAGACCGCCGAGCGGCTTGGGCTGGCCGTGATCGGCGGCTCGGCCCTGCTGACCCTGCTTACCATCATCGTCGTCTGAGGGGGCCGATCATGCGTTACATCACCGCCCGCAAGCGCGCCCTGGGGCTTGGTTCGGCCAAGACCGGGACAGAACATCACTGGTTCATGATCGTCAGCGGGATCGCGCTGGTCGGGCTGGTCCTGGCCTTCGTGCTGATCTTCGGCCGGGCGCTGGGCAGTTCGCACGAAGAGGTGGTCGCCACCTTCTCGCGGCCGTTCCCGGCGATCGTCGCGCTGCTGACCATCTGGGTCGGCATGGCCCATTTCCGCAAGGGTGCGCAGACCGCGATCGAGGATTACAGCCGCGGCATCACCCAGAAGGCGCTGCTGATCCTGACGATCTGTGTCAGCTACTCGGTCATGGCGGCCGGTCTTTACGCGGTCCTCAGGATCGCGATCTGAATCTACGGAGAGCAGGGCACATGGCCGCTTACGAATACGAGACGCATGACTACGACGTGGTGGTGGTGGGCGCCGGCGGCGCCGGCCTGCGCGCCACTCTGGGCATGGCCGAACAGGGCCTCAGGACGGCCTGCATCACCAAGGTCTTCCCGACCCGGTCGCATACCGTGGCCGCCCAGGGCGGCATCGCCGCGTCGCTGGGAAACATGGGCCCCGACCACTGGCAGTGGCACATGTACGACACCGTCAAGGGCTCCGACTGGCTCGGCGACACGGACGCGATGGAATACCTCGCGCGCGAGGCGCCCAAGGCGGTCTATGAACTGGAACATTACGGCGTGCCGTTCTCGCGCACCGAAAAGGGCAAGATCTACCAGCGCCCCTTCGGCGGGCACACGACCGAGTTCGGCGAGGGCCCGCCAGTGCAGCGCACCTGCGCCGCGGCCGACCGCACCGGCCACGCGATCCTGCACACGCTGTATGGCCAGAGCCTGAAGCAAAAGGCCGAGTTCTTCATCGAGTATTTCGCCATCGACCTGATCATGTCCGAGGACGGCGTCTGCCAGGGCGTGGTGGCGTGGAAGCTGGACGATGGCACGATCCACGTCTTCGCCGCCAAGATGGTGGTGCTGGCGACCGGCGGCTACGGCCGGGCCTATTTCAGCGCGACCTCGGCCCATACCTGCACCGGCGATGGCGGCGGGATGGTGGCGCGCGCGGGGTTGCCGCTCCAGGACATGGAGTTCGTGCAGTTCCACCCCACCGGGATCTACGGCGCCGGGTGTCTCATCACCGAGGGCGCCCGCGGCGAGGGCGGCTATCTGACCAACAGCGAAGGCGAGCGTTTCATGGAACGCTACGCCCCCACCTACAAGGACCTTGCCTCCCGCGACGTGGTTTCCCGCTGCATGACCATGGAGATCCGCGAGGGCCGGGGCGTCGGCCCGAACAAGGACCACATCCACCTGAACCTCAGCCACCTGCCGCCCGAGGTGCTGGCCGAACGCCTGCCCGGCATTTCCGAAAGCGCCAAGATCTTTGCCGGGGTCGATGTCACCAAGCAGCCGATCCCGGTCCTGCCGACCGTCCATTACAACATGGGCGGCATCCCGACGAACTATTGGGGCGAGGTGCTGAATCCGACGCCCGAAAACCCCGACAACATCGCCCCCGGCCTGATGGCGGTGGGCGAGGCCGGCTGCGCCTCGGTGCATGGCGCGAACCGGCTGGGGTCGAACTCGCTGATCGACCTGGTGGTGTTCGGCCGCGCCGCTGCGATCCGGGCCAAGGACGTGGTCGACCCGAAAACGGCGGTGCCCACCCCGAACAAGGCGTCCATAGACGCGGCGCTGTCCCGCTTCGACGGGCTGCGCCATGCAAAGGGCAGCCTGCCGACCGCCGATCTGCGGCTGGAAATGCAGAAGACGATGCAGGCCGATGCCGCCGTCTTCCGCACCGACAGGACACTGGCCGAGGGCTGCCAGAAGATGGCCGCCGTCGCGGGCAAGATGGACGACATCAAGGTCACCGACCGGTCGCTGATCTGGAACTCGGACCTGATGGAGACGCTGGAACTGACCAACCTGATGCCCAACGCGCTGGCCACCGTGGTCGCCGCCGAGGCGCGCAAGGAAAGCCGCGGCGCCCATGCCCACGAGGATTACCCCGACCGCGACGATGCCAACTGGCGCAAACATTCGCTGGCCTGGGTCGAGGGGCCGGCCGTGCGCCTGGCCTATCGCCCGGTCAAGCTGGAACCGCTGTCGACCGCCGAAGAGGGCGGCATCGACCTGAAGAAGATCGCGCCCAAGGCGCGGGTTTACTAAAATGTGGCCGTTCAAAAGGCGGCTATCGAGCTACCGTTGGCGGGTAAGTTTCTTCAAACTTGATGAGAAACGAGGATACGAAGTCGTAAGTGACAGCTTTCCGAAGATTCTAGGCTATCTTCAGGGTACGTTGGATCAGGCCAGTGGTATTGCAGACGGTTGGTCTGTTCAGGTCGAAAACCGATCCGGAGTTGGTCTGAACGTTACAGATGAACTTTTTGATGAATCTGAACCATCCAAGGCCCTGTTTAAACAAGCAATGTTCCTTGATGGGACCAAAGACTATGCCAGAGAAGAGCCGCGCTTTATCGAGTATCAGCCGACAGGGAAAAGAAGGGAACTTCCAATCTTTAAGCATGATGATCGCTCAATCGAGGAACGTCTACGAGCGGCGAGTGCTGACGAGCCGGAAGACGAAAAGCCCAATATCTTCTCAGTGCTCCGTGAAGCTCTGTTGAAACAGTAATCCTCGATTGTAGGAACGCGAAATGGTCGAACTGACGCTTCCCGCGAACTCGGTGATCCGCACCGGCAAGACTTGGCCGAAACCGGCGGGCGCCACCAATGTCCGCGAATTCCGCATCTACCGCTGGGATCCGGATACCGGCGAAAACCCCCGCGTCGACAGCTATTTCGTCGATCTCGACGCCTGCGGGCCGATGGTCCTGGACGCGCTGATCAAGATCAAGAACGAGATCGACCCGACGCTGACCTTCCGCCGCTCCTGCCGCGAGGGGATCTGCGGGTCCTGCGCGATGAACATCGACGGGATCAACACGCTCGCCTGCACCTACGGCATGGACGAGATCAAGGGGCCGGTGAAGATCTATCCCCTGCCGCACATGCCCGTGGTCAAGGACCTGATCCCGGACCTCACGCATTTCTACGCCCAGCATGCAAGCGTGATGCCCTGGCTGGAAACCGAAAGCAACGAACCGGCCAAGGAATGGCGCCAGTCGCCCGAGGACCGCAAGAAGCTGGACGGGCTCTACGAATGTATCATGTGCGCCAGTTGTTCGACGGCGTGTCCGTCCTACTGGTGGAACGGCGACAAGTATCTCGGCCCCGCCGCGCTGCTGCACGCCTATCGCTGGATCATCGACTCGCGCGACGAGGCCACGGGCGAGCGGCTGGATGCGCTTGAGGATCCGTTCAAGCTCTACCGCTGCCACACCATCATGAACTGCACCAAGACCTGCCCCAAGGGCCTGAACCCGGCCAAGGCGATCGCCTCGATCAAGAAGATGATGGTGGAACGCGCGATCTGAGGCAGGAGAGGGAACGGTGCGGGTCTTCGGGGCAGATTTCACCTCGGCGCCGTGCCCAGGCAAGCCGATCACGCTGGCGCGCTGCAGTCTGGAGCGCGACAGGCTTGTCTGCGATGGTTTCGACCGGATCGAAACTCTTGACAGGTTCGAGGCGGCGCTGGTCGCACCCGGTCCCTGGGTAATGGGGGCGGATTTTCCCTTCGCCTTCGCCCGTGGCTTGCCGACGGCGCTTGGCTGGCCAGAGGGAGACTGGCGTGCCTTCGCCGCGCATCTTGCCGCGATGGACCGAGTGACCTTCGAAACGGCGCTGACCGATCACCGGAACGCTCAACCCGCGGGGCGCAAATACCTCTTTCGGCAGTTGGACCGGCGGACGGGGGGCGCAGCGCCCAACAACATAGTCAATCCCCCGGTGGGCAAGATGCTGTTCGAAGGGGTTAGGCGGCTCTACGCCGCCGGGGTGTGCTTGCCCGGACTCGCCCCGGGTGACCCCGAGCGGCGCGTTGTCGAGGCCTACCCGGCCGTCAGTGTCCATTCTCTCATTGGCCCCGGTCGTTACAAGGATGGTCGACCTGCCACGCGAACCGAGGAGGCAACGCGGCGGCGCGCGCTGCTGGCTGCTCTCGCAGGGGATGCAGGGGGCCTTCGCTTCGGGTTCGTCACCCAGGCACCGTCCGACTTCGCCGACGACGACATTTCCGGCGACCTGATCGACGCGCTGGTCTGCGCGGTGCAGGCAGCCTGGGCGTATCGCGCGGGGCTCACAGAGCGGGAGGGGCCGGGCGCGCGCGGCGCGGCGTTTGATCCGGCCGAGGGCTGGATCGCGGATCCCGAGGCGTTCCATCCGCCGTTTGCATCGTCGACAGAACCCAACACCCTCTCCGGCGCCGCCGACCGCCGCGCCGCACCCCCGGTGATCTGCTACCCGCCCGGGACGCTGCCCGCCCCGGACATGTCGCTCTACGCCGCCGCGCGTGCGGGCGCGGCAAGGACCGGCGCGGTGCTGGTGCCTGCGCGCGAGGCGCGCTGTTTCCGCGTGCCGGCCGGGCAGTTCTTCCGCATCACCTGCCCCGAGGGGCCGCAGGTGGGCGACCTGAACCTCTGGGCCGCGGCCGACCTGTCGGAACGGTTCTATTCCGGCAAGACCCGCGCGCTGCACGGCACGCACCTGACCGTTGGCCACCGGCTGTGGTCGTCCTTCCCGACGCTCCGGCCGATGGCTACGATCACCGCCGACACGCTGGGCTGGTACGGGTTCGACGCCGATGGCGCCGGGGTGCATGACGTGATCGGCACCCGCTGCGATCCCTATACCAACGCGCTGCTGACCGGGGCGCAGTATCACCACCACTGCCATTCCAACCTGATCCGCGCTCTGGCTGCCGAGACCGGGATGGGCGCCGCTGGCGCCGAATCTCATGTCCACGACGTGTTCAACGTCTTCATGTGCACCGGCTTCACCCGCGACACGCACCAGTATTTCACCAAGGCCAGCCCCGTGCGCGCGGGCGACCATGTCGAGTTCTTCGCCGAGATCGACCTGCTGGGCGCGCTCAGCGCCTGCCCCTGGGGCGATTGCGGCACGAACAGCCCGGCCAGCGCCGCCTGCCACCCGCTGCTGGTCGAGGTCTTCACGCCCGCACCCGGCGTGCTCGACGGCTGGACGCCGCCCGCGCCGAACCGCTACGACCAGAGCCACGGGCTCTGAGCCCCGTCCCTTCTTCTTGGGATAAATACTCATGGCACGCCGTGGCCACCGGCGGGCCGCGGGTCAGGCGAAGGCCGCCTCCAGCGCGATCTCGACCATGTCGCCAAAGCTGCGCTCGCGGTCCCCGGGGGGCATCGCCGCTCCGGTTGGCAGGTGGTCCGACACCGTCAGCAGCGCCAGCGCGCGGACGCCGTGGCGCGCGGCGAGGATGTAAAGCTCGGCCGCCTCCATCTCGACGGCCAGTACGCCGTGGCGGGTCATCTGTTCGTTCAGATCCGGGCGTTCGTCATAGAACACGTCCGAGGAATAGATGCCGCCGACATGGGCCGTGATGCCTCGCGCGACCGCCGCCCGGTGCGCCGCGGCCAGCAGGCCGAAATCGGCGCAGGGGGCAAAGTTCAGCTCGCGGAAGATCGCCGCCGAGGGGGTCGAAACGGTCGAGGCCGTCATCGCCAGCACGAGGTCGCGCAACTTCACATCGTGTTGCATCGCGCCCGCCGAGCCGATGCGGATCAGCGTCCTGGCGCCATAGTCGCGGATCAGTTCGTTGACGTAGATCGACAGCGACGGCATGCCCATGCCGGTGCCGTGGATGGTGACGCGGTTGCCACGCCAGTTACCGGTAAAGCCCAGCATGCCGCGCACCCGGTTCACGCAGACCGCATCGGTCAGGAAGGTCTCGGCCGCCCATTTCGCCCGCAAGGGATCGCCGGGCAGCAGCACGGTTTCCGCGATCTCGCCCGGGGCCGCGCCGATATGGATGGTCATCTGGCCACCTTCCTTGCCTGTGCAGAGCTGGCGGAGGGTGCGGGCGCGGCGGCGGGGCAGGGCGCCGTCATTGCGCGGCGGGGGCCTCGGCGCCGGTGGTCAGCACGCCGTTGCGCCAGGTGCCCGAGCGTACTTCGCCATCGGAATAGCGCATGACGCCCTCGCCCTCGTACTTGCCCATGGCAAAGGTGCCCTCGTAGACGTCGCCATTGGCGTAGGTCGCGGTGCCCTGGCCGTCGAACTTGCCGTCCTTCCAGCCGCCGGTATAGCTGAACCCGTCCTGCATGGTGATCGTGCCCTGGCCCTCGCGCTGGCCCCGGACGAAGCCGCCCGAATAGACCGAGCCATCGGCATAGGTCGCCGTGCCCTCGCCGTGGCGCAGCCCGTTCTGCCAGTCGCCGGTATAGGCATAGCCGCCCGCATGGGTCATCGTGCCCTGGCCGTCATAGGCGGCGTCCTTGAACGCGCCCTCATAGACCAGCCCGTTGGGGAAGGTCGCCTTGCCCTGGCCCTCGATCACGCCGGCCTTCCACGCGCCCTCGTAGGTGGACCCGTCGGCATAGGTCACCTTGCCGGTGCCGTCCGGCAGATCCTCGCGGAACTGGCCGACATAGACCGACCCGTCGGGATAGGTCAGTGTTCCCGTGCCCTCGATCCGCCCCGCGACCCAGTCGCCCTCATAGCGATAGCCGTCGGCGCCGCGGAACACGCCCTTGCCGTGGCGCTTGTCGTTCCGGTATTCGCCTTCGTAGACGTCGCCATTGGCATAGGTGACCTTGCCCGTGCCGTGCCGTTCGCCGTTGACGAACAGCCCCTCGTAGATATCGCCATTGGGCTGGGTGAGTGTGCCGAGCCCGTTCATCTCGCCATCCTTCCAGGCGCCGGCATAGGTCAGCCCCTCGGGCGTGGTCAGCGTGCCCTTGCCGGCGCGCTGGTTCTGCTTCATCTCGCCTTCGTAGACGCGCCCGCCGGGATAGGTGATCCTGCCCTTGCCCTCCTTGACGCCGTTGACCCAGGTGCCCTCGTAGACATAGCCGTTCGGGCTGGTCATGGTGCCGACGCCATGGTGTACGGCGTTGCGGAAATCGCCTTCATAGCGCACCGCGTTGGCATAGACGGCGACACCGGTGCCGGTGATCTTGCCGTCCTCCCACTCGCCCTCGTAGGTGCCGCCATCGGCAAAGGTGATCTTGCCCAGGCCATGCGGCTTGCCGTCCAGGAACTGGCCCTCGTAGACCGATCCGTTGACCAGCCGGGCGATGCCCTCGCCCTCGATCCGGCCGTCGATCCATTCGCCGGTGTATTCATAGCCGTTCGGCAGCCGGTAGGTGCCGCGCCCGTGCTGCTTGCCGTCCTTGAAGGTGCCCTCGTAGATGCCGCCATCGTCATATTGGCGGGTGACGACATCGCCCCCGTCCTGCGCCGCCGCGGCCCCCGCGCCCAGAAGGACGCCCGTCACCGCCAGACGTGCCAGTGCCTTGCCAGCCTTGTGCACCCGAGCCCCCTCTGCCGTGCCCCGATCTTGTGAAAGCGCCCAAACCGTAATTGAGCGGGGCGGGGCTTACAACGGTTTTCGCCATATCCCGGCTTTCACTTGCCCGTCAGTCTGCTAAGTCACGGACGTGCATCACGGGGACGCCCATGGCCGAGAGGTTTCGCCTGACACTGGCGCAGTTGAACCCCACCACGGGGGCGCTGGCCGAGAACGCCGCAAAGGCCCGCGCCGCCTGGGACGAGGGGCGCCGCGCGGGCGCCGACATGGTCGCGCTGCCGGAGATGTTCCTGACCGGCTACCAGGTGCAGGACCTGGTGCTGAAACCCGCCTTCACCGCCGATGCCATGGCCCATGTCGAGGCGCTGGCCCGCGACTGCGCCCAGGGCCCCGCGCTGGGGATCGGGGCGCCCTTCGCCGCGCACGGGCATCTCTACAACGCGTATTACATCTGCCAGAACGGTGCGGTCGCCGCCCGCATCTTCAAGCACCACCTGCCCAATGACGGCGTGTTCGACGAGATGCGCGTCTATGACAGCGGGCCGATCAACGGGCCCTATGCGGTGGGTCCGCTGCGCATCGGCACGCCGATCTGCGAGGATGCATGGTTCGAGGACGTGGCCGAGGCGCTGGCCGAGACCGGGGCCGAGATCCTGCTGGTACCGAACGGCTCGCCCTATTACCGCGACAAGTTCGATCGCCGGTTGTCGATCATGGTCGCCCGCGTGGTCGAGACCGGCTTGCCGCTGGTCTATCTCAACCTCGTGGGCGGGCAGGACGACCAGGTGTTCGACGGCGGCAGCTTCGTGCTGAATCCGGGCGGCCAGCTCGCGGTCAAGATGCCCGTCTTCGACGAGGCGCTGACCCATGTCGATTTCACCCGTACCCCGCAGGGTTGGCGCGCCGAAACCGGGGCGCGCGCGGTTCATCCCGACGCATGGGAGCAGGACTACCGCGCGATGGTGGCCGCGCTGGGCGATTACCTGCGCAAGAGCGGGTTTTCCCGTGTGCTGCTGGGGTTGTCGGGCGGTGTCGATTCCGCACTGGTGGCCGCCATCGCCGCCGATGCCATTGGCTCCGAGAACGTCCGCTGCGTGATGCTGCCCTCGGAATACACCTCGGCCGCCTCGCTGGAGGATGCCGCCGCGGTCGCCCGTGCGCTGGGCTGCCGTCTGGACGAGGTGCCGATCGACGGGCCCCGCGCCGCGGTGGCCGAGGCGCTGGCGCCGCTTTTCGCAGGCACCGCGCCCGACGTGACCGAGGAGAACATCCAGTCCCGCCTGCGCGGGCTGATCCTGATGGCGCTGTCCAACAAGTTCGGCGAGATGCTGCTGACCACCGGCAACAAGTCCGAGGTGGCGGTAGGCTATGCCACGATCTATGGTGACATGGCGGGCGGCTACAACCCGATCAAGGATCTCTACAAGACCCGCGTCTTTGAAACCTGCCGCTGGCGCAACGCCAATCACCGCGACTGGATGCAGGGTCCGGCGGGCGAGGTGATCCCGCCCCGCGTGATCGACAAGCCGCCCTCGGCCGAGCTGCGCGCCGACCAGAAGGACGAGGACAGCCTGCCGCCCTATCCCGTGCTGGACCGCATCCTTCAGGGCCTGATCGACAACGAGAAATCGGTGGCCGATCTGGTGGCCGGGGGCTTTGACCGCGAGACCGTGCAAAAGGTCGAGCGGCTGATCCATCTCAGCGAATACAAGCGGTTCCAGTCGGCGCCGGGCGCCCGCCTGACGCCGCGCGCGTTCTGGCTGGACCGCCGCTATCCCATCGTCAACCGCTGGCGCGACCCGACCTGAGCCCGGCGCGGGGCCGGTGCCGGCTCAGCCGATCTGCCCCCGGCCCGAGGCGCGGGTGCGCTGTTGCCATTGCCGAAAGGCCCGCGCCTCGATCTTGAGGGCATCGCGCGGCCCGGACCGGCGCAGCATGTCGACTGCGCGGCCCAGCGCGTCGGCGTCGACATCCCACTTCTTCGCCACTTCCTTCAGCAGGCTCTGGCCGTCGATGTCGAACCCGCGCGCCATGGACCATTCGGCAATCCGGCAGAAATCCTCGGCCGCCGTCTCCAGCCTGATCCGGTCGGGGGTGAACGGGGAAACCGAGGGGATACCCCGCAGGTCGGGCTCGGCATCGAAGGCGCCCGACAGCCAGCCAGCCAGCGCGTCCAGCGTCCGCCGCGACGGCCGCGTCTCGGCCACAAGCAACGCTATCAGGCCCGAGAGATCCCCCTCGGCCGCGCGCCAGACCTCGACCGGGTCCGAGAACTCTTCAATCATAGCCGCCCCCTTCGGAAGCAGGAGCGAAGGATGCGCCCGAACGGCCGCGCCGTCATTGATGGAGATCAATCCACCCGCGCGCGGCCCCGGGGGCGCGATCACGCGGCGGCGATCGCAGTCACCATGCAGCGGGCGAGCAGCGCCTCGGTGTCCTCGCGGGTGCACAGGGCGGTGGCGTCGGTCATCACCGCGGCGCTGGCCGCCGCCGTCCCCCAGCGCAGGGCGGTTTCAAGATCCTCGCCGCGGGCCAGCGACAGGGCGAAGGCGCCCAGAAAGCTGTCGCCCGCCCCCACCTTCGAGCGCACGGGAACCGGCGGCGTCGCCGCGTGCAGCCGCAGCCCTTCGGCTGCCAGCACCGACCCGTCCGAGCCGCGCGCGACCGCCACCACCGTGGCTATGCCGCGTTCCACCAGTCCGGCCGCGAAAGTGGCGCTCTCGGCGCGGGTCTCCAGCGTCCGGCCCGCCAGCGCCTGCGCCTCGCTCCGATCCATCCGCAGCAGAAAGGGCGGGGCGTCGGTGCCCTCGGCCAACCGGATCAGCGCCGGGCCCGAGGTGTCGACGATCAGCCGCGCGCCGCGTTTCGCAAGCTTGCTGCCGATGCAGCAGGCGATGTCGTCGGGCACCCCCCGCGGCACGCTGCCCGACAGCACCACATAGCCGTTCTCGGGCACCGAGGTGGTGATCGCCGCAAGGATCGCCTTCAGCCCCGCCGCGTTCCATTCCGGCCCCGGCAGGACAAAGCGGTACTGCTCACCGGTGCCCGCGTCGGTCACGGCAAGGCTGAGCCGCGTCTCGCCCGGGGCCTGCAACGGGATCAGCCGGATTCCCTCGCGTTCCAGCAGGGCGCGCAGCTTGTCGCCGTTATGCCCGCCCAGCGCCACCAGCGCCCGGCTTTCGCCCCCCAGCAGCCGGATCGCCCGCGCCACGTTGATGCCGCCCCCGCCCGGATCGGTGACCGGGGCCGCGCAGCGCAGCTTGTCGCCCGGCACGACATGGGCGACCGAGGTCGACAGGTCCACGGTCGGGTTCAGCGTGACGGTCAGGATGTCGTCCATGGCCCCCCGGGGTCTGGCTGGCAGGTTGCCGGAGAGTGCCACCCCCGGCCCGGCCCGCCAACCCCGTATCGGGTCGCAGCGCGGTCATCCGCCCACGCCGCGCCCGCCGCCGGTGCCTCAGCCCAGCATCATCTGATAGCTGGCGGGGACATAGCGGAACCCGTCCCCCCGCGTCTCGACAAAGCCGAAGCCGGGAAACGGCATATGATAGCCGACAAAGGGCATCCTGTCGGCCGCCAGCATGTCCAGCAGCCGCCGCCGCGTCGCCGCCGCTTGCCCCTTGTCGCGGTCGAACCGCACCTCCCAGTCGGGATAGCCCAGCGACCACACATAGTGGTTGGCGAAATCCGCCCCGATCAGCAGGCTCTTGCCCTCGCTTTCCAGTACATAGGCCATGTGCCCCGGCGTGTGCCCGAAGGCCGCCATCGCGGTGACGCCCGGGGCGGGGCTGCCGCCATCGTCCAGGAACGTCATCTTCTCGGCCAGTGGCCGCACCTTGGCCTCGAAAGTCTCGTCGCCCGCCATGTCCCAGGCGTCGAACTCGACCTGGCCGGTGTAATAGGCCGCATTGGCAAAGGTCTCGCCGGCGGCGCCGGACAGCCCGCCGATATGGTCGCCATGCATGTGGGTGATCACCACCTTGTCGACCTGGTCCGCGGAATACCCCGCCGCCGTCAGCGCGGCCGAGGTGCCCTCGGGCGTCAGCCCGGTGTCGAACAGGATCAGTTCGGACCCGGTATTGACCACGGTCGGGGTAAAGAAGAACTGCGTCTTGTCCGCCGGGATCATGTTCGCCGCCGACACCGCGGCAAAGTCCTCGGGGCTGGCGTTCATCCCGAAGATCGTCTGCGGATCCTCGACGGTGCGGGTGCCCGCCAGCAGCGTGGTCACCTCGATCCCGCCCAGGGCAAAGCGGTGGAACGGCGGCAGCGCCGCGCCCAGCATCGGGGCCGTGGCGCGGGCCGGGCGGGCGGCGGCCACCAGCGGCAGCGCGGCGCCCGCCATCAGCGCCTGGCGGCGGGTGAATGTCATCTCGGTCATCGGGCATCTCCCTTGTCTGCTCCCGGGGGCAAGCATAGCGGGATCGGCACTGCTTTCCATGTCAACACGCCGCGAGCGCGGCCCGCAATGCGGCGGACGCTATTCCCACCAGCGGTCGATCGTGGCGATGTCGTCGTCGGACCAGCCGAAATGATGCGCGAATTCGTGCACCAGAACATGGGCGACCAGCGCGGGCAGGTCCACGTCCTCGCGTTCGATCCATTCGTCCAGGATCGGCCGGCGGAACAGCCAGATCGTGTCGGGCCGGTCGGGCTGGTCCATCACCGATTTCTCGGTGAGCGGGATGCCGTCGTACAGCCCGGTCAGTTCGAACGGATCGTCGATCTCCATCTCGGCCAGCACGTCGTCGGCGGCGAAATCCTCGACCCGGATCGCCACAGTCCTCGCCGGGCCACGGAACGGCTCGGGCAGGGCGTCGCGTGCCGCGAAGGCCATGGCGGCGATCTCGTCCAGACTGGGGGGCGTTGTGTGGGGGTGCATGTCCGTCTCGGCGGCTGTCTCTGTGCCCCTCATATGGACAAAACCGCCCGTCTGTGAAAGAGCGTCGGCGCAACAGGAGTGTGCCCATGACCACCGTCACCCGCTTTGCCCCTTCGCCCACCGGTTTCCTGCATGTGGGCAACCTGCGCACGGCGCTGTTCAACTTCCTCATCGCGCGCAAGACCGGCGGGCAGTTCATCCTGCGGCTCGACGACACCGATGCCGAGCGTTCGACCCAGGAATTCGCCGACGGGATCATGGAGGATCTCGACTGGCTGGGGCTGGGCTGGGACAGGCTGGAACGGCAATCGGCCCGGCTCGACCGCTATCATGCCGCCGCCGACGACTTGCGCGCGGCGGGCAGGTTCTACGAATGTTTCGAGACGCCCACCGAGCTTGATCTCAAGCGCAAGAAGCTGCTGAACATGGGCAAACCGCCCGTCTATGACCGCGCCGCGCTGGCGCTGTCGGACGCGGACCGCGCGCGGCTCCGGGCCGAACGTCCGGGCCACTGGCGCTTCCTGCTGAATCAGGCGCGGATCGAATGGACCGACGGTATCCTTGGCGACATCTCGATCGACGCGGCCAGCGTGTCCGACCCTGTGCTGATCCGCGGCGACGGGCAGGTGCTTTATACGCTGGCCTCGGTGGTGGACGATGTCGAGATGGGCGTTACCCATATCGTGCGCGGCTCGGACCACGTGACCAACACCGCTACCCAGATCCAGATCATCGAGGCGCTGGGCGGGCAGGTGCCGTCCTTTGCCCACCATTCGCTTCTGACCGGCGCGCAGGGCGAGGCGCTGTCGAAACGCCTTGGCGTGCTGTCCCTGCGTGATCTGCGCGCACAGGGGGTGGAACCCATGGCGCTGTTGTCGCTGATGGCGCGGCTCGGTTCGTCCCAGCCGGTGGACCTGGCGGGCAGCATCGAGGAACTGGCCGAAGGGTTCGAGCTTGGCCAGTTCGGCGCAGCCCCCACCAGCTTCAACGCGGCCGACCTGTTCCCCCTGACCGCCCGCCACCTGCACGGCCTGCCCTATTCAGCCGTCCGGGACGAGATCGCGGCGCTGGGCGTGCCGGATGATCTGGCCGAACGGTTCTGGTCGGTGGTGCGCGAGAATATCGAGACCCGGACCGGGATCGCCGAATGGTGGACGCTCTGCCGCGATGGTGCCGCGCCGCTGGTCGAGGACGAGGACCGCGATTTCGTAGCCGAGGCGTTGTCGATGCTGGGCGAACCGCCCTATGACGCGGACACATGGGCGGCGTGGACCGCAGCGGTGAAGGACAAGACCGGCCGCAAGGGCAAGGGCCTTTTCATGCCGCTGCGCAAGGCCGTGACCGGTCGCGCCAAGGGGCCCGAGATGGCCGACCTGCTGCCGCTTCTGCAGAAGAAACCCGGCTGAGGCGGCGGACCGCATGCAAGTCCCCGCCCCGGCGCGGGGCCGGGGCGTGTCGGGCCAGTCCGATGAAAATCCGACGGTATTCCGATTTCGGACACCGGCCGTTTCAGGGCGCCGCCTCAGATATTCTCGAAGCGCGGCATGCCCAGGACGTGATAGCCGCCATCCACGGTGATGATCTCGCCCGTGGTGCAGGCCCCGAAATCCGAAGCCAGGTAAACCGCTGTTCCGCCTATACATTCCAGCGTCGCATTGGCCCTGAGCGGCGCGTTCATCTCGGTATGCCGGAACGTCTTGCGCCCCCCCGCGATCGCCGCGCCCGCCAGCGTCTTCATCGGCCCCGGGCTGATCGCATTCACCCGGATCCCCTCCGGCCCAAGATCCGACGCCAGGTACCGCACCGTCGATTCCAGCGCCGCCTTGGCCACGCCCATCACGTTGTAGAACGGTGTCACCCGGTTCGAGCCCTGGTAGGTCAGCGTCAGGATGGTGCCGCCGTTCGGCATCAAGGGCTGCGCGCGCCGCGCCACGTCGATCAGCGAATAGCATGAAATCGCGAGGGAATTCTTGAAGTTCTCGCGCGTGGTGTTGATGAAGCGGCCGGTCAGCTCGGTCTTGTCGGAATAGGCGATGGCGTGGACCACGAAATCCAGCGTGCCCCATTCGCCGCGCAGCCGGTCGAAGCAGCGGTCCAGCGAGGCGTCGTCGGTCACGTCGACATCGACCAGAAAATCCGAGCCGACGCTGGCCGCCAGCGGCTCTACCCGCTTGCCGAAACTCTCGCCCTGATGGGAAAAGGCAAGTGCCGCCCCCTCGTCGGCCAGCGCCCTGGCGATGCCCCATGCGATCGAGCGGTCATTGGCGACGCCCATCACGAGGCCGCGTTTCCCCTTCATCAGGTCAGGCATGGGGCGTCATCCGTGATACTTGGACATGACAAGGGTCGCGTTCGTCCCGCCAAAGCCGAAGCTGTTGGACAGCACGCTGTCAAGCTCGACCCCCTCGCGCAATTCGGTCACGATCTCGCCCGCGCGGATTTCGGGGTCGAGTTCGGTGATGTTGGCCGAGGCCGCGATGAAGCCCTTGTCCATCATGATCAGCGAATAGATCGCCTCGTGCACGCCGGTCGCGCCCAGGCTGTGGCCGGTCAGCGACTTGGTGGACGCGATGGGCGGCATCGCCTCCTCGCCGAAGACGGCGCGCACAGCCTTCACCTCGGTCACGTCACCGGCCACGGTCGAGGTGCCGTGGGCGTTGATGTAGTCGATCTTGCGGCCCTGGGGCAGGGTGGCCAGCGCCAGTTTCATCGAGCGTTCGCCGCCCTCGCCCGAGGGTGCGACCATGTCATAGCCGTCGGACGTCGCGCCATAGCCCGTGACCTCGGCATAAATCTTCGCACCGCGCGCCCGCGCGTGTTCCAGCTCCTCCAGCACCACGGTGCCGCCGCCCCCCGCGATCACGAAGCCGTCGCGGGTGGCGTCGAAGGGCCGCGAGGCGGTTTCGGGCGTGTCGTTGTATTTGGAGCTCATCGCGTTCATCGCGTCGAACAGGCAGGACAGTGTCCAGTCCACCTCTTCGCCGCCGCCGGCAAAGACGATGTCCTGCTTGCCCATCTGGATCAGTTCGACCCCGTTGCCGATGCAATGTGCGCTGGTCGAGCAGGCCGAGGTGATCGAGTAGTTCACGCCCTTGATCCGGAATGGCGTGGCGAGGCAGGCCGAGTTGGTCGACGACATGCAGCGCGTCACCATGAACGGGCCCATCCGCTTGGGGCTGCCCTTTTCCTTGACGATCTGGTGGGCGGTGAAGAAGTTCGAGGTCGACGGCCCGCCCGAGCCCATGATCAGGCCCGTGCGGTCGTTCGAGACATCGGACGACTCCAGCCCCGCATCCGCGATCGCCTGGTCCATCGCGATGAAGTTGTAGGCTGCGCCCGCCCCCATGAAGCGCAGGTTGCGCTTGTCGATCAGCGCCTCCAGGTCGATCTGCGGGATGCCCGCGACCTGGCTGCGGAACCCGTTTTCGGCATAGACCGGCTCGAACCGGATGCCGGACCGGCCGGCGCGCAGGCTGGCCTCGACCTCGGCGGCGGTGTTTCCGATGGGTGAGACGATGCCCAGCCCCGTGATGACGACGCGGCGCATGGCGCTCTCCTTCTCTGGCGACTCAGCTTTCCGACAGGGCGACCTTCATGTCTTTGACATGATAGATCGTTTCCCCGTCGGCTTCGACCCGGCCATCGGCCACACCCATGGTCAGCCGCCGGGTCTGCACGGCCTTGGTGAAATCCACGAAATAGGTCAGCATCTTGCGGTCGGGCCGGACCATGCCGGTCAGCTTGACCTCGCCCACGCCCAGCGCATAGCCACGCCCCGGCCAGCCGCGCCAGCCCAGGTTGAACCCGGTCAACTGCCACAGCCCGTCCAGCCCAAGGCAGCCCGGCATGATCGGGTTGCCGGGGAAATGGCACTGGAAGAACCACAGGTCCGGGTGGATATCGAATTCCGCCACCACATGGCCCTTGCCATGGGGGCCGCCATCGGCGCTGATCTCGGTGATCCGGTCCATCATCAGCATCGGCGGTTCGGGCAGTTGCGCGTTGCCGGGGCCGAACAATTCGCCCCGCGCGCATTTCAGCAGATCGTCCCGGTCGAAGCGCGTCGGATAGTCGGTCATGCGGGACCTGCCCCCTTGCCTGCGGCGTTTTTTGCGTCACGCCCCCTGTAGCACCGGCCCTCGCCGAGTGGCAATAGTGCCCGGATGCCGCGCCAAAGCGACGCTGTAGTCCGGAATCATTTGAATTCTCAACTGCGGGACGCCATATATTTCGTATGGCACAACTTAACGAACATCCCACCCATCCGGACGCGATCGACCGCAGCAGCCGCTGGCTGTCCAAGGCTGGTCTGCGCCCGACGCGCCAGCGCGTGAGCCTTGCCGCCCTGCTGATCGGCGATGGCAAGGATCGTCACGTCACGGCCGAGACGCTTTATGCCGCGTCCTGTGCGACCGGTGAAAGGGTTTCGCTTGCGACCGTCTACAACACGCTTCGGGCCTTCTGCGATGCAGGCCTGATGCAGGAAGTCATGGTCGATGGCACGAAGAGCTATTTCGACACGCGCGTCGACGACCACCCGCATTTCTTCTGGGAGGACGAGGGCCGCCTGAGCGACGCCCCCCATGGCTCGATCGAGATCACGCGCCTGCCCGAAGCTCCGGCCGGGTCCGAGATCTCGAAGGTGGACGTGGTCATCCGGCTGCGCCGGATCTGACGCCTAGCGCACCGCACGGACCAGCGCGATCGTCAGAACCGCGACGATCGCGCCCATTCCGTTGAACACGAGGTCCAGCCCGGTGTTGTAGTAGCCCCCGACATTGGTGTCGGGGATCGTCAGCACCGCGATGAATTCGATGATCTCGTTCAGTGCCCCCAGCCCCATCGCGCCGAAGGCCGGATAGGTCAGTGCCGTCCAGCTTCCTTCCGTGTCGGGAAAGTGCCGAACCATCAGGTGCCACAGCATCCAGGCCGTCACGCCGAACCCGTAGGCATGCACCAGCTGGTCGTATTTCAGGACTTTCAGTTCCCCATCGCCCCCGGCGTGCCAGATCATCCAGTTGTAAAGAACGCTGTCACCCACCGGCACGCCGCCGCCCGCCATGTGGGCGAGCCCCCAGAGGCTGAGCGCCCACAGCAGCGCTGCGGGAAACTCGGCCTTGCGCAGGCCGGTGGCGGCCAGCGCGATCATTCCCAGCATGGTCAGCACGTACCAGATGAACTCGTAGTTCCCGCGCGAGAAGAACCACACCGTGAAGCCCGCGACATAGGCCATGGTGAACCCGAAGACGGCCCATTCGCGGCGCTTGATGATCATCCGTTCCTCCTCAGAACCATTGTCCGGGCTCCATCAGCCCCAGATCCAGCAATTGCTGCGAATTCCATTCGAAAGGCACCGAGCCGCGCCACCTGAAATCGGGAATCTCGAAGGTCGAGCCCGCGTTGGTCTTCAGCGCCTTGGCGGTGCGGAACGAACAGATCGCCGCCGTCAGGTTGTGGTGCCAGGGGCAGGCATAGGTGTTGTATTCCGCGTCGTCGAACAGATGCCCGTCCAGCAGGTGCAGCCCCGGTTTCGCGCGGAACAGGCCGATCCGGTCGATCCGGCGCCGCGTCATGGGCACATGTTCCTCGAACCGCCACCTCAGCCCGCCATGGAAATCGAGCTGCCGTTCCTTCGGGTGGCCATGGTTCGCAGGGTCCGGGCGGGCCAGCGCGTAATAGCCCGACCGGTCGATCATCGCCGTCTCGCGCGAGACGGCGTCGGGAAAGCGGTCGAGGTCGCCGGCATAAAGGTCGATCACGTAGGTCAGCATCGCGTCCCGCCGTTCCTCGGCGTGAAAGGCCAGCATCTCGCCCACGGTCCGCGTCTCGCAGAACGGGTAGAACAGGTATTCTGCGTTGTAGCAGTAATAGAGCCACAGCCCCGGTGCGGCCGCGATCACCCGGTTGATGGCCGTGGGCACCGCGTTGTCGGCCCAGATGTCAAGGCTGACGCGATGGACCCGCGCCGCAAGATCCGGGGACAGCTCCAACGCATCCGGGGCGAACAGGATGATCGCCCTGAACCCCAGCCCGGCATGGTGGCGGATCGTGCTGTCCACCTCGGTCAGATCCTCGACGAAGATCAGCGCGACGGGACCCTCCGCCAGCGCCGTGCGCCCGCGTTTCAGGAAATCGTCCAGGCCCTTGTACCGCTCCGGCGCCATTGGCTGGCCCCTGTTGCCCCTGCTGGTTGTGCGCGAGGGTCCGACAAACCCGCCGCCGATGCAAGCGTTGCGGGTAGGGGCGGGTATCGTGTAGGACACCGGCTCAGGCCTTGGGGCCAGATCGTCGGGAACGCGCCATGACTACGCCCAGAAAGCTCTTCATCAAGACCTATGGCTGTCAGATGAACGTCTATGACAGCGAGCGGATGGCCGAGGCGCTGGGTGCGTCGGGCTATGTCACGACCGACACGCCCGAGGCGGCCGACATGATCGTGCTGAATACCTGCCATATCCGCGAGAAGGCCGCCGAAAAGGTCTACTCCGAACTCGGGCGGCTCAAGGCGCTGAAGGCAGCCAATCCCGATCTGAAGATCGGCGTGGCGGGCTGCGTCGCGCAGGCCGAGGGCGCCGAGATCCTGCGCCGCCAGCCTCTGGTCGATCTGGTGGTGGGGCCGCAAAGCTATCACCGCCTGCCCGAACTGGAGGCCCGCGCGCGGTCTGGCGCCAAGGCGCTCGACACCGACTTCCCCGAAGAGGACAAGTTCGACCGGCTGGGCGGGCGGCCCAAGGCGGCGCGTGGCCCGACCGCATTCCTGACGGTGCAGGAGGGTTGCGACAAGTTCTGCGCCTTCTGCGTGGTGCCCTATACCCGCGGCGCCGAGGCCAGCCGCCCCGCCGCGCGCATCCTCGACGAGGCGCGCGACCTGGTAGACCGCGGTGTGCTTGAAATCACGCTTCTGGGCCAGAACGTCAACGCCTATCACGGGGAGGGCCCGGACGGCACCTGGGGTCTCGCCCGCCTGATCCGGGAACTGGCGCGGATCAAGGGGCTGGAGCGGCTGCGCTATACCACCTCGCACCCGAACGACATGGAGGACGACCTGATCGCCGCCCATGGTGATTGCCCGGAACTGATGCCCTACCTGCACCTGCCGGTGCAGTCGGGTTCCGACCGCATCCTCAAGGCGATGAACCGCAAGCATACCGCCGAGGACTACCTGGCGCTGATCGGGCGCATCCGCGCCGCCCGGCCCGATATCCTGATCTCGGGCGATTTCATCGTGGGCTTTCCGGGCGAGACCGACGCCGATTTTGAGGCCACCATGGCGCTGGTGCGCGAGGTTCGTTACGGCCAGTGCTATTCCTTCAAGTATTCGCCGCGGCCCGGCACCCCGGCGGCCGAGCGCGACCAGTTGCCCGAGGACGTGAAATCCGACCGGCTCGCCCGGTTGCAGGCCCTGCTGAACGCCCAGCAGGAAGAGGCGCAGCGCGCCATGGTGGGCCGCACCGTCGGCGTTCTGTTCGAGAAACCGGGCCGGATGCCCGGCCAGATCGTCGGCAAGTCAGATCACCTGCAGGCCGTCCATGTCGAGGCGGGCGCGGACTGGCTGGGCCGGATCGCGCGGGTCGAGATCACGGCGACCTCGCCGAACTCGCTGGCCGGACGGCTGGCGGCCGGATAGGGCGGCGGCGTCAGATGATGGCGCCGCGCACCTTGGCCGAGACCCATTCGCCGACCACCACGAAGACCAGGATGACCAGCAGGATCAGGCTGACCTGCGGCCAGGCGAGCACGTTCAACGAGGACTGCAATTGCAGCCCGATGCCCCCCGCGCCGACCAGCCCCAGCACGGTCGATTCCCGGATGTTGATGTCCCAGCGGAACACCGAGATGCCCGCGAACGCTGGCATGATCTGCGGCACGATCCCGTAGGCCATGACCTGCCATCGGCTGGCCCCTGTTGCGGTGATCGCCTCGACCTGGGTCTGGTCGATCTCCTCGATCGCCTCGTACAGCAGCTTGGCGCAGAAGCCGATGGACCGGATCGCGATGGCGAGAACCCCGGCAAAGACCCCGGGGCCGATGATCGCGATCAGCAACAGCGCCCAGATCAGCGCGTTGATCGAGCGGGTCGCGACGATGATCAACAGCGCCACGGGCCGGATGAACAGCCGCGACGGCGTGGTATTGCGCGCCGCCATGAAGGCCACGGGCACCGCCATCAGCAACGCCAGCAGCGTGCCCAGGGTCGCGATGTTCAGCGTGTCCCAGATCGGGCGGCCAAGCTGCGTGATGTATTCCCAGCGCGGCGGCGTCGCCCGGGTCCAGATATCGCCCGCGATGTTCGGCGCGTCCCAGACGAAGAACCAGGTGGTCGCCTCGGAAATCTGCTGCCAGCAATAGACGAAGATCGCCGTCCCGGTCAGCCATGCCGCCCAATGTGTCAGCGCCTGCCCGCGCGAGCGGCGGCGCCAGATCTGCCTGTCCTCGCGTTCAAGAACGGGCATTACTGCACCCTCGCGCGGATCACACCCGACAGGTATTCCAGCGCCATGACGATCACGATGATCAGGATCAGGATCGCGGCCGCGGTGTCGTATTCGTAGCGGTCGAAGGCGGTGTTCAGCGTGGCGCCGATCCCGCCCGCGCCGACAAGGCCCAGAATGGCGCTTTCGCGGAAATTGATGTCGAGCCGGTACATGGAAAGCCCGATCAGCCGCGGCATCACCTGTGGCTGGACGCCGTAGTTGATCCATTGCAGCCAGCGCGCGCCCGAGGCGCGGATCGCCTCGGCCTGGGCACGGTCCATCGCTTCGATATCCTCGGCCAAGAGCTTTGATAGGAACCCGATGGTGGCGAAGCTGAGCGTGAGAAAGCCCGCCAGCGGGCCAAAGCCGAAGATCGCCACCAGCAGGATCGCCACGATGATTTCCTGAAGCGCGCGGCTGATCGCGACGATGCCGCGGCAGATCAGGTAGACCGGCAGGGGGGCGATGTTGCGCGCCGCCCCCAGCCCGATGGGAATGGAAATCGCGATGCCAACGACCGAGGCCGCCACCGTCATCACGATGCTTTCCACCATGCCGGACCAGATGTCGCCGCCGCGACTGATGAAATCGGGACTGGTAAAGGCCATGACGAAGGCCGCGCCGCGGTCCAGCCCTTCATAGACGCGGGCCCAGTTCACCGGCACGGTGGAGACCGCCGCCACCAGGTAGGCGGCAAAACCCGCCAGCAGCGTCCAGCGCAGCCAGGCACGCTTGATGAAGGGTGGTTTTTTCCAGCCCTTCCCCAGAAGGGCGTTCAACTCGCTGCTCATTCCGCGGCCTCGGCCGGTTCTTCGTCGTCCTCGACCTTCTGGATCGTGGCCTCCCAGTCCTCTTCGCCGTAGATCGAGGTCAGCACCTCGGGCGTGAGGCCGGTGGGCGCGCCGTCGAAGGCGATCTCGCCCAGGCGCAGGCCGACGACGCGCGAGACGAACATCTGCGCCAGCGCTACGTCGTGGATGTTGATGATCGCTGCCAGCCCCCGTTCGGAGCAAAGCTCGCAGATCAGCCGCATGATCTGGCGGCTGGTCTTGGGGTCGAGGCTGGCGGTGGGTTCGTCGACGAGCAAGAGCTTGGGGTTCTGGATCAGCGCCCGGCAGATGCCGACGCGCTGGCGCTGCCCGCCCGACAGTTCGTCGGCGCGCTTGTCGGCCATTGCCAGCAGGCCCACCCGGTCGAGCAGGCGGAACGCCTCGTCCACGTCCGTTTGCGGAAACCGGCGGGTGAAGCTGCGCCAGAAGCCGACATAGCCCAGGCGCCCGGACAGGACGTTCTCCATCACCGTCAGCCTTTCGACGAGGGCATATTCCTGAAAGATCATCCCCATCTCGCGCCGCGCCCGGCGCAGCGCCCGGGCGGACAGATGGGTCAGTTCGGTGTCGCCCAGCCAGACCTTGCCTGCCGTGGGCTCGACCAGCCGGTTGATGCAACGGATCAGCGTCGATTTTCCAGCGCCCGACGGGCCGATCAGTGCCATCACCTGGCCCGGGGGCACCGAAAGGTCGATCGCCTTCAACGCCTGGTCGCCGGTCCTGTAGGTCTTGGTCAGCCCCTCCAGCCGCAGCATCCCCGCCTCCCTTGTCGTTGGTGGGGGACGGCGCAGATGGGCGCCGCCCCCGGCCGTTGTCATTCGCAGGCGTAGCTGACGCCGGTGGCCGCGTCGATCTTGCGGATCACTTCCCAGAACTCCTGGTAGGTGATCGGCAGGAACTGACCCTCGCCGGATTTCGAGAACTCTTCTTCCAGCGTGGTGCCTTCCCACTGGAAGCTGAAGAAGGCGTTCTGGATCTTCTCCTGCAGATCGGGGGTCAGGTTGTAGACAAGGCCGTAGCCGGTGGTGGGGAAGGTCTGCGACTTGTAGATCGAGACGATCTGTTCCGGGGTCACCACGCCGCGTTCCATCATCCGGCCCATGACCGAGTTCGCGATCGAGGCAGCGGGGTAGTCTTTGTTCGCGACACCCAGGATCGAGTTGTCATGCTTTCCCGAGAAGACCGGTTCGAAGTCGCGCTCGGCCTCCAGGCCGAAATCGGCCTTGAGGATTGCAGACGGTGCCTTGAAGCCAGAGTTCGAGGTCGGCGAGGTGAAGGCAAGCTGCTTGCCCTTGATGTCCTCGACCTTCTCGATGCCCGAGCCCGGATAGGTGATGATCTCCATCTCGTAGCCGAAGCTGCCATCGGGGGCCGCCATCATGGTGAACGGGCGGAAGCCCGCACAGTTCACGGCCAGCGGGTTCGACCCGGTGTTGAAGCCCGCGATGTGCAGCCGGCCGGACCGCATCGCCTCGATCTGGGCGGCGTTCGACTGGACCGGGAAGAACATGACCTTCTTGCCGGTCTCTTTCTCGAGATGGGTCAGGAAATCGGCCCAGGCGGTCGCGTAGACGGCCGGGTCCTCGACCGGGGTATAGGCGAAGACCAGCGTGTCGGGGTCGATGAGTTGTGCCGAATCGGTGGGAATGTCGGCGATCAGGTCGCCGTCGCGGTCGCAGAACCGTTCGTCGAGATCGCCGCGGGGGCAATCCTCTTGCGCGCTGGCAGGGCCGGCGAAGGCCGTGAGCGCCGCGGCCGCCGCGACGGAGGCCAGCAGTCGAGTGAGCGAGGTCATTGGTCAGTCTCCCTGGTCTGTTGAGGCCCGGTTGCCCTAGGCTCTTGTTGTTACGGTCCCGTGACAGCATCTGGCACCGCCGTTCGGGGGCACGCCGTACGGATCGTCTGCCGGGGCTGGCCGACCGCCACGGCTTTCACCGCATCCCTCCTCCGGGGCGGTGGTGCGTCCTTCCCCATCCGACAAGGAAACCTTGGGTTTTCCTAAAATTGCAAGAATTTTCATTGCGTGAGGTTACCGAATTCAGTTTGATTCAGTTGAAAAACAATTGGTCCCCGCCATGTCGAAAACTGGCCGGCCGAACGGGGCCAGGATGGATTCGGGGCAACCGGGCGCCCATAGACGAGCAGGACCCGCATGGTGGAGGAGGCGGCACAAGAACCCGGCGCGCAGATCGCCGCGCTGCCCCTGCGCTGGGACCGGCGCGGGGCGCTGCGGGTTCTGATGGTCACCTCGCGCGGCACGGGGCGATGGATCATGCCCAAGGGCTGGCGCATTGATGACGACCGGCCGTGGGAAACCGCCGCGATCGAGGCGCTGGAGGAGGCGGGCGCGGTCGGCCATGTCGGCACCGAAGCGATCGGCTCCTACAGCTATCTCAAGCTGCGCGACGACGGATCGGCCGTGGTCTGCGAGGTCGTGGTCTTCCCGATGCTGGTGGACAAGCTCAAGCGAGACTGGAAGGAACGGCGCCAGCGCAGGCGGCGCTGGTTCAAGGCCAAGGCGGCCGCGCGCCGGGTGGATGAACCCGACCTGGCCGCGCTGTTGCAGCGGCTCGCCGACAAGCCCCGCAAGCGGCCGGATCTGAAGGCGCTGCGCCGGGCGTCCTGACGCCCGCCACCGACTGCGCCGTTCCTCCGCCGCTCGGCAGATGGCGCGTTCCGTCCGGGTTCAGTTGAATTTTGTAGCAATTCCGTCAAATGACGCAGCTATCGCTTGCGATGTGGCCGGGCGGTTGGCACCATATCTGCGCGGCATTCAGCCAACGGAGTCGTTTTTGGGAATCAGCGCCCTGACCCCCCCGACGGAATCGACCGACGTTCACGAGACGCTGCTCGAGTTCCCCGACAACCGTCTTCTCATAGATCTGTGCGGCGAATTCGACCGCAACCTTGCCCAGGTCGAGCACAAGCTCGGGGTTCACATCCTGCGGCGCGGCAACCTTTTGGCCGTGGTGGGCGAGGGGAGCGCGCGCGGGCGGGCGGCTTCGGTGCTGCAACAGCTTTACGCGCGGCTCGAGGCAGGCAAGGGGGTCGATGCCGGCGACATCGACGGGACGATCCGGCTGGGCGACTCGGCCGATGGAACGGGGACGCAGCCGGGCGACCAACTGGAGATGTTCCAGCGAGGCCGGGTCGAGATCCACACCCGCCGCAAGCTGATCGAACCCCGCACCGAGGCGCAGAAGGCCTATGTCCGCGCGCTTTACGAGAACGAGCTTTGCTTTGGCATCGGGCCTGCGGGCACCGGCAAGACCTACCTGGCCGTCGCCGTCGCGGTGAACATGTTCATCGGCGGGCATGTCGACCGGATCATCCTCAGCCGCCCCGCGGTCGAGGCGGGCGAGCGGCTGGGATTCCTGCCCGGCGACATGAAGGAGAAGGTCGATCCCTACATGCAGCCGCTCTATGACGCACTGAACGATTTCCTTCCGGGCAAGCAGGCCGCCAAGCTGATCGAGGAGAAGCGCATCGAGATCGCGCCGCTCGCCTTCATGCGGGGGCGCACGCTGGCCAACGCCTTCGTGGTGCTCGACGAGGCGCAGAACGCCACGACGATGCAGATGAAAATGTTCCTGACCCGGCTGGGCGAGGGCTCGCGCATGGCGGTGACCGGCGACCGGAGCCAGGTCGACCTGCCGCGCGGCGTGGCCAGCGGGCTGGCGGATGCGGAGCGCCTGCTGACGGGGATCGAGAAGATCTCGTTCAGCTACTTCACCTCGAAGGACGTGGTCCGCCACCCGCTGGTCGCCCGGATCATCGAGGCCTATGACGCCGACGATGCCAAGGGCTAGGGCCCGCGTCCTTCACCGACCGCAGACGGAAGTCTAGATCGACCGTCGCCCGATTCGGGTCTTATCCTTTTCCATCCCCGGGGCTGACCTGTCCGGGGCAACGGGTGGCATGACCGCCGCCCGAGGGAGGGAGAAACAAGATGTCTCACAAATATGTGGGCGGGTGCGAGCATGTCCGCACATGGTCCGACCACGATCCGATCGACAACCACACTTGCCACTGCTCGGTCTGCAAGCGGGTAACGGGGCAGCCGACGACCCATGTCGTTTTCTTCAGCCACGGCGATCTGAAGGCGGCGAACGAGGGCAACATGAACCGCCAGCCGTTCAACAGCGAGAACCCGGACGGTCCGCTGGAGCTGTGCACCTGCAAGACCTGCGGCGCGCCGATCATGCTGGACGACAAGCAGCACCGGATCCGGGTGATCGTGCCGAACCTGATGGGCTATCAGTCGCGCGGGCTCGAGGCGAGCTATCACGCCTTCTACGATCCCAAGACCGGCGTGGCGAAACCCAGCGACGGGCGCCCGGTCTACGAAGGGTTGCGGCCGGAATTCGTCTGGCCCGCCGCCTCCTGAGCCGAAGAGGCGCAGATCCTGCGACCGGCACCGGCATGATCCGGTTGCCCTTCGCTCCCGGATGGTTCCGCGCGGCCCTTTGCCGACCTTGGGCCGCCAGCCCACGCACCGGGCGCGGAACCCGGGTCCGCGGGACTCTCCGGTCCTGCGGACCCCACGGCGCGTGTACGCCCCCTTACGCGCGCCGCCGATCCCCGCTAGACCGGGGCCCATGACCGTCGAGATTCTGTTCGAGGACCCGCGCTGGGAGGCGGCCGGCCTTGCCCCGGTGGCCGAGGCCGCCTGTGCCGCGGCGCTCGAGCATCTCGGGCTTGACCCGGATGCGTGGGAGATCAGCCTTCTGGCCTGCGATGACGACCGCATCGCCGGGCTGAACGCCGAATTCCGCGGCAAGCCCCGGCCGACCAACGTGCTGTCCTGGCCCGCCGAAGACCTTGCCGCGGAAACCGATGGCGCGCCGCCGCTTTGCCCAGCGCCACCCGTCGGCGGTATGCCCGCCGAACTTGGCGACATCGCCATCAGCTATGACACCTGCATCCGCGAAGCCGGGGTGCAGGGCATCGCCTTTAACGACCATGTTACACATCTTGTGGTACATGGCTGCCTGCACCTGTTGGGTTTCGACCACATCCGTCCGCAAGATGCTGCCCGGATGGAGGGGCTGGAAGTGGAAATACTTGCCAAGCTCGGGATCGCTGACCCATATGGCTGAATGTGGGCGGTGTGCCCGCGCATTTTGGTAAGGATTGATGGGCGACGAGACCGACGGGTCGTCTAGCGCCGCGCAGGGCGCGCTGGAGACCGACAATCTGGAGAGCCGGGGTATTCTGGGCCGGCTCGTGGCGGCGATCATGCCAGGGTCCGCCGACGCTTCCGATGAGGATGAACCGAACGGCGCCGCGGCGCGGGTCGGTGTGCCGCTTGGAATCGGCAATCTCAGCCGTCTGCGGGTCGAGGACGTGGCGATCCCAAAGGCCGAGATCGAGGCGGTGCCGCTTGACATCGACAAGGACGAGTTGGTGCGGGTGTTCCGCGAAACCGGGATGACCCGGCTGCCTGTCTATGACGGAACGCTGGACACGCCCGTGGGCATGATCCACCTCAAGGATTTCGCCCTGCGCCACGGCTTCAACGGCAAGGGTACGCCCTTCGTGCTCAAGGAGATGATCCGTCCGCTGCTGTACGCGCCGCCCTCGATGCCGATCGGGGTGCTGATGCAGAAGATGCAGAGCCAGCGGATGCACATGGCGCTGGTGATCGACGAATATGGCGGCGTCGACGGCCTTGTGACCATCGAGGACCTGATCGAACAGGTCGTGGGCGAGATCGAGGACGAGCACGACATCGACGAGGGTGCGCTCTGGACGGTCGAGAAACCCGGCGTCTACCTTGCCCAGGCCCGCGCACCGCTCGACGCCTTCGAGGCCGAGGTCGGGATGCGGCTGGTCGAGGCGGATGACGAGGAAGAGATCGACACGCTGGGCGGGCTGGTCTTCATGATGACCGGCCGGGTACCCACGCGCGGCGAGGTGATCCGCCACGACAGCGGCGCCGAGTTCGAGGTGATCGACGCCGATCCGCGCCGGATCAAGCGGTTGCGGGTGCGGCTGCCGGCAATGGGGGCGGCCTGACCCGATGACCGCGCGTCTGGCCCGGGCCGTGCACGCGCTCTGGACCGCGCCGGTTCGGGCGTTTGCGCTGGGCCTTTCGGCTGCGCTGGGCCAGGCGCCTTTCGGGCTGTGGCCGCTGGCGGTTGCCGCGTTCTTCGGCCTGACATGGCTTGTCACGCACGCGCCGGGCCCGCGGCGGGCGGCGCTGATCGCCTGGGCGGGGGGCGCGGGGCATTTCGCGCTGGCGCTGTCCTGGATCGTCGAGCCCTTTCTTGTCGACATCCGCACCCACGGCTGGATGGCGCCCTTTGCTATAGTTGCGATGGCGGGGGGGCTGGCGCTGTTCTGGGGGCTGGCGGGGGGCTTTGCTGGCTGGGCCGGGCAGGGGGTGCGGCGCCGGGCGCTGGCCTTCGCCGTGGCGCTGGCCGCTGTCGAACTGGCGCGCGGCTACGTGCTGACGGGCTTTGCCTGGGCGCTGCCGGGGCATATCTGGATCGGCGCGCCGCAGATGCAGTTGGGCGCACTTGCCGGGCCGGTCGGGCTGACGCTGCTGACCACGTTCGCCGCCGCGCTGCCACTGATCCTGCCGCTGGGCCCCGGGCGGGCGGCGGGCGCCGTGATGGCCGCGCTGATGGTCACGGGCGCGGGGCTCTGGGGCGCGCTGCGGCTTGAGATGCCGATGCCGCCCGATGCCGATCCGCCGCATATCCGCCTGATCCAGCCCAATGCAGCCCAGCACCTGAAATGGCGGCGCGACATGATCCCGGTCTTCTGGGAACGCCAGCTTGCCTTTACCGCAGCCCCCGCCGAGCAGCCGCCCGACCTGATCATCTGGCCCGAGACCGCGGTGCCGTGGCTCCTGAACGACGCGGGCGGCGCGTTGGAGCGGATCGCGGACGCGGCGGGGGACGTACCTGTGATGCTGGGCATCCAGCGCCGCGAGGACGCGCGGTTCTACAACAGCCTCGCCGTGCTGGACCCGGGCGGGGCGGTGTCCCGGGTCTATGACAAGCACCACCTCGTGCCCTTCGGCGAGTACATCCCGCTGGGCCCGGTCCTGGGACGGTTGGGCATCAAGGGGCTCGCCGCGCGGGACAGCTATGGCTATGCGGCCGGGCCGGGGCCGACGGTGCTGGATCTCGGGACGCGGCTTGGCACCGCGCTGCCGCTGATCTGCTACGAGGCGGTCTTCCCGCAGGATCTGCGCGGGCCTGAGCGGCCGCGCTGGCTGGTGCAGATCACCAATGACGCCTGGTTCGGGGACCGGACAGGGCCCTATCAGCATCTCGCGCTGGCCCGGCTGCGGGCGGTGGAACAGGGGCTGCCGCTGGTCCGCGCCGCCAATACCGGCGTCTCGGCGGTGATCGACGCGCGCGGGCGGATCACCCACAGCCTGGCGCTGAACACCGCGGGGCATGTGACGGCGCCGCTGCCGCCCGCGCTGCCGCCCACGCCCTATGCCGGGATGGGGGACATGCCCGCCGCCCTGGCGCTGGCCGCGATGCTTGCCGCCTTGGTCGCAGTCCGGCGGCGGAAATAGCCATTGATTCCGCCGGGGGCGCGGCGTAAGCGATGCTTCGAACCGCCACAACGGCTTCCTGGCGTGGCGGGGATTGTCCCAACGGAGCACTTTCCATGACCCGCCAGAACTACCTCTTCACCTCCGAATCCGTGTCGGAGGGCCATCCCGACAAGGTCTGCGACCGGATTTCCGACGCGATCCTCGACGCCTTCCTCGCCGAGGAGGCCCATGCTCGCGTCGCCTGCGAGACCTTTGCCACCTCGGGAATGGTGGTGATCGGCGGCGAGGTCGGCTTGTCCGACCGGGCCCGGCTGAAACATTTCATGGGCAGCATCGGCGAGATCGCCCGCGACTGCATCAGGGACATCGGCTACGAGCAGGAGAAGTTCCACTGGAACACCTGCCACGTGCTGAACTTCCTGCATGAGCAATCGGCCCATATCGCCCAGGGCGTCGACCGCGACGGCGCGGGCGACCAGGGGATCATGTTCGGGTTCGCCACCGACGAGACGCCCGAGCTGATGCCGGCGCCGATCCAGTATTCCCACGCGATCCTGCGACGGCTGACCGAGGTGCGGAAATCCGGCAAGGAACCGACCCTGCGCCCGGACGCCAAATCGCAGCTGACCGTGCGCTATGAAGGCGGCAAGCCGGTGGCGGTCGACTCGATCGTCCTGTCCACCCAGCACGAGTTCGAAAGCCAGACTTCGGATGACATCCGCCAAATCGTGGAACCCTATATCCGCGAGGTGCTGCCCGAAGGGTGGCTGCACGATGCGACCGAATGGCACGTGAACCCGACCGGCACCTTCGTGATCGGGGGGCCCGACGGCGACGCGGGCCTGACCGGGCGCAAGATCATCGTCGACACCTATGGCGGCGCGGCCCCCCATGGCGGCGGCGCGTTCTCGGGCAAGGACCCGACCAAGGTGGACCGCTCGGCGGCCTATGCCGCGCGCTATCTCGCCAAGAACGTGGTGGCGGCCGGGCTTGCGAAGAAATGCTGCCTGCAGCTGTCCTACGCGATCGGCGTGGCGAAGCCCCTGTCGATCTACGTGGACAGCTATGGGACCGGCGAGGTGCCCGACGAGGTGATCGAGCGTGCGGTGGCCAAGGTCATGGACCTGACGCCGCGCGGCATCCGCGAACACCTGGTGCTGAACCGGCCGATCTATGCCCGCACCGCTGCCTATGGCCATTTCGGGCGCGCCCCCGAGGCCGATGGCGGGTTCAGCTGGGAACGCACCGATCTGGCGGCGGAACTGAAGGCCGCCGTCTGAGGGATTGCGCCGGGCTGACGCCCGTCGCCCGGGGGGCGCGCGCCTTGCGGCGCGCGCCCCCTTCGCGTTTCGGCGGGGGCGGCGCCCTTGACGCGCGGGGCCTGGCGGATTAGGGCGCGGCGCATGAGCGAGCGCCGTCCCAGCCCCGACAGCCCGCGCCGGGAATGGCGCAACTTCTACGGCCGCCGGCATGGCAAGACCCTGCGCGACCGGCACAAGGCGTATCTCGACGCCGATCTCGCCGCGCTCTCTCCCGGGCCGGTTGACTGGGAGGCAAACCCCGAAAGGCGGCCGCTCGACCTGGCCGCGCGGTTCGGCGGGCGCGAGGTCTGGCTGGAGATCGGCTTTGGCGGCGGCGAGCACATGGTCCACCAGGCCGCACGTTACCCCGAAGTGGGCATCATCGGCTGCGAGCCCTTCATCAACGGGGTCGCCATGCTGTTGGGCAAGCTGCGCGAGGCGGGGGTGGACAACGTGGCGGTTCACCCGGGTGACGTGCGCGACCTGTTCGACGTGCTGCCAGAGGCGAGCATCGCGCGCGCCTTCCTGCTCTATCCCGACCCATGGCCCAAGACGCGCCATCACCGCCGCCGCTTCGTGACGCCGGGTTTCCTGGAGCCGCTTGCCCGGGTGATGCGGCCGGGCGCAGACCTGCGGGTGGCGACCGACATTCCGGATTACGTGCGCCAGACGCTGGCCGAGGTGCCGCGGGCGGGGTTCGAGCCGCTGGCCAAGGCACCGGCGGACTGGCGGCAGCCATGGGAGGATTGGCTGTCCACCCGCTATGAAAGGAAGGCTCTGCGCGAGGGGCGCGTGCCGCACTACCTGACCTTCCGGCGGCGCTGAGGCGCGCTTGCCCGCGTATGGGACCGGATGGCGGGCGGTGCAGGAGTATTTGGGCCAAGAAGAAGCCCACCGGTCGCGCGCCGGCCCCGGGCGGAGGCTGGACGCCCCGTGGCACATTCGCTAATCCCGGTCCTGCCAGATCCGCCGCAAGGAGCCCGCGCATGTCCGCCCATGGCGACCCGATCCCGATGATTGCCCGCCGTACCGGCCCCCTGAACGGGATTGCCGATGTGCCCGGCGACAAGTCGATCAGCCACCGCGCGCTGATCCTCGGGGCGCTGAGCGTGGGCGAGACGCGGATCACCGGGCTGCTCGAAGGGCAGGACGTGCTGGATACCGGCCGGGCGATGCGCGCCTTCGGCGCCGAGGTGCTGCACCTCGGCCCGGGCGAATGGCTGGTGAACGGCGTGGGGGTCGGCGGTTTTGCCGAGCCCGGCGACGTGATCGATTGCGGAAATTCCGGGACCGGTGTTCGGCTGATCATGGGGGCAATGGCGACCTCGCCTGTGACCGCTACCTTTACCGGCGACGCCTCGCTCAGGAAGCGTCCGATGGGCCGGGTGACGGACCCGCTGGCGTTGTTCGGCGCGGCCGCCTACGGGCGCACGGGAGGGCGGCTGCCGATGACGGTGGTGGGCGCGGCCGACCCGGTGCCGGTGCGCTATGCGGTGCCGGTGCCGTCGGCGCAGGTGAAATCGGCGGTGCTGCTGGCCGGGCTCAACGCGCCCGGCGAGACCGTGGTGATCGAGCGCGAACCGACCCGGGACCATACCGAGCGGATGCTGGCGGGCTTCGGCGCGACGCTCGGGATAGAGGATACCGAAGAGGGGCGCGTCATCGCCCTGACGGGCCAGCCGGAACTGAGGCCCCAGACCATTGCCGTGCCGCGTGACCCGAGTTCCGCGGCCTTCCCGGTCTGCGCGGCGCTGATCGTCGAGGGCTCGGACGTGCTGGTGCCCGGCATCGGGCTGAACCCGACGCGGGCGGGGCTGTTCGACACGCTGCGCGAGATGGGGGCGGACCTCAGCTATGAGAACCCGCGCGAGGAGGGCGGCGAGCCGGTGGCCGACCTGCGCGCGCGGTTCTCGCCTGCGATGCGGGGCATCGAGGTGCCGCCCGAACGCGCGCCCAGCATGATCGACGAATACCCGATCCTGGCGGTCGTCGCGGCCTTTGCCGAGGGGCCGACGACCATGCGCGGTGTCAGGGAGTTGCGGGTGAAGGAAAGCGACCGGATCGCGGCTATGGCGGATGGGTTGACCGCCTGCGGCGCAAGGGTCGAGACCGGCGAGGACTGGATGGTGGTGCATGGGATGGGGCCGGGCGGACTGCCCGGGGGGGCGACCTGCGCCACCCATCTGGACCACCGGATCGCGATGTCCTTCCTGTGCGCGGGGCTCGCCGCGCGCAACCCGGTCACGGTGGACGACGCCGGGCCCATCGCCACCTCTTTCCCGGTCTTCGAGCCGCTGATGGAAAAGCTTGGCGCCGCGTTCGCGCGGGCCGGGGCATGAGGTTCACGGTCGCCATCGACGGGCCTGCCGCGGCGGGCAAGGGGACGATTGCGCGCGCCGTGGCAGCGCGGTTCGGCCTTGCCCATCTCGACACTGGGCTGCTGTATCGCGCGGTGGGCGCGCGGGTGCTGGAGGGGCTTGATCCGGTAGAGGCGGCGCGGGCGCTGGCCCCGGCCGATCTGGATCGCCCGGACCTGCGTGCGTCCGAGGTCGCCCAGTCCGCCAGCCGCGTCGCCGCGATCCCCGAGGTGCGGGCGGCACTGGTTGCGTTCCAGCGCGCCTTTGCCGCGCGGGACGGGGGCGCGGTGCTGGACGGGCGCGACATCGGCACGGTGATCTGCCCCGGGGCCGAGGTGAAGCTTTACGTGACCGCCAGCGCCGAGATCCGCGCCCATCGCCGCTGGCTGGAGGAGGGCGGCGACGAGGCCCGGGTGCTGGCCGAGGTGCGCGAGCGGGATGCGCGCGACAGCGGGCGCGCCGACGCGCCGCTCCGGGCCGCCGAAGACGCTGTGGTGATCGACACCACGGCGCTGAGCATCGACGAGGCAGTCGCGGTCGCCCTGGCCCATGTCTCGGACCGTCTTCAGGGGCGGCCGCGCGGATAGGCCCACGGTGGGACCGGTGCAAACCGGCCCATTCCCGGGTTTCACAGGCCGCAAGGGCGTCCGGGGCCGTCGCGCGCCCCGCCCTTGGCGACATGGACGCCCCGAAAACCCCGGGCGGTCCGGTTTTCCGGGGCGTTCCGCTTGTCAGCGGGGGCACGCTCGGGCTATAGGCCCCCAATCAACGAACGAGTCGCCGTGCCCCGGTCTTCGGGGCGCGACGGCGTTTTGTTCGAAGCCATGAAAGACCGGCGGAGCCAACCGCCTGGCCGGAAACAGATCACAAGGACCAACTGCACATGTGCGCAAAGAACGCTATGGACGAATTCGAAGCCCTTCTTAACGAGAGCTTCGAAATGGACACGCCGCAGGAAGGCAGCGTCGTCAAGGGCCGGGTCATCGCCATCGAGGCGGGCCAGGCCATCATCGATGTCGGCTACAAGATGGAAGGCCGCATCGATCTCAAGGAATTTGCCAATCCGGGCGAGGCCCCCGAGATCGCCGTGGGCGACGAGGTCGAGGTCTATCTCGACCGGGTCGAGAATGCCCGTGGCGAGGCCGTGGTCAGCCGTGACAAGGCCCGCCGCGAAGAGGCGTGGGACCGTCTGGAGAAGGCCTATGCCGAGGATGCCCGCGTCGAGGGCGCGATCTTCGGCCGCGTCAAGGGCGGCTTTACCGTCGATCTGGGCGGCGCCGTGGCGTTCCTGCCGGGCAGCCAGGTCGATGTGCGCCCGGTGCGTGATGCCGGCCCGCTGATGGGTCTGAAGCAGCCCTTCCAGATCCTCAAGATGGACCGCCGCCGCGGCAACATCGTGGTCTCGCGCCGCGCCATCCTGGAAGAATCGCGTGCCGAGCAGCGCGCCGAGATCATCGGCAAGCTGACCGAGGGCGATGCCATCGACGGCGTGGTCAAGAACATCACCGAATACGGCGCCTTCGTGGACCTCGGCGGTGTCGACGGCCTGCTGCACGTCACCGACATGGCCTGGCGCCGGGTCAACCACCCGTCCGAGATCCTGTCGATCGGCGAGACCGTCAAGGTTCAGGTCATCAAGATCAACAAGGAAACCCACCGCATCAGCCTGGGCATGAAGCAGCTTCTGGAAGATCCGTGGGATGCGGTCGAGCGTAAATTCCCGCTCGGCTCGGTCCACAAGGGCCGCGTGACCAACATCACCGACTACGGCGCGTTCGTCGAACTGGAGCCGGGCGTCGAGGGTCTGGTGCACGTGTCCGAGATGTCCTGGACCAAGAAGAACGTCCATCCCGGCAAGATCGTCTCCACTTCGCAAGAGGTCGACGTCATGGTGCTGGAGATCGACACCGCCAAGCGTCGCGTGTCGCTGGGCCTCAAACAGACGATGCGCAACCCGTGGGAGGTCTTTGCGGAAACGCATCCCGTCGGCACCGAGGTCGAGGGCGAGGTCAAGAACATCACCGAATTCGGCCTGTTCATCGGCCTGGACAACGACATCGACGGCATGGTCCACCTCTCGGATCTCAGCTGGGACCAGCGCGGCGAAGAGGCGATCCAGAACTACCGCAAGGGCGACATGGTCAAGGCCGTCGTCACCGAGGTCGACGTCGAGAAGGAACGCATCTCGCTGTCGGTCAAGGCGCTGGACGGCGATCCGTTCGCCGATGCCATCGGCGGCGTGAAGCGCGGCTCGATCATCACGGTGAGCGTGACGATGATCGAGGAAGGCGGGATCGAGGTGGAATACGAGGGCATGAAGTCCTTCATCCGCCGCTCGGACCTGTCGCGCGACCGGTCGGAGCAGCGCCCCGAGCGGTTCCAGGTCGGTGACAAGGTTGACGTGCGCGTGACCAACATCGATTCCAAGTCGCGTCGCCTGGGCCTGTCGATCAAGGCGCGTGAGATCGCCGAAGAGAAGGAAGCCGTCGAACAGTATGGCAGCTCGGATTCGGGCGCCTCGCTGGGCGACATCCTGGGCGCCGCGCTCAAGGGCGAAGGCAAGTAAGCAGGCACCGGTACGGCCGGTTCCGGAACGGCCCCGCATCCCGGTGCGGGGCCGTTTGCATTTGCCCGAATCACGAAACCGCGAGGCGATGGGGCCTGCCCCGCCGGCCCTGTCGGCGCCCTGTTTCGACGCGCGAAACGGCGGACAATTGCGCCGTCCGACGCGGCTTTCCGCCGCTTCCCCTACGGTTTTCAAAGGCTTTCTGTTTCTCCGAAGGACAAAACATGCCTATAGTCCGCAAGCCTCGGCCGCGCTGGCGAGAATGGCATGGAACAGGGACGTTGCAGCGATGATCCGATCCGAATTGATCCAGAAGATTGCCGAAGAGAACCCGCATCTTTACCAGCGCGACGTCGAGCGGATCGTGAACACGATCTTCGAAGAGATCATCGCGGCCATGGCGCGCGGCGATCGGGTGGAATTGCGCGGCTTCGGCGCGTTCTCGGTCAAGAAGCGTGACGCACGGACGGGGCGAAACCCGCGCACCGGCGAGTCGGTCGATGTGTCCGAGAAATACGTGCCTTTCTTCAAGACGGGGAAGCTGCTACGCGATCGGTTGAACGGAAAGTAAACGGGTCAGACCATGCGCGCCATTCGCTATCTCTTCCTTCTCGTTCTGGCCATCGGCCTTGTCGTCGTGGCCATGGCCAACGGCCAGCCGGTCACGCTGAACCTGCTGCCCGAGGAACTTGCGACCTTCTCGGGGGTTGCGTTGTCCATCGAACTGCCGCTTTACGCGGTGGGCTTTGGCGGGCTGCTGGCGGGGCTTCTGATCGGCTTCATCTGGGAGTGGCTGCGCGAGAGCAAGTACCGCTCGCAGGCCAGCCGGCAGCGGCGCGAGGCGGCCAAGCTCAAGCGGGAACTCGACAAGGTGAAGTCCGACAAGCACAAGAGCGAGGGGCGCGATGAGATCCTCGCGCTGCTTGAGAAGGGCGGCAAGACCGGCTAGACGACGCCATGGCGTCGGATATCAGGGTCAAGATCTGCGGGCTGACGGATGCCCCTTCGGTGGCGGCGGCAGTTTCCGCCGGAGCGGCCTATCTGGGCTTCGTGTTTTTCCCGAAATCGCCGCGCAATCTCGACATCGAGACCGCCCGCGCTCTGGCCGCCGACGTTCCGCCCGGGCTTGCCAAGGTGGCGCTGACGGTGGATGCGGAGGATGCCATGCTTGCGGCGATCCTCGAGCGGGTTCCCATCGATATGCTGCAGCTTCACGGCCACGAGACACCCGGGCGCGTCGCCGGGATCCGCGCCCGCTTTGGCCTGCCGGTGATGAAGGCGGTCGGTGTGGCGGACGAGGCCGACCTCGCGCAGATCACGGACTATGCCCGCGTGGCCGACCAACTGCTGGTCGACGCGAAACCGCCCCGTGACGCCGTGCTGCCCGGCGGCAACGGGCTGTCGTTCGACTGGCGGCTGATCGCGAACCGGCGCTGGCCGGTGCCGTGGATGCTGGCGGGCGGGCTGACGCCCGACAACGTGGCCGAGGCGATCCGGCTGACCGGCGCGCGGCAGGTGGATGTGTCCTCGGGCGTGGAAACCGCCCCCGGGGCCAAGGATGCGGCGCTGATCGAACGGTTCATCGCCGCAGCGCGCAGGGAGGATGTGCAATGAAGGGACTTGTCGGACTGGTCGCAGCCCTTGCGATTCTGGGCCTCGCCATGGCTTTCACCAAGCCCACCGATGCTGATTTCGAGGCCGCGCTCGAGGCGCAGCTTCTGGCCCGGATCGATGCCGCCGACCCGGAGGCGCAGGCCGACCCGGTCGAGGCGATCCTGATGGCGACCTGCAAGATGGGCCGCGAACAATGCGCGCAACTGATCCGCGCGCTGATCTCGCTGGACTACGAAGACAAGGTGCTGTTCTCTCGCGCGCGCGTCACGCTGGGCGACGCCCAGGGCACGACCTGCACCGGCATCCTGACGCGCATCTTCTGCAACGAGGTCAGATGATCGCCCCCTGACGGGAGCGAAAGGGGAGGGGAAAATGGCCATCATCATCCGCCAGGCGCGGCGCGCGGAACTGGGCCGCATCGTCGGGCTGTTCGTCGAGGACCAGGCCGACGCGATCCTCGAAGCGCTCAACATGGACGTCTACGAGGTGGCCTTCGACGCGATGGAGGCCGAGCGTGACAACCTGCTGATCGTGGGCGAGGAGAATGGCCGCATCGTGGCCTGCTACCAACTGGCCTGCCTTTCGGGGCTGGTCGATCACGGGGCGCGCAGGGCGCTGGTGGCGGGGCTGAGGGTCGCGGCCGACCGCGCCGGGCAGGGGATCGAGGCGCGGATGCTGGAGGATGCAAAGTCCCGCGCCCGCGCGCTACGCTGCCGGTTGATCGAGATCGCAGAGATGCCCGAGACCGCGGCCGACCTGCTGGACGGGCTCGGCTTTACCGCGTCGGGGACAACCTATAGACAGAGGCTCGACTGAGAGGAGCGCGAGAGATGGCCGACGACCTGATCAATTCCTTCATGACGGGCCCCGACGAGAAGGGCCGGTTCGGCATCTTCGGCGGGCGGTTCGTGTCGGAAACGCTGATGCCGCTGATCCTCGAGCTTGAGGCGCAGTACGAGCATGCCAAGACCGACCAGAGCTTCTGGGACGAGATGGAGTTCCTGTGGAAGCACTATGTCGGCCGCCCCTCGCCGCTCTATTTCGCGGAACGGCTGACGGAACGGCTGGGCGGTGCCAAGGTCTACATGAAGCGCGACGAACTGAACCACACCGGCGCGCACAAGATCAACAACGTGCTGGGCCAGATCATCCTGGCCCGCCGGATGGGCAAGACCCGGATCATCGCGGAAACAGGCGCGGGCCAGCACGGGGTGGCCACGGCGACGGTCTGTGCCAAGTTCGGGCTGAAATGCGTGGTCTACATGGGGGCCACGGATGTCGAGCGGCAGAAGCCCAACGTCTTCCGCATGCGTCTTCTGGGGGCCGAAGTGGTGCCGGTCACCTCGGGGCGGGGCACGCTCAAGGACGCGATGAACGACGCGCTGCGCGACTGGGTGACGAACGTGCGCGACACCTTCTACTGCATTGGCACGGTGGCCGGCCCGCACCCCTATCCGGCGATGGTGCGCGACTTCCAGTCGATCATCGGCAAGGAGGCCAAGGCCCAGATGCTGGAGGCCGAGGGGCGGCTGCCCGACATGCTGGTGGCGGCCATCGGCGGGGGGTCGAACGCTATGGGGCTGTTCTATCCGTTCCTCGACGACAAGGAGGTCCGGATCGTCGGTGTGGAAGCGGGTGGCCACGGGGTCGACGACCGGATGGAGCATTGCGCCTCGCTGACCGGGGGGCGGCCGGGCGTGCTGCACGGCAACCGGACGTATCTTTTGCAGGACGATGACGGTCAGATCCTCGAAGGCCATTCGATTTCCGCGGGGCTCGACTATCCCGGGATCGGGCCGGAACATGCCTGGCTGCACGAAACGGGCCGCGCCGAATATGTGGCGATCACCGATTCCGAGGCGTTGGCGGCGTTCCAGTTGTGCTGCGAGACCGAAGGCATCATTCCCGCGCTGGAACCCAGCCACGCGCTGGCCCATGTCGCCAAGATCGCGCCTGATCTGCCCAAGGACCACATCATCTGCATGAACATGTGCGGCCGGGGCGACAAGGACATCTTCACCGTGGCCCGCCATCTGGGCCACGACATGGGCGGGTTGTAAGCGCACTCAGGCCAGGGCGTAGAGCCTCAGCACGTCAAGCGGCACGATCTCCAGCGCGGCCTGGTGGGTGGCGGTCAGGTCCACCCGCGGGGCGCAGCCTTCGTCGTGCGCCTGCAGGAAACGCCCGGCGCAAAGGCACCAGCGGTCGCCGGGCCTCAGCCCCGGAAAGCCGAATTCGGGGCGGGGCGTCGACAGGTCGTTGCCCACGTATTTCGAATAGGCCAGGAACTCGGCCGTCATCACCGCGCAGACCGTGTGGCTGCCGGTGTCGCCGGGGCCGGTGTCGCAACAGCCATTGCGAAAGAACCCGGTCATCGGCGCGTTCGAACAGGGGGCGAGGCTGCCGCCAAGGGCGTTCACCGAAGGGGCCTTGTGATCGGGCATCGGGGGTCTCCTACCGGAAGCGGTCGGCGAGTTTCTGAAGCGCCGAGCGGGTGTCTTGGGCCGCTGGGGTGTCGGGCCTGGCGGGGGCGGGGGACGGGGCCTTGACCTTTTCCGGCGCGGCGGCGCGATCCGAACTGCGCGGCGGTGCGGTGCGCAACGCGACCGCGTTCAGGAACCGCGCCCCGTCGCCTTCGGCGAGCGCCGCCGCCCCCTCCGAAATCCCGCGCATGAGATCATCGAGCCAATCCGCGTCGGCTTTCGCGAAATCGCTCAGCACATAGGCCGAGACCCGGTCCTTGTGGCCCGGATGGCCGATCCCCAGCCGCACCCGCGCGTAGTCCGGTCCGATATGGGCGTGGATCGAGCGCAGACCGTTATGACCGGCATGCCCGCCGCCCTGTTTCAGCCGGCACTTGCCCGGGGCAAGATCCAGTTCGTCATGGAACACGGTCACGTCTGAGGGAGCCAGCTTGTAGAACTGCACCGCCGCCTGCACCGAATCGCCGGACAGGTTCATGTAGGTTTCGGGTTTCAGCAGGACGATCTTCTCGGTTCCCAGCCGCCCCTCGGCCGCCTGGCCCTGGAATTTCGACCGCCACGGCGAAAAACCATGATCCGCGGCGATCCGGTCCACGGCCATGAAGCCGATATTGTGCCGGTTGCCCGCGTATTTCGCGCCCGGATTGCCCAGACCGACGAAGAGACGCATCCGCCTTCGCTCCCCACTTGAACCTCTGTCCTTGATGCCGTGAACTGCGCCGGGATTCCAGTCCGGTGCGATAAAGGGTGGAGACGCGCGATGTATCTGACGATGAACCGGTTCAAGGTGAAATCCGGCCGCGAGGCGGATTTCGAGGCGGTGTGGAAGACCCGCGACAGCCATCTCAAGACCGTGCCGGGCTTTGCCGGCTTCCATCTGCTGAAGGGCCCCGAGCGCGAGGGCTACCGCCTTTACGCCTCGCATACCTTCTGGGACAGCGAGGCCGCGTTCACCGCCTGGACGAAATCCGAGGCGTTCCGGGCGGCGCACAAGGGGGCGAAGGGGCCGTCCGATCTGTACCTCGAACCGCCCGAACTGGAGATCTTCGAGTCGGTGCAGCTCCTCGCCTGAGGCGCGCGTCCGCCTCTTTCTGCGGCGCAGCAATTTTGGATGCCTGCAAAACGGGCAGGACCGCCTGTTGATGGACGGTCCTGTGCGATGGGACAACCATTTCGAAACCTCGCTGGGCCACGCTCGGGGCAAAGCGAGGCGACGAACATGGCACGTTTCCTTTTCCGATCCTTCTGCGGTCCTTCGCGCGGCGCCCCGGTCACGTATCGGGCGGGGGGCGCGGCATCACTGGCGGGCCTGCTGATCCTGCTTGGCGCGTCGCCGGCCGCGGCGGTCGAGATGCCCTTCGATCCGGGCCCCACGCTGGACGAGTTGTCGACGGTTGCCGTTCCGCCGCCCGAGATGTCGGAAACCGCACGGCTCAAGGCGGGCATCCTCTGCGTTGCCTGGGCACGGGACATGATCGGCCAGCACTGGCGGCTGCTCGACGTGCTGGATGGGCCCGGCACCTGGAGTATCGCGCGTCAGCAGCTCTGGCTGCAGGTCGGCTGGGTCGAGGAGTTCGAGACGCGCCACCTGCGCCCGGTGATCGATGCGGCCAGCCAGGAGGATCTGCTCGAAGCCTGGTGGCCCGGGGGCGTCACCACGCCCGCGGGCAGCGAGGGCGCGATCCGCATGCACCGCTTCTGCATGGGGCTGCCAGGGCTTCTGGGAACCGTCGATCCCGACGCGCCGCCGGGATTCTGATCCGGGACCGGGCGAGTTCACGACCACCTGTCCGCCACATGAAAACGGGGCCCCGAAGGGCCCCGCATCCTATGCACGCAAGGCGGTGTCGCCTCAGGCCTCGTCGCCCTCGTCACCGTCGTCTTCGCCTTCGGAGGACCGAAGGCCGGACGGGGCCGAGATGTTCGCGATCACGAAATCGCGCGCGGTGATCGTCGGGCGCGTGCCCTCGGGCAGCGCCACGTCCGAGATGTGGACGATATCGCCGACGTTCAGGGCCGACACATCGACCGTCAGCTTCTCGGGGATCTCACCCGCGGTGACCACCAGTTCGACCTCGGGCCGCACCACGGTCAGCACGCCGCCGCGCTTGAGGCCGGGGGATTTCTCCTGCCCGACGAACTCGACCGGGATGTAGAGGTTGATCCGCGAGGTGCGGCGCAGGCGCATCAGGTCGACATGGATCGGCAGATCCTTGACCACGTCGCGCTGCACGCCGCGGCAGATCACCCGCACGTCGTCGTGCCCCTCGACCTTGAGGTTGAACAGCGTGGACAGGAAGCGGCCCGCCTTCAGGCGTTTCAGCAACTCGTTGTATTTCAGGTTGATCGGCAGGGGCTCTGCGCCGCCGCCATAGACGATGCCCGGAACGAACTGCTCACGACGAGCTTGACGAGCGGCCCCCTTGCCTGTCCCCGTACGTTCCGTGGCGAAGAGATCCGGAATCTCACCAGCCATTGGTCATTCTCCTAGGTTCTGGGCATCCTCCAAGGGTGTATGCCCGGTTGAAGCCGTGCCCTTAGCCGACACGGGGCCGCTTGGAAAGGGGAAACGGGGGCCTCAGGCCCATTTCCCCTCGAAATCCTCGGGCACCAGCAGGATGCCGCGGTCCAGGGTTTCAACGCTCTTGCGGCCACACAGCGCCATGGTGGTATCCAGTTCCTTGTGGATCATCTCCAGCGCACGGGTGACGCCCGCCTCGCCCATCGCGCCCAGCCCATAGACGAAGGCGCGGCCGATATAGGTGCCCTTCGCGCCCAGCGCGAGCGCCTTGAGCACGTCCTGACCCGAGCGGATGCCGCCATCGACATGGATTTCCACCCGGTCGCCCACGGCGCGCACGATCGACGGCAGTGCCCGGATCGAGGACAACGCCCCGTCAAGCTGCCGCCCGCCATGGTTCGACACCACGATCGCGTCGGCGCCGACATCGGCCGCGCGGCGCGCGTCCTCGGCATCGAGGATGCCCTTGAGGATCAGCTTGCCGCCCCATTGCTCCTTCAGCCGCCTTACCTTGTCCCAGTCGAGCGAGGGGTCGAACTGCTCCGCCGTCCAGTCCGACAGCGACGAGACATCCGAAACGCCCTTGGCGTGGCCCACGATATTGCCGAACTGGCGGCGTTTCGTGCCCAGCATTTCCAGCCCCCAGCCCCATTTGGTCGAGAGGTTCAGCATGGTGGGGATCGTCATCTTGGGTGGCGCCGACAGCCCGTTCTTGAGATCCTTGTGCCGCTGGCCGAGGATCTGCAGGTCCAGCGTCAGCACCAGCGCCGAGCATCGCGCATCCTTGGCGCGCTGGATGATCCCCGCAACGAACTCCTCGTCGCGCATCACGTAAAGCTGGAACCAGAAGGGCTTGGTCGTGTGGGCAGCCACGTCCTCGATCGAACAGATCGACATGGTGGACAGCGTGAAGGGCACGCCGAACTTTTCGGCCGCCCGCGCCGCCTTGATCTCACCGTCCGCAGACTGCATGCCGGTCAGGCCCACCGGGGCCAGTGCAACAGGCATCGCCACGTCCTGGCCGACCATCCTGGTCGCAGTGGACCGGCCCTCCATGTCGACGGCGACGCGCTGGCGCAGGCGGATTTCGGCGAAATCGCTGATATTGTCGCGAAAGGTCTGCTCGGTCCAGCTGCCCGACTCGCAATAGTCGTAGAACATCCGGGGCACGCGGCGAACGTAGATCCGGCGCAGGTCCTCGATGGTGGTGATGACGGGCATGGGGCGGCTCCCTCGCTTTGGTAAGAGGGCTTTACCAATCGGCCGGGTTTCCCGCAACGGGGTTCGGCATTGCCGCTTGAAGGGGGGCGTGCGATCGGCGATGCAGGCGCCATGAGCATTGTCGCCCTCGGCCTTCTCGCCTCTCTTGCCGCCGGCCTGATGACCGGGGTGGGCGCGCTGCCGGTCCTGATGGGCCGCACGATCTCGCGCAAGGCCAATGACACGATGCTGGGCTTTGCCGCGGGCGTCATGCTGTCGGCCTCGTTCTTCTCGCTGATCCTGCCGGGAATCGACGCGGCCGAGGGGCTTTATGGGAGCGTTCTGGTCGCGGCGCTGATCGCCGGGGCGGGGATCGCGCTGGGCGCGCTCGCGATCGCCGCGATGAACGAATACGTGCCGCACGAACATTTCCTGGCGGGCCGCGAAGGGGTAGAAGCCGCGGCGCTGGCCAAGATCTGGCTCTTCGTCTTCGCGATCACGATCCACAACTTCCCCGAAGGCATGGCCGTCGGCGTGGGCTTTGGTGGCGGCAACGTGGCCAATGGCATATCGCTGGCCACCGGCATCGGGTTGCAGAACGCGCCCGAGGGGCTGGCCGTCGCGGTGGCGCTGCGCGGCCAGGGCTACCGGCGCCTGACCGCGTTCCTCATCGCGCTCGCGACCGGGCTGGTCGAACCGGTGGGCGGCGTTCTGGGCGCCGCCGCGGTGTCGGTTTCCGTTCATGTGCTGCCCTGGGGGCTGGCCTTCGCGGCGGGGGCGATGATCTACATCATAAGCCACGAGATCATCCCCGAGACCCACCGCCGCGGCCATCAGAACCGCGCCACCACGGGGCTGACGGCGGGATTGATCCTGATGATGGTGCTGGACGTGACGCTGGGCTGAGGCAGGGCCATTGGACGCGGAGTATGCGATCATCGGTGGCGGGGTGGTTGGGCTCTCACTGGCCTGGGGCCTGTCGAAGCGCGGCCACAGGGTGCTGGTGCTGGACGGCTCCGACGGCGGTTTCCGGGCAAGCCGGGGCAATTTCGGCCTTGTCTGGGTGCAGTCCAAGGGGCTGACTGAACCGGCCTATGCGCGCTGGTCGCAGCGGTCTGCCGCTGCCTGGGCCGGGTTCGCCGCCGAACTGGGCGAGGCCACGGGCCGCGACCTCGCGCTGCGGCAGGAGGGCGGTTACGATTTCCACCTCGACGAGGCAGAGCTTGAGGCGAAGGTTCGCCTTTTCCAGGGGCTGAGGGCGCGGCTTGGCGGCGACTACCCGTTCGAGGTGCTGGGCCATAACGCTCTGAAACGCGAGGAGCCGAAGATCGGCCCGAAGGTGGCGGGCGCGATCCTGCATCACCAGGACGGCCACGTGAATCCGCTGAGGCTGTTGCAGGCGCTGGCCGCCGACGTGCGCCGGATGGGCGGGCGGGTGCTGACGGGGCAGGTCGTGACCGATGTCGCAGGCGGCGACGGTTTTGCCATGACCTGCGCCGACGGGACGCGCCATTGCGCCGCCAAGGTGGTGCTGGCGGCGGGCCTCGGTGCGATGGACCTGGGGCCGAAGCTGGGATTTGCCGCCCCGATCCGTCCACAGCGGGGTCAGGTTCTGATCACCGAGAAGCTGCCCAAGCTGATGAACCGCCCCTCGGGCATCATCCGGCAGGTGGACGAGGGGGGCGTGCAGATCGGCGACAGCAAGGAAGAGGTGGGCTTCGACGATTCCGTGACGCTGGAGGTCGCCGCCACCATTGCCGCGCGCGCCGTCGCGATCTATCCCGCCCTCGCCCGCGCCCAGCTTGTCCGCAGTTGGGGTGCGCTTCGGATCATGTCGCCGGACGGGCTGCCGATCTACCAGCAAAGCCCGACGATGCCCGGCGCCTATCTGGTGACCTGCCACAGCGGGATAACGCTGGCCGCGGCGCATGCCCGTTTCCTGCCCGCGTGGCTAGACGATGCGGCGGACGCGCCCGATCTGGAGGTGTTCAGTGAACGACGCTTCGCCCTTTCTTGACCTGGATCCGGGCGGCCCCCGGGTCAGTGTGCGCTTCGACGGCACCGACCATGCCCTGCCCGAGGGGGCGAACCTAGCGGCGGCGCTGCTGGCCGCGGGCGTCCGTGTGTTCCGCGCGACGCCTGTCTCGGGCGCGCCCCGGGCGCCCTTCTGCATGATGGGGGCCTGCTACGACTGCCTCGTCCTGATCGACGGCGTCACGCGCCAAGCCTGCATGACGCGGGTCACCGACGGGCTGGTGGTCGAACGCGCCCCGGGGCGGGACCTGCACGATGGATGAGGTCGATCTGCTGATCCTCGGCGCGGGCCCCGCCGGGATGGCTGCGGCGGCCGAGGCGGCAGGGGCGGGGCTTGTCGTCGCACTGCTGGACGAACAGGCGCGCCCGGGCGGGCAGATCTACCGCGACGTGACCGCGGTGCCCCCCGCCCGCGCGGCGATCCTCGGCCCCGAATACCGCGCGGGCCGCCCGCTGGCCGAGGGCTTGGCTGATCCCCGCATCCGTCACATTCCGGGCGCAACCGCCTGGAAGATCGACCCCGACCGCACCATCGCCTACTCCGTCGACGGCAAGGCGGCGCTAATCCGGGGTCGCCGCCTGCTGATCGCGAGCGGCGCGCTGGAACGCCCCGTGCCGATCCCGGGCTGGACGCTGCCCGGGGTGATGACCGCGGGGGCCGCGCAGATCCTGTTGAAACAGTCTGGTATCCTGCCGCGCCGTGCGGTGATCGCGGGAAGCGGCCCGCTGCTCTACCTGATCGCCGCGCAGATGGTGCGCGCGGGCACGCCCCCGCTGGCGCTGGTCGAGACCCAGACCCGCGGCGATCTGCTGGCCGCGTTGCCGCATCTGCCCGGCGCGATTCGGGGCTGGCGGTCGATGGCCAAGGGGCTGGGCTGGATCGCGGAGCTGAAACGCGCGGGCGTGCCGCGCCACCGGGGCGCGCGCGACCTTGCCGTCGACGGCGCAGGCCGCGCAGAGGCGCTGGCTCTCACCGCCGGGGGCCGCCGCCGGACCATCCCGTGCGAGACGGTGCTGCTGCACGAGGGCGTGGTGCCCAACATCCAGGCGACGCGGTTGCTGGGGTTGCCGCATCGCTGGGATCAGGCGCAGCGCTGTTTCGTTCCCCGACATGACCGCTGGGGGGAAACTCCGCTGCCCGGCATCCATGTCGCGGGAGACGGGGCGGGAATCGGCGGCGCGCTGGTCGCGGAACTTTCGGGGCGCCTTGTCGGGCTCTGCGCCGCGGCGGCGCTGGGCCGGCTCGACCCGGTCGAACGCGACCGCCGCGCCGCGCCGCTGTTCCGCACGCTTGCCCGCGAACGCGCCGTGCGCCCGTTCCTCGACGCGGCCTATCCGCCGGGGCCGCAGACCCTCAGCCCGGCCGACGGAACCATCGTCTGCCGTTGCGAAGAGGTGACGGCGGGCGAGATCCGCCGCCATGCGCGCCTGGGCTGCAAGGGGCCGAACCAGGCCAAGGCCTTCGGGCGGGCGGGCATGGGCCCCTGCCAGGGGCGCTTTTGCGGCCTTGCCGTCACCGCGATCCTTGCCGAGGCAAATGGCCAGAGCCCCGACGAGACCGGCTATTTCCGCATCCGCCCCCCGATCAAGCCCGTCACGCTGGCCGAGATCGCGGCGATGGCGCCGACCGGGCCTGACAAGGACTCCGCATGACCGCCTCGGCCGGCTTGCGGCCGTGCGGGAAGAGGGGTGGCTTGGCCTCGCGGTCAGGCTGGCGCCGGCACCGCCGCCGCCTCGCCACCGCCCCATACCTTTCCAGATGATTCACATTTCCTGACACATTCTGAACCCAAGTCGCCGATAGCCTCGTCCTTGGTGTGCGAGGTCTGTCATGTTCAGGAAACTCTTTCTTGTCGTGGTGGGGGTATTTTTGTTGTCGACTCCGGTCCTGGCCCAAAAGGCTGGGGTGGGCGCGTGGGAAAACCCGCGCTACACGATGATCCAATGGATCGAGGAAACTCCGGGGCTCGGCTGGTACTACAACTGGCGGACTGACCAGATCTGGTCGCGCCAGCGGCATCGGCGCGACGTCGAGTTCGTGCCGATGATCCATGGTGCAAAGGATGTGGACAAGCCGATCCAGTCGGACCGGCGGGTGACCACGCTGCTTGGCTTCAACGAGCCCGACGGATATGGCGGAAGCCATCAGGCGGGCATGTCCGTCGAGCAGGCGGTCGCGCTCTGGCCCAGGCTCGAGGCGCGTGGCCTCAGGCTTGGCAGCCCGGCCACGTCGCGGGACCAGACGCTGGGACCGAAATCATGGCAGGGCCGGTTCATGGCCGAGGCAGAGCGGCGCGGCCTGCGCGTCGACTTCATGGCCGTGCACTACTACTCGACGAATGGCAGCGTCGACGAGTTCCGGCGCTGGCTGACCCAGGTCTACCGTGAATACCGCCGGCCGATCTGGGTGACCGAGCTTGCCTATATCGACTGGAACCGGCCGCGCGGGGCAAGCTACGAGCAGAACGCCGCCTTTGCCGAGGGCGCGATGCGGATGATGGAACGGCTGCCCTTCGTCGAACGCTATGCCTGGTTCTCGGCCAACCCCTATCCGTGGAAGGGGCAGGCGCCCGAAATCAACCTTGTCGACAACGACCTTGCCCCCACGCTGGTCGGGCGGGTCTACGAGCGGACGATGGCCACCTTCGCCGGCGTCACCATCGCCAGCGCCGAGTGACAGCGCAGACCGCGCCCGGTACCGGGCGCGGTCACCGCAGTGGGCCGGTCCGGTAAAGCCGCACCTTGAGCCCGCCATGGGGCACCGGCGGCCCATCCGGTCCGAAGGGCAGGCCGGTGGACCGGGCAAGCGCCGGTTCGCTGGTCACCAGCCCGACGCGCCAACCGGAAAAGCGCGTTCTCAGCACCTCTCCAAGCGTTCCGTAAAGCGGGTAAAGCGTCTTGCTGTTGCCGATCCGCCCGCCATAGGGCGGGTTGACGATGACAAGGCCGGGCGGTCCCTCGGGCGGCGAAAGCGCGGCGATGGGCTGGCAGGCGAAGGCAGTGATGGCGGCGACGCCCGCGCGTTCCGCATTGGCCCGGCTTGCCGTGATCGCACCCTGGTCGCGGTCGAAGCCGTGAAACCGCAGCGCGGGAAGGGGGCCGGCGGGGGCCGCGCGCATCGCCGCCCACACGGCCGCATCGAACCCGGCAAACGCCTCGAAGGCAAAGCTGCGGCTGCGGCCCGGGGCAAGGCCCGCGGCGATCTCGGCCGCCTCGATCACGAACGTGCCCGAACCGCACATCGGGTCGACAACGGGTTCGCCGCCCGCATAGCCGCACTCCCGCAGGAACAGCGCGGCCAGCGTCTCGCGCATCGGCGCCTTGCCGACCGCCTGCTTGTGGCCGCGCCGGTGCAAGGGCTCGCCTGAACTGTCGAGGCTGATCGTGCAGAGGTCGTCCTCGATCCGCACCAGCACGCGGATTGCGGCATCCTCGGCGACGGGTGCGCCCAGTTCCTCGGCGATGGCCCGCTCGATCCGCTGGGCGGCGGCGCCCGCATGATAGATCTTCGACCCCCGGCAGGTCGCCTCGACCCGTACCGGCCGGTCGGCGCGCAGCACGTCGCGCCATGGCACGCGGCGGGCCCGCTTGTCGAGCTGGGCAAGGTGCAGGGCACGAAAGGCGGCGATGCGCACCAGCACCCGCCCCGCGCCGCGCAGCCAGAGATTCGCGCGCCAGACCTCGGGCCAGCCGCCGCGCACCGCAACGCCGCCCGGTGCCGGGGTCGCGTCGCGAAAGCCCAGGGCGCGTGCCTCTTCGGCAAGCATGGGCTCCAGCCCCGGCGGGGCGGCAAGAAAGATGTCAAGATCGTCGGGCCTGTCCATGCCGCCTCCTTAGCCCGCAATCAGGGCGGCGTCGATCACCCTGCGCACGGCTGGCCCGGGCGTCGCGGAACCGGGGCGCGGGCCCTGGTCCGGAATGGTTGACGCTTTCCTGCCGGGGGCAACGGAACCGGGGCGGAAGCGTGTCTTTTGCGCGGGATTGCGGCGAAATCAAGGACGGCGCTTCCCGCTCCGGGCCTTGGGTCAGGATCCCCGGGGCGCTTTGCGGAACCGGGAAACTGCGTTAACCTTCAGGCGTGTGACCAGTCCGCCCGCCGCGGCGCGTATGCCGAACCGGTCCCCGCCCGCGGGGGCTGATCCGCCTTGTCCCGGGACCCGTCTTCATGTCCGATCCCTTGCACGACTGGCTCTCCACCCTGGAGCGGTCCGACACGCGGTCGCAGGCCCTGGCCGCCCTCGGCTGTCTTGAGGCCGTCGGCGCACTTTCGTCCGGGCGGGATATCGGTGCCGCGCTTGCAGACCTTGCCCGGACGGCTGGATCCCGCGGCGCCGACTGGCAGATGCCGCCGCCAGCGCGGATCGCCGCCGGCCTGCCCTCGGTCGCGGACCTTGCCCTGGCCTGGCGCGCGGCCTTTGCCGACACCACCGCCGAAGGCCCCGTGCGGCTCTTGCTGCACCCGGCGGATGCGGGTTGGAGCCCGGCCGAAACGGCGGTCCTGCCCGCCGTGCTGGACACGCTGCTGGCACCGCTCGAAGGTCTCGCCCCTTTCACGCCCTGGCGCGAGGCGCCGCGGGAGATGATCGCGGCCGCCTCGGTCCTGCGCCCGGATCGGTTCCCGCGCGTCGGCGTCTGGGACTGGCCGCTGGTGATCGGTGCCGGGGACGCCGCGTGGCCGATCGACTGGGGGGCGTTTCCCCCGATCCAGCGCGGCATCGCGCGGCTGGGTCGCCCCGGGCAGGACTGCGATATCGCGGTTCTTCCAGCAGGGCTGCCCGCCGGGTCCGTCTTTGCCGGGATCGTGCTTGCCGCCGCGCCGCCCGGAACGCCGTTCGAGGCGCTTTTCGGCCAGCCGGCGGGCGACGCGTCGCTTGTGGCGTGGCTGCGGGGTGGGGCGCCCGATGCAGAGCTTCTGACCGCGCTGATCTACGAGCTTGCCCATGATGCGCCTCCCGACCTGGCGCTGAACTGGGCGGCCCGCATCGCCGGGCAGACCCCGCTGCCCTATGTCTTCTCGACCGCGTTTCATGCCGAAGAGATGGCCCGCGCGCGCCTTTCAGCCCGCCTGCGCGCGGCGGCCCGGCGGCTGGTTGCGCTGGGGCGCGACGATCGCGACCCGTTGCCGGACGACCTGCAACTCTGGGCCCTCGGGATCGGCGAGGACAATTCGCGCGACCCGGCCGCACTCGGCGCTGCGATCGAGCAGGCCCTCGCGCGCGGCAAGGTTCTCTATGATGCGGAATCGATGGCAGGCGAGGCGCTGGCCCGGCTGGAGATCGAGCTGCGCCGCCGCGAGCCGGTGCCGAGCGCCGGGGTGCCGAAGATGGCGCCAGAGCCGCCGCTGCGGCCGCGTCCCTCGATCACCGCACCCGCGCCTGAAAAGTCCCCACCCCCTCGCGAGTCGGACCGCTACCTCGGGGGCGCGTCGCCGGATTTTTCGGATTTCGGTTCCTCGTTGGACGACTCGTTTGGCCCGGCAGCCGATTCCGCCACGGCAGGGGACGGCCTCTGGGAAGAGACGACCGAGGCGGGGACCGATGCCGCCGAGGATGGTCCGCAGGAGAGCGGCCAAGAGGAGGAAAGCGCGCCCGACCAAGCCGATGCCGAACCGGAGGTCGCGCAGCAGACGGCGCCGCAAGACCCCGCGCCCGAGGAGACCCCGCGCGAGACCGATGTCGCGCTGCTGCGCGGGCATTTCTACCCCGGGGACGCGGTCCCCGATGCCAACCGCCTGACCGCCGCCGAGCCGCTTGTCCCGGGAAGCAAGCATACGCTCGAAGTGGCGATCCGGGCCCGGCGGATCGGGATCACGGGGGCGCCGTCAAAACCCGTTCAAAGCCCGCGCAAGGGGCGCGAGGACGTCACCGTCTATGTCGCCCTGTCAGGCCCGGGCACCGCGGCGCTTGCCTTCGAGGACAGCCTGTTGCCGCTGACCTGGCCCTTCGACCAGGACAGCGCGCCCGCGTTCTTCCGCTTTCGCAGCCCGGCGATCCTGCCCGATCCGCTGTCGCTGTCGATCCGGCTTTACACCGCCGATCTGCGCCTGCTCGACCTGCTGGAATTGCGCCGCGAGGGCGGCATCTGGGCGACGCGCCGGGCGGCGGGCACGCTGCCGCCGCTGGAACCCGATGCGGGGCCCGACCGCGACGTGCTGGCGCTGCACATCCGGCCCGAGCCGCTGGGCTTCGGCGTCGAGGCCATCGTCCGGCGCGATGGCGAGACCCGGCTGGCGGCGCCCCTTGGCCGGACGCTGCTGACCGCCGATGTTGAGGCGCTGCTGGCCCGGGTGCGGCAGCACTGGACGGCGCTGGTGATCGGCAAGATGAGCGAGCGCAAGAAGCTGTCCAAGAGCGGATTCCGGACAGAGTGCTTCGACCTGCGAAAGCTGGGCGAAGACGCGTGGCGCGTGCTGTTCGGGGACCGGCGGGGCGCCGATGCGGGGGCGGCCGAAACCCTGGGCGAGATGCTGCGCGCCGCGCCGCTGCCCGATGACGCGGCCCTCAGGGTGACCTTCGAGCCCAACGCCGAAAGCTTTGCCTTCCCCTGGGCGATTCTTGCCGAGCCGACGCCGCGGGGGCAGCCGCCCAACCCGGACGGGCTTTGGGGCCTGCGCTACCGGATCGAGTTGCTGCGTCCGCAGGGCCGCCGCCCGCCCGCCGCCGGGACCGGGCCGGTGCGGATTCTGGCCACCCTCGACAAGGGGTTCGCGGGGGTCGTGAACCATGCGGCCACGCTGGACAGGGTGGCCGGGACGGGGGCAGGCGCGACGATCCTGCCCGCGACTACGCTGGACCAGGTGCTCGACGCGCTGGAAAGCGCCGCCCCGCCCGAGATCATCTATTTCTTCTGCCACGGCATCGCCGCCTCGCGCGCGGCGCCGCTTGGCGCGGATGTGATCGGCGAGATCCGTGGCCTTGCCGAAAATCTTGGCGACGACGACCGGAAACCCTGGACCGCGTTCCTCAACCGCCTGGATTCGGCCGGGGCAGGTGCGCGGCTGTTCACCGGGGATGCCGAGATCAGCGAGGCCGATCTGCGCGCCGCGAACTTCTTTCGCCAGCCGAAGCGGCCGCTTGTCTTCGTGAATGCCTGCCAGTCCGCCGACCTGCTGCCCGGCGTCTCGTCGGGGCTGACGGGCGTCTTTCTGGATCGCCAGGCGGTCGCGGTGATCGGCACCGAATGTCCGGTCACCGCGATCTTTGCCGATGCCTTTGCCGGGGCGCTCCTGCCCCGGCTGCTGAACGGCGAACCGCTGGGCGCGGCGATGCTGGCGGTGCGGCGCGCGTTTCATCAGGACCGTAACCCGCTTGCGCTGCTCTACACGCTTTACGGACGCGGAGACGCGCGGATCACCGCCCCCGAAGGCTGATTCCGGGCAAGATGAAACAAGGAGGAGTAGGGACAATGACGACAGACACCGATCTCGAGATGCGGACGATCGCCGCCGCCGAGGCGCTGGCCGCCGAAAAGGACGACGAGGCGCTGCTGGTGATGCTGGGCAAGCAGGAGAAGGCCATAGCCCGCGAGCCGTCGCTCGCCCTTCAGCCGATGCTCGACCCAGATTACGACAGCACCCATATGGGGCTGGTCGACGATCTGAAGGACCTTGGCCGGCGCATCGTGGCGCGCTGGTCGCGTGCGCTTTACGAACTGGTCTGCGGCGGGCAGGGCGAGGATGCGGACCGAAAGAAGCTGTTCGAGGCGCTGAATGTCGGCGAGGCGGCGGCCATCGGGGCGGTCACGGCGCTGTTGCTGGGCATGGCGGTGCCGCCGCCGGTTGCGGCCGCCGCCTCGGTGGTGATCGTGCGCAAGTTCCTGCTGCCGGCCGGGGACGAGGTCTGTGACTTCTGGGGCGAGAAGCTCGACGAGGCCTGAGCAGGGGATCGGCGTCCCGCGTGCCGATCCGCCCCGCTAGCGCACCAGCGGCTCCAGTGGATCGTAGAGGACGCCTGTCCCCCAGGCTGCGTCGGGCAGGCTGTCGGGCTTGAAGCGGATCGTCGCCATCTCGCCCCGGGCGAAGAACCGGCGTTCGGTGACGATCCCCTCGGGGTCGCGCCAGGCGGTGTCAAGCCGGCCGTCCGTGATCGTGCAGCGGAAATAGATGTCGACCTGGTGGAACGGGCGCCCCGGGTCGTGGAATTCGTTGACGAGGCAGGGGGCGCCGACCTCGATCGTCAGCCCGGTTTCCTCGTGCACCTCGCGCCTCAGGTTCACGGGCAGCGAGGTGCCGCGTTCCACCCCGCCGCCCGGGGCGCACCACAGGTCGCTGACCCCGTCCGGCCAGGCATTGACCAGCAGCAGCCGGTTTTCGTGCAGGATCAGCGCGCGGACGGCGAGGCGGGGTGAGGCGGCAGGCATGGCGCGACACTGCCCGCCCCGCCTCGCCTGCGCAAGTGCCCCTCGCAACCGGTGCGCCCAGCGCATAGCTTGGCCCCATGCTGCGCCTTGTCCTGCTCTGGCTGATCCTGTTCGCCGCCCCGGTGCGGGCCGATTGCGTCGTGCTGCTGCACGGGCTGGCGCGCAGTCCCGACTCGCTGATCCTGATGCAAGAGGCGTTGTCCCGTCAGGGCTTTCGGGTGGTGAACGCGGGCTATCCGTCGACCGAAGCGCCGGTCGAGGCGTTGACCGGCGTGCTGCCGCAGGCGTTCGCCGAATGTGGGCCGGTCGCCCGGATCGATGTCGTGACCCATTCGATGGGGGGCATCCTGTTGCGGCTTTGGCTGGCGGATCATCGCCCCGCCAATCTCGGCCGGGTGGTGATGCTGGGCCCGCCGAATTCCGGCTCGGAACTGGTGGATGCGCTGGGTGCGCTGAAACCCTTCGAATGGATCAACGGCCCGGCGGGGATGCAGCTTGGCACCGGGCCGCGCAGCCTGCCGAACCGGTTGGGGCCGGTGGATTTTCCGCTGGGCGTGATCGCGGGCAACCAAAGCCTCAACCCGCTTTATTCGGCGCTGATCCCGGGGAACGACGACGGCAAGGTATCGGTCGCCTCGACCCGGGTGCAGGGAATGGCGGCGCATCTGGTCTTGCCTGTGACCCATACCTTCATGCCGAACGACCCGCGGGTGATCGCCCAGACGATTGCCTTCCTGCGGACCGGGCGGTTCGAGCCGGACCTCGGCCTTGCCAAGGCGCTTGGGCGGCTACTGGAGTGACGCGGGTCCGAGGCGGCGGTTGACATGGCCCATCTTTCGGCCCGGCCGGGCCTCGGCCTTGCCGTAGAGGTGGATCGCCACCGCCGGATCGCGCGCCAGCGCGGGCACCTTGTCGACATCGTCGCCGATCAGGTTCTCCATCTCGATGTCGGAATGTCGTGTCCCGTCGCCCAGCGGCCAGCCCGCGATGGCGCGGACATGCTGTTCGAACTGGTCGATCACGCAGCCGTTCTGGGTCCAGTGGCCGGAATTGTGCACCCGTGGCGCGATCTCGTTGACCAGCAGGCCGCGGGGCGTGACGAAAAGCTCAACCCCCATGACGCCGACATAGTCCAGCGCGTTCAGCAGGCGGCCGGCCAGCAGCACCGCATCGGTGCGCTGGGCCGTCGTCAGCGGCGCGGGCACGGTGGTCGTGCGCAGGATGCCGTCGCGATGCACATTCAGGCCGGGATCGTAGCAGGCGACCTCGCCCGTCAGCCCGCGCGCGGCGATCACCGAGATCTCGCGGGTGAAGCTCACGAAGCCCTCCATGATCGCGGGCGCCCCGCCCATCGCGGCCAGGGCTGCGGGCGCATCCTCGGGCTGGTCGATCCGGGCCTGGCCCTTGCCGTCATAGCCCAGGCGGCGGGTCTTGAGGATCGCGGGCAGGCCGATCTCGGCCATCGCCTCGGCCAGATCGACCGCGTCATCCACGGCGGCGAAGGGCGCGGTCATCAGACCCAGTTCCGAGGCAAAGGCCTTTTCGGTCAGCCGGTCCTGCGACACGGCCAGCGTGCGGCGGTTCGGCCGGATCGGGACCAGCGCCTCGATCGCATCCAGCGCAGCGGTGGGGATGTTCTCGAACTCGTAGGTCACGACATCGACCGAGGCGGCAAAGGCGGCCAGCGCCTCCCTGTCCCCGTAGGATGCGGTCGTCACCCGGTGGGCGACATCGGCGGCGGGCGGTTCGGCGGCGGGCTCGTAGAAGTGGCAGCGAAAGCCGAGCCGCGAGGCCGCGACCGACAGCATCCGGCCCAACTGGCCGCCGCCGAGAATACCGATGGTGGCGCCGGGGGCCAGCGGCTCAGTCATCGGCGGGCTCCTCGGGGATCGAGGCCGAAAGATCGGCGCGCCAGCGGTCCAGCCGACCGGCCAGCGCCGGGTCGGTCAGCGCCAGGATCTGCGCCGCCATCAGCCCGGCATTGGCTGCCCCCGCCGCCCCGATCGCCATGGTGGCAACCGGGAAACCCTTCGGCATCTGCACGATGGAATAAAGGCTGTCGACACCGTTCAGCGCCCGGGTCTGCACCGGCACGCCGATCACCGGCACGCGGGTCTTCGACGCCATCATGCCGGGCAGATGCGCCGCCCCCCCGGCGCCGGCGATGATGACCTGAAGACCGCGTTCGACGGCGGTCTTGCCATAGTCCCACAGACGGTCTGGGGTGCGGTGGGCCGAGACGATGCGGGTCTCGAACGGCACGTCAAGCGCGCCCAGGATATCGGCCGCCTCCTTCATCGTGGGCCAGTCCGACTGGCTGCCCATGATGATGCCCACTTTCACGTCCGCCATGCGTGCCCTCCCGGATTCGCGAGCGGGCACTATAGAGACGTTCGAGACCTACGCAATGATGTCAGGCGTCAACTGATCCTCGATCAGCGCGATGCGGTCCTTGAGCGCGAGCTTCTGCTTCTTCAGCCGCACCAGCGTGAACGCGTCACTTGTTCCCTTGTCCTGAAGCGCGCGGATCGCGTCGTCGAGATCGCGATGCTCGCGCCGCAGCACCTCCAGCTTCACGCGCAGGACTTCTTCGGAGTTCATTTCACTCGCGATGTTCATCGAGGATCCCGGGGCTGAGTCGCTGCGTTTCGTCAAGGTGTTTAGGATATCCGGTTTGGCCGCCTGCGGGAAGCGGTCTTGCGGCAGGCGCCGGGTGGCCCCATATTCCTGCGAAGCCGCCGCCGATGCGGGGCCCCATGACTTTCAGGTCGCTTGTTCAAGGACTTGCACAGATGTCGAAACTGACCCTCGGCTCGCATCCCTTCCTTCTGGGGTTCGAGCAGCTTGAGCGCCTCGTGGAACGGACCGCCAAATCCGGCAACGAGGGCTATCCACCCTTCAACATCGAACAGACCTCGGAAACGGGGTATCGCATCACGCTGGCCGTGGCGGGCTTTCGCGAGGAGGATCTGGCGATCACCGTCGAGGATCGGCAGCTGGTGATCCGCGGCCGCCAGGCCGAGGACGGCGCCGAGCGCGTGTTCCTGCACCGCGGCATCGCCGCACGCCAGTTCCAGCGCAGCTTCGTGCTGGCCGATGGCGTCGAGGTGTCTGGGGCCACGATGGAGAACGGCCTTCTGCACGTGGATCTCGAGCGCGCGGTGCCCGAAAGCGTGGTGCAGACGATCCGCATCCACAAGGCATGAGAGAAGGGAAGGGAGCAGTCATGGACACGAAATACGATCTTCTGCCCGAGGGGGGCGAGCGCATCGTCTATGTGCGCCCCGTCAAGGTCGCCGATCTGCCGGAAGAGCTGCGGCGGCAGGCCGAGGGTATGGATGAGTTGTACGCCCTGCACACGCCGAGCGGCGAGCGGCTGGCGCTGGTGAGGGACCGCAATCTGGCCTTTGCGCTGGCGCGACAGAACGACCTGGCGCCCGTGAACGTGCACTGAGGCCGCGGGCGTCGCGGACCGGATCGCGGGGATGCTCCCGCCCCCGGCCCGCGCGGGGCTTGCGCCCCGCTTGTCCGGCGTTGGGCCGGGCCGCGCGCTGACGCGCGCGGGGCCTCCGGCGGGGATATTTGAAGCCAGAAGAAGGCGGCAGGGTGCGCCGGGGTGAGCGGCGCGGCCCTCTGGCGAGGTGTCAGTTGCCCGCGATCAGCCCCATCTGTTCGAGCTTGAGGATCACCTGGTGGGCGCAGTTGTCCACGTCGATGCCGGTCGTGTCGACCCGCAGTTCGGGCATCTCCGGGGCCTCGTAGGGGTCTGAGATCCCGGTGAATTCCTTGATCTTGCCCTCGCGCGCGAGCTTGTAGAGCCCCTTGCGGTCGCGGCGTTCGCATTCCTCGATGGGCGTTGCCACGTGCACCTCGCAGAAGGCGCCGTAGGCCTCGACCATCTCGCGCACGGCGCGCCGCGTCGCGATATAGGGCGCGATCGGGGCGCAGATCGCGATGCCGCCGTTCTTGGTGATCTCGGAGGCGACATAGCCGATCCGGCGGATGTTGATGTCGCGGTGTTCCTTGGAGAAGCCCAGTTCCGAGGACAGGTGCTTGCGCACCACGTCGCCGTCGAGCAGCGTCACCGGACGACCGCCCATCTCCATCAGCTTGACCATCAGCGCGTTGGCGATGGTCGACTTGCCCGATCCGGACAGCCCGGTGAAGAACACGGTGAAGCCCTGATGCGCGCGCGGGGGCGAGGTGCGGCGCAGTTCCGTCACCACCTCGGGGAACGAGAACCAGTCGGGGATGTCCAGCCCCTCGCGCAGGCGGCGGCGCAGCTCGGTGCCCGAGATGTCCAGCACGGTCGAGCCTTCCGGCACCTCGTCCACGGGGAAATACTGCGCCTTTTCCTGCACATAGACCATCTGCTTGAAATCGACCATCTCGATGCCGATCTCGCCAGCGTATTGCTTGAACAGCTCCTGGGCGTCGTAGGGGCCGTAGAAGTCTTGGCCCTGGCTGTTCTTGCCGGGGCCGGCGTGGTCGCGCCCGACGATGAAATGGGTGCAGCCGTGGTTGCGGCGGATGATCCCGTGCCAGACCGCCTCGCGGGGACCGGCCATGCGCATCGCGAGGTTCAAGAGGCTCATCGTGGTGGTGGCCTGCGGATACTTGTCCAGCACCGCCTCGTAGCAGCGTACCCGTGTGAAATGGTCGACATCGCCCGGTTTCGTCATGCCGACGACGGGATGGATCAGCAGGTTCGCCTGCGCCTCGCGCGCGGCGCGGAAGGTCAGTTCCTGGTGCGCGCGGTGCAGCGGGTTGCGGGTCTGGAAGGCGACGATGCGGCGCCAGCCGAGCTTGCGGAAATAGGCGCGCAACTCGTTCGGCGTGTCGCGGCGGGCGCGGAAATCGTAATGCACGGGCTGCTGGATGCCGGTCACCGGCCCGCCCAGATAGACCTTGCCCGCGGTGTGGTGCAGGTAGTTGACCGCCGGGTGGGCCAGGTCGTCGGCGCCGAACACCTTCTCGGCCTCGCGGGCCTTGTTCGGCGCCCATTTGTCCGAGACCGACAGGATCGCCAGGATCACCCCCTCCTGGTCGCGTAGCGCGATGTCCTGGCCGGGCTCGATCTTCGCGGCGAACTCTTCGGAGACGTCCAGCGTGATCGGCATCGGCCACAGCGTGCCGTCGGCCAGCCGCATGGTCTCGACGACGCTGTCGTAATCGGCCTGTCCGAGGAAGCCCTTGAGCGGGTTGAACCCGCCATTCATCAGCAGTTCCAGGTCGCAGATCTGGCGCGGGGTGAGATCCCAGCTGGGCAGGTCGCCCGCCTCGACCTTCAGTTTCTGGGCGCTCTCGGGCGAGACGTAGAGTTCGGGAATCGGGGAAAGGTTTGAAAGGGACATCGGAGAACCTGATTTCCTGGGCGCAAACGGAGGATGGCCGGGCCGCCCCGGCGTCGCGGGGGCCATACCGTGCAACTGCGGCAAAGTTCAAGCCGAAGCGCGGCCGGTCCGTGATTCAGGGGCGAAATCGGCGGAAATGCATCGTTTCGGCGAAGATCGTTCACGACTCGTCCACGCCGCCGGATCGCTGTTCCCGCGGGCCGGTCTCAGCTGGCCTGCCGCGCAGATCCTGCCCCGACATCGTCCAGGCCCGCTTCGGCAAGGAAACGCTCAGCCTCCAGTGCGGCCATGCAGCCCATGCCGGCCGAGGTGACGGCCTGGCGATACTTGTGATCGGTCAGATCGCCCGCGGCAAAGACGCCGGGGATCGAGGTGGCGGTGGAATCCGGCTCTGTCACCACATAGCCGCCCATATGGGTTTCCAACTGGTCCTTCACCAGTTCCGAGGCGGGCGCGTGGCCGATCGCGATGAACACGCCCTTGCAGGGTATTTCGGTCAGTGCGCCGGTATGGACATGGCGCACACGGATGCCCTCGACCCCCAGCGGCGTCTCCGAGCCGACCACCTCGTCCAGCGAATGGTCCCACAGGATCTCGACCTTGGGGTTGGTGAACAGCCGGTGTTGCAGCACCTTTTCGGCGCGCAACTCGTCGCGGCGGTGGACCAGCGTCACCTTGGACGCGAACCGCGTCAGGAACAGCGCCTCTTCGACCGCCGCATTGCCGCCGCCGATCACCGCCACCTCCTGGCCGCGATAGAAGAACCCGTCGCAGGTGGCGCAGGCCGAGACGCCGAAGCCCTTGAATTTTTCCTCGGATGGCAGGCCCAGCCATTTCGCCTGCGCGCCGGTGGCCAGGATCAGCGCGTCGCAGGTATGGGTGGTGCCGCTGTCGCCCACCGCGCGGAACGGGCGCTGCGACAGGTCCAGCGACGTTATGATGTCGGACACGATCTCGGCGCCCATCGCCCTGGCATGGGCTTCCATCTTCTGCATCAGTTCGGGGCCCTGGATCTCGGTCTCGCCGGGCCAGTTCTCTACCTCGGTGGTGATGGTCAGCTGGCCGCCGGGCTGGATGCCCTGGATCAGCACCGGTTCCAGCATCGCGCGGCTGGCATAGACGGCCGCGGTATAGCCCGCAGGCCCCGAGCCGATGATCAGAACCTTCGAGTGCCGCGTCTCGCCCATCGCCGTTCTCCCGTCTTGCGGTTTTCCGCGCCCGGGCCGATATAGCCCCCGGACCCGCCCCATGGAAGCCCCGCCGTGCCGATCGGCCGCAGGCTTGCGCGGAACAGGGGATGTTAAAATCTTGCGCAGACGCGAAATATTATTGCGCAAGTCGCCGCCCGAACCTATGATCCGCAAAAATTCGAGGGGGAGCAGGATGCCCGGAGCCAAGCTCGACGCGATCGACCGCAAGATTCTGGCCGAATTGCAGGCGGACGGGCGCATGACCAATGTCGAACTGGCGCGCCGGGTCGGCATTTCTGCACCGCCCTGCCTGCGCCGGGTGCGCACGCTGGAGGAGTCGGGCTACATCCGCGGCTATCACGCCGATGTCGACACCCGCGCGCTGGGCTTCGAGGTGCAGGTCTTCGCCATGGTCGGGCTGCAAAGCCAGGCCGAGGTGGACCTGACCCGGTTCGAGAACCGCTGCCGCGCCTGGCCCCTGGTGCGCGAGTGCCACATGCTGAACGGCGAGGTGGATTTCATCCTGAAATGCGTGGCGCCCGACCTGTCGACCTTCCAGCGGTTCCTGACCGAGGAACTGACCGCGGCCGAGAACGTGGTCAGCGTCAAGACCTCGCTGGTGATCCGCTGCGCCAAGGACGACCCGGGTGTCCCCTTCGACGTGATGGAAGAACGGTTGAGCCGCAGCGCCTGAACGCGCGCCGGTCTCAGGCGGTGCGCATCCGCTCCATCTCGAAGGCGGTCAATCGCGGCAGGGTCATCGGGCCAAAACCCTCGAACCCGCACAGATGCGGGAACAGCGCAAGAAAGCGCTGCCGCGCGGCAGGATCCATCAGCGCGGCGGCGTTGTCGCCGGGGTGGTAGCTTTCGACCTCAATGCCGTTGGCGATCAGGATATGCTGGGCCTCCAGCGCCAGGTGGAAGACGCGGATCGGGTGCGTGATCCGCAGCCCGATCAGCGAGACCCCGTCGACGAAGGCCGCGGCCGGTCCGAAGGCCTGGCCGGTGCCCAGGATCTCGTGGCAGCCGGGATGCCGGAACAGCATCCGCGCGCGCGGTCCCAGGATCAGGTCGGGCGCCGGGCGGCCCAGCCCCAGGCTGTCCGCGGTCACCCGCGTCAGCACCGGCAGATCGCCCCGCATCGCCCCCGGCATCGGCATCAGCACCGTCGAGCCCGCCCACATCAGCCGCCGGGCGCCCGCATCGGCGGTGGCCAGCGTCATGCCCGGGGCCAGGTCCTCGACCGCCACGGGGCCGCCGGGCGTTGCGATCAGCGTGCCGTGGGCGAAGGCGGCAAAGGCCTCGTCGACATGAGGTTCGGCGGGCAGGGCGCGGATGAAGTGCTGCGGATAGCCGTCCGGGCAAAGCCCGTGCACCTCGTAGCGGCGCATCGGCAGGCCGTCGTCGCGCGGCCCGCGTTGCGCCGGATGGGTCGGCCGCTGGGTCGGGATGGCCAGCGGGTCGTGACGGTCGTGGGTCGCCATGCGATCAGTCCTTCCGGTCCTGTCACAACTGCATCGGCCCCCACCAATGTGCAGAGAGACACCCCCTTGTGACCCGCCCGATCCGGTCTGTCAAAATTTAACGGTTTATTTTCCCGGGGCGGCCGGGCAATGCGGGGGGCAGGACTTCGATTGTCCGCCAGCGCGGGAAAGTGCGGCGAAAAAGGCCGTCCCGGTTCCGAATCGGCGATGGATCCGGTCAGAAGTCGATCCGGCTGCCCAGCACCAGCCCCAGCGCGCCGTCGTTTCTCAGGTCCACGATCCCGCCCAGCGTCACCCAGCCGCGCGTGCCCAGCCTGCGCGCGATCCCCGGCACCAGGCGCAGGCTGCGCGCGCCCTCGGCGGGATCCTCGAAGCGCATTTCCAGGCTGAGCTGGCTGCGCGGGCTCAGGTTCAGCCCCAGCGTCAGGTCGATCTTGCAGCCCTCGTCCAGCGCCATCGGCAGACCGGCGGTGGTCGCCGGCGCCTCTTCGGAAGAGGGGGTAAGGTGGAACACGCCCTTGGCATCCAGGTTGACCCAGGCCCAGCCGGCCCCGGTTTCAAAGCTGTGGCCCCAGCTCAATCCCGGCTGGACGATGGCGGCGACGCTGGCCTTCGACGACCCCGCCGCGCCGAGGCCGATCTCGGCCGCCACGCGCCCTGGCAGCCAGTCGAATTCGCGGCCCATGCGCGCGAAGGCCACCGCCTTCCAATCATCCGGCGCCGCGCCGATGCCGGCGTCGATCCCGATGGTCAGCCGTTCGGACAGACCGTATTCCCCGTAGACCGCGGTATAGTGCCCGCCCCCGCCTTCCATGACTTCGTGCGAGAAGGCCAGCATCGCCGCGCCGTCCTCGCGCAGCCACGCGCCCGCCGCGGCAGACCCCGCCGCGGCAAGCCAGATCCCCATCCCGAGCAAGGCAGCCGGTCGCATCCCGCACCCCGTTTTCCGCCAGTCTCGGCCGCAAAGCGTTAACCATCCGTTTACCACGGCCAGGATCGCTTGCATTTCCCGCTGCCCGCGCGTTCCCTTGGCAACAGGCAAGGGGGAGGGCGCATGCCGCTGGTTGCACCGCTGGGCGAAGACGAGATGGAACCGGGGCTGCGCGAGGCGGTGCAGTTCTTCAAGGGGCCGCTGGGGGTCGTGCCGAACTCGGTCCGGACCATGGCGCACCGGCCCGCCATCGCGCAGGCCTTCACCGCCCTCAACATCGCGGTGATGACCTGCGAGGGCGCCGTCACCCCCGAGTTCAAGCGGCTGCTGGGCTATGTCACCAGTTTCACCTCCGGTTGCCGCTACTGCCAGGCGCACACGATCCTCGGCGCCGAACGCTTCGGCGCGACCGAGGAGCGGCTGCGCGATGTCTGGGACTTCGAGCCGTCGCCTCATTTCACCGAGGCCGAGAAGGCCGCGCTCGCCTTCGCCCGCGCCGCCGCCGAGGTGCCGAACGGGGTCACGCCGGCGATCGAGGCCCGCCTGACGGCGCACTGGTCGGACGGCGACATCGTCGAGATCATGGCCGTGATCGCGCTCTTCGGCTTTCTCAACCGCTGGAACGATTCGATGGGCTCGGCGCTCGAGGACCTGCCGGTGGCCACCGCCGACCGGCTGCTTGCCGCCACCGGCTGGCAGATCGGCAAGCACCGCGCCGAATAGGGGCTGGGCAAGGCCCGGCCGGGGTCTTATGCTGCGCCGCAGCAAGAAGGGCGGGCGGACATGACCGGCATGATCATCACCATCGCACAGCAGAAGGGGGGCTCGGGCAAGACGACGCTCGCGGCGAACCTCGCCGTGGCCTTCGCCCGCCGGGGCCTGAATGTCGGGCTGATCGACACCGATCCGCAGGGCAGCCTCGGGCGCTGGTTCATGACCCGGATCGCCTCGGCCGAGCCCGACATGGATTTCTCGACCGCCTCGGCCTGGGGCGTGGAATACGAGACCGCCAAGCTGGCCCGGGACAACGACATCGTGCTGATCGACACGCCCCCCAAGGCCGACAGCGACCTGCGCCCCGCGCTGCGCGCCGCCGACCTGGTGCTGGTGCCGGTCGCGGTCAGCCATGTCGACCTCTGGGCCACCGAGGGCGTCCTCGACCTCGCCCGGCGCGAGGACCGCGCGGCGCTGGTCGTGCTGAACCGCATCAAGGAGGGCACCCGGCTGGCCGTCGAAGTGGCCGACGCCGCCGCCGAACTGGCCGCCACGCTGGCCACCGCCCGGCTGGCCAACCGGGTGGCCTATGCCGAGACGCTGGGCCAGGGCCGCGGCGTGCAGGAAGCTGCGCGCAAGGGCCCGGCCGCCGCCGAGATCGCCGCGCTGGCCGACGAGGTGCTTGCCTTCGCGCCCACATGATTTGCGTCAAGGTTGCACCTCCCCGGCTTTGCCATGCTAGATGGGCCAAGGGAGGGCAAAGCCCATGTACAGCAACATTCTGGTTCCCGTCGCCGTCGACCACGGCCCGCATCTGGACGAGATTCTCGCGCTGGCCCGGAAGCTTCGGTCCAGCGACGGCAAGATCACCATCCTGACCGTGGCCGAGGCGATCCCGCCCTATGTCGCGCAATACCTGTCCGAGGGCCAGGAGGCCAACACCCGCGAGGCGATCCGCGCCGATCTCGAGGGCGAGCTTCAGGGCGTGCCCGATGTCGAGATCCGGGTGGTCACCGGCCACGCCGGCATGACCATCGTGGACTATGCCGAGCGGCACGCCGTCGACTGCATCGTGATGCATTCGCACCGGCCGGGGCTGCGCGATTATTTCCTCGGCTCGACCGCCGCCCGGGTGGTGCGCCACGCGCCCTGCTCGGTGCATGTCGTGCGCTAGTTTTCCAGGATCGAAAGGAAGGTCATCATGCCCACCATCTCGCGCGACGCCGAGTTGCAGACGATCATCACCACCTTCGAGGTGACCCCCGGCACCTGCCAGGACCTGCTGGACGAATTGCACGACGCCTACACCAACTTCATCTCGAAACAGCCCGGCTTCATCGGCGCGGGGCTGCATGTCAACGACGCCCAGACCCGCATCGCCAACTATTCGCAATGGACCCGGCGCGAGGATTTCCAGGCGATGCTGCGCTCGGACGAGATGCGCGTCAGGAACCGCCGCCTTGCGGAACTGTGCAAGAATTTCGAGCCGGTGATGTACGACGTGTTCGCCTGTTTCAATTAAGCGGCGCGGCCTTGATCCGGGTCCTTGCGGGATCGGCCTGCAAGCACCGGACAGGCCAACCCGACGCGCCCGACCCGGAGGTTCCGCCCATGCCATCCCCATTACGTTCCACAGCCCTTGCCCTGTCGCTTGCGCTGTCCGCAGCGCTCGCCCCCGGGGTGGCGCCCGCCCAGGACCTGCTCGAGGAATATGTCGCGGTGATCGGCCAGCGCGACCTCTACAACTCCAAGGGCCTGCGGTTGACCGAGCCCTGGCAGATCCTGCGCCAGGACCGGGCGAATTTCCACCGCTACGGGCTGCGCGATCCGGGCGACCAGGGCGACAGGTTCTTCGCCGACATGGCCAATCGCGGCGCGATGGAACAGATGCTGATGCGCGGCTGGATGGACCCCGCCGCCGCGCGCGACATCGTCGTGGGCGGGGCCAGCGTGGTCGTGCGGATCTGGGGCCGGGGCGGGCGCGGCGACCACGTCACGGTCGAGGTCTGGCGTTGAGCGCCACCAGATAGGCCGCCGCCTCGCGCAGCAGCAGGGCCGCGTGCCGGTGCGGCCGCCCGATTCCATGGCGCGGCGCGGCTTGCGTGACCGCCAGCCCGGCGCGCCGCGCCAGCAGGCGTGCGCGCGGCTGGTGGTAGTAATCCGTCACCAGCGTGACGCGGGTTATCCCGCGGGCGGCAAGGATCGGGGCCGCGAACGCGATGTTCTCGGCGGTGGTGCGGGCGGCGGGCTCCTCGACGATCCGGCCCGGCGCCACCCCCTCGGCCCGGCAGATCGCCGCGATCGCCGCGGCCTCGCCATTCGCCCCGCTCGCCACCACGATCGCGTCGGGGGCCGCGTGCCACACCCGCGCCCCATGCCGCGCCCGCCGGACCAGCGCCGCCCCCGGCACCCCGTCCGCCCGCATCATCGCCCCGAGGATCAGGATCGCATGGGTCATGCACACAGCGTGGCCGCGCCGGGCGGCGGGGTCAATGGGGCGCTGGCGCGTGGTGGGGGGAGGGCGGTGGGTTGACACCCACCCTACGCTTGCTCATTTGCGGGGAAAAATCGGCTCGCCCGGCCCTATGCCGCCTGGAAACTGAAATCCCATGTGGGTTACCGTATTTATCACTGAACAGGCAAGTTCGGCGACATGGCGCTGGACTTGACGGAGAAAGGCAACATCAATGGGTGTCTCAAAGCTCTCTTTTTGCTTGTTCACAAATAAGGGTAAGGAAAAGCCTTGACCATCAGGGCTTCGCCATGACCCGTGGCAGATGACGTTTCTGATCTTCGAAGCCTTTTTAAGATCTTCGGCCAGTTCGTCAAAGTTCGTAGTCGTGTTTTCCGTATTTTCGCGAACGGCCTTCGCAAGCGCATCCACAAGATTGTTCAAAGGCTCTTTCAGCGCATTTTCAAGCGTCGGAAGCCATTTCTCAAAAGCGGCTCGCGCTTCGGCTTCGGTCTGATAGCGCCGCGTGGCGGTGTGAGCAAAAATCGCCTTTCCCAAGACCTCTTCAAGAAAGCCAAAGGTCGCGATGGTTCTTCCAAGCTCTTCCCAAAATTCTGGTGCATGACGGTTCGTCGGCCATTTCTCTGGAAGGCTATCAAGGTCAATGATAGCGCACTTTCGTTCTTCGTTCGTCATGCTGCATCTCCGTTCCATAGCCCGCCACCCCGCACCCGTTTCCCACCGCCCGCCACGTTAACCGCGCACCGGGTCCGAAAAAGTCCGATGGAAGTCCGATGCAATTCCGACGCGGTTCCGATCGGGCATTGTTGCAGAACTCTCGCCGTGAAGGATTCACATCACGAATCCATGCGGTTAGACGGGTGGCATGAGCAAGCCCAAGCCCGCCCGTTACCG
>NZ_SLWW01000006.1 GCF_004342445.1 Rhodovulum euryhalinum
CCAGTCGATCAGCGCCGCCAGCGTGACCAGCTCATGGCGCATGTCGATCATGTCGACGAGGCGCGGCCGGAAGAGATCGTTCTGCTCGGGCGGGCGGGGACGGTGCTTCATGCGGCGGGCCGAAAGTGCAGGGTTACGGCCGGAATCCTATGAAATCCTGCAGGCCATGGCGACAAAAACCTCCGGTTTCAGGATGAAGATCAACCACTTCGCCGTTGTTCAGGCCGGACTATCGAGTTGGCCGGCTGCCAACAGGGCTACTGCTTTTGGAAACTGAAGCGGTGCGTCGACGGCCATAATAAAGTTTGCCTCGGCGCGATCTGCGGGGATGTCGCAGAGTCGGAATATTTCAGCGCTGAAATCTGAAAAAGAACCCGATGAAATAATGACTTGACGGAGATTTCCTCGCCACGTCCTTCCGAGCAGGCGGCCTTTCTCAGAGAGAGCCACGAGCGCATCGCGGCTATTCCGATTTCGGTCGCAGCTCCACGCGCCGACGTCCCACCCAAGCGAAATCATCGCGCCCTCCCGGATGCGTGTTGCGGCCCCTCGCGCAAAGGGTTGCATGGACTCTGCGTCCCGTCTATACGCCCCGGTGGCCCCCTCGGGCCGCACAACCAACACCAAGAAACGCCGTGTCCCTCCCATACCGCTTCGGGGGAGGTGTTCCGGCCAAGGAGAAGCGACATGAAACTCAATGAACTGCGCGACAACCCGGGCGCGGCGAAGAAGGCCAAGCGGATCGGGCGTGGTCCCGGCTCGGGCAAGGGCAAGACCGCCGGGCGCGGGATCAAGGGTCAGAAATCCCGCTCGGGCGTGGCCATCAACGGCTATGAAGGCGGCCAGATGCCGCTCTACCAGCGGCTGCCCAAGCGTGGCTTCAACAAGCCCAACCGCAAGAACTATGCCGTGGTCAACCTCGGGCTGATCCAGAAATTCGTGGAAGAGGGCAAGCTGGACGCCAGCGCGCCCATCACCGAGGACGCGCTGGTGGCCTCGGGCCTGGTGCGGCGCAAGCTCGACGGCATCCGCGTGCTGGGCAAGGGCGGGCTGACGGTCAAGCTGTCGATCGACGTGACCGGCGCCTCGCGCTCGGCGATCGAGGTGGTCGAGAAGGCCGGCGGCACGCTCAAGACCGCCGCTCCGGCGGAGGTGACCGAATAAGTGGTTGTTCGCGGCGCCCGCGCCGCTTAAATCACCCCTAGTTTTCCCATGCGCCGCCGGAGCCGGAAGACGGTCCGGCGGCGCTGTCCTTGAACAGAGGCTCAGCATGGCATCTGCAGCAGAGCAAATGGCCGCGAACATGAGCTGGGGGGCCTTCGGCAAGGCCACCGAGCTGAGGCAGCGGATCCTATTCACCCTCGGCCTTCTGATCGTGTACCGGCTGGGCACCTACATCCCGGTTCCCGGCATCGACGGCGCGGCGCTCAGGGACTTCATGGACCAGGCGGCGGCGGGAATCGGGGGTATCCTCTCGATGTTCACCGGCGGCGCGCTGGGCCGGATGGGCATCTTCGCCCTTGGCATCATGCCCTACATCTCGGCCTCGATCATCGTGCAGCTTCTGGCGGCGATGGTTCCGCAGCTCGAACAGCTCAAGAAAGAGGGCGACCAGGGGCGCAAGAAGATCAACCAGTACACCCGCTACGGCACGGTGTTCCTGGCGACCTTCCAGGCCTATGGCCTTGCCGTCAGCCTTGAGGCGGGCGGGCTTGCGTCCGATCCAGGATGGTATTTCCGCGCGGGCACCGTCGTCACGCTGGTCGGCGGCACCATGTTCCTGATGTGGCTGGGCGAGCAGATCACCGCGCGCGGCGTCGGCAACGGCATCTCGCTGATCATCTTCGTCGGCATCATCGCCGAGGTGCCCGCCGCCCTGGCGCAGTTCCTCAGCCAGGGCCGCTCGGGCGCGGTGTCGCCCGCGGTCATCATCGGCGTGATGCTGATGGTCATCATCACCATCGCCTTCGTGGTGTTCATGGAAAGGGCGCTGCGAAAGATCCACATCCAGTACCCGCGCCGCCAGGTGGGGATGAAGATCTATGACGGCGGGTCCAGCCACCTGCCGATCAAGGTGAACCCGGCGGGCGTGATCCCGGCGATCTTCGCCTCGTCGCTGTTGCTGCTGCCGACCACGATCTCGACCTTCTCGCACGGTCAGGCGGGGCCGGTCATGTCTGTGGTCCTGGCCTATTTCGGGCCGGGCCAGCCGCTCTACCTCGCCTTCTTCTCGGCGATGATCATCTTCTTCACCTACTTCTACACCTTCAACGTGTCGTTCAAGACCGAGGACGTGGCCGACAACCTGAAGAACCAGAACGGCTTCATTCCGGGGATCCGGCCGGGCAAGCGGACCCAGGACTATCTTGACTACGTGGTGACGCGGGTGCTGGTGCTGGGCTCGGGCTATCTTGCGCTCGTGTGCCTGTTGCCCGAGGTGCTGCGCGCGCAACTGGCGATTCCGTTCTACTTCGGCGGCACTTCGGTGCTGATCGTCGTGTCGGTCACCATGGATACGATCCAGCAAGTGCAGTCCCACCTTCTGGCGCACCAGTACGAGGGGCTGATCGAGAAATCACAGCTCGGCCGCAAGCGGAAGGGCAAACCGAGAGGGACGGCGCGTCGATGAACATCATTCTTCTTGGCCCCCCGGGGGCGGGCAAGGGCACCCAGGCCCGCAGGCTGGTCGAGGAACGCGGCATGGTCCAGTTGTCGACCGGCGACATGCTGCGCGATGCCCGCAGTTCCGGCACCGAGATGGGCAAGCGCGTCGCCGCGGTGATGGACCGGGGCGAGCTTGTCACCGACGAGATCGTGATCGGGCTGATCGCCGAAAAGCTGGAGCAGGGCGCCGAGGGCGGCTTCATCTTCGACGGCTTCCCCCGCACGCTGGCGCAGGCCGACGCGCTGGGCGAGTTGCTGGCCAGCAAGGGCCAGAAGCTCGACGCCGTGATCGAGATGCGGGTCGATGACGAGGTTCTGGTGGCCCGCATCACCGCGCGCTCGACCTGCGGCGGCTGCGGCGAGGTCTACAACGACCAGACCAAGCCGATTCCCGCGGATGGCAAATGTACGAAATGCGGTGGCACCGAATTCAAGCGCCGGGCCGATGACAACGAGGAAAGCCTGCGCCAGCGGCTGATGGAATATTACAAGAAGACCTCGCCCCTGATCGGCTATTATTACGCCAAGGGCCAGCTCTCGGCGGTCGATGGTCTGGCCGAGATCGAGGCCGTCGCCGCTGAAATCAATGCGGTGCTTGACAAGGGGTGAATCGCCCCTTGACGGGAGGCGGGATTCGCCCTAGGCACGGCGTCTCGAAGAAGAATCGACCTATTGTCGCAGGCGGGCTTGTCCGCTGCGGCCAGGGACAGAGGCGGCCCGAAGGCAGCGCGCTTTCGGGCCTCAGTTGTGAAAAAAGGTTCCGGAATTACGGAACCGCAACGAAAGGAAAGATACGCGTGGCACGTATTGCTGGCGTCAACATCCCCACCGGAAAACGCGTCCCCATCGCGCTCACCTATATCCACGGCATCGGTCCGGCCTCGGCCGAGGCGATCTGCGCCGCTGTCGGCATCGAAGCCTCGCGCCGCGTCAACGAGCTTTCGGATGCCGAGGTGCTGGCCATCCGCGAACATATCGACGCCAACCTGACCGTCGAAGGCGACCTGCGCCGCGAAGTGCAGATGAACGTCAAGCGGCTGATGGATCTGGGCTGCTACCGGGGGCTTCGCCACCGCCGCAACCTGCCGGTTCGCGGCCAGCGCACCCACACCAATGCCCGCACCCGCAAGGGCCCGGCAAAAGCCATTGCCGGCAAGAAGAAATAAGGGAGGGCATCAGGTATGGCACGCGAAAAGACCCGCATCCGCCGCAAGGAACGCAAGAACATCGCCGCCGGTGTGGCGCATGTGAACTCGTCCTTCAACAACACCAAGATCCTGATTTCCGACGTGCAGGGCAACGCGATTGCCTGGTCGTCGGCGGGCACGATGGGTTTCAAGGGCTCGCGCAAGTCGACCCCCTATGCCGCCCAGATGGCCGCCGAGGATGCCGGCCGCAAGGCGCAGGAACATGGCGTCAGAACCATCGAGGTCGAGGTGCAGGGCCCCGGCTCGGGCCGCGAATCGGCGCTGCGCGCGCTGGCCGCCGTTGGCTTCAACATCACCTCGATCCGCGATGTGACCCCGATCGCGCATAACGGCTGCCGGCCGCCGAAACGCCGCCGCGTCTGATCGCGTGACTTTCCACCCGGGCCGCGACCGCCGGCCCGGGTTTGTCGTTATTTCCCTCGGGCGTCCCTCGCCTCGGACATGGGCGAAGGGCAGGAATTGAGGAGACAGACATGATCCACAAGAATTGGCAGGAACTCATCAAGCCGACCCAGCTCGAGGTCAAGCCGGGCAACGATCCCGCGCGCCAGGCGACGGTGATCGCCGAGCCGCTGGAACGCGGTTTCGGCCTGACGCTGGGCAACGCGCTGCGCCGGGTGCTGATGAGCTCGCTGCAGGGCGCGGCGATCACCTCGGTGCAGATCGACAACGTGCTGCACGAGTTCTCGTCGGTGGCGGGCGTGCGCGAGGACGTGACCGACATCGTGCTGAACCTGAAGGGTGTCGCGCTGCGGATGGAGGTCGAGGGGCCCAAGCGGCTGTCGATCTCGGCCAAGGGGCCGGGCATCGTGACTGCCGGCGACATCTCGGAAACCGCCGGCATCGAGGTCCTGAACCGCGACCACGTGATCTGCCACCTCGACGAGGGGGCCGACCTGTTCATGGAATTGATCGTGAACACCGGCAAGGGCTATGTCGCGGCCGACAAGAATCGTCCCGAGGATGCCCCCATCGGGTTGATCCCGATCGACGCGATCTACTCGCCGGTGAAAAAAGTGGCATATGACGTGCAGCCGACCCGCGAGGGGCAGGTGCTCGACTATGACAAATTGACGCTCAAGATCGAGACCGACGGCTCGCTGACCCCCGATGATGCGGTCGCCTACGCCGCCCGCATCCTTCAGGACCAGCTGTCGATCTTCGTCAATTTCGAAGAGCCCGAATCGGCCGGCCGCGAGTCCGAGGACGAGGGGCTGGAGTTCAACCCGCTCCTGCTCAAGAAGGTCGACGAACTGGAACTTTCGGTGCGGTCTGCCAACTGCCTCAAGAACGACAACATCGTCTATATCGGCGACCTGATCCAGAAGACCGAGGCCGAGATGCTTCGGACCCCAAACTTCGGCCGCAAGTCGCTCAACGAGATCAAGGAAGTGCTCTCGGGCATGGGGCTGCATCTCGGCATGGATGTCGAGGAATGGCCGCCCGAGAACATCGAGGATCTGGCCAAGAAGTTCGAGGACCAGTTCTGAGAGCGGCGGGTTTCACCCACCCTGCGCCGCAAGGGTAGGGTGGGTGTCGACCCACCGTCACGACACGGGCACACCGCCCCAAGGAGAGCGGCCCGCACGCATGGGCTGCCGGACAAAGCAAAACCGCCCGTAGAGGGCACGAACGGAGAAGACCAATGCGTCACGCCAGCGGATACCGCCGCCTGAACCGCACCCATGAACACCGCAAGGCGATGTTTGCCAATATGGCCGGTTCGCTCATCGAACATGAACAGATCAAGACCACGCTGCCCAAGGCCAAGGAGCTCAAGCGAATCGCCGACAAACTGGTGACGCTGGGCAAGCGCGGCGACCTGCACGCCCGCCGCCAGGCCGCTGCGCAACTCAAGCAGGATGCCCATGTCGCCAAGCTCTTCGACGTGCTGGGACCGCGCTACGCCGAACGCCAGGGCGGTTACGTCCGGGTGCTGAAGGCCGGTTTCCGCTATGGCGACATGGCGCCGATGGCGATCGTCGAACTGGTCGACCGCGACCCCGCAGCCAAGGGGGCCGCCGACCGAGCCCGGCTCGAGGCCGAGGCCGACGCCGAGGAATGAGTCCCCCGGTGCTTCGAAACATGAAAGGCCCCGCCATTCGGTGGGGCCTTGTTCGTTTTCCCGGCCGGTCTGTCCGCCGGTCACGCCAGAAGCTCGGCGCCTGCCATGCCGCGCTGGTTTTCCAGCACCCGGTCGACGTCGCGCAGCATGCGCTCAAGCTGGTCGTCGGCGACCGGCGTTGCCCCGACAAATTCGAGAAGGTCCGTGCGGATGCCCGCGGGCAGCCGCATCAGACGATTGAAAAGACTTGGATGGATTGTGCGCACCGAATACTCCGCTAGAATACAAAATTCCCAGGGCCTTCCTCGCGGTCTCCCTGAGATCAATTTAAGGTTGACTGGGTTTCATGCAACTTGTCTAAAAAGTCATGTTCGAAAAGTCAGTGTTTGATCGGGAATTAAGGGCGCTCGATGCCTTGGCCCCCAAAGGGTACAACATCGGTTTGCATATCAGGTTCACCTCGCCCCTGATGACCTTTCAGACCTATGACCCGGCGTGGCTTGCCTACTATACCGAGCATGGCTATGTCCTGCGCGACCCTATGGTCGCATGGGGCTTTTCAACCACTGGCGCGACACGGTGGAGCAACCAGAATATTCCGGACCCTTTCGGCATCCTCGAAGATGCCAGGCGGTTCGGGTTGAGGTTCGGCGTGACGATCTCCTGGGGGCCGATTACCTCCAGGACCATTGCGAGTGTGGCACGAGCAGATCGGGAATTCACGGATGCCGAGATCGACAGGATCGAGGCCATCGTGCGTCGTTTGCACGACATGACCGAGCCACCGCAAGAGCTGACCAAGGCTCAGATCGAGGCGCTCAAATGCATTGCGGACGGCGATCGCCATGCGGCCGCTGCAAGCAAGCTGGGGATATCGGAAAGTGCGCTCAAGGCCCGCCTCGCATCTGCGCGCGAGCGGCTCATGGCGCGCACGACTGCCGAAGCGATACAGCGCGCAAAGGACTACCGGCTGCTCTGACGGCTTTCGCCTTCCGCAAGGTTAACGACCACACCACCAACCCTGCAGGAGGCTCTTATGCAGACCACCACTCTTTCCTTCGAAAATCTTCACAACCATGGCGAGCTTTTCGCGAACATGCTTCGTGCGCGCCGCGAACTCTTCATCGAGCGCAACAAATGGGACCTGCCCGAGGCGATGGGCATGGAGTACGACCAGTACGATACCCCCGCCAGCCGCTGGGTCGTAGTGCATGACGAGCTGGGCCAGGTGCTGGCCGGCAACCGGCTGACGCCCACCACGGCGCGCTGTGGCATCTACACCTACATGATCCGCGATGCGCAAAAGGGGCTGCTGGACACGATCCCCGCGCATCTTCTCCATGACGAGGCGCCGGTTTCCGAAACCGTCTGGGAAAGCTCGCGGCTGTTCGTGTCGCAACGGGTGCCGCTGGCGCAGCGCCGCCCGATCTACTTCAATCTCGTGCAGGAACTGGCCAAGGCCGCGCGAAACCTCGGCGCAACCCAGTGCCTGACGCTGCTGAACGCGAACTGGACCCTGTGGTACAAGCGCGTGGGCATCGACATGACGGCCATGGGCCCGGTGATGGAGATCGACGGCATCAACAACCAGGTCGTCTCGATGAACTTCGCGTCCAACCTGCACTGATGCTGCCCGGACCCCCCGCCTGGGTGGGCGGGGGGCGTGCCCCGGGCGTTGAACTTCGAACGCCACGCGCGCATATGCTTGGGCGACGCGAACCGCCCGAGCAGCCGATGACCCGACTCGTTCCGATCCTCTGCCTTGTCCTCGCCGCGCTGCCCCTCTCGGCCGAAGAGCGCCGGGTGCCTGGGTCGGCGGCCGAGATCAGCCTAAGTTTCGCCCCCGTCGTGCGCGAGACCGCGCCCGCCGTGGTCAACATCTATGCCCGCCGTGTGGTGGCCGACCGCGTCAGCCCGTTCGCGGGCGATCCGTTCTTCTCGCAGCTCTTCCGCGATTTCGGCCGGGTGCAGCCCCGGGTGCAGAACTCGCTGGGCTCGGGTGTGATCGTGTCCGGGGACGGGCTGGTGGTGTCGAACTACCATGTCGTGGGCCAGGCGACCGAAATTCGCGTGGTGCTGGCCGACCGGCGCGAATTCGACGCCGAGGTGCTGCTGGGCGACGAGGAATCCGACCTTGCGATCCTGCGCCTGACGGGCGCGCGCGACCTGCCCGCGCTGGAGCTGCGCGATTCCGATACGGTCGAGGTGGGCGACTTGGTGCTGGCCATCGGCAACCCGTTCGGCGTGGGCCAGACGGTCAGCCAGGGTATCGTCTCGGGGCTGGCGCGTTCGGGCCTGTCGATCGGCGGCGGGCGCGGCTATTTCATTCAGACCGACGCCGCGATCAACCCGGGCAATTCGGGCGGCGCGCTGGTCGACATGGCGGGTCGGCTCGTGGGCATCAACACCGCGATCCTGTCACGCTCGGGCGGCTCGAACGGCATCGGCTTCGCCATCCCGGCGAACCTGGTGTCCAACTTCGTCGAACAGGCGCGCTCCGGGGCCGACCGTTTCCAGCGCCCCTGGGCCGGCGTCTCGGGCCAGCCGGTCGATGCCGCGCTGGCCGGGGCGCTGGGCATGGACCTGCCGCGCGGTGTGGTGCTGACGGAACTGCACCCGGCCAGCCCCTTTGCCGCGGCCGGGCTGAGACCGGGCGATGTGGTGCTCGACCTCGGCGGCGCGGCGGTCAACACGCCCCAGGAAATGCTGTTCCGCCTGTCGTCCGAGGGGGTCGGCGGCAAGATCGCGGTCGCCTACCTGCGCGACGGCAAGACGCGCGAGGCCCGCGTGGCGCTGATCGCGCCACCCGACAGCCCGCCGCGCGATCCGGTGACCGTCAGCGGCCGCAGCGTGCTGGCGGGCCTGTCGGTCGTCAACCTTAACCCCGCCGTGGCGCAAGAGGCGGGCCTGCCCTCGGGCGCCGCGGGCGTTCTGGTCACTGATCCGGGCGAGGTCGGCGCGCGGGCGGGGCTGCGGCCCGGCGACATCCTGGTACAGATCAACGACCGGGCGATCCGCGACACCGCCGACGTGGCCCGCGCCGCGCGCGAGGGCGGGCGGAACTGGTATGTCGAATACCTGCGCGGCGGGCAGCGCGGTGTCTTGCGCTTTCGTGTCTGACGCGGCTGGGCTAGGCTCGGCCGATGGCTGACCTCTTCGACCGGAACGAGCCCGAGACCCCCCACCGGCCGGGCCCGCGCCCGCTGGCAGACCGGCTGCGGCCGAAACGGCTGGCGGACGTGATCGGGCAGGAACACATCCTCGGCCCCGACGGGCCTCTGGGCGTGATGCTGGCCTCGGGCACGCTGTCCTCGCTGATCCTGTGGGGGCCGCCGGGCGTGGGCAAGACCACCATTGCGCGGCTGCTGGCGGACGAGACGGATCTGAGCTTCGTGCAGATCAGCGCGATCTTCACCGGGGTCGCGGACCTGAAGAAGGTGTTCGAGGCGGCGAAGATGCGGCACGCGAACGGGCAGGGGACGCTGCTGTTCGTCGATGAGATCCACCGTTTCAACAAGGCCCAGCAGGACGGCTTCCTTCCGCATATGGAGGATGGCACGATCCTGCTGGTCGGCGCGACCACGGAAAACCCGTCCTTCGAGTTGAACGCAGCCCTTCTGAGCCGGGCGCAGGTGCTGGTGCTGGACCGGCTCGACCTTGCCCACCTGGAACTGCTGGCGCAACGCGCCGAGCACGAGCTTGGCCACGCCCTGCCGCTGACCGGCCCCGCGCGCGAGCAGTTGCTGGAAATGTCCGATGGCGACGGACGCGCGCTGCTGAACCTGATCGAGCAGGTCGCGGCCTGGAAGGTCGAGGGCGCGCTGTCGCCCGAGGCCCTGGCCCAGCGGCTGCAACGCCGCGCGGCGCAATACGACAAGTCGGGCGACGCGCATTACAACCTGATCTCGGCGCTGCACAAATCCGTGCGCGGGTCCGATCCCGACGCCGCGCTTTACTGGCTGGCGCGGATGCTGGAGGGCGGCGAGGATCCCCGCTTTCTGGCCCGCCGCATCACCCGGATGGCGATCGAGGATATCGGGCTGGCCGACCCGCAGGCGCAGACGCTCTGCCTGGACGCGTGGCAGGTCTATGAACGGCTGGGCAGTCCCGAGGGCGAACTGGCGCTGGCGCAGGCGGTGATCTACCTCGCCCTCGCGCCGAAATCGAACGCGGGCTACGCCGCCTACAAGAACGCGCGGGCGGCGGCGAAACGCACCGGGTCCGAGCCCCCGCCGAAACACATCCTGAACGCGCCGACCCGGCTGATGAAGGAGCAGGGCTATGGCGCGGGCTATGAATACGACCACGATGCCGAGGCCGGGTTCTCGGGCCAGGACTACTTCCCCGAGGGCATGAAGCGCGGCGTCTACTACTCCCCCGTCGAACGCGGGTTCGAGCGGGAGCTGAAGCGCCGGCTGGACTATTTCACCAGGCTGCGCGGCCAGCGCCAGGGCGGGGGTTAGCGCGGGGCGGGCGGCGCAGGCCAGGGACCGGTTTCGCCTTGGCTGCGCCAAGGCGACCGTCTGGGGGGCGCTGCCCCCCAGACCCCCCGGAGTATTTCCGCCAAGAAGAAGGTTGCAGGCCCGCAGTGCACCGCCGGCCGCAACCGGGCCAGGCGGCGTGCGCCCCCGGTACGCGGAGCGGTTGACAAGCGCGGGCCGCGGCGCGAAGGGAGACCCATGACAGGCGGAACGATCCTTCAGGTGGCATTGGGCGGCGCGATCGGCGCCGTGGGGCGATACCTCACGGGGGTCGCAACGATCCGCCTGATGGGGCCGGGCTTTCCCTGGGGCACGCTGACGGTGAACGTCGTCGGATCGTTCCTGATGGGGGTCGTGGTGGTGGTCCTGGCCAAGAAGTTCGGCAACGCCTATGCGCCCTTCCTGATGACCGGCATGCTTGGCGGGTTCACCACCTTTTCGGCGTTCTCGCTGGATGCGCTGACGATCTATGAACGCGGGCAGGTCCACCTGGCCGCGACCTATGTGCTGGCCTCGGTCGTCCTGTCGCTGGCGGCGATCGCGGCGGGGCTTGCGGTGGCGCGGGGGTTGATGCCATGACCGGGGTCCGGACGCTGACCGTGGCGCCGGGCGAGGGCGACCAGCGGCTTGACCGCTGGTTCCGCCGCCAGTTCCCGCATGTCACCCAGATCCGCATCGAGAAGATGTGCCGCAAGGGCGAGATCCGGGTGGATGGCGGCCGCGTCAAGCCCGCGACCCGCCTGGAAGCGGGCCAGCAGGTGCGCATCCCGCCGCTGCCCGCGCCGGGCGAGGCGCCGCCGCGCGCCGTGGTCAGCGAGGCGGATGCCGCGATGATCCGCGGCTGCGTGCTCTATCGCGACGATCATCTCATCGCGCTGAACAAGCCGCCGGGGCTGGCCACGCAGGGGGGGAGCGGGCAAAGCCGCCATGTCGACGGACTGGCCGAAGCGCTGCGCTTCGGGTTCGACGAGAAACCGCGCCTGGTCCACCGGCTCGATCGCGATACCTCGGGCGTGCTGCTGCTGGCGCGCACCCTGGCCATGGCCAAGGCGCTGACCGCCGCCTTCCGGGCGCGCGAGACGCGCAAGATCTACTGGGCCGCGGTCGCCGGCACCCCCAGCCCCGCGATGGGCACGATCCGCTATGGCCTGGTCAAGGCGCCCGGCCACGGGTCGGGGGGGGAGGGCGAGAAGATGCGCTGCATCCTGCCCGACAAGGTGGACGCCACCCCCGACGCCAAGCGCGCGGTGACCGATTACGCGGTGCTGTCCTCGCTGGGCAAACGGGTGTCGTGGTGCGCGCTGGTGCCTGTCACCGGCCGCACCCACCAGCTGCGCGCCCACATGGCCGAGATCGGCCACCCGATCGTCGGCGACGGCAAGTATGGCGGCAGCGGGCAGGTGAACGAGGGCGAGGGCTGGGGTGCGCAACTGGGCGGCGAGATCAGCCGCAAGCTGCACCTGCATGCCCGCATGGTGCGTCTGACCCACCCCGCCACGGGCAAGGCGCTGACCCTTACCGCACCGCTGCCCGAGCACATGCGCCGCACCTGGGACATGCTGGGCTGGTCCGAGGCCGACGTGCCCGCCGACCCGTTCGGCGATCTCGAATGACGGCGCTCAGGCTGGTGATCTTCGACGTGGACGGCACGCTGGTCGACAGCCAGTCGCACATCGCCGCCTCGATGGCCGCCGCCTTTCAGGCCGAGGGGCTGGCCGTGCCGCCGCTGCCCGCGATCCTGGGCGTGGTCGGCCTGTCGCTGCCGGTGGCGATCGCGCGGCTTGCCCCCGACCTGCCCGGGGACCGCCTGGCCCGGATGGTCGAGGGCTACCGCCAGCAGTATTTCGCGCTGCGGGTGGGCACCGAGGCCTCGCCGCTTTACCCCGGCGCGCGCGCGGCGGTCGAGACGCTGGCGGCAGCGGACGACACGCTGCTGGGCATCGCCACGGGCAAGTCGCGCCGCGGGCTTGATGCCATTCTGGAGACGCACGCCCTCGGGTCGCACTTCGTCACGCGCCAGTCCGCCGACGACCATCCGTCCAAGCCGCATCCGGCGATGGTGCTGGCCGCGCTTTCCGAAACCGGGGTGGCGCCGGAAAATGCGGTGATGATCGGCGATACCGAGTTCGACATCGAGATGGGGCGCGCGGCCGGCGTGCGCACGCTGGGCGTCACCTGGGGCTATCACGCGCCCGACCGGCTGGCGGCGGCCGATGCGGTCATCGACAGCTTTGCCTCGTTGCCCGCCGCGGTGGACCGGCTCCGGGGAGGCTGAAGCGATGGCGGACTGGGCGCCGAAACGGTTCTGGACAGCGGCGGAGGTTGCCGAGGCCGAGGGCGGCTTTACCGTGCTGCTGGACGGACGCCCGGTGCGCACCCCCGCCAAGGCTCCGTTGATCCTGCCGACCCGCGCCATGGCCGAAGCCGCCGCCGCCGAATGGGACGCGCAGGAGCGCGAGATCCGGCCCCAGACCATGCCCGTCACCCGCGCCGCCAATGCGGCCATCGACAAGGTGCGCGCCCAGCATGCCGAGGTCGCGGCCCTGATCGCGGCCTATGGCGAAAGCGACCTGATCTGCCACCGCGCCGAGGCGCCCGCCGGACTTGCCGCCCGCCAGGTGGCGGCGTGGGATCCGCTGCTCGACTGGGCGCGCGCCGCGCTGGGCGCGCCGCTGATCCCCACGGTGGGCATCCTGCCCCGTGCCCAGCCGCCCGAAAGCCTGGCCGCCCTGCACGCGCGCGTGTCCGGGCTGGACGACTTCGCGCTGACCGCGCTGTCCGATCTGGTGGCCCTGTCGGGCTCGCTGGTGATCGGGCTGGCCGCGATGGACGACGCCGTCGCCCCGATCGAGCGGCTGTGGGAGATGTCGCGCATCGACGAGACCTGGCAGCAGGAACACTGGGGCGTTGATGCCGAGGCGGCCGAGGCCGCGTCGATCCGGCGGCGCGACTTCGTGCAGGCGCGCCGCTTCCGCGATCTGGCACGGAAATCCGCGTGATGCCTCGTCCCCGGGCCGGGCTGCCCATTTCCTGTGCACGGCAGGACTGCGGCGATATGCGGGTTTTCGTCGGGACACGTCCGGCACAGCGCCCTTGACCTATAGGCGCGAATTTGCCCAAACTTGCGGCGCATAGGGGGGGACATTCTCTTGCGTAGGACCCTGCCCAGTCGGGGTCAGAAAAAGAACCCGCCACAGGGGCGGAGAGTCAGGAAGAGGTAAATATGAAGAATCCCGTATTTCTTGGCGCGCTGACCGTCGCCAGCCTTGTGGCCGGTGCGGCCGCCGCGGCGACGCTGGACGACGTCAAGTCCCGCGGCAAGCTGAACTGCGGCACCAATACCGGGCTCGTCGGATTTGCTGCCCCGGACGCGAACGGCGATTGGCAGGGCTTCGACGTCGCCCTCTGCCGCGCGGTGGCCGCGGCCGTTCTCGGCGATCAGAGCGCCGTCGAATTCGTGCCGACCACCGGCAAGACGCGCTTTACCGCGCTCGCTTCGGGCGAGATCGACATACTGGCGCGCAACACCACCTGGACCTTCTCGCGCGACGTGGATCTCAAGTTCACCTTCGTCGGCGTCAACTACTATGACGGCCAGGGCTTCATCGTGCCGAAATCGCTCGGCGTCAGTTCGGCCAAGGAACTCGACGGTGCTACGGTCTGCATCCAGACCGGCACCACAACCGAACTGAACCTCGCGGACTTCTTCCGCGTCAACAACATCAGCTACGAACCGGTTCCGATCGAGACCAGCGCCGAGGCGCAGCAGCAATACCTGGCCGGGGCCTGCGACGCCTACACGACCGACGCCTCGGGCCTTGCCGCGACCCGCGCCACCTTCGAGGATCCCACGGCCCACGTCATTCTGCCCGAGATCATCTCCAAGGAACCGCTGGGTCCGCTGGTGCGACATGGTGACGACGATTGGGCCGATGTCGTGCGCTGGACGCTGAACGCCCTGATCGCGGCCGAGGAATATGGCGTGACCTCGGCCAATATCGACGAACTGGTGGCCAACCCCACCTCGAACCCCGAGATCAACCGCCTGCTCGGCACCGAGGGCGATCTGGGCGCGATGCTGGGCCTGCCTGCCGACTGGGCCGTCAAGGCGATCAAGGCCGGTGGCAACTACGGCGAACTGTTCGAGAAATACATCGGCCAGAGCACCCCGATCGGGTTGGCGCGCGGGCTGAACGCGCAATGGACCGAAGGCGGACTGCTCTACGCACCGCCCTTCCGGTAAGAAAGACACAGAAGGGCGCGGGACATTCCGCGCCCTTCGTCTATCTGACACAGGAACAACAACAGGCCCGGGGCGGGGCGTGCCGACGAGCGGCGCGCACCAGCAAGAACGTCATTGCCCGGGAGGGAGCCACAGGGAGCGCCCGCCATGACGACACTGACGGATCCGCCGAAGGACTCGTTCCGCCTCGGCATGCTGATCTATGACACCCGGTACCGGGCGCTGACCATCCAGGTTGTCGCCCTGTTCGCCTTCATGCTGCTGGCCGCCTGGCTGATCAACAACACCGTCCAGAACCTCGCTTCGCTCGGCAAGCCCATCGATTTCGGATTTCTCTCGACCGCGGCGCAATACGACATCAACCAGACCCTGATCGCCTATGACAATCAGGACAGCCATCTCAGGGCGTCGGCCGTGGGGTTGCTCAACACGCTTCTGGTGGCGGTCATGGGCTGCGCGCTGGCGACCGTCGTGGGGGTGCTGGTGGGCATCCTGCGGTTGTCCCGCAACTGGCTCGTCGCGCGCATCATGACCGTCTATGTCGAGCTGTTCCGCAACGTGCCGGTCCTGCTGTGGATCGTCTTCGCCATGGCGATCCTGATCGAAAGCCTGCCCGCGCCCCGCGATTTCCGCGGCGAGGACGCGCCCGCCGCAATGCTGTTCGGCGACAGCGTCGCGCTGACCAACCGCGGCTTCTATGTCCCCGAACCGCTGTTTGCGCGCACGCTGGGCGATCTGCCGGTCTTTGGTGCGTTCGACATCAGCCTTGATTTCCTGGCGATCCTTGCCGTGCTGGGGGCGGGCCTCTTCGCCTCGGGGTTGATCCGCACACGCGCCGACCGCATCCAGAACGCCACCGGCATCCGGCCCACCACCTGGTACCTGCGCCTCGGCGTCGTCCTGCTGCCGCTGATCGCCCTGCTGGTCGCGCTGGGCTTTCACCTCGGCTATCCGGAACTGCGGGGGTTCAACTTCCAGGGCGGCATCCACATGCGCAACTCGCTGATCGCGCTGTGGCTTGCGCTGTCGTTCTACACCGCCGCCTTCATAGCCGAGGCGGTGCGCGGCGGCATCCTGGCGATCTCGAAGGGCCAGACCGAGGCCGCCGCCGCGCTGGGCCTGCGCCCGGGCCGGATCATGTCGCTTGTGATCCTGCCGCAGGCGATGCGGGTCATCATCCCGCCGCTGATCTCGCAATACCTGAACCTGACCAAGAACTCGTCGCTGGCCATCGCGGTCGGCTACATGGACATCACCGGCACGCTGGGCGGGATCACCATGAACCAGACCGGGCGTGAACTGGAATGTGTCCTGCTGCTGATGCTGATCTACCTGGTGATCTCGCTGCTCATCTCTGCGGTGATGAACTGGTACAACACCCGCGTCAAACTGGTGGAGCGCTGAGATGGCCGATCTGACCTTCGTGCGCCACGAGATGGTGCCGGAACAGGCGCCGCCCGCCACCTCTGTCGGGCCGCGCGGCTGGCTGCGCGAGAACCTGTTCTCCAGCCCTCTGAACGCAATCCTGACGCTGCTGTCGCTCGGCCTGATCTGGTGGGTCCTGTCCCATGCCCTGCCGTGGATCGTCCTATCCAGCTGGACGGCGAGTTCGCTGGGAGAATGTCGCGAACAGATCGCGGCCGCCCATGGCGAGGGCACGACCGGCGCCTGCTGGGCGGTGATCCGCGAACGCTATCTGCAACTGCTCTTCGGATTTTACCCGTCCGACCTCTACTGGCGGCCGCTGCTGGCCTTTGGCCTGGCGCTGCTGGCGCTGGCGCCGGTCCTGTTCACCGCGCTGCCGCGCCGCCTGCTGTGGCTGTCGGCGGCCGCGCCCTTCGTGGTGCCGTGGCTTTTGTGGGGCGGGTCGGTCTGGGTGCCGGTCTGCGTGGCGCTGGGCTTTGGCCTGGGCCTTGCCGCCCTGCGCGTTGTCTCCGCGGCCGCTGGCGGTCTTGCGGGGGTGATCGCGGCGGGCGTCGTCCCGGTGCTGTGGTGGCTGTTTCTTGCCTGGGTTGCGGCGGGGCTTCTTCAGGCGATCCTGCCGTTCGGCATCACGCCGGTCGAAAGCCGCGCCTTCGGCGGTTTCATGCTGTCGATCACCATCGGGCTGGTGGCGATCACGCTGTCGCTGCCCATCGGCATCGTTCTGGCGCTGGGCCGGCAGTCGAACCTGCTGATCATCAAGGCGATCTGCGTGGGCTTCATCGAGTTCATCCGCGGCGTGCCGCTGATCACGCTGCTGTTCGTGGCCTCCCTGCTGCTGAACTACTTCATGCCGCCGGGCACCAATTTCGACATCATTCTGCGCGTCATCATCATGGTGACGCTGTTCGCCTCGGCCTACATGGCCGAGGTGATCCGGGGCGGCCTCGCCGCCCTGCCAAGGGGCCAGTACGAGGCCGCCGATGCGCTGGGCCTCGACTACTGGAAGGCGCAGCGGCTGATCGTCATGCCCCAGGCGCTGAAGATTTCGATCCCCGGCATCGTGTCCACCTTCATCGGGGTGTTCAAGGACACCACGCTGGTCTCGATCATCGGCCTTCTGGATCCGCTGGGCTTCTCGAACTCGATCCGCGCCAATGCCGAATGGAACGGCGTCGTGTGGGAGCTGTACGGCTTCATCGCGGCCCTTTTCTTCGTCTTCTGTTTCTCCATGTCCCGCTACTCGATGTACCTGGAGCGCAAGCTCCGGACCGAGAACCGCTGAGGAGCCTGCACCCCATGTCCGACCTTGCCGCGAACCGCGAAATCGACCGCTCGAGGATGGCCGTCTCGGAAAACGTCGCGATCCAGATCACCAACATGAACAAGTGGTACGGGGCGTTCCACGTCCTGCGCGACATCAACCTGACCATCTACGAGGGCGAGCGGATCGTGGTCTGTGGCCCCTCGGGGTCGGGCAAGTCGACGTTGATCCGCTGCATCAACCGGCTGGAGGAACACCAGGCGGGCAGCATCGTGGTCGACGGCATCGAGCTGACCAACGACCTCAAGAACATCGACAAGGTCCGCTCCGAGGTCGGGATGGTGTTCCAGCACTTCAACCTCTTCCCACACCTCACAATCCTGGAAAACTGCACGCTGGCCCCGATCTGGGTGCGCAAGGTGCCGAAGAAGGAGGCGGAGGAAACCGCCATGCACTTCCTCGAAAAGGTGAAGATCCCCGAACAGGCCAACAAGTATCCCGGCCAGTTGTCGGGCGGCCAGCAACAGCGCGTCGCGATCGCCCGCTCGCTCTGCATGAAGCCCAAGATCATGCTGTTCGACGAACCCACTTCGGCGCTTGATCCCGAGATGATCAAGGAGGTTCTGGACACCATGATCGAGCTTGCCCAGGAGGGCATGACGATGATCTGCGTCACCCACGAGATGGGCTTTGCACGCCAGGTGGCGAACCGCGTGATCTTCATGGATCAGGGCCAGATCGTCGAACAGAACGAACCCGAAGCCTTCTTCCTGAACCCGCAATCCGACCGGACCAAGCTGTTCCTCAGCCAGATCCTCGGCCACTGACAGGCCCTGCGGTTTCGTGACCTGCCCCGGCGCCCGCGCCCGCGGGCGGTCGTGCCCTGTCGGTTATCCGACAAAAAGTCCGATGAAAGTCCGATAGCCGGTTTCCCGGGCTCTGGCCCCGGTGCTGGCATGGTCCTTGCTAGTTGACGGTTGGAAACGTGCGACCGGTTCGAACCCGACAACCCGCCATCCGCCCGGCCGGGCGGAGGCCTGACAAGGAACATGCGACATGGCCATCGTCACTTTCTCTTCGCCGCTGATGCACAAGGACAAGGCGGTCTACGCCATCGCCGGCGACACGCGGACGGCGCTTGCGCTGGCCGAGGAACACAAGATCCCGATCCCGTTCGAGTGCCGGGACGGCAATTGCGCTTCGTGCCTGATCGAGGTCACCTACGACAACCCCGAGCGGAAGAAGGCCATCATGCTGACCGAAAAGGAAAAGCTGACGCTCAAGGAACTGGGCAAGCTGACCCAGCAGGACATTGAGGATGCCGAGGTGCGCGACATGCCGCCACGCTATCGCCTGGCCTGCCAGTTCATCGCGCGCGACGAGGACGTGACCATCACCTTCACCGGCACGCCGGGCGGGTCCGACTGACCGGCATGGCTGTCGGCCGGGTCAGCCGGTGATGTCCTTGGGTGTCACGAATTCCACGACCCGGCCGGAGCCGAAGCCGACCTCGCTCCAGTCCCCCGCGTCGAAGTCTGCCACCAGCGTCGCGCAGGTCGGAAATGTCGTGAATCGCGCCGAGTCGGGCCGCGCCTTCAACAGACGCGCCGCGAATTCCCCGATACCCGGATTGTGCCCCAGCATCAGGACGGGCGAGGCCGCGCAATGGTTCAGAACCTCCAGCATCCGTTGGGCTGGTGCATGGTAGAGCGTGGGATCGCGCCGCATCACGGTACATTCGCCCAGCGTGGGCGCCATCCGCTCCCAGGTCTCGACTGTCCGGCGCGCGGTCGAGGACACGACTTCGGCGGGAATATGGCCGCGTTCGGCAAGCCATGCGGCGATCCGGGGCGCGGCGTCCCGGCCGCGGGCGTTCAGCGGACGATCGGAGTCGTCCTGCGCGGGATCGTCCCAGCTCGATTTCGCGTGGCGGACCAGGATCAGGCGCAAGGTCATCGGCGGGCCGTCCGGCTGCTCGTCGGTTGGGGGCATCCTGTCACAGCTTTCCCGGGCCGCCTAGCCCGTTTGGCGCGGGGCGCGAATCAGCGAACCCGCCCCGTGATCGGTGAAAAGTTCCAGCAGGCAGGCATTGGGCGCCCGGCCGTCCAGGATCACCACCGCGCGCACGCCCCCCGCGATGGCGGCCAGCGCCGTTTCGGTCTTGGGGATCATGCCGCCCGCGACCACGCCCTGTTCGGTCAGATCGCGGATATGGTCCGGCGTCAGTTCCGTCACCACCTCGCCGCTCGAATCCTTGACCCCGGCCACGTCGGTCAGCAGCAACAGACGGTCGGCCTTCAGCGCTGCGGCGATCGCGCCGGCCGCGGTGTCGCCGTTGACGTTGAAGGTCTCGCCGTTCCGCCCCGCGCCAAGGGGCGCCACCACGGGGATGAAGCCCGCCTCGAACAGGCTGTGCAGCACCTTTGGGTTCATCTCGGCCGGCGTGCCGACAAAGCCCAGTTCGGGGTCGGTCTGGTCGCAGGTCATCAGCCCACCATCCTTGCCCGAAAGGCCGACCGCGCGCCCGCCCTGGTCGTTGATCGCCTGAACGATGCGCTTGTTCACCCGGCCCGACAGGACCATCTCGACCACCTCGACGGTGGCGGCGTCGGTCACCCGCTTGCCGTGGACGAACTCGGATTTCACCCCCAGCTTGGCCAGCATCTCGTTGATCATCGGACCGCCGCCATGCACCACCACCGGGTTCACGCCGACCTGCCGCATCAGCACCACGTCACGGGCAAAGCTTTCCATCTCGGCGTCGTCGCCCATGGCATGGCCGCCGAACTTGATGACCACGATGGCGCCAGTATAGCGCTGCAGATAGGGAAGCGCCTCGGACAGGGTCCGGGCGGTGGCGATCCAGTCGCGGTTCATGGCAGTCTGTTTTCTCATCTCTCGGGGTCCGGTGCCTGGGGCCATGTGTTATCCCGCGCGGCGCTTCCCGCCAAGGGTGATTGTCTTTTCGCTGCACCTGCGTAGGGTGGCGCCGCAAGGAGTGGACGCGTCATGGACCAGAAGATCTTGCTGCTGACCGGCGCGAGCCGGGGCATCGGGCATGCCACGGTGAAACGGTTCTCGGCCGAGGGGTGGCGGGTTCTGACCTGTTCGCGCCAGCCGTTCGATCCGCGCTGTCCCTGGCCGGGCGGTGCCGAGGATCACATCCAGATCGACCTTGCCGACGCACGGGCGACCAAATGCGCCATAGAGGTGATCCGTGGCAAGCTGAAGGACGGCAGGCTGCACGCGCTGGTCAACAATGCGGGGATCTCGCCCAAGTCCGAAGAGGGCGGACGGCTGAACACGCTGGAAACCGACCTGCGCACCTGGGGCCATGTGTTCAACGTGAACTTTTTCGCCTCGATCGTTCTGGCGCGCGGGCTTCAGGACGAACTGGCCGCGGCGAAGGGCGCCATCGTCAACGTGACCTCGATCGCGGGCAGCCGGGTGCATCCCTTCGCGGGCGCGGCCTATGCCACGTCCAAGGCGGCACTGGCCGCGTTGACGCGCGAGATGGCGCATGATTTCGGGCCGCTGGGCGTGCGGGTGAACGCCATCGCGCCCGGCGAGGTCGATACAGCGATCCTGTCCCCCGGGACCGAGAAGATCGTCGAGACCCTTCCGCTGCGCCGCCTCGGCCAGCCCGAAGAGGTGGCAAGCGTGATCTGGTTCCTGTGCTCGGAGGAATCGAGCTATGTCACCGGGGCCGAGGTCGAGGTGAATGCCGGGCAGCACGTCTGAGCGGCAGGTTCAGGCGATCCCGGCAACGATGGCGCGCAGCGTGGTGATGCCGTCGCCCTTTTCCGAGGATGTCAGCACCAGATCCGGGAAGGCCGCCGGGTGCCGGGCGAGTGCGGCCCGCACCTGTTCCAGCACCTTTTCGCGGTCCTGTTCCCTGACCTTGTCAGCCTTGGTCAGCACCGCCTGAAAGGTCACCGCCGCGCTGTCGAGCAGGCGCATGATCTCTTCGTCCACGGGTTTCACCCCGTGCCGCGTGTCGATCAGCACGAAGGCGCGGCGCAGCGTCTGGCGGCCCGAGAGGTAGGCTTTCAGAAGGCGCTGCCATTTCTCGACCACCGCCACCGGCGCCTCGGCATAGCCATAGCCCGGCAGGTCGACCAGGTAATGGCTTTCACCCAGGGTGAAATAATTGATCTCTTGCGTCCGGCCCGGCGTGTTTGACGCCCGTGCCAGCGCCTTGCGGCCGGTCAGCGCGTTGATCAGGCTCGACTTGCCCACGTTCGACCGGCCCGCGAAACAGACCTCGGCCCGGTCGGCGGGCGGCAACCCGTCCATCGCGACCACGCCCTTGAGGAACTCCACCTGCCCCGCGAACAGCTTGCGGCCGCGCTCGGCGGTTTCGGCATCGGGCTCGGGGGCGAGCGGGAAGGGCAGGGATTTCATAGCGGTTCCACCTTGTCGCCCAGGGCCACCCGGCCGCCCGTCACCACCTCGGCATAGACGCCCAGATCGGTATGGCCCCAGTGGCGTTCCAGTGCGCCCAGCGTGTCGGCATCGCGCTTGCCGGTTTCGGGATCGACCGTGGTTGCCATGCAGCGCCCTATGCGCTCGCGCACCTCGAGTTCCGCGCCGCCGATCCGCACCCGCCGCCCGATCCAGTCGAACTCCGCCCAGGGGGCGAGTCCCTCGATCCAGAAATTGCCGCGGAACCGGCGCGGGTCGAGCGGCCGGCCCACCGCATCGGACAGCGCGCGAAGCGAAGCAAGGCCCAGCAGGCTGACCGAGGGGAAATCGCTGTCGGTCATCCCCCGCCCCGGCACCCGTACGATCCGGGCCGAGGCCGCGCGGTCCGGTGGCATCAGCGGGACCACCCAGTCGAGGAAGGCCGCCGCCTCGCGGTCGGGCGAAAAGGTCAGATCGGGCCGCGCCGGGTGGCTCAGCGTCACGGTTTCCGTGTCCTCGTCAAGCCGGGCCATGATCGCCATGAGTTCCGACGCCTTGGCCCCGCGCGAGAAATTCGCACACGGTGCCCATGCCGTTCCGTCCGTCCGGGCCGCCTGGTGCGCCACCGCCCATTCCCGGTCCCAGGGCAGGGTTCGCCCCGCTTCCAGCGTCACCTCGTCCAGCGCCTCGGCGCCGTGTCCCTTTATGGGATGACGCCAGATCTGCGCCAGAAGGGCGGTCATTTGCCGCCCGGTTCCGGCTTCTTCCGGCTGAAGCTCGACTTGATGTTGCCGAACACGTTCGGGTGATAGCCGTGGCTGCGCATGATCGCGTATTGCTGGATGAAGGTGATCATGTTGTTCGCGATCCAGTAGATGATCAGGCCGCTGGCAAAGCCACCCAGCATGAACATGAAGATCCAGGGCAGCCAGGCAAAGACCATGGCCTGGGTCGGGTCGGTCGGTGTCGGGTTGAGCTTTTGCTGCAGCCACATCGAGACACCGAAGATCAGTGGCAGCAGGCCGATGAAGATCAGCGCGAGGAACGAACCCGGCGTGGGCGCGGCCCAGGGCGCAAGCCCGAAGAAGTTGAAGACCGACGACGGGTCAGGCGCGGACAGGTCCTTGATCCAGCCGATCCAGGGCGCGTGCCTGAGTTCGATGGTGACGAAGATCACCTTGTAGAGCGAGAAGAAGATCGGGATCTGCACCAAGAGCGGCAGACAGCCCGCCGCCGGGTTCACCTTTTCCTTCTTGTAGAGCGCCATCATCTCCATCTGGAGCTTCTGGCGGTCGTCGCCCGCGCGCTCCTTGATCTTCTCCATCTCGGGCTGAAGTTCCTTCATCTTCGCCATCGAGGTGTAGGACTTGTAGGCCAAGGGCAGCAGGAGGGCCTTGATGATCAGCGTCAGCCCGATGATCGCCCAGCCCATCGCGCCGGGAATACCCATCTGCGTGAAGGTGCCGTTCAGCCAGTGCAGCAGCCAGAAGATCCGCTTCGTGAAGAAGAAGAACCATCCCCAGTCGATCGAGTCGATGAAGCGGTAGATGCCGAGGTCGCGCTCGTAATGCCGGATGGTCTCCCATTCCTTGGCGCCAGCGAACAGCATCGTGGTGCTTTCGGCCGTGGCGCCGGGGGCGACCTCGATCACCGGAAGGCGGGATTCGACCTGATAGATGTCCGAACCCTCGACATATTTCGCGACCGAGGTGAAACGCTGGCCCGGTGCCGGGATCAGCGTCGTCATCCAGTACTTGTCGGTAAAGCCGATCCAGCCGTTCGTCTCGACCTCGGCGATCTCGACGCGCGCGGCCTCGCGCTCGACATAGGTGGCATCCAGCAGGTCGGAATAGTCGATCTCTTCCAGTGTGTCGTCAAGCTGACGGACGACGCCCTCGTGCAGGATGAAGAACCCGGTCGTGTCCGGTTGGCCGTGGCGCGCGACGATGCCATAGGGGGCCAGGCGCACGGTCTGGCCGCTCTGGTTCTCGACGCTCTGCTCGATGGTGAAGAGGTAATCCTTGTCCACCCGGATCGTCCGGCGGAAGGTCAGCCCCGCGCCGTTGTCCCAGGCCAGCGTCACAGGGCTGTTCACGCCCAGGCTTTCGCCGCTCTCGACCGTCCAGCTGGTATTCGCGCCCGGCACCTGTTCATAGGCCAGTTGACCGGCCGGGGCCCAGCCGTAAAGCGCGTAATAGGGGCGTGTGCTGCCCACCGGCGACAGCAGCGGGACGATGTCCGAGCCCGGGTCGATCGTTTCCTTGTAGTCCTTCAGCGCCAGCTGGTCGATCCGTCCGCCCAGAAGCGAGATCGAGCCGGTCAGGCGCGGCGTGTCGATCTCGATCCGCGGCGCGTCGCCGGTTTCCGGTTCAGTGCCGGTGGTGGCGGCGGGCGCCTCGCCGGTCGCGGGTGCCGGCGGGGTGGGCGCAACCTCGGGGGCTGTGCCGGTGGCCGGGGCGCCGGGCGCGGTCTCGACCGTCTCGATCGCGGCGGGCTCGGGTTCCGGGAACCAGTCCGGCGCGACCTTGGGCCCCACGGTGTACCACAGCAGGATCACCAGGAAGCTCAACGCCGTCGCGAGGAGAAGATTCTTGCCTTGTTCGTCCATGGGAGACCGCCGCCCTGTCCTTTGGAGGTGTGGGTGGTTCAACAGATTGCACCGGGCAAGGTCAAGCTGTTTTCCCGACGCACGGGGCCGGTTTCGCCCCTGTCCGGCGTCCGGTTCGCCGGTGCCCGGCCAGTTTGGCGGTTCGGGCAGTGACGGCGCATGCCGGGGGCTTCATCCCCGAGGAATTGCCCCGGTTCCACCCTCGGGGCCGGGCGCGTCTTCAGAGGTCGGCTGAGTCGTCTCCGGTGGCGCCCGCGGTCCGCGTCAGCCCGGCAAAGTCGAACAGCGCCGGGTCCAGCAGGTGGCTTGGCCGCGTGTTCATCAGCGCGCGGAACATCTTCTGCCGCCGGCCGGGGTGGTTCGCCTCCCACTGGTCCAGAAGCGCCTTGACCTGCATCCGCTGCAACCCGTCCTGGCTGCCGCAAAGGTTGCAGGGGATCACGGGGTAGTTCATCGCACGGGCGAAGCGGTTGCAATCGGCCTCGGCCACATGGGCGAGCGGGCGGTAGACGAAAAGGTCGCCTTCCTCGTTCACCAGCTTCGGCGGCATCGTCGCCAGCCGCGAGCCGTGGAAAAGGTTCATGAAGAAGGTTTCCAGGATGTCGTCGCGGTGATGGCCCAGCACGATGGCCGAACATCCCTCTTCGCGTGCGATCCGGTAGAGGTGGCCGCGCCGCAGCCGCGAACAGAGCGCGCAATAGGTCCGCCCCTCGGGCACCTTGTCCATCACGATGGAATAGGTGTCGCGATACTCGATCCGGTGCGGCACCTCCATCCGGGTCAGGAACTCGGGCAGCACGGTCGCCGGGAACCCCGGCTGGCCCTGGTCGAGGTTGCAGGCCAGCAGGTCAACGGGCAAGAGGCCGCGCCATTGCAGTTCATAGAGCGCGGCCAGCAGCGTGAAGCTGTCCTTGCCGCCCGACAGGCACACCAGCCAGCGCGTGCCGCGTTCGATCATGCCGTACTGCTCGATCGCCTCTCGGGTCTGGCGAACGATGCGCTTGCGCAGCTTGCGAAACTCGGTCGAGGACGGCGCACCATGGAACAGCGGGTGGATGTCGTCGGCATCGTCGAACATGGCGCAGGCCCCCGGGAGTGTTGCTGCCATATCGCAAGCGCCGGCCCGCGCGTAAAGACCTTTGCGATTCGCGCGTTTGGGGTAAAACTTGCGTGTGGTGCGCAATCGAAGGGCGGGAAAAGCGAATGGACTATGTCTTCTGTGTTCGGAGCGTGCGTGCCGGGGAATTCGGATCCGAGCCCGGGGCGGCGGCGGAGCCGAGCCCCGACCACCGGATCGGCAAGCGCGACTGGTTTGCCAAGGTGCAGGAAAACGCCATATCCGGGACGTTCGCGGGCCATCCTTCGGGTGACATCGTGATGTATGTCCACGGCTACAACAACAGCCAGAAGACGATGCTGGCTCGCCACCGCAAGATCCGCAAGGGGCTTGAGGCGCATGGCTTCGGCGGTGCCGTCGTCAGCTTCGACTGGCCGAGCGCGGACAGCACGTTGAACTATCTCGAAGACCGGACCGACGCCAAGAAGACCGCGCTGAAACTGGTGGATGAGGGAATCGCGGCCTTCGCGGCACTGCAACGGCCCGATTGCCGGATCAACCTGCATCTGCTGGCCCATTCGATGGGCTGCTATGTCGTGCGCGAGGCGTTCGATGATGCCGACGACCGGCCGGCCGTCGCGGCGCACAGCTGGTCGGTCAGCCAGGTGATGCTGGTGGCTGCCGATGTTTCGGCCGCGTCTCTGGAGGACGGCAATCCGAAAAGCTCGTCACTGTTCCGGCACTGCGTGCGGCTGACGAACTACTACAATCCCTTCGACAACGTGCTGTCCCTGTCGAACATCAAGCGGATCGGGGTGGCGCCGCGCGCGGGGCGGATCGGCCTGCCGGGGCGGCGGCCGGACAAGGCGGTGAACATCTATTGCGGCGAGTATTTCGACCGCCACAAGGACATGCTGGGCGACGACCCGAGTATCGCCCACAACTGGTATTTCGAGGATGCCCACTTCATGAAGGACATTTTCTTCACCGTGCAGGGCAATCTCGACCGGCACGAGTTCCCGACGCGGCTGCCGACGACCGAGGGCAATCTGGCGCTCCGCCCCTGAGCGGTCAGGCGTCCGGCGCCTTGTCCTTCGGGTCGGGCACCGGGTCGTAGCCGCAGCCGCCCCATGGGTTGCAGCGCAGGATGCGTTTCGCGGCGATCCACCCACCGCGGATCGCCCCGTGCTTTTCCAGCGCCTCCAGCGCATAGGCCGAGCAGGTCGGCTGATAACGGCAATTGAACCCGATCCAGGGCGACAGGATCAGCCGGTAGGCCCGGATCGGCAGGGCAAGCAGGCGGGCCAGCGGGGTCATCGGGGGGGCGCGTGGACGCTGGCCAAGGCGCGTTTCAGATCTGCCTGCAATGTGGCAAAGTCCCGGGTCGCGGTCACCTCGGGGCGGCCGATCAGAACGTAGTCCCAGCCGGCGCGGCCATGGGAAGGCAGGACGAGCCGGGCAACCTCCCGCAGCCGCCGCTTGGCGCGGTTGCGGGCGACGGCGTTGCCGACCTTCCTAGAGCAGGTAAAGCCGACCCGGATGCCCTCGGCCTCGCCGGGGGGGCGTTCGCGTGCCTGAAGGGTAAAGGCAGGGGTGCCCTGCCGCCGCGCGCGGGCGGCACGCAGGAAATCGGCCCGCTTCCGCAGCACCTGCAGACATGACGAAACCGCCGGGGGCGCGTCCGTGGCCACCGGCGTCTCGCCTGCCACCCGCGCCCCCGGCGGTGTCATTACCATGGCCTCGTGCGGTTGCCTCAGGCGGTCAGACGCTTGCGGCCGCGGGCGCGGCGGGCGTTGATGACCTTGCGGCCGCCCTTGGTGGCCATGCGGGCGCGGAAACCGTGGCGCCGTGCGCGCACCAGGTTAGAGGGTTGGAAAGTGCGTTTCATCGCGCTTCGCTCCGTTCGCTCAGGCCTAAATCGCGTGCGGATTCGAAGGCCCCGTGTTGTTCGAAGCCCGGTCTTTAGGGGGTCGGGCGGGACAAGTCAATTCACCCCTGACCGAAATTGTTGCAACATCCGGCGCTTTCGATGCCGCCAGTGTTACGAACGCGTTGCAAAACGGCACGGAAACCGTTCCGCTGGGTCACCACCGATCAAGGCGCCGTGAGGCCCCTGTCGGGCAGGGCGTCAAAGGCGCATCTTCGCCGGGCAACGCAACGTCAACGAACGGCAGGACCGATGAGCGACATGACGGAAACCCAAGGGCGCAGCGTCGCGCGCCGCCTGCCGCTGATCGCGATCCTGCTGATCGCGGCGCTGGGCGCGGTGACGCTGCGGGACCAGTTATCGTTTCACGCGCTGGCCGAGCATCGCGAGGCGCTGATCGGGTTTCGCGACGCGAACTATGCGGGCACGGTGATGGGCTTTGTCGCGGCCTATGTCGTCATCGTCGCCTTCTCGCTGCCGGGTGCCCTTGTGGCGACGCTGACCGGCGGGTTCCTCTTCGGCGTCTTTCCAGGCGTGCTGTTCAACGTGACGGCGGCGACCTTGGGCGCGATCGCGATCTTCCTCGCCGCCCGCGCAGGGCTGGGCGAGCGGCTGGCGGCCCGGATCGACGCCTCCGAAGGCCGGGTGAAGCGGCTGCGAGAGGGGTTGCGCGAGAACGAATTGTCGGTGCTGTTCCTGATCCGGCTGGTGCCAGCCGTGCCGTTCTTCGTGGCCAACCTGTTGCCGGCGCTGGTGGGCGTGCGGCTGGGCCGCTTTGCCGTCACCACGTTTTTCGGGATCATGCCGGGGGCGCTGGTCTATACATGGGTCGGCGCCGGGCTGGGCGAGGTCTTCGCCCGGGGCGAGACGCCCGATCTAGGTATCATTTTCGAGCCGCAGATCCTCGGGCCGCTGCTGGGCCTCGCGGCATTGGCCGCACTGCCGATGGTGCTGCGCCTCGTTCGCCGCAAGGACACCTGACATGGCGCGCATGAAGACCGATCTCTGCATCATCGGGGCGGGTTCCGGCGGGCTGTCGCTGGCTGCGGGTGCGGTGCAGATGGGCGCCCGCGTGGTGCTGGTCGAGGGTCACCGGATGGGCGGCGACTGCCTGAACTACGGCTGCGTGCCGTCCAAGGCTTTGCTGGCGGCGGCGAAGCAGGCTCAGACGGTGCGCGAGGGCGGCTTTGGCATCGCGCCGGTCGTCCCGCAAGTGGACTATGCCGCCGCCATGGCCCATGTGCAGTCGGCCATCGCCACCATAGCGCCCCATGACAGTGTCGAGCGGTTCGAGGGTCTGGGCGTCCGCGTCATCCAGGCCTGGGGCCGGTTTCTGAACGACCGCGAGCTTGAGGCAGGCGGCGAGGTGATCCGGGCCCGGCGATTCGTGATCGCCACCGGTTCGCGCCCGCTGTTGCCGCCAATTCCGGGGCTTGACCAAGTCCCGTACCTGACCAACGAGACGCTGTTCGATCTGCGCGAGCGGCCTGGCCATCTGCTGATCATCGGTGGCGGGCCGATCGGGATGGAGATGGCGCAGGCCAATGTGCGGCTGGGCACGAAAGTCACGGTGATCGAGGGCGACCGGGCGCTGAACCGCGACGATCCCGAGCTTGCGAAGATCGTCCTTGATCGCCTGCGCGCCGAGGGGGTCGGGATCGCCGAGGGGGCGCAGGCGACGCGGGTCAGCGGCAAGGCCGGGGCGATCACCGTCGAGACCGGGCAGGGCAGCTTCACCGGCACGCATCTGTTGGTTGCCGTGGGCCGAACGCCTGCCCTCGACCGGCTGAACCTTGCCGCCGCGTGCGTCGAGACCACCAGGGCCGGCGTCAAGGTCGGCCCAGACCTGCGCAGCACCAACCGTCGCGTCTATGCCATCGGCGATGCCGCAGGGGGCCTGCAATTCACCCATGTCGCAGGCTATCATGCGGGGGTCGTGATCCGCCCGATCCTGCTGGGCCTGCCCGCCAGCGCCCGGACGGCCCACATCCCGCGCGTCACCTATACCGACCCCGAGCTTGCCCAGATTGGCCCGACCGAGGCCGAGGCCCGCGCCGAGCATGGGGCCAGGCTATCGGTTGCCCGTTTTGCGTTCTCGGGAAACGACCGGGCCATCGCGACCGGCCAGACCGACGGCCTGATCAAGGTCATGGTCGTCAAGGGCCGTCCCGTGGGCGTCTCGATCGCGGGCGCCGAGGCGGGCGAGTTGATCGGCCCCTGGACACTGGCCCTCGCCAACAACCTGAAAATGACCCATGTCGCGAACATGGTTGCGCCCTATCCGACGCTGGGCGAGGTTAACAAGAGGGCGGCGGGTGCTTACTTCTCGCCCAGATTGTTTGAAAACCCCTGGGTCAAGCGGGTCGTTCGCGTCGTGCAGCGCCTCTTGCCCTGAGCCCCGGGGGGCACATGGGCGCAAGGCATGTTCCTGAATTCGCTCTCCGGCCGCTTCCTGATGCTGACGATCCTCTTCGTCATGCTGGCCGAAGTGCTGATCTTCGTGCCCTCTGTGGCCCGGTTCCGCGAAGACTATCTGCTGTCGCGGCTGGAGCGCGCCCAGATCGCCTCGCTGGCGCTTCTGGCGACCGACCAGATGATCGAGCCCGATCTCGAGGCCGAACTTCTGGAAAACGCGGGCGTCTACAACGTGGCGCTGCGCCGCGACCAGGCGCGCGAACTGGTCCTGTCCTCTCCGATCCCCGAGCCCGTGCACCAGAGTTTCGATCTGCGCAATGCCGGTCCGGCCGATCTGATCGCGGACGCGCTGCGCCAGTTCTTCGACCCCGTGCCGCGCGTGATCCGCGTGATCGGCGAGCCGGTGCGCGACGCGGGCCTCTTGATCGAGGTCACGATGGGCACCGAGGGCCTGCGCGCGGCGATGATCGATTACGGGGTGCGCATCCTTCTGCTGTCGGCGGTGATCTCGGTGCTGACGGCGCTCTTGCTGTTTCTTGCGGTCCGCCGCCTGCTGGTGACGCCGATCAAGCGCGTGGTGCGGGCGATGCAGCTTTACGCTGCCGCCCCCGAGGACACCCGCCGGATCATCTCGCCAACCGCCCGGGTGCGCGAGCTGAACGAGGCGGAAACCGCGCTGCAGAAGATGCAGAACGACCTGACGGGCGCCCTGCGCCAGAAAGAGCGGCTGGCACAGCTCGGGTCAGCCGTCGCCAAGATCAGCCATGACCTGCGCAACATCCTGACCACCGCCCAGCTTTTCGCCGACCGGATGGAGGCGAGCGAGGATCCGGCCGTGAAACGCGCCGCGCCCAAGATCGTCGGCGCGATCAGCCGGGCGGTTCACCTGTGCGAATCGACGCTGGCCTTCGGCCGGGCGCAAGAACCGCCGCCGCGGCTGGAACGGGTCCGGCTTGCGGCCATCGTGAACGATGTCGTCGATGCCGAGCGGCTGGCCGCAGGCGATTGCGACATCAGCTTTTCCGAGGATGTGCCCGCAGGGCTGACGCTGCGCGCCGATCCCGAACAGTTGCACCGGGTCCTGACCAACCTGATCCGCAATGCCCGACAGGCGATTGCCGCGGCCGCCACGCCCGGCGAGATCGGCATCCGCGCCGACGAGGACGAGGCCGCCTGGATGATCCATGTCACCGACACCGGCCCCGGCCTGCCGCCGAAGGCGCGCGAGCACCTGTTCCAGCCGTTCCAGGGCGGCACGCGCAAGGGCGGTACCGGGCTCGGCCTTGCGATATCGGTGGAACTGGTGCGCGGCCATGGCGGGACGCTGACGCTGCGCCGCACCGACGAAACCGGCACGGATTTCGAGATTCGCCTGCCGAAATCCGAAACGGTGCTCTCCGGGCAGGAGCCGGACGCGCCCTGAAAGCCCGGCCGGTGATTGCGGATGGCGTAAACCGCATTGCCCCTTGCAATGCCCGGTTTCGGGCGTTACATGCACCTCCCACGCGCTGGTAGCTCAGTTGGATAGAGTACTTGACTACGAATCAAGGGGTCGGGGGTTCGAATCCTCCCCAGCGCGCCATTAATCCAAACTTTACTGAATAAAATCAGTGCCTTGGGTGTTGATTGCTCTTGTGCGAGGTGACACAAGGAGTAACACGAGGTGTCCTTCGTCCTGTTCAACTTCGGAGCGATTCGGATCGAAGTGAGCTATCTGCTATTCAAAGGAAACGTTTGGTATTTCCGGCGACGAATACCAGATGACGTCAGGCGGCTTTATCCCAGCAAGAAGGGCCAGTTGTTCTTCTCGTTAAAGACCGGCGACAAGATGAAGGCCGCTAAACTGGCCGATATGCACGCACGTCAGAATCCCCGGTCCAGGTTGGTGTCAGCAACCAGACCCTACCGGAACATCCCCGGTGACCACCTCAGCCAGAACCTACACCACGCTCCGGGACAGCATCCGAGTCTGCGCAGCGCGGAAAAACGGGACGTTTATTGCACCAGCTTCGGCTCTTCGGCAAGCCGACAAACCTAGTGGACGAAAGCCAGGGAGATCGTCCCTACCAAGATCAGGCTTGCCGCCCAGAACAGATCGAGGTTGAACCAACTCCTCGAGAGGAAACGCAACCCGAGCCATTCGTAGACGCCAAGGGCAAGCACCCCGCCCGACAGCGTCATGGCCAGCGTGTGGACCAGCGCGACCAGCGCGGCGACGCGGGCATTGCCCGCCATCAGGTCGGCCGCCGCCGCGTGGCCGGCATCGGTCTCGACCGTTGCGCAGATGCCGAGGTAGATCGGCACCAGCATCAGGCCCGCGCCGTGGGCCATGGCCGCAAGAAACGACCAGAGCGCCAGGCGCGAGGGCGGCACGCGGGCCAGGAACCGGGGATGACGGCGGTTGACCATCAGGTAGAGGCCAAGCCCAATCACCAGGCAGGCCGCGCCGACCTGAATCTCGCGCTGCCATTCCGCCAGGAACAGCAGCGCGGTAAAGGGAAACAGGATCGCCGCCATGGCCAGCAGGTGGCCCGCGGCGAGCGCGGCCAGCGCCCGGTAGAGGCTGGCGGGCCGCCGCTCCATCAGCGCAGCCGACACCGCCAGCGGCCAGCCCATGCCGGGATTGACGCCGTGATAGATGCCCGAGGCGACGACGGCCCCCCAGAGGGCCGTCGCCGTTTCGACGCTGTCCACGCCTCAGACCGAGGGGTAGCAGAAGCTGTCGGTCGAGCAATCGCCGCCTTCGAGGCGGATCTGGTGGCTGCGGTAGCCTTTCGGGAACGCGACGAAGAAATCCTCGTCCAGCGTCAGCCCGCCGTTCGGGCCCACATGGGCCATGACCATCGCGCCGCCGCCCTCGCCCGGGTAGAACTGGTCGTCCCAGGTGGAATAGAGCGAGTTGGTCCAGTAGACGCGCTTGCCATCGCGGCTGATCTCGACCATCTGCGGGCCATAGCCGAAGACCTTGCCGTTCGGGTGCGGGGTCTTCTTAACGATGCCGCCGATCTCGACCTTGCCCGCCAGTTTCGGGGCCATCGGGTCCGAGACGTCGTATTGCAGCATCTCGCCGGTGCCCCAGCACGACACGTAGAGGAACCGGTCGTCAAGGCTGAGGTCGATATCGGTCACCAGCGGCGGGACCGCGCCGAAGCCCTTGAGCAGGTCCGGCAGGTCGGCGGCATCGGCCGGTTGTGGGTCGATGGTAATGGTCTTTTTCGCCTCGAAGGTCCCGTCGTCCCTGCGCCACCAGGTGAAGATCGCGCCCTGCAGGTTGGTGGTGTCCACGACCACGCCGACGAAGCCGTAATCCTTGCCCGGGTCATGGGCTGGGCGGACCTCCAGCGCCATCTGGTGGTTCTCGCCCAGGTCGATGGTCTGGACGTTGCGCCGCTCGCGCAGCTTCCAGAAATGGATGGAATGGCCGTACTTGTTGGACAGGAGGTCCTCGGCCACGATCCCGTTCTCGTATTGCGGCGGCAGGCCCCATTCGGAACTGACCATGTAGTCGCGCGGCAGGTTCCACCAGAAATCGTAGTGCTTGTTCTGCCTGCCGCGGTCCATCTCGTAGCGGCCGCGGATCTCGAAGGTCTCGCAATCCATGATGAAGATGCCGGGCGGGCCGTCGGTGCCGTCCGGCCCGCCACCGCCCAGCGTGCTGACATAGATGCCTTCGGGGCCGCAATGGATGGTGTGCGGACGGGAATAGCCGGTCTTGGCAAAGACTTCCTCGGGCTCGATGACCTTGTGGATCTTCGGCGCGCGCGGCTCCTTGACGTCGATGACGTAGATGCGCGAGGACCGGATGCCCGGGATGATGAGGTAGCGGCGTTCCAGAAAGGCGTGGCCGGTGAGCGGCGACAGCGCCGAGGAACAGGCGTTCCAGCCGAAATGGTGAAACTCGTCGCCCGTGTGGGGCATGATGAGCTGGTGCACGATCTGGCCATAGCTCATCGACGAGGGGTCGACATCGACCACCGCCAGTCCATCGGGCTGCGACCCGTCCGGGCTCAGCATCAGCGTGAAAGCGAGTGTCTCCGCAGGCGCCTCCATGGCGAGTTTGGGTGTGGCATGGAACGTTGGATCCGGCCGCAGGTTCATGGTTGGTCCTCCCTTGACGAAAGCGCCGATCCTCCCCCGACGCCTGAGGCAAGCATCTCATGTCACAACGTTTCAGGGCAAATGATTTGACCCTTGCCGTGGTGGCATGGCCTGCAACGCACGCGCATCCTCCGGTCTGGCGGGACTTCCGGGCTCCAGGATCAAGGCACCCACTGCCAAATGCGGCAAGAACCAGAGGGCGGGCAAAGGAAGGACGGGGGACCGCGGAGCTTGATCGGCGGCCAGACGCGTCCGGTTCCTTGCGGCCCTGACCGAACCCGGCGACGTCACGGAACGCCGCGATGCGTCTTGACCGAAGCCGTCATCCATCCATGGCGCAGCATCGCGTCAAGCCGGACCCCCAGATCGCCGGACGCCCTGCCGCCCGGCCTCCCCCTTGGCCGCCGGAGGCAGCCCGAAGCGGGAGGGCCGCTCACGGACTGACGCTGCGATGGCTGCCTTGCATGGACAAGGCCGTGGACGGGCCCATCGAGGCGGACCTGCTATCCGCCACCGTAGCGAACGGCTTCGGCGGCGCCGCTCACGCGCCGAGACCGAGAACGGGATAGAGCGAGGCCACCAGCAGGATCGCCATGGTCACGTTGAACACCCGAAGGCGCGTCGCGTTCGACAGCCACTGGCGGACCACCGTCCCGAGCCAGGCCCAGGCCGAGATCGCTGGAAAGCAGACCAGCGCGAATGCGCCCGCCACGATGGCGACCGACAGAAGCGACCGGTCGGGGGCATAGAGCGTGACCGCGGACAGGCACATGGCCCAGGCCTTGGGGTTCACCCACTGGAACAGCGCGGCTTGGCGAAAGGTCATCGGCTGGCTGTCCGCCGCCCGGTCCTCCGGCGGTGCCGCCATGGCGATCCTGGCCGCAAGCCACAGCAGGTAACCGATGCACAGGATCTTCAGCACGACGGTCAGCGCGGGCACGGCGTCGAACACCGCCATCAGCCCCGCCCCCACCAGCAGCGCCATCACCGTCACGCCCCCGACGATGCCCAGCATGTGCGGCAGCGTCCGGCGAAAGCCGAAATTCGCGCCCGAGGCCATGAGCATCAGGTTGTTGGGCCCCGGCGTGACGGTCGACACGAAGGCAAAGCCCAGAAGGGCGGTCAGGACAGCGAAACTCACGGCACTTGCCTCCTTGGCTGGAACACTGCAACATTAGACGGAGATCGCCGCAATGTTTGGCTCAAGATGCCGTCGGGCGGCAAAGTCGCACAACGAATGATCGTCATGGACGCCATAGACCTGAAAATATTGCGCGAGCTTCGGCGCGACGGCCGGATCAGCAACGTGGCGCTGGCCGAGCGGGTCAGCCTGTCCCCCTCCGCCTGCCTCAGACGCGTGCAGGACCTTGAACGGACCGGCGTGATCCGCGGCTACCGGGTCGTCACCGATCCCGAGCGCATGGGCCGCGGCTTTGCGGTCTATGTCATGGTCGGCCTGTCGTCGCACACCAAGGCCGCGCAGGAGGGGTTCGAGCGCGCCATGGCGGTCGCGCCCGAAGTCGTCGAATGTCACAACATCGCCGGGGCCTTCGAATACCTGCTGCGCGTCGAAAGCGCCGATCTGGCCGAGTACAAGCGCTTTCACACCGAGGTCCTGGGCACGCAATCCCACGTGAACGCGATCACCTCCTACATCGTGATGGGCTCGTCCAAGGACGAACGCGCCGCCTGATCCGACCTTCGGCACGACCCGCGCATGGGCCGGTGATCGCCGGAGGCCGGAGGTCGATCCCTTGGGGATGTCGCGGAATGGCTTGGTACTGCCTTGCGGTGGTGCAGAACGAGGCTCGGCTTCGACGTTGCTTGAATGGCGGCCCCTTTTACACTGTGGCCCGACCGGGGCGCTGGCGTGGAGAATGACAGCAATCCCGCCATCTCCGCCGGAATTGCCACTTGGTGGGACGCTCTCCATTCTTCACCGCCGCAGGTCAGCTCCGAGCCAATAGCGAGTGATACCGCGACGCCGGGGAACTGACGCGATGTGCTCAAGGCGCCTGTCGAGGACCCCGCGCCCGCCTATGCTCCCTGTATCGCCCTTGTCCAGGGAGACTTTCGTGAAACACGCCCCCGACGCCATCTTTCAGGGAAGCCATGCACTCCACCTCTGCAGCAGCAGCCCGGCCGGTCCGCTCGGCGCCCAACTGATCGTGCCGCATGTCCGCGCCGACCAGCCGCCGCTGGTCGTGCTGCACGGCATCTCGCGCAACGCCGCAGAGCTTTCGCGGCCGTTCCGGGACGAGGCCGAGCGGACCGGCCGGCTGGTGATCGTGCCGCATTTCCAGCGCCCGGGCCCGGTGGCGCGCCCCGATCTCGCGCTTCTGGCGCTGGTCGACACGATCGCCGCGCGGCTGCCCGGTGCGGCCGGGCCGGTCGACCTGTTCGGCCATTCGGGGGGCGCAACTTGCCCATTGCTTCGCCATGCTCTACCCGCAGCGGGTGGGCGCCCTGCACCTGGCCGCGGCGGGCAGGTACTGCCTGCCCGACGAGACAATGGCGTATCCTTACGGGCTGGCGGCCGACGACGACGGCAAGACCATGCTGTGGGCCCGGCGCATGCGGGCGCGGCTCAGGGCATTCCTGAACCGCCCGGTCCATCTCTACATCGGCACCGAGGATACCGCCCGCGACGAGACCTTGCGCCAGGCCCCTGCGCTTGACGCCCTCCAGGGATCGACGCGGCACGCGCGGGCGCACCACGATGCGGCAGCCCTTTGGGCCGCGGCGCAGGCCGCCGGACTGCCCGATCGCGTCAGCCTGACCGAACTGCCGGGCTGCACCCATGACGTGGCCTGGACCATCGATACGGCCGGGCTGGCGCGGATGGTCGCCGCCCCCGGCCGCGCCGCCCGGCGCCTTGCCGCCGCCGTCTGACACCCCACCCAAGGAGGAAATCCCCATGACCCCGACCTTCGGAACCGTTCTCGACACCGCGAAATGGACCTTTTCCACACGGCGCGTCGCCCGATCCGCGATCGCTGCGATGGATCAGGACTTCGCCCATGCCCGGCCCGGCGACCTGGTGCTGGCCCAGGTCGACCGGATCGGCCAGCACCGCCGCGTGCAGCTGCAATCCGGCCACCCGTCCGACATCTTTCCCGGCGACCACGTCGTGCTGGCCTGCGGTGCCCGCTATGCCCCGGACCAGTTCGAAGGGCTGGCAGAGATCGCGGCGGATGGCGCCGATCTGCTGCGGGCGGCGGCTGCATCGGGCGGATGGTGGCGCGCAACGAACGGATCCAGCCCGCGACCCGGCTGATCCCGCAGGGCCGTGTCCGGGCGGGGATCGAACGGCTGCTGGCCGCCTCGGTGGAAAGGGACTGCGACATCGCGGTGATGGAGGTCGCCAACGGGCTCTATCAGCGGGAAACCGCGGCGCTGGTCGCCGATCCGTGGTTCCGGGACCGCATCTCGGGCCTGGTCTTTGCCTGCGGCGACGCGGTGGCGGGCTCGGCGGGGTGGTGGAACTGGCCCGCCAAGGGCTCAGGCCCGATGCGCTGACCGGGTTGCTCAGCTGTTCGCCGATGGCGGTGCAGGCGACCGGCATCCCGGCCCTGCGGAAGGCCGTCCAGAAATGGCTGGCCGGGCGGAAATCCATGGTTCTGGTCGACGCGGCGGCAGATGGGCGCAGGCGGACCATGCCACGGAAAGCGGAACAACCCGCAGAATAGGCACCGCGGTGAAACCGCAGTGCTCGGATTCCCCCTGCTTGAAAGCCCCCATTTAGCCGCATCTGCCGCCATGGGCGCCGGCGTCGATGGCCGAAAGATCGGTGTCGAGCGAGGAGGGGGCATGTCAGCCATTCGAGAGCAGGTTACTCGCAAATTCGGAAATAATAATTTAACTTTCAAAGGCTTGTGGGTTCTCCAGAGCGCCCCTGGCTGGCGCCAAGGTGGCGGCCGGTACTGTTCATCCTGCTCTGCCCAAGCAGAAGTTGCACGGCCCGCAGTTGCCCGTCTTCCGGTGCATATGCGCGACCGTCGACCGGGCCGGCCTGCCGTGCGTCTGCGTTCCAGTTTTTCGCGGCCTTGTCGCCGTGTGACTCCTCCAGCGGCCGGAGGTCCGGATCGTGCCGACCCTTCGTCTTCCGCTCAGTCGATGCCGATGCCCATGTCGTAGGAGACGGGCCGCGCCCCGGCATTGACGACCTCGACCACGTGGTCGCCCGATTGCCAGAGTTGGCCCCGATAGGGCTTGTCTGACGAGATCAGGTCGAGCAGGGCCGACCGATCTGGGTTGAATATCCGGTAGTCCAGCGCGCCGCCGCGCGATTGCACGGAAACGCGCAGGAACTGGCCCTTGCGCGCGCCCAGGACATAGCGCATCGACCGGCCCGGGGCGAGCGTGCCCGACAGCTGCGTGCCCGACGTTCCGGCGGCAAAGCGGATGCGTTGCTCGCCGCCCGGCGACGCGGCCCCGGCCATCGCCCCGCCGCCGTCATCGGCGGCGCCGACGACCCGCAGGCTGCCCACCGCACCATCGTCATAGCCGATGCATTCCCAGACCGTGCCGCCGGCATCGCGCAGGCGCACCAGCGTCCCGGCCTGGGACCATTCCTGGCCGAGAACGGTGCCGCCGGCCTGCGCATCCGGGCCGCCGACCCGGCGCAACTGGTCGATGCAGCCGTCGATGGCGGCCTGCGCGTCGGCGCGCAGCGGGGCCGGCGCGGCCAGCACGGCGGCCGCAGAGGCGAGGGCAAGGGTCAGGGCGAGGGATTTCATTGCGGGGTCTCCATGGGCAAGGGTCTGGCGGGCGTGCCGCGGCGGGGGCGTCCCCGTCACGACATGATGACGAAGTCCCGGCCCGACCGGCTGTCGGGGTGCAGGGGCAGATCGGTGAAGATGAAGATCATGCCGGGATGGATGTAGCGGCGCAGATCCGCGGCAAAGCTTTCCTCGGTGCGCACGCGGCGCAGGTCGTGGGCCTCGGCCGCGGGATCGCCATAGGTCAGCGCTGACCAGTGCATGCCCTTCTGCCCCTCGTGCGGCCCCTGCAGCACGTAGACATGGCTGCCCAGCGGCCTGCCGTCCCAAAGCAGCTTGCCCTCGGCCACCTCGCGGTCGTTCTCGATCACCACGATCTTCGCGTCGTAGGAGGACGCGATCATCGAACTGATCGGGTAACCGTCGTCCAGCGCCCAATCGGCGGGGTGCTTCTTGTCGTCGAGCGTGGCCAGCACGTCCTCGAACTCGTGCTCCGCATAGCCCGAAAGCACCAGACCCGGATGCACCACCTCCGCGGGCGCGGTGTGGCTGTCGGCGATGATTACGGGCGTGCCCAGATGCGTCACCTCGAACAGCAGCGCCGAGAACTTCAGCGGCAGCCGCACGCAGCCATGCGAGGCCGGATAGCCCGGCAGGTTGCCCGCGTGCAGAGCCACGCCATCCCAGGTCAGCCGGTTCATGTTGGGCATCGGCGCGTCGTTGTAGGTCGAGGACCGGTGATTGCGGTCCTTCTGCAGCACGACGAAGACGCCGGTGGGTGTCGAATGCCCCGGCTTGCCGGTCGAGCAGGTCGAGACCGCGATCCGCACGCCATTGCGGTAGACATGCACGCGCTGTTCGTCGAGCGAGACGATCACCGCGACCGGCCCGGTGGGCTGGCGCTCGGGATGCCAGGTGAATTCGCCCGGCTGAAGCTCGTGGATTTCCTTGAAGACCTGCTGGCCAAGCGCGCCCGAGGCCATCAGCACCAGCCCGCCCGCCCCTGCAAGCATGGCCCGGCGGCTCAGCCCGCCCGTTCGATCCCGTGTCATTTTCCCTGTGTCCCCTTCCCTCTGGGCGCAGCCCCCGGCAGGGGCGCCGCGGCGATGCCGTCACTTGGCGGCGGCGTCCTTCAGCCGGGCCATGAACGCCTCGCATTCCGCGGCGCTGCCGACCATCGGCTCGCCCTCTGGCAGGTCGACCGCGCCCGAGACGCTTTGCGCCGCGCGGGTCAGCACCTCGTCCACCTGCTCGGGCGTCATGATCCCGAGATCCCCGGCCGCCTTGACCGTCGCGCAGATGCCCGTCGAGAGCCCCGTTGCGACACCGACGCCCGCGCCGACGCCCAGGGTCAAGAAGGCCCCGACGCCCCCCAGCAGGAGGCCGATCACCAGCCCGATCAGAATCTTGCCCATCTTCCCGTCCTTTCCGTTCTGATTCGCAGTATCAGCGTGCGCGCCTGCGCCGCAGGATACGGCACAGGGCTGTCAGTATCGCGACGTTCAGCAGCGGCGCCGCGGCCGCAAGCCAGGGCCATAACGGCTCGGGGAAGGTATCGACCAGCCGGTTCCAGGGCAGCCCCAACGGGATCAGGAACACCCCCGCAAGCGGGTCCCTTTCCGCCCCGAACAGCCCGAGCGTCCCGACCGCGAAAAGCCCGAGCGCCACGAGGTAGAGCAGCGCGAACCCGACGGTCACGATGGTACAGGCCCGGGTCATGGCCCCCTCCTGTCCCGCCGCGCCGGTTCAGGGCCCGTCACAGGCCGCCTTCGCCGCCGCCGATATACTGGATCCCGGCGGTGGTGCCGTCGCGATAGGCGATGCAGCGCCAGGGCGCGCGGCCGTACTCGCCGGCGCCCACGCCCACGATCACTTCCGTCCCGGCTTCCGAGAAGCTCGAACTCTGGACGATCACGTCGCCGTTGTTCGCCGCGCGCGACACGTCGCGCAGGCAGGCCTGTTCGGCCGCCGACGGCGCACCGGACGTGGTCGTCTCGACACACCCGGCAAGCCCCGAAAGCGCGAGCGCGCCCAGAACCAGTGTCTTGTTCATTTGTGATTTCCTTTCCCTGCTGGATTTCCGTCCGGCTAGTGCCGCGGCGGCGATAACAATCCTGATCTTCATGGCATTCTTCCTCCTGCCCCGGTCAGCCGCCAAAAAGGACGGCATCGGGGATCTCGTAGCGTTCCGCGCCCACCCGAACCTGGGTCAGGTCGCCCTCGCGGGTCGCGGTCGTTTCGGGATAGCCGTCGGCCTGGGACGTGTCGGCGCTCACGAAGGCGCCGGATTGGAAGAACAGGGCGCGCTTGCGCGTGTCGGGCCGGATCACGACCACTGTGGCGGACCCGCCGCCGTCGCGCGCCACGCCGAATTCGCACCGGCCCATCGGCTGGCCGACCGCCTGGGCGCAGGGCACATGCCCGATCGCGTCGAAGATGTCCTGCCCCGCGCGAAGGGCGGACCCGGCGGGTTCCAGGTATTCGGCCGCCGCCCAGCCGCGGGTCTGGGTGCCGTCCAGCATCTCGACCTCGCACCAGTTCTGGCCGTCGCCCGCGCGGCAGCCGGAAGTGCGCAGGACGGTGCCGGGCAGGATCTGCGCCAGCACCTTGGCCCCGGTGCTGGCCTCGGCACGGAGGTTGAGATGGCCCTCGACCCCGAAGACCGACCAGTACTCCGCCGCCTCGCCCGGTGCCGGGCTGAATCTGTGGGCCGGAGCCTCCGCCTGCGGTGCGCCACCGGGCGCCAGCGCCAGCGTGACACCGGCATTCGACAGCCCGAGCTGGCCGGTCAGCGGATCGAAGGCGACGGCGATCGGTCCCTGCATCACCGAGAGGATCCGGCTTTCCTGGGCGTCGAGCGTCGGCGGGCAGGCCATCCGGGTGGTGGCGACGGGCCCCTCGATGACGAGGCTGCCGCCCTCCATCCGGCCCCGCGCCTGGAACCGGTTGCAGCCCGTGCCGCCCGAGATCGCGCCATCGGGCGCGAAGTCGATCTCGGGGGTTCCCTCGACCGGGGCGCCGTTCACCGCGACGAGGCGCCAGAGCACGAGGTCGCCAGCCGCCGCGGCCGCCGGGGCGGGGGCGCTGCCCTCGGTCAGGAACCGCGCCGCGACCCAGCCCTCGACGCCCCCGAAGGCGACCCGGCACCAGCGGGCTTGCACCCCGGCCGCGCGTTCGGCCTCGGTCGCGGCCTGCCATTCGGCAAAGCTCAGGCCGCCCTCGCAGCCAAGGTTGCTCAGGCCGTCCGCGCCGGGCGGGATTTCCCCGAGCTTCGCGGCACTTGCGTCCGGCGCGGCGCGCAGGTTCAGCACATCGCTCGCCGCCACCCCGGTGACACGAAAGAAATCCGGGCCATCCGCCTCGGCCCGCGCCAACGGAGCGCCGCCAAGGACCCCCAGCAGGACGACCGCGCAGCCAAGCGGGGCGGCGCGGCGCGCCGCGGCGGCCCAGGGCCGGGTCGGGCTGGTCTTCGTCATCGTCTCGATCCCCTCGTTCAGGTCAGGTTCCGTGGCGCGGCCCGCAAGAGGCCCGCTCCCGTCCCGTGAACCTTACCCGTCCGGAAAGGATGTCGCGCGGTGCGGCAATGGAAACAATCCGATTGGCGCAGGCCCTATCCGGATCGCGCAGCCGCGCGAAAAAAGGTCGCGGGCCTACAATCGGCGCGCCTTACCGCCTGGCCCGCGTCTGCGACGGGGCTTCGCCGAAACGCGCGCGATAGGCCGCCGAGAACCGGCCAAGATGGCCGAACCCGCAAGTGATAGCCGCCTCCGTCACCGTCGGCGCGCTGTCGGGCAGGCTCAGAAGGCGCCGCGCCTCCTCCAGCCGGAGGCGGTCAGCACGGCGTGCGGGCGCGTTCCGAGTACCAGCCGAAAGGCGGTCTCCAGCGTCCGGGTGCTGACGCCGCAGGCCTCTGCGACCTCGACCATCGTCTCGATCTCGGAGAAATGCGCGCGCATGTGGTCGAGCGCGTTGCCGACATGCCGGTAGGCGGGGCGCAACTCGACCGCGGCGGGCAGGTGCAGGACCTCGGCCGCGGCCAGTACCTCGACCAGCTTTTCCGAAAGCATCCGGGTCCAGTTCAGGCAGGAGGCCGCCTGCGCCACCCGGGGCGAGCCCCGTTCCAGTTCGGACACGAGGACCCGCACGAGGCCGAGCAGTTCGTCCAGTTCGGGCAACGGCGTGCGGCCCAGCGCCAGCGCGACGTCGCCGAACCGGAACCTCCGCGTGACGGTGTCAAGCCGGTTCGCCGCGTCCTCGACGGTGTCGACGGGCAGGGTTACAGGGATCCCCAGGAATGCGTGGCCCCCGTCCCCCACCGCACGGGTTCGCCGCCGGTTCGGCGAAAACAGCAGCGCCTAGCCCGGCCGCGCGGACAGCCCGGTTTCCCCCACCGCCGAGAACAGGCGCCCCGAGACCGGGGCGACGAGGCTGACCGAGACATGTTCGGACAGATCAACCTCGTGCCCGGTCGACTGGACACGGCCCACCGCAAGCGGCCCCACCATCGCGCGGTCGATCCTGCAGAAAGCGCTTGCCGCCGGCAAGAGCGTGAGGCTGTCGCATCCGCTGAACAGGCCCGAGGGCCGATGTCCGGAGGCCCCGGTCCTGTGCGTCATCAAGGTCTCGAAGCGCATCTTCCTGGAGCGGTCCCCTGCCATCGGCCACGCGGCGGTTCCAGATGATGCTAGCAGGAACGGGCGGCAAAGTCTTGCCCGGCCCGCGCAGCCCAATTCGGTCCTGGAGGATGCGGGGGTCGGACCGTTCTCTTCCCGCCGTTGGCCGAAAGATCGGCTGTTCTTGCCTTTGGCGGGCGATCGGCGCACGCGAAGGCAGAGGTTCGCGCGGTGTTTCTTGAAATGCGCGCGTCTTCCAGACACGAATCTGTTAATCTTTTGCCAAGTTCCCATCCTGCGTCGGGCGGAGAGCATCTTGGACGGAAAGACGATCCGGCACATGCGTCGGCGCCTCGGGGTCACGCAGCGGCAACTGGCCGACCGGCTCGACGTCGACCAGGGCACGGTCAGCCGCTGGGAACGCGGGGTCGAGCGCCCGCGGCCCCGCCGGGAGGCAGAACTGCTGAAATTGCTGCGGGACAATGAAGACCGGCGCCACCTGGCCCGGAGCCTCGCGCTGGTTCGCCATGACGTGCAGACGGCCGCGCTGCTCGACGCACGTCTGCGGCTGGTCGAGGTCTCGGCGACGGGGCGTGCGCATTTCCGGGCACGCGGGTACGACCCGTCCGCGCTGCTCGGCACGGATTTCGAACGATACACCGACCGCCTGGGCTGCCCGGAGCTGGCAGAGCACCTCCTGCGGTCGGGACTGCAGGGCGGCGATTCGCTTCTGTTCCGCTTCACCGCCAACTTCCGGGGGGCGGGACACACGACCATCTGGGAACCCTTGCTCGAAGACGGCCGGGTCGTCGGGGTGCTGACCTACGTCGCGTCCTACTTCGCGTTTCCGGACAACGGCGACGTTTCCATCGAGCGCGTCGATTTCATTCCGGCCGACGGAAGCGATCTTGTCCTGCTGCACGAGGGGGTCAGGTCCGGGGCGATCCGGCAAGGGCCTGCCCAGGTGTTGCGGCTTTGAAGGAGGCTCCTGTCGGGTCAGGTCCGCTGCGTGATCGCAGGCGCGATGACGCGAAACGCAGTCTTTTGCCCGTCCAGCCGCGCCGACAGGTCCGATAGCCCATCGGGGGGAACGAACCGGAGCCCGGGCGTGGCCACCCATCGGCGCTGGCATGAAAGGCCCGGCTGGCCCTGCGCGGTCGCGATGCCGCCGCGGTGACCGCGAAAGACCCTCTGACCCGAGGCGGAGCCCCCCAGGTATCGTGCACCCATCCTTCTGATTTCTGTGCTGGCGATCCAGCCGCACCTGGCAACGGCCGGCAGCCTCGGCGAACCGGCCGACGACCGCCCCCCCCGTCGCCGCCGCCCCTTCCGCCGCATCGTCCGACTGGACGGGCGCCCGTGCCGCGCGTCATCCCGTGGCGGTCCGGGGCCGCGCGGTCGTTCAGCCGAAGGCCGCGAAACCCTGGTCGATCCGGGCCAGGATCGCGTAGGTGACGACCCCCAGCATCGCGGCCAGCAGGACCCCGCCCGCCAGCAGGTAGGCCACCAACCGCGCCACGTCCGGCCTCAGGTTCTGCGCGGTGGGGTCATCACTTCGCCGCGCCACCACGGCGATGGCGGCGACATGGCGCTGTATCCCGAACAGCAGGACGCCAAGGGTCAGGAAGATGGCGGTGACGGCCAGGCTGATGCCGAGAAACGTGCCGCTCTGCGGCGCGTGGTCGGCGATGAACAGGCTGGCCGTCACCAGCGCCCCGGCCGAGAGGCTGAACGCCATGGCCACGAGATAGACGGCCCGGAACAGGACGACCACGCTTGTCCCTTTTGCCGCCTATTGCACGCTGATCGTTCCGTCCGGCAGGACGAAGCCGCGGCGGGGCATGTCGGCGATGCAGCCGGTGTCCGGCGCGGCAGCCGGATCTGCGAGGAAGGCGCGCAGGATCTGCCCGGCGCACTGGTTGATCTCGCCAAGCTGGACATGCGTGCCTTCGGGGAATTCGACGATGGTGGCGCGCGGCAGGGTCGCGGCGACAAGCTCGCTCCGGATCACCGGCGTGCGGGCGTCGAGGTCGCCTGCCAGGATCAGCGTGGGCACGTCGGTCGTCACGTCCACGTCGGTGTCGTCGGGCAGCGGCGGCACGTCGACCGCCCGGCAGAACTCGATGTATTCCTCCAGCACCGCGGCGCCGTAGGCACGGGCATAGGCGCTGGCGTCGGGGTCGACGATCATGTCGTCGGCCGAATTCACCGGATCGTCCGAACAGACGACGGCCATGTGCATCAGAATCGCCGACTCGCCCTTGGTCGCCCCGCGCGAGGCGACGATGGCGGTGCCCTTCTGCTGGCCGAGGATCTCCGCGGCAGAGGTCCGGCCATCGGCGAGGATGGCCGTCAGAACCGCCGGCAGCGACCGGATGCCGATCTGGCCGGTCTGGAACCCGAAGATGGTATTGGCAAGGTCGGCCGCGGTCAGCGTCAGATCGAGCCGGATGCCGGGGTCGGCCGGGTCCTGGTAGGTCGTCCGGATCGGGCCGTTGTCGAACAGCGCCATCGCCTGGCCGATCAGCGCGGGAATGTCATAGGCCTGGGCGCACTTGGCGTCGGCGGCACAGAGCGCGGCCAGCTTGTCGGTCGCCACGTCGACATCGCGCACGCGCTCCTGCACCCAGCTTTTCCGGGACAGCGAATTGGCGCCGTCGAGGACGACGGCCTGCAGGCTGTCGGGGAAATCGCGCATGAAGTGCTGGCCCAGCTGCGCCCCGTAGGAGGCGCCGTAATAGACGATCCTGTCATAGCCCAGCGCCGCGCGCGCCGCGTCCACGTCGGCGGCGATCCGGACGCTGTTGTATTGCGCAAGGTCGATGCCGGCGGCGCGCGCTTCCGCGACGCAGCCCGCCAGGGCCTCCCGGCCGAGTTCCAGGGCTCCGGCCTCGTCGAGCCCGCGCTCGTGGGCGGTCCAGGGCAGGCCGTAGATCCCGGGGCAGTCAAGCACCGGGACCGCGTTCGCCGTGCCGCGCTGGTCGAGGAAGACCACGTCGCGTTCATCCAGGACCGGGCCGAGGAACCCGTCCCCGAACAGCAAGAGGCTTTCGGGCTTGATGAAGGTGTTGCCGGGACCACCGGACAGCATGAAGAGCGGCGCTTGCGGGTCGTCCGTCCGGGCGGACAACCGCAGGAAACCCAGCTTGATTTCGGGACTGTCCGCCCGGTCCGGGTTCTCGGGCACGACCACGTAGCCGCACTCCTGCGTCAGCGGCGGCGTGGTCTCGGGGGCGGCGAAGAAGCAGTCCGCCAGCGGTTCGACCCGCGCCTGTGCCGCGGCGGCCGTGGCCGTTGAGGCCGCGCCGAGGCAGACAAGGCCGGCCGCCCGGATCAGGGCGGCGCCGTTCATCGCAAAGAGGCTGTCATGGGTGTTGTTCACGGGGTCCACGCTTTCGAGCATTTGACAGGGGTCGCGGGCCGGTCGTGCGGGTCGGCCCCCTCCCGGGGGGAGAGGGCCGGTTTCCCGTCAGCAATCCTGTGCGGGCAGCATGGTCACGTCGGAATAGCGGCCGTTCGAGGTGGTGATCCGGGCACAGGCGCCGGTCGAGCGGTTGAACCACCACGTCGTCAGGCCCTGCGTCCGGACGGGTTCGTAGCCGAGATTGGTGATGCCCATCTCGGCCTGACCGGCCCGCGCGCCCTCGAACGAGGACAGGTCGTATTCGCTGCCGACCATCGGTCGGCCCGCCTCGGTCGAGGCGGTATCCTCGACGCAGCCCGAAAGCGCGACAAGCGCGGCGGTGGTCACGGCGAGTTTGAGTTTCAGGGTCATTGGTTTTCCTTTCCTTTTAAGAACAAAGCGGTAGCGATGAGTCTCCCGGGCCAGACATGACCCGGCAGGGCGTGGATGTCGGCAGGGCGCCGGTCAGCCCGCAAGCCTGCGGATCAGGCGCACGACCAGCAGGAGCAGGACCGCGCCGATGATTGCGGGCACGAAGGCCCCGACCAGGCCGCCGCCGAGCGACAGCCCGAGCGCGGGAAACAGGAACCCGGCCAGGACCGACCCGCCGATCCCGATCAGGACATCCACCAGAAAGCCCGAGCCACCGCCCTTGACGATCAGGCTTGCGAGCCAGCCGACGATGGCGCCCACGGCGATCATGATGACGAGCCCGATGACAAAGCCCACACCGGCTCCGACCGCCTGCGCGGCCTGCACGGCCGGATCCTGGGCAAGGGCGGGCCCTGCGGCGAGACCGGGGAAAAGCGAAAGACGAAGCTGTTTCATGGTCAGTCGATCCCGAAGATGACGTTGTACGCGGCGGTGCCGCCGCCGCGGTTGATGACCTCGACCACATGATCGCCCGATTGCCACAGCTGGCCGCGATACTCGCGGTCCGGCGTCATCTGCTCGAGCAGGAACGTGCCGTCGGGGTTGAAGATCTGGTAGGAGACGCCGGCATCGCCGGTCGCGACGCGGACGTAGAGGTTCTGGCCGTCCTTGGCGCCGAGCACGTAGCGCGCGCTGCCGCCCGGCGACAGCGTGCCCGTAAGTTCAGCCCCCGACGCGCCGGCGTCGAACCGCACCCGCGCGGACGAGGTCGCTGGCTCGGACGCCGCGCCGGCCATGGCCCCGCCGCCATCTTCGGCGCCCTCGGCGACGGTCAGTTCGCCCACCGAGCCGTCATTGTAGCCGATGCAGCGCCAGACGGTGCCGCCCCCGTCGCGCAGCATCACCAGCGTGCCCGCCTCGGAGAATTCGCTGCTGAGGACTTCACCGCCGGCCTGGGCGTCCGGGCCGCCCACGGCGCGCAGCCGCTCGATGCAGCCGTCGATCGCGAACTGCTCGTCGGCGGATGCGGGCGGGGTGATCCCGAGGGCGATCGCCATCGAGGCTGTCGCGAGGATGAATGTGAAGGTCTTCATCTTCTGGTTCTCCATGAACGATCGGGCCGTGGAAACTGTTGGCGGATGCGGCAGCCGGGCCCGGCCGCCCCGGTCAGAGACGTCCGTCCTCGGTGCTGAAGACGGTGCCTTCCGCGTTGACGTTGCAGACGCCATGCCGATGGCCGGTGGCGACCTCGACCCGGTATTCCTGCCCCCCCGCCTGGGAAAAGGTTCCCATCGCCGAGCCGGCCACGTGGATGTCGCGGGGGTTGCGCCCCCATTGGGCCGAGGCCTCGCTTACGCAGATCCGCATCGCGAGGTTGGGCGCACCCTGTGCCGCATCGTGCCGCTTGTAGGCCAGCCGGTTCGCGCGTTCGGTGTGGCCGGGGTCATAGCCCGAGCCATAGGCGGCGCTCGACCATGCGGAATCGTAGGGCTTGTTATGTAGCCCGTAGCGATAGCCGCGTTCGAAATCCGCCTTGTCCTGGCCGGTTTGCAGCGCATGGCCCTCGCGGGAATGGTCTTCGTGATGGGCGAAGGCCGCGATCCCGAGGATCGCGAGCGCGGCGAGGGCGGCCTTGTCGCTCTCCTCGCTGGCGTGGACGGGCAGGGTTGACATGACGAACAGAACTGTCGTCGCGGCGATTGCGGTCCGGTTCATTCACAAGTCCTTCCAAGGCATATTCATTTTCGGTCTGGGTGCAAAAAAATACGGCCGTCTTTCCCGTCGGCATCCCGTGCGACCGTGGCCGCTGCGGCAAAGGTGAACGTCCTGGCGCGGTGATGCGCCTGCATTGCCGATCCCCGACTTTTCGGTCCCCTCCAGAATCGACGCTTTGCAACCGTTGACCAAGGTCGTTGCTGCGAGAAGGGCGAAAATATGCGAACCGAAGAAATGTCAGCGTGATCGCTTTTCGGGCGGCGTGTCCCAGTCGGTGCGCGCGAGGTCCATGCCCTCGGCCGCGCATACCTGCCCCGCGACATCGGCCGCGGTCAGCCTCAGCGCCACCGCCCCCTCCTTCAGCCGCAGGCGCAGTTCGGATGGGCCGGGGCGCAGGCCGTGGGTGGCGTTGCAGACCCCGCCACAGGCCGCGACCTCTGCCAGCAGCGCGTCGCCCGCGGCCTGCCAGCGGTCGGTGATCTCGTCCAGCGTTGTGGCCCGGATCTCGTCGCCCAGGAGGTTGGCGCTGACGGTCGCCACATGGGTCCCGCCCTCGCCCGCCGTGGCGTTGAGGTTGAACCGCGTCTGGACCGAACGGACCAGCGCCGTACCGCCCGGTTGGTCGGCCGCAAGGGCCGCCTCGGTGCGCATGCCGCCTGAACCCCGACGCGCTGGCACGCGCCGTTGTCGAGGTCGATCGGCGGCTCTCAGGGTCGGTCGAAATCCTGCTTCTGAACAAGTTCGGGCCGCACGAGGCAGAGGGGCGCGGGTTCCGGGATTCGATCGCGTGCGCGCCTGAACGGGGTCTTCCCGTGCTGATGGGTGTCGGTCGCTTCAATCTCGAAGCGTTCGACGACTTCGCCGGCGGACTGGCCGAAGTCCTCCCGCCGGATCAAGAGGCCATCCGGGCCTGATGCCTCGACGCAATGGATGCGATCGCTGCCTGAGGCCACGTTGCAGCGCAACGGGTCACCGGGCGTTCGCGGTCCCCGGTGTCAGGTCGAGTCCGCGGCGGGCGGCCATCCGGTTGCGCAGGTCGGCAAGGTCGGCGCGGGTCAGCCGCGCGCGGGCCAGCGGCAAAAGGACGGCGTTTTCAAGGATCATGTGGCGGCGATAGGCCGAGGCAAAGCCGCGCAGCGCGGCCAGGTCGCGCGGCGTTTCTCCGGCCAGGATCGCGCGCAGGATGCCGCGCACCTCGGCGGCCTGGGGTCTGACCGCGTCATGCTCGGCATCGAGTTGCGCCAGAAGATGGTCCATCCGGTCCTCGGGCGCGGCGCGGCGCCTGAGCAGCGGGAAAAGGTCCTGGTCCTCGTCGAGCGTGTGCACGGGCAATTCGGTTTCCATATGCGTCAGCAGGGCCGCCGCCTGGGCGGTGTCGCGCCCTGCCGACGCGGCCAGCCGCTCCAGCTCCGCCAGCATCAGCCGCTGACGGTAATGGTCCGCGGCCAGCGCATCGAGCGGATTGGCATAGCGTCGCAGATCGACCGGCCGCGTGCCGTCGTCGCGGGGCGGGGCGTGGTCGATCTGGGGGCACATGGCCTTTCTCCTCAGAGGATGTGGCGGGCCGGGTCCAGCCCGGTCACGCGGGTCCGCTCCAGCAGGTCGGCGACGAAGTCGCGGGCCGCCTGCGCCCAGGCCGCCTTTTCCAGCGCCTCGGCGATCTCGGCCCGGACGGTATCCAGGTCGAAGGGCCGGATCGTGCCGCCCGCGTGGGCATCCACGCGCAGGACATGCACGCCATAGCGGGTCTCGACGCTGATGATCTGACCCTCGGCCAGCCCGGCCAGCGCGGCCTCGAACTCGGGAACGGTGTCGCCCGGCGCGATCTGGCCCAGCTGCCCGCCCGCCGTGCGCGAGGGGCAGTCGCTTTCCTGCCCGGCGATGCGGCCGAAGGCGTCGGGGGCCTCGGCCAGCCGCCGCAGCGCCGCCGCGGCCTGGGCCCGTGCCTCGGCGCGCGCCGTGTCGTCCTCGGGCTTCGCGGCATAGAGGATATGCGACACCTGCCAAAGGTCGGGCGTGCGGAACCGCTCGGGCGCGGCGTCATAGGCGGCGCGGATCGCGGCTTCGGTGACCGGGACGGGGTCGATGCGTTCCTCCATCAGCGAGCGGATCAGGGCCTCGTCCTCGGTTTCGCGGCGGTGGGGGGCAAGCTCGTGCGGGCTGGCTGCCAGCCCGGCGCGCCGGGCCTCCTGCAGCATCGCCTCGCGGATCACCAGCGCGCGGGCCGCCTTGCGCCAGGCGATCCCCGGCTTGTCGGGGGGTGCGGGCTGGTTCTGCGCCTCGGCCGCAATGGCGGTGGGGGCGATTGCGACGCCGTTCACGGTGATTTCGGGAAACAGGGGGCTCATCGGGTCTACTCCGCCGGTCGGGGTTGGGTGCCGGCGACGGGGGCGCCGCGGCGTTCGGGGGCGCGGTGCGGGACCGCGCCGGTCCGCTCGGGCAGGGCCACGCGGCGGCGCGAGCGCACGATCTGGTAGCCCGGCCGGTAGAGATAGCGCAGCGGCACCGAGAGCATGTGCACGAGCCGCGTGAACGGGAACAGCAGGAAGATCGTCAGCCCCAGGAACAGGTGCAGCTTGAACAGGATGTTCACGTCCGCGATGTAGCTGGCCGCCGCGCTGTCGAAGGTCCAGATACCCTGCGCCCAGGACATGAACTTGGTCATCTCGTGCCCGTCGAGGTGCTGCAGCGAGACGAAGATCGTCAGCAGGCCCAGCACAAGCTGCGCGATCAGCAGCCCCAGGATGCCGATGTCCGCGAAGCTCGATGTCGTGCGGATGCGCGGGTCGGTCCAGCGGCGGTGGAACAGGAGGATCCCGCCCGCCAGCGCCATCACGCCGGCGATGCCGCCCGCGACGACGGCCAGCGTCTGTTTCGCGCCGTGGCTGATGCCGACCGCGTCGAACACCCAGATCGGCGTCAGAAGCCCGATCAGGTGGCCGAAGAAGATCACGATCACGCCGACATGGAACAGCACCGAGCCGAGGATCAGCTGCCTGCGCCGCAACAGTTGCGAGGACGAGGATTTCCAGGTGAACGGGTCGCGTTCATAACGCGCGATGGACCCGAGGACCAGCACCGCCAGCGCGATGTAGGGGTAAATCCCGAAGAGAAAGTTGTGCATGACGTGCCTCCGTCAGTGGGATGCGTGCCGGCCCGGGGCCGGAACGTCGTTGCAGGGGGTATCCATGCGCGCGAGCATGTCGCGCACCTGGGGGCACCCCGCGCCGGGGTCGGGGCCGAAGGTGACCTGGGTTTCCTCCCAGACGGCGTCGAGCGCCGCGAGGTCGTCGGGGTCGTCCTCGGGTTGCGCCAGCAGGGCGTCCACGGTCCGGGCGTCGGCCGTCTCGCCCGCGAGATGCAGAAGCGCGCGGAACACGCCCGCATAGGGGCTTTGCCGTTTGTCCAGCCGCTGCGCCAGCACCTCGAAGATATGCGCCGCATCGGCCAGTGTCTCGCGCGCCTCGGCCTTGGGCCGGTGCGCCAGGAATTCCAGAAGCACCGGCAGGTGATCGGGCAGTTCCTCGGTCGCGGGCTCGAACCCGCCCCGGCGATAGGTCTCGATCAGGTCGACCATCGCGCTGCCGCGGTCCCGGCTTTCGCCGTGGACATGCTCGAACAGGTTCAGCGACAGCGACCGCGACCGGTCGAACAGCGACACGAACCGCTCCTGCTGGTCGTGCAGATCCATGTCGTGCAGTTCGTCCAACAGCGGCAGAAGCTGCCGGCGCACGGCCGGGGTCAGCAGGTCTTCCACCAGCATCGCGTCGGCGATGTCCCAGGTGGCGGCCTTGAATTCGGCGCTGGGATAGCTCAGCATCGCCGAAAGGGCCTTCAGGGTGATCTTCATCAGAACGCCTCCGACGGAAGGGTGAATTTCTTCTTCTTGCCGCCGAAGAGCGAGCCCTCGGACATGCCGGTGGAACAGCCGTTGCCATCGGTGAAGCCGCAGCCGCCGCGCAGGTCCATCGCCTCTTCGGCGAGTTCCCGGTGGGTCGTCGGGATCACGAAGCGGTCCTCGTAATTGGCCAGCGCCATGATCCGGTACATGTCCTCGATCACCCGGCCCGAAAGGCCGACGCGCGCGGCGATGCCCTCGTCGGTGACGCCGTCGATAGTCTTGGCGCGCATGTAGGCGCGCATCGCCAGCATCCGTTCCAGCGCGGAAACCACCGGGGCCTCGTCGCCCGCCGTCAGCATGTTGGCGAGGTACCGGACCGGGATGCGCAGGCTGCGCACGTCGGGCATCTCGCAATCATGGCCGATCTTGCCCGCCTCGGCGGCGTTCTGGATCGGCGACAGCGGCGGGATGTACCACACCATCGGCAGCGTCCGGTATTCAGGATGCAGCGGGAAGGCGACCTTCCATTCCATCGCCATCTTCCAGACCGGCGAGTTCCGGGCGGCCTCGATCCATTCCTGGGGCACGCCATCGGCCAGCGCCATCTCGCGCACCACCGGGTCGTTGGGGTCGAGGAAGACGTCGAGCTGTGCGCCGTAAAGGTCGGTCACCTTCTCGGAACTCGCCGCCGCCTCGATCGCGTCGGCGTCATAGAGCATCACGCCCAGATAGCGGATCCGCCCCACGCAGGTTTCCGAACAGACCGTGGGCATGCCCGACTCGATCCGCGGATAGCAGAAGGTGCATTTCTCGGACTTGCCGGTGTCCCAGTTGTAATAGACTTTCTTGTAGGGGCAGCCCGAGATGCACATCCGCCAGCCCCGGCATTTCTCCTGGTCGATCAGGACGACGCCGTCCTCCTCGCGCTTGTAGATCGCGCCCGAGGGGCAAGAGGCCGCGCAGGTCGGGTTCAGGCAGTGTTCGCAGAGCCGGGGAAGATACATCATGAAGGTGTTCTCGTATTCCCCGTAGATCTCCTTCTGCACGCCCTCGAAGTTGTAGTCCTGCGACCGTTTCGAGAATTCGCCGCCGAGGATCTCCTCCCAGTTCGGCGCCCATTCGATCTTCTCGATCCGCGCGCCGGTGATCTTGGAATAGGGCCGCGCGGTCGGGAAGGCCTCCATCTCGGGGGCCGATTTCAGGTGGTCGTGGTCGAAGTCGAAGGGTTCGTAATAGTCGTCGATCTCGGGCAGGTCGGGGTTGCCGAAGATGTTGGAGAGAATCCGCCACTTGGCGCCCTGTTTCGGCTGGATGTGGCCGCGCCGGTTGCGCTCCCACCCGCCGTTCCAGCGTTTCTGGTTCTCCCAGTCCTTGGGATAGCCGATGCCGGGCTTGGTCTCGACGTTGTTGAACCACGCGTATTCGACGCCCTCGCGGCTCGTCCACACGTTCTTGCAGGTGACGGAGCAGGTGTGGCACCCGATGCACTTGTCGAGGTTCAGCACCATGCCGATTTGCGCACGCACTCTCATTCCGCGGCCTCCTGGGTTGCGGGACGGTCGAGCCAGTCGACCTTGTTCATCTTGCGGACGATGACGAATTCGTCCCGGTTCGAGCCGACGGTGCCGTAGTAGTTGAAGCCGTAGGCCAACTGGGCGTAGCCGCCGATCATGTGGGTGGGCTTGGGCACCGCGCGGGTGACCGAGTTGTGGATGCCGCCGCGGATGCCGGTCTTTTCCGATCCGGGCGTGTTCACGATCTTCTCCTGCGCGTGATACATCAGCGTCATCCCCTCCTTCACCCGCTGCGAGACGACCGCGCGTGCGGTCAGCGCGCCGTTCACGTTGAAGGCCTCGATCCAGTCGTTGTCCTCGATCCCGGCCTTCTTCGCGTCGACCTCGGAAATCCAGACCACCGGCCCGCCGCGGTTGAGCGTCAGCATGTGCAGGTTGTCGGAATAGGTCGAATGGATGCCCCATTTCTGGTGCGGCGTGATGAAGTTCAGCACGACATGGGGCCGGTCGGTTTCGGGGTTCACCTCCGCCGTGATGGTTTTCAGGTCCACCGGCGGGCGGTACTGGCACAGCGCCTCGCCGAAGGCCCGCATCCACAGGTGATCCTGGTAAAGCTGCTGGCGGCCGGTGACGGTGCGCCAGGGGATCAGTTCGTGGACGTTGGTATAGCCGGCGTTGTAGCAGACCTCCTCGCTTTCGATGCCCGACCAGGTGGGCGAGCTGATGATCTTGCGCGGCTGGGCGGCGATGTCGCGGAAGCGGATCTTGTTGTGCTCCTGCCCCTCGGCCAGATGCGCGTGGTGTCGGCCTGTGGGCTTCTCCAGCGCCTGCCACGCCTTGACCGCGACCTCGCCGTTGGTTTCCGGGGCCAGCATCAGGATGACCTCGGTCGCGTCGATGTCGGTGACGATCTTCGGCCGCCCCTTGGCCGGGCCGTCCGCCCAGACGCCGTTCAGCTTGGCCAGTTCGTGGATCTCGGCCTCGGTGTTCCAGCCGATGCCCTTGCCGCCGTTGCCGAGCGTGTCCAGCAGCGGCCCGACCGACACGAAGCGGTCATAGAGCGCGGGGTAGTCCCGTTCGACCGCGACATAGTTCGGGGCGGTCTTGCCGGGGATCAGGTCACATTCGCCCTTCTTCCAGTCCCGCACATGGGGCTGGGCCAGTTCTCCGGGCGTGTCGTGCAGGATCGGCGCCTGGACGATATCGGTTTCCACGCCCAGGATTTCCGGCGCGACCTCCGAGAATTTCCGGGCGATCGCCTTGAAGATCTCCCAGTCCGATTTCGACTCGTAGGCCGGGTCCACCGCCGCCTGCAGCGGGTGGATGAAAGGGTGCATGTCCGAGGTGTTGAGGTCGTTCTTCTCGTACCAGCTGGCGGTCGGCAGGACCACGTCGGCATAGACCGCCGTCGTGCTCATCCGGAAGTCGATGCAGACCAGAAGGTCGAGCTTCCCCTCGGGCGCGGTGTCGTGCCAGACGGCCTCCTTCGGCTTCTCGCGGCCCTCGGCGCCCAGATCCTTGCCCATCACGCCGTTGTCGGTGCCCAGAAGGTGCTTGATGAAGTATTCATGCCCCTTGCCCGACGAGCCCAAGAGGTTCGACCGCCAAACGAACAGGTTCCGCGGCCAGTTCTCGGGCGCGTCCGGATCCTCGCAGGACATCTGGAGCGTACCCGATTTCAACCCCTCGACCACATACTCCTTCGGGTCCTTGCCCGCCGCCCTGGCGGCCTTCGCCACCTCCAGCGGGTTGGTCTTGAGTTGCGGGGCCGAGGGCAGCCAGCCCATGCGTTCGGCGCGGATGTTGTAGTCGATCAGAGCGGCGTCCCAGTCGCCCTCGGGAGCGGTGGGGCTGAGGATTTCGCGCACGTTCAGCGTTTCATAGCGCCACTGGTCGGTATGCGCGTAGAAGGCCGAGGTGCCGTTCATCTGCCGCGGCGGGCGGTTCCAGTCGAGCGCGAAGGCGAGCGGCAGCCAGCCGGTCTGCGGACGCAGCTTTTCCTGGCCCACATAATGGCTCCAGCCGCCGCCCGACTGGCCGACACAGCCGCACATCACCAGCAGATTGATGATGCCGCGATAGTTCATGTCCATGTGGTACCAGTGGTTCAGACCGGCCCCGAGGATGACCATGGACTTGCCGTGCGTCTTTTCCGCGTTCAGCGCGAATTCGCGGGCGACCGTGATCGTCTTGTCGGCCGGAACGCCCGTGATCTTTTCGGCCCAGGCGGGGGTATAGGGCAGATCCTCGTCATAGGATTTCGCGATCCACGCGCCGCCCAGGCCCCGGTCGAGGCCATAATTGGCGCAGAACAGGTCGAAGACCGTTACGACCAGCGCCTCGCCATCGGCCAGCTTCACCCGCCGGGCGGGGATGTTGCGGGTCAGCACGTCGGGATGGCCGCATTTCACGAAATGCTGGTGCGCGGCGCCGCCGAAATAGGGGAAGTCGACGCCCACGACCTCGTCGTGGTCCTCTTCCAGGATCAGGCTGAGGCGCAGCCTGGTCTCCTTGTCGCCGGCACGTTCTTCGAGGTTCCAGCGGCCTTCCTCGCCCCAGCGGAAACCGACCGACCCGTTCGGCACCACGATGCCGCCGGTCCCGTCGTCGAAGGCAACGGTCTTCCAGTCGGGGTTGTTGGTCTGGCCGAGCTTGCCGTCGAAATCGTCGGCGCGCAGCATCCGGCCCGGCACCAACCGGCCGTCCTTTTCGTCCAGCCGCACCAGCATCGGCATGTCGGTGTACTTGCGCGCGTAATCCTCGAAATAGGGCGCCTGGCGGTCGAGGTGGAACTCGCGCAGGATCACGTGGCCCATCGCCATCGCCAGCGCGCTGTCGGTGCCCTGCTTGGGGTTCAGCCAGATGTCGCCGAATTTCGACGCCTCGGAATAGTCGGGGCAGATCACCGCCGACTTGGTGCCGCGATAGCGCGCCTCGGTGTAGAAATGCGCGTCGGGCGTCCGGGTCTGCGGCACGTTCGAGCCCCAGATCAGCAGGAAGCCCGCGTTGTACCAGTCGGCACTCTCCGGCACGTCCGTCTGTTCGCCCCAGGTCTGCGGGCTGGAGGGGGGCAGGTCGCAATACCAGTCGTAGAAGGACAGGCAGGTGCCCCCCAGGAGGCTGAGATAGCGCGAGCCGGCGGCATAGGAGACCATCGACATCGCCGGGATCGGCGAAAAGCCGAAGACGCGGTCAGGGCCATACGTCTTCGCCGTCCAGGCGTTCGCGGCCGCCACGATCTCGGTCGCCTCGTCCCAGCTCGCGCGGACGAACCCGCCCTTGCCGCGGATGCGGGTATATTCTGCGCGCAGGACCGGGTCTTTCTGTATCGCGGCCCAGGCCTGGACCGGCGATTTCGTCCGGCGCAGCTCGCGCCACATCCGCATCAGGCGGCCGCGGACCAGCGGGTGCTTCACCCGGTTGGCCGAGTAGAGATACCAGCTGTAGGAGGCGCCGCGCTGGCAGCCGCGGGGTTCGTGGTTCGGCAGGTCGGCGCGGGTGCGGGGATAATCGGTCTGCTGGGTTTCCCAGGTCACGATGCCCGACTTGACGTAGATCTTCCACGAACACGACCCGGTGCAGTTCACCCCGTGGGTCGAGCGCACGATCTTGTCGTGGCGCCAGCGGTTGCGGTAGGTCTCCTCCCAGTCGCGGTCTTCCCTGGTCACCTGGCCCCAGCCGTCGGAGAATCTCTCCAGTTCCTTGGGCTTGAGGAAGTTCAATCTGTCGAGAAGGTGGCTCATCTGGCTGTCCTTTCGTATTGCAGCGTCCAGGCGGCGGCGCGCGCCGCCCGGAAATCGGTCCGTGTCATTCGGCGGGCTGGGCGGCGGCCGGGGCCGCGGACCGGTGCTCGATGTCGTGGAGAAGCCCGCGGGGGCGCGTGTAGACGGCCCAGGTGATCGCAAGGCAGAGCGCGTAGAAGATCAGGAAGGCCCACAGCGCCCCCACCGGTGAGCCGGTCATCGCGATCGACGTGCCGTAGCCCTTGGGGATGAAGAAGGCGCCATAGGCCGCGATCGCGCTGGTGAAGGCGATGATCGCCGCGCTTTCGCGCTCGGCCTGCTTGCGGCGGGCCTCTGCGCCGAGCTCGGGCATCAGCCGCGGCACCTCGCGCCCCATGATCGCCGGGATCATCTGGAACGTCGAGGCATTGCCCACGCCGGTCAGGAAGAACAGCGCCATGAAGGCCGCGAAGAAGCCCGCGAAGCTGCCCGCCCCCATCGCCATGATCACCGCGAAGGTGGCGACGATCATGCCCGCGAAGGTCCAGAACGTGACCCGGCCACCGCCGAACCGGTCCGAAACCCAGCCCGTGCCCGCCCGGCTGAGCGCGCCCAGAAGCGGGCCGAGGAACACGAAGTTGATCGCGTTGACCTCTGGGAAGGCGATCTTCGTCAAGAGCGGGAAGCCCGCCGAATAGCCGATGAAGCTGCCGAAGGTTCCTGTGTAGAGGATGCACATCAGCCAGGTGTGCCTGCGGCTGAAGATCACCGACTGTTCGCGGAAGCTGGCCCGCGCATCGGCAATGTCGTTCATCCCCAGCCAGGCCGCCGCCGTGGCCAACATGATGAACGGCACCCAGACAAAGCCCGCGTTCTGCAGCCATACCTGCCCGCCGTCCGACAGCGCCTGCGGCGCGCCGCCCATGGCGCCGAACACGCCCGCGGTGATGACGATGGGCACGAGGAACTGCATCACCGAGACGCCGAGGTTGCCAAGGCCCGCGTTCAGCGCCAGGGCGTTGCCCTTTTCCGCCTTGGGGAAGAAGAAGGCGATGTTGGCCATCGACGAGGCGAAGTTGCCGCCGCCGAAACCGCAGAGCAGCGCCAGCGTCAGGAAGATCAGGTAGGGCGTCTCGGGGTTCTGCACCGCATAGCCGATCCCCATGGCCGGCAGCAGCAGCGAGGCGGTCGACAGCGTCGTCCACAGCCGCCCGCCGAAGATCGGCACCATGAAGCTGTAGAAGATGCGCAGCGTCGCACCCGAAAGCCCCGGGATCGCCGCCAGCCAGAACAGCTGGCCGGTGGTGAAGTCGAACCCGATCGCGGGCAGGCGCGCCACGACCATCGACCACACCATCCAGACCGAGAACGCCAGAAGCAGTGCCGGGATCGAGATCCACAGGTTGCGGCGCGCCACCCGGCGGCCCCTGTCGGCCCAGAAGACCGGGTCCTCGGGCCGCCAGTCCTCGATCACGCGGGGTAGTTCGGTCTTGCCGGGAACGTGGACCTCTTCCATTTCGGGCAGGGCCGGCAGCCGGTCCAGCTCGGTCCCGCGGGCGCGCCGTTCCATCGCGCGGATCGACAGGTGCATCCAGGTCAGCGCCACGGCGACGATGCCGAACAGCAGCACGAAGCACGAGGTGTAGACGCCCGTCAGGTCGAGTGCGGCGCCGAACAGGATCGGCAGGATGAAGCCGCCCAGGCCCCCGAACATGCCCACCAGGCCGCCCACCGCGCCGACGTGATGGGGGTAATAGACCGGGATATGCTTGAACACCGCCGCCTTGCCGAGGCTCATGAAGAAGCCCAGCGCGAACAGGATCGAGATGAATGGCCACAGCCCCATCGAGGTCGAGAAGGCGATCGGGCCGTCCTTGCCCTGGATGATGTAGTCGGTCGGCGGATAGGACAGCATGAACAGGAACAGCAGCGAAAAGCCGAAGGTCCAGTACATGATCGCCCGCGCGCCGAACTTGTCGGACAGCACGCCCCCATAGGCGCGGAACAGCGAGGCCGACAGGCTGAAGGTGGCCGCGGCCATGCCCGCGTTCCGCACGTCGAGGCCGTAGACGTCGATCAGGTAGTGCGGCATCCACAGCGCCAGCCCGACGAAGGCGCCGAACACGAAGAAGTAGTAGAGCGAGAAGCGCCAGACCTGGAGGTTCTTGAGCGGCGCGAACTGTTCGGCGAGCGAGGGCGCGCGGATGCCCTTCTGCCGGCGTTCGACCAGCGCCGGGTCGTCCTTGGCAAAAAGGAAGAACAGCACGCCGATGGTGGCCAGCGCCACGGCCCAGACATGGGCGACGGTGTGCCAGCCATAGGCCACCAGAACGAAGGGCGCGATGAACTTGGTCACCGCGGCGCCCACGTTGCCCGCCCCGAAGATGCCCAGCGCCGTGCCCTGGTGGCCCGCGTCGTACCAGCGCGAGACATAGGCCACGCCGATGATGAACGAGCCCCCCGCAAGGCCGATGCCCAGGGCCGCGACCAGGTACATGGTGTAGGTGTCCGCCAGCGTCAGCGCCCAGGTGGCCAGCGCCGTCAGGATCATCTGCGCGGAAAAGACAAGCCGCCCGCCGTATTTCTCGGTCCAGACGCCCAGGAACAGGCGCGTGACCGAGCCCGTCAGGATCGGGGTCGCCACCAGCAGGCCGAACTGGGTATCGGTCAGCCCAAGCTCGTCCTTGATGGCCACCCCGATGATGGAAAAGATCGTCCAGACCGCGAAACATGCGGTGAAGGCGAAGGTGCTGAGGCCGAGTGCGCGATACTGATCGCCCCTTCGGACCCCCGTCAACGTGTGCATGCGGTGCCCCTCCTTCTGCGCGGCGGTCCCACGGGACGTGCCGGATTTGCGGCAGCGTTCAGGTGGTTCAGCCCGCAAAAACTTGATCTCGATCAAGCGGGCGGCGCGTGCAGACGAAACAAGGGTGCTTGGGAAATCCTTGGTGTCGGCCCGGGAAATGGAGCAAGTGTGTTCCGTCGCATACCGAATTCAGGACTTGACTTTGGGGGTGTGATGGCTTGATTTTTATCAAGCGTTTCTGGCGGGGGTGCCATGCGCGAATCGGAAATCCGCGAAATTCGAAGTCTCGCGATCTTCGCTGACATGGCCGCGGACGCGTTCGACCGGCTGTGTCGTGGCGCCTATGTGCAGACCTTCCCGCCGCAGATCGAGTTGATCACCGAAGGCGAGCCCAGCGATTTCCTGCACATCCTGTCTGAAGGCCATGTCGAGATGTTCGCCCGCTGGAACGGCCGAGATACGACCATGGCGCTGCTCAGGCCGGTGACCAGCTTCATCCTGGCGGCGACCCTGCGCGACCGGCCCTATCTGATGTCCGCCCGAACGCTGGAAAAATCCCGCATCGTCCTGCTGCCGTCCGAGGATGTGCGCGCGGTGTTCGAAACGGACAACGCGTTTGCCCGTGCGGTGGTGGCGGAACTGGCCTGCGATTTTCGCGACGTGGTCAAGACCACCAAGAACCTCAAGCTGCGCAGTTCCATCGAGCGGCTTGCGAACTACCTGATCCGACGGCAGACTCTGGCCCAGGGCGCGCCGAGCTTCGAGTTGCCGGTCGAAAAGCGCAAGATCGCCTCGCTGCTGGGCATGACGCCCGAGAACTTCTCGCGCGCGTTGAGGACGCTGGCCGAATACGGCGTCGAGGTGGACGGGCTGACGGTGACGATCCGCGATCGCGGGGATCTGGAACGCCTGGCCCGGCCGACGCCGCTGATCGACGACCCCGCAAGCTGATCGGAAGGAGGATACCATGGCCGACAAGATTCCCAGCGCGCCGGCCCGGCTGGCCGAGGCGCATCCTGACGTCTGGAAGGCCTACAGCGCGCTCGGCGCGGCGACCGCCGCCGCGGGGCCCCTGACCGAACGCGAGCGGCGGCTGGTCAAGCTGGCCCTTGCCGTGGGCGCCGGGTCCGAGGGGGCGGTACATTCCCACACCCGCCGGGCGCTGGCCGAGGGCATCGGGCGCGACGCGCTGCTGCATGTGTCGATGCTGGCCATTGGTCCGCTGGGGTTGCCGCAGGCGGTGGCGGCAAAGACCTGGATCGAGGATATCGAAGGCTGAACCCGGCCTCGCCAAGGGCACCGGCGCGCAGGGCCGGAGAGAGGCGCTGACCGGCCGGTTCAGCGATGCGAACGGGTCTGTCACATCGCCTGTCCTGGCTGACAGACGGGAGTGTTTCCTTTCCTCGCCGGACCAGCATCGCCAGATTGCCCGGCGTTTCCTGCCCATCAGCAGCCTGCCCAAGCACCTGCAGTCCGCGCTTCTGGACGCTGCCCGGACGCTGCTGTTTCCGCTCGGCGCGACGATCTTCGCGCAGGGGAAACCGCCCGCGCGATCTGGGTCGTCCCGAGGTCTGGCCGATCCTCTGACCGCTCGCCGAGCCGTGCCTCGGCCGCAGCCAAGCGATCCGCGAATCGTGGGGCCGCCGCGGTTGGCCTGAACACGCGGGCCGGAGAGCACCGGGCCGTCGCCACCGTGAACCGCGTGACGGTCGAGCCGCGTGACGGTCGCGATCCACAACCATCCGAAAAGGCCCGGCACCCCCACGAGCACGTTCACGGTGGAGCGGAACAGCGTCAGCACGAACAGGGCGATCAGGGCAGCGGCCTGGCGCACCGCATCGGCTTCGTCCCAGAGCCTGCGCAGGCCCGACCGGCCCGGTCTGTCGCGCGGCAGCGCGGTCATCGGCCGCCCCCCGGCGCATCCGCGGATCGGCGATGGCGTAGGCGATGTCGGACACTGCACACCACATCGCCCAGATCCACCGCCTTCATCCGCGCCGGAAAGCCCACTGGCTTGCCTCGGCATCGTGTGCATTGAAGAGCTTACTGCCGTCCGCTGGTGTTCCGGTTGCCGGGCTTGTCGACACAGGTCGACACGGAAGCTGGTTGGTCGGGCATTGAGCCGCACCGGGTTGCGCGCCAACGGCTGTGGCGAGGCCCGGCGGGACACGCCGTAGGCACGCTGCGCAAATCGGATAGCATTGCCGTCAAAGGCCGCCGATCATCCCCCGAGTCGCCGCGCAGCCCAGGCGGCAGGTCTGCGCCTGCGACGGGCGGCGGCCGTGCGGGGCAGGGCGGCATCCGGTTGAACCAGGAAGGGAGCCGAGGATGATCGAAGGACTGCGGCGGGACGGCGGGACGCGGCGGGCAGGATGGGCCGCCCTGCTGGTGGCGGCGCTGGCGGCGGGCGGCGCGTCGGCCGAGGGCTTCACCGCGCGGAGTGGCGGACCGGGCCACGCAGAGATGGTCGGGCGGAATGGACAGAGCCCGGCCGAGGGACTGGCCTTCGTCCGCCCGGTGCTGTCGGGGGTGCTGTACCGTGCAGGCTTCAAGGGTGGCGACAAGGGCCGCACGGGACTGAACGATACCCAGCGCAAGCAGCTGTGCGCGGCCGGCTTCTCGTCGGCGCGCTACATCGACTTCGGCAAGAACACGAAGTTCGGCGAAACCTCCTGCGGCGGCGGGCGGCTGGCCTATGCGCCGGGCAAGTCGACCCGGCCGGACGACGTGCTGAAGGAAATCCACGCCATCATCAAGGATCCGGGCCGCGGGCCGATGCTGGTGCACTGCATGTGGGGCGTACATTCCTCGGGCGCGATCTCGGCGATGGCGCTGGTGCAGTTCTGCGGCTGGAGCGAGGACCGCGCCAAGGCCTATTGGGACGAGGCGCGCAACGGTGCCGATTGTTCCGACGGCTGCGATGCCTGGATCGACCACCATTTCGAGCATTTCTCTCCCAGCCCGGCGCTGGCCATCTCGGCGGCCGAACGCGCCGCCATCTGCCCCGACTGAAAGGACCGAGCCTTGCGCCTGACCCTGACCGCCGCCCTGTGCCTCACCGCTTCCGCCGTCTCGGCCTCTGACGCGGTCGAGGGCACGGCCACGCGATTCACCAGCCCCAACGGCGTGACCGAGACCTGCGTCCGCATCGCGCCGATGCCCGGCGCGGTCTATTCCGAGGCCGACCTCGCCGCCGAGGCTGCCTTCTGCGCCATCGACCTTTACGACCCGGCCGTGGGGCTCTGCCCCAAGACCTGGAGCACCAGCCCCGGGATGATCCTGCACGACCTGTCCGAAGGGCCCTATGCCGGCGACCGGCGCGGGTTCGAGGCCAATGCCTGCCCTCAGGGCAAGGAGGCGAAGGAGGCGTCGGGCGGCGAACTGGCCAAGTTCAAGCCGACGATGAACGCCAGGGGCACCAGCGGCACCTTCTCGCCCTCGCCGCTGCTCTACTACCACCTGTCCCGCTACTTCGGCATGGACATCGGCGTGCCGGTGGCGGTCTGGCGCAGCATGGACCGGGGCGCGCACCTGTCAGAGGTCGCGCGCCCGGGCGTCGCGATCTCGGGGCACAGCCATTCGTCCGACATGAACCGCTCGGGCTGGCAGATTCTGGTCGCGGCCGACCAGGACCCCGGCACCTACAGCCCGACCGATGAACTGTTCACCGCCGACCGCAGCGCGCTTTACGGCGTGATGCTCAAGTCGAAGGGCGACCGCTACAATTCCGAGGTCAACGGCACCCGCGCCTCGGGCTGGGGCAAGGGGCAGAACCTCGACTTCCAGAAGACGGCGCCCTTCCTCGCCCTGCGTGCCGCGGGCCCGATCGAGGCCGCGATCGCGGCGGGCGTGGCCGAGGCGGTGAAGGACCCCCAGATCGCCAGGGACATGGGGGCCGGTGTCGCCCCCGCGCAGGTCGCATACTGGATGGAGGACCTGACCGGACTCGTGCTGCTGGACTTCATCCTCAGCCAGCAGGACCGGGTCGGCAACATCGACTTCGTTCCGGTCTGGCACTGGGTCGAGACCGGCGCGGTGCGGACCCAGGCCGCCGCCAAGCATGGCGACGACGCGCCGCCCGCACCCGGCGCGATCCGGATCAAGCGCACGCATCTGAACGACAACGACGCGGGCGCGCGGGTGGAATACGCCAACTATGCCAAGTCCACGGGCATGCTGGAGGGGCTGCGCCATTTCCCGGCCGGGACCTATTCCCGGCTGATGGCGCTCAATGAGGACCTGGCCGCCGGGGGGCCGCTGCATGCCTATCTGAAGGACAGCTTCGGACTGACCGAGGCGCAGTTCGGCCAGCTTGTGCGCAATACCGCGATGGCGGCCGATATCCTGTCGGCGGCCTGCGCCGGGGGGACGCTGGCCTTCGATCTGGAGGCCGAGGCGTTCCTGAAGGACGGCAAGGTGAGCCCGGCCGCGGTCGACTGCGCGGGGCGGTAGGGATGGACCGCCGCGGCTTCGTTGCGGGGGCGCTGGCGGCGGGCGCCTTGCCCTCGGCCGTGCATGCGGGGCATCCGCGGCGCATCGCGTTGATCTCGGATCTGAACGGGAGCTACGGCTCGACCGGGTATGGCCGCCCCGTGCACGCGGCCATCGCCCGGATCGTGGCCGACCGTCCCGATCTGGTCATCGTCGCGGGCGACATGGTGGCCGGTCAGCGGGCGGCGCCGAAACTGACCGGGCCCGAGCTGGCCGCGATGTGGGCGGGATTCGATCTGGCCGTGGCCGCCCCCCTGCGCCGGGCGGGCATCCCGATGCTGGCGGTCGCGGGCAACCACGACGCCTCGGCCTATCCCGGATTCGAGGCCGAACGCCGGGCCTTCGCCACGGCCGCGGCGTCCTGGCAGCCGGGCCTGCCCTTCGTCGCGGATCGCGCCTGGCCGTTCCACTTCGCCGCGCGGGCGGGGGATGTGCTGGTGGTCGGGCTGGACGTGACGGTGCCCGGCCTGCCCGCGCCGCCGCAGATGACGTGGCTGCGCGACCTGCTGGCCGCGGGGCGGGGGCGCAATCGCGCGATCCTCGTGGTCGGCCACCTGCCGCTGGTGCCCGTCGCGCAGGGGCGCGAGCGCGACATCATCGGCGACGCGGCGTTCCAGCGGGTGCTGGAGACGGGGCAGGCCGCCGCCTATCTCAGCGGCCACCACCACGCCTTCGCCGCGCGGCGCATCGGCTCGGTCCTGCATGTCGCGCAGGGTGCGCTGGGAGGCGGGCCGCGCAAGCGCATCGGCGAGACCGCCCGCGCGCCGCAATCCTTCACTTGGCTGGAGATCTCCGATTCCGGCGGGCTGACGGTTCGCGAGGTCCTGCCCTGAGCGGGTCCCGGCGCGCGGCGTTGCGCATCAGGTAGACGTCGATCCGGTAGTCGCCGCTGGAGGGCAGAACAGCCTTGAACCGGTTGCCGACGATCGAGCCGGCATGCATCGCCTCGGCCACCTTGCCGCTGGTTTCGGCGACGCAGCGCCTCGTCGCCAGCAGGCGCGTTCCCGCCTCGGATGGCGGGCACGTTCGGATCGCTCATATGCGAAGTGCCCGGCGAGACGTCGTTCCCGGTTTCGGCCCTTCTGCGCAAGATGCGTCGACCGGCTTTTACGGCCGGTCGATCGAGGCGATGCCCGCGTCGCGCGCGGGTCGACAATGGCCGTGCCGGGTGACCCGCCTTGCGGAGAACCCGACCGCCCGCGCCGCCCCGGTAGAGCCCGCGCGGATGTCCTTGGCGAGCGCGTTTTGGCGTGGTGATGGCTTTCGCTCGGCGGCGGCGCAGCTTTTGCACAACCCGCCAGGATCGGCAGGTCTAGGTAGAATCCTGGTGCCGTGATCCTTGGACTGTCGCGGCACGGCAACCGGCATTGCACGGGCGCCGGTCGACTCCATCAGGCCAGACGATGCCCCATGACAGAAGTTGCCATGGCGGACGATCCAGATTGGCGTGACTGACGGGCGGGTATCACCGCGGACGCACCCATGGCGGCGTTGCGGGCACCAGCCCCGGCACTTGAAACAGGCTGTAGAGGAGCCCGCCCCGATGAAAATTCTTAAAGCGATCCTGCGCGTGCTGACGGCGCGCGCCAGATGCACCCGCTGCGGAGAGAGGTTGCATGACGGCCTCTGCCCCAGATGCCATTTCGCGGCCTCCGAGGACTGAAGTCACATCACATTCACGCGCCTCGGGGGCTGGTTGGGTATCCGCGTGCCCTGAGACGTGCCCGAGATGCCGCGCAGGATCGTACAGCGATACCGCGGCGCCCGTGGCGGCCGGGTATTCGGGGGGGGGGGGGGGGGGGGGGGGGGGGGGGGGGGGGGGGGGGGGGGGGGGGGGGGGGGGGGGGGGGGGGGGGGGGGGGGGGGTGGGTGGGTACCCGGGTGCCCTTAGCCGGGCCCGCCAGGCCGCGCAGGATCTTACCCCGATACCGCGGCGCCGGGGGCGGCCGGGTTTTCGCCCCCCCCCCCCCCCCCGGACCGGCACAGGGTCTTGTCGGTCGCGGTTGCGCCAGCGGGCGCCACCCTGCGCGTATCAAGGGCCATGGGGGCCTTCCGTCGATCCGGATGCAGGGTGATGGTCCCTGCGGGCAACGTCGCGACCGAGGCGCGAGTTCTGCAACAGCGCCCCTGCTGGTGGTGAACCTGCTTGATCGCAGGCCCGATTCAGGCGACATTGAAACCGTCTGGCAGGCCGCTTCGGGAATGTCGGCTGAGCAGCGGTGATGATCTCTATAGTAATACCTGCCCACGACGAGGCCGAAAACGTCGAGTCGCTGATCCGCGAGATCCATGCGGCTTGCGCGGACTTGCCGTGCAAGGAGGTCATTGTCGTCGATGACGGGTCGCGCGATGGCACGGGCGATATCGTGCAGGGGCTGCGGTCCGAGTTTCCCTGGCTTCGTCTCGTCCGTCACGACCGGGCGGGCGGCCAGTCCGCCGCGGTTCACAGTGGGGTCGCGGCCGCAAAGGGCGAGATCATCTGCACACTTGACGGTGATCTCCAGAACCCGCCCGCAGAGATTCCGCGCCTGGTCGCGCCGTTCCTGAAGGGCGATGCCGACCCGGCGCTGGGACTTGTTGCGGGACAGCGGGTCAAACGGCATGATACCTGGTCGAAGCGCGCCGCCTCGCGCTTTGCCAACGGGCTTCGTGGCTGGGTGCTGTCGGACAATACGCGCGACACCGGATGCGGGCTCAAGGCGTTCCGCCGGGACGCCTTTCTCGCGCTGCCGTTCTTCAATCACATGCACCGATACTTGCCGGCGCTTTTTTCCGCGCATGGCTGGACGATTGCGCATGTCGACGTCTCCCACCGCGCCCGCGTCGCTGGCCGGTCGAAATACAGCAACCTGCAACGGGGACTGGTCGGGGCTTATGACCTTGTCGGGGTGGGCTGGCTGCTCCGCCGTAGGAAATCCGTGCGGCCAACGGAAGTCGCGCCGAACGGGCAGATTGTCATGCAAAAGGAAGCAAGGATGGACGCGCAGCCGGCCGTTCCGCGCAGAACCGAAAAGGAGAGCGCAGCGTGATCGAAGCGGCTCTCCAGTTCTTCGGGGTTGATACCCGTGCCGAACTTGTCTGGATCATGGTCGGCCTCGGGGCGCAGACCTTGTTCTCGATGCGGTTCATCGTGCAGTGGATCGCTTCGGAGCGGCAGAGCCGGTCTGTGGTGCCCGAGCTTTTCTGGTGGTTCTCGATCTTCGGGGGGATCACGCTGCTGGCCTATGCGATCCATCGCAAGGATCCTGTCTTCATTCTCGGCCAGGCGCTTGGGGTGATCATCTACACACGCAACCTCTGGCTGATCCATGCAGAAAAGCGTAGCCTCCGGCTGGAAACCTGAGCCGCTCGTCCTTGGACTTGCCGCGGTCGCCTTCATCACGATTTACAGGCTTGTCTTGCTGCCCCTGGCAACGACAGACCTTTTCGTGGACGAGGCGCAGTACTGGCAGTGGGGGCAAGAGCTTGATTGGGGCTATTACTCGAAGCCGCCGCTGATCGGCTGGGTGCTGCGCGCTGTGACCGACCTTGCGGGCAGCGACGGCCCGTTCTGGGTGCGGCTTCCCGGCGCGATCTTCCATGCGGCTGCAGCGGTCCTGATCATCGGGGTCGCACGGCGCTATGCCGATCCGGTCTCTGCCGCGTTCTGCGGGATCGCCTATCTTACCATGCCTGCGATCGGGGTCGGGTCGCTGTTGATCTCGACCGACACGATCCTGCTGCCGTTCTGGGCGGCCTCGGTCTGGTTATACTTGCGGCTGACCGATGGCCGCTCGGCGTTGGCCGCCGCCCTGCTGGGCCTGTGCCTGGGACTCGGGTTCCTGGGAAAATACGCCGCGATCTACTTTCCGCTCTGCGCCGCGCTGGGCGCGCTCTTCATCCCGGCGTCGCGGATCGCGGCGCGCGATGCCGCGATCGCGGCCGCGGTCTTCGCGGCCGTGGCCGCGCCCAACATCGTCTGGAACCTGCAGAACGACCTGATCACCGTGGCGCATACCGCCGACAATGTCGGTTGGATCAAGAAGCCGGGCCTTGCGCTGAATGACAGCGGGATGCTGCACTTCTTCGGGTCGCAGTTCATGGTCATGGGGCCTCTTCTGTTCGCGTCCTTTCTGCTGGCGGGCGTCTGGACAGTCGCCCGGGGCGACTGGCAGGCGCGCTGGCTGGTGTGGATGTCCGCGCCGATCCTAGCGATCGTGACGACGCAGGCGCTTTTGTCGAAAGCCTATGCAAACTGGGCCGTCACGGCCTATGTCGCCGCGATCCTGCTGACCGTGCCGTGGCTCTGGCGCCGGTCGCGGCGACTCCTCTGGGCGGCCTTGGGGGTCAACCTCGTGCTTGCGCTGGCGCTGCCGGTGGCGGTCACCCAGGCCACCCGGTGGCGCGTCGGGGGCGATCTGGTCTTCGAGCGCTATACCGGCCGGGCAGAGCTGAGCGAGCATGTGCTTTCCGCGGCAGCCGCGGCCGGCCTGACCGACATCGTCGCAGTCGAGCGGCAGGTCCTTGCCGATCTCTTCTACACCGCGCGCGACCGCGACGTGACGATCTTCAGCCTGCCTCCTGCGGGGCGGCCGAAGAATTTCTACGCGCAGCAGCACCCTTATCCCACAGGCCGCAGCACGCCTTCCCTTTTCGTGCGAATGGACGGCGGTGTGCTGCCCTGCGCTGATGCGGCCGAGGAACTTGGCCGCTGGACGCCGGGGCCCGGTGCCTATGACGGGCGGATGGTGCGCGTCTACCGCTTGCCGCCAAGTTGCCTTGCCGCAGGGGGCGGGGCATGAGCGTCGGGCGCGTTTTCCTTGTCGTCTGGCTGGCGGCCAGCCTTGTCTTCGCGGTCCTGCCGGGAATCGACCTTGCGGTGGCGCGAGTCTTTTTCGTCGAGGGCGAAGGCTTCGTTCTGGGCGACGTGCGCCAATTGCAACTGATCCGCGAAGGGTTGTGGAACCTGGCCAACCTCGTGGGCTTCGTTGCCCTGGCCTTCGGGATCCATGCCTTGTTGTCCCGGCGGACATGCCGGGTTCCGGGGCGCGTGTGGGGATATGCGGTCACGCTGATCCTTGTCGTGCCGATCGGGATCGTGAACGGGATCCTGAAGGAATTCTGGGGTCGCGCCCGTCCCGACGATGTGACCGAGTTCGGCGGCCCGCTGGCCTTCACCCCGCCATGGGAAATTGCCGGTCAGTGTGCCAGGAACTGCTCTTTCGTCTCGGGAGAGGCGGCGTCCGCTGCGACGATGGCCATCCTGATCGGCCTGTTCGCCTGGAACGCGGTGCCCGGCGGGCGGCGCCCGTATCTGGTTGCCGTCCTCGTCGCCATTGCCCTGGGCGCGGGGATGCTGCGGGTCTCGTTCGGGCGTCATTTCCTGTCGGACGTGCTGTGGGCCGACATCATCGTCCTGACGATGGCCTGGGCGCTTGCCCGGGCGTTCCGGCTGCGCGATGTCATCGATCGCATCACCTTCGGTGCCGTGGCGGCGGATGCACGGACGGCGGCGCATGATCTGGCGGCGGTTGCCCGCGCGTTTTCCCACTTTGCCAGGGCGCTTGCCCGCGAGCTACGCGCGGGGTCTGGCGGACGCGCCCCCAAGGTAGCGGATGCGCCCGAAAGCCGGGATGTCGACGCGACACCGCGCAAGACATAGAAACACCTTTCCGGTGCCGCCGTATTGGTTGAGAACCTGTGCTCGACCAAGGGTTGACCCGAAACCGTCGCGCCGGCAACAGCCATGGATGGCACCGTCATCCCCGATACCCCTTTCATCTGATGCGAGAGTCCGGCCGAACCTGCGCGAGCACGTCCCGGCGCAGTCCGCTCTTGCGTTGATGCTGCGACCGGACGGACGGCGACGTTGCAAGCCCCGGCCCGCTTTTTGTGCTTCTGGATGATCGAGTCTTTTACATGGAATCCTTGCGCGTTGCGGGCTGCGCAAAAGAACTTGCAAGGCCGCAACGCGCGTGGCACGGTCTGTTGCGTTGCAGAAAATACGCAAGAAAGTTTGCAAGCCAACAGGAGAGCAACCATGAAGTCCCTTGTGAAACTGGCCGTCGCGGCGACTCTCGCGCTGGGCGCGTCGCTGGCAGCGGCGGATGAACTGGTCGTGGCGACCGACACCGCCTTCGTGCCCTTCGAATTCAAGCAGGACGGCAAGTATACCGGCTTTGACATCGACATGTGGGACGCCATCGCCCAGGAAATCGGCATGGATTATGAACTGCAGCCGATGGATTTCGCGGGCATCATCCCGGCCCTGCAGACCGGCCAGGTCGACGTCGCGCTGGCCGGGATCACGATCAAGCCCGAGCGGCAGGAGGTGATCGATTTTTCCGACGGCTATTACGACAGCGGCTTTCGCCTGATGGTGCCCGCCGACAGCGAGGTCGACGACTGGGACGATCTGGCGGGCAAGACGCTGGCGGTCAAGACCGGCACCTCGGCGTCGGACTGGGCCGAGGCGAACCTGCCCGATACCGAGTTGCGCAAGTTCCCCAACATCGACAACGCCTATCTGGAACTGCGTACCGGCCGGGTCGACGCGGCGATGCATGACACGCCCAACGTGCTTTACTACATCGCGCAGGCCGGCAACGGCCAGGTCAAGGCGGTGGGCGGGCAGATGATGGCCCATCAATACGGCATCGGCTTTCCCAAGGGCAGCGCATTGGTCGGCCCGGTGAACGAGGCGCTGGCGAAGATGCGCGCGGACGGCCGCTATGACGCGATCTACGAGAAGTGGTTCGGCGCCAAGCCGGGCGAGTGATCCGCATCGCCCCCGGGGCCGGGCCAGGGCGCCCGGCCCTTGCCGTCCACCTGATCGCGGAGGTTTCCCATGGAAACGGACTGGTCCGTCGTCATCGACTACATGCCCGCACTGCTGGCAGGCGCAAAGACGACCATCTACATCACGGTTCTGGGCCTTGTCGGCGGGCTGCTTCTGGGAACCATCGCCGGCCTGATGCGGGCCTATGGCGGGAGCGTCCTCAACGCCATCGCCTTTGCCTATATCGAACTGATCCGCGGCACGCCGATCGTCGTGCAGGTGATGTTCCTCTACTTCGCGCTGCCGGTGCTGGCAGATATCCGCATCGACCCGATGTCGGCGGCGGTTCTGGCCATCGTGGTCAACGCGGGCGCCTATATCGCCGAGATCGTCCGGGGCGCGTTCCTGTCGATCGGCAAGGGGCTGAGCGAGGCGGGGCTGGCCATCGGCCTGCCGCACTGGAAGGTGCTGCTCTACATCGTCGGGCCGCTGGCCTTCCGCCGGCTGATCCCGCCGCTCGGAAACCAGTTCATCGTCAGCCTCAAGGATACCTCGCTCTTCATCGTGATCGGTGTGGGCGAACTGACCCGTACCGGGCAGGAGATCATGGCCTCCAATTTCCGCGCGGTGGAAATCTGGTCGGCGGTCGCAGTGATCTACCTGATCATGACCGGCAGCCTGACGCTGGTTCTGCGCACCATCGAGAGACGGATGAAAATCCTATGAGCATCATCCAGTTCCGCCAGACATCCAAGCATTTCGGCGCGCTCAAGGTGCTGGACCGCGTGGACCTGACCATAGACGAGGGCGAGGTGGTGGTGCTGATCGGCCCCTCGGGCTCTGGCAAGTCGACGCTTCTGCGCTGCATCAACGGGCTGGAGACGATCACCGGCGGCGACCTGATCGTGGACGGTCTCAGCGTCAAGGGCGGTGCCAGGCAACTGCGTGAAATCCGGCAGGAGGCCGGCATGGTCTTTCAGCAGTTCAACCTGTTCCCGCAACTGACCGCACTGGAAAACGTGGCCTTCGGACCGCGCAAGGTGCGCGGGCTGTCGCGGGCCGAAGCGCAGGAGACCGCCATCGACCTTCTGGACAAGGTGGGGCTGGCCGAAAAGGCGAACCACTATCCCGCGGAGCTTTCGGGTGGCCAGCAGCAGCGCGTGGCGATCGCCCGTGCGCTGGCGGTCAAGCCCAAGGTGATGCTGTTCGACGAGCCGACCTCGGCGCTCGACCCCGAGCTCAAGCAGGAGGTGCTGAACGTCATGCGCCGCCTGGCTGCCGAGGGCATGACGATGGTTGTGGTCACGCACGAGATGGCCTTTGCCAAGCAGGTCGGCACGCGGCTGATCTTCATGGAGCACGGCAAGATCGCCGTCGACGGCAACCCGCGCGAGGTGATCGACACGCCGCCGAACGCGCGGCTGAAGGACTTTCTGCAACATGTCGAGTGACGGCGCGCGCGACCTGGGCTGGCACCGCGCGGCCGGCACTCCCTACGACATCGGGGCGAGCCTCGGGGTGCGGGGGCGGTCATCGGTGCATCGCCACCTGCTCGCGAGTCCGATCTGGCACACGGTCAACGCTCCCGGCCATGGTGCGCGGCTCGACCGGCTGACGCGCAACACGCAGGACAGGTTCCCCGCCATCTGGGCCGAGATCGAGGGGCTGGCGGCGGGGCTGGACCTGCCGGTCACCCAAGTCATGGCCTGGAACTGCCGGGGCGATCTGCTGGCCTCGGTGCCCGACGGCTGCACCACGGTGCAACTGCCCGGCAGCGCCCCGCTGATCGCCCACAACGAGGACGGGCTGCCGTTCTTTCGCGGGGCATGCTTCATCGCGGAGGTCGCGCCCCAGGACGCGCCGGGCTTCATGGCGTTCTGCTATCCGGGCTCGCTGCCCGGCCATACCTTCGCCCTGACTGCGACGGGGCTGGTGCAGGCGGTCAACAACCTGCGCCTCGTGGGCGTGGACCCCGAAGTGCCGCGTATGGTCCTGGGGCGGGCGGTATTGCGGGCGGCGCAGCTTGGCCCGGCGCTCGACCTGCTGTCCGCGGCTCCGCCGGGCGGCGGCTTCCATTTCACGCTTGCCCAGGTTGGCGATACCCGGATTTGCAGCGTCGAGTTCGGCACCGGCCAACCGGCCGTGACCGAAATCGTGGTGCCGTCAGTTCATGCAAACCATGCGCTTCGGATGGCGGGGCCGCAGATCGTCACCGACTCGTCGCGCGACCGGCAGGCCCGGGGCGAGGCATTGTTGGCCGCCGGAACGCGCGATCCGCTGGCGATCCTGCAGGACAGGGCCGGGCCGGGCCTGCCGATCCGCCGTGATGCACCGGACGACCCCGATTGCGAGAACACGCTTGCAACGGCTCTTTTCCGCCTCGGCGCGGACAAGGTGGAGTGGACAATCCATGACAGGCTCAGCGACCGGCCGGCCTACCACGGCTGCCAGGCACCCCTCACCGCCGCCTGACACCGCGGACGAACTGCGCGCGTTGCTGCTGCGCATTTCACGGGGAGAGGCTGACATCCCGTTGGGGCCCAAGGCGCGGCGCGCTCTGGGGCAGATGCTCGACCTGCAGGGCGACCCGGCGCTCATCTCGATCACCACGCTGGGCGAGCGGCTGGGGGTCAACCCCTCGACGATCACCCGGCTGGCCCGCGCACTTGGCTACCCGGGCTTCGGCGCGCTGCAGGAGGTTCTGCTGCGGTCGCCCATGACCCCGGGCGCCTTCTACTCGCAGCAGGCGCGGCGGGCTCTCGATTCGGCCGACGCGCCCAGCCAGGCCAACGCGACGCGTCTGTGCCGGGAAAGCCAGGCCAACACCGACCGCCTGATCGACGCTTTCGATGCGCGGGCCTTTGATGAGGCGGTGCAGATGGTCGTCGCCGCGCCGCGGCTGTCCGTCTATGGCATCCGCCAGTTCCACGCCTTCGCGAGCTTTCTGGTCTACGGGCTGCGGCTGATCCGCTCGGATGTCAGCCTGCTCGACAGCAACGCGCTGGGCCAGGCCGAGGGCCTGGCGGCGCTCGGTGGGGATGACTTGCTGATCGTGGCCAGTTGCAATCCCTATTCGACCCCGGTCATCCGGGTGGCGCGCGCCGCCGCGGAAAAGGGTGTGCGATTGCTGGCGATCACCGACATGGCAAGCTCGCCCCTCTTGCGATACGCCGACGTCGCGCTTTTCGCGCCGCATCAGACGAGCTTCATCTCGAATTCGATGTCCACCTTCATTCTTGCCGCGGAATGTCTGATCAACGGCTGCGCCGCGGCCCGCCCCGAGGCCACGCGCCAGGCGCTGGAAGAGCGCGACCGGATGATCCGCGCCCTCGACATCGAGACGTGACCCATGGCGCCGGAGGTTCGCAGCTTCAGCCGCAGGCTGCCGCCTGTCCGGACCTGCGGCTTGCGCATCTGGCGCTGGCTGGCCCGATCCGCGTCGCGGGTTTGGCGGGCGCCGCAGAGGCGCGACTTCACGGGACCGGGATCGGCCTGAATGCATGGCGTCGCATCCGCGCATCGCGTCTTGTGCCCGGCGGAGGCTTCTGGTCTTGATATCGCCCGCGGGCCGGCAAGGACCGGTCCCCCATACCCGCCCGGAACGGGCGAGCGGAAAACCGGAGGAAATCGATGAAAGCTGGAACACTGGGCAGATGCGCTTTCGCCGCGATGGTCGCGGGCGCGATGATGGTCGGGGCCGCCTCGGCCGAGACGCTGCGCCTGTCGCACAATGTTGGCGACACGACCACCTGGCACAAGGGCGCCGAGAAGTTCAACGAGCTGATTTCCGCGGCAACCGGCGGCGAAATCGATGTGCGCGTTTTTCCCAACGCCCAGCTTGCGGGCGGCGACCAGATGAAGCAGGCCGAGATGATCGGCCGCGGCGCCCTGGACCTGGTGCTGACCTCGGCGATCAACGTGACGCCCCTGGTGCCCGAGATGGCGGTGTTCTCGCTGCCCTACCTGTATTCCTCTTACGAGGAAGTGGACGCGACCACCCAGGGCGAGGCCGGTCAGATGATGGCCGACATCCTTCTTGAGAAGGGCATTGTCGTGCTTGCCTGGGGCGAGAACGGCTTTCGCGAGGTCACCAACAATGTCCGCCCGATCACGTCGCCCGACGACATGAAGGGACTGAACATGCGCGTCGCGGGGCCGATGTATATCGACGTGATGAACGCGCTCGGCGCCAACCCGCAACAGATGCAGTGGTCGGAAACGCTGACCGCGCTGCAACAGGGCGTGGTCGACGGGCAGGAAAACCCGATCGGCGCGGTGATCATCCCGCAGCAGGTCTACGAGATGCAGAAATACCTGACCACCTGGCACTATTCCTACGACCCGATCTTCCTTGGAATCTCGAAGGCCAAGTGGGACAGCTATGACGCCGGGATGCAGGAAAAGCTGCGGACTGCCGCGCTTGAGGCCATGGAATACCAGCGCGAGATCACCCGCGAGGGAACCGCCAGCGGCATCGATTTCCTGACGGAGAAGGGGATGGAGATCCACGAACCCAGCCCCGAGGAACTGCAGGCCTTCCGCGAGGCGACCAAACCCGCCTTTGACCAGTGGGCGGCAAAGGTTGGCCCGGAAATCGTCGCGGCGTTCCAGTCCGCCATCGAGGCGGTTGAATAACGCCCGGTCAAGGGTGGGCCCGCCGCGGGCGGGCCTGCCCCTTTCCGCGCCCCACAACGAGGCAATCCGATGCGTTTCCTTCTCGACGAGGCGGAAAAGATCGTCTGTGCCGCCCTGTTCCTGGGCATGACCGCGATCGGCTTTGCCAATGTGGTGGTGCGCTATGGCACCAATTACTCGCTGGCCGCGACAGAGGAACTGCTGACCAACGGCTTTCTGCTGCTGACCGTCTTTGGCGCGGCCATCGCCGCCCGCCGGGGCGAGCATCTGGCGGTGACGCTGGTCCATGACCTGCTGCCGCGCCCCCTGCAGAAGCCGCTTTTCGTGCTTTCCGCCGCCCTGTCGGTGGCTCTGCTGGCGCTGTCGGCGTGGTTCGCCTGGGCTACGCTGACGAACCAGATCGACAGCGGCATCCGGTCCTACGCGCTGGGGCTGCCCGCCTGGTACTATCAGGCCGCGGTGCCCTTCGGCTTTGCGCTGATCCTGATCCGCCATCTGCAACACGCGCTTGACGTGCTGCGCGGCCTGGACGGGGCAGCTCCGGATGTTCCCCATGTCTGACCTGATTCCCGGCCTCGGCGCGGGCACCGAGATGGTGATCCTGTTCTTCCTGCTGATGGCGCTGCGGGTGCCGGTGGCCTTTTCGCTGGGCCTCTCGGCGATCTACGCCATGTGGCAGATCGGCTTCGGCCTCGACCTTGCCGGAGACCTGATCTCGGCCGGTGTGACCAAGTTCTCGCTGCTGGCCATCCCCTTCTTCATCCTCGCGGGCACGCTGATGGGAACGCTGGGCATTGCCGAACGCATGATCCGCTTCTTCCGCGTGCTGATCGGATCGACACCCGGCGGCATGGGCGTCGTCGGAACGGTGGTCTGCCTGTTCTGGGGCGCGGTCAGCGGCTCGGGGCCTGCTTCTGTTGCGGCGATCGGGCCGATGATCGTCAAGGGCATGGAGGAGGACGGCTACTCCCGCGCCTATGCCGCGGGGCTGGTCTGCACGGGGGCCGCGCTGTCGATCGTGATTCCGCCCTCGATCGGGCTGGTGATCTATGGCGTGATCGCGGAAACCTCGATCTCGCAGCTTTTCATCGCGGCGATCATCCCCGGCCTGTTCATGGGGCTGATGATGCTGGCAACCCTTCCCTTCGCCCGGCGCGAGGGGCCAGCCGGCAGCCCCGCGCTGGACGCGCTGAGCCCCGCGCCCCATGCCGGACTGCCCTATGGCACGCGGCTCTGGCTGGCGTTCCGGCAGGCGTTCTGGGGGCTCGTCACGCCGCTGGTGATCCTCGGCGGGATCTACTCGGGCATCTTTACCCCCACCGAGGCCGCCCTGGTTGCCACAGTCTATGCGCTGGGGGTGGGCGCGTTTGTCTACCGCACGCTTTCCTTCCGCGGCCTCTACGAGGCGCTTGCCGATGCGGCGGCATCATCGGCGGTGGTGATGCTGGTCGTGGCCTATGCCGGGCTTTTCGGCTGGGTGGTCACGGTTGAGGATCTGGTTGGCACCTATTCCGAGGCGCTTCTGGGCCTCAGCGGCAACGAATGGGTGATCCTGCTGGTCATCATGCTGGTGCTGCTGGTCGCGGGGATGTTCATGGACGCGATCACGGTGATGTTCATCTCGTTGCCGATCTTCCTGCCGGTGATGCGGGAAATGGGCTGGGATCCGGTCTGGTTCGGCGTGGTGGTCATGGTGAACCTTGCCATCGGGTTGTTCACGCCCCCGGTGGGCATCAACCTTTATGTCGCAGCGAACGTCACGCGCCTGTCGATCGAACGCATCGCGCGGGGTGCGGTGCCGTTCCTGCTGGCCAGCCTTCTGGGACTGGCCGTGATTGCCAGCCTGCCATCGCTGTCACTCACGCTGGTCGAGGTGCTGCGCTAGGTCGGGGCCGGGCTGACAGCACCGCTGCGGGGGCCTTTGCAGCGGCTCCCGAACCCCGCTCGTCGACGGGCGGCTGGGGCTGCCGTCAAGGCAGCAGCGGCCGTCCTGCTGCTTTAGCACGGCCATGATCGAAGGTGATGCGCCGGAACTCCGGCTTTCGAATGTCCCTTGGCCACCCGCCCCCTTGCCAAGGCGCCCGCCGCCGTCTGAACCGCCGGCGGGCGTGGCGCGTCATGCCGCGCGGGTTGTCCTCAGCCTGTCATAGAAGGCCGTCTCGAAGTCGAGATAGCCTCCGAAGGAGACCGGGTCGCCGAAGGGCAGGATCTGGGTGGCCCAGAAGCCGCCGAACCCGTTCTGCCGGTCGATCCAGTAGAAAAGGTTGGCCAGTCCCGCCCAGCCGATCGCGCCCGCAGGCCGGCCGGTCGGCGCCTCGTCTTCGTTGACCATGAAGCTGTAGGACCAGCCCTTCTTCAGGCCCGGAAAGAACTCGGCATCGTTCGACAGCGACGGGATCACGCCGGGCAGCATCACCACCTTCTGGTGCGGCTGAAGGCCGTTCTGCACCGCCATCGCGACCGTCTCGGGTCTCAGCACCGGGCCGTGCGGCCCCATCCCGTCGTTCAGCCACATCCGGATGAACTTCATGTACTCGCCCACCGTGCCGTAAAGCCCGTGCCCGGCCATGTCGATCTGGGGATTGTCGGGCAGCGCGAAGTCGAGCGGGGTCAGCGACCCATCCGCGTTTCGGGCATGGACCGTCGCGGTCCGCGCCTTCATGTCATCGGTGCGGGTGAAGGCCATGTCGGTGATCCCCAGCGGCGCAAACACCCGCTCGGCCAGCACCTCGGACAGCCGCCTGCCGCGGATACCCTCGACCACCTGGCCCGCCCAGTCGATGTTGCTGCCATATTCCCATCGGGTGCCGGGGTCGAACAGCAGGGGCGTCATCAGCGACGCGTGGCTGGCGGTCACCACCGAGGGCTGGCCGTGTTCCGAGGCCATCCTGAGGTAATTCTGGTTGAAGAAATCGTAGCCGAACCCAGCCGTGTGCAGCATCAGTTGCCGCGTGGTGATGTCGGAACCCGGCGGGCGCAGGCGCGGGGTGCCGTCCGCATCGAACCCGTCCAGCACCTGCAACTCGCCGATCGCCGGGGCATACTCCTTTGCCGGCGCGTCGAGGTCCAGCAGGCCCTCCTCGACGCATTGCAGAACCGCCGTCCCGCCGATCGCCTTGGTGGTCGAGAAGATGGCAAAGACCGTGTCGGTCGTCATCGCCGCCCCGGTGCCCATATCGCGGACACCGCGCGCGCCCTCGTAGACATTGGCCTCGCGGTCGGTGACCATCGCCACCACACCCGGCACACGCCCCGCCGCATCGCCCGCCGTCACGCCGTCGAGCACCGCATCAAAGCCTGGTTTCCATCCGTTCGTGTCCATCGTTTCCTCCCTTGGTTTTCCAATCCTGCCCCGGCTGCTTTCGACCACCCGGGCAAGGGCTCGATGCATATCGAAGCCTTCACATCCTTTTCCTGCCACCTGATGCGGGCGAAGGACCGGCAGTTCTGTCGCGAAACGGAAGGTTTTCCGGCCTCACGCGACCCTGACGACCATCTTGCCGAAATTCCGCCCGGCCAGCAGATCGTTGAGCGCTGCGGGCGCCGCCTCCAGCCCTTCGACGATCTGCTCCCTGTAGTGGATGCTGCCCTCGGCAAGCCACCGGGACATGTCCCGGATGAAATCGTCATGGGTGCTGTCGGGGAAGCTGTCGAAGATGATGAAGCCCTGCATCTTCACCTTCATCCTCAGGATCGTGCCCATGATGGCGGGGCCGTGATCGGGCCCCTCGGGCAGTCCCGCGAGGTTGTACCACGACACCACGCCGCAGACGGGCACTCGTGCAAACGGGTTGAGCAAAGGCAGGACGGCATAGAGAACCTTGCCGCCCACATTCTCGAAATAGACGTCGATCCCGTCCGGACAGGCGGCGGCCAGTCGCGCGGCGAAATCCTCTGCCCGGTGGTCGATGCAGGCATCGAACCCGAGCGTATCGGTCACATGGGCGCATTTCCCGGCCCCGCCCGCGATGCCGACCACGCGACAGCCCCTGATGCGCGCGATCTGCCCCACCGTGGCGCCGACCGGCCCCGAGGCGGCCGCGACCACCACGGTTTCGCCCGGTTTTGGCTCGCCGATCTTCAAGAGCCCCGCATAGGCAGTATAACCGGGCATCCCGAGGATGCCGAGCGACCACGAGGGGTTCTCGGGGGCCTGTCCCAGGTTCAGCACGCCGGTGCCATCGGACAGGGCATAGTCCTGCCAGCCGCTGCCGGCCAGGACATGGTCGCCCGGCGCGAACCCTTCGAGGCTGGAGGATACGACCTCGGCGATCACCTGTCCTGTCATCACCTCGCCGATCTCCACCGGCTTCGCATAGGATTTGGCGTCGTTCATCCGCCCCCGCATGTAGGGATCAAGCGAAAGATGGAGCGTGCGCAGCAGCATCTGCCCCTCACCCGGACAGGGCACCTGCGTTTGCTCCAGGCGCAAGGTCCTCTCGTCGGGCAATCCCCTGGGCCGCTCCGCAAGAACGAAGCGGCGGTTGGTCTCGGCTGTCTGCGGCATCCGATGCTCCCTGACCTCGATATCTCGTCGGACTATAGGCTGAATCACTCCTCCGCACAGGGCCCCACCCTGGGTCGCCGGGCGCGGGCGGGTCGCAGGAGAGCCATTCGTCCTCTGCAGAGGCAGCCAGGAACCCCACCGGCGTCTGGCGCCCTTTGCGGTGCGCCATCCTGCTCGAACCGAGGCCGCTTCAACGGCATCGCCGTCCCGAAGCGCCCCCCTTCGATCTGCGCGGCGTCACATCTCCCCCGCCGGGCGGAGTTCCTCCGGCAGTAGCGCGGTCGGGAGAAGTCCGCCAACCGGATCGCTCAGAACCTCCGCGGCCAGGCGCTCCCGCTCGTTGCCGTCCTCCGTCAGGGCGATGATGCGCCCCAGGTCGTGAGTCAGCCGATCTTCCCCGACAAGCCCGGCAGAATGAAGTTTTCGCAGTTCATCGGCGACCTCGGCCGCGTAATCCCCAAGACCCAGCGCGCCGAGGGATCCGCCGGTCGCCAGATCCTCGCGCACGGCATGGGCAAAGGCAAAGAGCACCACCTGGCTCAGCGCATCCCCCGCCGTTTCGCCGCGCGAAATCCGTTCGCCAACCAGCGCCTCGCCCGCAAAGGTAAGCTCCATCCCGAACCCCGCGAGAACGTCGCGGATGCCGTCCATGACCTCGGACTCGACGCCGTGTGACAGGGCAACCCCGCCCGTGGCGGCCGGCGCGCCGCCCAGATCCTCGGTGAACGCCTTGGTCAGCTTGCGGTCGGGGCGCGCCGGACGGGGCCGGGGCATCTCGGCGGGGGCGGGTGCTGCGCCGGTCTCCGCACCCGGGTCCTCGATGCTGTTCTCTGCGGCGCCGTCGGAAGGCGCGTCCGCCACCCGCGCCGCGGCTTGGGGTGCCGTTGCCGTGGTCTCGTCCAAGGCAACGGCTGCCGGGCCTTCGGCATCCGCGGCCTGTGGCGCCGTGACGGGCACCTCGGGCGCGGCCTGTGGCGCGGGCGGGGTAGAAAGCGCGGTCTCGGATGCCGCCTCCGGCTCGGTGCCGCAATCGACGGCAAGCCCTGCTGGCGTGGGTTTCAGAAGCAGGGCGGGCCGCGCCCCGAAAACCCGCGCAAGGAAAAACGGCCGGCGCTGGATTTCCTCGACCAGCCCCCGGCCAACGAGCGTGGCGAGCGGCCGGGCAACCTCGAGCCCGCGCCCGCGAGCCCGGACCGAAAGTGCGTCGCGGTCGACGGTGCCGCTTTCGGCATCGAGCTCGCGGATGACAGCCAGCAGGGCCCGTTCGGCCCGGTCGAGCGGAATGTTCTTCATAGGCGCCTCGCAGGAAATGGGCCCGCGACCTCGCAGATCGGGCGCACAGCGTCAATCCGGCCGATCGAAGTTTGCGGCGCGGCCATTCCTTCAATGTTTCGTCCCTCAGGGAGTCGCAGGACCCACCGGCCCATCCTCGGCAAAGCCGCACAGTTGCGCAACACTGCACGTGTCGCATGGGCGATCAGGATGATGTCCCGGCTTCCGGTTGTCGAGATTTGACTGGCAGCGCGGGGCCCGCTTTCCCGGCGCGGTCATGGAAGGGTGCCGGCCTCGCGCAGAACGAACGCGCCCGCGGTGAGCGGCGCCCTCAGTCGTGAGAGCACCCCGCGTCGTCGTGATCGTGCGGGGCGCCGGGTGCGAGGCGGCCTTCAACGAAGGCCAGCGCGGCGGCCGCCGGATCGGTTTCCGATGTGGCGACCGCGGCGATGCCACGGGCGGCCATGCGCCGGGCGAAGCCGTCGCCGACGCTGCCGGCGATGATTGCGGCCACATCATAAAGCGGGTGATGACCCTCGCCGCGGAACTCGTGGATCGACATGTCCTTCGGAAGGTCAAGCCGGTCCACCTCGCGAGCGGGCTCGCCCGGCACGGCCTCGAAGATGAAGAACCGGCGCGTCCGGCCGACATGAGATGTCACATTGCGGAAGTTCTGGCTGGCGACGGCGATACGCATTGAAGGCTCCTTTGGATGGGCGGGAAGGGATGGCACAAGACCCTGGCAGGGGAAACACTTTTACCCGCGGCGATGCTGGATCAGGCATGGCCGCGCATGGCCCCCTTTGGCCTGTCCGGCGTCGCGGCGCCGGCATGCTGCGGCGGGTCGTCCCGGACGACTGTCCGCAGGTGGCCGGACCGGTCCAGGCGCGCAAGGCGAACGGGAAAGCGGTTGTCGAAACATCCTTGTACCTTGGCGGCAGCGGCAGATCGGGCGGAGCGGCCTGGAATGGGCATCCGCCCGCCCTGTTGTCGCCGGCAGCGGGGTGGACCCATTTTATGAGATACCGACAAAGGCGCGCGGTCTGTGACTCCATCACGAAAACCGATGGATTTTGTCGGGATCGCGCCATCCCGGCCGGCCCCGTCGCGTGGTCCGAGGGGCTTGGGGCTGGTTTGAACGCCGTGCCCGGCCGCCCGGAGATCGGGGTGGGTTTTTTGTCGGGCGTCCGCTCGCGCGGGCCTCAGAAAAAGATGTCCAAAGCCTCCGCCTCCCGCGCTACGACATCCTGCCGAGGGAGGGCGAGGCCGTGATCGCTGCAGAACGCAAGGTGGATGTCGCGTTCCTCATCCATCGAATACCTGACCCAGATGGATGCCAGCACCTCTTCGATCGCGGGCCCGGGCATGAGGGGCGGGATCTCTCTGGCCGCCATGGACCTGACTTCCACGTTGAGGCGGGCGACTTCGGCGCGCATCGCGTTGCACGTGGCGGGAACCGTCCTTCTGAGATTCGCGACCAGGTCGCCGGTTCTTTCCGTCACGAGGCGACCGGCATGGAACACGTCATCAAGTTCCCGTGCGGCGATCGCGCCGCGGTCTTCGATCTCGGCGATCGCGCGGGCGGCGCCGCCACGGATATCCTCGATCAGTTCGGAGATACGGACGCTGCTTGCGACCAGTGCGTCGACGACCGCGCGAAGCTCCAGCGCGGACTCGGCCGCGAGCAGCCGCAACTGGCCGGCGATTTCCCTGAGCGCGTCGCCTTCCTCGGCAAGTTCCGAACTGGCCAGTACCGCGTTCGTGCCGACGAGGCGAAGATCCTCGGCCAGTGAGGACATGTCACCCAGAACCCGGCGCAGATCGGTCATGCGGCCCATCACTGCCTCTGCGGAGCCAAGCAACCGCTCGCGCCGCGCCCTGAGGCCGTCGACCGCCGCTTGCGCCCGATCAACGCCGGCAAGCAGCGTTTCGAAGGCGCGAACCCTCTCGTCGGTCGTCGCGGCGCCCTGCAGGCCTGCAATTTCCTCGAACCGGACCACGCCATCGGCCAACGCATGGGTAATCCGGGCCGTTTCGGCATCGAGATCGGCGAGCGCCCCTGCGAACTGCGCATCTGCAAGCGCAACCAGACCGGCCGCCCCCGGCACGGTCGTGGCGTCGCGCAGGATCTGTTCGGCGTGGTCGATCCGCTGGCTCGCGCGGTCGCCCGACTGCAGGCTGACGATCACGGCCTCGAATTCCGCCCGGAGGGTGTCGAGATGGTCGGCAAGCCGGCGTCCGAAGGCCGCTTCGTTCCGGCGATCGCCTCCGAAGGCCGCGACCGCCCGGCCAAGAGCGTCGAAGCCCGGAAGCAGGCGGGATGCTTCGGCACGCAGGTCGGGGAAGGCACGCCGGGTCAGTGCGCCGAGTTCGCCGGTCGTGCCGCAAACTGTCGCCTCGACGCTGTTCAGGATGGCCGAGGAACTGTCGAGCAGAACGCGCGCGTTGTCCGCAAAGCTCTCAAGGCGGGTATGGCGTGGGCGCAGCGAAAAGACGTGGATTCGCGCATTCGTGGCGACGAATCGCATCATCTTCAGGTTGCGGGCGACACTTGTCACCTTGCCGTTCAGCGCCTCGACATTGCGCCGAAGCGCGTCGATGTCGGCGCTGCGGCGCGCGAGGTCCACATCAAGCCCCTCAACCGTGCGCGTCAGGTCGCTTGCATAGGTTCCCACCGCCTCGATCACGGCGGGCGCCTGGTCGGCCAGCACGCCGAGCGGCGCGTGAAGTTCGCCAAAGCGATTGTCCATCGCGATGAGCGAGTCCCCGGCGGCGAGGAAAACCCGCTCGAGGTCGGCGCGAAGCGCGCCGAAGTCCGGATGTTCTCCGGTCGTCGGGGGCGTGGGGCGTGCGCGCGCCGTCACGATGCGACCCTTGCATCGCCCTGGCCGACGCGCGAAACGATCTCGCTTGCGATCCGGTCGAGCGGAAGGCTCTCGCTGGCGGCGCCGAGTTCCACCGCCGCGCGCGGCATGCCGTAGACCACGCACGAGACTTCGTCCTGGGCGATCGTCCAGGCCCCGGCGGCGTGCATCTCGGCCAGCCCTGCCGCCCCGTCATCGCCCATCCCGGTCAGCAGGACGCCCAGTGCGGACGGCCCGGCACCCTGCGCCACCGAGCGGAAAAGAACGTCGACCGAGGGACGGTGGCGCGCGACGCAGGGGCCATTCCGCAGCTCGGCGCGGAAGGCCTTGCCCGCGGGGCGCAGCACGAGATGGCGGTCGCCGTGGGCGATCACCGCCTGGCCGGGAAGCAGGATGTCGCCGTCCTCGGCTTCCTTGACCGAGATCCTGCAAAGCGTGTTCAGCCGTTCGGCGAAAGCACGGGTAAAATGTTCGGGCATGTGCTGGACCACGGCGATCGGCGGCAGGCCCAGGGGCAGCCGTTCCAGGACCTCGCGGACGGCCTCGGTGCCGCCGGTCGAGGCGCCGATCGCGATCACCGGCGGACCGGCGACACCGCTGCGCGCGGGGGCTGGCGGCAGGATCACGTCCGCGGTCAAGCGTTCTCCAGGGGCAAGCGCGCGCAGCCGCCCGGCGTTTCGCCGCGCGCCCCTGGCCGCGGCGCCGGTCCCGCTCTGGTAGGCGGCGTGGATTGCGTCGCAGATGCGGATCGCCGCCTCGCGCCGTTCCTCGGGCGTGGCGATGCTGGGCTTGGCCAGCACCTCGGCCGCGCCGAATTCCAGCGCCTTCAGCGATGTGTGCGAGCCCGACTCGGTCAGGGACGAGATCACGACCACCGGCATCGGGCGCTGCGACATGATCTTCTTCAGGAAGGTCAGCCCGTCCATTCGCGGCATCTGCAGATCCAGCAGCAGCACGTCGGGCAGCCGTTCGCGCATCATGTCGGCGGCCTGGAACGGATCGGTGGCGGTGCCGATCAGTTCGAGGCCCGGATCCTCGGCTATGAGCTTCTTGAAGGCGATGCGGATCGAGGCGCTGTCGTCGATCACGAGGACGCGAACGGGGTCCCGCCGGTCTCTGGCCTGCATGTCACACCACCCTTCTGAAGGTTGCCGGCGCAATCTGGGCCAGGGTCGGGCTCTGCGCGATCATCGATTCCGAATGGCCGAGATAGAGCACACCCCCCGGCACGATATGGTTTGCCACACGCTCGACGATGCGCGCCTGGTCTTCGGCCGAGAAGTAGATCAGCACGTTCCGCAGGAAGACGATGTCGATATCGTGGTCCAGCGCGTAGTTGTCGTCGAGAAGGTTCAGTTGCTCGAAACGGACGTGGCGGCGCAGTTCCGGCACGATCCGCGCATGCCCGATCTGCGCCCCCTGTCCCTGCATCGTCCAGCGCGCGCGAAGCTCGGGGGGCACCGGGGCAAGGATCTGGTCGGAATAGATCGCGCGCCGCGCGGTGCCGATCACCCTTGTGTTGATGTCGGTGGCGAGGATTGCCCACGCAAAGGCGCCCGCGGCACGCGCGTATTCCCCTGCGCAGATCGCCATCGTCCAGGCCTCGGCCCCGGTCGAGGCCGCTGCGGACCACATCTTGACCGGACGGTGCGTGCCGCCGCGCCGCGCGATCGCCTGCGGCAGCGCCTCGGCCGTCAGGTGTGCGAAATGCGAGGGTTCGCGGAAGAAATCCGTCTTGTTGGTGGTCACGGCGTCGAAGATTTCGGTCCGCTCGGCATCAAGCGCGCCGTCCCGGAACAGGTGCCGCATGTAGTCCTCGAGCGTTGCATAGCCAAGTTCGACCATGCGCCGGCGCAGCCGCCCGGCCACCATCATCCGCTTGCTCGGGGCCAGCCGGACACCGATCTCGGCCTCGACATAGGCTGCGAACCGGCCGAAGATGTCACCCGCAGGGTGCGCGCCTTTCGGTGCGCCTGCCGCGCCGGGCTTTGGCCCTTGTCCTTCGGCTTGCAGAACTGAGTTCATGGTCCCCGTCCGTTAAGTTCACGCCACCGATGCCGCCGCGGGAGCGCCCGCAGGAAAGGTCGCGAAAAGCCGGTCGAGATCGAGCAACGTGACGAACTCGCCCTCGCGCCGGCCGATCCCCTTGACCAGCCGATGATCCCAGTTCAGCAGATCTGCCTCGGGCACGGGCTCGACCCGGTCGTCGTCGAAGGCCGCAACCTCGAATACCCGGTCGGTGCGCAGCGCGACCTGGGCGCGTCGCCCCGCGGTCTCGACCCACAGCACGACGATCCGCGTTGCGTCGTCCTCGGCGGCACTTGGCAGCCCCAGCACGGCGCGCAGGTCGACGACCGAAACTCCGGCGCCACGGACATCGATCACGCCCATGACATGGGCCGGCGCGTTCGGGATACGCGAGATCCGCCGCCGGTCTAGGATCTCCTGCACCCTGCCGACGGGGACGGCGAACCGCTCGTCCCCGACGCCCAGCGTCACGACCTGGCCGATCCCGGTCATGCGGCGCTCTCTTTCTTCCAGTCGCGCATGAACTGCGCGTCAAGCTCGTCCGCGTCCTTGCCCATGTCGAAGTCGAAGCCCATCGGCGTGCCCTTCTTCGCGGGCGCCTTTCTCGCGGCCACAGGCGCGGGGGCGCGGGCCGGCGCGGCGGCATCGGTCACCCGGAAATAGGAGATCGAGGACTGCAACTGCTCGGCCTGGCTGGCCAGTTCCTCGGCGGTCGCCGACAGTTCTTCGGAGGCCGACGTGTTCTCCTGCGTGACCTTGTCGAGCTGCTGGATCGCCATGTTGACCTGGGCGGCCCCGGTCGCCTGTTCCTGGTTCGAGCGCGAGATTTCGGTGACCAGGTCCGAGGTCCGCTCGATGTCGGGCACCAGGCTGGTCAGCATCTCGCCGGCCATCTGGGCCGCCTTGACCGTGCTGGCCGACAGCGACGAGATCTCGCCCGCGGCGCTCTGGCTGCGTTCGGCAAGCTTGCGCACCTCGGAGGCCACCACCGCGAAGCCGCGGCCATGTTCGCCGGCGCGCGCCGCCTCGACCGCGGCGTTCAGCGCCAGAAGGTCGGTCTGGCGCGCGATCTCCTGCACGACCATGATCTTCTCGGCGATGGTCTGCATCGCCTCGACCGCCTGTTTCACCGCCGCACCGCTTTCGCGGGCATCGTTGGCCGCCTTGCGGGCGGTCTTCTCGGTCTCGTTGGCGTTCTCGGCGTTCTTCTCGATATTGGCGGCCATCTGCTCCATCGAGGCCGAGGCCTCTTCGGTCGAGGAAGCCTGTTCGGTCGCGCCCTGGCTCAGTTCCTCCGATGTCGAGGCCATCTGTTCCGCCCCCGACGACACGTTGCGCGCGGCACCGTTCACCTCGGTCACCACCGAGCGCAGCTTTTCCGACATCCGGTTCAGCGCGTTCAGAAGGTCGGTGATCTCGTCATTGCCGCTGGCCTGCGCTGTCCGGGTCAGGTCGCCCTCGGCGACGGACCGGGCCAGGCTGTTGGCGCGGTTGAGCCCGCGGCTGGTGGTCACGAGGATCCAGGTGGCGGCGATGGTGCCGATGGTCACAGCGCCGATCAGCAGCATGATCGCAAGCGTGCGGGCGTCCTCGTACCGGTTCTGGGCGTTCGCCACGGCGACGTCCTTGGCCTCGAGGTTGCGGGTGCGCATGGCCTCGAGTTCGCCTTCCATCTCCTTCCAGATCGTCTGCCCTTCGCTCGCAAGAAGGCGGTAGGCCTGAAGATCCTCGCCCGAGTCGGCCAGTGCCATCGCGCGGCGCGAGACGTCGCCGATCTTGGCGTAGATCCCGAGATAGACCTCGACCTGCGCGCGGCCTTCCTCGGTCGCGATGCCGCGCAATTCTTCGACCATGGCGTTGTGGCTGACGCGGAAGGCGTCCATCCGGTCCTTGATCTCGGCGATCACGGCGGGGTCCTCGGCGAGGATGTACTCGCGCACGTCGCGCTGGATGCGCAACTGTTCGGCGGCGATCGACTGGGTCAGTTCGATCCGCTTGGCGTCGACATTCACCAGTTGTTCGAGCCGGGTGTTCATTGCCGACAGGTCCTTGAGCGTCAGGCCGATGCCGACGGCGGACATGCCGATCAGCACGATGAAGGCCGAGGCCAGCTTGACTTTGATCGTGAGGCGCATTTTCAGATTTCCTTGTCGTATTGGGGGGTGCCGGAAGCGGTGCCGAGCGAGGCGGCATAGATCCGCTCCAGATCCGGCAGGATCACGAAGCCGGCATCGGTACGGGCGATGCCGGACAGGAATTCGGGCGGCCATTTCATGCCCACCTCGGGGATGTCGCCGAGGGCGGCATCGTCGATCTCGGTCACGTCGAGCACGCGGTCGGCGATGACCGCGACCGTTGTCTGTTCGCCCGCCACCGGTACGTCGAGCACCAGCATCCGTGTGTGCTCGTCCGGCTCGGCCCGCGTCATGCCAAGCGCGACGCGCAGGTCGGTGAGGGGGATCACCGCGCCGCGCACATTGATAAGCCCGAAGGCAAAGCGCCCGGCGCGGGGCACCCGCGTGACCGGCACGGGTTCGAGGATCTCGCGCAGGTTCCGCGTCGGAACGGCGAGCGTCTCGCCCGAAAGGGTCAGGGTCACGACCTGCATCACGCCGCTCCTTGCTGAATACGCATCCGGTCTTCCAGTGTCCGGCCGAGCGAGATCAGGTGCCCGACATCGAGGATCAGCGCGACCTTGCCGTCGCCCAGGATCGTCGCGCCCGAGAATGCCTTGACCCCGGCATGGACGCGCGACAGCTGCTTGATGACGGTCTGGGCGTTGGACACGATCCGGTCGACCACCAGGCCGACGCGGCCGTTTAGCCCCGCGACGATCACCACCTTCTGAAACTCCGACCGGGGGCCCGGCGTCTCGAACACGTCCGCAAGCCGCAGGAAGGGCACCAACTCGCCGCGGATGTCGAGAAAGCTCGACCGGCCGCTGCCGGAGATCAGGTCATGGGGCAGCTCGACACATTCTTCCACCGCCGAAACGGGGATCGAGTAGCGCTCGCCGCCGACATCGACGAGCAGCCCGTCGGCGATGGCCAGCGTCAGCGGCAGGCGCAACGTCACGGTGGTGCCGTGACCGGGTTCGCTGTCGACATCGATCTGGCCGCGCAGGCTCTGGATCGCGCTGCGGACCACGTCCATGCCGACGCCGCGGCCCGACAGTTCGGTTACCGTTGTCGCAGTCGAGAAACCCGGCTCGAAGATCAGCCGGTAGAGATCGGGGCCCGATACGGTCGAGCCCGGCGGCAGCAGATCACGCTCGATCGCGCGGTTGCGCAGCCGCTCGTCGTCAAGCCCGCGCCCGTCGTCGTGGATGCGGATATGCACCTCGGCACCCGCATGGGCCGCGCTCAGCGAGATCGTGCCCGAATGCGGCTTGCCCGCCGCGGCGCGCGCCTCGCCATTCTCCAGCCCGTGATCGGCGGCGTTTCTCAGGATGTGGACCAGCGGATCGGTGAGCACCTCGATCACGGTCTTGTCGAGTTCGGTCTCGCCGCCCGAACAGGCGCACTCCATGGGCTTGCCGAGTTGTTCCGAAAGGTCGTGGACCAGGCGGCGGAAGCGGCCGAACAGGTTGCCGATCGGTACCATGCGGATCGACATCGTGGTTTCCCGCATGCCCGACGCAAGGCGGCGGATATCCTCGGCGACGGCCATGAGAGTGGCGTCGCGCAGCGTCTGCGACAGGTCGTGAAGCCGCGATTCGGCGATCACCAACTCGCCCACCCGGTCCATGATCTCGTCAAGCCGGGTCGTGGCGACGCGCATTGTGGCATGCTCGGCGGCGCCGCGCCTCTCGGGCCGCGCGGTGGCACTGTCCGGCGCGGTGTCGACGGTTGTCGCGGCCGCTTCCTGGCCGAAAGGTTCTACCGTCAGGGTCAGGTCGTCGCGCACGAATAGGAAGACTTCGTCGATCGCCTCGCGGCTGACCGGCGCTGCGACCACCACGGTCCAGGACATCTGCGGCGCCAGCGGGTTAAGCGTCTCGAGCGGCGGCAGGCCGGAAAGGTCGCAGTTCACGCGCACATGGCCGGGCGCCAGCGCCTCAAGCTCGCTCAGCAAGGCGGGCACGTTCGTTCCCAGCCCCAGTGCATCGGGGCCCAGGGCAAAGTCGATGCGCCAGCCCACCTCGGCCAGGCTTTCCGGGGCGTCGCCGGGCGTCTTGTCCAGGGCGGCGGCAAGGCGGTCAAGGATCGGGGTGTTGCCGGGGCTTGCGGCCGAGGGGTTTTCCAGCAGCGCGCCGATCTGGTCGCAGGCCTGCAGCGCGACGCGGATCAGCGGGTCGCTTGCGGTGCCGCCGGGCTCGCGCAGCGCCTCGAACGCGGTCTCGAAACCGTGCAGGAAATGCGCAAGCTCGACATGGCCGAACATCGCGCCCGATCCCTTGAGCGTGTGCAGGTCGCGGAACAGCGCGTCGATCAGGTCGCGATTGTCCGGCGCCTCGGCAAGGTCAAGGAGGTTGCGTTCGATCCCGGCCTGCAGTTCGGCCGCCTCGGCCAGAAATACAGAGTCTGCATCTTCGTCCTGGGTCATGCGCCCACCATCCTTTTCACCACGGTCAGAAGCTGCGTCTGGTCGAAGGGCTTGGTCATCCAGCCCAGCGCACCGGCGGCCTTGGCCGCCTGGCGCAGGTCGTCGCGCGTTTCGGTGGAGAGAAAGACGATCGGTACGCCGCGCGCGTCCGGGCGGGCGCGATAGCTGCGGATGAAGGACAGCCCGTCCATGCGCGGCATGTTCTGGTCGGTCAGGATCGCGTCGGGTCGCGCATGGTCGAGCGCCGACAGCGCCTGCTCGCCGTCGCCGGCCTCGAGCACCTGATAGCCTGCGCCCGTGAGCGTCTGCTTGACCATCTGCCGCACGGACGGCGAGTCGTCGACGATGAGGATTGTTTTCGCCATTCGTCAGGTTCCTTGGTACGTGCCCGTTCGAAGGCCGATCGCGCGGCCCTCGTGCATTTCGAGTTGCGTGTCAGGGTCGATGCCGCAGGCGCGCATCCGGTCCATGACCAGGCCGTCGGGCGGCATCTCGATGGCAAGCCGTGCGCCGATTGCTTCGGCCGACCGGAGGGCCGAAAGCAGGACCGCCACACCAGAGAGGTCGCAATGCGTCCAGCTTCGGGTGTCGATCCGGTAGTCTCCGCCCGGCGCGATCGCCTCGGCTACTTGCGGAACAATCAATTCGGCGTGGCCCAGGTCGAGGCCGGCAATGTCTGGGATCAGGTCAAAGGGCATCAAAAGCCTCCTTGTAGGGTATCCGCACTAGGTCGCGGCAATTAACGGATCGTGAAGACGCTTTGGGAGCGCCTGCGACAAACGAGGGCGAATTAATCGACGATGGTGTTCCACATGCGGTTTCTCACGCCGGAACAGCCAGTTGGCCCGAGCGCGCCACAATCACACATTTAAAGTTCATCTTTAACGAACGTGCGGCACGCCCGGGGCAATTCGGTGTTTGTTGGGGGGATTCATGGCGCGCGCGTGGCGGCATTGCGCGGATCGCGCCCCGACGCCGGTGCGAGTCGCCAGCGCCGAAGGCGGAGTCAAATTCCGGGGCAGACCGGGGGGAGCACGCCCTCGGGCAAGGCGATCACCTGAACCGGGGACGGAAAGCCACCCGGCACAGGTTCGAGCCGCGCGTTCATCTCGGGCGTGGCCTGGATCGTGCCATCATCGGCAATCACCATCGCCGCGCGGATCCCCATTGCCGCGGCCACGCGCGGCCAGTCCTCGCGCCCGGCCACGGCCAGCGCCGTCGCGGCCGCATCGGCCCGCGCACCGCTGGTGTCCAGAACCGAGACCGACACGATGCCTTGAACGGGGTGGCCGGTCCGCGGGTCGATGAGGTGGGAAAAGCGCACGCCGCCCTGATCGAAGTAGCGCTCGTAATTGCCCGAGGTGTGCAGCGCCTCGCCGGGGCGGAGCGCGATTGCCGCCACCACGCCCCACTGGAACGGGTCGCGGATCGCCACCCGCCAGGGGCGTGCGCCATGGCTGCCGATCACCTGCACGCCGCCGCCCGCGTTCAGCACCGCGTCCGCGACGCCCGCGGCGCGCAGCTCGTGCGCGGCCAGATCGAGTGCCGCGCCTTTCGCATAGGCCCCGAGGTCAAGCTGTACCGCGCGGTTGGCCGAGCGGATCTCGGCGCCGGAAATCGACAGATCTGTCATCCGGGGCTGGCGCGCGACGAGCGCGGCGATCACCGTCCCGGGCGGCGCGGCGCCCTCGGGCGGGGTGTCTGCGTGAAAGCCCCAGGCCTCGATCAGGGCGCCGATCGCCGGATCGAACAGCCCGCCGCTGGTACAGGACAGCTGCTGCCCCTCGCGCAGAACCTGCGCCAGCAGGGGGGCGACCACGTGGGGGCGGCCTTCGGCGATCGCGGCGTTCAGATCCTCCAGCGCGCCCGGCCGCCAGGCGTGCCAGTCGCTGTGCAGCGCCTGCAGGCGCTGCTCCACCCGGGCGATGGCCGCCCGCGCCACGGGTTCGGGCACGCCATGGGTTTCGACCTCGACAAGCGTGCCGAAAAGGTAAAGCGTTTCGCGGATGTCGGGGGCCGGGCGCAGGGCGAGAACACCGCCGGCCAGCCCCAGCATCGCAAGCGCGGCCAGCGCAAGGCGCAGCAGCGGCCGCCGGGCCGTCACGTCCCGCACCGCGGCAGGCTGGCTGCGGGATATACGGCGTCGATCCGCATCGCGCGGGAAAGCCGCCCGCGGCGTTCCGCCCGGGCGGCCGGGACAAGGGCAAGCGCCAGCACCGGCAGACAGAGAAGCGCCGCCCAGAGGTCGGACAGCCCCAAAGCCAGCGAAAGCGCCGCCACGATCACGACCGCCATGGTCGGCAGCAGATAGGCCAGGCCGACCGCGGCCAGGAAACGGCCGCCGGGGATCGAGACCTCGACCTCGTCGCCGGGCGCAACCAGGATCCCGGCGGGGCACGCGATCTCGATGACCGCGGGGCGGACCCCGGCCGACAGCGCCGCCGCGCCGCAGCCCTTGCGCATCGCGCAGGCCGCGCACCCGGCGGCGCGATCGGCCGCAAGGTGCAGCCGGCCGCCCGAGACCGCGATGACCCTCAGCCTTTCGCTGAGCGCCCGGGGGGCGAGGTCATCGCCCAGGCTGTCGTCCTGCCGGTGCATCCCGTCCTCAGTCGAGCGGCGTGATGCAGTCCGCGGTGCACACGTTCAGGCATTGCGGCAGATCGAACTCGCCCTCGCATTCGGTGCAGGCCTCGGCATTAATGAAGTACAAGCCCTTCCTGGTGCTGATCGCGTTGGTCGGGCAGACCGGTTCGCAATCGCCACAGGCGGTGCAGAGATCGGCGTCAATCGTCATGGCCATGGTGGGGTCCTTTCCTGGGTATGAGCGGGCGGTTTGCCCGCGGTTGGGGATCGGTGCGCCGCGGTCATCCGCCCGGCCGCACCTTGACCGCGCCGCCCAGCACACGGCACTGGCAGGCGAGGCGGTCGTCCTTTCCGGCGAGGTTTTCCGAGAGCACGCGCAGTTCCAGCGCCGAAGGCTCCGAGAGGTTCTCGCCGCCCTCGATCACATGGGTCAGGCAGGTGCCGCATTCGCCCTCGCGGCAGCCATAGGTGATGCCCGAGCCGACCTTCTCGGACATCTCGATGATCCGCGTTCCCGTCGGCACGTTGACCGTGATCGAGACATCCGTGAACGTCAGTGTGGCCTTATCCATCGCAGGTTCTCTCCTGTCTCAGCGGGCGGCAAGGTCGGCGAAGTCGATCTCGCGCGGTTGGGCGCGGCCGGTCAGGTGCTGGGCAAGCCGCACCCCGAAGGCGCGGGCCTCGTCCAGATCGGCCTCATTCGGATGAAACTTGACCCTGAGCCCCGGTTCCGGCAGCCGCATCTTCAGCGCCTGAAGCCGCGCCTCGACAAGGCGCACCGCCTCGCCGGACCAGCCATAGGACCCGAAGGCGGCGCCAAGCTTGCCCCGGGTCTCGACGTCGCCCAGCGTCACGAGCAGGTCCCAGATCGTGCGCACCGCGTCGCCGTTGATCGTGGGGGTGCCCAGCACGATCCCGTCGGCGCCCTCGATCAGGTCGATGAAGGGGGCGATCTCGCCGCCTTCCAGATCGAACAGCGACACCCGTACACCGGGTTCCTCTGCCGCGCCGGCCTCGATCGCCCGTGCCATCTGTCCGGTCGCGCCATGTGCGCTGACATAGAAGATCAGCAGCGATCGGTCCGTGCCGGCCGCGTCGGCAAAGCGCGGGCTGGTCAGGCGCCGGTACTGGCGCAGGTAGTCGCGCGGGCGGGTGCGCAGGATCGGCCCGTGCGAGGGCGCGATCACGGCGATGTCCAGCGGTTCGATCAGGTCGAGCGCCGCCGCGACGAAGCTGCGGAAAGGGCGCATCAGCCGGTCGTAGTAGTACTCGAAACAGAAGCGGAAATCGCCCACGAGGTCGTCGAACAGGCGTCCGTCGCAATAATGGCTGCCGAACAGGTCGCAGGTGAACAGGATCCCGTCCTCCTCGACCCAGGTGCATTGCGTGTCGGGCCAGTGCACGTTGGGCGTGGTGAAGAAGCGCAGGCTGCGGCCGCCCAGCGGGATGCTGTCGCCGGTCTTGACCGCCGAGATGCGGTAGCGGTCGGCCTCGTCCCCCAGCAGCGCGCGCAGGATCTGCATCCCGCGCGGCGAGACAAGGACATGCGCCTGCGGCGCCCGGCGCAGCAATTCATGCACCGCGCCGGTATGGTCGGGCTCGAGATGGTTCAGTACCAGAACGGTGATCTCGTCATAGCGCGCCACCGCCTCGAGGCGGGCAAGAAACTCGGCGGCGCACGCCCGGTCCACCGTGTCGATGACCGCGACCCCGTCCGTTCCGCGCACCGCATAGGCGTTGTAGGTCGTCCCGTTCGCGGTCTTCATGATGACGTCAAAGCTGCGCAGGCCCGGATCGAGTGCGCCGATCCAGTGGATGCCCGGAACGATCTCGACCGGACCATCCGGCCGGAGCGAGAGCGGGGAGGCCGGGATCGGCGCGGGGCTGGGGGCTGACAAGGGAGTCTCCGACAAGGTCCGGTTTTGGGTGCGCATGGGGCGCATCACGAGATAAGCAATCTTCGTGCCAACCTTGCGCCGCTTGTTGGCGTGCGTCGGATGAGGGGGGAAGGCGCGACAGCGTACAGCCTTGGTCGGGTGCTGTTCGGCCGGGAGCCGCGCGCCAAGCTGCGCGGCGCGCCGGAGTGTTCGACGAATTGTCGGAAACGCGACATGTCCCGACGAAGCAGACACACCGCCGGCAGGCCGCCACCGCCCCGCCCGCATCCGGGCCCGTCCGCGTGCACAGCCCCCTCATGCCACGCCTGCGGCCGTGGCTGGTCTCGTTACCGCGATGCAGATGGCACGCTTCTTGCTTCTTCCATCGCAAAGCCACTGCGCCTGGCGCGATGTCAGGCGCGGCGGGGCCACTCCGAGCCAGCACGGGGAGCGTGATGCACGACTTCTTCCTGATCCTGCTGAGCACCGCGCTCGTCAACAACGTGGTTCTCGTCAAGTTCCTGGGGCTCTGCCCCTTCATGGGCGTGTCGCGCAAGACCGACGCGGCCATCGGCATGGGGTTGGCCACGACCTTCGTGCTGACGCTGGCGGCGGGGGCAAGCTGGATCGTCGAGACGCTGATCCTGGTGCCGCTGGACCTGGGTTACCTGCGCATCCTCAGCCTGATCCTGGTGATCGCCGCGATCGTCCAGTTCATCGAGACGGTGCTGCGCAAGGTCTCGCCCGGGCTCTATCGCGCGCTCGGCATCTACCTGCCGCTGATCACCACCAACTGCGCGGTCCTTGGCGTCGCACTGCTGAACATCCAGGAGGGACACGGGCTGGCCGAAAGCCTGCTTTACGGCTTCGGCTCGGCCATGGGCTTCACCCTCGTTCTGGTCATCTTTGCGGGCATGCGCGAGCGGCTTGCCCAGCTTGCCGTTCCCGCGCCCTTCGCGGGCACCCCCATCGCCTTCATTTCTGCGGGGCTTCTGTCGATGGCCTTCATGGGCTTCGCCGGCCTCGCACCCAACTGAGCACTGACAGGACACGAATGCCATGATCCATGCCGCTGTCTCGATGTCGGCCCTCGGGCTCGGGCTCGGCCTGCTTCTGGGGCTTGCCGCGCGCAGGTTCCATGTCGAGACGCCGCCCATCGTGGACGAGATCGACGGCATCCTGCCCGGCACCAATTGCGGCGCCTGCGGTTATCCTGGCTGCCGGGGCCTGGCCGAGGCGATGGCCGAGGGCAGCGCCCCGGTGACCGCCTGCCCGCCCGGTGGTCGCGACGTGGCGCTGCAACTGGCCGCGATCGTGGTGCCCGACGCCGACCCCGAGACCGCGTTGAGCGGCATGGCCGAGGCCGAACCGACCGTGGCCTTCATCTTCGAGGATCACTGCACGGGCTGCATGAAGTGCTTCAAGCGCTGCCCGACCGACGCCATCATCGGCGCCAACAAGCAGATCCACACCGTGGTGGTGGATGCCTGCATCGGTTGCGACGCCTGCATCGAGGTCTGCCCGACCGAGGCCATCGTCAAGCGGGTCAAGCCGACGACCCTCAGGGGCTGGTACTGGACCAAGCCGCAATCGGCCTTCGACGCGGACAGCAGGGAGAATGCGGCATGAGCCTTCCGTCCTTTGCAGCTCTGTTCCGGCCTTCGCAGCTTTTCACGATCCGCGGCGGGGTGCATCCGGAAACCCGCAAGTCCCTCAGTTCCGAGTCCGCCATCGAGGACATGCCACTTCCCTCGCTGATCCGAGTGCCGCTGCAACAGCATATCGGCGCCGAGGCCGAACCGCTGGTGCAGCGCGACGATCTGGTGCTGAAGGGGCAACTGATCGGCAAGGCGCGGGGCCCGGTCTCTGCCAACATCCATGCGCCGACCTCGGGCCGGGTCATCGCGGTCGGCCATTTCACGGCGCCGCACCCCTCGGGCCTGCCGGTGCCGACGATCACCATCCGCCCTGACGGCGAGGATCGCTGGGGGCCGCGTCTTGCGCGCCTGCGCCCCGAGGACGCCCCGCCCGAAGAGATCGCCGCCAAGGTCGCCGAGGCCGGGATCGTCGGCATGGGCGGCGCGACCTTCCCCGCCGCCGTCAAGCTGAACCTGCGGGCCAAGTTCGACCTGCACACGCTGATCATCAACGGCGCCGAGTGCGAACCCTACCTGACCTGCGACGACCGGCTGATGCGCGAACGCGCCGAGGAACTGGCCGACGGCATCGGCATCATGGCCCGGGCGCTGGGGGTGCAGCGGGTCATTGTCGCCATCGAGTCGAACAAGCCGCAGGCCATCGAGGCGATGCAGCGCCACAACCGCGCGCTCGGCTTCACGCTGCGTGTCAAGGTGGTGCCGACCCAGTACCCGATGGGATCGGAAAAGCACCTAGTCAAGATCCTGACCGGCAAGGAGACCCCGGCGCGGGCGCTGACCGCCGAACTGGGCGTCGTGGTCCATAACGCGGCGACCGCCTATGCCGTGCACCTGGCGGTGCGCTATGGCGAGCCGCTGATCTCGCGCGTCGTCACCGTGTCGGGGCGCGGCGTGCGGCGGCCTGCCAACATCCGGGCCCTTATCGGTACGCCCGTGGCCGACCTTCTGGCGCATTGCGGCGGGCTGGCGGAAGAGCCCGAGCGGCTCTTGCTGGGCGGGCCGATGATGGGCCAGCCGATCCAGAACCGGCGCGTGCCGATCGTCAAGGGCACGAACGGCGTGCTTGCCCTGACCGCGGGCGAAACCCGGGAACGCGACGTGATGCCCTGCATCCGCTGCGGCCTGTGCGTGCAGGTCTGTCCGGTCGGCCTGACGCCGTTCGAACTGAACGCGAGGATCCAGGCCGACGATCTGCAAGGCGCGGCAAAGGTCGGGTTGCTGGACTGCATCGCCTGCGGCTGCTGTTCCTATACCTGTCCGTCCAACATTTCGCTGGTGCAGACCATCCATTTCGCCAAGGGCAAGCTGGCCGAAGAGGAAAGCCGCAAGCACAAGCAGGAAGAGACCAGACGCCTGGCCGCCGCGCGCAAGGCGCGCGAGGAGGCCGCCGCCGAGGCCAAGCGCCAGGCGATGGCCAGGCGCAAGGCCGAGATGGAGGCCAAGAAGAAACGCGAGGCCGAGGCGGCCGCCCAGGCGCAGACCGCCGCGCCCGAGGCCGAGCCGGTCCAGCACGGAGATGCCACGCCATGACCGCCCCCCTGATCGTCTCCGGGCCCCATACCCACAGGGTGTTCACCGTCTCGCGCACGATGCTGGCGGTGATCGGGGCGCTGACGCCCGCCACGGTCTTTGGCCTGTACCAGTTCGGCTGGCCGGCGATCTTCCTGTTCCTTGTCACCGTCCTGTCCGCCTGGGCGTTCGAGATCGCGTGCCTGTGGGTTGCGGGCCGGCCGGTGGCGTCCTTCGCGCGGGATGGCTCGGCGCTGTTGTCGGGATGGCTGGTGGCGATGACCCTGCCGCCCTATGCGCCGTGGTGGGTGGGCGTGCTGGGTGCGGGCATCGCCATCGTGATCGGCAAGCATCTCTTTGGCGGGCTCGGACAGAACCTCTTCAACCCGGCGATGGTGGCCCGCGCCATGCTGCTGGTCGCGTTGCCGGTGCAGATGACCACCTGGGTCGCGCCGGTGGGCCTGATGAACGGACCGGATTTCTGGCAGGGCCTCGCCATCACCTTTTCCGGCGCGCAGGATTTCGACGCGGTGTCCAGCGCCTCGACGCTGAGCCTGGTCAAGAGCCAGCTCGACGCGGGTGCGTCGATGGCGCAGATCATGCCCGACCTCGCCGATCTGCGCGACCGCCTGATCGGGCTGGTTCCGGGAAGCCTGGGCGAGACCAGCACGATCCTTCTGTTGCTGGGCGGGCTTGCGCTGATCTCGATGCGGATCATCACGCCGGTGATCCCGTTGTCGGTGCTGGGCACCATCGCCGCGCTGTCCGGCCTGTGCTGGCTGATCGCGCCCGACCGCTTTGCCCCGCCGGTGCTGCACCTGACCGCGGGCTCGACGATGCTGTGCGCCTTCTTCATCGCGACGGATTACGTCACCTCGCCGGTCACGGCGATGGGCAAGATGATCTACGGCATCGCCATCGGGGCGCTGATCTTCGTGATCCGGACCTGGGGGTCATTCCCCGAGGGCGTTGCCTTTGCGGTGCTCTTGATGAATGCCTGCACGCCGCTGATCGAGACCTATGTGCGGCCCCGCGTGTTCGGCCGCACCCGCACCGGCAAGCCGCTGCCGATCAAGACCACCAAGCCGCGTGGGGGTGCCAGATGACCGAAGACGCCATCCTTCCCCCGAAGGCGCGACCCGCAGGGTTCCTGCGCGCGCCGCTCGGGCTTGGGCTGATGCTGGGGCTGTTCTCGCTGGTGGCGGCGCTGATGCTGGCCTTTGCCAACGACCTGACCCGCGCGCCCATTGCCGCGCGCCACGCCGAGGATCTGCTGGCCGCGCTGGCGCAGGTTGTTCCGGCCGATCTGCACGACAACGACCTGGCCGCCGACATCCGCACCGTCGAAGACGCCGTGGAAGGCGCGGTTCCCATTCACGTTGCGGCCCGGGATGGCGCCGTCAGCGGCGTGGCCTTCGAACTGACCGGATATGGCTATAGCGGCGCGATCCGCGTGCTGATGGGCGTTGCACCCGATGGCACGCTTCTCGGGGTGCGGGTGCTGTCCCATGCGGAAACGCCCGGCCTTGGCGACAAGATCGAGGTCGCCAAGGGCGAGTGGATCCTGGGCTTTGCCGGCCGCTCGCTGACCGACCCCGCGCCCGAGGGCTGGAAGGTCCGGCGCGATGGCGGCGTCTTCGACCAGTTCGCGGGCGCGACCATCACGCCGCGCGCGGTGGTGGGCACCGTCCATCGCGGCCTGACCCTGTTCCGGCGCCACCGCGACGCGCTGCTCGCCCCCATGCCCCCGAAATCGTGACGGAGGACAGCACCGATGCCGACAAGCTATGCCAAGATCGCCCGCGACGGGTTCTGGGACAAGAACATCGTCTTCGGGCAGATGCTGGCGCTGTGCCCCGCGCTGGCCATCACCGGCACGGCGACCAACGGCCTGGGCATGGGGCTGGCGACGACCGCGGTGCTGGTCGTGTCGAACCTGACGATCTCGGTGCTGCGCCGTGCCATCAGCCCGGAAATCCGTATTCCCGTCTTCGTGCTGGTCATCGCCTGTATCGTGACGGTGGTCGACATGATGCTGAACGCCTGGGCGCATGATCTGCACAAGGTGCTGGGCCTGTTCATCCCGCTGATCGTGACCAACTGCGCCATTCTCGGCCGCGCCGAGGCATTCGCCTCGCGCAATGGCCCGGTGGTGTCGGTTCTGGATGGTCTGACGATGGGGCTGGGATTCACGCTGGTGCTGATCGTGCTGGGCGCGCTGCGCGAGGTGTTCGGATCGGGGACGCTGTTTGCCGATGCCGCGGTTCTGCTGGGGCCGCAATTCGCCTTTCTCGAAATGACCGTCTTTCCGCAGTATCCGGGCTTTCTGCTGCTGATCCTGCCGCCTGGCGGCTTTCTCGTGCTGGGGCTGCTGATGGCGCTGAAGGCGGTGATCGACCGCAGCAAGGCGCGCCTGGAGGCCGAGATCGAGGAGATCCGCGTCGAGCGCGTGTTCACCGCCGCGGGTGTGCTCAAGCCCAGGCTCGAAACGGGAGAAGACGAATGATCGTGGGTGTCGCCTATGCCAAGCCGACCGTGCAGGTCTGGAAGCATGTCGACGTGGCCGAAACCGCGACGGCGCGCGAGGCGATCGAACGCTCGGGGTTGCTTGCACAATTCCCCGAGATCGACCTGGAGGTGAACAAGATCGGCATCTTCGGCGCGATCTGTCCCCTCGACAAGCCGCTGAAGGAGGGGGACCGGGTCGAGATCTACCGCCCGATCCATCCCGAAGCCGAACTGCTGGAAAAGAAGCGATGACCCCCGAGCCGCAAGGAGACCCCGTGATGCAGAGTCCGAGCCGCCGCCACTTCACCCTCGGCCTCGCCGCCGTCTCCGCGCTTGCGGGGGCAGGGGGGCTTGCCGCCACGTTGCGCCCGGGCCTGCGCGCCATCGTCATCGGCGGCGGGCCCGCCGGGGCCGCTGCCGCGCTGTCGTTGCGGGCTGCCAACCCGGCCGCCTCGGTGCTGCTGGTCGAACGTGATCCCGGCCGGCTTTCGCGTGCGCAAGAGGGGATCGAGGGCGCTGCCTTTACCCGGCCCCGCGCCCGTGCGGACCTGGACGCGCTGCGCCAGGCGGGCGTGGGCGTGGTGCTGGACGATGTGGTGGGCATCGACTGGGCGTCGGCGCGGCTTTCGCTTTTCAGTGGCCGGACGCTCGCCTTCGACCGCCTGTTGCTGGCCCCGGGCACCTCGCCCCGCGATGAGGCAATCCCCGGGCTCGACGCCGTGGCGCGCCACGCCTGGCCTGCCGCCTGGGGCAGTGCGCGCGAGGCGCGGCGGCTGGCCGGGCAACTGGCGGCGCTGCCCGAGCGCGGGCATGTCGTGCTGCGCCTGCCCGCCGAGATCAGCCATCCGCATGCCGCGCTGACCCGCGCAGTCGATCTGGCGCGTCACCTGGCCGCCGCGCGCCCCGCCGCCCGGCTGACCGTGCTTGACGGATCGGCGACCGATGATCTGGCCAGCGCCTTTGTCAGGGCCGTTCCGAACGGGGTGGCGGCGGGGGTGCAATGGCGGACCGCCGCCGATGGTGGCATCGTTCGCGCGGTCGACGCGCGCCGTGGCCTGATCGAGACCGATGCCGGCGGGCTTCGGGCCGACGTGGTGAACTTCGTACCCGCGCTCACGGCAGGCGCGATCGCGAGCACCGCGGGGCTTGTCGATCACAGCGGCTGGTGCCCCTGCGATACCGCCGGGCGGTCGTCGCTCCGCCGCGATGTGCTGGTCCTTGGCGATGCCCGCAAATCCGCGCTACGTACCTTGGCGGGCGCGTTGCGCTCGGCCGAGGTTGCGACGAAAGGGGGGCTGGTCGGTTAGCGCGGCGCAGCGGCCCGGGATCGCCGACAGACCCGGCCGGCTCAGATCTGATCGGCCTTGGTAAGGACGCCCTGATCGACGAGGAACCGTTTGGAAAGGGCAAGGCAGGCGGCGCCGAGCGATCGCGCATCGGGCCCGATCGTGCCCTCCTCGATCCGCGGAAGGATCAGGCCGGCGGTGTTCAGCCCGGCAAGGGCGACGCCCGTGCGCTCGACAAGCCTTGCGCGGATCGGCGGCGGAAGCCACCCGTCGATCAGCACCGCTTCGAAGTCGATCACGGCGCAGGTCGCGGCGACCGCATGCGCAAGCCCCCCCGCGGCGCTCTCCAGCCAGGCGTGCAACACCTCCTGGTCGATCCGCCAGTCAATCGGCCGGTTCCACAGGCAATCTGCCGCCGCACCCCGCGCGCCCAGCATCCGCTCCAGCACCGCAAGCGATGCAACCTCGATCAGTTGCCGGCTTTTCCCGTCCGGCCCCGGCACCGGCAGTGACCCGATTGCGCCCGCGTTTCCCGTCGGACCGGTGAAGAGGCTGCCGTTCAGAACCACGCCGCCGCCGATGAAGTAACCGACGAAGATGTGCAGCAGGTTGGGCGGCAGAGCCGCCGTGCCAAGGACGAGTTCCGCGCCGCAGGCGGCCGAGGCGTCGTTCTGCAGATAGACCGGGGTATCCAGCCCCACGGCCAGTTCCGCGCGGATGTCCCGGTGGCGCCAGGCGTCCATGTCGCTGCGGGGCGCGCCGATCGCGTCCGCCCAGTCCCATAGCTGGAACGGGATCGCGATCCCCAGGCCCGAGATGCGCGCACGTTCCACGGCCGGGCGGGCGGCGGCGATCTCGGCCAGGGCGTGGCGTGCGAAGGCAAGGGTGGCATCGGGGGTCGGGTAGCGGTGGCGGGCCTGGCGACGATCGACCACCCGGCCCAGGAAATCGGTCAGAACCAGTTCCAGGCTGCGCCGGCCGACCTTGAGCCCGAAGAAATATGCCCCCCCCGGCGCCAGCCCGATCGGTACCGAGGGCTGTCCGACGCGCCCGCGCTGGGGTTGGCCCTTGACCAGGAACCCCTCGGCCTCGAGTGCGCGCATGATGACCGAGACGGTCTGCGCCGACAGCCCGGTCATCCGCGCGATCTGTGCCTTGGGCTGCGGGCCGTGGCGGCGCAGCAGCGTCAGCACCAGCCGCTCGTTATGGGCGCGCATGCCGCTCTGGTTCGACCCCCGGATCGACACCGGGGAGGGTTCCGCCATGTTCACTGCCGCATCCTTCGTTTCCGTACGGATGATGGCGGCTGGCACGGCGGGCTGTCAATAATAATTCAGAGTGATTTATTTATTGACAGACTCCCCTCGAATCGCGCTCATATGACCTTGAGGAAAGCGGAAACCGGGGCACAGGCTCCGGGCCGACAAGACGGGAGGAGAGACCGTGACACATTCTGCCAGCATCAAGACCGCCCTGATGGGCGCCGCGGCCCTGATCGCGCTGGGCGCGGGTGGGGCCGCTGCCGAAGACATCGGCGCCTGCCTCGTCACCAAGACCGACACGAACCCGTTCTTCGTCAAGATGAAGGAGGGCGCGCAGCAGGGTGCCGAGGCCAATGGAATCAGGCTCTCGACCTTTGCGGGCAAGATCGACGGTGACGTGGAAACCCAGATCGCGGCGGTGGAAACATGCATCGCATCGGGCGCCAAGGGCATCCTGATCACGCCGTCCGACAGCCGCGCGCTGGCCCCCGTGGTCACCCAGGCGCGCGAGGCCGGACTGCTGGTGATCGCGCTCGACACGCCGTTCGAACCGGCGGACGTGGCCGACGCGACCTTTGCCACCGACAATTTCAAGGCGGGCGAACTGATCGGTCAGTGGGCTGCCGCCAAGCTGGGCGACGCCGCGGCGGACGCACGGATCGCCTTCCTCGACCTCAACCCGTCCGAAGTGTCGGTGGACTACCTGCGCAACCAGGGCTTCATGCAGGGCTTCGGCATCGATATCAGGAACCCCACCGATATCGGAGACGAGGAGGATCCGCGGATTGTCGGCCATGACGTGACCAACGGCAACGAGGAGGGCGGGCGCACCGCGATGGAGAACCTCCTGCAGAAGGATCCCTCGATCAACGTCGTCTACACCATCAACGAGCCCGCCGCCGCCGGTGCCTACGAGGCGCTCAAGGCCGTGGGCCGTCAGGACGATGTACTGATCGTGTCAGTCGATGGCGGCTGCCCCGGCGTGCAGAATATCGCCGATGGCGTGATCGGGGCGACCTCGATGCAGTTCCCGCTTCTGATGGCGTCAAAGGGGATCGAGGCCATCAAGACCTTCGCCGAGACCGGCGAAAGGCCGCAGAACTCCGAGGGGCTCGACTTCTTCAACACCGGGGTCGAACTGATTACCGATGCGCCCGTCGACGGCGTTCCGTCGAAGACCTCGGCCGAAGGGCTCGGGATGTGCTGGGGCTGAGGGCCCGGGCCTGACCCTTGGCGCGGTGACCAGTCACCGCGCCCCCATCTTGCTTGATCGCTTTGACCGAAACACCCGGGGCGGGCATGCTTCCCCAGGGAGGGCAGTGTTATGACCGACAAGACCGGCTCCACGGGGGGCAGACAGGAGTTCGAAGGCAGCCTTGCCGAAAGCGACACCCGCGTCGCCCGGTTCGAGAACGGGTCCCGCGGGATGGCCGGAACGATCCAGCACCTGTTGCACGGCAATCCGACCCTCGTGCCCGTGATCGTGCTGGCCGCCTCCGTTGCTGTCTTTGGTCTTGTCGCGGGCGAGCGGTTCTTCTCGCCCTTCAACCTGACGCTCATCATGCAGCAGGTCTCGATCATCGGGATGCTGGCCGCGGCGCAAAGCCTGATCATCCTCACCGCCGGCATCGACCTGTCGGTCGCGGCGGTGATGGTGCTGATGTCGGTGATCGCGGGCAACCTGGCGGTCAAGATGGGCGTTCCGGCGCCCCTGGCCCTGCTGGTGGCCTTTGCGGGCGGCACGCTTGCGGGGCTTCTGAACGGGCTGCTGGTGACGAAGGTCAAGCTGCCGCCCTTCATCACCACCCTCGGCACATGGAACATCTTCTTCGCGCTGAACCTCTGGCTCTCGGGGGCGCAGTCGATCCGCAGCCAGGACATCGACGCCGCGGCACCGATGCTGAAGGTCTTCGGCAATGCCCTCGAATTCGGCGAGGCACGGATCACCTACGGCTCGATCCTCATGTTCGCCACCTTCGGCGTGCTCTGGTTCCTGCTGAACAAGACGGCCTGGGGCCGCCACGTCTATGCCGTGGGTGACGACAAGGAGGCGGCGGAACTGGCCGGCATCCGCACCGACCGGACGCTGGTCTCGGTCTACATGCTGGCCGGTTTCGTCTGCGCCATCGCCGCGTGGTCGTCGATCGGGCGCGTCGGATCGATCAGCCCGCAGGCGTTCTACGAAGGCAATCTGCAATCCATCACCGCCGTCGTGATCGGGGGCATCTCGCTGTTCGGCGGGCGCGGCTCGATCCTGGGTGCGCTGTTCGGTGCGCTGATCGTCGGGGTGTTCCAGTCGGGCCTCCGGCTCGCGGGGGTCGACGTGCTGTGGCAGGTCTTCGCCATCGGCTGGCTCATCATCCTTGCCGTCGCCATCGACCAGTGGATCAGAAAGGTGTCCGCATGACCGCCCCTCAGCCCATCCTGACCGCCCGCGGCATCGTGAAACGCTATGGCCGCGTCACCGCGCTGGACCGTGCCGATTTCGACCTTTACCCGGGCGAGATCCTTGCCGTGATCGGTGACAACGGCGCGGGCAAGTCCTCGCTGATCAAGGCGATCTCGGGGGCGATCACGCCCGACGAAGGGGAAATCAGGCTGGAAGGAAAACCCGTCCGGTTCACCTCTCCGATCGAGGCGCGCGACGCGGGGATCGAGACCGTCTACCAGACCCTTGCCCTGTCACCGGCGCTGTCGATCACCGACAACATGTTCGTGGGCCGCGAGATCCGCAAGCCTGGCGTGCTGGGCACCTGGTTCAGGATCCTCGATCGCAAGGCGATGGAGGATTTTGCCCGCGACAAGCTGTCGGAACTGGGCCTGATGACGATCCAGAACATCAACCAGGCGGTGGAAACGCTGTCGGGCGGCCAGCGCCAGGGGGTGGCCGTGGCGCGTGCGGCGGCCTTCGGGTCCAAGGTCATCATCCTTGACGAGCCCACCGCCGCGCTGGGCGTGAATGAAAGCCGCCGGGTGCTGGAACTGATCTGTGACGTGCGGGCGCGCGGCATCCCGATCGTGCTGATCAGCCACAACATGCCCCATGTATTCGAGGTGGCCGACCGCATCCATATCCACCGCCTCGGCCGGCGTCTCTGCGTGATCGACCCCGGCGAGCATACGATGTCCGATGCGGTCGCGTTGATGACCGGGGCCAAGGAACCACCCGCGTCGGCGCAGGCGGCCTGAGAGGGGATCCCGGACGGGGCCGCCGAGGGCGCAGGTGCCATGCCGGGGCCAGTCAGTGCCGAACGCGCGTTCCAGGTACCCCGTGCGCGGTGTTTCGGCGGGTCACCTCAGTCGCTTGTCGATGGCATCCGGGCAAGAGCCTCGAACATCAGTTCGGCGCGACGCCAGTCTTCTGGGGTGTCGATGTCCTGCACAAGGTAACGCGGCATCAGGATCGTGCGGGAATGGGCGGCATAGACCGGCGCCCCGGCCTCCCAGGCTTCGGCGCGGCCCCAGTAGAACTGGCCCGCGTCGTGGACGTATTCCTGCAGGTCCTGCGAGCGGGTGATCTGGTGTTCCGGTTCACGCATCGTCACGCTGCCATCGGCGGCGCGGGCCAAAGCGCGCTGGATCGGGAAATCGAAGGCCGTCACCGGAAAGCAGAACTGCACCGACGAGTCATCCAGCGCCGCCAGACCCGCGCGCAGGTCGGCAGGTCGCACGAAGGGGGCGGTGGCATAAAGGCAGCAGACCTCGGCCGGGGTCCGGCCCGCCGCGCGCAGCCAGGCGACCGCATGGGTGACGACCGCGACCGAGGTGGCCTGATCGTCCGACAGGTCGGCCGGGCGGCGGAACGGCACCTCGGCACCGCCGTCGCGGGCGATCTCGGCGATCTCGTCGTCGTCGGTCGACACGAGGATCGCATCGAACAGGCCGCTTTCCCGTGCGGCCAGGATGCTGTGCAGGATCATCGGGCGGCCGGCAAAGGGGCGGATATTCTTGCGCGGAATACGCTTGGATCCGCCGCGCGCCGGGATCACGGCATATCTCATGCCGGGCCCGTTCCTGCGGGCGGCGCGGCGGTCGACGGCGTGCCGGCCGGTCCGTGGCGCTCCATCACGACGACCTCGGAATCGTAGGTGCCGGTTTCGTTCGTCTCGCCGTAGACGAACGAATCCTTCGCGATGGTGCGGAATTCGGCAAAGCAGGACTGGACAAAATCCGACCGGACCTGCCGGATGACACCGACGTCGCCCTCCTTGCGGGCGACGCGCTTGCCGACAGCGGTATTCCGCATCAGCACATGCCGTGCGATCAGCGGCTGGACGAGGGTGACGTAGTTCCGCACGATCTCGGGTTCCATTTCCTGGAAGGACATGAAGTTCGCGAACAGATCGACCTGCCCCCGGACCCGCGGCAACTGCCAGGGGCAGAGCACGGCGGCCTTGTAGCGGCGCCGGATGTCGTCGAGGTCGATCACCTCCATGGTGCGGCTGTCGCGGTAGGACAGGACGTTTTCCGCCCCGAAGACCTGCCCGAGGTAATAGGTCGAGACCGCAGCCACGGGCGGGATGTCGACATTGACAAAGAACGCCTCGGGATTGGCCTTGAGCAGGATTTCGCCCAGCGTGCCGTAGCCGCCGCCGCTCTCGAGGCAGCTTTGCAGCCCGGCGCTGTCGGTATGGCGCTTGTAGAGGTTCAGCGCGCGCAGGTAGTTCAGCATCGACCGGCTGTAGCTGCGACCGTCGAAGGCGAACCGCTCGCCCCCGCCCACATCGCTTTCGCTGACCTGGTCGAGCGGCAGCCCGCCCGCGACCTCGGTCGCGCGATAGATGCGGTAGTCCAGGAACGCCCGGTCCGACCGGGTCAGCCGCCGCATCATCCGCGCCCGCTTGCGGGCGGGCAGGCGCCGGACCAGCGGCATCAGCCAGCGCCCCCGTTTCCGCAAGGTGTTCGACGCGTACAGCGGCACGTAGAAGAAGGCGGCCGAGGGGTGGGTCCGGAAGCCGTCGAGGCCAAGGGTCTCGATGTCCTCGATGATCCGCGTCAGGCCGGAAGACCAGAAATTCGTCGGCCGGAACTCGGCCGGGGCGCTTTCCATGTCCGCGAGCATCAACGCGAGCGTCGGGTCCGACGCCGCAGAATCGCCTTGCCCCTTGGCAGGTCTTCCGTTTCGCGAGTCGCGTTCCGTCATGCCGCCTCCAGAAGCGTGCGTTCTATGGCGGCGGCGGCGCGGTCGAGATTGTCGTCGAACGCACCGAACCGGTCCCTCAGCGCCGCCTGTTCGGGCCCCGGATTGTCGATCTGCGAAAGGAACGCCTCCAGCGCCTCGATCCCGTCGATCTGCGGCAGGTCGGGGAAGATATCCAGGTTCTCGGCGAAGACCGCGGCCGGTTTGCCGCGATAGACGCAGTCCAGAACCGTGGTCGAGGTGGGCGAGACCATCGCGTGACACAGATCAAGCGCGTCGTGGATCGTCGCCTTGGCCAGAGGGCCCGAATAGTAATGCGAGAACAGCACGTTCGGGTGCCGCGCCCGCAGCGCCCTGTCATGCGCCCGGTGGTTCCGGCGTACCTTGCCCCGGTGCGAGCGGATGACGATGCCCAGGTCGGGATGCCGGGTCAGCGCCGCATCCATGAGCGCGTAGAAATGATCGATATGGTCGGCCGAATACCGGCCATTGCCCCAGCGGAAGGACTGGCAGACCAGAAGCCGGCGCGGATGGCGCGCAACCCAGTCCGTGACCTCGGCCCCCCAGCTGCGGGGCGGCAGGATGTTCTGCTTGGTGAAACCAACTACGCTTACCCTGTCTGAAAATCTGTCAGACACGCCAATATGGTTCTTGCCTATTGGTTCCCAGAAAAGGAGGTGTTGAGAATAAAATTCCATTGGAATGTTGTTTGGTCGCGAACCGTTGATACCAAGTTGATATGCGCCGTGCTGAATAAAATAACTTCGCTTTTTCATACTGCGTATGAAGTTTGATCGTCTGCGCCGGCTTGTCGTGTCCCAGCTCGCATCGGCTATAGTCAGGATAGCATCGGCCTCGATAATGTCTTGTTGGAAAAAAAACTTCATCCGCAGCTTGGAGGCAGGCTCGGGGGTGAACCCATTCTTCGCAAAGGCCTCAGCCAAGCGCGGCTCTTTACGAAGAACTTTGGAATAGACCAGCGCGCGCACCCGCACCCGGCCGCGGGCATGCAGCCGGGCCAGAACGGGATAGGTGCTTTCGACGTCCGGCATGCCGTTCAGATAGGCCAGCAGGACCGGCGTGTTCGGCTCAGAGGGCATCGCGCAGGGCCTCGACCACCCGGTCCTGGTCTGCCTCGGTCAGCCCGAAGTAAAGCGGGATGCTGATCGCCCGCGCGTAATACGCTTCGGCCACCGGGAAATCCCCCGGCCCGAAGCCGCGGGCCTGCCAGAAGGGCTGGGTGTGGACCGGGATGTAATGGACGTTCACGCCGATCCCCGATGCGCGCAACTGGCCAAAGACGCGGGCGCGGTCCTCCACCTGGATCGGGTAAAGGTGCCAGGCCGAAAGATTGGCCGGACCCAGCACCGGCCGGACCAGCGGCAGCCCGTCCAGCATCGCGTCATAGCGGTCAGCCAGCGTGTTCCGGCGGGCGACGAAATCCGCCAGCCGGTCCATCTGCGACAGCCCCAGCGCGGCCTGCATCTCGGTCATGCGGTAGTTGTAGCCCAGCGTGACCATCTGATAATACCAGCCGCCCTCGCTGGACTTGTCCATGAGCGCCGGGTCGCGCGTCACACCGTGCGAACGGGCCAGTTCCATCCTTTGGGCAAGGCCGGGGTCATTGGTGGTCGCCAGTCCGCCTTCGGCGGTGGTGATGATCTTCACCGGGTGAAACGAGAAGACGCAGATGTCGGAATGGGCGCAGTCGCCGACCGGACGGTCGCGGTGGCGTGCGCCGATCGCGTGCGAGGCGTCCTCGATCACCCGGAATCCGTAGCGCCGGGCCAGATCGCCGATCGCGGCCATGTCGCAGCTTTGCCCGGCGAAATGGACCGGGATCACGACCTTGGGCAGGGTTCCCTCGCGTTCGGCCCGGTCCAGCTTTTCGGCCAGCCGCGCGGGGCACATCAGGTAGGTGGCCGGGTCGATGTCGACGAAATCGACCTCGGCGCCACAATAGACCCCCACATTGGCCGAGGCCACGAAGGTGTTGGGCACGGTCCACAGCCGGTCTCCGGGGCCGAGGCCCAGCGCCATGCATGCGATGTGCAGTGCCGAGGTGGCCGAATTTGCGGCGACCGCATGGGCTGCGCCGCACTGGCCGGCCACCGCCGCCTCGAACCGGGGCACCACCGGACCCTGCGTCAGGAAATCGGACTTGAGGACATCGAGCACCGCCCGAATGTCCTCGTCGCCGATGTCCTGCCGGCCATAGGGGATCATCAGACCTTTCCGATCCTGTCCCGGTTGGCGTCGATCCAGGCGGCGAGTTCCTCGCGCTTCATCCAGTCGCGGTTGTTGTCCGAGGCATAGGTAAAGCCCTCGGGCACCGGCTTGCCGTCCTTGATCCGGGCCGGGTCGGCCGACCAGTTGTGGATGGCCGGGATGATCTTGAAGTGATCGTCATATTCGTAGGTGTGCGGCGCATCCTCGAAGCCGATCATCTGTTCGTGCAGCTTTTCGCCCGGGCGGATGCCGATGACCGTGTGGGCGGCCCCCGGACGAACGGTTTCAGCGATCTCGACGATGTTCATCGACGGGATCTTGCGGACATAGATCTCGCCACCTTCCATGTCCTCGAAGGCGTGCCAGACCAGTTCGACGCCCTGTTCCAGCGTGATCATGAAACGCGTCATGCGCGGATCGGTGATCGGCACCTCTGCGCCGTCGCCCAGCGACAGGAAGAACGGGATGACCGACCCGCGCGAGCCCATCACGTTGCCATAGCGCACCACGGCAAAGCGGCACTTCGTGGCGCCCGAATAGGAGTTCCCTGCGACGAACAGCTTGTCCGAGGCCAGCTTGGTCGCACCATAGAGGTTGACCGGGTTCGACGCCTTGTCGGTGGACAGCGCCACGCAGCGTTTCACGCCCTTGTCGATGCAGGCGTCGATCAGGTTCATCGCGCCGTTGATGTTGGTCTTGACGCATTCGAAGGGGTTGTATTCCGCGGTCGGCACGATCTTGGTCGCCGCGGCGTGGACAACGTAGTCCACCCCGTCGAGCGCACGGTAAAGCCGGTCGCGGTCGCGCACGTCACCGATGAAGAACCGGATGCGGGGATCGTCGCCGTAGATCTTGGCCATCTCCCACTGCTTCATCTCGTCGCGCGAGTAGATGATGATCCGGCGCGGGTTGTAACGCTCCAACGTCATCGGAACAAAGCACGAGCCGAAAGAGCCTGTCCCCCCGGTGACAAGGATGGTGGAACCGGTCAGCACAGCCGTGTGTCCTTCTCTGGTTCGTATGCCCTCAGGCGCCCGTACTGGCAAATTCCGGCCTTGTCCAGCCTGTGATGGCTGCCTTGCGCGGTCTCTGTCCATCTGTGGGCGGCGCGCTGTCCGGGTGACCCGCCTTGCGGTGCGGCCCTTCTGGTCGCTTCGGCCTTGGTCCCGCCTTTCCTGGATGCGACGGACGGGTTAGACCGGGGCAGCACGCAGAAAAGGTGAGCAGACGGTATGGCCCAGGCGAGGCGAGAGGCGCCGATCTCCCTCAGGGAATGGCTGGAATATGCCCCGATCGCCCTCGGGGTCCGGGGATTGCGGCTCTTGCCGTTTCGCTGGCGCGTGCCGGTTGCGGGTTGGCTGGCGTCGCAGGTCGTGGCGCCGGTGTCTGGGATGCGCAGGCGGATCAGGGACAATCTGGACTGGGTCTGTCCGGACCTGGGCGCGGCCGAACGGGCGCGGCTGGTACGCGAGGTGCCCGACAATCTGGGGCGGGCCTTCATCGAGCTGTTCTCGCCCGACGATCTGTTCCGTCTGGCCGGCCAGACCCCTTTCGAAGGGCCGGGGCTCGCGGCGCTGGAGGCGGCCCGGGCGGCGGGCCGGCCGGTGGTCGCCGTGTCCGGCCATTTCGGCAATTACGACGTCTTCCGCGCGGGCCTGATCCTCAGGGGCTTTGACGTGGGGGCGCTGTACCGGCCGATGAACAACCGGCTGTTCAATGCACGCTACGAGGCCGCCATCCGCGCCACGGGCGAGCCGCTGTTCCCGCGCGGGCGGAAAGGCAATGCCGACATGGTGCGGCACCTGAAACAGGGCAAGCTACTGGCGCTGTTGATCGACCAGCACATGAACCGCGGGGCCGAGTTGCGGTTTTTCGGCCGTCCCGCCCTTACCGCGGTGTCGGCGGCGCAACTGGCGCTGAGGTATGACGCGCTGCTGGTGCCGATCTATGCGATCCGCCAGCCCGACGGCCGATCGTTCCGGGTGGTGGTCGAAGACCCCGTGCCGCGGACCGACCAGGAGACCATGACCCAGGTCCTGAACGACAGCCTTGAAGCCCGGGTCCGTGCCAATATGGGCCAGTGGCTGTGGACGCACAGGCGCTGGAAGGTGCGGCGGGGCGGCATGGTCGGCGATCAGATCATGTCTGCCGGAGGCGACGGCCCCTGACGGCGCCTGTGCCCGGTTGCCCGATGCGAGCCGGCTGGCGGGGCCGGACCTCAGGCCAGCATGGACCAGTCCAAGGGCTCGCCCCGCGTCAGCGCCCGTGCCGCCCGCTGGCCCAGCACCTTGGGCAGGTGCTTTGGCGCGAGGCCGAGGCCCGGCCGGATCGAGCGGACATGCGCCTCGGTCAGCACTTCGCCCGCGGCCACATCCGCCACGACATAGAGCGAGCGGCGGAACTGGGCGTTCGCGCCGCCGATGCCCTGCCGGTCGTGCCGCGCGGGGCCTAGCGCGGCATGGGCCATGCGGCAATCTTCGACCAGGCGGCGGAACTCGTCTGGCTCCAGCGAGAATTCGGCATCCGGCCCGCCATCGGCCCGGCGCAGCGTCAGGTGTTTTTCGACGATGCACGCGCCGCGCGCGATGGCCGCTACCGCCACCGCCGAGCCCAGCGTGTGGTCCGACAGCCCCACCGGCAGGCCGAAGGCCCGGGTCAGCGCCTCGATCGTGCCAAGGCGCATGTCCTCGGGCCGGGCGGGGTAGGCCGAGATGCAGTGCAACAGCGCCACGCCTGCCGCGCCCCCCTCGCGCGCGGCGCGGCAGGCGTCTTCGATCTCGCCGTAATCGGCGATGCCGGTGGACATGATGAGCGGCTTGCCCGTTCCGGCGGCCTTGCGGATCAAGGGCGTGTCCACCAGTTCGAACGAGGCGATCTTGTAGGCCGGCGCGTCGAGTCCCTCCAGGAAATCCACCGCCGTTGGATCGAAGGGCGAGGAAAAGCAGGTCAACCCGTGCCCCCGCGCACGATCAAAGAGCGCACCGTGCCAGTCCCAGGGGGTCGAGGCCTCGCGGTAAAGCTCGTGCAGGCTGCGGCCGTCCCATAGCCCGCCCGATATGCGGAACTCGGGGCGGTCCACGTCGATGGTGATCGTGTCGGCGGTATAGGTCTGGAGCTTGACCGCATCCGCGCCGGACGCCGCCGCCGCATCGATCAGGTCAAGCGCGCGCGACAGCTCGCCGTTATGGTTCCCCGACAGTTCCGCGATGATATAGGGAGGATGATCCGGGCCGATCGGCCGGCCTGCGATCTCGAAACGCTCTGCCATGGTCAGGCTCCGTGGTCGATGGTCTGGTCATGGCAGACCTCCCTTCGGAAGACAAGGATGCCGGGCTGGCCGGTCGCGACCTGCCGGAACCCCAGCCGCCGGTGCAGCGCCGCCGAGGGATCGTTGCCCTCGATCACCTCGCCCTCCAGCCACCGGCATCCGGGCGTGTCGGCGAGCAGACGCAGGAACGCCGCGAGCATTCGCCCCCCGGCGCCGGGCGGGGCGTCCGGCTCGCCGACATGGAAGCTCCATTGCCAGCGCCCTTCGCCCCGGTCGACCGCGGAAACCACGCCCAGATCGCGGCCGCCCTCGCGGTAGATTCGCCAAAGCCCGTCCTTGCGGGAAAGGCTCTGCGCGAACCAGGCGGCGTGGGTCGCCGGGTCCAGCGGCGCGGGATCGTGGCTTGCCGCGCGGATATGGGGCTGGTTGCGCCAGTCGAAGAGCCGCTGCATGTCCGAAGATTCCAACGGGCGCAACCGCGCCTCGATCGCGTCCAGCACCCGCGCCGCGCCTTGCCCGTCGCACAGCGCCGCCGCCGCCCGGGCCATCGCAGGGGCCCGGGCGATCGTTGCCTCAAGGGCCCCGCGCAACCCGCCCGCCCGCGCCTCGGCCAGCGACAATGGCTCGACCGCGCCCCGCGCCGCGAGGGCGTCTATCCAGGCGACCTGGTTCTCGGCCACGGCCACGGCCACCGTCGGCAGGCCGAGGCAGCAGCGTTCCCATGCGGTGCCGCCGCCCGCGCCGATGCAGAGATCGGCGCGCAGCATCCGGTCGGCCATATCCGTGGCGTCCAGCGTCAGGCTGCGGCCGGCGCGTCCCGCCACGCGGCGGCGCACTTCGGCCAGGCTTTGCGCCGTCGCGCCCATCACGACCTCGGCCTCCAGGCCCGAACCTGCCAGCGCATCCAGCGCCAGCGGCGCAAGCCCCGCCGCATCCATCAATCCGGGCAGGATCAGCACGCGCCGGACTTCGCCGCCACGGCGGGCCAGCGCCTCGGCGCGTCGTGCGGCGAACTCGGGGCGCAGCAGGGCAAAGGCCGGACCGGTCAGCGTGCCGGGCACAGGGTGGCGCCGCGGGGGGCCGCCAAACCGTCCGGCATCGAGCAGGAGATCGGCGCCAAGCGGCCGGTCGTCCAGATCGTCCAGCACCAGAAGGCGCAGCCCCGGGCGGGCCTTGCGCACCCGTTCTGACCAGCGGGAATCGAGCCCGTAATGGTCCAGGATCACCCAGTCCACCCCGTGAGCCGCCACCAGATCGGCGCAAAGCCGCGCGTCCTCGTCCCAGGGCAGGGACAGCCAGGGCGCATGGGGCGGTGCGGACTCGGGCGTGTGCGGCAGGGGCGCAAGTTCGACCAGCGGAAAGCCCGCCGCTGCAATCCGCTGGTTGAGGTCCGACCGCGCCGCGGCGAACAGAACCTGGTGCCCGCGCGCGGCCGCCGCGCCCGCCAGCGTGAGACAGCGCATCAGATGCCCGCCGCCGATAAGCTGGCCGCCATCGGCCCGGATCAGCACCCGCACCGCAGACCCCTCCCGTCGCTGGGCCGGGCATCGACAGGATGCGTGGCGTTCGTCTTTCCCATGGTGCGGCATACTACCCGGGTGAACGGGCCGGACAACTCCCCCCGCACCGTCGCGCCGCGCGGATGCGCTCCGCCACACCGTCCCGCACCTGTTTCCCATATTGTCCCAACGCCCGTGACGGCCTAGGGTTCGAAGGATGGATGGGTTTCCTTTTTCCTGGGTTTCGATGAAAAAACTCGCAAAAACAAAGTTCACGATGCGCCCAAGGGCTCGTGCCCGCGGTCTTGTGCTGGCGGCTGTCGTCGCGATGGCGGCCGCATCGGGTGTCGGGGCGCAGGGGATCGAACTGGCGGATGTCGAAGCCGCCGCCGCGCGGGGCGACACAACCGCGCAGCGGATGCTTGGCGAGGCCAGGATCTATGGCCTTGCGGGCGTTCCGCAGGATGTCGCGGCAGGCCGGGGCCTGCTGGAACGGTCGGCAGCATCGGGCGATGGGCTGGCCAAGACCAGTCTGGGCAAGATCCTTCTCGACGGCTATTACCTGCCCGCGGAACCGGACAGGGCCGTGTCGCTGCTGGAGGAGGCAGCGGCGGCCGGTGTCGTGCGGGCGCAGACGACCCTGGGCAGCGCCCTGTTCTGGGGCGGACCGATCGCCGCCGACCCGGCGCGGGGGCGCGCACTTCTGGACCAGGCGGCGCGGGCGGGGGATGTTGAGGCGCTGCGGATTCTCGGCGAGCAACTGGTGGGCGGCTGGGTTCTGGACCCCGAGCCAAAGGTCGGCTTCGCGATGCTGGAACAGGCGATCGCGCAGGGCGATCCCAAGGCGAGTGTCGCGCTGGGCGCACTGTTGCTTTCCGGGTCCGGGCTGCCGGCCGACCCCGACCGCGCGCGGATGCTGTTCGAAGCGGCCGCGAAATCCGGCAACGGCGAGGGGCTGGAGCGCTATGGCGACTGGCTGATGTGGAGCAGGCGCAACCCGGCCGGGGCCGAGACCTATCTGCGCCAGGCGGGCGAGCTTGGCCGCGGCTCGGCCTGGTCGCGTCTTGCCGAGGGCGCGATGTACGGCTATCTGCCGCCGCGCTCGCGGGCCAAGTTCGAAGGCTACGCCGAAAAGGCGCGGTCTGCCGGCGATGAGCGGATCGCGGTGCTTGAGGCCGAACGGCGGATGTGGGGCATCAGCATGCGCGCCAGCGGCCCGGGCGCGATCGCCGTGCTGGAACAGGCCGTCGAAGCGGGCAACGCGACCGCGCTGAAATACCTGATCGGGCTGGTTCGCGACGGCAACGGCATGAACGTGCGCAAGCGACCCGAGCGGGCGCGGGCCTACCTGTCGCGGTTCTCCGACCTGCTGACGCCGACAGAGGCCGCCCAGCTTGCGATGACGATCGATGCGGCCACGGCGAACAGTCCCGCGGCCCAGGCGGCTGTTGCCGAGGATCTGGCCCGCCACCCCGAGTTCAGGTCGCCCTGGTTCGGGCGGGAACTGTTCAAGGCCAATCCGAACCTGGCGGTCCGCTTGCTGCAGACCGACATGAAGCGGCGGGGGCTTTATTCCGGCCCGCTTGACGGTCTTGCGACGCGGCCGACGCTGCGCGCGCTCTTGCAGGATTGCATGACCCTGCAGGATGGCGCGCGCTGTCGTGACGGCGTGATGGACCCGGTGGTGATCGGCGCCCTTCTCGCGCGATAGGGGGCCGCGATCAGGCGGGAAGGGTGGCAAGGACCTGTTGCATCGCGTCGATCCGTGCGGCGGGGGCGGGGTGGGTCGCCAGGAATTCGGGGCCGCGTGCCCCGCCTTCCAGTTCCATCCGCCGCCACAGGTCAAGCGCCTGCCGCGCATCGTAACCCGCCCCGGCCATCGCCCGCAGGCCGAAGGCATCGGCCTCGAGTTCCTGATTGCGCGAATACGGCAGCAAGAGCCCGACCTGCGCCCCAAGCCCCAGCGCGGCGGTGATGACGTCGGCATTGCCCACATTTCGCGCGCCCAACAGCCCGCCGACCAGTTGCAGCGCGGTGTCGGTCGCAACCTCGGCGCTGATCCGTTCCTGCGGGTGGTTGGCCGACAGATGCCCGATCTCGTGGCCCACCACCGCCGCCAGATGGTCGGCCGACCGTGCGACGCGGAACATTCCCTCGTAGACGCCGATCTTGCGTCCCGGCAGCGCGAAGGCGTTCACCTCGGGCGAGGCGAAGACCTGCACCTCCCAGGCCTCGGGCGTCTCGCCGGCATGGACAAGCAACCGGCGCGACACCTGGTCCAGCGTCGAGCGGTAAGCGGTCTCGCGCGACAACGGCACCTGCGCGCGCAACTCTGACCACGCCTGCAGACCCATCGCCTCGACTTCGTAGGACGACACCATCGCCGGCGGCGCCCCGACGCAACCGGACAGCGACAGCACCGATCCGGCGGCGGTCGTGGCGAGGAACCCGCGGCGGGTCATGCAGGAACAGGCCAAGGTGGTCTCCTTTCAGGTTGCGGAACGATCGGGCGTGCGACGTTGCCCCGCACGTGGAACGGCAACGGTTATGCTTGCCCGGACGGCCTTCAGATAGGGGACTGGCGGGCCCATCGTCCAGAGCGGATCGCGTCGAAAGCCGGCAAAAGCGATGCGGGGTCCGGGCTGGCGATGCTTCGGGGCCGTTTCACACTGGCCCTCGGTTCCGTTCGGGTCGGGCCGACCAGACTTGTCCGTGCAAACCCGATCTTCGCATTTCGGCCGGCCTGCGGTATCCTTGGACCCGAGAGGATGCTTGCCATGCCAATAGCCCCGAACAGGACACCCATGTTCAAGGCCCTCCTGGGGGCCGCCGCACTGGCCGTGCTTGTCCAGCCCGCCTTCGCCGACGGTTCTGACCTTGTCGAGTTCCTGTCGCAGGAGCTTGACGACATCCGCCGCGGTATCGAGGCACGCGAGGCCGCGCCCGAGAGTCCGGGGGTGTTCGAGCGCGGCAAGGACGGGTTCGAAGCGGATATCGACCGGCTGCTGGACGAGGGGCTGGATATCGTCGCACCCGAGACATTCCGCACATGGGCGCGGCGTCTCGACCGGATCGACGGGGCTACGGCCGAGGCCGAGACCCGGCAGGCGGACCTGATGCTGGAACGGACGGATGCGCGGACCTCGCAAGGCGTCGGGATGGTCGACCGGCTGCTCGGCCGCGAACACGCCGCGGGCAGCGCCGAGGACATCGATCGCAAACTGGCAGAGACCGCCACGGCGCTTGACCAGCTCAAGGCGGACCGCGAGGCGGTGGTCGCGGGCCTTGTCGCGGACATGGACCGTTTGCACGGCATCACGCTGACGCCGAACGAGGCTCGCGCGCTGCTCTACTCGGTGAACGGGGCGCTTCTGGTCGATGCGACGCTGGTGATGCGCGCGCTCGAGGGGATCGAACGCAAGCTGGCCGAGGTGATGGGCCAGCAGATCGGGCCTGACGCACGGCGGACCTATGCCGGCATCGCCTCGGTCACGCGGCTGTTGCAGGCGCGGATGCTGGAACGCCACCTTGCCGCCTATGACAAGGACTGGCTGCCCGAGCTGCAGGCGATGCGCACAGAGACCGAGGCGCTGCTTGCCCAGACCCGCGAAAATGCCAGCACCGCATCCCAGGAAGGCGTGCGCGCGACCTATGCCGCCAACATGATGGTGCAAGAGCAGATCCTGCACGTGATCGACCGCTACGAGGCGATGCTGGAACGCCAGCGCGACGCCACGCGCGACGCGCTCGGCCTTGCCGAGGAACGTGCAGGCGCTGCGGTCAACACGCTGTTGACGCTGGAGACGGCGGCCAATCTGGCGACGGTGATCTCTGACGCCACGGCGGGCTACGAGGCGCTGATGGAGATCGACCTGCCCGAGCTGGAAACCCTGGATCTGGAAGAGTTCGAGCAGATGCTCGACATCTCGCGCCGCCTCGGGTCCTGAACCGGGCAGCCGCCCCGACCGTCAGACCGGCCCGGCCGAGGACGCGCGGCCACCGCATCCTGGCAGCATCCGCGCGATCCCGGCGAATTGCGGGGCCAGCGGGCTGGTCTTGCGCCAGACCATGCCGACGGTGCGCCGCGGCCGCGGCGCGGGCAGCCGGACGACCGACACCTCGGCCGAACGCGTTTCGGTCGCGATCGCCATCTCGGGGATCAGGGTGACACCGATTCCGGCCCCCACCATCTGCACCAGCGTCGACAGCGAACTGCCCTCCATCAGGTCGCGGGGCGCCAGCGACGAAGGATTGCAGAAGGACAGCGCCTGATCGCGGAAACAATGCCCTTCTTCCAGCAACAGAAGCCGCATCTCGCGCAGACTTTCGGCGCAGGGCACCGGCTTGTCGGCATCCGCAAGGGGACGAACCAGCAGGAACTCTTCGTCGAAAAGCGGTTCCTCGTGCAATGCGGGTTCCGAGACCGGCAGCGCGACGATGGCCAGATCGAGACGCCCCGCGACCAGATCGCGGATCAGGGTCTGTGTGACCGCTTCGCGCGGACGGATGTCGAGTGCCGGATTCCGTGTGCCGAGTTCCTTGATCAGCCCGGGCAGCAGATAGGGCGCGATGGTGGGGATCACCCCGATCCTCAGCCGGCCGCTCAGCGTTCCGCGCGAGGCGCGGGCCAGGTCGTCAAGCTCGTCGACCGCGCGCAGGATCTCGCGCGCACGTTCGGCCAGCGCCTCGCCCAGTCCGCTGAGGCGGATCTGGCGGGCGCCACGCTCGATCAGCGGCGCGCCCAGCAGCGCCTCCAGTTCCTTCATCTGCACCGAAAGGGCAGGCTGCGAAATCCCGCAGGCTTCCGCCGCGCGGCCGAAATGACCGTGCCGGGCCAGCGCCTCGAAATATCGCAGATGCTTCATGGTCAATCCAATCATAGGCTCAGGTTATCGCAGTGATTAGAACTTTGAAATTCTAATAATTTAGAATAGTGCTAAAAAACGATGTACGAACCGGTCGAGGATTCGCGTTCGGGTGGTACGCCGAACCGCCCGGCATGCAGCCCTGCCGGTCCCTTGGCCAATGACCTATCAGAGGAGATCCGCAATGGATGGAAACGACATGGCGTCCGGCAAGTGCCCGGTGATGCATGGCGGGAACACCGCGATGAACACGAGTGTCATGGAGTGGTGGCCCAACGCCCTGAACCTGGACATCCTTCACCAGCACGACACCAAGACCAACCCTCTGAAGGGGTTCGACTATCGCGAAGCGGTCAAGACGCTCGACTTCGACGCGATCAAGGCCGATGTCCGCGCACTGATGACCGACAGCCAGGAGTGGTGGCCGGCCGACTGGGGTCATTACGGCGGCTTGATGATCCGAATGGCCTGGCACTCGGCGGGCACCTACCGGATCGCGGACGGCCGCGGCGGTGGCGGCACCGGCAACCAGCGTTTCGCGCCGATCAACTCGTGGCCCGACAACGTGAGCCTGGACAAGGCCCGGCGCCTGCTTTGGCCGATCAAGAAGAAATACGGCAACAAGATCAGCTGGGCCGACCTGATGATCCTGGCGGGCAACGTGGCCTATGAATCGATGGGGCTGAAGACCTATGGCTTCGCCTTCGGCCGCGAGGATATCTGGCATCCCGAGACCGACACCTACTGGGGTGCGGAGAAGGAGTGGCTTGCGCCGTCCGACGCGCGCTATGGCGATCTCGACAACCCCGCGACCATGGAAAACCCGCTGGCCGCGGTGCAGATGGGCCTGATCTACGTCAACCCCGAGGGCGTGAACGGGCAGCCCGACCCGCTGAAGACCGCCCTTCAGGTGCGCGAGACATTCGCGCGGATGGCGATGAACGACGAGGAAACCGCCGCGCTGACCGCGGGGGGGCACACCGTCGGCAAGTGCCACGGCAATGGCGACGCCTCGGTGCTGGGCCCCGACCCGGAAGCGGCCGGTCCCGAGTGCCAGGGCTTTGGCTGGGCGAACCCGAACATGAACGGCAAGGCCACCAATGCCGTCACCTCGGGCATCGAGGGTGCCTGGACCACCCATCCGACCCAGTTCGACATGGGCTATTTCAAGCTGCTCTTCGGTTATGAGTGGGAACTGAAGAAGTCGCCCGCGGGCGCCTGGCAGTGGGAACCCATCGACATCAAGGAAGAGGACAAGCCGGTCGACGCGACCGATCCCTCGATCCGCCACAACCCGATCATGACCGACGCGGACATGGCGATGAAGATGGACCCGGTCTACCGCGAGATCTGCCAGAAATTCATGGCCGATCCCGACTATTTCGAGGATACCTTCGCCCGGGCCTGGTTCAAGCTGACCCATCGCGACATGGGGCCCAAGGCACGTTACATCGGTCCCGAGGCGCCGACCGAGGACCTGATCTGGCAGGATCCGGTGCCGGCGGGCTCGATGTCCTATGACGTGGCCGCGCTGAAGGCGAAGATCGCCGCCTCGGGGCTGTCGATCGCCGAGATGGTCTCGACCGCCTGGGACAGCGCGCGGACCTTCCGCGGGTCGGACATGCGGGGCGGTGCCAATGGCGCGCGTATCCGGCTGGCCCCGCAGAAGGACTGGGAGGGCAACGAGCCCGCACGCCTGCAAAAGGTGCTGTCGGTGCTGGAACCGCTGGCCGCCAAGGCGGGCGCGTCGGTCGCCGATACCATCGTGCTGGCCGGGAATGTCGGGATCGAGCAGGCGGCCCGGGCCGCGGGCTTCGAGATCGAGGTGCCCTTTGCGCCGGGACGGGGCGACGCCACCGACGAGATGACCGACGCGGCGTCCTTCGACGTGCTGGAACCCCTGGCAGATGGCTATCGGAACTGGCTGAAGAAGGACTATGCCGTCAGCCCCGAAGAGCTGATGCTGGATCGCACGCAGTTGATGGGCCTGACCGCGCCCGAGATGACCGTCCTGGTTGGCGGGATGCGGGTTCTGGGCACCAACCATGGCGGCACCAGCCATGGCGTGTTCACCGACCGCGAGGGCGCGCTGACGCCGGACTTCTTCGTGAACCTGACCGACATGGCCTACAAATGGGTGCCGGCGGAGGGTGGGGTCTATGAAATCCGCGACCGCAAGACCGGCGCGGTCAGGTGGACCGCGACGCGCACGGATCTGGTGTTCGGCTCGAACTCGATCCTGCGCTCCTATGCCGAGGTCTATGCCCAGGACGACAATGCCGGCAAGTTCGTCCACGACTTCGTCGCGGCCTGGACCAAGGTGATGAACGCCGACCGCTTCGACCTCGCGGCGTAGGTGATGCGGGCCACCCCCGGCGGGGGTGGCTCTGCCTCTTTGGACAAGAAAAGGGCGGCCGCATCGCAGGATGCGGCCGCTTCGATGTGAGGGATGCCCCGGGTCCGGTCTTGCTAGGCGCGGCTGCGCCAATAGGAATAGACGACGCCCGATCCAACAAGGATGCACAGCGCGCCGACGACGCTGAGAACCCGGCCGATCCAGGACAGCACCGGCCAGTCGGGAAGGGCGACGCCGGTCAGCAGCAGCGCAACCCCCGCAAGCCCCAGCAGAACGAAGTCGCGGGCCATCTCGCGCGGGCTGCGCCAGCCCCGGATCAGCGGCAGGCGCAGCAGGGGCGAACCCGCCGGGAGACCGCGTTCTGCCTCCGTCCCCGATGCGGTGGGCATTGCAAGGGACATGTCGCGGTGCCGGGCCACCAGAGGGACGGCCCGGTCCCGAGGGCGGCGCGCGGCCCCCCGCCGGACAGGATCGCGACGGACGAAACGCGAAAACCAGCGCCGCGTGGCCTCGGGGTTCTTCAGATGGGCGACTGTTGCCGCCACACCGGCCGCCGCCAGCAGGATCAGCACGGGAACCGCCGGGCCGATCAGGAGGCCGGACAGGAACAGCAGATAGGCCAGCAGCGCAACCGCAGCCAACAGCCCGCCGCGCCCGAAGAAATCGCGTTCCGAAGACATCCTGCACACACCCCTTTCGTTGCAGCGGTTCCGACCGGAGATGGTTCGCCCGCACGATAAAAACGAGCGGCGTTTTGACGCGCCCCGTGGCGGGTGCCGGGCCGGATGGATCATTTCCCGCCCTCCGTGCTATCCGACCGCAAGAGCGTTGCAAAGATGTTGAAATTGCCTGTGCAGGTGCGCCGGACCGGCATGGGTGTTCCTTGCTCCGGCCCGCGCCTGCCTTTGGAGCAGGCCAGGGCAAGCGCGGTCCGCCGCTGGACGGTATGTCGCACCCACCATTTCTTGATAAAAATGATCAGGTAAGATTTGATGACCTGTGTAACCACCCCAAGCCTGCCGCCAGGGGAATCGTAAAATCCATGCGGCGGCCGTGATGCCGCTCCGAACATGCGAGGACCCGATGCCTGTTCCCACAAGATCTTCTCTGCTTCTGGCGGCCTTGGCCACGCTTGGCCTGGCGAGCGCCGCCTTGGCCCACACGCCGCTTTGCTCGTGCTACGACAATGGCGACGGCACGGTTCTTTGCGAGGGCGGGTTCTCGGACGGCTCGTCGGCGTCGGGCGTGAAGATGTCCGTGCAGGATGCGTCGGGCAACGTGCTGATCGAGGGCGCGATCGACGAGAACGGCGAATACAGCTTCGACAAGCCCGAAGGCGCCTTCACGGTGAATTTCGAGGGGGGCGAGGGCCATTCCATCGTCATCAAGTCGGACGAGATCTACTGAGGGGACAGACCATGAACCGCATCCTTGCCTCGGTCGCCCTGGCCGCCACGCTCGCCACGCCCGCTACCGCGCATTTTCAGCTGATCTATGCGCCCGATCCCAACATGGCTGCGCCCGTGGACCAGCCGCTCAAGCTGATCTTCTGGCATCCGATGGAGAACGGGCACGCGATGGACATGGGCGCCCCGACCGAGTTCTTCTATGTCTTCAAGGGCGACAAGGTGGACCTGTCGCCCAGTCTGACCCCGATCACCTTCAAGGGCACCGACAACGAGGCCGCGGCCTATGAGGGCGTGCTGCCGGTCAAGCGCAACGGCGACTACATCGTCGGTCTGGTGCCCGCGCCCTATTACGAGGGGTCCGAGGACATCTACATCCAGCAGATCACCAAGGCGTTCTTCAACAAGGGCGGCCTGCCGACCGGCTGGAACGAGCCCCTGGGCCTGCCCACCGAGATCGTGCCGCTGAACAAGCCCACCAACGTGATCGCGGGCTCGACCTTCTCGGGGCAACTGTTGTCGGACGGGCAACCGGTGGCGGGCGCCGAGATCGAGATCGAATACATCGCCGCCGAACCCGACATGGAGACGAACGCGGTCGGCGAGGCCACCGTCAAGCCGATGCCGGCCGGTGCGATCGTGGCGATCACCGACGCCAACGGCATCTTCACCTTCGGGATTCCGCGGGCGGGCCACTGGGGCTTTGCCGCGCTGGGCTCCGGCCCGGTGAAGGAGCACGAGGGCAAGGAGTTGAGCCAGGACGCGGTGATCTGGATCAAGGCCTATGATCTGAAATGATGCACCGTGCCGCTTGGGCGCGGCATTGCAAAAGGCGGTCCGGGTGTTTCCCGGCCGCCAAACGGTAGGACAGGACCGGACGATGGAATGTGGAAACGGCGGGCGGAAAGGCTGGGGCGGCGGCTGGGGCTGGGGGCGCGGTCGGCGCAGGGCCGGACAGGCGGGTTGTGCCACGCCGGAAGGTCATGGGCCCGCCGCCTGCGCCGCCTGCCCGGTCAGCGGTAGCCTGGATGCGCTTGCGCCCGGCACGACCTGCCGGATCCGGCGCCTGATGGGATGTGGCCCGATCCGCCAGCGGCTTCTCGATCTCGGCATCCGCCCCTGCCGCGAGGTGACGGTGATCCGTTCAGCACCGCTTCTGGACCCGATCGAACTGAAGGTGGGCGACAGCTATATCGTCCTGCGCCGGCAGGAAGCCGCGCAGGTGGAGGTCGAGGATGTCTGACCTCCGCCTCGTCGCGCTTGCCGGCCAGCAGAACGCCGGCAAGTCGACGCTGTTCAACCTGCTGACCGGGCTGACGCAACATATCGCGAACTATCCCGGCGTTACCGTCGACAAGAAATCCGGCCGCTACAGCCACAAGGGCCAGAGCGTCGAGGTTGTCGACCTGCCCGGCTGCTATTCGCTCACCTCGTATTCCCCCGAGGAACGGGTGGCGCGGGAATTCCTGCTGAACGACCGCCCCGACATGGTGGTCAACGTCCTGGATGCCTCGAACCTGCGGCGCGGGCTGCCGCTGACCTTCCAGCTTCTGGAAATGGGCGTGCCCGTCGTGGTCGCGCTGAACATGATGGACGTGGCCGAGGGGCGCGGGCTGGAGATCGATCTGGCCGCGCTGTCGCGGCGGCTGTGCGTTCCGGTCGTGCCGGTGGTGGGCCGCAAGGGTCAGGGCGCCGAGGCGCTGCGCGAGGCGATCGCGGCCGAGCACGGGGCGCGGCCTGCAACGCTGAACTACGGTGCGCTCGAACCGGCCGTGCAAGAGCTTCAGGCCCTGCTGGCCGACGAGGGGGCGCTGAAGGGGCTGTCGGCGCGCTGGCTTGCGGTCAAGCTTCTGGAGGACGACGCCGAGGCCGAGCGGCTCTTGGCCGAACGTCTCGACAACCCCCACCCGATCCTAGATCTGGCACATCGCCGCCGAACCGCCGCGGGCGGGACCGATGCCGCATCCGAGGCAATCGCCGCCGCGCGCGACGGTCTTGCCGCCGATATCGTGGCCACCTGCATCACCGCGACGCGCGCGGGCCATGTACCCATGTCCGAACGCATCGACCGGCTGCTCTTGCACCGCCTTTTCGCCCCGGTGTTCCTGGTGGCGATCGTCTGGGCGATCTACCAGCTGTCGATCGTGCAGGGCTATGAACTGACCAAGGTCACATGGCCGATCCTGGCGGGGTTCCGCAATGTCGCCGCCGGGGTGCTGCCCGATGCGGGGTTCCTGATCGACCCCCAACTGCGCGCGCTTGGCCTGTGGATGGTGGATTCCGCCAACACGCTGCTGAACTACGTTCCGATCTTCCTGATCCTGTTCGCGCTGATCGCGATCCTGGAAGATTCGGGCTACATGGCGCGGATCGCCTTCATCCTCGACCGCATCCTCAACCGCTTTGGCCTGCACGGGCAGTCGACGCTGCCCTTCATCCTGGCCGGTGTCTTCGCGGGCGGTTGCGCGGTTCCCGGCGTGATGGCGACCAAGGGTATTCCCGACCACCGGGCGCGGATGGCGACGATCCTGACCGTGCCGTTCATGAACTGCATGGCCAAGATCCCGCTCTACACACTTCTGATCAACATCTACTTTCCCGACACCAAGGGGCTGATGCTGTTCTACCTGTCTACGATCACGGTGATCGCGGCGCTTCTGGTGGCAAAGCTGCTGACGACGTCAGTGCTGCGCCACCACGAGACTGCGCCCTTCGTGATGGAACTGCCGAACTACCACCTGCCGACGATCCGCGGCGTGGTGCAGCGCGCCGTCGACCGCACCTGGCTCTACATCAAGAAGGTCGGCACCGTGGTGGTGTCGATCGCGATGGTGATCTACGTGCTTCTGCAGTTCCCCGGTGTGCCCGCCGACCGCGAAGTTGCCTACCAGGCCCGGGCCGAGGCGGCCATCGCCCAATTCTACGACGCGCTCGCGGACAACCCGCACCGCGCGGCGGTGCCCGACCAGGCGGCGCTGGTGCGGCTGGTCAATGCGCAGGCGGACTACAAGGCGGCGCGCATGAACGCCGGCAGCAAGGCCGCGGCCGAGGCGCTCGATGCGCGCTTTGCCGAGCGGCATCCCGACTTCGTGCCGTTCGTGCTGCGCGCGCGCGATGCCGACGCCAGGAGTGCCGCCGCCGCGCTGAAGGATCTGACCAACGCCCGCACAACGCTGCGCCGCGAGATGCGCCAGGACAAGATCGAGTCCAGCTTTCTGGGCATGATTGGCCACGGGCTGGAACCGGTCACGCAATTCGCCGATTTCGACTGGAAGATCAACGTGGCGCTTCTGGCCTCGTTCGCGGCGCGGGAAAGCTCGGTCGCCACGCTCGGCGTGCTGTTCGACCAGGAAGAGGGCGAGAACGCCACGCTCGAGGACCGGATGGGCGCCGAGCAGGCGGCCGAGGGCCGCACCGCGCTGTCGGCGGTCGCGCTGATGCTGTTCTTCGCGCTTTACCCGCCCTGCCTTGCCACCGTCATCATGGTGCGCGTGCAGACTGACAGCTATCGCTGGATGGCCTTTTCGATCGTCTTCCCGACGATCCTTGGTCTGGCGGTGGCAAGCGCGGTGTTCACGCTGGGCAATGCGCTGGGCCTGAGCGGCCTGCAGACGATGACGGCGATCTATCTGGCCGGGGTTGCGGCGCTCCTGATCGTGGCGCTGCCCAAGCCCTGGCTCGGGCGGCCGGCCCCCGTTGTCGCAGGAGAACGTGCATGACCGACACGCCCCATATCGACCTTGGCGCCGAAGTGGGCATCGCGCCCCATGAATACGCGCTGATCGCGCTGGCACTGGCCGTTGCGCTGGGCTTTCTGTTCCGCGGCCTTTTGCGCCGCCGGCGCGGCGCTGCCCCGGCCTGCGCAAGCTGCCCCGGATGCACCGCCGCGACCCCCTGCAAGGCCGTGGACCTCTCGTTCCCCGAGACCGCGCCGGGATCCCGGACCCCGACGGACTAGGGCGCGTCGCAGGACAGGGGCGGCGCACCGGCATTTCGCAATATTGCGAAAGCCGGCCGCCGGGGGTATCCATCCGGGATGGGCTGGCCGCTCCGCCGGCCGCAACTGAGAGGGATTTCGGGGATGTTGCTGCTTCTTGGTCTCTATCTCTGCTTCTCGCTTGCCTTGCTTCTCGGTGCGGCCGAGATCGAGCGCCGCGCCATCGTCGCCCGCAGGCTTGGCCCGAATGGCAAGGCCTTTCTTGCCGCGATCGTCACCTCGATGGTCGTCTCGCTGGGCGTCACCGTCGCCTCGGCCTTCATCGGGGGCTGGATCCAACTGCTTCATGTTCTGGGGGGCTCGATCCTTTATCACGGGGTCATGGGCATCTTCCTCGTGCATGGCCTGCAGGAGGTATCGGCCCGGGTCGCGGTTCAGGGTACGGCCTGACGGCCCGGGCGGCACGGCGGCAGCAGAGCGCCCCTTGGGGACAGAGGGGGCCGAATCTGCCGAAATTGACCGCGGTCCTTGCGTCGCGGCGTCCCGATCCGCGCGAAACCGGCCGAAGCGGTTTACAGCCCCGCGAAAACCGTCTTTGCTGCGCTGCGACAAGAGGGGCGCGCGCAGATCATGGCCATAACGGCAACCATCCGACACCTGACACACTACCGCTATGATCGTCCGGTCAGCCTCGGCCCGCAGGTGATACGCCTGCGTCCGGCACCGCACAGCCGGACGCGGGTGATCTCGCATAGCCTGAAGGTCGCGCCCGAAGGCCATTTCGTGAACCACCAGCAGGACCCTTACGGCAACTGGCTGTCCCGCTTTGTCTTTCCCGAACCGGTGCGCGAGTTCCGGATCGAGGTCGACCTTGTCGCCGACATGACGGTCTACAACCCGTTCGATTTCTTCGTGGACGAAAGTGCCGAGGCGTGGCCCTTCGACTACCCGGCCGACCTGGTCGACGACCTTGCGATCTACCGCACGCCCGAGCCCGCGGGGCCGCTGCTGCATGCCTTCCTCCGCACGATCCCGCGCGAGGCGACGCGCACCGTCGATTTCGTTGTCGATCTCAACGCCCGGCTCCAGCACGAGATCGGCTACGTGATCCGGATGGAACCCGGCGTGCAGACGCCCGAGGACACGCTGCGCCTGAAATCGGGATCATGCCGCGATTCCTCGTGGCTGTTCGTGCAGATCCTGCGCCACCTGGGCTTTGCCGCGCGATTCGTCTCGGGCTACCTGATCCAGCTGAAACCCGACCTGGTTGCGCTGGACGGCCCGCCCGGCACCGATCACGACTTCACCGACCTGCATGCCTGGGCCGAGGTCTACCTGCCCGGTGCGGGCTGGATCGGGCTGGACCCGACCAGCGGGTTGCTGACCGGCGAAAGCCACATCCCGCTGGCCGCGACGCCGCATTATCGCAACGCCGCGCCGATCTCGGGGATGGCGTCCTATGCCGAGGTCGATTTCAGCTTCCACATGGAGGTGAACCGCACCGCCGAACACCCGCGCATCACCAAGCCCTTTTCCGACGAGGCATGGCAGGCGCTGGATGTGCTGGGCCACAAGGTCGATGCCGCGATCCGCGCGGGCGACATGCGCCTGACCATGGGGGGCGAGCCGACCTTCGTCTCGATCGACGATTTCGAGTCGGACGAGTGGAACACTGCCGCCGTGGGGCCGATGAAGCGCGGGCTGGCCGACCAGTTGATCCGGCGGCTGCGCGACCGCTTCGCGCCGGGCGGCTTTCTGCATTACGGGCAGGGCAAGTGGTATCCCGGCGAAACCCTGCCGCGCTGGACCTTCTCGCTCTACTGGCGCAAGGACGGCAAGCCGATCTGGAAGAACCCGGATCTGATCGCCGAGGAGCAGGCGAAGACCGGGGCGGGGCCCGAGGAGTCGGACAGGCTTCTGAAGGGGATCGCCGAACGGCTGGGGGTCGAGCCCGAGATGGTGGTTCCGGCCTACGAGGACCCCGCCGAATGGATCATCAAGGAAGGCAACCTGCCCGAGAACGTCACGCCTGAGAATTCCCGGCTGAAGGACCCCGAAGAACGTGCCCGCATTGCCCGCGTGTTCGCGCGCGGATTGACGGAACCGGCGGGCCATATCCTGCCGATCCAGCGCTGGCAGGCGAAGGCGACCGGCCCGCGCTGGCGATCCGAACGGTGGACGATGCGCCGGGGCAAGCTGTTCCTGGTGCCCGGCGACAGCCCGGTTGGCTATCGCCTGCCGCTGGGCGGCCTGCCCCATGTGCCGCCCACGCAATTCCCCTATACCTATGTCACCGATCCGACGGTCGAGCGCGGCCCCCTGCCCGATTTCGATGCGGTGGACCGGGCGGCCGAGGCCGAGATGCCCGAGACGACGCCGGGCCACGACCAGGCCGTTGCCCGCTTTACCGAAGGCGGCGCGGTGCAGGACGTGCGCGAGCAGGAGCTTGGCACCGGCGCGGTGCGCACCGCGCTGTCGGTCGAGCCCCGCGACGGGCGGCTCTGCGTCTTCATGCCCCCGGTCGAGGACGCCGAGGATTACCTCGACCTTGTCGCCGCGGCCGAGGCCACCGCCGCCGAGATGGGCCTGCCCGTCCATATCGAGGGCTACGCGCCGCCGCATGACCCGCGGTTGAACGTGATCCGCGTGGCCCCCGACCCCGGCGTGCTCGAGGTCAACGTCCACCCTGCAACCGATTGGGACGAGTGCAAGGCGATCACGCTGGGCGTCTATGAAGAGGCGCGGCTGACGCGGCTGGGCGCCGACAAGTTCATGGTCGACGGCAAGCATTGCGGCACGGGGGGCGGCAACCACGTTGTCGTGGGTGGCGCCACGCCCAACGACTCCCCCTTCCTGCGCCGGCCGGACCTGTTGCGCTCGCTGATCCTCTACTGGCAGGGGCACCCCAGCCTGTCCTACCTCTTCTCGGGGCTCTTCATCGGCCCCACCTCCCAGGCGCCACGGATCGACGAGGCCCGCCACGACAGCCTTTACGAGCTTGAAATCGCGCTGAGCCAGTTCCCCGATCCTGGCGAGGGCCCCGCGCCCGCGCCGTGGCTGGTCGACCGGCTCCTGCGCAACATCCTGATCGACGTCACCGGCAACACCCACCGGACCGAGCTTTGCATCGACAAGCTCTATTCCCCCGACGGGCCGACCGGGCGGCTGGGCCTGCTGGAATTCCGCGGCTTCGAGATGCCCCCCGACGCGCGGATGAGCCTTGCGCAACAGGTGCTGATCCGCGCCATCCTCGCCCGGCTCTGGGCCAGCCCCCTCCGGGGCAGGCCCGTCCGCTGGGGCACCGAACTGCACGACCGGTTCATGCTGCCCCATTTCGTCTGGGCCGATTTCCTGGGCGTGCTGCGCGACCTGACCGAGCACGGCTTTGCCTTCCGGTCCGAATGGTACGAGGCGCAGCAGGAATTCCGCTTTCCGTTCTGCGGCGAGGTCGAGTACGAGGGCGTGCATCTCGAACTCCGGCAGGCGCTGGAGCCCTGGCACGTGCTGGGCGAACGCGGTGCGATCGGCGGCACCGTGCGCTATACCGACAGTTCGGTGGAACGGATGCAGGTCAAGCTGACGACGACCAGTCCCGGCCGCTACATCGTCACCTGCAATCGCCGCCCGGTGCCGCTGCACCCGACCGAAACCAGCGGCACCGCCATCGGCGGTGTGCGGTTCAAGGCGTGGCAGCCGGCCGAGGCGCTGCACCCCGTCCTGCCGGTCAACGCGCCGCTGACCTTCGACATCTTCGACACCTGGACGGGACGTGCCCTGGGGGGCTGCACCTACCACGTCGCCCATCCCGGCGGGCGCAGCTACGACACCTTCCCGGTCAACGCCAACGAGGCCGAGGCGCGGCGGCTGGCGCGGTTCGAGAAGATGGGCCATACGCCCGGCAGCTACTGGCCCGCGCCCGAACACCCGCACCCGGAATTCCCCATGACTCTCGACCTCAGGCGGGCGCCGGGCCTCTGACATGGCCTCGACGGATCATATCCCGGCCGATCCGGCCACCGCGCTGCTGCAGGGGTATCGTCCGCCCCCGGGCGTGGCCGACGAACTGTTGCAGCCCGATGGTACGGTCCGGCCGGTCTGGCAGCCGCTGATCGAGTTGCTGGCGGAACAGAATCCCGAGGATCTGACCCAGCGGTTTGCCCGGGGGGACCAGTACCTGCACGATGCGGGTGTCTACTACCGCCAGCACGGCTCTGGCGGTTCAGCCCTGCGAGACTGGCCGTTCAGCCATATCCCGGTGATGATCTGCGCCGAGGAATGGGAGGAGCTGTCCCGCGGGCTGGTCCAGCGGGCGGACCTGCTGGAACGGGTGATGGCCGATCTTTACGGGCCGGGCGATCTGGTGGCGGACGGCCTGTTGCCCGCCGACCTTGTCGCGCACAACCGCGAATGGCTGCGGCCCCTGGCGGGCATCCGGCCGCGTTCGGGGCATTTCCTGCATTTCCTGGCCTTCGAGGTGGGCCGTTCGCCCGACGGGTCGTGGCTGGTGCTGGGCGACAGGACACAGGCGCCGTCGGGCTCGGGGTTTGCGCTGGAAAACCGGATGGCGACGACGCGGGTCTTTCCGGACCTCTTCCCCACCGCCAATGTCCGGCGGCTGGCGGGCTTTTTCCGGGCCTTCCGCGACGCGATGAACGGGCTTCGGGGCGACGAGTCGAGCCGGGTGGCGATCCTGACGCCGGGCCAGCATACCGATACCTATTTCGAGCATGCCTATATCGCGCGCTATCTCGGGTTCCTGCTGCTGGAATGTGAGGATCTGAAGGTCGAGCGGGGCAAGCTGACGGTGCGCACGATCAACGGGCCGCAACCCGTGAGCGTGCTGTGGCGGCGGCTGGACTCGCGCTTTGCCGACCCGCTGGAACTTGACGAAAGCTCGGCGCTGGGCACGCCGGGGATGGTGGCGGCGCTGCGCGCGCGGGAACTGACCATGCTCAACTGCCTGGGCTCGGGCGTGCTCGAGGCGCGTGCGCTGATGGCCTTTCTGCCGCGCATCTGCGAACGGCTGACGGGCGAGGGGCTGAAGATACCGAACATCGCGACCTGGTGGTGCGGGCAGGCGGCCGAGCGGGCCTATGTCTATGAAAACCTCCAGCGGATGATGATCGGCCGGGCGCTGTCGACCGACCTGCCGTTCGAGGTCGATTCCTCGACCGCGCTGGGCGGCGATTTCAGGGGCTCGGCGCAGAAACCGATCGGCGACTGGCTCAAGGCCGACGGCGCGAACCTTGTCGGGCAGGAAGCGGTGACGCTGTCCACCACGCCTGCGATGATCGAGGGGGAACTGGTGCCGCGGCCGATGCTGATCCGGGTCTTCGCCGCCCGCACACCGCGTGGCTGGGTGGTGATGCCGGGCGGCTATGCACGGATCGGGCGCACCGGGGATCCCACGGCGCTGGCGATGAAGAACGGCGGGTCGGTCGCGGATGTCTGGGTCGTCAGCGAAGGCCCGGTCACCCCCGACAGCCTGGCCCCGCAACCGGACGGCCCCTTCGTGCGGCGCCTGCCCGGGGTGCTGCCCTCGCGCGCGGCGGACAACCTTTTCTGGCTGGGGCGCTATGTCGAACGGGCCGAGGCGCGGGTCCGGGACCTGAGGGCCTATCACCTGCGCCTCGAAGAGGTCGGCCATCGCGAGATGCCGCTGTTGTCCTGTCTGGAGCAGTATCTCCAGGGCTTTGACGTCGATCCGGACGAGCCGCTGCCATCCGCGGTGCTGGACCTGTTCGACGCTGGCTTGACCTGCGCGGGCAAGGTCCGCGACCGGTTCTCGACCGATGGCTGGCACGCGCTGACCGATCTCGCCTTTACCGCGCGGGGCATGTACAACCGCGTGCGTCCCGGCGACGAGGCCGCGCGCCGCATGACCGAACTGCTGCGCAAGCTTGCCGGGTTCGCGGGGCTTGTCCACGACAACATGTTCCGCTTTTCCGGCTGGCGCTTCCTGACCATGGGGCGGGCGCTGGAACGGGCCGACCAGATGCTGTCGGCGCTGACCATCTTTACCGACCCTGCCGCGCCGCCCGGCAGCCTGGATGTCGCCGTCGAGCTTGGCGACAGCGTGATGACGCATCGCCGCCGCTATCCGATGGCCACCAGTTGCAACACCGTGGTCGACCTGCTGGCGCTCGACGCGGGCAACCCGCGCGCGGTGCTGTTCCAGCTCGACGTCCTGCGCGAGCAGGAGGCGATGCTGACAGAGGCACGCGAGGGCGGCACCCTGTCGGAGATCGCGCGGCGCATCCTTGTCGCACACACCGCGCTGTCGGTGGCCGCCCCCGAGGAAATGACCACCGCCCGCCTTCGGGAAATCCAGAGCGAGGTGCGCGACATCTCGGTCGCCCTGACCGCGCGCTATCTGAGCTAGGGCCATGGCGATCGACTACGACATCCGCCTCGAGATCACCTACAGCTACAAGGCCCCCGCCGGGTCCAGCCGGACGCTGCTCAGGATGCTGCCGCTGACGACGCCCGACCAGCACCTGATCTCGGGCTTCGTCTCGACCGATCCGGAGCCAGATTTCCGCCGCGACGGCACCGATTTCTTCGGCAACGCCACGACCGAGATCGCCCATGACCGTCCGCTGACCGAAATCGCCTTCCGCTTTGCGGGCCGCGTGCGTCGGCGGGGGGGCTGGCCCGAACTGGACCTCTCGACCGGCCTTGCCCGCCTCGGTGACGAGATCGCCGCGATCCGAAGCGTCGGCCCGGCCGTGCCGCACCATTTCCTGGGCGAGTCCGAGCGTATTCGCCACGAACCCGCCATCGCCGCCTTCGCCGAGGATCTGGTCGATCCCGGCATGTCGGCGCTGGCTGCCACCCGCGCCATCGCCACGGCGCTGCACGCACGGTTCGAGTTCGACCCCGAGGCGACCGAGGTCACCACCCGCCCGATCGAGGCCTTCGAGGCCCGCCGCGGCGTCTGCCAGGACATCAGCCACGTGATGATCGCGGCGCTGCGCGCGGTCGGAATCCCCGCGGGCTATGTCAGCGGCTTCCTGCGCACCAAGCCGCCACCCGGCCGGCCGCGGCTGGAAGGGGCGGACGCGATGCATGCCTGGGTGCGGGCCTGGTGCGGGGCCGAAACCGGCTGGATCGAGATCGACCCGACCAACGATCTGCTCGTGGGCACCGATCACGTCACGGTCGCCGTCGGGCGTGACTATGCCGATGTGGCCCCGGTGCGCGGATCGCTGAGGACCGAGGGCACCCACACGACGCGGCACAAGGTCGACGTGATCCCATGCGCGGCCAGGGGGCGCTGATCGGTCTTCACGGCCCGGAGCATCCCCCATCCCTCGGGCAATCCCGGCGCCTCAGAACGGTGCGGGAACCGGCGAGACGCCGATCACCGGGGTGTGGCCCCAGACCAGCGCGCCCCAGAGGGCAAGGGCGAGCAGGGCCCGCACAGGGCTGGGGCGGCCCCGCGGCCGCCACCGGCCCGCGATCATTGCGGCAAAGGGCAGGTTCGAGGTCCGCGCGGCGAGCCGCTGCCATTCGGCCATGCCCGACAGGCGGCGGTTCCGCCGGTCGATGATCCGGGTGCCCAGGGCGGCGAAGCCTGCGAAACCGCCGAACAGCAGCACATGGGCAAGGTCGGGATTCGCCACCGCGTGCGCCGCCGACCAGAGCCCAAGCGCCCAGAGCAGCGGGTGGCGCGTAACCCCGGCGATGCCCGGGCGCTCGGGGTCGAACCGCGCGTTTCCGGCGCCACCGAAGCTGAGCGGGTTCGGCACGGCGGTGCCATAGGCGATCAGCAGACAGGCCAGCGGCATGACGAGGTTCGGCACCCACGCCTGCCACGCCCCCCAGGGCAGCAGGGGAACGAAGGGTGCACGACCCGCGGCGACGATCAGCCAGGTCAGCATGGCAAGGGACAGCGTGACATAGGCCGCAAGATAGCCCCGACGCCCCAGCGCCCGGTGCAGCCGCGCCTTGACCGCCGGGCGCGCCGGGATCGCGTGCGAGGCCAGGAACGCCGCGAAGGCCAGAGAGAGTTCGCCCCAGCCCCCCATCACGCGCGCGCCGCCGCCGGGGTGGTGCATCCGGCGTCTGTGAACCGGTCAAGGCGCATGTCAGGCCCTCGCAAACACGGGTTTCAACGGCCTCTTACATGTCCTGGCCGCCCGCCGGAAGACCCGTGCTGCACGCCATACGCCCCGTCCCTGGGGTGGCGTCAGGCCAGGGCGATCGCCGGGCAGCCAAGGCGAAGATCCCGCAGGCGCAGGATCGGCGCCCCGGTCGGTGCATCCCCGGCGAAGAGCGAAACATCAAGGCCCAGCGACGCCGTTGCCCAAAGCGCGGCGTGATCCGCCGGGGTCAGACCGTTTGCCGTCAACCAGCCCGCGATCCCGTCGGCGATTTCGCCAAGGAAGGCGGGCGGTTTGGCGTCTGGCGCGCCCAGCGTGACTTCGGTCGGCAGCCGCAACAAGACCGGCAGCCGCACCGGTACCAACGCCTGTGTCGCCGGGCCCGTCGCCGTCACCGGGTAGGCAAAGCTGACCTCCATCTGCAACCGCCCGGGCAAGGTCTCGCCGGTGCCGCTGCCGGCGACCAGGGCGGCGTAAAGCGCGGCCAGATGCGCCGAAAGCGGCCGGGGCTTGCCGGGTGGGCCGGCAAGGCCGCCAATGTCGATGGTCTCGGCGATGTCCAGCACGGGCGCGACCGGCGCGGGATAGCGCACCCAGTCGGTGGTGTAGCGGAATGGCTCCTGGAAAGACGCGTTGCGGACGATCTGCATCGCCATCGTGCCATTCTGCCGGTCGATGACGTTCAGCGCCGTACCGAAGGGCGCGCCCGTGCCGGCGGGTTCGACCCGGACCCGGCGCTCGGCAAGCGTGTGGGCGACCTCTTCGGTCAGCGGCTGGCCGGTCGCACTGTCGACGAAATCGTAGGTCACCGAGGTCGCGTCATGGGCGCGGACCCGCGTCTCGTAGCCGTCGATTCCGATGGCGGGGACAATGTCGAGATCGTCGCGCCCATGGCCGGTGATGCCGACCCGCGTGGCCCAGGGCTGGCCGCGCGCCTGCACGCCGTCTTCTATCGTGAAACGGCGGCGGCGCTCGACAAGCCCTGTCCCGGCGGCGAGGGCGGCACTCTCGGCTGTGATCGGCGTCCAGCTTGCCCCGACGACGGCCCCGGCAAGGTCGGCGAGACTGTCGAGCGCGGCGCGCAGCACCGGGTTGTCCGCCCGGTCGGGGCTGCGGATCGCATCCAGCCCCTCGCGCGTGAACAGCGCCTGCAGGCCGGGCAGAAGCGCGTCAAGGGCGATCAGCGCGTCGATCACGTCGGGGGCCACGGCCAGCAGCATTGCGCCGGCCGCGCCGCTGTTCACCGTGACCTCGAGTTCGACCCGGTCCTGCGCCACGAAGGGGTGGCGATAGATGCCCTCCAGGACCCACGAGCGGGCGCGCGCCAGCGCCTCGGCTGCGCTCATTGCGCCGGGTTTCGCCCCGAACCGGGGAAGGGCCTGCTGCGCGACGAGATCGGGCGGAATCGGGAAGGCGCGCAGCGGGATCGGGATTTCGACCCGGCCGACGGACAGCGGTGCGGGCGGGTCGAGAAAGCCGAGCCAGCCGCCGCTGGTGAACGCCGTGTCGCCGATCCGGACCTCGGACAGTTCGTGTTCGATCGCCGTCAGGCTGAAGGTCAGGTCGGCCACGTAGGTGCTTTGCTGCGTCTTGTTGCGGGCGAACAGCCCGATGGCCATCGGGCTGCCCGCAGGCGAAACCGCTGCCTTGCCCGCCGTCAGGGCATAGCTGGGCGCGGTCGAGGGGGCCCCGGTTCGGCCCGGTCCTGGCATGGTCTGGCCGAAAAGGTTCATCGGCTCGGGATTGGCCACGCCGCCCACCGCGGTCGTCACCTCCAGCACCGCGACCGATACCATCTCGTAGAAATTGCCCATCTCGATCAGACATTCCTGCCGATACCGGTCCTGCGCCGCGGCCAGCGCCGCGGCGCCGGCGGGGGGCGTCCTGGCACCGTCAAGCCGGATCTCGGTCACGAAATGCACCAGCTTTTCGACGATGGCCTTCTTGGCCTCGGCAAGCCGGTTCAGCGCTGCGCGGTTCACCAGCGCGGCGGGGATCGCGCGCTGCGGCGCGAACATCGCGTCGATTGCATCCAGCAGCCGGCGCATGGCGGTGTCGAGGTCCAGGTCGCAGACGGTAATCCGTTGTCCCGGGCTGTCCGAAAGCGTGCCGTCCTCGGCCAGCGTGGGTACGAGAACGTCGCGCGACACCAGCCGGTTGGACAACGGGCGCGGCGCAAAGCAGGGCGGGGGAGCGGTTGCGAATTCGGGCGAAAGGCCCGTTCTGCCGTAGCGCACCACCCAAAGCTGGCGCCCGGCATCGCCCCCGGTCGCGTTGCGATCGGCGCCCGCGGCCAGCACCCGGTCATGGGCGCCAAAGGCGGCCTTGAACCCCGCCTTGAAGGCGTCGAGCGACAGCGGTGAAGTGCCTCCGGGCGCGGCATCCATCCGTGGCGGCACGGCCAGCGTGACCGACCGCACCCGGCTGTCGGCCGGAACGTCCGGCGCAAAGGGACCACGGCGGGCAATGGTCAGGCGCACGCTCAGCGGAACCGCAAGCCCGGGGGCGAGGCCGCCCGGATCGACCGGCGCCGAAAGCGGGGTCAGCGGCTGGACCGGTGGCGGGGTGGCGGGGAATGTGGGGGCGATGGGAGTGGCGTGGATCGTGCGGTAGGCGGTCAGCAGGTCCGCGGCCAGCGCCGCCACGTCCACCGGCAGGGCGGCGCCGGGCAGCAGGCTTGTGGTCAACGTGGCATCGACCTGGGCCTGCCCGGCAATGTCGGCGATCTGGTAATAGGCCGCCGCATAGGCCGCGAGGTCGGCGGACTTGCGCTGCCTCGCCGACTCGTCCGAGGCCGATTCCGCCACATAGACCGGCGGGGTCAGCACCGGCGTGACGACGAGCCGGGGTGCCTGCGGGCCACCCTCGAAGGCATGGCTGAAGGCGAGGTAGGGCAGCGTTGACGGCGGAATCAGCGGGTCGTCATGGGCTGTCGCCAGCGCCCCGCCCTCGTTCCCGCCCGCCCAGAGATTGCCGAAGAGATCGACCCGCGACAGGCCGATTTCGACCGCTTTCCCGACATGGGCGTAGGGATTGTCCCCGGGTGGCAGATCGCCGCCATCGGACACCGCATGCAGGTTGTCCGCGTGGCGCACCAGTGGAAAGCTGTGCCGGTAGACCAGCGCGTCGGTCTCGGTTTCCGTTTCCTGTGGGCCAAAGACGCTTTGTCCGGTGTCCGGCGGGGGCGTGCCACCGATTGCCGTGATACGCCCCTCGTAGAGGTTGAAAAGCTGGTCGAGCGTGGTGCCCGGATCGTCGGCTGCGGGATCGGCTGGCCGCGCCCGCGTCAGTTCGATGGCCAGTTGGCCCGGCATCGCCAGCGGATGGGCGTCGGTCAGGTCATCCGAGGCGATGAAATAGGCGCCGTCGGCGGTCAGCGCGTGCCCGAGAAGTGCATTTGCACAGGATGGTATGGGCGCCCCGCCGCCCGGCCGGTGGGCAAGCCCCACCACCAATGTCAGCGTGGCGCGTCCGCCGCTGCGGAACAGCGCGTCCGGCAGCCCCTGACCCTTGCCCGCATGGCACAGGAAATAGCCGCCCGAATTGGTCACCCCGCCGCTCCACAGCTTGCCGAGGAAGCCAAGCGCCTGCACCGGGTCGGGCGGCATCGCGGCCTCGGCCCCGAACCGCGCCATCAGGACCGGCGGGCGGGTTTCGGTCGAGAAATTGCTTTGAACCAGGAAGGTATCGGAAAAGTCGATCTGTTGCAGGTCCAGGCCGGTGCCACCCCCGTCGCCACCGCGATGCCCGAGCATGAGGGCCGAGACGGCGGCGGCGGGTGTTTCCGCCGACAGATCGGCGATCAGCCGTTGCAGCAGCGACAGCCCCTTCTGGTTCACGCTGGCAAGCGCATAGGTGTTCTGCAGGAATTCCGGCGCGTCAGGGTTCTGGGCACCCGGCAGCGGGATGCGCACCACCTGGAAATCCAGCGCAAGCGCCCAGGCGAATGCGCTGTCCGGAACCGGCGTTCCCTTGGCATCGGGGCCGTCGTCGCCCGTCGTGTAAAGCGTGAAGCGGCGGGACGCCCCCTGGCCGACGATCCCGGTCAGGCCGGGTGGCAGCCGCCAGAGCGTTTCCGGCCCCGTCCCTGCGGCCAGACCGGCCGCCAGCGCGAAGCGCACCGGGCGGATATCGAAGGCGGGGCGCAGCGCGAGCGTCGGCCGCGGCCCGGTCAGGTCGGGCGTGGCGGGCAGGGCGGCGGGCGCCCTGACCATCGGCTCGGGATCGGTGCTGGAAAAGCCGATACTCTCGCCACCGCCATCGAGCGTGGCCCCCCATGCCGCCTGGTCCGCCGCCGGAAAGCCAAGCGCGAGATCCAGCCGCCCGGCGCCCATGTCGCCGGCGGCAAGAACGGCCTGCTGCCCGGTCAGCGCGTAGAGCGGCCAGGGCGCGTCCGCCCCCGCCGCCACCTGCCGCGTGCCGTGCAGCATGAACCGCGAGGTCAGCCCCGAGAGGCCGCCCAACTCCGGCGCGAGCCGGGCGAGGATCGTGGCGATGTCGGGATCGGGCTGGCCGTCCTGGAACAGATCATGCGCGTCATGCGCCTTTTGCAGGCCCGCGCGCAGTGCAAGCGTGATGTAGTCGGACAGCACCTCGTCGACCGGCGGCGCGGGCACCGCGCCGCGCCCGACCGCCAGCCCCCGGCCGGGCAGGGTGCCCGCCATGGGTTCGCCCGCCCGGGGCGTCGGCGACAATGCCAGTTCGGGGCGATCGCCGACCTTCACCGACACACTCATGCCCGGCAGTGCCGGGAAGAAGCCCACGCCCAGCGTCTGGCCCGCGCCCGGCGTCGCGGGCTTGACGATGCGGGTCTGGAACCCTGCCCGGAACAGCGCCCGGATATCGTCGATCCCGGGCCGCGCCCCGCCCGCAAGCGCGTCGATCAGCGCCGCGATCTGCCCGCGCGAGGCCGCCGTTCCATCGACGCGCGCCTGGTCGGCGGGTGCGCCGCCCGCCTGCGCCTGGCCAGAGGCGGCGAAAAGCCCCCAGCGCATCAGCCCCGTCAGGAACGCCGCGTAAGAGGTGTCGGCCACATTCGCCAGCGTGGCGCCCGCGCCCGGTGCAGCCTGGGGGTTCGAGAGGGCAAGCTGGACGACATGGATCCAGCGGTTCGCGGCACCTTCCGCGGTGTAGTCCGCGCCCGCCGTCAGCGCCGGCAGGACATAGACCGTCAGCGGCACCGGCCCGCCCGGCGGTGCAACGGGTTGCCAGACCGGGGCAGGTGGTGGCCCCGACGCGGCCAGCAGCATGACTGTCGCCGTGTCGTCCCACAGTGCCCGGCTGTCCTGGCCGAACCGGGCCGCGCCATGCACCACCATGTCGAAACCGAGGTGGATCGAGATCTTGAACAGCCCGAGATTGATGATGACCGTCACCTTCACCGAAACGCCGGCCGAGAAGGCGATTTCCGTCGCGCGATGGGCGACGATCGCCATGTCGGCGCGGACGAAGATCCGGACCTCGACCCGGGCCTTGATGATTGCGAAGTCGATCGCGCCGACAAGCTGGCCAAACACCGCAACCGTGGCGCGGATGTCGTGGAACTCGTCGGTCCGGCCGGTCTCGAAGTCGTGATAGGTGGCGAAGGTTCCCTGGAAAAGCCCCTGCACCATCACCGAGAACTGCGCCGTCAGGGGGCCGCTCGCGAACCCCTTCCGGATGCCGATCTGAAGGCCGAGGCCGATCTCGGTCACCGGGCTGAAAATGCCCCGTTCGGGCGGCACGGCGGGCAAGCCACCCGGGTCGATTCCGTCGAGCCGCGCGTAATAGAACCCGCCGGCACCCGAGTAGATCTCGACCGTCAGCGAGAGCGATTTCGAGAAGTCGAGATTGTCCGGGAAGCCCACGTCGATCCTGAAATCGCCGTTGGTGTAGATCGCCAGATAGAACGAGGGCAGCGTCATCTCGAAGGCGCCGAGAGATACCTTGCTGACGGATTTCGGCAGCGTCAGCGTCCCTTCGTAGACCCCGACCGCATCGGTCACCTTGCGATAGAGAACCTCGGCGTAGAGCCCGTCGAGCAGGTTGAGCTTGTCGTTCTTGCCCTTTCCGACGGTGATCAGAACCCCGTAGATATCGGGATCGTCAAAGACGAATTTCAGGTCGGCCTGGCCCAGTATCCTTGCATGCGCGGCAAACAGCCATCCGGCATTGCCGTCGAAATGCATCAGTTCGGGGGTGCCCGTCCAGGCCTTGGCGTCGAGCGACTTGCCCACGGTCTCGACCGCCTCGGCGATGCCTGCGGGCACGTTGTCGAACGCGAAATGCTGGCCCGCGGCGGCGGTCCGGATCTCGACCAGCGCACCGCCCTTGCCGGGGATCTCGGGCGGTGTCTCGGTCGCGGGATCCCAGGCCAGGGACTGGCCGCCCGGCAAGCGGCCGCCGATCTCGAGGGTGATGCCGCTCTTGGCCTCGCCGACATCCTGCGGCCGGTAGACCAGCGTGACGCTGTCGATCCTGAAGGCCAGAAAGCCGAAGCCGATGCCACCCAGCGTGATCCTGACTTCGCGGGTCTCGGTGTCGATCGAGAAGTCCACGTCGCTGGGCAGCCCGATGGCCCGAAGAATGTCGTCCCAAGGCTCGGGGACCACGTAGAAGCGCTGCCCGGTCGCGGACCCGACGAACCACGCCACCATCATCGCAAGGTTCACCTCGGTCTCGAATTTCAGGGCGATCCGGCTCTTGCCGTCATAGCGGCCGGTGACCTTCAGCTGCTGCCGGTCGACCACGGCCTCGATCCGGGCGGTGATGGTGTAGGTGGTCCCCGCCGGCGCGCCGGCTCCGGTCGTCTTGGGCTCTGCCTCGGTCAGGTCCAGCGACAATTCGAAGTGGAACCCCTCCATGTCGACCAAGGCGGCGAAGGTCTTTTGCTTCTCGGTCAGGACGACCGAAAGCGTGGCATGAAGATCGGCGGTCAGGGCCCATGTCCCGTCGAATCGGCCCCTGATCTCGTAGGCGGTCGAGTGGTCGCCCTCGCGGGTATAGCGCGCCGAAAGTTCGCCCAGCGCAAGGTGGCCGAGGGCAGAGGGCAGCCGCTCGCCTGCGCCGGGGACGATGGCTTCGGCCAGTTCGGCGATGCCGATCACCGGTTTCTCGGGCGGTGTCGCGCCGGGGTGGAGCCGTTTCCACGTCGCCGGAACGTCGATGGAGCCCGCGAAAATCCATCTGGCGGCGCTCTCGGCCGCCTTCGCCTTCTTTTTCTTCTCCTCGGCGTGGTATTCGGCCGAGATGTCGAAGATCAGTGCTTCCATCGCGACCAGCCGCCCCGCCAGCTTGAGGTCGGTCTTCGCCGCGGAATAGGCCAGTGACAGCTTGGCTGCCTCAAGTCCCAGGATCGCCTTGCCCCCGTGATCGGAGATCAGCGGCAGGGGATCACCGCTGGCGGTCATCAGGTCGGCGCGGACCGAACCTGATTTCGTCGGAATCTCGACCACGAAATCCAGACCCTTCATGGAAAGGCTGCCCAGTGCGTCGCCAGCCTCCAGCCCGAAATGGCCGAGGAACCGGGCAAAGGTCAGGCTGGTTCCCGCGGTCTGGGAGATCTCGATCCGCCGCTCGGGATAGCTGCCCTCTGCCCTGAGGTCGATCTCGGCAAGGGTAAGGTGGCCGGTCGATGCGGCGGCAAGGCGTTGGTCCGGCGTGTCGGGCTTGTCGAGCCCGACATCGAGCCCGAGCATGGCAAGCGTCAGGTCCGCCGCGCCGATCCGCGCGACCCTCCAGGGCAGGCCCTGGTATCCCTTGTCGGTCCGCTTGCCGAAGCCGAGGACACAGACGACCCGCGCAACGGTTTTCGCCTTTGTATCGAGCAGGATCCGCACCGACTCGAGCGTGACGAAATCCACCTCGGGTGCCGCGCCCGGAGGGGGCAGCAGCCCCTGCGGCAACAGTCGCAGTACGTCCGCCCCCTGCAGGATTCCCGCGATCCGGTAGATCGACGTCAGCCCCAGCGCCAGCCGGACCTCGACCTCGGCGATCGGCGCCTTGGGGTTCGTCGCCTCCTTGATCAGCACGTCGTAATCGAGTGTCAGCGCCTTCCCGAGGCGCACCGCCGTCTTGATCCGGTCGGCCAGCGTTCCTGTCACGACTTGGCCTCCCGCGCCTTGTAGCCGCCGATCCAGCCCAGCGTCGGGGTCACCTCACCGCCCTTCTTGTCCGCGCCGAGCCCGCCCATCAGATAGACATTCGTCGTGCCCGCGGGCGGGAAGGACAGCGTCAGCACCGACAGCCCGATGCTTTCGAAGATCATCACGAACATGTCGGGTGCGGGCGAATCCGCGATGCGCCTGATCCGGTTCAGCGCCACGTCCCGGGCGCCAAAGCGCACCACCCCCTCGATGTCGAAGGCGAGCGATATCCCTTCGGGCCCCGACAGCCGGAACAGTGGTGCGATGTCCGGCCCGTCCGCGCCCCCGGGCCGCCACGCCAGTACCAGGTCCGCCGCGATCACCGCCTTGCCCGCCAGCGCGCCCTTGGCGCCCAGCGTCATCTCGAAGGCAAGCCCGTGCCAGTCGCCCCCCGACAGATCGGCGGGCCGGAAGCCGGCCGGTTCGGTCGTGGTCAGCACCCGGTAGCCGAGGCTATCCGGCGGGGTCGCGGCATTGCCGCCGACAAGGCCCTTCACCTTCAGTGGAAAGGCCGTCAGCAGCGAGCCCGCGCGCACCAGGTTCGCCTCGGTTCCCGGGGGCGGGGTCTCGCCCTGGCCAATCTGCCTGAGCGGGGCATCCCCGAACACCATCCCGCCGGTCCGAAAGGAAAAACTGCGGGCAAAGTCAGTGCCCTGCCCGGGCGCCTGTGCCGCCACGGGCGCGAGGCGCATCTCGAGCGCGAGGTTCCCGAAGCCCAGCCGCTCGAAAGACAGAAGGTCGAAATCCGGCCTCTCGCGGAAACCGAGATGTCCCCACAGCCCGAACCGCGCCACGTAGCCGCCGCCCGCCCCGCCTGCCCCTGCCGTCTCGGGGCTGACCGACATCGTGGTGCGGGTCACCGTCACGGCGGACAGCGCGTTGCCCCCAAGCAGGAACGTACCCGCCGTGCCCGGCGCGGTGGCGAAGGTGTAGCTTGGCACGCCGTCGGTCTGCCGGTAGGTGCCGATCAGCGTCAGCGCATTTCGCGCCTCTTGGCCCTCGGGCGCCTTGTCCAGCACCCGGTCGCCGAACAGCCGGTTCGCGACCAGCAGCGATCTGTTCGAGAAATGCGCAAGCGCGGCATTCTCGAATACGGCCTCCAGCGTCAGCACCCGGAAATCATAGTCGTCCGGGGTGGCCAGATAGGCGATCTCGCCCCGTCCGGAGGTATCGGCCGGGTCGGTGTAATGGATCAGCCCGAAGACCGAGCTTGCGATCCTCAGGTCGCCATCCGCGGCGGGCGCCACGTGGTTCACGCGGTTGCCGATATGGTGCGCGGCAAAAAGGCTCTGGTCGACGCCGGCCAGCAGCGCCTCGATCTCGGGGGCGAGGTTGCCGGGATCGACCGAAACATTCAGCGCAAGCACGCCGTTCCAGTCCGGATCGTCGATCAGGCGGCAGAACGCCCCCAGGGCCGCGACACCGCGCCCGCCGTCGTAAAGCCGGCGCGCCTCGTCCAGATAGGCGGTCAGCCAGGCCGACAGATAGGCCCCCTCGGGGTCGTCGTCGGCGGTGAAGGCGGCCACGCCGGTCCATAGCCGGGGCTGGGCCGCAAGCTGCGCGAGGGACGCGTTTGCGGCCTTGAAGATCAGCACGTTGCGATAGCTGCCGGCCGCCGTGTTCTGGGACAGATCGAGGTCGAAGCGCCAGCCGCTCATCGTGATCCGGGGGCGGAAGCGGCCGAGATTGCCGTTGTCCCTGGTGATGACAAGGAACTGCTGGTTGGTCAGGAACGCATCCTGCAGCGGGCCGGGCAGCGCCTCGCCGTCGGGGGCCTCGAACCGGATCGCCACATCGGTGCCGGGCCCGGACATCGCGGCGATGTCCAGCGCGATCCACCGGCCGTCCCGGAAGGTCGCCTTGTGGCCCTGGGGTGTGAGCGCATGGGTCGTGCCGGCCTCTGCCGCGCCGTCCTGCGCGGCGGCGGCCTTGGCGATTGCCGCGCGGCGGAGCGGGTTGAGATAGCTGAACTCGAAGGCGCAGATGGTCTCTGCCGGAGTGCCGGTCGCTGTCATCGCCGCATAGGGCAGGACGGGGAAGAACGGCGCGGCATCCCCCGGCGCCAGCGCGATCCGGCCAAGCGGCAGGAAGCCCAGTTGCATCGGATCCGGTCCCCCGGGGGCGGCGGCGAAGAAGGGCGCGTGGTCGGGCGCGGCGACATAGGCGCGGGACGCGGTGCCCTGTGCGTCGCGGATCGTCATCCAGGCCGTCGTGGCGGCACCGTCCGCATCCGTCTCGAAGGCCGGGGCCCCCTGCGCAAGCGTCACGCCTGCCGTGGCCGGTCGTCCGGCCGAGAACACGAACCGGTCGCCCGCGCGAAAGGCGACGTATTCGACGCCCGAGAGGCCGCACAGGAACTCGCCCGCCTCCGCGCCGCCGGGCAGGCTGGCGGCAAAGCTGCCGTCGAGCGTGAGGTAGCGCACGGCGCCGTTGCCGCGGTTGAAGACCAGGCGGCCGGGTTCGTCCGGGGCCGGGGCCAGGGCGATCGGCGTTCCCGTCCGCGTGCGGAAGGCCGAGACGAAACCCGGCCCGCCGGGATCAAGCGTCAGTGCGCTGCGCGCTGGGTCGAGCGGGTCGCCCGGTGACAGCGAAAGCCGTGCGGCCTGCCCGGCAAGCCCGTCGGGTGCGGTCATGGCCGGGCAGGCCAGCGGGCCCGACAGTTCCGGCGCGCCGGGTGCGGTCAGTTCATAGCGCAGCCCGAGCACAAGCTCCGAAACCGGTGTCGCGAGCGCCCCATCGGCCTGAAGACAGCCCGCCCAGGGGCCCGCGGCGGGGATTTCGATGGCGGCGCCGGTGGTCGTCGTCGCGAAGAACGGGGCGCCCGGGCTGCCCCGGCCTGTGGCCCGCACCAGCCCCACGGCCCCCTCGCAGGTGAGGGAGAAGCCATCGTCCGCGGCAGTCGCCTCGACCATGATCGCCTTGCCCCGTGGCCCCGCCAGCCGGACCGAGGCGGCCTGTGCCCCCTCGTCCAGCACAACGAGGGGACGGGTTTCGGGTGCGTCCAGCAGGACGCCGTAGCGCGCCCTGCGCCGGTCGACGAGCGGGATCATCGGCAGCGAGGCGGTGCTCGCCAGCGTCGCGGCGTCTGGCAACCAGTGAAACCCTGCCGTCCCGTCCGGACCCCAGCCCCGGGCCAGCAGCGCCGCGCCCAGACCGGCGATGTCGCGCCCGCCGGTGCCGCCCGCCTCGACGAAGAGGAAGCTCAGCGAATGGTAGAGCATCGGGTTCTGCAGGGTCTGCAGGATGTGGGACAGATAGGCCAGACGCGCGGTGTCCTGCGGTGCAGGCGTATGCAGGAAGACCCCGAACCAGCGACCCTGGGCGGGCACCGTGCCCCCCGGCGTCAGCAGGTAGGTGTACGAGTTTGGGGCCTGCCGGTCCCAGAAGGCGACATCAAGCTTCACCCCGCCCTCCCGTCGATGCCGTTTGAACGCAGCCGACGGGCGCCCGGACATCATGTCGTTGCTGTGGAACCGAGGCGACCGGGAAACACACGCTTTCCGCCCCTGACGGGCGTGTCGTTGTGCGCTCGATGTCGCAAATCCCTTGCGGGACGAGCATTTGCGCGACACCCTGACCCAAGGATACGGTTACCCGGGGGCAAGTCAAGGAATTCGCCGCCCCCCGGTTCACCCGGAAAGGACAGCCCATGCGCCGCGCCGCCCTTGCCCTTGCCGTCACGCTTGGCCTGTCCATTGCGCCGCCCGCCCGGGCCGAGCCCGCCTGGCTTGCGGGGCCGGCGCTGGGTCTGCACGACCTGCCCGCGGGGCAGGACCGCGCGCTGGTCCTGCAGCCCCATGTTGCCGAGATGGCATCGCGGAACACGGGCCTTGCTACGGACGCGGACGGGCGGCTCGGGGGTGGGGGGATTGCCCTTCTGACGCGCCCGCGCGCGGATCGGCGATTGCTGTTCCGGCTCGACTCGGGGCGGACGGATGTCGAATACCAGCGCATCTTCCAGGATCTCGACATCCGCAGTCTGGGGCTGGGGGCCGACCTGTTCCAGCTTCGGGACGGGCGCGTGCTGCAGGTGGGCGGCAGCATCGCGCGTCTGCGGTTTCGCAATGAGTTCATCGGCAATCTCGACCGCTGGGACGGTCACGCGGTCGAGGCGCATGTCCGGGCCTATGCACCGCTTCTGGACCGGCCCGGGCTGAGCATCGGCCATTTCGCCGGGGGGCAGGTGCTGGCGCTGACGCAAGAGGCCCATACGCTGCAGGCGACGCTATTGGACCGGGAAACCCGGGTAAGCCGCAGCGTTTTCTATGGAATCGACGCCACCGGCGAGCTGCGCCTGGGACAAGGGCATCGGCTGACGCCCTGGGCCTTTGCCGCCATCGTCCACGATTTCGCCGACCGGCCGCCGCAACGACCCTCGGCGCTGGTGACGGGGTTCGCGCCGGGCAATGCCTATACCCTGTTCTCCGACCAGCTTGCCGGTATCCCCGACCGCTATCCCAGGGCGAACACGGCGGTCTTCGGCCTGGGTCTTTCCGGGGCGATCCGCGGCGGGGGAAGCTATACGATCGGCGCCTTTGTCGAACGGAACGGCGACTATGCGACGCGGTCGCTGCGGCTGGGCCTGACCTTTCCGTTCTAGCCGTCTCTGCCGGCGACACTGCGGGCGCCGGCGAGGCGTCCGCGGGCCCGCAAGGGGGGCTTTCGTTTCCGCGCCGAACGTGCTTCCCTTGTCCCGTGACAGGGGCGTCCGGGGTTTCCGGGCTGAGAAGCACCCTTTGAACCTGAACCAGATCATGCTGGCGGAGGAAGTCGCACCCCGAGGGCCCGAAGGGCGTCTCGCGTGTCCGTCCCTCCCCCGCCCGCGCAAGGAGAACGAGATGCCCGACTGGGGAAGCCACCTGAGCGAGATGCGCCGCCGCGCCCCGCTTGTGCACAACATCACCAACTACGTCGCGATGAACGTCATGGCGAATGTGCTGCTGGCGGCCGGGGCCTCGCCCGCGATGCTGCATGCGGTCGAGGAGGCGGCCGAGTTCACGCCGCTGGCCGCGGCGCTGACCATCAACATCGGAACGCCAAGCGCGCCCTGGGTCGAGGGGATGCAGGCCTCGGCCCGTGCCGCGCGGGAGGCAGGGATTCCCTGGGTGCTGGATCCGGTCGCCGTGGGTGCCACCGCGTTCCGGCGCGCGGCGGTGGCACGCCTGCTGGACCACGCCCCCGCGGCGATCCGGGGAAATGCGTCGGAGATTCTGGCGCTTGCCGGGATGGCGGCGCGGGGCAAGGGAGCGGACAGCGCCGATCCGGTCGCCGCCGCCGAAGATGCCGCGCGGGCGTTGGCCCAACGCACCGGCGCGGTGGTCGCCGTCACCGGCCCGGTGGATTTCGTGACGGACGGACCGCGCGGCTGGCGCGTGGCGAACGGCCACCCGACGATGCCGCGGGTGACGGCGCTGGGCTGTTCGCTGACGGGCCTTGTGGGCGCGTTCCTGGCTGGGGCCGTGGATCGGGCCCAGGCGACGGTGGCCGCGCTTGCCTATTTCGGCCTGGCGGGGGAACGCGCGGGCGCCGTCGCCGCCGGACCGGGCAGTTTCCAGGTGGCACTGCTCGATGCGCTGGCGGCGATCACGCCCGAGGATCTGGCCGCCGGGGCACGGGTGGAACCGGCATGACGCTGTCGGTCTATTTCGTGACGCCGGACGGGGTGTCGGACGCACTGGTTCTGGCCGCCGCGCGCGGTGGGGCGACGGCGGTGCAACTGCGCGACAAGTGCGCAAGCGATGCGGCGATGATCGCGCAGGCCCGGCGCCTCAAGGCGCAGCTTGCACCGCTGGGCGTGCCGCTGATCGTCAACGACCGGCTGCCGGTGGCGCTGGCGGCCGGGGCGGACGGGCTGCATATCGGCCAGTCCGATGGCGACCCGGCCCGGATGCGCGCCGCGCTGGGACCGGACGCGATCCTTGGCCTGTCCATCGAGACCGAAGCACAGCTTGCGGCCGTGCCGCCGGGGATCGTCGACTACCTGGGAGTGGGCCCGGTGCGTGCGACCGCTACCAAGCCCGACCACGCCACGCCGCTGGGGCTGGACGGGCTTGCCCGGATCGTGGCCGCCGCCGCGGTGCCTGCGGTCGCCATCGGCGGGGTGGGCGCGGCGGACATTTCCGCGCTGAAGGCCGCGGGCTGCGCGGGCATCGCCGTCGTCTCGACCATCGCCGCGGCGCCCGATCCCGGGGCCGCCGCGCATGAACTTGCCCTTGCATGGAGGCACGCATGATCCCCAACATCCTGTCCATCGCCGGTTCGGACCCCTCGGGCGGGGCGGGCATCCAGGCCGATCTGAAGGCCATCGGTGCGAATGGCGGCTATGGCATGGCGGCGATCACCGGGCTGACCGTGCAGAACACCCAAGGGGTGCAGGCCGCCGAACCGGTCGATCCGGGCCTTGTCGCGGCGCAGGTCGAGGCGGTGTTCGAAGATATCCGGGTGGACGCCGTCAAGATCGGCATGCTGGGCTCGGCCGCGATCGTGCGGGCGGTGGCGGGCGTGCTGGCGGCGCGCGGCGTGCCGGTGGTGCTGGACCCGGTGATGGTGGCCAAGGGGGGCGACCGGCTGTTGGCGGCGGACGCGGTGGCGGCGCTGTGCGAGGCGCTTGTGCCCCTTGCCACGGTCATCACCCCGAACCTGCCCGAGGCCGCCGACCTGCTGGGCCAGCCCGAGGCGCGCACGCGGGATGGGATGGAGCGGCAGGCCGGGGCGCTGCTGGCGCTGGGCTGCGCTACGGTTCTGTTGAAGGGCGGGCATCTGGGCGAAGATGACAGCCCCGACCTGTTCCTTTCAGCCGACCGGTGCGTGTGGCTGGATGCGCCGCGGGTCCAGACTCGAAACACCCACGGGACAGGCTGCACCCTGTCCGCGGCGCTGGCCACGCATCTCGCCACGCTGGGCGATCCGCTGGCCGCGGCACGGGCGGCCAAGGCCTATACGCTGGCTGCGATCCGCGCAGCGGGCGGATTGGCGGTGGGGCAGGGGCAGGGTCCGACGGACCATTTCTTCGCGCTGCGCCGGTGATCGGGGCGCGCGGCCGGGGCGGGTTTCCCGGCCGCGCGGCAGGCCAAAGGCCAGTATGCGGGCATCGGCGGGGTTTTCGGGCGGACGTTTCGCGTTCTGGCCCGCAGGCTGCGCCAACGTCCCTTTTTGCCGCCCCTTATGGTCTTGGAGGGGGAAATTATCCTATATTGGGCGCAGCTTGTGAGGTGCCCGATGAAATATTTCCCGATCTTCCTGCGTGTCGCCGGTTTGCGTGTCGCCGTTTCGGGCGGTGGTGCGGCGGCGGTGGCGAAACTCCGGCTGCTGCTGAAGACCGAGGCACGGATCGAGGTCTATGCCGAAACCGCCGATCCCCTGATTGCCAGTTGGGCCGCCGAAGGGCGCCTGAGGCTTGTCCCGCGCGCAATCGGTGCGGCGGACCTGCCGGGCCTGCGGCTTGTCTATGCCGCCAACGAGGACGCGGCCGAGGATGGCCGCGTTGCCGCGCTGGCCGCCGAGGCGGGGGTGCCGTTCAACATCGTGGACAACCTCGAGGCCAGCGCCTTCCTGACGCCCGCACTGGTCGACCGCGATCCGCTGGTGATCGCGATCGGCACCGAGGGTGCCGGGCCGGTGCTGGCGCGCAAGATCAAGGCGCTGCTTGAGGAACGCCTGCCCGCCGGCATCGGCGATGCGCTGCGGGCGGCCAAGGCGCTGCGCCCCGCGGCCGAGGCGCTGCTCCCGGGCCGCGCGCGGCGCGCGTTCTGGAGTGCCGTGTTCGACCGGGCGCTGGCGGGCGACGCCGCGCCCGGGGCGGCGCCGCTGCTCGACGCCCATCTCGACCGCGCCCCCGCGCCGGGCCGGGTGCTGTTCGTCGGTGCCGGGCCGGGCGATCCGGACGAACTGACATTGCGTGCCCGCCGCGCGCTGGATGCGGCCGATGTGGTGATCCATGACCGGCTGGTGCCGCAGCCGATTCTGGAACTGGCCCGGCGCGAGGCCGAGATCGTCGAGGCGGGTAAGACCGGCTTTGGCCCGTCCACGCCGCAAGACGCGATCAATCGCCTGATCGTGGAGCGCGCAAGGGCCGGTGCGCTGGTGGTGCGGCTGAAGGCGGGCGATCCCGGCGTCTTCGGGCGGCTGGACGAGGAAATTGCCGCCTGCGAGGCGGCCGGGCTCGACTGGTCGATCCTGCCCGGGATCACCGCGGCCTCGGCCGCGGCGGCAAGCCTTGGGCAAAGCCTCACGCGCCGGGGCCGGAATTCCGAACTGCGGGTCATTACGGGACAGGATGTCGAGGGCCTGGCCGATCACGACTGGGCTGCATTGGCCCGGCCGGGGGCGGTGGCCGCAATCTACATGGGCAAGCGTGCGGCGCGGTTCATCCAGGGGCGGCTGATGATGCATGGCGCGGACCCCGCGACACCGGTCAGCGTGGTCGAGAACGCGGGCCGCCCGGGCGAGCGGATCGTGGCCACGCGGCTGGGCGCGATGGCCGCGGATCTGGCCGCGGCCGATCTGCGCGGCCCGGCGGTCATCATGCTGGGCCTTGCCCCCCGCGCCGTGGCCGCGCTGGCCTCCGCACCGCTGAGCGAGGCCGCCAGATGAGCCGGATCGTCCTGCCCGTCGTTGTGACCGCCAACGACCTGTTCGACGGCGACCCGGTCTGGCTGACGCCCGGGGGCAACTGGTCGCGGTCGCTGGCGGACGCCGAGGTGATCGGCGAGGCCGGTCTTGCCGAGACCCGGCTTGCCGCAGCCGTGGCACAGGCGAACCGCGTGGTCGGCGCCTATCTCGCGGGCGTCCGGCCTGGCCCCTTTGGACCCTGCCCGGTCGAGTTCCGCGAGAGACTCCGCGTTCGCGGCCCCGCGATCCTGACATCCGGCCTGTGTGCCGCCGAGTGACCCATCCGAGGTAAAGCGATGTATGCCTATGCCGAGTTCGACGAGGATTTCGTCCGCGCCCGCGTGCGCCAGTTCCGTGACCAGGTGGAACGCCGGATCGACGGCCGCCTGACCGAGGACGAGTTCAAGCCGCTGCGCCTGATGAACGGGCTCTACCTGCAACTGCATGCCTACATGCTGCGGGTGGCGATCCCTTATGGCACGCTGAATTCCCGGCAGATGCGCCAGCTTGCGATGGTCGCAGACCGTTGGGACCGGGGCTATGGCCATTTCACGACGCGCCAGAACATCCAGTTCAACTGGCCCAGACTGCGCGACGTGCCCGACATGCTGGACGCGCTGGCCGATGTGGGCATGCACGCGATCCAGACCTCGGGGAACTGCGTGCGCAACGTCACCGCCGATCCTTTCGCCGGCGCCGCCGCCGACGAGATCGCCGATCCGCGGCCCTATGCGGAACTCTTGCGGCAATGGTCCACCGACCACCCCGAGTTCCAGTTCCTGCCGCGCAAGTTCAAGATCGCGATCACTGGTGCGGAAGAGGACAGGGCGGTAACGCGCGCCCATGACATCGGGCTGCGGCTGCTGCGGCAGGGGGGCGAGACCGGGTTCGAGGTCAGTATCGGCGGCGGACTTGGCCGGACGCCGATGCTGGGCCGGGTGATCCGCGCCTTCCTGCCCGAGGCGGACCTGCTGCCCTATGTCGAGGCAATCCTTGGTGTCTACAACCGGCTGGGGCGACGGGACAACAAGTACAAGGCCCGGATCAAGATCGCCGTCCACGAGATGGGGCTTGAGACCCTGCGCGAGCTGGTCGAGGCGCGGTTCGTGAAGACGCGGGCCGAGTTCGGCGGTGCCGACCGGGCGATGCTGGCCGGGATTGCCGGTCATTTTGCCCCGCCTGCCTCTTGCCATGGGCCCGAGACGATCCCGCCGGGCAGCCCGGCCTTCCGTGCCTGGTGCGACACCAATCTGACCCGGCACCGGCGGGCGGACCACGCCATCGTCACCGTCTCGCTCAAGACGCCGGGGCAGGTGCCGGGGGACGTCACGGCGGCGCAGATGCGCGTGCTCGCCGATCTGGCCGAGCGGTATGGCCATGACGACCTGCGGATCAGCCACCGCCAGAACGTGGTCCTGCCCCATGTGCGCAAGGCCGACCTGCCCGCGGTCTTCGAGGCGCTGGCGGGCGCGGGGCTGGCGGCGGCCAATGCGGGGCTTGTCTCGGACATCATCGCCTGCCCGGGGCTCGACTACTGCGCGTTGGCCACGGCACGCTCGATCCCGGTGGCGCAGCGGATCGCGTTGCGGTTCGAGGCGTTGAAGCTGGAACACGAGGTCGGGCCGCTCAGGCTGAACATCTCGGGCTGCATAAACGCCTGCGGGCATCATCACGTGGCCGATATCGGCATCCTCGGGCTGGAACGGGCGGGCGTCGAGACCTACCAGATGACGCTGGGCGGCGATCCGACCGTGACGGCGGCGATCGGCGAGCGCACCGGGCCGGGCTTTTCCTCGGACGAGATCGTGGGCGCGGTCGAGCGGATCGTTCTGGCCTATCTCGACCTGCGCCGGGATGCCGAGGAGACCTTTGCCGAGGTGTTCCGCCGGGTCGGGCTGGGACCGTTCCAGCAGGTGCTCTACGAGGGTGGGGAGGCGACGGATGCGGCTTGAGGCGGTGTTCGATCCGGTCGAGGCCAAGGCGGCGGCGCTGAACGCGCGGCTGGAGGGGGCCGCGCCCGAGGCCGTTCTGGCGCGCGCGCTGGACGATTTCGCCGGGCGCATCGCGCTGGTCTCGTCCTTCGGGGCCGAGTCGGTCGTCCTGTTGCACATGGTCTCGCGTATCGACCGCGGGCTGCCGGTGCTGTTCCTCGACACCGAGATGCTGTTCCCCGAGACGCTTGCCTACCAGCGCGAGGTCGCGGATGCGCTGGGCCTGACCGACGTGCGGGCAGTGCGGCCCGATCCGAAGACGCTGGCCGCGGCCGACCCGCAGGCGGCGCTGCACCTGCAAGACCCCGATGCCTGCTGCGCGCTGCGCAAGACCCGGCCGCTCGACGCGGCGCTTGGGGGCTTTGACGCCTGGATCACCGGGCGCAAGCGGCACCAGACCGGGGCGCGATCGGGGCTTTCGCTGGTCGAGGCGGATGCGGGCGGACGGATCAAGATCAACCCGCTGGCGCACTGGTCGGGCGAGGACGTGCGCCGTTACATCGAGGTGCACGCGCTGCCCCGGCACCCGCTTGTCGGGCGCGGCTATCCCTCCATCGGTTGTACGCCCTGCACCAGCCCCGTGGCCCCCGGCGAAAGCCCGCGGGCCGGGCGCTGGCGCGGGCGGGACAAGGAAGAATGTGGCATCCATTTCGAGGGCGGGCGCGTGGTGCGCCGCCTGCGTGCGGGAGGGGCGGGATGACCGGGGCCGGCGGCAGCATCATCGTGACCGATGCGGGATTTGCCGTGCCCGTGCCGGGTGAGAGGTTCGTACCGCTTGCAATACTCGGCGAGGCCACGCCGCGCGCGGTCGATCTGGCCCCGGAGGACGATCCGGCGGCGCTTGCGCCGCTCCTGCACGCCATCGCCGCGATCCGGATCGCGTTTCCCGTGTTCTCGGACGGGCGTGGCTTCAGCCTTGCGCGCGATCTCAGGCGGATGGGCTTTCGCGGGCGGCTACGCGCCGCCGGGCACCTGATCGCCGACCAGTACCCGCTGGCGCGGGCCTGCGGTTTCGATGAGGTCGAGATCGGCGCCGAACTTGCCGCGCGCCAGCCCGAGGCCGACTGGCGGTGCGCCGCCTGTCGCGGGCGCGGGTATCTGGACCGGATAAAGGGGCCGGAGCCGAATCCCGGCTGAGGTCTGTGCGCACCTGGTGCGCGCGCCTTCGCCAGCGCGGGGCGCCGGGTGTGCGGTAACGTTGCGCGCGGTCTTTTTCTTTTGCTATCCTCCCTGCGGGAGGACTTTCAGATGGACCACGACCCGGTTGCGCCAGCCGCCAGCCGAATCCGCTCGATCCTTGTGATCGACGATCACCCGCTCTACAGCGACGCGCTTTCGATGGCGCTGCGCCATGTTTTCGACGACAGCACGATCCGCAGTGCCACGTCGCTGGGCGAGGGGCTTGCCCAACTGGGCCCCGGGTTCAGCCCGGACCTGGTGATGCTGGATCTCAAGCTGCCCGATGTGACCGGGATCAGCGGTTTTCTGCGGCTCAGGGAACGTATTCCCGATGTGCCGGTGCTGGTGATCTCGGCGCTGACTTCGGTCGAGGTCGTCCATGCTCTGATGGACGCGGGCGCGGCGGGCTTTATCCCGAAGGATGCCGAGACACATGAACTGAAAATCGCGTTGATCGAGATCCGCTCGGGCCGGCGCTATCTGCCGCCCGCCTATCGCGCGGCCGGCCGGGGGGCGGGGGCCGGTGCGCGCCTGCCCTCGGTGCAGGAGGTCGGTCAGCGGATCGCGGAACTGACCCCTCAGCAGGCCCGCATCATGAAGCTGATCTGCGCGGGCAAGCCGAACAAGCAGATCGCGCACGAACTTTCGCTGGCCGAGGCCACGGTCAAGGCGCATATCACGGCGCTGTTGCGCCGGCTGGGTGTGCAGAACCGCACCCAAGCGGCGGTGCTGGTGGAAAGTGCCAATCTCGACATCGGAACGGGGCTGGGCGACGCGGACGCCCGCGCCTTCCTCAGCCAGTAGGGCCGAGGCCATGCTGGACATGCGCGACAGGCCCGGGGCGGTGGGCGTGGGATTGTCCCGCGCCGACACCCCGGGCGAGGCGGTTCGCGAGGCCGCCGCGCAGCTTGACCTTGCGCAAAGCAGCTTTGTTCTGGTCTTCGTGCCCGAAAGGCTGGCGCTCGACCCGCTGGCGGAGGCGCTGCGCGTGACGCTGGCCGGGCTGCCGGTCTTCGGCTGCACCACGGCGGGACAGATCACCCCCGAGGGCTATGAAGACGACGCGCTGATGATGCTGGCCTTCCCGCGGGCGCATTTCCGCTGTGCGAGCATGCTGATCCGGCCGTTGGGCCCCTGCTCGATCGAGCAGGTCTCGGCCGATGCGCGCAGGCTTGCCGCGCAGTTCTCACATTCTGCGCATTGGAACCGCCTGGCCCTGATCTTTGCCGATGGGCTGTCCAAGCAGGAGGACATGCTGGTTGCCGCGCTGGCCGCGGGGCTTGACGATCTGCCGGTGTTCGGCGGCTCGGCCGGGGACGGGCTGAACTTTCGCCGCACGGCAGTGTTCCAGAACGGCGCCTTTCACAGCGACGCGGCGCTGTTGATCCTGCTGGAAACCGACCTTGCGTTCACCGGACTCGGCTTTGACCATTTCCTGCCGACCGAACACCTTATGGTGGTGACCGACGCGATCCCCGAGGAACGGCTGGTGCTCGAACTGAACGGCGCCCCCGCGGCCCGGGAATACGCCCGCCTTGTCGGCTGCCCGGTCGAGGACCTGTCGCCCGAGATCTTTGCCGAACACCCCGTTTTGGTCCGCAACAACAGCCTCACCCATGTCCGCGCGATCCAGAAGGTGACCGACTCGGGCGCGCTTGCCTTTCTGTCGGCGATCGACGACGGGCTGTTGCTGACGCTGGGCCAGGGCCAGGAAATCCTGCGCACCCTGGACGAGGGGCTCGACGTCACCGACGAGGCGGGCAGGCCGCCGGATTTCATCCTCGGCTTCGATTGCGTGCTGAGAAAGCTGGAAATCGGGCAGAAGCAATTGACCGGCAAGGTGTCCGAGATCCTGCGGGCCCGCCGGGTGCTGGGCTTCAACACCTATGGCGAGCAGCATTGCGGGGTGCATGTGAACCAGACTTTCGTTGGCGTCGCCTTCTTCGAGAAACGGCCGCGGGTGCTGGGATGATCGACCCGAACGATCCGCCCGAAATCACCATCGAGCGGCAGTCGAGGATCATCGACGCGCTGATCCGGCGCGCCAGCCGCCATCACGAGGTCGGTGGTTCGGCCTATGCGCTGTTCCAGTCGGCGGTGGCATTGCAGGGCCAGGTCTGGGCCAAGACCCGCGACCTGGAACGCACCTCGACCGAACTGGAAATCGCCCGCTTCGACCGCGAGCAGACCCAGCGCCGCCTGACCGAGGCGCTGGACGCGATGGAGGGCGGGTTCGCGCTGTTCAACGAGGGGCGGCTGCAGGTCTGCAACGACCTGTTCCAGTCGATTCTGCCCGACATCTCGGCCCGCATCCTGCCCGGCCTGACCGTCGAGGACTATTTCCGTGCATTGCAAACCAGCCGCCACCTGGCCGACCCCGAAAAGGCCTGCCGCGACCTGGCGGATGCGATCCGGGGGCCCGCAGGCGGGGCCAGCATGGCCTTTGTGCTGGAACTGGACCACGACCGCTGGTTCCAGATCAGCCAGCAGCGCACGCGCTCGGGCAACATCATCCTTCTCCAGACCGAGATCACCGACATCGTCCGCAAGAACAGGATGGAAAAGGACCTGCTGATCGACATGCAGGCCCATTACCTGCAGGCGGCCTTCGATCACATGTCATTGGGCATCTGCACCTTTTCCCGCGCGGGCGAGGTGACGATCCGCAACGGCCGGTTCCGCGAGTTGCTGGGCTTGCCCTATACCCTGGTGCAGGACGGCACCGAGTTCACCACGATCCTGCGCCACGTGCGCGACAACCGGCTGGTGGCCGAGGCCGACATGGCCGACAGCGACCACTGGCCGGTGGACCTGCGCCGCGAGGGGCGGCTGCGCAAGCGGCTGCACCATGCCAGCGGCCGGGTGCTGGACCTGCATGTGCACCTGTTGCCAGACCGCGGGTTTCTGGCCGACATCGCCGACGTGACGCTGGAATCGCGGGCGACCGAACTACTGGAAAAGCGGGTGCGCGAGCGCACCCACGAGCTGACCGAGGCGAACCGGCGGCTGCGCGAGCAGCACGAGGAACAGGTGCGCGTCGAGGAGGAGTTGCGGCTGGCCAAGGAAGAGGTCGAGGCGGCGATGTCGTCCAAGACCCGGTTCCTGGCGGCGGCAAGCCATGACCTTCTGCAGCCCATAAATGCGGCGAAACTGTTGATCTCGACGCTGTCCGAAATGGCCGCGGGCACGGATCTGGCGGTGCTGATCGATCGGCTGGCGGGGTCGTTCGGCTCGATGGAGTCGCTCTTGCATGCGCTGCTGGACCTGTCGCGGCTGGAAAGCACTGGCTCGGCGCTGACGCCGACCGAGTTCTGCCTCGGAACCGTGATGCGCACCGTGGTCGAGGACCAGGCGCTGGTCGCTGCGAAGAAGGGCCTGCGGCTCGACGTGGTGCCGTGTTCGGCCTGGGTGCGCAGCGACCGGCAGTACCTGACGCGCTCGCTTCAGAACCTGGTGGTGAACGCGATCCAGTATACCGAACACGGCCGCGTGCTGGTGGGTTGCCGGCGGCGCGGCGACCACGTGGTGCTGCAGGTCTGGGACACCGGGATCGGCATCTCGCCCAAGGACCAGGCGCGCATCTTCGACGAGTTCACCCGCGCCGACAACGTGCCGCCGGGCTCGGGCATGGGGCTGGGGCTTTCGATCGTCGAGCGCACCTGCCGCCATCTTGGCCACCGGCTGTCGGTCCGGTCGGAACCCGGCCTTGGCTCGGTCTTCGCGATCGAGATCGCGACGGCCCCGGCCCGGGACGACTGCCCCGGAGTCACGGGGCCGGACCCTTCGGCCGACGAGAGCGATCTGAACCTGATCGTCCTGATCGTCGAGAACGATCCCGCGGTGCTGTTTGCCACCACGCAGAAGCTGGAAAGCTGGGGGGCGAGCGTGCTGGCCGCGGAGTCGACCGCCGAGGCGGTGCGGCTTGTGGGCGAGATCGGCATGGCGCCGGATGTGATCCTGGCCGACTACCAGCTTGACGGCGAGGACAACGGCATTGCGGCCATCGCGGCGCTGAGGGCGGCCACCGGCATCCATATCCCTGCGATCATGATCACCGCCGATCAGGGCGAAGACGTGGTTCGGGCCGGACTCGAAGGCGATTTCGCGGTGCTGCGCAAGCCCGTGCAACTGTCGCGGCTGAGGCCCCTGATCGACTGGAAAACCCGGGCGCCCGCGCCGATGGCCGACGAAAGTATCGCGTGACAGGACCGGCTGGCCAGCTAGGCTGGCACGCAGGGAGGATACCGGATGCGCAAGAGACTGACGGGCGTTCTGGCGGCCGTGCTGATGCTGGGCGGCGCGGCGCTGGCCGATACCGAGGGCGCCGGGACCTATGAGATGCTGTTCCGCAGCGGCACGCTGGACGAGGTGCCGGGATCGGAGATGCTGGTCTATGCCCGCGAGGTGACGAACCGCGCCAATCCGCAGGCGGCAGAGGCTGCGACAGGCGTGGTGGAGCTTACCTTCACCGACGAGGATCCGCGCCGGGCGGTGCTGCGTTTTGTCCAAGGCGACAGGATCAGCGCGATCGGGGCGTTTCCGGCCGAGGTGGGTAACCCGGTCGTGATGTATTTCATGGAGACGGTTGTGCGCGACATGGCCGGGACAGCGGGCGGCAGCCCGTTCTACATCCGCAACCGGCTGAAGGACTCGCTGATCCGCCCGGCCGAGGTCGAGGCGGTCGAAGCGGCCTTTGGCGCGGGCGAGGTGCAGGCGCAGGCGCTGACGCTGCATCCCTTTGCGGAGAATCCGAACCGCGCGCGGATGATGGGATTTGCCGAACTGACCGTGACGGTGACCATGTCGGACGAGGTGCCGGGCTGGTATCACACGCTGAGCGCCGAGGTGCCCGACCCGGCTGGTGGCGCGCCGCTTTATGTGTCGACCCTGCGGCTGGAGGCAGAGCAATGAGGGCACGGGTTTGCGTGATCGCGGCGGTGATTGCGGTGTCCGGCGGGGCGGCAATGGCCGATGACGTGGCGGCGCGGCTGAACGACTATCCCACCGCGGCGCGCGCGGATTATGTCTTTGCCTGCATGGCGACGAACGGTCAGGGCCGCGACGTGCTGGAAAAATGCGCCTGCTCGATCGACGTGATCGCCTCGATCATCCCTTATGACCAATATGTCGAGGCCGAGACCGTGCTGTCGCTGCGGCAGATCCCCGGCGAGAGGGCGTCGGTCTTCCGCGCGTCGGCCATGGCGACCGCACTGGTCGCGGAGCTGCGCCGCGCACAGGCCGAGGCGGAGATTGTCTGTTTCTGAGACCGGTTCCGGGGTGCTCCCGCCCCCGGCCCGCGCGGGGCACAGCCCCGCTTGTCCGGGGTTGGGCGTGGCGCGCGGCCTGCGGCCGCGCGTGCCTCCGGCGGGAGTATTTGGGCCAAGAAGAAGCCCCGGCGCGGGCTCAGCTCTGGCCGGCCTTCGGCAGGGTCTGCTCGAAGACGTTGCCCTCGGTATCGCGGGCCAGCACCCGCAGGGTCGGGGCGCCGTTGTCGGTGTAGGAGAAGCGGAACACCGGGTTCTCGCTGATCGAGATACCGCCCTCCATGGTGAAGAGCATCTCGTCGCCCTGCCAGACCTCGAGCCGGTCGATGAAATGGGCGAGGATGAAAAGCTGGCTGACCTGGTCGCGCTGGAGGCCCGAGTAGTTCGGGTGGCGGATCATGATCTGCGCCTCGCGCCGTGGGGTGGACATTGCGGGCGCTTCGCCGAAATGCTTGAGCCGCATCTGGCCCATTGCCGCGAGCGCTTGTTCGGGGTCGCGGGTGGCAGGCGCCGAGCAGCCGCCCGAGGCCTTGACGAAGCGGCCGGCCATCAGGTGGCCGCGGTCAGTGTCAGCGATGACGCGCAGGTTGGAATACTGGTTCACCCGGACGCGGAGTTCCATGTCCAGGGGCGCCATGCCGGGCCCGAAGGTGAACGCGGCGGCCAGCGGCGCGGGGTTCTCGTCGATCACCACCCTGGCCCCCCGGATCGTTGCCGAAGGGTCCGTCTGGCGGATCGAGACAGGCACGGTGGCCGCGTCATTCGCGCGGTAGGGCGCCTCGACCGAGAAAACGGCCGATCCGTCCGCGATCTCGACATCGCCCACCAGCTCGGTGCGAAGCTCGGTCCAGATATAGCTGTCGGTCAGCGCATTGGCTGCGGGCTCGTCGGCTGCGGCCGGGCCGCAGGCGAGCGCGGCGATGACGGCGGCGATCACGGGTCTCATGGGGCGCGTCCTCCCTGATACGCGGTCCAGATGGACAAGTGTGCCACAAGATCGGGCCGAAGGACATCGGCCAATGGTCGGTATGGATCACGCCTGCGTGCCCGTGCAGTCTGGTGGCAGCTTTGCCGGAAAGGCGCTGCCCATGTTCGAGGCCGTCCTTACCCTTTGCCTAGCCCTGGCGGGCCAGGAGTGCCGCCCTGTCCTGCTGCCCGGATACGAGGCGCTGGACGAAGCGGGCTGTCGCGCCGCGCTTGCGGCGGACCCGCCCGTGCCAGCCGAGTCGCTGGCGGGCCTTGTGGCGGCAGGTGCGCCCGAGTGCCGGCCCGCCGAGGCGGCGCTTGCGTTCGAAGAGGTCGCGCCGGGCGTGCTGGTGCATCTGGGCCGGATTGCCGAGGCCGACCGCGAAAATCTCGGCGACATTGCCAATCTGGGGCTGGTGATCGGCACGCGGTCGGTCGCGGTGATCGACACGGGCAGCGCGCGCTGGATGGGCGAGGCGATCTGGCGCGCGGTCAGGGCGCGAACCGACCTGCCGGTCAGCCACGTGATCCTGACCCACATGCATCCCGACCACGTGTTCGGCGCCACGGTGCTGGCCGAGGCGGGGGCCAGGGTCGTGGGGCACGCCGCGCTGGCCCGGGCGTTGGCGGACCGTCAGGAAAACTACCTGGAAAGCCTTGCCGGATTGATCGGCCGGGGGGCGTTGATCGGCACGGCGGTGGCGCCGGTGGATGTCGTGGTGGCCGACCGTGCCGCGATCGACCTTGGCGGGCGGGTGCTGGATTTGCGCGCCTGGCCGCCCGCCCATACCGGGACCGACCTGACCGTGCGCGACCGGGACAGCGGCATCCTGTTCGCGGGCGATCTGGTGTTCGACGGGCATGCCCCGGCGCTGGACGGATCGCTTCGCGGCTGGCAGGCGGCGCTGGAGGAAATGGTCGAAGGTGGCGAGGGGCGGGTGGTGCCGGGGCATGGCGGTCCCGTCCTGCCCTGGCCGGCCGGTGGGGCGGACACCCGCCGCTATCTGGGTGTGCTGGCGGCGGACACCCGTGCCGCGATCGACCGCGGCGACCGGCTGAGCGATGCGGTCCCCGCGATAGCGGCTGCGGAACGGGACCGCTGGCAGCTTTTCGACCAGCACAACGCACGCAATGCCACGGTCGCCTTCACCGAACTGGAATGGGAGTGAGCCTCAGCCGCCGGTCGCGGCCGCCAGCATCTGCGCGATGGAATAAAGCCGCTTTTCCAGGATCACCGGGGTCTCGCAGACATAGGTCAGCGATTGCGTCCGGTCGGTAAAGATGCGTTCGTCCCAGGCGAGCTGTTCCTCAAGCTCGTCCACGCGGTCGTAATCGGGTTGTTCGGCCACCATCAGCCGGTCCATCTCGACGCGGGTGGCGTCAATCCGCTGGGACAGTGCGATCTGCTTGAGGGAATAGTCCTCGATCCCCTGCATGATCGCCCGGCGCTGGCTGGACATCCTGTCGAAGGCAAGCATGAAGACATGGCCCAGAAGGGCAGGGTCGCGGCCATGCGCCTCTGTGAACTCGGCCACCATGGGCGGCAGATCCTCGACCGCGATCCGGCGCAAGGCCATCCGGCCCGCCAGATCCCTGGCCGCGGCCTCGGTCTCGGGTGCGAAGGTTCTTTCCTCGATTGGGTGGGGCCACATGATGCCCGGCGACAGCCCCTCGACCTTGCGCTGGATGCAGGGCCAGGTCGGATCCGAGAAATCGGCGGCGGGTGCGGACGCCGCGAGGGACAAGGTGACCAGCACGGCCCCGGTGATCGCGCGTGATGACATGGATTCTCCTCCCGACGGCCAAGTCTACCGAGGATCGGGCCGAAGTCCACGCCGCCGAATACCCACCAAGGTCGCAATTGCCGGTCTGGGGTGTACCCTCGCATACTTCTGGCGATTAAGAAAAATAAGAGACCCTGAAAGCGGGAGGAGATATCGAACATGCGGACGCGTGCGGCGGTTGCGTTTGAGGCGGGCAAGCCACTTGAAGTGACGGAGGTCGAGCTTGCCGGCCCGAAGGCGGGCGAGGTTCTGGTCGAGATCAAGGCGACCGGGCTGTGCCATACCGACGAGTTCACCCGCTCGGGCGCCGACCCCGAGGGGTTGTTTCCTGCGATCCTGGGCCATGAGGGCGCGGGCGTCGTGGTCGAGGTGGGCGAAGGCGTCAAGAGCGTGAAGCCGGGCGACCACGTCATCCCGCTCTACACGCCCGAATGTCGGGAATGTGAATACTGCCTGAACCCCAAGACCAACCTCTGCCAGGCGATCCGGTCGACGCAGGGCCAAGGGCTGATGCCGGACGGCACCTCGCGGTTCAAGACGCTCGATGGCGACCCGATCCTGCATTACATGGGATGCTCGACCTTCTCGAACTACACCGTGCTCCCCGAGATCGCGGTGGCGAAGATCCGCCCCGACGCGCCGTTCGACAAGGTCTGCTACATCGGCTGCGGGGTGACGACGGGGATCGGTGCGGTGATCAACACCGCCAAGGCGGAGCCGGGCTGCCGGGCAGTCGTGTTCGGGCTGGGCGGCATCGGCCTGAACGTTCTGCAGGGGCTGCGGCTGATCGGGGCCGACCAGATCGTGGGCGTGGACCTGAACCCGGCCAAGCGCGAGATGGCCGAGCGCTTCGGCATGACGGATTTCGTGAACCCCGCCGAGGTCGAGGGTGACCTGGTGCCCTACCTGGTGAACCTGACGAAGGGTGGCGCGGATTACACCTTCGACTGCACCGGCAATGTCAACGTGATGCGGACCGCGCTGGAGTGCTGCCACAAGGGCTGGGGCGAGTCGATCATCATCGGCGTGGCGCCGTCCGGGGCCGAGATTTCCACCCGGCCGTTCCAACTGGTCACGGGCCGGGTCTGGCGCGGCACGGCGTTCGGCGGCGCGCGCGGCCGGACCGACGTGCCGAAGATCGTCGACTGGTACATGAACGGCAAGATCGAGATCGACCCGATGATCACCCACACCCTGACGCTGGACGAGATCAACCACGGCTTCGACCTCATGCACGAGGGCAAGTCGATCAGAAGCGTCGTGGTGTATTGAGGCCCGCCTGATGGAGGTCGTTTCCCAGAACCGGTGTTTCGGCGGGGTGCAGATGGTCTGCACCCACCCGTCGACGGCCTGCGGGGTGGACATGACCTTTGGCGTCTACCTGCCGCCCCAGGCCGAGGACGGCCCGGTGCCGGTGCTGTGGTACCTGTCGGGGCTGACCTGCACCCACGAGAACGCGATGGTCAAGGCTGGGTTCCAGGAACATGCCGCGGCGAACGGGCTTGCGATCGTGTTCCCCGACACCTCGCCGCGCGGCGAAGGCGTGGCCGATGACGGGGCCTACGATCTGGGCCAGGGGGCGGGGTTCTACGTGAATGCCACCCGCGCGCCCTGGGCCGCGCATTTCCGGATGTACGACTATGTCCTTAGCGAGCTGCGCGAACTGGTGCTGGACAAGCTGCCGCTTGCGGACGTGCACGGCATCACCGGGCACTCGATGGGCGGGCACGGGGCGCTGACGCTTGCGCTGAGAAATCCCGACAAGTTCGACTCGCTGTCGGCCTTTGCACCGATCACCAATCCGACGCAATCCGACTGGGGGCGGAAGCAGTTGAGCGCCTATCTCGGCGACGACGAATCGGCCTGGTCATGCTACGATGCAACCTTGTTGCTGGAAGAGCACGGCTGGAAGGACGCGATTCTGATCGACCAGGGTGCCGGCGACCAGTTCCTTGACCTGCTGCGCCCCGAAGCGCTGGCCACTGCGCTTGCGCGGCGGCGGCAGGCCGGAATTGTCCGGATGCAGCCGGGATACGACCACAGCTATTTTTTCGTGGCGAGCTTTGCGGGCGAGCATGTCGACTGGCATGCCGAACGCCTGCACAGGCCGCGTAACTGAGACGGATCCAGGGGGTGCGCATGGCCGGAGCAGCGATCGGAACCAACGCGGCAACCCGCGGGTTCGCATGCCCGGCCGCCATCGTCATGGGGTTCGTGGGAACCACGGGAGAAAGGGAGGGCTGAAGCAACCTTTGCGATACGTCGCGCCGGAGGGAGGACCAGACCAAGCCGGTGCCGTGAGGGATCCTGAGCCGTATGGGGCGAGCCGAAATCGTCCTTGGATTCGGGGCCGAACAAAAACAGAACTAAAGGGAGAAGACCATGAAAAAGCTGTTCGCTTTCACTTCGACGGTAGCGCTGTGCGCGGGCACGGCGGCGCTTGCCAATGACGAACTGATCGGGCTGATGAACGACCCCACCCAGTGGGTCATCCAGACCGGGAACTACGCCAACCACCGCTATTCGGGTCTCGACAAGATCAACCGCGAGAACGTGGGCGATCTGCAGGTGGCCTGGACCTTCTCGACCGGGGTCCTGCGCGGCCACGAGGGCAGCCCGCTGGTGATCGGCGACACGATGTACGTGCATACGCCCTTCCCGAACATCGTCTACGCGCTCGATCTGAACAATGACGGCCGGATCAAGTGGAAATACGAGCCCAAGCAGGACGCCAGCGTCATTCCGGTGATGTGCTGTGACACCGTCAACCGCGGTGTGGCCTATGCCAACAACACGATCTTCCTGCACCAGGCCGACACCACCGTCGTGGCGTTGAACGCCGAGACGGGCGAGGTCAAGTGGACCGCCGTGAACGGCGACCCGTCGATCGGCGAGACCAACACCGCGACCGTCCTGCCCGTGGGCGACAAGGTGATCGTCGGCATCTCGGGCGGCGAGTTCGGCGTGCGCGGCCACGTCACGGCCTACAACATGGAGACCGGCGAGCGCGTCTGGCGCGGCTACTCGATGGGCCCGGACAGCGACACGCTGATCGACCCCGAGAACACCACGCATCTGGGCAAGCCGGTGGGGCCCGACTCGGGCACCAACACCTGGGAAGGCGACCAGTGGAAGATCGGCGGCGGCACCACCTGGGGCTGGTATTCCTACGATCCTGAACTGAACCTGGTCTATTACGGCTCGGGCAACCCCTCGACCTGGAACCCCAGCCAGCGTCCGGGTGACAACCGCTGGTCGATGACCATCTTCGCCCGCGACGCCGATACCGGTATGGCCAAGTGGCTGTACCAGATGACGCCCCACGACGAGTGGGACTTCGACGGCGTCAACGAGATGGTGCTGACCGAGCAGGAAGTCGATGGCCAGATGCGCAAGCTTCTGACCCATTTCGACCGCAACGGCCTGGGCTACACGCTCGACCGCGAGACCGGCGAGCTGCTGGTGGCCGAGAAGTATGACCCGGCGGTGAACTGGACCACCGGTGTCGACATGGACCCGAATTCGCCGACCTACGGCCGCCCGGCCGTGGTCCCCGAATACTCCACCGCGCAGAACGGCGAGGACGTGAACTCGACCGGCATCTGCCCGGCGGCGCTGGGGTCCAAGGACCAGCAGCCCTCGGCCTTCTCGCCCCGGACGAACCTGTTCTACGTGCCGACCAACCATGTCTGCATGGACTACGAACCGTTCCGGGTCAGCTACACCGCCGGTCAGCCCTATGTGGGCGCGACGCTGTCGATGTATCCCGCCCCCGACAGCCATGGCGGCATGGGCAACTTCATCGCCTGGGACGGCGTGAAGGGCGAGATCAAGTGGTCGATCCCCGAGCAGTTCTCGGTGTGGTCGGGCGCCCTGGCCACCGCGGGCGACGTGGTGTTCTACGGCACGCTTGAAGGCTATCTCAAGGCGATCGACGCGGAGACGGGCGAAGAGCTGTACCGCTTCAAGACGCCGTCGGGCATCATCGGGAACGTGATGTCCTACGAGCATGATGGCCAGCAGTACATCGGCATCCTGTCGGGTGTCGGCGGCTGGGCGGGCATCGGCCTTGCGGCCGGCCTGACCAACCCGAACGATGGTCTGGGCGCCGTGGGCGGCTATGCCGCGCTCAGCGACTACACCGCGCTCGGTGGCCAGCTGACGGTGTTCAAGCTGCCCGACTGACCGGCAGCGTCGCGCTGAAACGGATGGGCACGGGGGGATCCCCCGTGCCCATCCAGAGCGATCCAGGGAGGAAAAATGAAACGATTTGCACAGGCGCTGGTGTTCGGCGCCATGGCAGGGCTGGCCAGCGCCGGCAGTGCCACCGAGAACCGGGATCTGCCCGGCAACGGCCCCGCCGCCTACAAGGAGAACGGGCGCTACTACACCGAGGACGGCGTGCCGGCCTATTTCATCGCCGAGGATGGCACGGTCGACTGGGCCACGTTTTCAGGTTTCCGGCGCTACCACGCGGAATGTCACGTCTGCCACGGTCCCGACGGCATGGGGTCGACCTACGCCCCGCCGCTGAAGGACGCGGTCGAGCGGATGGATTACTACGATTTCGTCTATACTGTGTCGAATGGCATCCAGAATGTCAGCGCCTCGCACCAGACGGTGATGCCGACCTTCGGGCAGAACAAGAACGTGATGTGCTACATCGACGACATCTACGTCTATCTCAAGGCGCGCGGTGATGGTGTGCTTGAGCGCGGCCGCCCGGCGAAGAAAGAGGCGAAGCCGGATGCAATCACGGCGTTCGAAAACGAGTGCATGGCGGGTGGCTAGGCGTCTGTTTGCCGGTGCAATCGCCGCGGCCCTGCTGTCCTCCCAGGCAGGGACCGGCGTGGCGCAAACCTCGGACCTGGTCTCGGATACCGCGTTCCGGGTGTGTGCGGATCCGGCGAATTTTCCGATGTCGGACGACCAGGGCCGGGGCTACGAGAACCGGCTTGCGGAGTTGTTCGCCTCCAAGCTGGGTCTGCCCGTCGAATACAGCTGGTATCCGATGGCCACCGGCTTCATCCGGAACACGCTGCGCGCCAACAAGTGCGACGTGGTCATCGGCTTTGCCCAAGGCCATGAACTGGTGCTGAACACCAATCACTATTTCACCTCGGCCTATGCCCTGATCGTGCCGGCGGACGGGCCGCTGGCCGGTGTCGAGACGCTGTCGGATCCGGCCTTGCAAGGCACGTCGCTGGGCATTGTTGCGGGCAGCCCGCCGGCGACCCACATGGCCCGGCACGGCCTGATTGGCAAGGCACGCGCCTATCATCTGGTGGTCGACCGCCGCTATGAATCCCCCGCCCCCGACATGCTGGCGGCGCTGAAGGCCGGAGAGATCGACGGCGCCATCCTGTGGGGGCCGATCGGCGGGCCGCTCGTGAAACAGGACTATCCCGAGTTCAAGGTGATCCCGCTGATCCACGAGGAACTGCCGCCGCGGCTGTTTTTCCGCATCACCATGGGCGTGAGGCTGGGCGAGAAGGTCTGGCAGCGCAAGCTGAACTCGCTGATCCGCCGCCACCAGGACGAGATCGACACGATCCTGCGCGACGCAGGCGTGCCATTGCTGGAAGATTTCGGCGAGGCGGTGCTGGACCGCGCGCAATGATCCGCGTGGCGGTCCTTGCGCTTGCGCTGGGGCTGCCTGCGGCGGCGCTGGCGCAGGTGGCCGAGCCGGACGATTTCCGGATGGATGACTACCGCGCCCCGGTGCCACCGACGCTTGCCGGGGCGACGGTCGTGGGGCCCGAGGCGGCGCACGTGCTCTGGCAGTCCGGACAGGTGGCCTTTGTCGATGTCCTGCCGCGAGCGCCCAAACCGCCGAACCTGCCCGTGGGCACGATCTGGCGCGACAAGCCGCGCTTTTCGATCCCCGGCGCGATCTGGCTGCCGAATGTGGGTTACGGTGCCATTGCCGAGGTGACCCACGCGTATTTCCGCGCGGGGCTGGACAAGGCGACCCGGGGCGACCTGGCGCATCCGGTGCTGTTCTTCTGCCTCGAAGACTGCTGGATGAGCTGGAACGCCGCGAAGCGCGCGCTCGATTACGGCTATACCACGGTCTACTGGTTCCCCGAGGGGACCGATGGCTGGGCTTTTCTCGACTATCCGCTGACGCAGGTCGAGGCCGAGCCGGGCGAGCCGGTCGCTCAGTAACCGGGGAAACTGCGCTTGGCGTGGGTCACGGTGCCGTCGGTATCGGTCATCGTCGCGTCCACCGAACGGGTGCCGGCAGGCGCCGCGAGGCTGATCCTGGGGTTCTCGCTGAGCGAGATGCTGCCCGTCACGGTGGCATAGGGCTGGCCGTCCAGCGCCACGTCCAGCGTCTGGACATAGCGCATCGGGATGAACAGCAGCGTCACCTGATCCTTCTGAAGCCCCGAGAGGCTGGGATGCCGGATATCGACATCAACGCGGGCCTGGCGATGCGCGAGCGCACCCAGACGCGCGGCCGCGCCGCCCGCCGGACCAATTCCGGCCATCTCGATGGTCATCTGCCCAAGCGCGGCCAGCGCCGCCTCGGGGTCGGTGATCGGCGGCGATGCGCAGGCACCCTGGCCGCTGGTCTTGACGAAGGCCTCGGCCACGAAAAGCTGTCCGTCGGTCGTTTCGGCCACGACATGCATCGGCGTCGGGCCATTGAACCTGAGCGTCAGCTCGAAGAAGAATTCGGGCAGGGGCTGTGCCAGGTCGATCACGGCCGAGACCGGCATCGGATTCTCGTCGAGGATCACGGTGACCCGGGCCACCAGTCGGCCGCCGGGCCCAGCGACCCGCACCCCGACCGGCGTCCGGGAATCGTTGTCGGTGCGGTAGGGGCTGGTGATGGAGATATCGGCCCCTGCGGAGAGCAGCGCCCGGTCGTCGAAGATCATCGGTTTCAGATCGTCCCAGGCCGTGCGGGCCAGGGCCTGCCCCCCGACGAGTGCAAGGCCAAGTGTCAGGCAAAGGGTGCGGCGGTGCATGGCTCAGTTTCCTTCAGGTGCGATGAACCGGCCGAAAGCGCGCGGCCCGTCGCCGGTGGCGATCTCGGCGGTCACGGACATCCGCTCGGCGTCGATCAGGCTGACGGTGTTGGAAAACCAGTTTGCCACGACAATCGTTGCCCCGTCGCCGGTCGCGTCGATCCCCTCGGGATATTCGCCAACCGCGATCTCGGCCACGGGGCCGAGGGTGGCCAGGTCGATCACGCTGACGGTGTCGGCATACTGGTTGCTGACGAAGGCCCGGCCGCAGGCAAAGGCGACCCCATAGGGCCGTTCGCCCACCGGCACCGTCGCCAGGATTTCGCCCGTGGCGGGGTCCAGCACACTGACGTCGTTCGAGCCCACGTTGCCCACGAAAAGCCGCCCGTCCGGCGCAAAGCCGAGCCCGAAGGGGCGCGTGCCGACGGGGATGGCGCGTACGCGGTGCAGGGTGTCGAGGTCGAAGACCGAAACCCGGTCGGCATCCCGGTCGGCCGACACCAGCCAGCGGCCGTCCGGCGACACGGCCAAGCCCGCAGGCGCGCTGCCGGTGGCCAGCATGCCGGTGACCGCCATGGCGGCGGCGTCGATGACCCAGAGCCGTGCATTGTACCAGTCCGACACGAAGAGGTGCCCGCGCGCGGGATCGTGGGCGATCCCGATCGGACCGCCGTCGAGGATCAACTGCCCGGTCTCGGCCCCCGCGGGGTCAAAGCGGCGCACGGTCTTGCTGTCGGGGGATACGGTGAAAAAGCCGTCCTTCCCCGCGGCCACGCCCGCGGGCTTGCCGGGCACGGAAATCCGCGCGCGTTCGACCCGCGCCGTCAGGTCGAGGATCGAGACCTCCTCGCTGTTCTGGTTGGTCACATAGGCAATGTCCCCCGCCGCAGGGGTGGCGGCGAGGGACCAGAATAGCCCAAAGGCGGCTATCGCCTCAGGGTGTGCCAAAACGCTTTGCCAGCGCGTCGAGACCCGCCTGGTAGACCGCGGTCACGGCCTTGATCGCGGCCTCGTCGTTCAGGTCCGGGGGCGGGTCGTTATTCGGGTACCCCCGGTAGAACGCGCCGCGCCATTCCACTACCGAGCCGCCGTCCGGCCGGGGCTTGACCGTCAGATGCGAGGAATAGTTCGTCACCGGCAGCACATCGACCGCGACGTCGGTGATCCGGTAGGAATAGGTCATCTTGTCGGCGTCGTACTTGTAGAGTTGTTCCGAGATCGTCGGACCGCCGTCTTGCCCGAGCGTCAGCACCCGCGTCGCGTCGATCGCGTTGCCGCCCTCGCCGGTCGTGGCATGGATGGCAGGGTGCCAGCCCATGTCCTGGAAATCGCCGATCGCCGCCCAGACCTCGGCGGGCGGGGCGGCAAGGTCGGCACTCAGCGTCACCTTCTGCCGCGTGGGCCCGTGGGCCAGCGCCATGGCGGGCAGGACCGCCGCGAGAACCGCCAGCACCGCGCGTCGTCCAAATCGTGTCACCTGTCTCCTCCCTCACTCCCCGAATACGTTGTTCTTGAGGATATAGCGTATGCCCCGCAGCCAGGAATCGTCCGTGTTCGAGCGGATGTCGACCGACATTCCGCGCGCCATGGCGCCGGTCTCGACGTCCCGCAGGACAAGGTTCATCGACAGGATCAGGTTCGAGACCTTCTGAACCTCGCCCACCAGCACGTAGTCGGCGCCCAGTTTCTTGCCCATGCGGATCTCACAGCCGTAGCAGTCGGCCGGGTTCGCGATCCGGCCCAGTTCTTCGGCCACCGGGGCGAGATCGAGCAGCACAAGGCCTTCTTCGCCAAAGCGGGCGCGGACCTCTTCCTCCAGAAGTCGGATCCGCGCCTGTTCGTCCTCCCGCGCGCCGAAATAGGCGCCCTCGGTCGAGGTGTCGAGAAAGGTGATCCCGTAGAAGGCGACGTCCGCCCCGGGCTTGAGCGCCACGGATTGCGCCGCGAGCGGGGCGGCAGCGAGCAATAGCATGGCGGCGAGCGGCAGCGTCGGGACATGAAATCTCATCATGCGAGCTTAGTCCGGCTGCCGCGCCTCGCAATGCGCCTTAAGTATCGGTTTCCCGCCGCGGTCCCTGTCTGGCAAGGTTCGCGGGTGGCCGGGGTCCGACGGCCCGGGCCGGAATGGCTGGGGCGGCGGGCAAAACGGTTGCGTATGGCGTTCCGGCGGCAGGGCTTGCCATCGGGTCCTGCCCGGGGGACAACGGACGGGGAGGTTTCGGGAAACGCGCAATCCCGAGGGGAGGAAAGCCATGCTGAAAGGATTGACCGGCGCGCTTGCCGTGGTCCTTGCGCTGATCGCGGCCGGGGCCGGATGGGCCGAGGATCTGCCAAAGCTGCGCGCCGCGGTGCTGAAAATCGGCACGGTGAACTGGGAGCTTTCGACGATCACGCGCAACGGTCTTGACCGCAGGCATGGGTTCGAACTGGTGATGGAGCCCTATGCCGACAACGGCGCGACCCGGGTCGCGGTCGAGGGCGGCGAGGCCGACGTGATGGTGGCCGACTGGATCTGGGTGGCGCGCCAGCGCGCGGCCGGCAAGGATTTCGTTGCGATTCCCTATTCGCGCGCCGTGGGCGGGCTGGTGGTGCCTGAGGACAGCGCGGCCGCGACGCTGACGGATCTGGCGGGTGGCAAGATCGGCATCGCGGGGGGGCCGCTGGACAAGAGCTGGCTGATCCTGAGGGCCTATGCGCAGGCCGAATACGGCATGGACCTGGAGGCCGAGACCGAGCAGGTCTACGGCGCGCCGCCGCTGATCTTCAAGGCGGGACTATCCGGCGAGACCGCGGGGGCCGTCAACTTCTGGCACTTCCTCGCCAAGATGAAGGCCGCGGGCATGCGCGAACTGGTCTCGGTAACCGACGCCTCGGCCGCGTTGGGACTCGATCCCGACACGCCGCTGCTGAGCTACGTGCTGAAGGAGGATTTCCTTGCCGCGAATCCCGGCATCGCCCAGGCGCTCTATGCCGCCTCACGCGAGGCCAAGGCGCTGCTGCTGGACAGTGACGACGCCTGGGACGCGATCCGCCCGATGATGAACGCGGCCACCGATGCCGAGTTCGAGCGGCTGCGCGACGATTTCCGCGCGGGCATCCCGGCGGCGGGCAATGTCGACCCGGCGGCCGCGGACCGGTTTCTCGCGCTGATGGCCCGGCTTGGCGGCGAGGACCTGGTGGGCCAGGCCACGACGCTGCCCGAGGGCACCTTCGTCCAGGTGGAGTGAGCGGCGCCGATGACCAGCCGTCTCGGTGTCCCGGCGCTCTCGCTTCTTGGCCTGCTGGCCCTTTGGATCGTGGCCGCCACCCTGACCGCGGATCCGCAGGTGCTGCCGCAGCCGTTCTCGCTGGTGGCGCCGTTCCTGTCCGAACTGCGGTCGGGCGAATTGGCCTATCACCTTGGCCAGACGCTGGTCCGGGTGCTCTGGGCCTTTGGGCTGGCGATGACGCTGGGGATGATCCTCGGTCTGCTGATGGGCCGGTTCGAGCGGCTGAACCGATGGCTTGACCCATGGCTGGTGGTGTTCCTGAACCTGCCCGCGCTGGTGCTGATCGTGCTGTGCTATCTGTGGATCGGGCTGAACGAGACGGCCGCGATCGTGGCGGTGACGCTGAACAAGGTGCCGAACGTGACGGTGACGATCCGCGAGGGCGCACGGGCCTTCTCGCCGCAGCTCGACGCGATGGCGCGGGTCTATGGCATGTCCGCCGGGGCGCGGCTGCGCCACGTGCTGCTGCCGCAGCTTGCCCCCTTCGTCGCGGCGGCGGCGCGCGGCGGGGTGGCGGTGATCTGGAAGATCGTCCTGGTGGTCGAGTTTTTGGGCCGCTCGTCGGGCATCGGCTTCCAGATCCACCTCTATTTCCAGCTCTTTGACGTGGGCATGGTACTGATCTACGCGCTGTCCTTCATCGTGGTGATGCTGGCTGTCGAATGGTTGTTCCTCCAACCCTGGGAGCGGCGCGCGCGGCGCTGGCGGCTGGCATGATCCGGGTCGACATCCGCGCCAAGTTCTTTGGCGAGACGCCCGTCCTCGGCCCCGTCGCCTTCGACATCGCGCAGGGCGAGACGGTGGCGATCCTCGGCCCTTCGGGTATCGGCAAGACCACGCTTCTGCGGATCGTCGCGGGGCTCGACGACGACTTCGAGGGCCATGTCGAGCGGCCCGCGCGGCTGGCCATGGTGTTCCAGGAGCCGACGCTTCTGCCCTGGCGCAGCGCGTTGAAGAACCTGACGCTGGTGCACCCGGATCTCTCGCGCAAGGGGGCGCGCGAGATGCTGGCCCGCGTCGGCCTTGCCGACAAGGAACGCGCCTTTCCGGGTCAACTGTCGCTGGGCCAGCAGCGGCGGCTGGCGCTGGCGCGTGCCTTTGCCGGGCATCCCGACCTCTTGATCATGGACGAACCCTTCGTCTCGCTCGATCCCGCCACCGCCGAGACCATGCTGGCGCTGACCGAGCGGCTGATCGCCGAAGAGCGGCCCGCCACGCTGTTCGTCACCCATGCCCGCGCCGAGGCCGAGCGGCTGGCGACGCGGGTTCTGGACCTTGCCGGGGCGCCCGCTACCCTCCACCCCATGCCGGACCGCACCCGATGACCCGTCCGCCCGCCCTGCGCGTTTCCCATGTCAGCCTGTCCTACGGGGCCAAGAAGGCGCTGGACGACGTGTCCTTTGCCTTGCCGCGCGGCCGGTTCTGCGCGCTGCTGGGGCCGAACGGGGCGGGAAAATCGACGCTCTTCTCGCTGCTCACCCGCCTTCTGGTCACGCGCGAGGGCACGATCGAGGTGGCGGGCCACGACCTGGCCCGAAGCCCGCGGGCGGCGCTGGCCCGGATCGGGGTGGTGTTCCAGCAGCCGACGCTGGACCTCGATACCAGCGTGATGCGCAACATGCGCTATTTCGCGGCGCTGCACGGGCTGGCAGGGCGCGACGCCACCATGCGGATCGAGGCCGCGCTGGACCGGCTGAACATGCGTGAACGGGCGGGCGAGACGGTGCGCGCGCTGAACGGCGGGCACCGCCGGCGGATGGAGATCGCCCGCGCGCTGGTCCATGCGCCCGAGGTGCTGCTGCTGGACGAGCCGACCGTGGGGCTCGACACTGCGTCGCGCCGCGCGATCACCGCCCATGTCCACGACCTGGCGGCCGAGGGGTTGACGGTGCTCTGGGCCACGCATCTGGTGGACGAGATCGGCCCCGGCGACGAGGTGGTGGTGCTGCACCGGGGCCGCGTGCTGCAACAGGCCAGCGCCGCCGAGGTGGCGGGCAACCGCCCGCTGATCGACGCCTTCATCGAGATGACCGGCGGCAATGACGAGGCCCTGGCATGAAAGCCTGGCTGGTCGCGCTGAACGCCATCGTGATCCGCGAGGCGCTGCGCTTCGTGCAGAACCGCGGGCGGTTCCTGTCGGCGATGGTGCGCCCGCTGGTCTGGCTGGTGGTGTTCGCGGCGGGGTTCCGCGCGGCGCTGGGCCTGTCGATCATCCCGCCCTACCAGACCTACATCACCTACGAGGTCTACATCGTCCCGGGCCTGTGCGGCATGATCCAGCTGTTCAACGGGATGCAGTCCTCGCTGTCGCTGGTCTACGACCAGGAGATGGGCTCTATGCGGCTTTTGCTGACCTCGCCCCGGCCGCGCTGGTGGCTGTTGTTCTGCAAGCTGATGGCGGGTGTCGCGGTCTCGCTGGTGCAGGTCTATGCCTTTCTCGGGATCGCCGCGCTGTTCGGCATCGACATGCCCGCGATGGGCTATGTCTACGTCTTCCCGGCGCTGGTGCTGTCGGGGCTGATGCTGGGGGCGCTGGGGCTGTTGATATCGTCCACCATCAGGCAGCTCGAAAACTTCGCGGGCGTGATGAACTTCGTGATCTTCCCGATGTTCTTCCTGTCCTCGGCGCTTTATCCGCTGTGGAAGATGGCCGAAAGCTCGGACCTGTTGCGCGACATCTGCGCGGTGAACCCCTTTACCCACGCGGTGGAACTGATCCGCTTCTCGCTGTACGAGACGTTCAACGGCTGGGCGCTGCTCTGGGTCGTGACGGGGACGGTGGTGTTCTTCCTGCTGGCGCTTGTCGGCTACGATCCTGCACGGGGGTTGATGCGGCGGCGGGGATAGGAGCGGCGCCTGCTGCAGAAACGGGCAGATCCGTCTGAAACTGCCCCCGATCCAGAAGGTTGGAGAGGTGACCGCTGGCGAAGCGCCGCGGATTTGCGGCAGAGGGCCTGTTTCGGTTATAATAGATCTAGGACTGCGCGGCATCCTTCGTGCAGAACCGGCTTTCGAGGCTTCCATGATCGAGCTTGTCTTCGTTGCCTGCTTTGGCATCACGCAACAGGCGCCGGGGGTTTGCGAGCAACGCAGACTTCTCTATACCGAGGTCACGCCGCTCGAGTGCGTGATGGGCGCAGAGCCCGAGTTGGCCCGTTGGGTCGAGACGCACCCCAACTGGACGATCGCCCGCTGGACTTGCCGCTATCTGGATACCACCCGGCGCGACGCCTGAGCCGACACGGTTTGCGGTTGCGATCCGGCCCCTGGTCGGATTGATTGCGGGCGATGGTCGCAGATGCCCCCATGACACCCGTGGATATCGAGCCATTGCCGCGGCTGGCCCGGCTGGCATGGGATCGCGCGCCCGCGCTTTGTGCGTCGCGGGATGGCTGCGCCGACTATCACCGCAGCTGGTCGATGCTGCGGCTCGTCCGGGCGGGCGGCAAGCCACCCGCAGGCTGGCGCTTCTTCCACGCCGAGATTGCCCGCGCGGCGGCCCGGGGGGCGCGGCGGGTGCTGATCTCTGGCGGGGCCGATGCCGGGCTTCTGGCCATTGTTGCCTCGGGGTTTCGCAATGCTGGTGTTGTGCCCCGCATCACCTTCGTCGACCGGTGCGCGACGCCGGTGATGCAGAACCGCCTGCTGGGCGCCGAACTGGGCCTCGATCTGCGGGCCGAGACAGCGGATCTGCGCGAGTTCCGCGCGGACGGCATGGATCTTGTGATCGCCCATTCCTTCCTTGTCTTTTTCGAGACGGCCGAGCGCGCCAGGGTCGTCGCGAATTGGGCCGAAAGCCTTGCGCCCGGCGGCGCCCTGCTGATGTCGAGCGCGCTGGCCGACGAGGGGCCGGGCGCGTTGTGGCGGCCCGCATCTGCCGACGACATCCCGGCCCGCAAGGCCCGGCTGCAAGCGCAGGCGCGGGGTGCGGGGCTGACGCCCGCTGAGGCTGCGGAACTTGCGGATGTCGCGGGCCGGGTCTGGGCCACCCGCCCCTCGGACCGCACCGGCGGCCTGACCGAGGCCGAGCTGCGCGGCCATTTCCGGGCGGCGGGTCTGGCGGTCGAACGCATCGCCTGCAAGCCGCGCGCCGACGCGCCCGCCCTCGGCGCGGCCCGCCAGCGGCGGCGCGCCGAGATCGTGGCCCGCGCGCCCGGCTAGGGCCGTCGCGCGCCCGGCAGAGGGGCAAAAGCTCCGATCCATTTCGCCCGGCGCCTTGTTCGCCGCTCCGGGCCGCTCTACATGCGGTTCCATGAAACGATGGCTTCCCTTCGTGAAATCCGATCCGCTGGTGGCGGTAATCCGTCTGTCGGGGCCGATCGCGGCCAGCACACGCAGTGGCGCGAGCCTGTCTGACGCGGCGCTTGCCGCGATGATCGAGCGCGCGTTCCGCAAGGGCCGGCCCGCCGCCGTGGCACTGGCGGTGAACTCACCCGGCGGCTCTCCGGTGCAGAGCGCGTTGATCGCGGCGCGGATCCGGCGGCTTGCCGAGGAGCACGAGGTGCCGGTCCTCGCCTTCGTCGAGGACGTCGCCGCCTCGGGGGGGTACTGGCTGGCCTGCGCCGCCGACGAGATCTGGGTCGACCGCGCGTCGCTGGTGGGGTCCATCGGCGTGATCTACGCGGGCTTCGGCTTTCCCGACTTCATCGCGCGCTACGGCGTCGAACGCCGGGTTCATACCGCGGGCGAAAGCAAGAGTTTCCTCGACCCTTTCCAGCCCGAGAAATCCGAGGATATCGCGCGGCTGATGCAGCTTCAGACCCCGATCCACGAGGCGTTCAAGACCCATGTCCGCGATCGTCGCGGCGCGCGGCTGAAACAGGATCGCGATCTTTTCACCGGCGATATCTGGGTCGGCGAACAGGCGGTGGATCTGGGTCTGGCGGACGGCATCGGCCATCTGGTGCCGGTGATGAAGGCGCGCTTTGGTGACAAGGTGAAATTCGTCCTGCACAGCCCGCGCAGGGGATTGTGGTCGCGGCTTGGCGCCCCCGCCGTGGCGGGCGTGCTGGACGAGATCGAGGCGCGCGCGCTCTGGGCGCGGTACGGTTTGTAGGTCATGCTTTTCAAGATCGTCCTCCTGTTCCTGATCGGCATGGCCGTGCTTGCGATGTTCGGCCGGCTGCGCCTGCCCGGGCCGGGTGGCCGCCGGATATCGTTCGGCCGCGCGAAGACCGGGAAATGCCCGGCCTGCGGGCGTCACCGGATCGGCCGCGGGCCCTGCGCCTGCGGCAAGGGCTGACGCGTCATGGCGGCGGACCTGCTGTATGCCGGGCTCGGGCTTGTGATCCTGCTGCTGGCCGGGGACAGCCTTGTGAAGGGAGCGGTCAACCTGTCGCTGCGGCTGGGGGTGCCGGCCCTGATCGTCGGGCTGACCATCGTCGCCTTCGGCACCTCGGCGCCGGAACTGCTGGTGTCGGTCAAGGCGGTGCTGGACAACTCGCCGGGCATCGCGCTGGGCAATGTCGTCGGCTCGAACATCGCGAACGTGCTGCTGGTGCTGGGCCTGCCGGCCCTGATCACGGCGATCCGGACCGACGAATGTGACACGCGGCGCACCTATATGATGATGCTGGGCGCGACCGTGTTCTTCCTGTCGCTCGCGCTGATCGGGCCGATCACCTGGGTGCACGGGATCGGCCTGCTGCTCGCGTTGAGCGTGGTACTGTTCGATGCCTTCATCGCCGCGCGGAACCATCGGCGCGAGAACGGCGCCAGGGCCGCGGCGCTGGCCGATCGTCCCCCCGAAGATGCCGACGTGTCCATTCCTGAAGACGCGGCACAGATCGAGGGCGCCGACCCCAATCTCGGCTGGGCGAAGATCACGCTGTTCCTGGTCCTTGGCCTGCTTGGCCTGCCACTGGGGGCGGATCTCCTGGTGGACAGCTCGGTGAACATTGCCCGCGCGATCGGGGTCTCCGAGACGGTGATCGGTCTGACGCTTGTCGCCATCGGCACCTCGCTGCCCGAGCTTGCGACCACGGTGATGGCCGCGCTGCGCCGCCAAGCGGATGTGGCGCTGGGCAACGTGATCGGGTCGAACATGTTCAACCTGCTCGGGATCGTCGGGATCGCCAGCCTGTTCGGCGCGATCCCCGTGCCGCCCGAAATGCTGCGCTTCGATCTCTGGGTGATGCTGGGCGCCTCGGTGCTGCTTCTGCCCTTCGTGTTCCGTGGATGGCCGTTGAACCGGGCCTGGGGCGTGGCGTTCACGGCGCTCTATATCCTTTATGCGGTGATGGTGCTGACATGACCGACCGTGCGCTGGTGACCGGCGGGGCGAAGCGGCTGGGGCGCGCCATGGCGCTGCACCTCGCGGAGCGGGGTTTCGATGTTGCGATCCACTACGTGGACAGCGCCGAGGCGGCCGAGGAGACGGCGGCCGATATCCGCGCGCTTGGCCGCCATGGCGCGGCATTGCAGGCGGACCTGCTGGACGAGGACGCTGCCGCCGGTCTGATCGGGCGTGCGGCCGAGGAGCTGGGCGGGCCGCTCGGCGTGCTTGTCAACAACGCCTCGATCTTCGAGTACGACACCATCCATACCGCCACGCGCGAAAGCTGGGACCGGCATATCGGGTCGAACCTGCGCGCGCCCTTCGTGCTGACCCAGGCCTTTGCGGCGCAGGCGCCCGCGCACGGCCATTGCACGCGGGGCGAACCGCTGGCCGCCGGGCTGGTGATCAACATGATCGACCAGCGGGTGCTGAAGCCGACGCCCGAATTCATGACCTACACCATCGCCAAGATGGGGCTTTGGGCGTTCACCCGCACCGCGGCGCAGGCGCTTGCGCCCGCGATCCGGGTGAATGCCATCGGGCCGGGGCCGACGCTGCGCGGCGGGCGGCAGTCCGAGGATCACTTTGCCCGCCAACGCGCCGCGACGATCCTGCGCCGGGGCGCCAATCCAGACGAGATCTGTGCCGCGCTCGACTATTTCCTCGGCGCACCCTCGGTCACCGGACAGCTGATCTGTGTGGATGGCGGCCAACATCTGGCCTGGCAGACGCCGGACGTCCTGGGCGTGGAGTAGGCCCTTCAGGGTTGCAGCGGGCGTTAACTTTTCCACCACGCCCCGGAATCGTCAAAAAAACTTCACGATTTCTTTAGGAATTTCAACAATTTGTGGCTGCCATGAATTTTAAGACATCATATCAATGGCTTGCAATGCTGCTGAAAATTTGGGCAAAGTGTCGAATGGGGTGGAAAAACAAGGGAAAAACTCGGGCGCCCCAAGGTTATGCGCATCCTTATCCACAGAAGTCGTGGACATGTTTGGTCTTGATGCGCGGCCCCTGTCGTTGCAGCCAAGGCGTGGAATCACGATCTGCCTGATATGACAACGCACCCGACCGACGCCGAGACGCCCCCCCGCGCGCAGGGCCATGCCTGCATCCAGTCCTATCTGGCGACGCTGGACAATTCGCCCGGCGTCTACCGGATGCTCGATGCCCAGGCGCGCGTTCTCTATGTCGGCAAGGCCAACAGCCTGAAGAAGCGGGTGGCAAACTATGCCAAGCCGTCCGGCCATTCCCCCCGCATCGCCCGGATGATCTCGGAAACCGCGTCTATGATGTTCCTGACGACGCGGACCGAGACCGAGGCGCTGCTGCTCGAACAGAACCTCATCAAGCAGCTCAAGCCGCGCTACAACGTGCTGCTGCGCGACGACAAGAGCTTTCCCAACATCCTGATCCCCAAGGGCCACCCGTTTCCGCAGATCGGGAAGCACCGCGGCGCCCGGACCGAGAAGGGGGCCTATTTCGGCCCCTTCGCGTCCGCGGGCGCGGTGAATCGCACGCTGAACCAGTTGCAGAAGGTGTTCCTGCTGCGGACCTGTTCCGACTCGGTGTTCGAAAGCCGGACGCGGCCCTGTCTTCTGTACCAGATCAAGCGGTGCAGCGCGCCCTGCGTCGGCCGGATCAGCCGCGAGGATTATGCCGTCTCGGTCCGCGATGCCGAACGCTTCCTGCAAGGCCGGTCCACGAGCGTGCAGGAAACGCTGGCCGCCGAGATGCAGGCGGCGTCGGACGCGATGGAGTTCGAGCGGGCCGCGGCCCTGCGCGACCGCATCCGCGCGCTGACCCAGGTGCAGTCGGTGCAGGGCATCAACCCGCGCGGCGTGGCCGAGGCCGACGTGGTCGCGCTTCACATGGAGGGGGGGCAGGCCTGCGTGCAGGTGTTCTTCATCCGGGCGAACCAGAACTGGGGCAACCGCGACTACTATCCGAAAACCGGGTCCGGTGCCGAGGGAGCCGAGGTCCTGCGCGGCTTTCTCGGGCAGTTCTACGAGAACAAGGAACCGCCCCGGCTGATCCTGCTGTCCGACGACATCGAGGACCGGGATCTGCTGGCCGAGGCGCTGTCGGGCCGTGTCGGCCGCAAGGTCGAGATCGCGGTGCCCCAGCGCGGCGAAAAGGCGGACCTGGTGGCCGGGGCTGCGCGTAACGCCCGCGAAAGCCTGGGCCGCCGGCTGGCCGAAAGCGTGGCGCAGGGCAAGCTGCTGGCGGGCCTGGCCGAGGCGTTCGGGCTGGAGGCGCCGCCCGGGCGAATCGAGATCTACGACAACTCGCATATCCAGGGCACGAACGCGGTGGGCGCGATGGTGGTCACGGGGCGCGAGGGATTCGTCAAAAGCCAGTACCGCAAGTTCAACATCCGGGGCGACAGCCTGACGCCGGGGGACGATTTCGGCATGATGAAAGAGGTGCTGACCCGCAGGTTCCAGCGCCTGCTGAAGGAGGATCCCGACCGCGAGGGCGAGACCTGGCCGGACCTTCTGCTGATCGACGGCGGCGCCGGGCAGGTTTCGGCAGTGGCGGGCATCCTCGGCGATCTGGGCGTCGAGGGCATTCCCGTCGTCGGTGTCGCCAAGGGCATCGACCGCGATGCGGGGAAAGAGGAATTCCACCGGCCGGGCGCACGCCCCTTCGCGCTGCAACACAACGATCCCGTGCTCTATTTCGTCCAGCGCCTGCGCGACGAGGCGCACCGCTTCGCCATCGGCGCGCACCGCCAGAAACGCGCCAAGGCCGTGGGTGCGACACCGCTGGACGAGATCCCCGGCGTCGGCGCCACCCGCAAGCGCGCGTTGCTGTCGCATTTCGGCAGCGCCAAGGCCGTGGGGCGGGCGGGGCTCGCCGATCTCAAGGCCGTCGAGGGGATTTCCGACAGTCTTGCGGAAACCATCCACGGCTTCTTCCATGAGCGTGGCTGACGCGCTATGCAGCGATCCATGAGGTGGACCCTGCCCAATATCCTGTCCGTGCTGCGGCTCTTCGCGGCGCCGCTGTTCCCGGCGGTCTATTTCCTTTGGGACAGTCCGCTTGCGGACTGGATCGCGCTTTTCGTTTTCGTCGGCGCGTCGGCGACCGACTGGGTCGATGGCTATCTGGCGCGGAAATGGAACCTCGTCAGCCGGTTCGGCGCGATGGTCGATCCGATCGCCGACAAGGCGATGGTGCTGATCGCGCTGATGGTCGTGGTGGCGCATTTCGGGATGCCGGTCACGATCACCCTGGCGGCTGGCGTGATCTTCTTCCGCGAGGTCTTCGTCTCGGGCCTGCGCGAGTTCCTGGGCGCGCGGGCGGGCCAACTCAGGGTCACGAAACTGGCCAAGTGGAAGACCACGGTGCAGATGGTGGCGATCTCGGTGCTGATCGGCCACGGAATCGTGGCACAGCCCGCGGTCGAACTCATCGGCACCGCGCTGCTGGTGGTCGCCGCGGTGTTGACGCTTGTCACGGGGCTCGACTATTTCGCCAAGGCTTGGCCCTATCTCAGCGAGAACGACAGGCCATGATCGACGTGCTTTACTTTGCCTGGGTGCGAGAGCGGATCGGCCTGCCGAAGGAGCGGGTCGAGACATCGGCCGCGACCGTTGCAGAACTGGTCGAGGACCTGAAAGCGCGGGAAGAGCGCTATGCCGTCGCCTTTGCCGATCTCTCGGCGCTCAGGGTCGCGCTGGATCAGGAACTGGCCGAGTTCGACGCGCCGCTTGCGGGCGTTCGCGAGGTGGCGTTCTTTCCGCCGATGACCGGGGGCTGACCATGGCCGTTCGCGTCCAGGCCGCGCCCTTCGATTTCGGCACGGAATGTGGCGCCTTTGCCGCGGGGCGCACAGACGCGGGGGCGGTCGTGACCTTCGCCGGGATCGTGCGCGACGATGGCGGGCTGGCGCGGCTGGAACTGGAACATTACCCGGGCATGACAGAACGCGCGCTGGAGCGGATCGCGGCCGAGGCCACGCAGCGCTGGGCGCTGAAGGATTGCCTGGTGATCCACCGCCACGGGCCGATGCGCCCCGGCGAGACGATCATGATGGTCGCCACCGCCGCGCCGCACCGGGCGGATGCCTTTGCCGCGGCCGAATTCCTGATGGACTACCTCAAGTCCCGCGCGCCGTTCTGGAAAAAGGAATTCGGCACGGATGGTGCCGCCTGGGTGGCCGCGAAGGACGAGGACGAGGCCGCGCTGGACCGCTGGACCGGGGACTGAAGCGCCCCCCTCAGTCCGCGCTGATCCGTTCGACATAGGCGCGCAGATCCTCGGCCTCGGCGCGGGCATCCCGCAACCCCTCCATCGCCGCGCGCAGCTCGGCCTCGGATTGGCTGAGGCGGTTGGTCAGTTCGGCCTCGCGCTGGTGCAGATAGGCGATCGCCTGGTCGCGGCTCTCCTCGGCTTCGTGCAGGGCCTGTGCCATGTGGTCGAGATCGTCCATGTTCTCATGAGTCACCTGGCTGACGCGGTGCACCAGCCATGAGGCGAGCCATCCCATCAGGAAGGTCGCGAAAAGGACCAGCGTGGTCACGATGATGAATTCAGTCCTGTCCATCTGCCTCTCCGTCGCCTTCCGCGTCATCGCCATCCGCCGCCGCCGGCTCGGCTTCGGGGGCGATCAGCCGGAATTCGATCCGCCGATTCGCCTCGCGCCCGTCCTCGGTGTCGTTGTCCGCGATCGGCCGGCTTTCGCCAAAGCCGCGCGCGCTCAGGTTCGAGGTCAGCACGCGGCGCGCCATCAGCGCGGTCAGCACAGCCTCGGCCCGCTGCCGGCTGAGCGATTCGTTCATCTCTTCGCGGCCCTGGCTGTCGGTGTGGCCGCCGATCTCGATCCGGGCATCGGGACACCCGCGCAGCACCTCGGCGATCCGGTCCACGACGCGCACCGCTGAGCCTTCGATCGTGGTCGATCCGGGCGCAAAGGTGATCTTTTCCTCGGCGAGGATCTCGCCGATCCGCTCCACGCAGGCCTCGGGCGACGGCCGGCCCTCGGGCGTTTCCGGGGGCTCGACATAGGCGATGTCGATGTCGAAGACCTGCGCGTCGCCCAACCGGTCCGACAGCAGCCGCGCCACCCGCGCCTGGGCGGTGTCGTCCATCGTGAGCCCGGTCACCCGGACGAAGCCCGTCTGGACGATCACCGAGCCGTTGCGAAGCTGCGACAACGCCTCTAGCCCGGCCAGCACGCGGAGGGGCCAGCCCTCGGGCAGGCCTGCGTCGAGCCGCATCGCGGAATGGACGCTGCCCTGACCGAACCGTGCCCGGGCATAGCTTTCGGCGGCTGACTGCACCAGGGCGTCGGGCACGCGCCCGCGCAACTGGACAAGCCCCTCGGGGCTGAGGGTCGCGACGAATTCGCGGGGGCCATCGGCGGTGCCATTGCCATCGACCTTGACCGGGCCAGCCAGTGTTGCGGTCAGATCAAAGGGGGCGGGCAGATCGGCGCGGAACCTGTCCACCGCCTTGTCGAACCGCGTCCGGTCGGTGCCGGGGGCGGCGACCAGCGTGACGTTGCTATCCGAGAAGGTCAGCGTGCCGCTGCCGATCTCGGCCAGCGCGTCGATCCCGCGTGCGACCGCCTGACCCCAGGTCGGTGCGGGTACGCCAAGGCCAAGCGGGCAGTCGGCGGGCGCGACCACGCCGGCCCGGCGCGCCGCCTCGGCGATCAGCGTGGCGGCCTCCGCGGTATCGGCGGCGCAGGCGTCGAACCGGGCGCCCTCGTCGCCGAGCAGAAAGCGCAGGGTGAAGGGCGCGATCATTGGCCGCGGCGCCGAGATGTCCAGATCGAGCGTCACCCCCTCGGGCGCCGTGCCGCGCAGTTCGCGAGTGATCCGGTCGCGCTCGCGCGCCGTCTCGGCGATGGCGGCCACGGCCACCCGCCGGGACGCGATCGAGACCTTGGCGCTGTCGAACCGGCCCAGCGCCTCGAGCCCGAAGGCAAGCGCTGCCTCCCAGCCCGGGGGCGCGGGGTGGTCGGCGCTTTCCAGCATGTCGGTGACCGTCTGCCGGCCAGCGATCCGCCCAAGGTCGCGGGCCAGCCCGTCGCGATCCGTCGCCGCCGGAACCAGCCCGATCATCGAGATGCCCGAGGCATTGCGCAAGAGTTCCACCGTGAAGTCCGGCGCCGCCAGCGGGTTCGCCGGTTCGACCGTGATCCCGTCCAGCACATGGGCCGCGTCGATCACCGCGCCCGCAGCCGACAGGGCACGGAATCGTGCCGCCTCGTCCGGGGCCGTGCCCGACAGGCGGATCCGCATCCCGTCGGGTGTCGCCTCGGCCCAGGTCATCCCCTGGTCGGACAGGGCCGCGCGGACGGCTGCTTTGGTGCGGGTTTCGATCTGACCCACGGCCAGAACGGCGGCCAACAGGCAGAGCCCGGCCGCCAGCGTGATCACGGCCGGCGCGATCAGGCGTGAACTCAGGCGGGTCATCGGCGCATCCCGGACGTCTGGATCATGGGTCGTTCCTCTCTAGACCCGTGCAGCACCCCACGCAATCACGCGAGGATCGCGAGGCCGAAGAACAGCACCGGGATCAGCCCCGCGTCGCGGTTGGCGCGGAACAGCCGCAGGCAGGTTTCGGTATCGTCCGGGTCAAGCAGGCGAAGTTGCCAGTAGAGATGCGCACCGAAACCCGCGACGCCCAAGAGGCCGACGATCACCGCGGTCTGGCCCGCCGTGTGGGTCAGCGCGCCAAGCACCGCCAGCGCCATCAGCACGACACTGGCGATTCCGAATTGCCGCAACCGCAATCCGGTCTGTTCGCCGAACAACAGCGCCGTCGATTTCACCCCGATCAGCGCGTCGTCCTCCTTGTCCTGGTGGGCATAGATCGTGTCGTAGAAGATCGTCCAGGCGATGCCCGAGAGATACAGGAAGAAGGATGGCCAGCCCAGGCTGCCGGTATGCGCCGTCCATGCCAGCAGCGCGCCCCAGTTGAAGGCAAGGCCCAGGAACATCTGCGGCCAGTAGGTGAACCGCTTTGCGAAGGGATAGATCGCGACAAGAACCAGCGAGGCGATCCCCAGCGCGATCGCCGTGGTATTGAAGGTCAGCAGGATCAGGAAGGCCGTCAGCGACTGCAACACCATCCAGACGATGGCGTTCGACACGGTCACCTGCCCCGATGGGATCGGCCGCGACCGTGTGCGGGCGACACCCGCGTCGATGTCCCGGTCGGTGATGTCGTTCCAGGTGCAGCCCGCCCCGCGCATGAGGAACGCGCCGATGCCGGTGCCAATCACGATCCAGATGTCGATCCAGCGGAACCCCGTGCTGGCCGCCGCCAGCGCCACCCCCCACCAGCAGGGCAGCAGCAGCAGCCAGGTTCCGATCGGCCGGTCGGCGCGGGAAAGCCGCAGATAGGGCCGTGTCCACTCCGGCGCCCCGCGGTCGACCCAGTTGCCCCTGTAGGCATCGGAGACCTGGCCATCGGCCTCTGGCGTTTCGGATGTGTCAGGCATATCAATGACCCCCATGAGCGATACCCGGTCTGCGAAAGTCAGGCTCTATGTAGAGCAGCCGTTGGGGGAGGGGCAAACCGTTCCTCTGTCGCGGGAGCAGGCGCATTATCTCTTTTCCGTGATGCGGCTTGGGGTTGGCGATCCGGTGGGGGTCTTCGACGGCCATACGGGCGAGTGGTTGGCACGGATCGCCGATGCGGGCAAGCGGGATGGGGCGCTGGTCTGCGAGACGCGGACGAAACCGCTGCGCCTGCCGCCGGACCTCTGGCTGCTGTTCGCGCCGATCAAGAAGGCACGTACCGATTTCATCGTCGAGAAGGCGGCCGAGATGGGGGCCGCGCGGATCTGCCCGGTGCAGACCGATTTCACCAATGCCGAACGCATCCGCCGCGACCGGTTGCAGGCCCATGCGGTCGAGGCGGCCGAGCAATGCGGCGGCACCTTCGTGCCCGAGGTCTGCGACCTGCAACGGTTGTCCGACGTTCTGGATGCCTGGCCCGAGGGGCGGCGGCTGATGTTCTGTGACGAGATGCTGGCAGGGGCGGGGGCGGCCCTGGGCGATGCGGCCCGCGGCCCCTGGGCGATCCTGATCGGCCCCGAGGGCGGGTTTTCGGATGCCGAACGGGCGCGGCTTCGCAGCCTGCCCTTTGCTCATCCGGTCAGCCTCGGCCCCCGGGTGCTGCGCGCCGACACGGCCGCCGTGGCCGCATTGACCGTCTGGCAGCAGGCGCTGGGGGACTGGGGATGAGCGTGATCCGCCCGGAACTGCTCGCCAGGTTGCTGCGGTGGCGAGAGCTTCTCGGCGCCCTCGCGATCGCGGCGGGGGGCGTCTGGGTGATGACCTGGGGGGGCGCGTTCTATCTCGGGCTTGGTCTCCTGATCGTTCTGACCGGGCTTGGCCTTGGCCTGTCGGCGATCCGGCAACTCCGCTTCCGCGTCGGCGGCAGCGCGCCGGGCATCGTGCAGGTGGACGAGGGCCAGATCACCTATCTGGCGCCGCAGGGCGGCGGGTTCGTTGCGCTGTCGGAACTGGACGAAGTCGAGATGGTCTTCGATCTGACGGGCGCGCGGCTCTGGCGGCTGTCGCAATCCGGTTTCCCGACCGTCACGATCCCGGCGGCGGCACAGGGCGCCGAGGCGCTGTTCGATGCTTTCGTATCATTGCCGGGCGCGCGTCCCGGTCATATTGTCGCGGCACTCGACCGGCGCCCGGGTCAGGGCCCGGTCACGGTTTGGCGGCGCACCCGTCGCCCGGCCTTGACTTGACCGACCCCCCGTCGCAGGTGACGGGCGGAATGACGCGAACGAACCCGGAGGCCAAAGCCCGATGTCCATCCCCCAGTCCGGCGGCGGCCCGGTCGAGAATGTAGCGCAACTGGCCGAATATCTCGAAGCCGGGTGCAAGCCGAAGTCCGACTGGCGCATCGGCACCGAGCACGAGAAGTTCGGCTATGACAAGGCGACGCTGAAGCCGATCCCCTATGCCGGCGAACGGTCGGTTCTGGCGGTGCTGGAGGGGCTGCGCGACCGCCATGGCTGGGCGCCGATCCACGAGGGCGGCAACATCATCGGGCTGGAAAAGGACGGCGCCAATGTCAGCCTCGAACCGGGCGGACAATTGGAACTGTCCGGCGCGCCGCTGGAGACCATCCACCAGACCTGCGACGAGGTGAACGAGCACCTGCGCGAGGTCAAGGGCGTCGCCGATGAGATCGGGGTGGGCTTCATCGGGCTGGGCGCCGCGCCGATCTGGCGGCATGAGGACATGCCGGTGATGCCCAAGGGCCGCTATCGGCTGATGACCGACTACATGGACAAGGTCGGCACCATGGGCAAGACGATGATGTACCGCACCTGCACGGTACAGGTGAATCTGGACTTCGCATCCGAGGCCGACATGGTGCAGAAGCTGCGTGTGGCGCTGGCCCTGCAGCCGGTTGCGACCGCGCTGTTCGCCAATTCACCGTTCCTGGACGGCAAGCCCAACGGCCACAAGTCCTGGCGCGCGCGTGTCTGGCGCGACCTCGATCCGGCGCGCACCGGCATGCTGCCCTTCGCGTTCGAGGATGGATTCGGGTTCGAGCGCTGGGTCGACTACGCGCTGGATGTGCCGATGTATTTCGTCTACCGCGACGGGAAATATATCGACGCGCTGGGCCAGTCCTTCCGCGATTTCATGGCCGGGCGGCTGCCTGCGCTGCCCGGCGAGACGCCGACGCTGTCGGACTGGGCCGACCATCTGACCACCATCTTCCCCGAGGCCCGCGTCAAGAAGTTCATCGAGATGCGTGGCGCTGATGGTGGCCCGTGGCGGCGGTTGTGCGCGCTGCCGGCCTTCTGGGTGGGGCTGACCTATGACCAGGGCGCGCTGGATGCGGCTTGGGATCTGGTCAAGGACTGGGATGCCGAGACCCGCGATGCCTGGCGGGTGGCTGCCTCGGTCGAGGGGTTGCAGGCGATGGTGGGGGGGCGGTCCATGCTGTCGCTGGCTGCCGAGGTTCTGTTGATCGCGCAGGCGGGGCTGAAGGCTCGCGCCCGTCCCGGGCTGGGCGGCATGGTGCAGGACGAACGCCATTTCCTGCACGCGCTGGAGGACAGCATCGAAAGCGGCAAGGCGCCCGCCGACGAGTTGCTGGATCACTATCACGGCGATTGGAACGGCGATCTCAGCCGGGTCTACGAAGAATTCAGTTACTAGGATCCCGCCTTCGGAAATCCGCCGATTGCAGGGGGTGCCGGGAACCCCGGTCGGATTCTCGCGTTGATGCAACAGGGATGCATCTGACATCCGGTCAGGTGAGTCCTTGTCCAGCGCCTGGCCCAACGTTCGGAAGGGCGGGGGCAGGGTGCGCGTCAGTCGACGGGAAGGAAAACCATGTTGAGAAGTCTCTTTTTGACCGGCGTTCTTGGTGGCTCGATGGCCGTGATGGCGGGCTGCACCGATGACCGGAACATTAACGCCGCGACCGGCGCCCTGACGGGCGCGGCCGTTGGTAGCCAGATCGGCTCCGGCAGTGGCAGGACCGCGGCTGCGCTGGCCGGCGCTGCGGCCGGCACGGCCATCGGCGCCAATGCTGGCAACAGGTCGAGCAACCGGACCTGCCTCTATCGCGACCAACGTACCGGTGGAACCTACCGCGCGCCCTGTCCGAACTGAGGCCAGTTGCCGGAGGACCGCCGCTTCCTGCACGCGATCGAGGACGGCATTGAGATCACGGACGACGCGTGGTCTCAGTCGCCCCCATGCATGACGGCCACCGCCGCGAGTGCCAGCCCGATTCCCAGCGCGTCGCGCCAGGTTGCGGCCTCCTTGAAGACCACGATGCCCAGCAGGGCGAGGATGACCAGCGTTGCCGAGGAATAAAGCACGCCGATCATCGCCAGCGAATGTTGCTGCATCATGAAATACCACGCGATCGCCGGGATGCCGTAGCAGACTGCGCCGATCAGGAACACCGACGAGGTCATTCCGTCGGCGTGACCGGTGGACAGCTTGATGAGATAATCGCCGGTCACCGTGAGGCCCGTGGCGAGCACCAACCAGAAAAACGTATCCATATCCGACCTCCGGTGAGGGATCGAACTCTGCCCCGAGGGGGCGCCGAGCCAAGAAAAGGATGTGCTTGTCTGGAATTACAATAGGTGCATGCCGACCGGCGACAAAGCGGAAATGACGCAGGGTCAGGGAAACCCCACCCTGCGGTCACCCGGCCGCCTCGCCGGTGACATCAGCCCTTCTTGCCGATCTTCGGCTCGGTGCCGGCGATCAGGCGGCGGATGTTGGCGGCGTGGCGGACATAGATCAGCACCGCAAGCACGACGCCGAGGACCGCCATTTCGCCCCGGCCGAGCAGCACCGCCCAGACCGGCGCAAGCCCCGCCGCCACCAGCGCGGACAGCGAGGAATAGCGCAGCGCCGCCGCCACGGCGAGCCAGGTGCCACAGGCCGCCAGCCCCACCGGCCAGGCCAGCGCCAGCAACGTGCCGAGGAAGGTCGCGACCCCCTTGCCGCCCCTGAAGCCCAGGTAGACCGGGAAGAGATGGCCGAGAAAGGCCGCGAATCCCGCCAGTTGCGCGGCGTCCTCGCCCGCCAGCGCGCGCGCGACCAGCACCGCGATGCCGCCCTTGCCCGCGTCCAGAACCAGGGTCAGCAGGGCCGCCAGCTTGTTGCCGGTGCGCAGCACGTTGGTCGCGCCAATATTGCCCGACCCGATCTTCCTGAGATCCCCCAGCCCGAAGAGCCGCGCCATGACGATGCCGAAGGGCACCGCCCCCAGCAGGTAGGCCGCCAGCGCGACGAGGCCGAGGATCAGGGGCGCGGCTTCGATCGCGGGCATGGGCTCAGCCTTTCTCGTGGACGCGGGTGCCCGCGACCCAGGTGCCGAGAACCCGGCCCTGCATCCGGGCCCCGTCAAAGGGCGTGTTCCTGGATTTCGACCGCAGGGTGAAACGATCCAGCACGAAGGGTGCATCCGGGTCGAACATCACCAGGTCGGCGGGCGTGCCCCGGGCCAGCCGCCCGGTGGCCAGCCCCAGCCGCCGCGACGGGTTCAGCGACAGCGCCCGCCAGAGCCGCGGCAGGTCGATCGCGCCGGCGTGATACAGGCGCAGCGCCGCGGGCAGAAGCGTCTCCAGCCCCACCGCACCGCTCGCGGCCTCCTCGTAGGGCAGGCGCTTCGATTCCTCGTCCTGCGGCGTGTGCATCGACGAGATCACGTCGATCAGCCCGCTTGAAACCGCCTCGACCAGCGCCACCCGGTCGGTCTCGGCCCTGAGCGGCGGCTTGACCTTGAAGAAGGTGCGGTAGTCGCCGACGTCGAGTTCGTTCAGCGTCAGGTGGTGGATCGACACGCCGGCGGTCACGTCGCGGCCGTTCTGCTTGGCGCGGTCCAGCGCGGGCAGGGCGCGGTCCGTGGTGATCTGGTCGGCGTGGTACTTCACGCCCGTCATCTCGACCAGCGCAAGGTCGCGGTCGAGCGCCATGCGTTCGGCCATCGGCGAAACGGCGGGCAGGCCCCTCAGCGAGGCGAACTTTCCCGTGGTCGCGCAGGCCCCGTCCGACAGGCCCGGATCCTGCGGATGCGCGATCACCAGCGCGCCGAGGCTGCGCGCATAGGTCATCGCGCGGGACAGGACCTTGGTGTTCTCGACCACCCGGTCGCCATCGGTGAAGGCGACAGCGCCCGCATCCATCAGAAAGCCGATCTCGGTCATCTCGCGCCCCTCGCGGCCCTTGGTCAGCGCGGCCATGGGCTTGATCCGGACGGGCGAGGCGTCGCGGGCGCGGCGGGTGACGAATTCCAGAACCTCGGGCGTGTCGATGGCCGGTGCCGTGTCGGGCCGGGTGACCATCGTGGTCACCCCGCCCGCCGCCGCCGCCGCCCCCGCCGAGCCGAAGCTTTCCTTGTGCCGCTCGCCCGGTTCGCAGACCTTCACCCCGATATCGACGATGCCCGGGGCGAGGCAGCGCCCGGCACAGTCGATCACCGCCTCTGCGGGCGGCGCGTCGCCCCTACCGGTGGCAAGGATCGTCTCGCCCTCGATCAGCAGCCAGCCCGGCGCGTCGGTCCCGGCCTCGGGGTCGATCAGCCGGGCATTGGCAAACAGCGTCCTCATGCCTGCGCCCCCTTGGCCGCGTCGATCCGGTTCACCACTGCGTCGGGCTCGGCAAGGAACTTTATCAGGTGCTTGCTGCCCGTGCGCGTAATGACCTGCGCCGCGCTGCCCAGCTTGCGCACCTTGGCGATGTTCTCCAGCAGCACCCGCCGCCCGCCGGGGCCGATCAGAGCACGGTCGGTCAGCGTCCAGACCGCGCCCAGTTCCTCGCTCATCAGATAGGTCCCCCGCACCCCGATCCCGAGGATCGCAGCGACGATCCCGACCCAGGGGTGTGCATTTCCCACAAGCGCCAGCAGCACTGTCGCACCGATTCCGGCGACCGCCGCCATGAGAACATGCGCCTTGATATAGGTGCTGCGGTCGGCCCGAAATCTGGCGACGACACGTTCGCCCTCTTCCAGTTCGATCGGGGTTTTCGGGTCAAACATAGACGCCCCCCCCGGCCGCCCGTTCCGCCCGCAGGTTCCGCGCCAGAAGGTCCATCGCCGCCATACGGACCGCCACGCCCATTTCCACCTGTTCCTGGATCACGCTGCGGTTGATGTCGTCGGCCAGCGTCCCGTCGATCTCGACCCCCCGGTTCATCGGCCCCGGATGCATCACGATGGCGTCGTCCTTCGCGTGGGCCAGCTTCTCGGCGTCCAGCCCGAAGCGGTGGTAGTATTCCCGCTCGCTGGGGATGAAGCCGCCATCCATCCGCTCCTTCTGGAGGCGCAGCATCATCACCACGTCGGCGCCCTCCAGCCCAGCACGCATGTCGTCGAAGACCTCGACCCCGAACTCGGCCGCCTTGGCCGGGATCAGCGTCGGCGGGCCGATCAGGCGCACCCGGTTCTCCATCTTGCCCAGCAGCAGGATGTTCGACCGGGCGACGCGGCTGTGCGCGATATCGCCACAGATCGCAATCGTCAGCCGGTGCAGCCGCCCCTTGGCCCGGCGGATCGTCAGCGCGTCCAGCAGCGCCTGGGTGGGGTGTTCGTGCCGCCCGTCGCCCGCGTTCAGCACCGCGCAGTTGACCTTTTGCGCCAGCAGGTCCACCGCGCCCGATTGCGGATGCCGCACGACCAGAAGGTCGGGGTGCATCGCGTTCAGCGTCAACGCCGTGTCGATCAGCGTCTCGCCCTTTTTGATGCTGGACGCCTGCATCGCCATGTTCATCACGTCCGCGCCCAGCCGTTTGCCCGCGATCTCGAAACTGGCCTGGGTGCGGGTCGACGCCTCGAAGAACATGTTGATCTGCGTCAGGCCCGCCAGCACGTCGGAATGTTTCGACGCGCCCCGGCTGAGGTCGACGTACTGGTCTGCCAGATCGAGGATTGTACGGATATCCGCGGGTGTCAGCGGCTCGATGCCCAGAAGATGGCGCAAGCGGAACGTCATGGGGCCTCCGACCAGATCGCCCCGCTTATAGAAAGCGCGCCCGGCCCCGGCAAGGGACGCGATGGCCATTGCCGATGCCGCGGGGGCGGCCTAGCCTTGGGCCGATGGACCCCGCACTCGACCCCCATACTGCGCTGGCGCTTCTGGAATGGCAGATCGAGCTTGGCGCGACCGAGGCGATCGGCGAGACGCCGGTGAACCGCTACGAGGCCGTGCCCCCGGCCCGGCCAGCGGTTGCGGTGCCGCGTGCGCCCGCAATGGCCGAGGACGCCCCGTCCTTCGGCGCCGTCGACCCGGTCGAGGTGGCGCGGATGGCCGCCGCCGCGACGGGTGATCTCGGGGCGCTGCGCGACGCGATGGCAGCCTATGACCATTGCGAACTGAGGAAAGGCGCGAAGTCGCTGGTGTTTTCCGACGGCAACCCGGCCGCCTGCGTCATGGTGATCGGCGAGGCGCCGGGCCGCGACGAGGACATCCAGGGCAAGCCCTTCGTCGGGCGCGCGGGCCAGTTGCTCGACCGGATGTTCGCCTGCATCGGCCTTGATCGCGCTTCGCCCGATCCCCGGCACGCGCTTTACATCACCAATGTCCTGCCCTGGCGCCCGCCGCAGAATCGCGACCCCGAGCCGGCCGAGGTGGCGATGATGCTGCCCTTTCTGAAACGCCACGTGGATCTGGCGAACCCCGGGATACTCATCCTGATGGGCAACCATTCCTGCGGCGCGCTGCTGGGCCGCAAGGGGATCACGCGGCTTCGGGGGAACTGGGCACAGGCGCTGGGCCGGCCGGCGCTGCCGATGTTCCACCCGGCCTACCTGCTGCGCAACCCGCATGCCAAGCGCGAGGCCTGGCATGACCTCTTGATGCTTCAGGCCCGATTGCGGGGGGCGCCATGAGGATCCTGGCCTTTTCCGACCTGCACCTGTCACACGACGCGGCCGAGGCGCTGGTCGCCGCCTCGGCCCGGGCCGACCTGGTGATCGGGGCTGGGGATTTCTGCAACCGGCGCGAGGGGCTGGATCGGGCGATGGCGATGCTGTCGGGCATCGCCGCGCCCTGCGTCATGGTCCCCGGCAATTGCGAAAGCGCGGACGAGCTGCGCGCGGCCGCGCCGCCCGGGGCCACGGTGCTGCACGGCGAGGGCTGCGAGATCGGCGGGCTTCGGCTCTTCGGGCTGGGCTATGGCATCCCGCCGACGCCCTTCGGGGCGTGGTCCTGCGACATGACCGAGGACGAGGCGGCCGAGCGGCTGGCCGCGTGCGAGCGGACCGATATCCTGGTGCTGCACTCCCCGCCCAAGGGCATCGCCGATGTCACCGGGGGGTGGTTCCCGGTCGGGTCGGTCGCGATCCGCGACGCCATCGCGCGGGTTCAGCCCCGGCTTGCGGTATGCGGGCACATCCACGATTGCTGGGGGCGCGAGGGCATGATCGGCGAAAGCCGCGTCGTCAACCTCGGCCCTACCGTCAACTGGTTCGAGATCGGAGCCCGGCCATGAGCCACAGCGCAAAGACCAAGGACTTCATCCCCGTCCGCATCGCCGTGCTGACCGTGTCGGACACCCGCACGCCCGAGGACGACCGCTCGGGCCAGACGCTGGTCGACCGGATCGCGGCGGCGGGCCACATCCTTGCCGCCCGCACCATCCTGCCCGACGAGCGGGCGCAGATCGCGGGCCAGCTTCGGGAATGGTGCGCCGATCCGGGGATCGACGTGGTGATTTCCACCGGCGGCACCGGGCTGACGGGCCGCGATGTCACGGTGGAGGCGCACCGGGACGTCTACGAGAAGGAGATCGAGGCCTTCGCCACGGTCTTTACCATCGTCTCGATGCAGAAGATCGGCACCTCGGCGGTGCAGAGCCGCGCGACCGGGGGCGTGGCACAGGGCACCTATCTCTTCGCGCTGCCGGGCAGCCCCGGTGCCTGCAAGGACGCCTGGGACGAGATCCTGGTGCATCAGTTCGACTACCGCCACCGGCCCTGCAACTTCGTCGAGATTTTTCCGCGTCTGGACGAGCACCGGCGACGGAAATGACAGCGTTATCCGTAACGGGGAAGTGGCTTGGCGGATCAGGGCCTTGCCACTATCTGATTGGTGCGCGCCACTGATCCCCCGCGCCGGAAAGGAAGCCAGCAGATGAGATTTCTCCGCCGCAGCCTCGTGGGGGTGTTCCTCGTGGCCTTGACGGTCGGTCTGCTGAGCTATGCCGGGTACATGGTCAGTTCGGCGATCCAGGCCCGCCTGAACGACCGGCCCGCCGAGCGCCCCGCCCGCGAGCGGGTCTTTGCCGCGAATGTCGTGACCTTGACGCCCGAGACCATTGCGCCCGTGCTGACCGCCTTTGGCGAGGTGCAGTCCCGGCGGACGCTGGAGCTGCGCGCCGAGGCGGGCGGACGGGTGGTCGAGTTGCATCCCGCCTTTCAGGAGGGCGGGCGCGTCGCGGCGGGTGAACTGATCCTGCGGGTCGATCCCGCGACCGCGCAATGGGCGCTGGACGTGGCGCGCACCGACCTGTCCGAGGCCGAGGCCGACCTGCGCGACGCCCGGCGCACGCTGGAACTGGCCGGCGAGGAACTGGCCGCGACCGAGGAACAGACGCGGCTGCGCAAGCTGGCCCTGGCCCGGCAGGAGGATCTGCGCGCCCGCGGCGTCGGTACCGATGCCGCGGTCGAGGATGCGGCGCTGGCCGCCGCCGCCGCGAACCAGGCCGTGGTCGCCCGCCGCCAGGCGCAAGCCCAGGCCGAGGCGGCGCTTGCGACCGCGCGCACGGGGCTCGACCGCGCGCGCATCCGCCTGGCCGAGGCCGAGCGGGCGCTGGCCGATACCGAGCTTTACGCGACCTTTTCCGGCACGCTGAGCGACGTGAGCCTGGTCGAGGGCGGGCTGGTCTCGACGAACGAGCGGGTGGCCGACCTGATCGACGCAGGCGCGCTAGAGGTCGCGTTCCGCGTCTCGACCGAGCAATACACAAGGCTCATCGACGCGAATGGCGCCTTGCGCCCGGCCACGGTGTCGGTCGTTCTGGACGTGTTCGGGGCCGACCTGACCGCGACGGGGCGGCTGACCCGCGAGAGCGGATCCGTGGCCGAGGGGCAGGTGGGCCGGATGCTTTATGCCGATCTCGATGCGGCGCCGGGGTTCCGCCCCGGCGATTTCGTGACCGTGCGGGTCGAGGAGCCGCCGCTCGAGTCGGTCGCGCGGTTGCCCGCGACGGCGGTCAGTTCCGCGTCCGAGGTTCTGGTTCTGGCGGCCGACGACCGGCTTGAATTGCACCGGGTCGAGCTTCTGCGCCGTCAGGGCGACGAGGTGATCGTGCGGGCGTCCGGGCTTTACGGCCGCGAGGTGGTGACCGAACGCTCGCCGCTGCTGGGAGCGGGTATCAGGGTACGCCCGCTGCGCCCCGGGGCCGGGGATGCCGCCGCCGCGCCCGCCCAGCCCGACATGGTCGAACTGACGCCCGAGCGCCGGGCGGCGCTGATCACTTTCATCGAATCGAACCCGATGATGCCGCAAGAGGCCAAGGCGCGCGTCCGGGCGCAACTTGAACAGTCGCAAGTCCCCGCTCGGGTTGTCGAGCGGATCGAATCCCGGATGGGGGGCTAGGCCCTTGGCACGACTTGTTCCCAGCGCGGCCGGGGGCGTGCTGTCCTACTTCACTCGCCACCGGACGGCCGCGAACCTGCTGCTCGTCGTGCTGATCGCCCTTGGCCTTGCCGCCATGCCGCGGATGCGGGCCCAGTTCTTTCCCGATGTCGTGATCGACAGCGTGACGGTTTCGATCACCTGGGAAGGCGCGGGTGCCGAGGACGTGGATGCCGGGATCGTGCAGCTTCTGGAACCCGCGCTGATGGCGGTCGAGGGGGTCGAGGAAACCCAGTCGCGGTCCTCCGAGGGCCGGGCCATGGTCACGCTGGATTTCGAACCCGGCTGGGACATGGGCCGCGCCGCAGACGATGTGCAGGTGGCCGTCGACAGCATCACCGACCTGCCCGAAGAGGCCGAGGAACCCGAGGTGCGCCGCGGTGCCTGGCGTGACCGGGTGACCGATGTCGTCATCACCGGCCCGGTCGGCGTGGACCAACTGGCCCGTTTCGCCGACGAACTGGTGGCGCGCCTGTTTGCCGTGGGAGTGACGCGCACAACGATCCAGGGCCTTGCCGCACCCGAAACCATCGTCGAGGTTCCGTCATCCGAACTGATCCGGCACGACATCTCGATGGCCGAGATCGCCCAGGTCATTGCGGCCGAGGCCGCGACCGACCCCGCAGGCGACGTCTCGGGCGGCAATGCGCGGGTTCGCACCGGCGTCGAGAAGCGCAGCGCCGACGAGATCGGGGGGCTGGTGCTGCGGTCGAACGACGACGGGTCGAAACTGACCATCGCCGACATCGCGACCGTGCGAGTCGAGGGCGCGGACCGCGAACGCACCTATTTCGTGCGCGAGGATCCTGCGATCTCGATCCGCGTGGACCGGTCCGACAAGGGTGATGCGATCGAGATGCAGCGCCAGGTCGAGGAGGTCGCGGCCGAGCTGCGAACAACGCTGCCCGCGGGCGTTTCGGTCGAACTGATCCGCACCCGGGCCGAGTATATCTCGGGCCGGCTCGACATCCTGCTGGACAACGGGCTGATGGGGCTGGGCCTGGTGCTGGCGCTCTTGTTCCTGTTCCTGAACGCGCGCACGGCCTTCTGGGTGGCGGCGGGCATCCCGGTGGCGATGCTGGCAACCGTGGCGCTGATGTATGCCTTTGGCCTCACGATCAACATGATCTCGCTTTTTGCGCTGATCATCACGCTGGGCATCGTGGTGGACGACGCCATCGTGGTGGGCGAGCACGCCGATTTCCGCGTCCGGCGTCTGGGCGAGGATCCCGTCACCGCCGCCGAGAACGCCGCGCGCCGGATGGCCGCGCCGGTCTTCTCGGCCACGCTGACCACGATCATCGCCTTTCTTGCGCTGGTGGTGATCGGCGGGCGCATGGGCAACATGATCGCCGACATCCCCTTTACCGTGATCGCGGTGCTGACCGCCTCGCTGGTCGAGTGCTTTCTGATCCTGCCCAACCACATGGCGCACGCGCTGGCCCACTCCGCCAGGGAACACTGGTACGACGCGCCTTCGCGCGTCTTCAACCGCGGGTTTCGCTGGTTTCGGGAACGGATCTTTCGGCGCTTCATGCAGCTTGTGATCCGGGGGCGCTATCCGGTCCTGGCGCTGACGATCCTGCTGCTGGCCAGCCAGGTGGCTCTGCTGATCCGGGGTGACGTGCCTTGGCGGTTCTTCAACGCGCCCGAGCAGAGTTCCGTCTCGGGCAATTTCGCCATGCTGCCGGGTGCGAGCCGTGCCGACACGCTGTCGATGATGCGCGAGATGCAGCGCGCGGCCGATGCGGTGGCGGCGCGCTACGAGGCCGAACATGGCGTGAACCCCCTCGACTACGTGATCGCCGAGATCGGCGGGAACACCGGCCCCGGGCTGGCGGGCGCCGACACCAAGGACGCCGACCTGCTGGGCTCGATTGCGATCGAACTGATCGACCCGGACCTGCGTCCCTATTCGTCGTTCCAGTTCGTGGCCGAGCTGCAGGACGAGGTGCGCCAGCACCCCAAGGCCGAAACCGTCAGCTTCCGCGGCTGGCGGTCCGGGCCCGGGGGCGATGCGATCGACGTGCAGTTCTACGGGGCGGATGCCGGTACACTGAAATCGGCCGCCGAGGCGCTGAAGACCGCGCTTGCGCAGTATGGCGAGGTATCGGCGGTCGAGGATTCGATGGCCTATGACAAGGACGAGCTGATCCTTGACCTGACGCCCCAGGGTGCGGCGCTGGGCTTCACCATGGAGGAGCTTGGCCGCGTGCTGCGCCATCGCCTGAACGGGATCGAGGCGGCGACCTATCCCGACGGGCCGCGTTCGGCCGCAATCCGGGTGGAACTGCCCGAGGACGAATTGACCGCCGATTTCCTCGAGCGGACATTGCTGCGCGCGCCCTCGGGCGAATACCTGCCGCTGGCCGACATCGTCTCGGTCGAGAGCCGCACCGGCTTTTCGACGGTGCGGCGCGAGAACGGGCTGCGCGTCGTGTCGGTCACCGGCGATATTTCCGAGGACGACCCCGCCCGGGCCGAAGAGATCATGCGCGAGATCGAAGACGTGATCCTGCCCCGGATCGAGACGGATCACGGCGTCGCCTGGCGCCTCTCGGGCCTGTCCGAACAGGAGTCCGAGTTCATGGCCGACGCGCTGCTGGGGCTGATCTTCGGGCTGATCGGCATCTATCTGACGCTCGCCTGGATCTTCGCCAGCTGGTCGCGGCCGGTGGTGGTGATGGCGATCATTCCCTTCGGGCTGGTCGGCACGATCTACGGCCACCTGGTCTGGGACGTGCCCTTGTCGATGTTCACCGTGGTGGGGCTGATCGGGATGGTGGGGATCATCATCAACGACTCGATCGTGCTGGTCAGCACGGTGGACGAATACGCCGAGACGCGGGGGCTGTTGCCCGCCATTGTGGACGGGGCGGCCGACCGGCTGCGGCCGGTTGTGCTGACGACGTTGACCACGGTCCTGGGGCTTGCGCCGCTTCTGTTCGAGAAGTCCCAGCAGGCGCAATTCCTCAAGCCGACGGTGATCACGTTGGTCTACGGGCTGGGCTTCGGGATGGTGCTGGTGCTGCTGGTGGTTCCGGCGCTTCTGGCGATCCAGCAGGATGCAGGCCGGCAACTGAGGGCGTCGCGTCGTGCGCTGCGTGCTCGCGGCCGCGGGATCGGGCGGGCCACGCAGGGTGCCGCCGTGGCGCTGGCGGTTGTCTTCGCGGCGACAATCGGCGTGGTGCTGGTGACCGGTGATCTGCCGGGCGGGCTGGCAGCAGAGGGCGGTGCGGCCATGGCGGTTGCGCTGGGCCTGTTTCTCGCCGGGGCTGTGATCGTGCTGGTCCTGGCCTATGCCGCCACGGTGCTGGACCTTCGCCGCACCTGGGGCGGTTCCGGGAAATCCTGAAACCCGGGCGCCGCGACCGGGTACGCCGCGGGGCAAAGAACGCAATCGCTAGAACGCGCCGTCCCGGCGGGGATACGCTGGAGGGGCCTGCCAGAGCGTTCGCCGGGGCCGCCCGTCGCAGGCTACAGGATCGTCCGGGGCGAAGGGGTCTACGACCGAACCCCGTCGCCGCAGTTCGAAGCCCAGCATTGCGCGCCCCGCCCCGCCGCTGGTGCCGACACTGCCAAGCCGGGTTCCCTTGGCGACCCGCCGGCCTAGGGGAACGGCGACGCTGCCCTGGGCGAGGTGGCAGTAGCGGGTCTGCCAGTGGGCGCCATGGTCGATGACGACGCCGTTGCCGCAATCGGCAGGTGTCGTGTTGTCGGTGGGCTGGGGGGTGTCTGTCAGACCATCGCGCAGCGCGATGACGGTGCCCGGGGCAGGGGCCAGGACCGCGGTGCCGGGCGGAGCGGCGAACTCGGTCCGGACGAGCCCGTCCCGGCTGAGCGGTCCGCAGGTATAGTCCGCCGTCCCGGGCCCCGGGTCGCGGTCGACATGGGCAAGGATCGTGCAGTCGTAACCCGGCCAGCAATCGAGAGGGACCGCCAGAAGAATATCCCCCGCGGCCGGGCGGGCCGCGAGGGACAAGGCAAGCGCCGCGATTGCGCCGAGGATTACTCGGCCGTCAGCAACGGCGGTTTCTTCGAGTCGATGCGGCGTTTCTCGGGTTCCTCGATCTGCAGGTCGATCTCGCCATCCTTTATGCCGACCTTGACCACGCCACCCTTGGCGAGCTTGCCGAAAAGGAGTTCCTCGGCCAAAGGCTTCTTGATTGTCTCCTGGATCACGCGGCTCAGGGGGCGTGCGCCCATCTTGTCGTCATAGCCCTTGTCCGCCAGCCACTCGGCCGCGGGTTTCGTCAGTTCGATGGTCACGTTGCGGTCCATGAGCTGCGCCTCGAGCTGCAGGACGAACTTCTCGACCACCTGCAGGATGACCTCCTTGGGCAGCGGCTGGAAGCTGATAACCGCGTCCAGACGGTTGCGGAATTCGGGCGTGAAGGTCCGCTCGATGGCGGCCGTGTCCTCGCCCTCGCGCCGGTCGCGGCCGAAGCCGATGGCGGCCTTGGCCTGTTCGGCGGCGCCCGCGTTCGAGGTCATGATCAGCACCACGTTGCGGAAATCGACCTGCCGGCCGTTGTGGTCGGTCAGCTTGCCGTGGTCCATCACCTGCAACAGGATGTTGAACACGTCCGGATGCGCCTTCTCGATCTCGTCGAGCAGAAGTACGCAGTGTGGGTTCTGGTCCACGCCGTCGGTCAGAAGCCCGCCCTGGTCAAAGCCGACATAGCCGGGCGGCGCGCCGATCAGGCGGCTGACCGCATGCTTCTCCATGTATTCCGACATGTCGAAGCGCAGCAGTTCCACGCCCAGCGTCGAGGCAAGCTGCTTGGCCACCTCGGTCTTGCCGACGCCCGTGGGCCCGGCGAAGAGGTAGTTGCCGATCGGTTTTTCCGGTTCGCGCAGCCCGGCGCGGGCCAGCTTGATCGCAGACGCCAGCGCCTCGATGGCCTTGTCCTGTCCGAAGACCACGCGCTTGAGCGTTGCTTCGAGATCCTTCAGCACCCTGGCATCGTCCTTGCTGACATTCTTCGGCGGGATGCGCGCGATCTTGGCCACCACGGCCTCGATTTCGCGGGTGCCGATGGTCTTGCGCCGCTTGCTTTCGGCCAGAAGATGCTGGGCCGCGCCCGCCTCGTCGATCACGTCGATCGCCTTGTCGGGCAGCTTGCGGTCATGGATGTAGCGCGCGGACAGTTCCACCGCGGTGCGGATCGCATCCGAGGTGTATTTCACGTCATGGTGTTCCTCGAAATAGGGCTTGATGCCCTTGAGGATCTTGACCGCGTCTTCGACCGTGGGCTCGTTCACGTCGATCTTCTGGAACCGGCGGGACAGCGCGCGGTCCTTTTCGAAATGCTGGCGGAATTCCTTGTAGGTGGTCGAGCCCATGCAGCGCAGCTTGCCACCCTGCAGCGCGGGCTTGAGCAGGTTCGAGGCATCCATCGCGCCGCCCGAGGTCGCACCCGCGCCGATCACCGTGTGGATTTCATCGATGAAGAGGATCGCGTCGGCATGGTCCTCAAGCTCGTTCACCACGGCCTTCAGCCGTTCCTCGAAATCGCCCCGATAGCGGGTGCCAGCGAGCAGCGCGCCCATGTCGAGCGAGTAGATCGTCGACTTTGCAAGCACGTCCGGCGTCTCGCCCTTGACGATCTTGCGCGCGAGGCCTTCGGCGATGGCGGTCTTGCCGACGCCCGGATCGCCCACCAGAAGCGGGTTGTTCTTGCGCCGACGGCACAGGACCTGGATGCAGCGCTCCACCTCCTGCTCGCGGCCGATCAGCGGATCGACGTCACCCTTCTTGGCCTTGGCGTTCAGGTCCACGCAATATTTCGACAGCGCGGATTCCCGGCCGTCACTGCTTTCGGACTGGCCGTTCGGCTGAACCTCTTCCTCGAAATCGCTGGCTCCGGTGACGGGGCGATGCTCGCCGAACGAGGGGTCCTTGGCCACGCCATGGGCGATGAAGTTCACCGCGTCATAGCGCGTCATGTCCTGCTCCTGCAGGAAGTAGGCGGCGTTCGACTCCCGTTCCGCGAAGATCGCGACCAGCACGTTCGCACCGGTCACCTCGGTGCGGCCCGAGCTTTGCACATGGATCGCGGCGCGCTGGATCACGCGCTGGAAGGCGGCGGTCGGCACCGCTTCGGACCCCTCGATATCGGTGACGAGCGTCGAAAGCTCGTCCTCGATGAACTCGGTCAGGGTCTTGCGCAGATCGTCCAGGTCGACCGAACACGCCTTCATCACCTTTGCGGCGTCCGGCTCGTCGATCAGCGCCAGCAGAAGATGCTCGAGCGTGGCCAGTTCATGCCGTCGGGCATTGGCCAACGCGAGCGCGGCGTGGATGGCTTGCTCGAGTGTGTTCGAAAACGAAGGCACGAGACGTGCTCCTTTCTGCATGCGGCCGATCGGGGCGACACCCTGTCTCAACCATGGCCTCTTGAGATTAAGTTTTGGTGTTTGCTGGCGCGCTTCAAGTTTTTTCTGTTCAAATCTTGACCGCGGCAACGGAAACGCCCTGTTTTTCGGCATTTCCCTTGGTCAAAATCGGTCCTTGCGCCCCCGGATCTCGCCGAAAACCGCCGCATCGGCCGCTCCTGCCATCCCGACCGCTTCCTTGACCTCGGGGCGCCCGGCACGCAGGAACGGATTGGTGGCGAGTTCCTCGGACAGCCGCGAGGGCACCGTGGGCTGGCCCGCGGCGCGCCGCGCGGCGACGTCCTCGACGCGCGCCAGGAGCGCGGGGTTGTCCGGTTCGATGGTCAACGCGAAGCGGCCGTTGGTGGCGGTGTACTCGTGGCCCGAAAAGACCAGTGTCTCGGGCGGTAGCGCGGCAAGCTTGCCAAGGCTCGCCCACATCATCTCGGCCGTCCCCTCGAACACCCGTCCGCAGCCCAGCGCCATCAGGCTGTCGGCGGTAAAGACCGCGCCGGAGGCGGGAAAGTGGTAGGCGATGTGGCCGACCGTGTGACCCCAGACGTCCAGCACATGCCCCGTCTCGCCGCCGATCGTCACCGTGTCGCCCTCGGCTACGGCGAGGTCGAGCGGCGGCAGTCGGTGGGCGTCGGACGCAGCCCCCACCACACGGGCGCCATGGGCCGACCTGAGCGGTTCGACCCCGCCCACGTGGTCGTGGTGGTGATGGGTGACCAGGATGTCGGTCAGCCGCCAGCCGCGATCGGCCAGCGCCGCAGCGATTGGTGCGGCCTCGGGGGCATCGACGACTGCCGTGGCACCCGTCGCGGCGTCGTGGACGAGATACGCGTAGTTGTCGCCGAGGCAGGGGATGGTGACGATCTCCAGGGGCATGGCAATCTCGCTCCGCGTCGTTATCTTGGTTCCCGAGACACTGGCCCAAAGGCAGCACGCGCCGCAATGCATCTGGACGTTCTGGACCTGAGGAACTTTTACTACCGCACCAATCTGGGGCGCGTGGCGCAACGGGCAATACGCGACCAGGTGGTGGACATCTGGCCCGAGGCCAAGGGCCAGACGGTTGCGGGCTTCGGCTTTGCCGTGCCGCTGTTGCGGCCCTTCACTGTGGACGCGCGGCGGGTGATCGCGCTGATGCCGGGCCAGCAGGGGGTAATGCCCTGGCCCGCGGGGGCCGAGAATGTGTCGGTGCTGTGCGAGGAGACGTCCTGGCCGCTGCCGGACGGGTTTGTCGACAAGCTGATCGTGCTGCATGGGCTCGAGACCAGCGAGAACCCCACCTCGGTGCTTGAGGAGTGTGCGCGCGTGCTTGGCCCGGGCGGGCGGGCGCTGTTCATCGTGCCGAACCGCTCGGGGCTCTGGGCGCGGCGCGACGGCACGCCCTTCGGGTTCGGGCGGCCCTATTCCAATGGCCAACTCGAATCGCAATTGCGCCACCACGGCTTCGAGCCCGAGAGTCACCGCGCGGCGCTGTTCGCGCCGCCGACGGCCCGGCGATTCTGGCTGAGGACGGCGAGCATGTGGGAAAACGCGGGCCGCCGCATCTCTGCCTATTACGCGGGCGGTGTGCTGATCGTCGAGGCAACCAAGCGCGTCTACCGGCCCACGGGGCTTTCGGTAAGGGCCGACATGCCCCGTCCCCTGCGCATCCTCGAAGGGCTGCCCAAGCCCGGCGCCGAACCCGCCTGAGCCCCAGTCAATCAAGGGAATCGCTGCCCCGCAGCATGCGCCGCCACGCCACGTCCGCCACGGGCCTTTTCGCTTGCCAACGCATGCCTGCGGCGCGACCGTGACTCTGGCGCGAATAAGGCCCTATAGGCGGTTGCGAGGTTTCGTTGCCTCTGCTACACCCACGCCGATTTCTGAGCGTGCCGGTGGGGGTGCGCTGCTTGATCTGCCCCTTACCCGTTCCCGCGGCGCAAACAGGGGCCATAGATATCGGAAGGGTTGACGTGTCCGAACCAGCCTCGATTTCGTCCGGCATCGCCGCGCGATACGCCACCGCTCTGTTCGAGATCGCCAAGGAAGCCAATGCCGTTGCGGCCCTTGAGGCCGATGTGGAAATCATCGATGCGGTTCTGACGGATAGCGCCGATTTTCGCGCTCTCATCGCCTCGCCGATCTACACGCGTGAGGCGCAGTCGAACGCCATCGCGACGCTTGCGCCCAAGATGGGGATCGGCGCGATGACCGCGAACACGATGCGGCTGATGGCGTCCAAGCGGCGGCTTTTCGCGCTGCCGCAACTGGTCGCCCGGCTGCGCGCGCTGATCGCCGAGCACAAGGGCGAGATCAGCGCCGATGTGGTATCGGCCCGGCCGCTATCGGATGCGCAGAAGGCGAAACTCGCCGCGGCGCTCAAGGCCAATGCGGGCAAGGACGTCAAGATCAATGCCACCGTCGATGAGCGTCTCATCGGCGGGCTCGTTGTCAAACTGGGCTCGAAGATGATCGACAGCTCGATCCGCACGCGCCTGAGTGCACTCCAGAACACCATGAAAGAGGTCGGATAAATGGGTATCCAAGCAGCTGAGATCTCTGCGATCCTCAAGGAGCAGATCAAGAATTTCGGTCAGGAGGCCGAAGTCGCAGAGGTGGGCCGCGTGCTGTCGGTCGGCGACGGGATCGCCCGTGTCCACGGCCTGGACAACGTGCAGGCCGGCGAGATGGTGGAATTCCCTGGCGGCATCCGCGGCATGGCGCTGAACCTCGAGGTCGACAATGTCGGTATCGTGATCTTCGGCTCGGACCGGGACATCAAGGAAGGCGACACGGTCAAGCGCACCAACTCGATCGTGGACGTGCCGGTGGGCGACGCGCTGCTGGGCCGGGTGGTCGATGGTCTCGGCAACCCGATCGACAACAAGGGCCCGATCATGGCAACCGAGCGCCGCGTCGCCGACGTCAAGGCGCCCGGCATCATTCCGCGCAAGTCGGTGCACGAGCCGATGGCGACCGGCCTGAAATCGGTCGACGCCATGATCCCGATCGGCCGCGGCCAGCGGGAACTCATCATCGGCGACCGCCAGACCGGCAAGACCGCCGTGGCGCTCGACACGATCCTGAACCAGAAATCCTACAACGAGGCCGCCGGCGACGACGAGAGCAAGAAGCTCTATTGCGTCTACGTCGCCGTGGGGCAGAAGCGCTCGACCGTCGCCCAGCTGGTGAAGAAGCTGGAAGAGACCGGCGCCATGGCCTATTCGATCGTGGTGGCCGCCACCGCGTCCGACCCCGCACCGATGCAGTTCCTCGCGCCCTATTCGGCAACCGCGATGGGCGAGTATTTCCGCGACAATGGCCGCCACGCCCTGATGATCTATGACGACCTGTCGAAACAGGCCGTGGCCTACCGCCAGATGTCGCTGCTGCTGCGCCGCCCGCCGGGGCGCGAAGCCTATCCGGGTGACGTTTTCTACCTCCATTCCCGCCTGCTGGAACGTTCGGCCAAGCTGAACGAGGATCACGGTGCGGGTTCGCTGACGGCACTGCCGATCATCGAGACCCAGGCGGGCGACGTGTCGGCCTACATCCCGACCAACGTGATCTCGATCACCGACGGCCAGATCTTCCTGGAAACCGACCTGTTCTATCAGGGCGTCCGCCCCGCCGTGAACACCGGTCTGTCGGTCAGCCGGGTGGGCTCGTCGGCCCAGACCAAGGCGATGTCCTCGGTCGCGGGCCCGGTGAAACTGTCGTTGGCCCAGTATCGCGAGATGGCGGCCTTTGCCCAGTTCGGCTCGGATCTCGACGCTTCGACCCAGCGTCTGCTGAACCGTGGTGCGCGCCTGACGGAACTGATGAAGCAGCCGCAATACTCGCCGCTCTCGAACGCCGAGATCGTCTGCGTGATCTATGCCGGCACCAACGGCTATCTCGACAAGATCGCCGTCAAGGATGTCGGCCGGTACGAGTCGGACCTGCTGAACTTCCTGCGCAACAAGCACCGCGACCTGCTGGATGACATCACCAACAACGATCGCAAGGTGAAGGGCGAACTGGAAGACAAGATCAAGGCGGTGCTCGACGAATTCGCCAAGAACTTCGCGTAAGAGCGCGGGTCAGGACCGGATAGATGCCCAGCCTCAAGGATCTCAAGAACCGGATCGGAAGCGTCAAGAACACGCGGAAGATCACGAAGGCCATGCAGATGGTCGCGGCGGCCAAGCTCCGCCGCGCCCAGGATGCCGCCGTAAGCGCGCGCCCCTATGCCGAGCAGATGCAGAAGGTGATGGCCGGCCTCGCCGCGTCGTCCACCGGGGCGGCGAATGCGCCCCGGTTGCTGATCGGCACAGGGTCGGACAAGGTGCACCTGCTTGTCGTCATGACCGCCGAACGGGGCCTGTGCGGCGCCTTCAACTCGTCTATCGTGCGGCTGGCCAGGGCCAAGATCAACGCGCTGGCCGGGCAGGGCAAGACGGTCAAGATCCTGACCGTGGGCCGCAAGGGCCGCGAACAGCTCAAGCGCGAGTTCGGCGATCTTATCGTCGGCCATGTCGACCTGTCGGAAGTCAAGCGCATCGGTTATGCCAATGCCCGCCAGATCGCCCAGGACATCATCGGCCGTTTCGATGCGGGCGAGTTTGACGTCGCGACGATCTTCTTCAGCCGTTTCAAGTCGGTGATCTCGCAAGAGCCCACCGCGCTGCAGATCATCCCGGCCCGGTTCGAAGAACCCGAGGGCAGCTCGACCATCTACGAGTACGAGCCGACCGAGGGCGAGATCATGGCCGAGTTGCTGCCGCGCAACGTCGCCACGCAGATCTTCACCGCGCTTCTCGAGAACGGGGCCTCGGAACAGGGCGCGCGCATGTCCGCGATGGACAACGCGACCCGCAACGCCGGCGACATGATCGACAGGCTGACGATCGAGTACAACCGCTCGCGCCAGGCCGCGATCACCAAGGAACTCATCGAAATCATTTCGGGCGCCGAGGCGCTCTAGAAGACGAACCGGAGATACGAAATGGCAAACGCTCAAGGCAAAGTCACCCAGGTGATCGGTGCCGTCGTCGACGTTCAGTTCGACGGTGCCCTGCCCGAAATCCTCAACGCCCTGGAAACCGAGAACAACGGCAAGCGCCTGGTCCTCGAAGTTGCCCAGCATCTCGGCGAGAATACCGTGCGCACCATCGCCATGGACGCGACCGAGGGCCTCGTCCGGGGCGCCAAGGTGACCGACACCGGTGGGCCGATCTCGGTTCCGGTGGGCGACGCCACCCTTGGCCGCATCCTCAACGTGATCGGTGAACCGATCGACGAGAAGGGCCCCGTGGTCGCCTCTGAGAAGCGCTCGATCCACCAGCCCGCGCCCGAATTCGCCGAACAGGCGACCTCGTCCGACATCCTCGTGACCGGCATCAAGGTGATCGACCTCCTCGCTCCCTATTCCAAGGGCGGCAAGGTGGGCCTGTTCGGCGGCGCCGGCGTGGGCAAGACCGTGCTGATCATGGAACTGATCAACAACATCGCCAAGGTGCACTCGGGCTATTCCGTGTTCGCCGGTGTCGGTGAACGGACCCGCGAGGGCAACGACCTCTACCACGAGATGATGGACTCCGAAGTCATCAAGATCGACAACCTTGCGGAATCCAAGGTGGCGCTGGTCTATGGCCAGATGAACGAGCCGCCGGGCGCGCGCGCCCGTGTCGCGCTGACCGGCCTGACGCTGGCCGAGCAGTTCCGCGACCAGTCGGGCACCGACGTTCTGTTCTTCGTCGACAACATCTTCCGCTTTACCCAGGCCGGGTCCGAGGTGTCGGCGCTTCTGGGCCGGATCCCGTCGGCGGTGGGCTACCAGCCGACGCTGGCCACCGACATGGGCGCGATGCAGGAACGCATCACCTCGACCAAGGCGGGATCGATCACCTCGATCCAGGCAGTTTACGTTCCCGCGGACGACCTGACCGACCCCGCGCCCGCCACCACCTTTGCCCACCTTGACGCCACGACCGTGCTGTCGCGCGCGATCTCCGAGCTTGGCATCTACCCGGCGGTGGACCCGCTCGACTCCTCGTCGCGGATCCTTGATCCGGCGATCGTCGGCGAAGAGCATTACCAGGTGGCCCGCGACGTGCAGGGCATCCTGCAACGCTACAAGTCGCTGCAGGACATCATCGCGATCCTCGGCATGGACGAACTGTCCGAAGAGGACAAGCTGACCGTGTCGCGCGCCCGCAAGATCCAGCGCTTCCTGTCGCAGCCCTTCGACGTGGCCAAGGTGTTCACCGGTTCTGACGGCATCCAGGTGCCGCTTGAAAAGACCATCGCGTCCTTCAAGGCCGTGGTCGCCGGCGAATACGATCACCTGCCGGAAGCGGCCTTCTACATGGTCGGCGATATCGACGAGGTGATCGCCAAGGCCGAGAAGATGGCGGCCGACGCGGCCTGATACTGGCTTGGGCGCCGGGTGCAAACCGCCCGGCGCCGGTTCCCCAAGGAGGCAACATGGCCGATACGATGCAATTCGACCTCGTCGCGCCCGAACGGCGTGTCGCGTCCGAGCGGGCCACGCAGGTGGTCATTCCCGGCTTCGAGGGCGATCTGACCGCGATGCCGCTGCACGCGCCGCTGATCACCACGCTGCGCCCCGGCGTTCTCGAGGTATTCACCGAGAAGGGCAGCCAGAAATATATCGTCACCGGCGGTTTCGCCGAGATCACCGCCGACCGCGCCACGGTGCTGGCAGAGCGCTCGCATCCGGTCGAGGAAGTGACGCGGGAAATGATCAACGAGATGGTCGCCGAGGCCCGCGCGTCCTACAAGGAAGCCCATCCCGATGTGGTCGACTCTTCGGCCAAGATGCTGGCCGACATGGTTGCAATGGGCACCCATATGGGATTTGAACCGCAGGGCTGAACGACCGGTCCCCGATCGGTTTCCAGAGGCCCCGCCCCGGCGGGGCCTTTGCCGTTTCGCCTGCCGGACAAGACGGCGCTTGAGTCGCGTTACCCCTCTGCGACTGGGTAGGGGACGAAAACCGGGCTCGCGGGGGTAGGGACGGCAAGCGATGCAAAAGGATATCGGGCGGGTGGGGGTCCAGCCGGCGTTCCAGATCCGGGCCGATCCCCCCCTGTCGCCCGTATCCGGGCGGACCCGATGGCCTTTGGGCCGGTGCACGATCCCGAGGAATGGGAACTACTCGTCCATCCGCCGGATCAGCTGTTCGGGGGAGGCACCTGCGTCGGAACAGACTCGGTTCCGCCATCGATCAGGGCAAGAAAGGCGTCCACCTCCTCGTCCATGGTGCACCACGAACAGACGAGCCGTGCCGAGAGTGGCACGTCGCCTGGCCCCTCCAGGCCCTGGTCCATCGGCCAGAGGTAATATTGTGCGCCTTCCTTTTGCGCGCGCCGGTGACCCTCGCGGGGCCAGGCGGCGAAGACGGCGTTCGCCTCGGTCGGAAACAGCAGTGTTGCCCCCGGCAGCGCGGCGAGACCGGCCGAAAGCCGTGCCGCCGCCGCATTTGCCCGGCTGGCCATCTTCAGCCACAGATCGTCCCGGAGATAGGCTGCCATCTGCGCCGAGAGGTAGCGGTGCTTGGAGAACAGATGTCCGCCCCGTTTGCGCCGCAACTCGAACTCCCACGCACGCGACGGATCGAACAGGATCACCGCTTCGACCCCCATCAGACCGTTCTTGGTGCCGCCAAGCGACAGGACATCGACGCCTGCCTTCCATGTCATCTCGGCGGGCTTGCAGCCTGCCGACACCACGGCATTGGCAAATCGTGCGCCGTCCATGTGGACGGGCAGTCCTGCGTCCCTGGCTATCCGGCTGATCGCGGCGACCTCTTCGGGCGTGTAGACTGCGCCGGCCTCTGTCGCGTTGGTGATCGAGACGGCGCCCCGCTGCACGTTGTGCACGCCCGCCCGCGCGGTGAAGCCGATGGCCCGCTCCAACTCGCCGGGGTCGATCTTGGCATGTTCGCCGCCCAGCAGCGTCAGCTTGGCGCCGCCGGTATAGAACTCGGGCGCGCCACATTCGTCCTCTTCGACATGGGCGGTCCGGTGGCAATAGACCGTGGCCCAGGGCGGGCACAGACAGGCCAGCGCCAGCGCGTTGGCCGCAGTGCCCGTGGCGACAAGATAGACCTCGGCTTCGGGGGCTTCGAAGGCTGCGCGAACCGCGTCGCGCACCTCTGATGTCGCGACGTCGTTGCCATAGGGCATGGCATAGCCATGGTTGGCCTCGATCAGCGCCTCAAGGACCTGGGGCGGCACGGGCGAGGTGTTGTCCGAGGCGAAATGCATGGGCGCTCAAAGCTCCTCTTCGATCACGTGGTCTTCCCAATCCTCGACTGGCACGTCGAATTCGGGGATCGTCCAGCCTTTGACGGACATCCCGGCGCGATGCACGCTGTCGGGGTCGCCCGAGACCAGCGGGTGCCAGTCGTACAGGGCCTTGCCTTCCCAGACCAGACGATAGGCGCAACTGGCGGGCATCCAATAGGCGATCTCTGCGATGTTCTTGGGCGTCAGCACCACGCATTCGGGCACGATGGACTTGCGGCACGCGTAGTTTGCGCAGCGGCAGGTGTCGTCGTCCAGCAGCCTGCAAGCGATGCGGGTAAAGACCACCTCGCCGGTATCGGCATCTTCCAGCTTGTTCAGGCAGCACTTGCCACAGCCATCGCAGAGCGCCTCCCACTCCTGGCGGGTCAGCTTCTTCATCGGGACCCGTTCCCAGAAGCGGGGGCGCAGGCCTGTGCGATCGATTGGGCCGGTCATGGCTCAGGGCCGCCAGGGCAGGGGCGGTTCCTCGGACAGGATCTGGCGCGCGCGCGCGCAGTCCTTCTCGATCTGGGCGACCAGCGCGTTCAGGCTATCGTATTTCGCCTCGTCGCGCAGGAACTCGACGAGAGCGACCGACAGGTGGGTGCCGTAGAGATCGCCCCTGAAATCGAACAGGAAGCTCTCGCAGTTCGGGACATTCTCGCCGAACATCGGCCGCACCCCGATCGAGGCGGCGCCGTCATAGGTTCCCGCATGCGGGCCCGCCAGTACGTCGACGCGGACGGCATAGACCCCGAAGCGCGGCCGGTGCAGCCCGTGGATCGACATGTTCGCCGTCGGAAAGCCCAACGCATGTCCGCGCGAATCGCCATGCAGCACCGCGCCCTCGATCCGGTGCCAGTGGCCCAGCATCGCGGCGGCGTCGCGCGGCCGCCCGTCGGTCAGCGCGTCGCGGATCGCGGTCGAGGACACCTCGCCCTCGGCGTTCGACACCAGCTCCACCACGGTGACGCGAAAGCCCAGGTCGTCGCCGTACTGCCGGAGCGCGGCCACGTCGCCCGCACGCCCCTTGCCGAAGCGGAAATCCTGCCCGACGACGACATGGGCCAGCCCCAGGCCCTCGTGCAGGACCTCGCGGGCAAATGCCTCGGGCGTGAGGCCTGCAAGCCTCGCGTCGAAGGGCAGTTCGTACAGGTGGTCGATGCCCAGCTTGGCCAGCCGGTTCGACCGCGCCTCGGCGTTCATCAGCCGAAAGGGGGGGGCGTCGGGGGCAAAAATCTGGCGTGGATGGGGTTCGAAGGTCAGCACGCCCAGCGGCACGCCGTGGCTGGCGGCCTCGTTCCGGGCGATCTCGATCACCGCGCGGTGGCCCAGATGCACCCCGTCGAAATTGCCGATGGCGGCCACCGCGCCGCGTTCGCCCAAGGGGGCGCCTGCCCATGTGGTGAAGGTCTTCATCGGCCCCGGATTGCACCCAAGGCCGGGCGGCGTCAATCGAATTTCTTGGTCGGCGCCAGAACCGTGGCCTCGCCCTTGAGAACGGGTTTGCCGTCAACAAGGCAGCGGGTGTCGAGCGTCACGCGGCGCTTGCCATAGTCGATGGCGGTGACCTCGACCTCGGCCACTACCACGTCGCCGGGACGGACGGGGGCCATGAATTTCAAGGTCTGGCCTAGGTAGATCGTGCCATGTCCCGGAAGCTGTTCGCCGATCACCGCCGAGATCAGCCCCGCGGTCAGCATGCCGTGGGCGATACGGCCTTCGAAGATCGTCTCAAGCGCGTAGTCGTCGTCCAGGTGAACCGGGTTCCGGTCGGTCGAGACCTCGGCGAACAATTCTATGTCACGGTCGGTCACCTGCTTGCGCAGGTGGCGGATCATGCCGATCTCGAGATCCTCGATGCAGATGGTTCCGCGTGGCATGTTGTCGAGCATTCCCCCGGCTCCCGGCCCGTGATGTTGCAGCGCAGCATAGCGAAGCGGTCTTCAGCCTGCAACGGCCAAGAGTAATATTTCGTTACGCGGGGAGCGAATGTCGTAACTTTGTTGCGTGCGCTTTGTGCGTCAGCGCAGAAAGCCCATTGCGTAGGTGGGGCTGGCCATCGCACGGGCCAGATAACCCTCCAGCGTGGCCGGATCCGGATCGCGCGCGGTCCTGGTCTCTTCGGCGGCCAGACCCCCGGTAATGAAAAGCGAATCGAGGTCTTCGCCCAAAGCGCCGCGGATGTCGGTGGCGATCCCGTCGCCGATGCACAGGATCTGATGGTCGGGCACGTCGGCGATCTCCGCCAGCCGCTGCCGGGCAAGGTCATAGATCGCCGGCTGTGGCTTGCCGAAATAGAGGCTTTCGCCGCCCATCTCGGTGTAGAGCGCGGCGATCGCGCCCGCGCACCATTCCCGCGTTTCGCCCCGGTCCACGACGATGTCGGGATTGGCGCAAAGGAGTTTCAGACCCTTCTGCTTGGCGTAAAGCAGTTGCGGGCGCATCTCGGCAGGGTCGGCATGGGCGTCGAAGGGGCCGGTGCAGACGATGCCCTCGGCCTGGTCCAGCGGCACGCGCTCAATCTCGACCGGGTTCTCGACGATCCGGATGGGGTCGAAGAAGGTCAGGTCGAACTCGATGCCCACGAACCAGACCTTCTGCCCCACCGCGCCGCGGAACATCGCCGCGCGCGCCGCATCGCCCGAGGTGGCGATGGTGTCCCAGCAATCGGTCGGCACGTTCAGCTGCGCCAACTGCCCCTCGACCGCCTTTCGGTGGCGCGGCGCATTGGTCAGCAGCACCACCGCCCCGCCGCCCGCCTTGTAGCGCTGCAGCGCGGCAACCGCCTCGGGAAACGCCTCGCGCCCGTTGTGCAGGCAGCCCCAGAGATCGACGAACAGCGCACGGTAGCGGCCGGACACCTCGGCGAGGCTTTCGATGATCTGGGTCATGGGCGGTCCTCGACGGAGAAAGGGGCGCCCGATGCGGGCGCCCCGGAAGGGATTCAGAGTTGCAGGTTCGGCAGGATCTGCTTTTTCCGGCTCATGATGCCGGGCAGGACCACCGCGTCACCCTCGACCCTGGCGGCGAAGCTTTTCTCGGCGACCTGCTTGACCAGATCGTTCGGGACCAGCAGCGTCGCCTCTTCGCGCAGGATGTCCACGACGAACAGCAGCACCTGGTCGGCGCCGTCTTCCTCGGCCACCTTGACCATGGACTCCATCAGGCTGGCCTTGCGGTCGAGCACGGTCGCGGGCGAGGTGGTTTCCAGCACGGAAACACGGAATTTCTTGCCCGCGATCTCGAATTCCTTGGAATCCATCCGCAGCAGCTCCGCATCCGAAAAGGCCGAGACGTCGGACTTGGCCGCGAACATCTCGGCGGCGTAGTCGGGGATCGAGACACCCAGATCGGCGGCCAGCGCCTCGGCCAGCGCGCGGTCGTCGGGCGTGGTGGTGGGCGAGCGGAATTCCAGCGTGTCGGACAGGATGCAGGACAGCATCGCGCCCTTGATCGCCTCGGGCATCCTTGTGGCATCCGAGCCCATCAGGTCGTGCATGATGGTGGCGGTGCAGGCCACGGGGCGGACGGTGATCTCGATCGGGCTGCGTGTCTTGAGCCCGCCCACCAGCATGTGGTGGTCGATCAGCGCGATCACGTTGGCCTCGTTGATATGTGCGGGCAGTTCGGCGGGGTTGTTGGTGTCGACAACGACCACGTCCTCGCCGGGGGCCACGTCGGCAATGATCTCGGGCTGGGCGAGGCTCCAGCGCTTCAGCACGAATTTCGCCTCGGTATTGGGCTCGCCAAGCAGCTTGGCCTCGGCGGCCTTGCCTTTGACCTCGGAAAGATACCAGGCCCAGATGATGGGCGAGCCGGTGGAATCGGTATCGGGGGACTTGTGGCCAAGAACCTTGATCGTCATGGGGGTGCGTCCGCTTGTCTGGAATGTCAGTCGGGCGCCCTTATAGGCAGGGGCGCGGGGCTTGTCACGGGGGCGGCGGGCGAAGGTTTCGTGACGGCAGCACGGCCGGTGCATGTGGCACGGCGGCCGATATTTTTTGCCGCAGGGGGTGCTTGACAGATATCCGGGTTGTGCCTAGGTCAGCGCTGTTAGCACTCGATGGGTGCGAGTGACAACAGTTCACACCCTGAACCAAGGAGCGTTCAAAGATGGCATTCAAACCTCTGCATGACCGGGTTCTGGTCCGCCGCGTGGAAGGCGACGAAAAGACCAAGGGCGGTCTGATCATCCCCGACAGCGCGAAAGAGAAGCCCGCCGAGGGCGAGATCATCGCCTGTGGCGAAGGCGCCCGCAAGGATTCGGGCGAGCTGATCGCGATGGCCGTGAAGGCCGGCGATCGCGTTCTCTTCGGCAAGTGGTCGGGCACCGAGGTCACGATCGACGGCCAGGAACTTCTCATCATGAAGGAAAGCGACATCCTCGGCATCATCGCCTGAGCGGTCGCACCAACACTCAACCGGACAATCAGGAGACAGCAACATGGCTGCCAAGGACGTCAAGTTCAACACCGACGCCCGCAACCGCATGCTGAAGGGTGTCAACACCCTCGCCGATGCGGTCAAGGTCACCCTCGGCCCCAAGGGCCGCAACGTGGTCATCGAGAAATCCTTCGGGGCGCCCCGGATCACCAAGGACGGCGTGACCGTCGCCAAGGAGATCGAACTCGAGGATCGGTTCGAGAACATGGGCGCGCAGATGGTGAAGGAAGTCGCCTCGCGCACCAATGACGAGGCCGGCGACGGCACCACCACCGCCACCGTTCTGGCCCAGGCCATCGTGCGCGAGGGCATGAAGTCGGTCGCCGCGGGCATGAACCCGATGGACCTCAAGCGCGGCATCGATCTGGCGACCACCAAGGTCGTCGAAGCGATCAAGGCCGCCTCGCGCCCGGTCAGCGACAGCGACGAAGTTGCCCAGGTCGGCACCATCTCGGCGAACGGCGAGGCCAATATCGGCCGCTTTATCGCCGACGCGATGCAGAAGGTCGGCAATGACGGCGTCATCACCGTCGAAGAGAACAAGGGCATGGAGACCGAGGTCGAGGTCGTCGAAGGCATGCAGTTCGACCGCGGCTACCTCTCGCCCTACTTCGTGACCAATGCCGACAAGATGGCTGCGGAACTCGACGACGCGCTGATCCTGCTGCACGAGAAGAAACTCTCGTCGCTGCAGCCGATGGTGCCGCTGCTCGAAGCCGTGATCCAGTCGCAGAAGCCGCTGCTGATCATCGCCGAGGACGTCGAAGGCGAAGCGCTGGCGACCCTCGTGGTCAACAAGCTGCGCGGCGGCCTGAAGATCGCCGCGGTCAAGGCGCCGGGCTTCGGCGACCGCCGCAAGGCCATGCTGCAGGACATCGCGATCCTCACGGGCGGCCAGGTGATCTCGGAAGACCTTGGCATGAAGCTTGAAAACGTGACCCTCGACATGCTGGGCCGCGCCAAGAAGGTCCTGATCAAGAAGGACGACACCACGATCATCGACGGCGCCGGCGACAAGGCCGAGATCGAGGCCCGCGTCGGCCAGATCCGCGCGCAGATCGAGGAAACCTCGTCCGACTACGACCGCGAGAAGCTGCAGGAGCGTGTCGCGAAACTGGCCGGTGGCGTTGCCGTCATCCGCGTCGGCGGCATGACCGAGGTCGAGGTGAAAGAGCGCAAGGACCGTGTCGATGACGCCCTGAACGCGACCCGTGCGGCCGTGCAGGAAGGCATCGTGGTCGGCGGCGGCGTGGCGCTGGTGCAGGCGGGCAAGACGCTTGAAGGCCTGACCGGGGCCAACGACGACCAGAACGCCGGGATCACCATCGTGCGCAAGGCGCTTGAGGCGCCGCTGCGCCAGATCGCCGAGAACGCGGGTGTGGACGGTGCCGTCGTCGCGGGCAAGATCCGCGAGAGCAGCGATGCCCATTTCGGCTTCAACGCGCAGACCGAGGAATATGGCGACATGTTCAAGTTTGGCGTGATCGACCCGGCCAAGGTGACCCGCACCGCACTGGAAGACGCGGCCTCGATTGCCGGCCTGCTGATCACCACCGAGGCGATGGTGGCCGACAAGCCCGAGCCCAAGGGCCAGGGTGCTGGCGGCGGCATGCCCGACATGGGCGGCATGGGCGGCATGATGTAAAGCCATCCTTCGGGACGGACGGAAAGGGGCCGCGTTTCGCGGCCCCTTTTTCTTTGGCCGGCCGATCGGGCATCTCCGCCCGTCTCTGCCTTGCCTTGTGGCAGCCGCGATGTGCCGCGCCCGACGCCCAAGGGCCTGTTTGCCCCGTGCCTTTACCGGCATAGAGTGGTCCGGATGGAGGGACGCGCGATGGACGAACGCCGGGAGATCCGATTCCTGCTGAACGCGGGCGACGTGCGGCTGGCCGCGGTCGCCGCCGAGGATACGCTGCTCGACTTCCTCCGGCTCGACCGCCGCCTCACCGGAACCAAGGAAGGCTGCGCCGAGGGGGATTGCGGCGCCTGTACGGTGCTGGTGGGCCGCCTGTCGGATGGTCGGTTGGTCTACGAGCCGGTCAATGCCTGCATCCGTCTGATGCCCTCGCTCGATGGTTGCCATGTGGTGACGGTCGAGCATCTGGCGGGGCCGGGTGGCGGGCTTCACCCGGTGCAGGCGGCGATGGTTGCACATCACGGCAGCCAGTGCGGATTCTGTACGCCGGGGATCGTGATGGCGCTGGCCGCGCTGTGGATGGAGACGCCCGCGCCCGACGAGGCCCGGATCGAGACCGCGTTGCAGGGCAACCTGTGCCGCTGCACGGGCTATGCGCCGATCCTGCGCGCCGCGAAATCCGCGCGGGACTTCGGCGATCCGGCCGACGATCCGCTGGTGGCGGGCCGGGCCGGGGTCGCGGCGCGGCTGGCCGCGCTGCGCGACGGGCGGCGGGTCGAGGTGGCCCGGGGCGACAGCCGGGCGATCCTGCCGGCGGATCTGGACGATTTCGCCGCGCTCTTCGCGGCGCACCCCGAGGCCACGGTTGTCGCGGGCGCGACCGATGTGGGGCTTTGGGTGACCAAGGGGCTGAAACGGATTGGGCCCGCGCTCTTCATCGGCCATCTGGACGCGCTGCGGCGGGTGGACAGGGCGGACGGCGCGCTGCGGATCGGGGCGGGGGCCAGCTATGCCGAGGTGCAGGCGGCGCTGGTCGCGGAGTTCCCGCACCTTGGCGCCTACTGGGACCGGATCGGCGGGCCGCAGGTGCGCGCCATGGGTACGGTCGGGGGCAACATCGCCAACGGCTCGCCCATCGGGGACACGCCGCCGGTGCTGATCGCGCTGGGCGCCGAGGTGGTGTTGCGGCGGGGCGATGCGCGGCGGGTGCTGCCGCTGGAGGCGTTTTTCCTCGATTACGGCAAACAGGACCGCGCGCCGGGCGAGTTCGTCGAAGCGATCCGCGTGCCGCTGGCGGCGCCGGGGGTGCGGCACGCCGCCTACAAGGTGTCGAAGCGGCGGGACGAGGATATTTCCTCGGTCGCGGCGGGGTTCTCCGTGACGGTCGAGGGCGGCACGATCACCGGTGCGCGGCTGGCCTTTGGCGGCATGGCGGGGGTGCCGAAACGGGCCGCGCAGGCCGAGGCGGCGCTGGTGGGGCGGCCCTGGGCGGAGGCGACGGTGCTGGCGGCGGCCAAGGAACTGCCGCGCGATTTCACGCCGTTGACCGACTGGCGTGCCTCGGCCGCCTATCGCATGCGCGTCGCGCAGAACCTGCTGCGCCGGTTCTGGCTGGAGCAGGAGGCCGGGCCCGAGCCCGCCCGGCTGGAACGGGCGTGAGGGGGCGGCGATGAAGACCGATGTGGGCATAACGGGCGCGGTGCACGGGCATGTGGCCCACGATTCGGCCGAAAAGCACGTCACCGGCCGGGCGGACTATACCGACGACATCCCCGAGCCGGTGGGCACGCTGCACGGCTATCTTGGCCTCGCGCCCTGCGCCCATGGGCGGCTGACGGGGCTGGACCTGTCGGCGGTCGTGGCCGCGCCGGGCGTCGTCGGCGTGCTGACGGCGGCCGACATTCCGGGGCTGAACGACATCAGCCCGACCGGCTGCCGCGACGAGCCGGTCTTTCCCGAGGCGCTGGTGGAATTCCATGGCCAGCCGATCTTCGCCGTGATCGCCGAGACCCGTGACGCCGCGCGCCGGGCGGCGGAACTGGCGCGGGTGGAGATCGAGCCGTTGCCCGCCGCGATCGGCATCGAGGCGGCGCTGGCGGCGGGCTACCCGGACGTGACCGCGCCGCTGGTGCTGGAACGCGGCGATGTGGGGCCTGCGCTGGCCGCCGCGACGCATCGCATCAGGGCCCGGATGACGGTCGGCGGGCAGGACCACATGTACCTGGAGGGCCAGATCGCCTTTGCCATCCCGGGCGAGGATGACGAGGTCACGGTGCATGCCTCGACCCAGCACCCGACCGAGGTGCAGCAGATGGTGGCGCAGGTGCTGGGGGTGCCCGCGAACGCGGTCGTGGTGAACGTGCGCCGGATGGGCGGCGGCTTCGGCGGCAAGGAAACCCAGATGAACCTGTTCTGCGTGGTGGCCGCGCTGGCCGCGAAGCGCTGGAACCAGGCCGTCAAGATCCGCCCCGACCGCGACCAGGACATGATCGCCACCGGCAAGCGGCATGACGTGGTGGTGGACTACGAGGTGGGGTTCGGCGCGGACGGGGTGATCCACGCGGTGGATGCGACCGTGACCGCGCGCTGCGGGTTCTCGGCCGATCTGTCGGGGCCGGTGACCGACCGGGCGCTGTTCCATGCCGACAATGCCTATTTCTATCAGGCGGTGCGGCTGCGGTCGCGGCCGTTGAAGACCAACACCGTGTCGAACACCGCCTTTCGCGGCTTCGGGGGGCCGCAGGGGATGATCGCCGCCGAGCGGATGATCGAGGAGATCGCCTGTGCGCTGGGCCGCGATCCGCTGGAGATAAGGCGCGCGAATTTCTACCGCGAGGGGCGCGACCTGACGCCCTATCACCAGCGGGTCGAGGACAATATCGTGGGCCGGCTGGTCGACGAGCTGGAGGCCAGCGCGGACTATGCCGCGCGCCGGGCCGCGGTGCTGGAGCACAACGCGCGGGGCGGGATCATCGCCAAGGGCATCGCGCTGACGCCGGTGAAGTTCGGCATCTCCTTCACCGCGACCCATTACAACCAGGCGGGCGCGCTGGTGCATGTCTACAAGGACGGGTCGATCCACCTGAACCATGGTGGCACCGAGATGGGGCAGGGGCTGAACACCAAGGTGGCGCAGGTGGTGGCCGACGCGTTCCAGGTGGATATCGAGCGGGTCCGGATCACGAAGACCACGACCGAGAAGGTGCCGAACACGTCGGCCACCGCGGCCTCGTCGGGGTCGGACCTGAACGGGATGGCGGCGCTGGATGCCTGCGAGCAGATCAAGGCGCGGCTGGTGGCGTTTGCCGCCGAAAGCCGGGGGGTGGCGCCCGAGGACGTGCGTTTCGCCCCGAACGAGGTGCGGATCGGGGCCGAGCCGGTGCCCTTCGACCGGCTGGTGCACGAGGCCTACATGGCGCGGGTGCACCTGTCTGCGGCGGGGTTCTACAAGACGCCGAAGATCCACTGGGACCGGGCGACGGGGCGGGGGCACCCGTTCTATTACTTCGCCTACGGTGCGGCCTGTTCCGAGGTGTCGGTCGACACGCTGACCGGGGAGTACCGGGTGGATCGCGTGGATATCCTGCACGACGTGGGCCGGTCGCTGAACCCGGCGCTGGACCTGGGCCAGGTCGAGGGGGGCTTCGTGCAGGGGATGGGGTGGCTGACCACCGAGGAGCTGTGGTGGGACGAAGAGGGGCGGCTGCGCACCCATGCGCCGTCCACCTACAAGATCCCGCTGGCCTCGGACATTCCGCGCATCTTCAACGTGCGGCTGGCCGACTGGTCCGAGAACCGCGAGATGACGATCAAGCGATCCAAGGCGGTGGGCGAGCCGCCCTTCATGCTGGCGATCTCGGTGCTCGAGGCGCTGTCGATGGCGGTGGCAAGCGTGGCGGATTACCGCGAATGTCCCCGGCTTGATGCCCCCGCGACGCCCGAACGGGTGCTGATGGCCATCGCGCGGCTGACGGGCGAGGCCTGAGCGATGGGCGATGCGCAGGCGCTTGATGGATTCCTTGCTGCCCATCCCCGTGCAATCCTCGTGCGGCTGAACGGCGTGCGGGGATCGGCCCCGCGTGAGAAAGGCGCATGGATGCTGGTGGCAGGTGACGCGGTCCATGGCACGGTCGGCGGCGGACGGGTGGAACTGGCCGGGATCGAAGCGGCGCGTGCGATGCTGGTCTCGGGCGAGGCGGGGCGCCGGATCGAAATCACGCTCGGTCCCGAGACCGGGCAATGCTGTGGCGGCCGGATCGCGCTGGCGTTGACGTGCCTCGGGGCCAAGGCGCGGGCGTCGCTGTTGCGCGAGGTGCGGACAGAGGGTGACGCCCGGCCCCATGTCATCCTGCTGGGCGCGGGCCATGTCGGGCGCGCGCTTGCGGGTCTGCTGGTGCAGATGCCGGTCAGGACGGTTCTTGTCGACAGCCGCGCCGACCAGATCGCGCAGGCGCCCGCGGCGGCCGAGGCGCGGCTGACCCCGCTGCCCGAGGCCGAGATCCGCGCCGCGCCCCCGGGCAGCGCCTTTGTGATCCTGACCCACGACCATGGACTCGACTTCTTGCTGGCTGCCGAGGCGCTGGGGCGCGGGGATGCGGCCTATGTCGGGCTGATCGGCTCTCAGTCAAAGCGCGCCCGGTTCTTGCGCTTTCTCGCCGAGCGGGGCGGTGGTCCGGCGGACGGGCTGACCTGTCCGATCGGCGCGGCAGGGACGGGCGACAAGCGTCCGGCCGTCATCGCCGCCTTCGCGCTGGCCGAGATCATGGCCGCTCTCGCAGTGCGGGCGGCCGGGGCGGGTATTGACGCGGACCGGCGGCGGGCGTGACAAGGCCCCGCGACGTTTCCGCGATGCGGGGATGGTTGCGTTTCCCGGCCAGCCGGGCAGCATGCCGGGGCAAGCGAAGCGAAAGAGGAGCCATCGATGCAAGCGGGCGACATCGTCACCCCGGACCGGATCAGGTCCGCCCGGGCCGAGAAATCCACCATGCGCAGCCGGGACCTGGCCGACTCTCTGGGCGTGGCCGAGGCCGAGGTGCTGGCCGCCGAGGTCGGTGCAGGTGTGATCCGGATCGTGGCCGATCCGGATGCGCTGATGCCGTTTCTGCCGGGATTTGGCGAGGCGATGGCGCTGACCCGCAACGACTGCGCGGTGATCGAGAAGACGGGGGCCTATGGCTCCTACACGCCCGGCGGGGATGCCTCGACGGTCAGGGGCCCCGCATTCGACCTGCGGATCGTTCCGCGCCACTGGGTCCACGGTTTTGCCGTCGAAGAGCAAAAGGGTGGCAAGGTCCGCCGCTCGATCCAGGTCTTCGACGGGGCCGGGGATGCGGTGCACAAGATCTATCTCGGCGAAGACGACATCGAGGCCGAATGGCAGGCGCTGATCGCCCGGCTCAGGCTCGACGACCAGTCCGACAGCCTGGCGCTCGCGCCGCGCGAGCCGGTCGAGCCGGCGCGGTCGGCCCCCGGCGCGCTTGACCGGCTGCAGGCCGCATGGGACCGGCCGACCGGCGCGGGCGACTTCCTTGCCGCGTTGACCGGGCTGGGGATGAACCGCCTTGGCGCTTACCGGATTTTGGGCGCCCCCCGGGCAAGGGCGCTTGATCCGTCCTGCATGGACGCGCTGTTGAACGGGCTTGCCACGCGGGCGCTCCGCTTTGCCCTCGCGGTCGGAAACCGAGGCTGCACCGAAATCCATCGCGGTCCGGCCGAGACCATCAAGCCGACCGGCCCCTGGCTGAACATACTCGATCCCGCTTTCAACCTGCACCTCAGGGCCGACAAGGTGGCCGAGGTCTGGGCGGTGACGCGGCCTACGGGAAACGGGCCGGCCATGTCGGTCGAGGCGTTCGATGCATCAGGCGGGCCGATCCTGCGGGTCTCGGGGGTGCGCGGAGACGATGGCGACCGTATCTCCGGCTGGACCGATCTCGTTGCGACACTGCCGGGCAGCGGTGCTCAGCGCCCAGGGTGATCCGGCCGCGCGAACCGGGCGAAAGAGGGCCCGCCAGGGTCCGGGCGAAGGCAACCGTGCTACGGGAAGGAAAGACGCCGCGCGGGGGCCTGTCCGCGCGGCGTCATGTTCCAGTGGGCGTCCCCTGCAATACCGGGACGCGCCGCGGTCATTCCTTGCGCTTCTCGACCACCTGCAGATCGGAGTCGAGTTCGATGTCGTACTGGCCATCGGCACAGAACACATCGTCAAGTTCAAAGCCGCCACCGTCCTCGGTCTCGATATCGGAGGGGTCCATCTCGCATTGCATCTCGGCGAGCATGGCGGTGATCTTCTCGACCACGTCGGGCGAGATCTCGTTGGCCGTCGCGAGTCCGGGGGCGAGGATCACGGCGGCAATGGCGAAAATGCGTTTCATTTCAGTTCTCCTCAAGGGGTCAGCGGATCGAGAACTGGACGCGCTGGGCATCCCCGGTCGAACCGGGGATCATCAGCTCCGAACTGCCGGGCTTGATCGCCACGAAGGAAATGCGCGCGGTCCCGGCGGCGTCAAATTCCAGGCTGTCCACGGCCATCGGGCGCACCTCGATGTCGTTGATGACGATCTCGTTCAGCCAGACCGAGCGGAAGAAGGCCGGTCCCATCACCGCCAGTTCCGCCGACCCGTCCGCGGTGATATGGATCTCGTAATAGGCCCCGGACTGCAGTTCGATCGGGCCGGATCCGGCATGGATCGGCTGGCCCGAGGCCAGAGTCAGCTGGATCGGCTCTCCCCGGTTGCATTTTGCCAGAAGCCCCGCAAAGCCCAGATCGTCGCACAGCGGCGCCGCGGCCGCCGGTCCGGCGATCAGGGCCGCCGCAAGGGCGAGTGCAAATCGTTTCATCGGTTTCCTCCCTTATTGTATTGCTTGTCTCAGTTCGGCGCGACGACCACGCCCCAGGGCTGCTGGCCCACCGGCACCGACTTGATCACCTCCTCGGCCGCGACGTCGATGATCGACACGTCGTTCGAGTTGCCGTTGGTGGTGATCAGGTACTTCTCGTCCGGGGTGAAGCCCAACTGCCAGACCCGCTGGCCCACCAGCAGGTACTTGATGACCTCGTCGGTCGCCCCGTCGATCACCGCCACCCGGTTCGACGGCCCCAGCGCCACGAACACGCGGCTTCCGTCCGAGGTCGCCTCGACGCCTACCGGCTGCAGCCATTCGGCCTGCACGCCCGGCACCTCGAAGGTGATCTTCCTGGTGATCGCCGGCGGCTCGGCGGTCAGGTCGATCACGCTGACGGTGCCGCCGATCTCGGCGCTGACGTACAGCTTCTTGCCGTCGCGGGTGAACTCGGCATAGCGCGGGCGCTGGTCCACCAGCACGTTATGGACGATCTCGTAGCTTTCGGCGTCGATGAAATGCGCCATGTTCGTGGTTTCGGACGTGTTGATGACGATCCCCGCATCGGGGCTGATCGCCATCCCCTCGGGTTCGATGCCCACGGGCACCTCGGCCAGCACCTGCCGGGTCTTCACGTCCACCACGGTCACCATGTTGTCGTCCTCGTTGGCGACGTAAAGCGGGTTGCCCGAGGGGTGCAGCACGAACAATTCGGGGTCGGGGCCCGAGGGCAGCGAGGGCAGCTCCTCGAAGGTCTTGGGGTCGAACACCCGCACCAGGTTGTCGTCCGAGGCGCAGACGTACAGCTCGCTGCCATCGGGCGCGATGGTGATCCCGCGCGGGCGGTTGCCGGCGGCGAACTCGGTCACGACTTCCCAGGTGGTGCTGTCCAGCACGGTCACGGTGTTGCCGCGTTCGTTCGAGACAAAGACATTGTTGGCAAGCGCAGGCGTGGCCACCAAGGTGGCAATAAGGGCGGTTCTGATCATGTCGGTCCTCATTCGAAGGCGGTACAGGCGGATTCGGGCTCGTCCAGCCCCAGCGTGTCGAGCGGCGATCGCTGGTGCAGGAAGCCCTCCTGCGGCGAGACGCTGACCGTCATCCGGCCATTGGTCAGAAGGATCGGCTGGCGCAACTGGCCGTTCCACGGGCGGAAGGTCACAGGCTGCCCCTTGAAAGCGGCCAATGCGAACTCGCCGCCCAGCGCGTAGTCGCGAAGCACCGCCGGGTCGGCCGAACCGGTTCGGGTCACCGCCTCGCCGATCACCCGGACCGCAAGCCAGGTCTGGTAATCCTCGTCGCGCATCGCCCGGCCCGTCCGTTTCTCGAACCGGGTCTGAAGCTGCGTCGCGCCCCAGGATTCATGTGTGGGCGCCCAGGTTACGGGCACAAGCCCCGCCGAGCCCGCGACCGGCGCGGCCTCCCAGGTGTTGTAGGGCAGGTATTCTGCGAAATAGTCGGTACTGTCGGCGGCCAGCACCACGTCATGGTCGGGCGTGTCCTGCATGAAGACCGGCAACTGCCGTTGGACCAGCACATGGCCGGAATCCGACACGCGCGAGCCACCTGTATCGGTGAACTCGCGCTCGCCCACGATCTTCGCGCCGAACTTCCGCGCCGAGGCGCGGTAGGCATCGGCCAGGGCCACGTCTGCCGGGTTCGACCCGTGGACGAGGAAAAGGTCGGTCCATTTCTTCCAGACCAGGAACTGCATCACCGCGTCGGCGCGCATCGCGTCGCTGGGCGCCACGTGCAGCAGGTTGGCGCGGCACGCCTCGCTGCGCAGGCTGCGCGCCCCCTCGCGGGAATTGAACAGAAGCGCGCCCTCGGGCGCGGCATCGGCCATCGCCAGAAGCTCGTCCTCGCGGGCGTGGACCACGAACAGCCGAAACCCTTCGTTCGCCAGCCGCGCGAACTCGGCCAGCGCGGTCTCGGGGGCTGCCGCCACGGTGACCGTCTCGTAGGTCTGACCCATGAAGCGGCCCGTCGTGGCGTTGTCCTCGGTGCCGAGTGCGGCGCCCGCGAAGGCCCGATCCTCGGTCGGAAGATCCAGGCGCGACAGCGGAAGGAGCGAGGGGTAGTCGACACGGATGACGGCCGTCCGAACCTCCTGCGCGGTGGCGGGGAGAGTCGCCAGGGCGGCGAGGCCAGCGCCGACAAGCGCACCCCGTGCCCGCTTGCGCAGACCGAAAAAGCCAGACCAGTGGCCCGGTTCGCTGACCATCGTCGTTTCCCCCCTCTACTCCTCCCGTGCTTTGGGCTTACACGGGTGGCGTACGCTCTTCCTCCCAATTCTGACCGGGAAGAAACGGCAATGCCACAGCCTTCTTTTCCCGGGGTGTGCGCTCGGCAATCGACCGGGCGGCCAACAGGCGCTAGATTCGCCCCGACAGGGAGGACATCGGAAATGATCGACCGGCTTCATCTTCGCTGGCAGGTGGTCATGTGCGTGGGCGTGACGCAGGCGCTGGCGCTATGCGTCGCGGGATGGCTGTTGCTCGAGAATGCGCGCAAGGCGGTGGTGGTCGAAATGGCGGCGGCCGAGGCAGGCGCCCGGGCGCAGGTGATCGCTTCGGTCGGCGCGGCGATGCGCGACCACCCGCCGGGGGCGGTGCTGGGCGTGCTGTCCGAACGCCTGGTCGAGCCGCGCCACGTCCGCCTGGCGCTGTTTGATTTGAGAACCGGCCCCCTGCCGGTGCGGGCCGGCGCGGGCGAGGAGGAGGGCGCTGCCCCCCCGGCCTGGTTCCGGGCGCTGGTGACGCCGCCGGTGCGCGAGACCCGGCTTCCGATTCTCGACAGCGGCCGCGATTACGGCTTCGTGTCGCTGACCTCCGCCCCCCAGGACGAGATCGCCGAGGTCTGGCACGATGTGGCCGCTCTGTTCTGGACGCTGGGCGGGGCCTTTCTTGCCACGCTCGCGCTGGTGACGGCGGTGATCGGCCGCGCGCTGCGTCCGCTCGAAACCCTCAACCGGGGGCTCGGCGCGTTGCAGTCCGGCGCGCTCTCGACCCGTATATCGGGGGTCCGCGGCGCGGATTTCGTGCCCCTCGTGGGCGGTTTCAACGCGCTGTCTCAAAGCCTCGAGACCAGCGAGAGTGCCCGCGCCGCGCTGGCCCGCAAGATCGTGGAGCTCGGCGATGCCGAGCGCCGCGCCATCGCCATGGAGTTGCACGATGAATTCGGCCCCTGCCTGTTCGGGCTCAAGGTCAAGGCCGGCGCCATCGCGCGTGCGGCCGATCGGGCGGGCGATCCCGTTCTGAAACGCGATGCCGAGACCGTCACTTCGATCGTCGACCAGATCCAGACCGCGAACACCAGGCTTCTGACCACGTTGCGGCCGATGACCATCGGCCAACTGCCCCTTGTCGAGGCGCTGGCCGACATGCTCGACGGCTTTCGCAGCACCCATTCCGGCATCGCCTGGCAGATCGTCCTGCCCGACGCGATGACCGGCACCGAAGAGATCGTCGACCTGACCGTCTATCGCTTCGTGCAGGAGGGGGTGACAAATGCGCTGCGCCATGGGGCGCCGCGCCGGGTGCGCGTCGCGATGGAACTGATTCCACAGGGATCGGAAGGGGCGCGCGCGATCGCGCTGGCGGTCGAGGACGACGGGGCAGGGCTGCCCGCCTGCATGGCCGAGGGCCGCGGCTTGACCGCGATGCGCGACCGGGTCTACGCCATCGGCGGCATGCTGGCGATCGGGCCGCGGCCGGGCGGGGGGACTCGGCTGACCGCGCAATTGCCGCTGGCAAGGGCGCGTGTCACGGGGGGGCGGCCGGCGATGGAGGCCACATCTTGAAGACCGCGCTGATCGTCGACGACCATCCCGTGACGCATATCGGCTGCGGCCAGTTGTTGCGCGATGCCGGTTATGACGAGGTCTTCGAGGCGCTCACCGACCGCGAGGCCTACCGGCTGGCCGAGGCGCATGGCCCCGACCTGATCGTGCTCGATCTCGGGATGCCCGGCGTGGGTGGGCTGAACATGATCGGCCCGCTGTCCACACGCGCACCCGCGGCGCGGATCCTCGTCTTCACCATGAACGAGCAGACGGTCTTTGCCGCCAAGGCGCTGGAAGCCGGGGCGCGGGGCTATCTGTCGAAGAACTCGGCGCCCGACGATTTCCTGGAGGCGGTCCGCACGCTGGAGCGGGATGAGCTTTTCCTCAGCCACAAGGTCGCGGTTTCGGTCGCCTCGATGCGGATCGGCGGCAAGGCCGACCCGCTGGCATCGCTGACCGAGCGCGAACACCAGGTGCTGCGGCTGATCGGCCGCGGCGAGGATCTGCAAAGCATCGCGGATGCGCTTTGCATCAGCTACAAGACGGCGGCGAACACCAGTTCGATCCTCAAGCGCAAGCTCGGCGCGAGGAACACGACGGAACTGGTGCGGCTGGCCATCGAGACCGGGATGTCCTGATGCGGAATTGTGCGTTTCGCGGCTTTGATCCCCCAAGAAGGTGACGTTCCTTCCAACCGCATTTCCCATCCCGCGGAAACCGGCTAAGTCTGTCCCGGAACAAGTCAGTGGTGCACCGAATGAGCAGCGGCAGCAGCCTGTTACCGATCATCGCGATCCTTCCCTTTCTCGGCGCCCTGGTGCCCGGGCTGATGATCCGCGCGGGCCGAACCGCCTGCGCCACCTTCACGGCGGCCCCGACGATCCTTGCCCTTGTCATGCTGGGCGTGCTCGCGCCCGACGTGATGCGCGGCGAGGTGATCGAGGCGCGGATCGAATGGCTGCCCCAGTTGGGCCTTTCGGCCAGCTTCTTCCTTGACGGGCTGGGGCTACTGTTCGCGGGAATGATTCTCGGGATGGGTCTGCTGATCACGCTTTACGCCCGGTTCTACCTGTCGGGCGAGGATCCGATGGGGCAGTTCTACACCTATCTGCTGCTCTTCCAGGGCGCGATGCTGGGCATCGTGATCTCGGACAACATATTGCTATTGCTTATCTTCTGGGAACTCACCAGCCTGACCTCCTTCCTCTTGATCGGTTATTGGAAGCATCTGCCCGAGGGCCGGCAGGGCGCCCGGATGGCGCTGGCGGTCACCGGCGGGGGCGGGCTTGCGATGATCGGGGGGATGCTGATCCTGGGCAATATCGCGGGCAGCTATGACCTGACCGACATTCTGACCCAGGGCGACGCGATCCGGGCCTCGGAATGGTATCTGCCCGCGCTTATCCTGATCCTGATCGGCGCCTTCACCAAGTCGGCGCAGTTCCCGTTCCATTTCTGGCTACCCCACGCGATGGCGGCGCCCACGCCCGTTTCCGCCTACCTCCATTCGGCGACCATGGTGAAGGCGGGCGTCTTCCTTCTGGCGCGGATGTGGCCGGTTCTTTCGGGGACCGAGGCGTGGTTCTACATCGTCTCGACAACCGGGTTGATCACCATGGTTCTGGGCGCGCTGATCGCGATCTTCAAGGATGATCTCAAGGCGTTGCTGGCGTTTTCCACCGTCAGCCACCTGGGCCTGCTGACGATGTTGCTGGGACTGGGCACCAAGTTCGCGGCGGTCGTCGCGGTGTTCCACATCATCAACCACCTGACCTTCAAGGCCGCGCTCTTCATGTCGGCGGGCATCGTCGATCACGAGGCGCATACGCGCGACATCAAGCGTCTGGGGGGGCTCGCGCGCCTGATGCCTGTCACGGCGGCGATCGCCATCGTCACGGCGCTGTCCATGGCGGGCATCCCGCTTTTCAACGGGTTCCTGTCGAAGGAGATGATGCTGGACGCGGCGTCGGAAACGGTCTGGGCGGGCAGCCACCTGGTGGTCCCGGTGCTGGCGACGCTGGGGGCGCTGTTGTCGGTGGCCTATTCCTTCCGCTTCATCTCGCATGTCTTCCTGGGCCCGGTGCGCGATGACTACCCATCTAAACCGCACGATCCGCCGTTCGGCATGTGGGCAGCGCCCGGGTTCCTTGCGGTTTTCGTTCTGCTGATCGGCATCCTGCCCGCCACCATCGTCGGTCCCCTGGTCGCTGTCGCGGGGGGCGCGGTGGTGGGCGGCGAGTTGCCCTACTATTCGCTCAAGATCTGGCACGGGGTGAATGCGGCCCTTGTCATGTCGATGATCGCGGTGGCGGGGGGGCTTGTCGTTCTGTTGCTGCACCGCCCGCTGGACCGTCTCTGGCAGGCCGCCCCGCGGCCCGAGGCCAAGGTCATCTTCGACGCGCTGATCGATGCGTCTGCTGCGCTCTCGGGCTGGGTCACGCGCAATCTGCATAACGGTTCGATCAGCCGATACCTGGCGATTTTCGTGGTGGCGACCGTGGCGCTGGGCTTTGCCGCATGGAATGGCGGCGCCCTTGCGCCCGCCACGCGGCCCATGCTGCCCATCCCGGCGGTGGTCGCGGTCGGCTGGGTGCTGCTGGTCGTCGCGACCGTGCTTGTCGTGACGATGCACCGCCGCCGGTTCCAGGCGCTGGTGCTGATCGGGGTGATCGGGCTGATGGTCTCGGTAGGCTTTGTCTACCTCTCCGCGCCCGACCTTGCCCTGACCCAGATCTCGGTCGAGACGGTGACGATCATGTTGTTGCTGCTGGCACTGCATTTCCTGCCCAAGCACACGCCGCTGGAAAGCCCGCTCTGGCGGCGGACGCGCGACGGGGTGATCGCGGTGGGCGCGGGCGTCGCGGTGACAGGGCTGGCGATGGCGTTCCTCACGCGCGACTTCTCGACGATCTCCGACTATCACCTCGCCAATTCCTACACGGGCGGGGGCGGGACCAATGTCGTCAACGTCATCCTCGTCGATTTCCGCGGCTACGACACCTATGGCGAGATCATCGTCCTGGGGATCGCGGGTCTGACGATCTACGCGCTGATGGTGTCGCTGCTGACGGGGCCCGCGGCACGGCGGTTGAGGAACACCGACTATTCCCAGGACCGCTCGCGCGACCGGCACCCGCTGATGATGGTGGTGGCGACGCGCGCGATGATGCCCATCGCGGTGGTGGTCGGCATCTACATTTTCCTGAGAGGCCACAACCAGCCGGGCGGCGGGTTCATCGCTGGGCTGGTGATCTCGATCGCGCTGCTGATGCAGTACATGGCCTCGGGCTTTGCCTGGACGCAGGCCCGCCAGCGCATCCAGTACCACGCGATGATCGGCTGGGGCGTGGTGGTGGCAGGGTTGACGGGGGCAGGGGCATGGCTGGCAGGCAAGCCGTTCCTGACCAGCGCCTATGGCTATATCGACCTTCCGGGGATCGAGGAATTTGGCCTCGGTTCGGCCTTCCTGTTCGATCTCGGCGTGTTCCTGACGGTGCTGGGTGCGGTCATGCTGATGCTTTACAGCCTGTCGCGGATCGCGCGCTATGCCGGCGAGACGGTGAATGTCGAGCCGATGGATTACGACCCGTCGAAGCGCGTCGAGGCGATCAGGAACGGAGGCGAGTGAGATGGAGCTGGTGGTGGCGAGTGCGGTGGGCGTGCTGACCGCGGGCGGGGTCTACCTGATCCTCAGGCTCCGTGCCTTCCCGGTGATCCTGGGGCTGGCACTGTTATCCTATGCGGTGAACGTGTTCCTGTTCGCCACCGGGCGGCTTGCAATCAACGCGCCGCCCGTGCTGCAGAAATACGGCGAGGCGACCTATACCGACCCGCTGCCGCAGGCGCTGGTGCTGACCGCGATAGTCATCTCGTTCGGGATGACAGCGGTTCTGGTGATGATCGCGCTTGGTGCCTTCATCGAGGCTGGCGACGATCAGATCAACATGACCGAGACGGACGAGGACGAACCCGCCGGCAAGGATGCCGCGGCATGAGCCACTGGATCATCGCCCCGGTCGTCCTGCCTGCGCTGCTGGCGCCACTCATTGCCTTCGTGATGCGGCACGATATCACGCTGGCGCGTGCGGCGTCCTTTGCCGGAACGCTCGCCCTGGTCGCGATTGCGGTCGGGCTGACCGTGCTTGCCGGGGATGGCGGCACCCATGTCTATGCGCTGGGCGACTGGCCCGCGCCCTTCGGGATCGTGCTGGTGCTCGACCGGCTGTCGGCAATGATGGTGCTGTTGACGGCGGTTCTGGCGCTGATTGTCCAGACCCATGCGGCGGCCACCGGCTGGGACGCGCGGGGGCGGCATTTCCACGCGCTGTTCCAGTTCCAGTTGATGGGCATCTGCGGTGCGTTCCTGACCGGCGACGCCTTCAACCTGTTCGTGTTCTTCGAAGTTCTGCTGATCGCGTCCTACGGGCTGATGATCCACGGTGGCGGCAAGGTGCGGCTTCAGGCGGGGCTGCAATACGTGGTGATGAACCTTGCGGGTTCGACCCTGTTCCTGTTCGCACTGGGCACGATCTACGCCACCACCGGAACGCTCAACATCGCCGACCTTGCGGTGAAGGTGCGCGAGATCCCGGTCGATGACGCGGCTCTGATCCGGGTCGCGGCAATGCTGCTGATGATCGTCTTTGCGATCAAGGCCGCACTTTTCCCGATCCAGTTCTGGCTGCCCGCAACCTATGCCAACGCGCCCGCCCCGGTCGCCGCGTTGTTCGCGATCATGACCAAGGTCGGCGCCTACGCCATCCTGCGCATCCATACGGTCGTCTTCGGGCCCGATGTTCCCGCCACGGCTGGCCTGCCGGGGACGTGGCTGTTTCCGGCCGCGGTGGCGACGCTGGCCATCGGTGCGGTCGGTGTTCTCGGCGCGCGGCGGCTGATGCCGATGATCGCCTTCTCGGTCGTCGCCTCCATGGGCACGCTGATGCTGGCGGTGGCGGCCTTCACCCCCTGGGCGACCACCGCGGCGCTTTACTACCTGATCCATTCGACCTTTGCCGGGGCGGCGCTGTTCCTCATGGCCGATCTCGTGGTGTCGCGCCGGCCCGAGGGGGACCGGCTGTCGACGGCGCCTGCCACGGTGCAGAACGGGCTTTTCGCCGCCCTGTTTTTCGCCGGTGCGCTGGCGATGGCGGGGATGCCGCCCCTCAGCGGGTTTCTTGGCAAGCTGATGATCCTCGATGCGCTTCGCGATCCGTCGCTGATCGTGGCGGGGTGGACGGCGATCCTGGCTGGGTCGCTGCTGATCATCGTCGGGCTGGCCCGGGCGGGCAGTATCCTGTTCTGGAAATCCACGGCGGTCGCGGCCCACAGGCCGCCCGAGGATGACTGCGAGGATCCCGTTCGCCCCGAGATCCGGCCGGCCGGTCCGCTGGAGGTGGCGCCCACCATGGCCGCAATCGCGGCGCTGGCGTTGCTGTCGATCTTTGCCGGGCCGGTGACCGACTATCTCGAGGCCGCCTCGGTCCAGTTGTTCCAGCCCGACGACTATATAGCCGCCGTGCTGGGGCCGCAGAAAGGGGAGTAGACCATGCTCGGCCGCATCTTTCCGCATCCGCTGCTGAGCCTGACCCTGACGCTGGTCTGGCTGGGGCTCGTGAACAAACTCACGCCGGGCAACCTGGTCCTGGGGCTGGTGATGGGCATCGTCGTGCCGGTGATGACCGCGCCCTACTGGCCGAACCGGCCCCGGATCCGCCGCCCGCTGCGCGTGGTGGAATACATGCTGGTCGTGGTGTGGGACATCCTCGTGGCGAATGTCCAGGTCGCGATGATCATCCTGTTCAAGCGAAACGAGAACATCCATTCGAAATGGATCAGCGTACCGCTGGATCTCACCTCGGCCGAGGCGATCACGGTGCTGGCGGGCACCATTACCATGACGCCGGGAACGGTATCGTCAATGCTGTCCGCCGATGGCGGCAGCATTCTCGTGCACGCGCTGCATACGGATGATCCGGACGGGGTGCGCGATCAGATCAAGGCGCGGTACGAGCGGCGGCTCAAGGAGATTTTCCAATGATCGAGGCGGCGCTTGTCTTTGCCTTCGGCTGCTACGGGCTGGGGCTTCTGGCCAATCTCTGGCGGATCACAAGGGGCCCGGACGTTGCAGACCGTATCCTCGCGCTCGACACGATGGTGATCAACCTGATCGCGATCCTGATCCTATACGGCATCTGGCATGGCACGGCGGTCTATTACGAGGCGGCGATGCTGGTGGCGATGGTCGGTTTCGTCTCGACGGTGGCGTATTGCCGCTTCGTGCTGCGCGGCGACATCATCGAATAGGGAATGGCCATGGATATTCTTGCGGAACTCGTGATCGCGCTTTTCCTGGTGGTCAGCGGCATCTTCGGGCTGGTCGGATCCTTCGGGATGATCAAGCTGAGGGAGACGATGCAGCGGCTGCACGCGCCGACCAAGGCAACGACGCTGGGGGTGGGCGGCGTGCTGATCGCCTCGATGCTTTACTTCGTGGTGGTGAAAGGCAGCTTTTCGTTCCACGAGTTGCTGATCACGCTGTTCCTGTTCCTGACAGCGCCGATCACCGCCAACTTCATCGCCAAGACCTTCCTTCAGGCGCATGCGCGCGAGTCGGATCTGCCGTCGACAGAGCGTTCCCATGGCTGGGCGCTGTTCGACGATGCGCCGTCCGAAAAGCCCGATGCCTGAGGCGCCCCAAGCTCAGTAGGTCTGAGCCCTGCGGATGCGGTGCATCTCGTCGCTGCGGGCGACCGCCTGGCCGAGCGTGCGGATGCCTGCACCCTCGAGTACGCCCAGCATGTGGCGGAACACCTCGGCCGTGGCCAGCGCATCGCCCAGCGCGGTATGCCGACGTTCGCTGGGCAGCGTCACCCCGAAGCGGCAGGCCAGCGCGTCCAGCGTCAGATCGTCCGCATCCGGGTAGAGTGCCGCCGACAAGAGCACCGTGCAAAGCGTCGGGTGGTCGAACCGCACGCCAAGCCGCTGTTCCTTGAGCCGCAGGAAGGCCATGTCGAAGGCCGCGTTGTGGGCGACCAGCACCGCGCCCTCGCAATAGCCATGAAAGCGGCGCCCAGCCTCGACGATGTCGGGCGCGTCGGCGACCCGGGTATCATCTATGCCGTGTACCGCAGTCGAGGCGGCCGGAATGTGGCGGCCAGGGTTCACCAGCGTATCGAAGACCTCGCCCCGCAAGAGCCGCCCGTTCACGATCCTGACGCCCGCGATCTGCACGATCTCGTCGCCCGCGCGCGGCGCAAGGCCGGTCGTCTCGGTGTCGAATACCACGAAGCGCAGTTCCGACAGCGGGCGGTCGGCGATCTCGTCCGAGGCAGGCGGCGGCAGCGTGAAATCGTAGAACTCCGGCCGGGGATCGGCCGGGTTCAGCACCGGCGCCGCCGCGGCCGTCAGCGGTAGCACCAGCCGGTGGCCCGTGGCCGTGGGTTCGGCCCAGATCTCGGTCGCATGTCCTTCGAGCGCATCGCGTGCGGTATACTGCCCGTAGCCCGCGGACAGCGCCGCGCCGAGCCAGCGGTCGATCTCGCCATCGGTCACTTCGCCGCCGGTCCAGTCGAGCGTCAGGCAGACCTCGCGCTCTTGCGCCGCGGCGCGCAAGACAAAGCCGCAGCGCGTGCCGTCTGTCCGCAGCCCCTCGATCACCCGGGCGAGCAGTTCGGTGATGGCGAAGCCGTCGCAGCGAATGAACTGCCGTGTCCCCTCGAAGCGCAGATCCTCGGGTAGCCGGGCCTGCAGCGCGTCGAAGATGTCGTCCGAGGCTACCGCGGGCATCGGCCAATGGCGGGCGGTCGCGGCGCCGTGCCGGTCGGCAACCTCGCGGATGCGCTGGACCAGCGCGGCCTGTTCCTTGCGCAACTCGGAAAAAAACGTCGCGCGCATCGCGGGGGGCGCGGCCGGGTCGGTCTCGATCGCATCGATCAGCGCCCCGATCGCCGCGGTCGGGCGACGCACCGACTCGAGCAGGGTGTTCAGCAGGTGGTCACGTTCTGCATGCGCGTCGAGATCCTCGGTCGCGTCATGGAAGATCAGCACATAGCCGACGCGGGTGCCGTTCACCGCGATGGGGCTGACGCGGGCCATCAGGAATCGTTCGCCGCAGGCCGTGGCCGCGAGGAAGCGTTCGGCCTCGACCTCGGCGCGGGCTGCGCGCGCACCCATGCGGTCAAGCGCGTGGGCGAGTGGTTCCGGCCGGAGAAAACCGGTCAGCCGACGGTCGAGGCCAAGATCGCCCAGCAGGCCCTGCGCCGCGCGGTTGTAAAGCATGATCCGGTGATCGGGGGTCGCCACCACCACCCCCTCTGCAAGGTCGCGCAAAAGCGCCTCGAACATCGCCTTGTCGCGGTTCAGCACCGCGGTCTTTTCGGCCACGGCACGATCCTGTGCGGCGCGGGTCTCGGCCAGCGCGTCATGGATCGCGTTGGCGGCCGGGGCCAGGGCACCGAGATAGCGTGCCTGCGTCTCGTCGATATCGGCGTCGATATCGGCCCGTGCCCGGGTCGTCAGATCGGCGGCCAGCGCCAGGATCGGGCGCGCCACGTTCTGGTCGAACAGCAGCCCCACCCAGGCCGATAGCCCCGACAGCGCAAAGCCCGCGAACAACCCCGCGATCACGTAGCCATCGGCCGGCCCACCCGCACGGGCATGGCCGAGCCACAGCCCAAGGGTCAGGGCGGCGGTCCCGCCCAGTGCCAGCGCCCCGAAGAAAAGTGCGAATCGGGTTCTCAGCCCAAGCCGCTCATGCATCCATCTCTCCCCCCAGCAACGCGCGGATCTGGGCCGTCAGATCCGCGGTCGCGAAGGGTTTCGTCAGGAACGCATCCGCCCCGAGTGCCAGTCCCTTGCGCCGCTCGACCTCTCCACCGCGCGCGGTCATCATCAGGACCTTAACACCTTTCAGGCCCTCGGTGCGCCGGATGATCTGGCATATTTCATAGCCCGAACGCTCTGGCAGCATCACGTCCAGGACCACCAGATCGGGCGGTGCCGTCTCCAGCGCCAGAAGCGCGGATTTGCCGTCCGCCACCCGCCTCGTGTCATAGCCCTCGCGCGAGATCAGATATTCCAGCGCGATGGCGATTCCGTCCTCGTCCTCGGCCAGCAGAACGGATTTCCGAGCCATGCCGGTCTCCTACTCGGGGGCGCCGCAGACGGCGCGGATCAGCGGATCGCCGGGGGACAGCGCCTGCCACCCGGCCGCCGCCGGGTCGGTCAGGGCGGTGTCGGTCACGTCGGCACGGGCCTGCGCCTTGCAGTCGACCAGGACCGGGACGGACCGGGCGGGTTGCCATCTCGCGAAGAGATAGAGCGTGACAAGCCGCAGATCAGGCGCGTCCTCGCGGCGGGCGGTCCCGGCGATATCGGCGGCCATCAGGCGCGTCGTCTGGGGTACAATATAGGTCCAGGGCTTCCACGGGCGGCTTTCCGTCACGCGGCTGATCTCGACCATGTCCTCGGGCAGAACGGCCACCGTGCGCCCGGCCCAGCTGTATTCCGACCAGATGGCAAAGGTGATCATGGCAAGCCCGGCCGCCGCCGGCATCGACCAGCGCGGCAGGCGCCGGCCGCTCAGCCGATAGAGCGCCAGCATCACGCCCACGGCGCCGACGCCCGCCGCGATACTGGCCAGAAGTTCCAGAAACATTCGCCTACCCCATCACCCCGCGGCCCTGCCCGACGGCCGATTGCATGGTCTTGATGACCATGAAGGCGTCGCGCAGGTGGTTTCGTTCCAGTTCCGACAACTGCCCCGGGGCCATGAAGTTGTCGGGCGTCTGCGTCGCCCGGATCTGATCGGCCTGGTGGGCGAGGCGGGTCTCGCAGATCAGGTCGTAGGCGTCGATCAGGTCGTGCGCGCCCGCCTGCGAGATCACGCCCGCTTCGCGCGCCGCCTCGATCCGCTCGCGCGTGTTCACCGCCTGCAATTCGCCCTTCAGCGCATACACCCGGCCCAGATCGACCACCGGCACCACGCCCGAATGTTTGAGATCGAACATGTCCTTGTGCTCGCCCGAGCGGATCAGCGCAAAGCCGCGGAACAGCCCCAGCGGCGGGGTGTGTTTCAGCGAGTTCGAGATCATGTGCGCCACGAAGATCGAGTTCTTGCGCGCCATCGCCAGCGTCTCGGCCTGCAACTCTGCGAATAGCGCCGTCTCGCCGCCGATCGGGCGCAGGTCGAACATGACCGAGGCCAGCATCTGCGCCTCGTTGTCGGGCTGGGCGATCCAGCGGGTGAAATATTCGCGCCAGATCCGCCTTGGCTGGCGCCAGCGCGGGTTGGTGGCCATCATGTCGCCGGGACAGTAGACGAAGCCGCAGGTGTTCAGCCCGTCCGAGACAAAGCGGGCGAGGTCCGCGAAATAGGCATCGTGCTCGGGGGTACAGTCATCGTCAAGGATCAGGCAGTTGTCCTGGTCGCTGACGCCGGTCTGTTCGCGCCGGCCCTGGCTGCCGCAGGCCAGCCACAGATAGGGCACGGGCGGCGGCCCGAGGCGGTCCTCGGCCAGCGCCAGAAGGCGGCGGGTGATCGCGTCGGTGATGTCGGTGATCCGCCGCGAGATCGCGTTCGCCGCAACGCCCGAGCGGACAAGCTGTGCCAGAAGCGCGGGCACCTCGGCTACCACGCGGACCATTTCCTCGGGCGCGTCGGCATCGAAGATCTCGACAATCATGTGGCTGGCCGTTGCGGCCTGCTGGCGGAAAAGGTCGGTGCGCCCGATCAGCCCGACGATCCGCCCGCCGTCGGCTACGGGCAGGTGGCTGATATTGTGATCGGCCAGCCGCATCAGCGCGTCGAGCCCCAGCGCGTCGGGCGCGATGGTGATCGGGTCCGGCGTCATCACCCGGTCGACCGGCGTCCTGCCGTCCAGGCCCTCGGCCAGCACCTTGCCGGACAGGTCGCGCACGGTGACGATACCCGCCGGCGCCTCGCCCGCCATCACGATCACCGACGAGATACCCTTGTCGCGCATGATCCGCGCCACATCGGTGACACTCGACCCGACCGGACAGGTGACCGGCGTCTTCGTCATCAGGTCGGCCACCTTCAGCGCGGTAAGCCCCGCTGCCTCGTCCCCGGCGGCGGTGACCCGGCCGGGCACGGCGCGCTGGAACCAGGCGGCAAAGGTTGGCACATCATCCATGAGATCGTGGAACTCGGCCTTCGGGATCAGGACCAGCGTCACGTCGGATGTGGCCCTGGCCGTCAGCGTCGCCCGGCCGAGGCGCAACAGACCCCGCTCGCCGATCACGTCGCCCGGCCCGCGATGGGCGATCAGTTCCGAGCCCGCCGTCTCGATATCCGCTGTGCCCATCTCGATCACGAAAAGCCCGTCAAGCCGTTCGCCCTCGTGGCAGATCGTCTGTCCGGCACCGACCACCATCCGCCTGACGCTGCCCGCGAGGGCGGCCAGCGCGTCCTCGGGGATCAAGTCGAAGGGTGGGAATTGCCTGAGGCTGTCGAGGATATCGGCCTCTGGATCGGACATGCGCACCTCCTGCGCGTTCAGCCGGAACGGTCGGTCAGGAAACCTTGCAAGAACCTAAAAGGAAAGCGCCCGCCGGAGAATGCCGGGGGAGGGGAGAAGGGGCGGCAAATGTGCCGCCCCGTCCTGTTTCAGTGGCCGGTCGCCGCACCCGCACCGCGCGGGACGCGGATGCTTTCGACCAGTTCCACCACCTCGCGCGGCGGGGCCTTGGTGATGGCCGAGACGCCGAAGGCAATCGCGAAGTTCAGCATGGCACCCACCGTTCCGATGGACAGCGGCGAAATGCCGAAGAAGTAGTTGTCCGGCGTGTCGGCGAACACCGCGGTTCCCGGGACGAAGAACCACCCCTTGTAGAGGAAGATGTAGACCGCGGTGAAGACGAGGCCCACCAGCATCCCCAGGATCGCGCCTTCCTTGTTCACGCGCTTGGAGAAGATGCCCATCATCAGCGCCGGGAAGATTGTCGCCGCCGCCAGGCCGAAGGCCAGCGCCACAACCTGCGCGGCGAAGCCGGGCGGGTTGAGGCCGAGCCAGGTGGCCAGCACGATGGCAAAGGTCATCGCGATCCGCGCCGCCATCAGCTCGCCCTTTTCCGAGATGTTCGGATTGATCGAGCCCTTGATGAGGTCATGCGAGATTGCCGACGAAATCGCCAGCAGCAGGCCCGCCGCGGTGGACAGTGCCGCCGCAAGCGCACCGGCCGCCACCAGCGCGATCACCCAACTGGGAAGCGCGGCGATCTCGGGGTTGGCGAGCACCATGATGTCGTTGTCGATCTTGGTGACCTCGTTGCCCTGCCAGCCGCGTTCCGCCGCGATGGCGGCCATCGCCGGGTTCTTGTCGTTGTAGTACTGGATCTGGCCGTCGCCGTTCAGATCCTGCATGACCAGCAGGCCGGTCTGTTCCCAGGTCTTCACCCAGTTCAGCTTGGGATCGGTCTGGATCGCTTCCAGCGTGACGGCGTCGCCGTCCAGCGCATTGCCGGTCACCGCGTTCGGCCACATCGTCGTGGACAGGTTCAGACGCGCCATCGAGCCCACGGCCGGAGCCACGGTATAGAGCAGCGCGATGAACACCAGCGCCCAGCCAGCCGACGTCCGGGCATCGGCCACCTTCGGCACGGTGAAGAAGCGGATGATGACATGCGGCAGGCCCGCGGTGCCGATCATCAGCGACATGGTGAACAGGACCATGTTCAACATGTTCGTGGTGTCGGCGGTATAGGCGGTGAAGCCCAGTTCCGTCACCACCTGGTCCAGCTTGGCCAGGAACGTCTGGTCGCCGCCACCGGGCGCATAGTCCCCGATCAGGCCGAGCTGCGGCAGGAAATCACCCGTCAGCGCCAGCGAGATGAAGATCGCCGGGATCGTGTAGGCGATGATCAGCACGACGTATTGTGCCACCTGGGTATAGGTGATGCCCTTCATGCCGCCGAACACGGCGTAGGCGAACACGATCGCCGCGCCGATATAGAGGCCCGTGTCGGTGGACACTTCCAGGAACCGGCCGAAGGTCACGCCGACGCCGCGCATCTGCCCGATCACGTAGGTCACCGAGATGACGATGAGGCAGATCACCGCCAGCAGGCGCGCGCCGCCCGAGTAGAAGCGGTCGCCGATGAATTCGGGCACGGTGAACTTGCCGAACTTGCGCAGATAGGGCGCAAGCAGCAGCGCCAGCAGCACGTAGCCGCCGGTCCAGCCCATCAGGAACGCCGACTGGGTATAGCCGCCCGCCGGGGCCAGCGCGATGATGCCCGCCATCGAGATGAAGGACGCCGCCGACATCCAGTCGGCGCCGGTCGCCATGCCGTTCAGCACCGGGTGCACGCCCCGGCCCGCGGCATAGAATTCAGAGGTCGAGCCCGCCCGGGCCCAGATCGCGATCCCGACGTAGAGGGCAAAGGTGATGCCCACCACGATCAGGTTGAGGGTAAACTGATCCATTCCGTGATGCCTCCCTTACTCTTCCACGCCGTACTTGCGGTCCAGCCGGTTCATGAGCCAGGCATAGACGAAGATCAGCACGAGGAAGACATAGATCGACCCCTGCTGCGCGAACCAGAAGCCAAGGTCGGCGCCGCCGACCATGATGCCCTTGAGGGCGGGCCTCAACACGATGCCGAGGCCGAATGAAACGACCGCCCAGATGACCAGGCTGACGAGGATGATGCGCACGTTCGCGCGCCAGTAGTCGAGAGCGGAGTCCTTGTCGGACATGGTGTTCCTCCCGTTTGCGGTTTGAAGGGTCCGGACGCCCGCGGTCATGCGGGCGCCCGGGGTAATGAGGCGGGCGGGGTCGGCGCCTGTCTTTGGCTTCCTAGCCCCTGTTCATCCTGTTTTCGATGAGTGTCTCGACGACGGATGGGTCGGCGAGGGTTGAGGTGTCGCCGAGGGCTCCGAAGTCGTTTTCTGCG
>NZ_SLWW01000007.1 GCF_004342445.1 Rhodovulum euryhalinum
GCATCGCCACCCGCTACGACCGCTGCCCGATCCTATTCCTCTCGGCCTGCGCTCTGGCCGCGACCGTCATCTATTGGTTGTGAGTCCTGACTCTAAGCTGCCGACGGTTCCTTTGCGATCGTCGACCTCCAAATTACGGCTGCAGCCAGTCCTTGTCTGGCCGAGCGAGTTGCCGTGCGTTGTTGTAGGCCATGTCCAGGGTCAGGCATGTCGAAGCACGGTAATGGTCGCCAAACAACTCCACCGTAAGGGCTAAATCGGCAACTTTGGGATTGCTCAGGCAAATTGGCAGCAAGAGCTGTATTCGGCCTTTATAGTATTGCGGAATAGCCGTTTTATAGTTGCGCTTTACCCTGATCTTGAAAGAGTCAACAGCACCGCTTAGGAAGTTACGAAGTGCAAAAGCATCGAGGGTATTGTATGGAGTAGGAAATCTTTCGCGGTTATCTTCAATGATGTGATCTAGGTTTACCCTTAGCTCTTTGCGCGGGTCGAAAATCAGTAGTTCTGGGTTGTCGTAGTATTGGGCCAAGTCGGGCAGTGCAGAAAACCGTGAAAGCGCGTGCGAACTACGCTTTTCCCATCCTTGAAGGAACCATTTCTGGCCGGCAGTCTCCCTTTTGTTTGGCTCGAACACTGCATATATTTCTTCCTGGTTATTGGTAACAAGGCCAGTGTTGAAGCAAAGGTGTAGGCCGTCCGGACTAATGGCAATCTTGCGCTCTTCAACCAGCCGCCTGTAGGTGTAAACAATATAGTTTGTCAGGACCGGGTTAGTGCGATCGGTTTGGGCGTTCTTGTAATCCCAATCTTCGTCTTCAGCCAATTCGGCCAAGTCTGTGAGGCCTTCTTGATATCCGCCTACGAAAGCTAGTTTGAGAAGGTCGGGTGGGAATTCGTCGAAGTCACTGTCCATTCTTTCGTTGCTCCGCGGATTTCGCGCTTGAAGTTCAGCGTTTAGAAGGGTTTCGTATCCAAGGGACTTTCCGTCTCTAATAGTGCACTTATATCCAATCTGTCACCCCCGCGGCGCGTTCCTCGGCGCATGGCCGATCCGGGGACGTCCTATGGATTACCTCGCAAACTTCTTGTACTTCACCCGCTTCGGCTCCACCGAGTCCGGGCCGAGGCGGCGGATCTTGTCTTCCTCGTAGGCCTCGAAATTGCCCTCGAACCATTCGACATGGGCCTCGCCCTCGAAGGCCAGGATATGGGTGCAGAGGCGGTCGAGGAAGAAGCGGTCGTGCGAGATGATGACGGCGCAGCCCGCGAAATCCTCCAGCGCCGCTTCCAGCGCCTGCAGGGTTTCCACGTCGAGGTCGTTGGTGGGCTCGTCCAGCAGCAGCACGTTGCCGCCGGATTTCAAGAGCTTGGCCATGTGGACGCGGTTGCGCTCCCCCCCGGACAACAGCCCCACCTTCTTCTGCTGGTCGCCGCCCTTGAAGTTGAAGGCCGAGCAATAGGCGCGGGAGTTCACCTCGGCGTCGCCGAGAACGACGATGTCGAGCCCGTCCGAGATTTCCTCCCACACGGTCTTGTTCGCGTCGAGCGCGTCGCGGGACTGGTCGACATAGCTCAGTTTCACCGTGTCGCCGAAGGTGATGGTGCCCTCGTCGGGCTGTTCCTGGCCGGTGAGCATGCGGAAGAGGGTGGATTTGCCCGCGCCGTTGGGGCCGATCACGCCGACGATGCCGCCGGGGGGCAGCGCGAAGGAGAGATCCTCGATCAGCAGCCGGTCGCCATAGCCCTTTTTCAGCCCCTCGACCTCGATCACCTTGCCGCCGAGGCGGGGGCCGTTGGGGATGATGATCTGCGCACGGGAGAGTTTTTCGCGTTCCGACTGGCTGGCCAGTTCCTCATAGGCCTGGATGCGGGCCTTGGATTTGGCCTGGCGGGCCTTTTGGCCGGCGCGGATCCAGTCGAGTTCGCGTTCCAGCGTCTTCTGCTTGGCCTTGTCCTCGCGGGCCTCCTGGGCGAGGCGCTTGGATTTCTGTTCCAGCCAGGCGGAATAATTGCCCTCGTAGGGGATGCCGCGGCCGCGGTCGAGTTCCAGGATCCAGCCGGTGATGTCATCCAGGAAATAGCGGTCGTGGGTGACGATCAGGATGGTGCCCTTGTAGTCGATCAGGTGGCTTTGCAGCCAGGCGACGGTTTCGGCGTCGAGGTGGTTGGTGGGCTCGTCCAGCAGCAGCATGTCGGGGGCTTCGAGCAGCAGCTTGCAGAGCGCGACGCGCCGGCGTTCGCCGCCCGAGAGGGTTTCGACCGGGGCATCGTCGGGCGGGCAGCGCAGCGCCTCCATCGCGACGTCGATCTGGCTGTCGAGATCCCAGAGGTTCTCCGCGTCGATCTGGTCCTGGAGGGCGGTCATCTCCTCCATCAGCTCGTCGGAATAGTTCTCGGCCACCTCCATGGCGATCTCGTTGAAGCGGTCGATCTTGGCCTTCTTGCCCGCGACGCCCAGCATGACGTTCCCGCGCACGGTCAGGGTCTCGTCGAGCTGGGGTTCCTGCGGCAGGTAACCGACGCGGGCGCCCTTGGCCGCCCAGGCCTCGCCCGAGAAGTCCTTGTCCCAGCCGGCCATGATGCGCAGCAGAGTGGATTTCCCCGCGCCGTTGACGCCGACGACGCCGATCTTGACCCCGGGCAGGAAGTTCAGGCGGATGTTCTCAAAGCACTTCTTGCCGCCCGGATAGGTCTTGGAGACGCCGTCCATGTGGTAGACATACTGGTAGGAAGCCATCGGGAACCGCCTTTGTGGGGTGAGTGTCTGGGTTGGGGCGTGACATAGCGACTCCGGGGGGCGAGGGCAATGTGGGGCGGTGCCAACGGGGACAACGCCTGCCTGACATTACGCGTCCGGTCTCGCGATTGCGGCCCTGTCGCCGGTCACCCGAAGGACGTGATCCAGCTCTCGAGCAGGTCCGTCTGCAGACGCCGGGCGCGGGTGATCCAGCTTTTGCCGCCTGCGGGGTTCTCGAGTTCCTGCGGGCCGAGATGCGCCCGGCGCTCGGTGTCGGCGGCGAAGATGGCGAAGGCAAGCTCGCGCCCCGAGGGGAAGGTGACATAGCCCGCCAACCCCGAGACGAAGTTCAGGGTGCCGGTCTTGGCGCGGATCGAGACCGGATGATCGTAAAGCGGGCGGCCCTTGGCGTCGCGCAGATAAACCTCTTTCATCAGGCCCTTGAGCCGGGCGTCGGGGGCGACCGCGGCCAGCATCCGCGCCATCTCGACCGCGGTCAGCCGCGAGGCGTCGCCGAGGCCCGAATGGTCGACGAAGCGGGCCTTGCGCGCGCCGCTGCGCGCCGCGAGCCATGCCGCCATCGCCTGCCCCGAGTCGGTCAGCGTCAGCGGGTGCCCGCCGCGGGCCAGCGTCGCGGCAAGCCCCACGGTCTCGGCGGTCATGTTGGTCGAGAATTTCATCATGTCGCGCAGGATGTCGGTCAGCGGCTCGCTGAGATGCCGGGCCAGCACTGTGCCTGTCACGGGGGCCGCCGCCTCTTGCGGGCGGGGCAGGGCGATCCCGGCGGAACGGGCAAGGGTGTGGAACACCTCGGCGCAGTACAGCGCGGGCTGGCGCACCGGCAGCCAGCGCGCGCCGCCATTGCCCAGCGCGCCCTGGGCCACCGTCCATTCATCGACGCCGCCCTTCGAGGAATAGGTGTAGACCGGCCCGGGACGGTCCACCACCTGCATCCGCGCGACGTTGACCTGCGGGGCAAAGCGGCGCGCGCGGGCGTCCAGCGTGACGTCATAGCCCGCGCCCTCGCGCTTCCACTCGAAATGCACGCGGTTGAAGTTGAGGTTCAGCCCCGACACCGCCGGGTTGTAGCCGACATGGGGCGGCTGGGCCGGGTCGATCGCGGGCAGGCGGGGCAGGTCGCCGGCATGGAACAGAAACCGCCCCGTCACCTCGCGCAGCCCCGTTGCACCCAGCCGCGCGGCCAGATCGCCCAGCATGTCGGTGTCGAGCGTCGGATCGCCGCCGCCCGCCAGCACCAGATCGCCCAGCAGCCGCCCGTCCACCACCGGTCCGGTCGCCAGCACCTGCGTGGCGAACCGGTGATCCGCCCCCAGCGTTTCCAGTGCGTAGAGCGCGGTCACCGATTTCGCGACCGAGGCGGGCGGCAGGCCCAGCACCGGGTTGCGCAGGTCCAGCATCTCGCCCGTGGCGGCATCGGCCACGGCATAGGCAAGCTTGCCATCCAGCCGGGCGCGGCGGATCAGCGCCTCGGCCTCGGCAGCCTGACGCTGCCGTTCGGGCCGCGGAACGGGGCGCAGGCTGCGGGCCAGCGGCCCGGCCAGCGCGGGAGAGGCCGCGCCCGCCATCAGCGCGGCCAGAACCCAGCGCCGGGACAGGGGGCTTGGGGGCATTGTCATGGGCAGGAGTGAAGCAAATCGGCCGGTTCCGGGCAAGTCCGCAGATCCGGCGGGTCAGGGGGCGCGGTGCCACTGGCCGCGGGCGCGGATCTGGGACGACGAGATGTCGATCAGCGGCAGGTTCAGATAGCACCAGGCGGGCGGGGGATGGGTGGCCAGGCTGCGCGCGCGCGCGGCCGGCAGGCGGTGGCGCGCATAGGCCAGCGCCGCACTGGACTGGCGCTGCGCGATGCCGTGGCCCGGGCGGGCCAGCACGCCCACGGGCACGGTGTCGAGGATGGATTGCCAGCGGTCCCAGCGGTGAAAGCTGGCCAGGTTGTCCGCCCCCATCAGCCAGACGAAATGGACGCCGGGGTAAAGCGCCTTGATCCGGGCCAGCGTCTCGGCGGTATAGCGGGTGCCGATGCGCGCCTCGATATCGGTGATGGTCACGCGGGGGTGGTGCATGACTCGTTGTGCCGCCGCGATCCGTCGGGCCATCGGCGCGGGGCCTTCGGCCTTGAGCGGGTTGCCGGGACTGACCAGCCACCAGACGGCATCCAGCCCGAAGCGTTTCAGCGCCTGCCGGGTGATGTGGGCATGGCCCTCGTGGGCGGGGTCGAACGACCCGCCCAGAAGGCCGATGCGCTGGCCGGCCACGGCCCTTGGAAACCCCGCTCTCATGTCCCGCGCATATCCTGTCGGCCCGCCGCAGGGAAGGGGCAAGGCTGGACGCCGCGGATGCCGGGCCGGAAACGTCACGCGATGTCGGATTCGGCCCTGCACGCGGCGCCCGGGGGCGTTAGCAGGGAAGGGTCATGCGCCTGATGATCTCGTTCGCCGCCCTGTTCCTGTCGATCATCCTGCTGCAACTCGCCTCGGGGGGCGTGGGGCCGCTGGATGCGCTGTCGGGGCTGGCGCTGGGGTTTACCACGGCCGAGGTCGGCCTGCTGGGGTCGGCGCATTTCCTGGGCTTCTTCATCGGCTGCTGGTGGGCGCCGCGGCTGATGGGGACGGTCGGCCATTCGCGCGCCTTCGCCGCCTTTACCGCGCTGGGCGCGATGGGGCTGATGGCGCACATGATGGTGGTCGGCCCGCTGGCCTGGGCGGTGATGCGCGTGGGCATCGGGCTGTGCGTCGCGGGCTGCTATACGGTGATCGAGGCCTGGCTGAACGCGCGGCTGACCAACGAGACCCGCGGCCGGGCCATGGGTATCTACCGGATCGCCGACATGGGCGCGTCGCTGGCCGCGCAATTGCTGATCGCGGTGCTGCCGCCCGCCGCCTATGTCTCGTACAACCTGCTGGCCATCATCTGCTGTGCCGCGCTCTTGCCGCTGACGCTGTCGCGGCTGCGCCAGCCCGAGACGCCCGAGGCGCCGCGGCTGCGGCCCGGTCTGGCGCTGCGGCTGTCGCCGCTGGCCACGGCGGGGGTGATCGTCGCGGGTCTGACCTCGGCGGCGTTCCGCATGGTGGGGCCGGTCTATGGTCAGGAGGTGGGGCTGGCCCCCGACCAGATCGGGCTGTTCCTGGCGGCCTTCGTGGGCGGGGGGGCGCTGGCGCAGTACCCGGTGGGCTGGCTGGCCGACAAGATCGACCGGCGGCGGGTGCTGGTCTGGCTGTCGCTGGCCGCCGTCGCCTCGTGCGGGGTGACCGTGGCGGTCTCGGACGGGGGCGCGGTGGCGGTTTTCCTGGCGGCGGCGCTGTTCGGCGCGGTCAGCTTTCCGGTCTACTCGGTCGCGGCGGCGCATGCGAACGACTGGGCCGACAGCGCCGAGCGGGTGGAACTGTCGGCGGCGCTGATGTTCTTCTACGCGATCGGGGCCATCGCCTCGCCGCTGGCCGCCTCGGGCCTGATCGAGCGGTTCGGGCCCGAGGCGCTGTTCTGGCTGATCGGGGCGGGCCATGCGGGGCTGGTGCTGTTCGGGCTGGCCCGGATGCGCAGCCGGCCCAGCCTGGGTCCGCGCACGGCCTATGTCTGGACGCCCCGTACCTCGTTCCTGATCGGCCGGCTGACCCGTGCAAGCCGCGAGAAGGGCGACCCCGAGAGCCGCTAGCCATCGCCCGGCCCTTGGGCTAAACGGGGCGCCGACGCTCGCAAGAAGGCAGGCCCATGGCACGCATCCTGATCACCTCGGCGATCCCCTACATCAACGGGATCAAGCATCTTGGCAACCTGGTCGGCAGCCAGTTGCCCGCCGACCTCTATGCCCGCTATGGCCGCGCCCGCGGCCACGAGGTGATGTTCCTGTGCGCCACCGACGAACACGGCACGCCCGCAGAACTGGCCGCCGCCAAGACCGGCGAACCGGTGGCCGGGTATTGTGCGCGGATGCACGCGGTGCAGGCGGACCTGGCGCGGGGGTTCCGGCTGTCCTTCGATCATTTCGGGCGCTCGTCGAGCCCCCAGAACCACAAGCTGACGCAGTATTTCGCCGGGCGGCTCGCAGAGAACGGCTATATCGAGGAGCGGGTCGAGCGGCAGGTCTATTCCAACGCGGACAAGCGGTTCCTGCCCGACCGCTATATCGAGGGCACCTGCCCGAATTGCGGCTACGACAAGGCGCGCGGCGACCAGTGCGAGAACTGCACCAAGCAACTGGATCCGACCGACCTGATCGCGCCGCGCTCGGCGATCTCGGGGTCCACCGATCTGGAGGTGCGCGAGACGAAACACCTCTACCTGCGACAGTCCCTGATGAAGGACGAGCTGGAGGCCTGGATCGATTCCAAGACCGACTGGCCGATCCTGACGACCTCGATCGCAAAGAAATGGCTCAATGACGGCGACGGGTTGCAGGACCGCGGCATCACCCGGGATCTCGACTGGGGCATCCCGGTGAAGCGCGGCGAAGAGGACTGGCCCGGCATGGAGGGCAAGGTCTTCTATGTCTGGTTCGACGCGCCCATCGAATACATCGCCGCCGCCGCCGAATGGGCCGAGGCCCACGGGCGGCCCGCCGCCGACTGGCGGCGCTGGTGGCGCACGGACGAGGGCGCGGCGGATGTTCGGTATGTGCAATTCATGGGCAAGGACAACGTGCCCTTTCACACGCTGTCCTTTCCGGCCACGATCATGGGCTCGCGCGATCCGTGGAAGCTGGTCGATTACATCAAGTCGTTCAATTACCTGAACTATGACGGCGGCCAGTTCAGCACGTCCCAGGGCCGCGGCGTCTTTATGGACGACGCGCTGGAGATCCTGCCCTCGGACTACTGGCGCTGGTGGTTGCTGAGCCACGCACCCGAAAGTTCGGATAGTGAATTCACCTGGGAGAATTTCCAGGCCTCGGTGAACAAGGATCTGGCCGATGTGCTGGGCAATTTCGTCAGCCGCGTGACCAAGTTCTGCCGTGCGAAATTCGGCGAGGCCGTGCCCGAGGGCGGCAGCCTCGGCGACCGCGAGACCGAGCTGATCGATGACCTCTACATCCGCATCCGCGCCTATGAGGCGCATATGGAGGCGATCGAGGTGCGCAAGGCGGCGGGGGAATTGCGCGCGATCTGGGTGGCGGGCAACGAATACCTTCAGGCGGCCGAGCCCTGGACCGCGATCAAGACCGATCCCGAGGAGGCCGCGACCATCGTGCGGTTCTCGCTGAACCTGATCCGGCTTTACGCGGTGCTGTCCGCGCCCTTCATCCCGGATGCCAGCGAGACCCTGCTGAAGGCGCTGAACACCGATGGCGACTGGCCCGACGACCTGCCCGCCGCGCTGAACCGTCTGGCGCCGGGCCATGCCTTTGCCACGCCCGACATCCTGTTCCGCAAGATCGCCGACGAAGAGCGCGAGGGCTGGCAGGCGCGGTTCGCGGGCCAGCGGCGCTGAGGGGGCAGGGGGCGGTTCCCGCCCCCGGGGACCGCGCGGCGCGTGGCCGCGCGGCGCCTCCGGCGGGAGTATTTTCGCCAAGAAGAACCGGGCGGCCTTAGCCCGGCTGGCGCACCACGTAGACCGAGCAGTCGGAATGGCGCACCACGCGCGCGGCATTGGGGCCGAGCAGGTAGTCGCGCAGGTCCGGCTTGTGCGATCCGATCACGATCAGGTCGGTGCCCGCCTCGTGCGCGGCGTGCAGGATTTCCTCGTAGGCCTTGCCGGTCGCGATGATGTGGCGGACGGCGGTGTTGGCCTCGGCGCCGATCACCTCGATCACGAAATCATTCAGGATCTTCCGCGCCTTGGCCACCGCCCGGTCATGGAAATCCTTGTCGAAATACTGGCCGACCACGCTCATCCCGAAATCGGGGACGACGGTGATCACGTCCAGCCGCGCGCCGTCGAGGCGGGCGAGCCGTTCGGCCACGCGCAGCACCTCGCGGTCGACCTCGGGCTGGCTGACATCGATGGCGGCAAGGATCGAGGTGGTGGTCATGCGGGGACTCCCTCGCGCTGAAGGCGGCCGCGTTGCAGCCAGGCGACTCCGGCCAGCAGCAACAGCGCCGGCAGGAACATCAGTTCCTGCGGAAGCTGCGGCCGGGGCACCCGCAGCGCCGCGATCCGCACCGGATCATCGCCGTAGAAGTCGAAGCCCTGCAGCGTCGTGGCAAAGGGCGTGCCGAGCATCGGTTCCTCGAGCGTAATGGCGTCGTCCATCTCGACGGGCAGGAGGCCGGTGGCCTGAAGCCGCGCGGCGCCACCCTGTTCGTCGCCGACGGTGATGGCGAGGCTGGTTTCCTTGGGCGACAGGGTGACGTAATCGGGCCCGGCCACCCGGATGCGGATCGTGTCGCCGGGCGCGGCCTCGGCCAGCGCCTGTTCCAGCTGGGCGGGCGGCAGGTCCTCGAAGGGCGGCTGCAACTGGTTCATGAAATAGTCGGGGCGGAACAGCATGAACGCGATGAGCACCAGCGCCACGCTTTCGTGGATGCGGTTCTTCGTCAGGAACCAGCCCATCGTGCCGGCGGTGAAGACCAGGATCGCCACGGTCGCGACGACGAAGACGAGGATGCCCTGCACCCAGGTCACGTCGATCAGCAGCAGATCGGTGTTGAAGATGAAGACGAAGGGCAGGGCGATGGTCCGCAGGCTGTAGAAGAAGGCAGTGATCCCGGTGCGGATCGCGTCGCCCCCCGAGACCGCGGCGGCGGCGAAACTGGCCAGCCCCACCGGTGGTGTCACATCCGCCATGATGCCGAAGTAGAAAACGAAAAGATGCACCGCGATCAGCGGCACGATCAGGCCCGATTGCGCGCCGAGTTCCACCACCACGCCCGCCATCAGCGACGAGACGACGATGTAGTTGGCGGTGGTCGGCAGGCCCATGCCGAGGATCAGCGACAGCAGCCCCACGAAGATCAGCATCAGGACCAGGTTGCCGCCCGAGACGAATTCGACCAGATCGGCCATGACCTGCCCGATGCCGGTCAGCGTCACGGTGCCGACGATCACGCCCGCGGTCGCGGTGGCCAGCCCGATGCCGATCATGTTGCGCGCGCCGGCGATCAGCCCGGCGATCAGATCCACGGCCCCGGCCCGCGCCGCCGCGCCGATCTCGCGCCCGCCGCGGAACAGCGCCTTGAGCGGGCGTTGCGTCAGCAGGATCGCGAACAGCAGCGCGGTCGCCCAGAAGGCCGACAGGCCCGGCGATTTCTGCTCGATCATCAGGAAGTAGACCAGCACGATGATCGGCAGCAGGAAGTACAGGCCGGACTTGTAGATTTCCGACACGACTGGCAGGCGCACGTCCTCGGCGTTCGGATCGTCGGGTTCCAGGTCGGGGCCGGTGGCGGCCAGCGCCAGAAGCGCCACATAGGCGACGAAGACCGAGGCCGCCAGAACCCAGCCCGCGCCCTCGGGCACCAGCGCCACGACCCAGCCGATCGGGTATTGCACGAGGTAGCAGAGTGCCGCGAAGCCGACGAAGAAGGCGAACATGCCGCCCACCGTGCGGCCCAGCGACACCACGCGGTCGCCCAGCGTCGGCATGTTCCGCTTCACCGCTTCGAGATGTACGATATAGACAAGTGCGATGTACGAGATCATCGCCGGCAGGAAGGCGTGCTTGATCACCTCGACATAGGAAATCCCGACATATTCGACCATCAGGAAGGCCGCGGCCCCCATCACGGGCGGCATGATCTGGCCATTGACCGAACTTGCCACCTCGACCGAGCCCGCCTGTTCCGAGGTAAAGCCCACGCGCTTCATCAGCGGAATCGTGAAAGTCCCGGTGGTCACGACGTTGGCGATGGACGAGCCCGAGATGAGGCCAGTGGCGGCCGATCCGACCACCGCCGCCTTGGCCGGGCCGCCGCGCAGGTGGCCGAGCGCGCCGAAGGCCATCTTGATGAAGTAGTTGCCTGCGCCCGCCTTTTCGAGCAGCGCGCCGAACAGCACGAACAGGAACACGAACTTGGCCGAGACCCCCAGCGCGATGCCGAAGACACCCTCGGAGGTGATCCACATGTGGCTCATCGCCTTTTGCAGGCTGGCGCCCTTCCAGCGGATCACCTCGGGCACCCAGGGCGACGCGCCGAAGAAGACATAGACCAGGAAAATGGTGGCGATGATCGCCATGGCCGGGCCCAGCGCCCGGCGCGCGGCCTCGAACAGCAGGACCAGCCCGGCCAGCGCGACCCATTTGTCGGTGTTGTCGGCCAGCCCGCCCGACTGCACGATCTTGTCGTAGAAGACGTAGCCATACATCGCGATGAAGGCGCCAGAGGCGGCGAAGATCCAGTCCTGCACGGGGATGTGGCGGCGCGGGCTGGATTTCAGCGCGGGGTAGGCGCAGAAGGCCAGGAAGATCGCGAAGGCCAGGTGGATCTGGCGCGAATTGTTGATGATGTCGCCGGGCAGGATCACGTTGACCAGCGGCGAGGCCAGCGCGACCTGGAACAGCGACCAGGCCAGCGCGACCGCGGCGAGGAACAGGCCGACCGATCCGGCGGGGTTGCGGGCCCCGGAATCGGACGCGGCGACGAGCTCCTGGAGTTCCGCCTCGGAAAGGGCACGACCTCTTGCGCTGGTCTCGGCCATCGGCTCCGTTCTCCCCGCTGTGGCCGCTTTATCGTTGCGCGGCCTTGTCGTTCACCGGCGCCGTTTCCGCGCCTTGGGTGGAACGGGGCACGCCGCGGCGCCCCCCGTTCCTGGTTCGATAATGGCAGACCGGATTACTCGATCCAGCCTTTTTCGCGGTAGTAGCGCGCCGCGCCGTCATGCAGGGGCGCGGACAGGCCGTCCTTGATCATCTCTTCGGGCTTCAGATCGGCAAAGGCCGGGTGCAGGCTCTTGAAATCCTCGAAATCGTCGAAGACCGCCTTGACCAGCTGGTAGACTGCCTCTTCCGAGACATCGGTCGAACTGACCAGCGTGGCGCCGACGCCGAAGGTGGCGGTTTCCGAGTCATTGCCGCGATACATGCCGGCGGGGATGCTGGCCTTGCGGTAATAGGGGTTCTCGGCCACCAGCTTGTCGATCGCTTCGCCGGTCACGTTGACCAGCACCGAATCGCAGGCGGTGGTCGCCTCCTGGATGGTGCCCGAGGGGTGGCCGACGGTGAACACGATCGCATCCACCTGGTTGTCGCACAGCGCGGCGGATTGTTCCGCCGGTTTCAGTTCGGCCGCGAGGGCGAAATCGTCCACCGTCCAGCCCAGTTCGGCCATCACGATCTCGAACGTGCCGCGCGCCCCGGAGCCGGGATTGCCCAGGTTCACGCGCTTGCCCTTGAGATCCTCGAACGCGCCGATGCCGCTGTCGGCGCGGGCGACGACGGTGAACGGTTCGGGATGCAGCGAGAACACGGCGCGCAGACCCTCGAACGGCCCGTCTGCCTCGAAGTTCTCGGAACTGCCTTCAAAGGCGTGGAACTGCCAGTCGGACTGGACGACGCCGAATTCCAGTTCGCCCGCGCGAATGGTTTTCAGGTTGTAGACCGAGCCGCCCGTGGACTCGACCGAGCAGCGAATGCCATGTTCCTTGCGGCCCTTGTTGACCAGCCGGCAGATCGCGCCGCCGGTGGGGTAGTAGACGCCGGTCACGCCGCCGGTGCCGATGGTGATGAATTCCTCTGCGGCCACCGGGGCGGCCATCGCGGTCAGTGCGGCGGCGGCCGCGGTCAGTTTCAGTCGTGCGAACATCTGTTCAACTCCCTTGGTTGGGTTTGGGTTTCTTGGTCTCGGGTCACGCGCTCCAGAATTCCTCGAGGTGGTGGTTGCGCGCTTCCACCTCCTCGATCCGGGCCTTGCCGGCGGGCCCTGCACGGGCCGCCAGCATGCCCACGATCGTCTCGGCCAGCACCAGGCTGGCCGCGTAGGACGAAAAGAACTGCGGGCTGTCGGAGGGCAGGATAAAGCCCTGATCGGCCCATTTCAGCGCCGGGCAGGTATGGGTGTCGGTCATCACCAAAACATAGGCGCCGCGCGCGCGGCCCATCTCGGCGGCGCGGATCGCCCGGCGCGCGAAGGGCGGCTTGGTCAGCACTATCAGCGCGTCGTCGGCGGACAGGTCGGCCATCGCGGTCGCCAGCGAGGCGCCCATCCGCCCCGCAAGTTGCCAGTTCGGGGCGAAATAGCTGGCCGTATAGGCCATGTATTCGACGATTCCCGTGGACCCCAGCGCGCCGAACAGCACCACGCTGCGGGCCCGGTGAAGACGGTCGACCGCGGCTTCCAGCCGGGTGGGGTCGATCAGGCGGGTCATCGCCTCGATATTGGCCGCGCAGGCGCTGGCCTGCCGGGTCAGAAAGGGCGGCTGCCGGCCGGTCTCGGCTTCGGCCTGCAGGCGGCGGACCCGTTCGGAAAAGCTGACATAGCGCCGGCCGACCGCGTTGCGGCTGAGTTCGCGCATTTCCTCGTAGCTGGCGAATCCCAGCGCGCGGGCCAGCCGCGAGAAGGTCGCGGGCGCCAGCCCCGAGGCGGTCGAGATCGACCGGAGCGAGCGGGTCGCCACGTCGACCGGGTTGGTGGCCACGTAATCGGCCGCATCGCGCAGCTTGGCGCTGAGCTTGGCGTATTCGGCGGCGATCTTGTCCTCGATGGACGGCGTGTCCGGCATTCCACCCCCTGGAAGGAATCATTGAAACATAGCGTTTCAACCGTTTTGCTCGTTGTCAATTCCTGAAACGTCTGTTTCAATTTCCGCCTGAATGACCGACCGCGCGACTCGCGCCCCGAGGGTTGCCCCATGTCCCACATCTTTCCCCGCAATTCCCGTGCCGCCCTGCCGATGGTTGCCCGCGGCGAGGGGGTCTATCTGTTCGATACGGACGGAAAGCGCTATCTGGACGGCTCGGGGGGGGCTGCGGTGTCCTGCCTTGGCCATTCCGACCCCGACGTGACCGCGGCGATCAAGGCGCAACTGGACAGTGTGGCCTTTGCCCATACCGGGTTCTTCACCTCGGAACCGGCCGAGCGGCTGGCCGACCTGCTGATCGAGCACGCGCCCCACGGCATCGACCGGGTCTATCTGGTCTCGGGCGGGTCCGAGGCGATGGAGGCGGCGCTGAAGCTGGCGCGGCAGTATTTCATCGAGACCGGCCAGCCCGGCCGCCACCGGGTGATCGCCCGGCGGCAAAGCTATCACGGCAACACGCTGGGCGCGCTGGCGACGGGGGGCAACATGTGGCGGCGCGAACCCTTTGCGCCGCTGATGATCGAGACCAGCCATATCGCACCCTGCTACGCCTATCGCGGGCAGGCGCCGGGCGAAAGCGAACGGGAGTATGGCCAGCGCGTCGCGGACGAGCTGGAGGAGGAAATCCTGCGCCTCGGGCCCGAGACGGTGATGGCCTTCGTTGCCGAACCCGTGGTGGGCGCGACGGCGGGCGCGGTGCCGCCAGTCGCGGGGTATTTCCAGAGAATCCGCGAGATTTGCGACGCTTACGGCGTGCTTTTGATCCTGGACGAGGTGATGTGCGGGATGGGGCGCACCGGCACGCTGTTCGCCTGCGAGCAGGACGGCGTGGCGCCCGATATCGTGATCATCGCCAAGGGGCTGGGCGCGGGCTATCAGCCGATCGGCGCGATGCTGTGCTCGGGCGCGATCCACGACGCGATCGCCGCGGGCTCGGGCGCCTTCCTGCACGGGCATACCTATATGGGCCACCCCGTCGCGGCGGCCGCCGCGCTGGCGGTGCTGACCCGGCTGACCGCGGGCGGGCTGGCGGATCGGTCCCGGGTGATGGGCGAGCGGCTGAACGCGGCGCTGGAGGCGGGTTTCGGCCAGCACCCCCATGTCGGCGACATCCGCGGCCGGGGTCTGTTCCGTGCGCTGGAATTTGTCGAGGACCGCGAGACGAAGCGGCCCTTTCCCCCGGAAAAGGGCCTTCACAAGCGGCTGAAGGCGGCGGCGTTCGAGGCGGGACTGATCTGCTATCCGATGGGCGGCACCATCGACGGGCGGCAGGGCGACCACGTGCTGCTGGCGCCGCCCTTCATCCTGGAAGACGCCCATGTCGACGAGATCGTGGACAAGCTGGGCACCGCGATCGCGCGGTCGATCTGACGGGCAATCTGGCCCGCCGCGGCAGGGAATCCTTGCCCGCGGGCCGCGGCGGCGCATGATGCAAGCCATGAGGGACGCGGGACATCCACGGCGCAGCATCGGCCATTCGACCAACATGGTGGGGCGCTCGCCGGACTGGCTGGCCAGTGCCGGTTTCAACGACGCGCCCGAACCCCTGCACATCTGGGGCGTGCGCGAGATGAACCCCAGCCTGTTCGCCATGCTGGACCGGGCCGGGGATCCGGCCGAGGCGGGGGCGGCGTTCCTGGCCTACATGATGGCGATGTTCGGCATCGACCCCGAACAGCGCGACGAGGGTGCCGGGGGGCGGCGCTTTCGCGCGTCCTTCCTGCGGCTGATACAGGGCTGGAGCTTTGACAGCAACGGCCCCGAGGGCGCGGTGCTGAAGGGCTGGGTCGAAAGCCGGTTCGGCCTGTGCCCGTCGTTCCACAAGGCGATCATCGACGAGGCCGCGGGCCCCGCCTGGGCGGCCTATGTGGACGAAAAGATGGCAAGCCGGTTCCACGCCAATGCCATCTGGGTGCAGCTCGACCTGCTGTTCGAGTTCTGCCAGTGGGCGGTCGCGCGCTTTGCCTTTCCGGGCCAGACGCATCTGACGCTGTTCCGCGGGGTCAACGCCTTCGACGCGCATGGCATCGCCGAGTGGACCGGGGGCCGCGGCGCGGTGGTCCGGCTGAACAACCTTGTCTCGTTCACCTCGGACCGCGAGGTGGCGGATTGTTTCGGCGACCGGATCCTGACCGTCCGGGTGCCGCTGTGCAAGGTGCTGTGGTTCGGCGGGCTGCTGCCCTCGCACCCGCTGCGCGGCGAAGGCGAGGTGCTGGCGGTGGGCGGCGATTTCCGGGTAAGCGCGGATTATGTGTAGGGCAAGGCCATGACCGGGACGGGTGTCGAGGACAGGGCGCTGGCCGCCTATCTGGGCTTTGCCATCGGCGATGCGCTGGGCGCCACGGTCGAGTTCATGACCGCGCGCGAGATCGCCGCGAAATACGGCACGCACCGCGAGATCATGGGCGGCGGCTGGCTGGGGCTGCGGCCGGGGCAGGTGACCGACGACACCCAGATGGCGCTGGCGCTGGGCTGGTCGATGCTGCGGGTGGGCGGGCTGGAGCCCCGCGATGTCTGCGAGGAATTCGCCGCATGGCTGCGCACCGGCCCTGCCGATGTCGGCAATACCTGCCGCCGGGGCATCCGCCGCTACATGCAGACCGGTACGGTCGAGGGCGCCTTTGCCGAGGGCGATGCCGGGAACGGCGCGGCGATGCGGGTGCTGCCGGTTGCGCTGGCGACGCTGGGCGATCCGGCCCGCGCCGCGGAGTGGACGCTGGCGCAGGCGCGCACGACGCATCACCATCCGCTGTCCGATGCCGCCTGCCAGACGCTGGTGCGCATGGTGCAGGGGCTGGTGCACGGGCAGGGGGTGCAGGCGGTGCGCGACGAGGCCGCGGCGCTGGTGGCGCGCCACCGGGTGTTCCGGTTCGATCCCTTCCCGGGGCAGAGCTCGGCCTATGTCGTCGACACGATGCAGACGGTTCTGCATCACTACATGGGCGCCGAAAGCTTCGAGGCCTGCGTGGTGGGCACCGTCAATCAGGGTGGCGACGCCGATACCACGGGTGCGCTGGCGGGGATGCTGGCGGGCGCGACCTGGGGGCTTGGCGCGATCCCGGCGCGCTGGCTGGATGTGCTCGACCCCGAGGTGGCCGGGGACATCCGGGCGCAGGTGCCGCGCCTGCTGGCGCTGGCGCGGGGCTGAGGCGGCGGTTGCCGGTCAGCCGAGGCGCCGGGCCATATCGGCCTTGCGCGCGATCATCCGGTCCGCCAGCACGGGCCGGCCGCCCATTCCGGCCACGGCCCGCCGGATCGCGTCGTCGGGCAGACGCGTCACCACCCGGATCGCCACCGTGACCGCGGCATCATCCATGTCGCCGAACAGGCGGGCGGCGTGCGGGTTGTCCGGGTCGGTGCGCAGCCGGTCCAGTTCGTCGACGGTGGTGCCGAACGCGCGGCCCTTGGGATCGCCGCTGGCGCGGTACTCAAGCGCCCCGCCCATGTCGAGCGTCAGCACCACCCCGCCCGCCACCCCCTGGTTGTCGCCATCGAACCCGGCCGCGTCCCAGTTCGCCGTCCAGGCATGCACCCCCAGCCAGCCCTGCGCCTGCCGCCGTTCGCCGGGGCTGAACCCGGCGATGTGGCGCTTGTCCAGATCGACGAAGGCGGTCGCCACCAGGGCCGGGTCGGTCATCGGCAGGTAGTTTAGCGTCGGCGCCCCCGCCAGGCGGTAAAGCCGCGCCGCGATCCGTTCGTTCAGGGCGTGCGCCGCGCTTTCCAGTTCCTTGACATAGATCCGGCGCCCAGCGCTGTCGCGGTAGAGGCCGCCGGGCGTGCTTCCCAGCCGCCCGCCGATCCGCTCCAGGTCCGCGATGTCGAGGGGGCCCTCGTCGGCCAGCGCCAGCGTCCGGCGCACGGCGGCCAGTTGCGAGGGCGTCTCGATCGCGCCCGGCCGCGCGCGGCGCACCGCGCGGATGGCCGCGTCGGGCGCCATGCCCAGTTCGGCCAGCAGGCGCGCCGCGATCATCCCCGCGCGGCCCAGCCCGCCCTTGCAATGCACCAGCACATCGCCGCCCCCGCGCAGGATGGCGCGGATATCGCGGCCATCGGCCTGCCATGCGGCCTCGAACGCCGGGGTCGGCACCGAGTAATCCGCGATCGGCAGGTGGCGCCAGTCAAGCCCCCGGGCCACAGACTCGGCGCCCAGATCGGGCACCTTCAGCGCCACCAGTTCGGCGGGTTCCACCAGCGTCAGCACAAGCCGCGCGCCCCAGGCGGCGATCGCGTCCAGATCGGTGGCCAGGTCGCGCGCCCAGGCCCCGGTGGCGGCGGCCGGGTCCTGCTTGCCGGGGCAGAAGGTGATGCCGATCCGGCCCAGGCCGGGGCCCGCCCGGACCTCGGCGATCTGAAGGGGGTGGGTCAGGCTTGTCCGTGACCGGGCCATTCCGTCATCCTGTTGCACAGGGGGCGTCGCGCCGTCACGATAGCGCCGCCCGCCGCGCCGCGCCATGGCGGGCTTTGCCGCTGTCCCGTTGGCGCTCAAATCAACCCAAGATTGATTCGCGACCTTGTCATTTCGCGCGGCGGTATTCGCTGCAACATCTGGTGGTTCACGCCGCAGATCCCGGCATCCCGCGCCAGTTGTCCACAAGATATTGCGTTACCAGCCAGCGCTGTCACGAAAATACTGCTTTACAGCCACCCCCTTTGGCCCCACCATATCTGGTAAGGGCTGGCGGGAAATTTCCACACCCTTGAGCAGGCACCTAAGCCTTGTAGGGTGCGCGCCCAGCAAGGCTACAACCGAAGAGGCCGGGCATGTCGCTTTCCGAAGATTTCCTGCATGGCGAGGACCTTCACCCCATCGACATCGTCGAACACCTCGCCGAACACCGCGACTGGGAGTTCGACCGGGTCACCGACGACCAGATCGCGATGGCGGTGACCGGGCAGTGGCGGACCTATTCGATCACGCTAGCCTGGTCGGGCCATGACGAAATGCTGCGGCTGATCTGCACCTTCGAGATGGAGCCGCCCGAGCACCGGGTGCAGGCGATCTACGAGACGCTGAACGCCACCAACGACATGTGCTGGGCCGGCGCCTTCACCTATTGGCACGAGCAGCGGCTGATGGTGTGGCGCCACGGGCTGATGCTTGCCCCGGGCCAGCCGGTCGCGGCCGAACATGTCGAGCGGCTGATCCGCACCGCGGTCGCGGCGTCCGAACGGTTCTATCCGGCCTTCCAGCTTGTCGCCTGGGGCGACCGAACGCCCGCGGATGCGCTGCAAGTCGCCATTGCAGAGGCCTACGGCCGCGCCTAACCTCGGCCCCCGGAAACCAAGGGGGCACGCGATGAGGATGGACGATATCGCGGCCCGGGGGCTGGTGCTTCTGGGCTGTGGCAAGATGGGTTCTGCGCTGCTGGAGGGCTGGCTGAAACAGGGCCTGCCCGCCTCTGCGGTCTGGGTGGTCGACCCGGGCCCCTCCGACTGGCTGGCGGCGCTGGCGGCCGAAGGGCTGCACCTGAACGAGCCGCTGCCCGAATCCCCCGCCGTCGTGCTGATCGCGGTCAAGCCACAGATCATGGACGCCGCCCTGCCGCAGGTTGCGGGGCTGGCCGATGGGCGCACGCTGTTCCTGTCGGTCGCGGCGGGCAAGACGCTGGACTACTTCGCCCGGCATCTCGGGGATCGCGCCCCGGTCATCCGCTCGATCCCGAACACCCCGGCCGCCATCGGCCGCGGCATCACCGCGCTGATCGGCAACGCGCGGGTGGACGAGACGGGCCTTGCGCTGGCCGAAGGGCTGCTGGCGGCGGTGGGCCAGAGCGTCCGGCTGGAGACCGAGGACCAGATGGACGCGGTGACCGCCGTCTCGGGATCCGGCCCGGCCTATGTGTTCCACCTGATCGAGGCGCTGGCCGCCGCGGGCGAGGCGCAGGGGCTGCCACCCGGCATGGCGATGACGCTTGCCAGGGCGACGGTCGGCGGCGCCGGGCAACTGGCCGAGGACTCCGCGGACAGCCCCGCGCAACTGCGCGCCAACGTCACCTCGCCCCAGGGGACCACCGCCGCTGCGCTGGCGGTGCTGATGGACCCCGAGACCGGCTTTCCGCCGCTTCTGCGGCGCGCGGTCGCCGCCGCGACGGTCCGTAGCAAGGAGTTGGGATCGTGACGGAAATCAGCTTCGATGACTTCCTCAAGGTGGATATCCGCGTGGGCCAGATCGTGCGGGCCGAACCCTATCCCGAGGCGCGCAAACCCGCGATCAAGCTCTGGGTCGATTTCGGCCCGGAGATCGGCGAGAGGAAAAGCTCGGCCCAGATCACCGCGCATTACGCCCCCGAGGATCTGCCCGGCAAGCGGGTGCTTGGCGTTGTCAACTTCCCGCCCCGCCAGATCGGCAAGTTCCTGTCCGAAGTTCTGGTGCTGGGCTTGCCGGACGAGACCGGCGAGGTAGTTCTGATCACGCCGGACAAGGATGTGCCGATCGGGGGGAGGATGTTCTGATGACACGAATTCTGGTGACCCGGCCGATGCCGGGGCGGGTGGGCCCGGCGGTGCAGGCGCTGGGCGAGGTCGAGATGCGCGACAGCAACCTGCCGCTTTCCGACGCGGAACTGCGCCGGGCGCTGACCGATTTCGACATCGTCCTGCCGACGCTGGGCGACCGCTTCTCGGCCGGGGTCTTCGCCGATGCAGGCCAGCCCCGGGCACGGCTGCTGGCCAATTTCGGCATGGGCTACAACCATATCGACGTGGCCGCCGCACGTGCGTTTGGCATCGCGGTGACCAACACGCCGGGCGCGGTGACGGATGCGACCGCCGATGTCGGCATGCTGCTGATCCTGATGACCTGCCGCCGCGCCTCCGAGGGCGAACGGATGCTGCGCGCAGGCCAGTGGACCGGCTGGCATCCGACCCAGATGCTGGGCCTGCACGTGACCGGCAAGACCGTGGGCATCATCGGGATGGGCAATATCGGCCAGGCGCTGGCGCGGCGCTGCCATTACGGGTTCGGGATGAACGTGGTCTATTACACGCGCTCGCCCAGGGCGCTGGATTTCCCCGCAACGCCCGTCGACAGCCTCGCTGCGCTGGGGGCGGCGTCGGATGTCGTTGTGTCCTGCGTGCCGGGCGGTGCCGAGACGCGGCACATGATGGGGGCCGATCTCTTTGCGGCGATGCGGCCCCATGCGCATTTCGTCAACATCTCGCGCGGCGACGTCGTGGACGAGGCGGCGCTGGTCGCGGCACTGTCCGAGGGCCGGATCGCGGGTGCCGGGCTCGACGTATACGAGTTCGAACCGCAGGTGCCCGAGGCACTGGTCGCGATGGAGAACGTGGCGCTGCTGCCCCATCTCGGCACCGCCACGCTTGAGGTGCGGGACTCGATGGGCATGATGGCGGTCGAGAACATCCGCGCCTTCCTCGCGGGCGCGGCGCTGCCGAACCCGGTCTAGCCTGCCGCTGGTTCGCGCCCGCCTTCTTCTTGGCGAAAATACTCCGGGGGTCTGGGGGCAGCGCCCCCAGCCGGTCGGCCGGGCGAAACCCGGTACGCCCCCGCGGCCCTGCGCCCCCTTGTCTCACCCGTCCCCGAGGGGCTAGATGCCCGCAACCGGATTTGCCCTGCAGGATTTCTCATGACCGACACGCAAGCCTACGATTTCAACGACCGCATGCTCTCGCTGGGCCTCGCCCGCGTCTCCGAGGCCGCCGCGCTGGCCTCGGCGAGACTGATTGGCCATGGCGACGAAAAGGCCGCCGACCAGGCCGCGGTGGACGCGATGCGCACCCAGCTCAACAAGCTCGACATCGCGGGCGTCGTGGTGATCGGCGAGGGCGAGCGTGACGAGGCGCCGATGCTCTATATCGGCGAAGAGGTGGGCTCCGGCCAGGGCCCCGCGGTCGATATCGCGCTCGACCCGCTCGAAGGCACGACGCTGACCGCCAAGGACATGCCGAACGCGCTGGCCGTGATCGCGATGGGCCCGCGCGGCTCGATGCTGCACGCCCCCGACGTCTACATGGAAAAGCTGGCGATCGGGCCGGGCTATCCCGAGGGCATCGTGACCCTCGACATGCCGCCCGCGGAACGGGTGCGGACGCTGGCCCGTGCCAAAGGCGGCGATCCCGACGACATCACCGTCTGCATCCTGGAGCGCCCGCGCCACGAGGCGCTGATCGCCGAGGTGCGCACGACCGGCGCGGCGATCCGGCTGATCACCGATGGCGACGTGGCAGGCGTGATGCATTGCGCCGAGGCGCAGCGGACGGGCATTGACATGTATATGGGGTCGGGCGGCGCGCCCGAGGGGGTGCTGGCGGCCGCGGCGCTGAAATGCATGGGCGGGCAGATCTTCGGCCAGCTTCTGTTTCGCAACGACGACGAACGCGCGCGGGCGGCCCGCGCCGGGATCACCGACCTGAACCGGGTCTATGCCCGCGACGACATGGTGCGTGCCGACGTGATCTTTGCCGCGACCGGGGTGACCGACGGCTCGCTGCTGCCCGGCATCCGGCGCGAGGTGGGCTGGCTGACCGCCGAAACCCTGCTGATGCGGTCCAAGACCGGCTCGGTCCGTCGGATGACCTACCGCACCCCTGCGAAATAGCGGATGGCGAAAGCCTTTCTCGACGTCGAGTGTTCCGCGACGGGCCGGCGCTGGACCGGCCCCTCGCCCGAAGAGGCCCGTCAGGCCGAGGCGCTGGTGCAGGCCACGCGCCTGCCGCCCGCCGTGGCCGCCGTGCTGGCGCGGCGCGGTGTCGGCCCCGAGGCGGCCGAAGGCTTTCTCGACCCCACGCTCAAGGATCTGCTGCCCGACCCGTTGTCCCTGCGCGACATGGGGGTGGCGGCCGAACGGTTCCTGGCCGCGGTCAAGGCGCGCCAGCGGATCGCGGTCTTCGCCGATTACGATGTCGATGGCGGCGCCTCGGCCGCGCTGATCCTGACCTGGCTGGCCGCGCAGGGGCACGGGGCCACGCTCTACATCCCCGACCGGATCGACGAGGGTTATGGCCCGAACGAGCCCGCGATGGAACAACTCGCCCGCGACCACGACCTGATCGTGTGCGTCGATTGCGGCACCCTCAGCCATGGCCCCATCGCCGCCGCCCGGGGCGCCGACGTGATCGTGCTGGACCATCACCTGGGCGCCGAGACGCTACCCCCCGCGCTGGCCGTGGTGAACCCCAACCGGCAGGACGAGACCGGCGATCTGGGCCATCTCTGCGCGGCGGGGGTGGTGTTCCTGATGCTGGTCGAGGTCAACCGCCAGATGCGCGCGGCAGGGCAACGCGGCCCCAACCTGCTGGGGTATCTCGACCTCGTGGCACTGGCCACCGTGGCCGATGTGGCGCCGCTGGTGGGCCTCAACCGGGCGCTGGTCCGACAGGGGCTCAAGGTGATGGCCGGGCGCGGCCGCCCCGGCCTGGTGGCGCTGTCGGACATCGCGCGGATGACCAGTGCGCCCACGCCTTATCACCTGGGCTTCCTGCTGGGCCCCCGGGTCAACGCGGGCGGTCGGATCGGCCAGGCCGATCTGGGCGCGCGGCTGCTGGCGACGGCCGATCCGCATGAGGCAGCGGCCCTGGCCGAGCGGCTGGATCTGCTGAACACCGAGCGGCGCGAGATCGAGGCGCGGGTGCGCGACGCCGCGCTTGCCCAGGCCGAGGCCCGCGGGCTTGAGGGGCCGCTGGTCTGGGCCGCGGGCGAGGGCTGGCATCCCGGCGTCGTCGGCATCGTCGCCAGCCGCCTGAAGGAGGCCACCAACCGCCCCGCCGTGGTGATCGGACTGGAGGGTGACCAAGGCAAGGGCTCGGGCCGGTCGGTGTCGGGCGTCGATCTGGGCGCGGCGATCCACCGGCTGGCGGCCGAGGGGCTGCTGATCAAGGGCGGTGGGCACAAGATGGCGGCGGGACTGACCGTTGCGCGCGACCGGCTGGATGCGGCAATGGACCGGCTGGGCGACCTGCTGGCGCGCCAGGGGGCAGGGGCGTCCGGTCCACGCGAGCTTCGGCTCGACGCGCTGCTGATGCCGGGGGCGGCCTGCGTCGAACTGGTCGACCAGATCGAGGCCGCCGGCCCCTTCGGCGCGGGCGCCCCCGCGCCCCGCTTTGCCTTTCCGGGGATGGCCGTGACCTTCGCCCGGCGCGTCGGCGAGAGCCACCTCAAGATCGGCTTCGGCGACGGCACCGGGCCGCGGCTCGACGCGATCGCCTTCGGCGCCTTCGACGGCCCGCTGGGCCCGCTGCTTGAGGCCCATGGCGGCGCCCGCCTGCACCTCGCCGGGCGGCTCGAGATCAACGACTGGGGCGGCCGGCGCCAGGTTCAACTGCGCCTTGAGGACGCGGCGCGGGCAGACTGAAGGGCGGCGGAAAAATCCGCGAAATACCCCCTTGCGCAGCCCCGCCAATTTATCTAGGAAACGCCCCACAAGCCTTCACGGCCCGTTCGTCTATCGGTTAGGACGTCAGGTTTTCAACCTGAAAAGAGGGGTTCGACTCCCCTACGGGCTGCCACTTTTATTGCTTAAACTATTGATTTCATTGAGAAATCAGCAAGCAAGAAGATCTCTACCCACAATCCACCCACAGCATCCCGCCGCTAAGATCGACGGTCGCCAGCGCGTTGCAGGCCGGGAAACGATCACGCATTCGTGAACACGGCGCGGCGAGCGCAATGGGCTTCTGCGGTCATTACGATGACGTTTCGTAACATTTGGCCCTAGCGCGACGGCTTCGCCCGCCCTATCTTTGCACAAGATACGGTCACTTATTACGAGGCGAGCACTACACATGGCATCGACGTTCAAACCCGGCGATATCGTTCAACTGAAATCCGGCGGTCCCGCGATGACCATTTCTAGCAGCGGTTCCGGCGACGGCTATTGGTGCGAATGGTTCAAGGGCGCTTCGAAAGAGCGGGCGCACTTCAACGAAGAAACGCTTCAAGCTTACGTCGCGCCGAAGAAAGCATGACGGAAGACGAAGCCGCCCGTTGGATGCTGGCAGAGTATGAACGCGACGGTTTTCTTTATCAGGAAGCTGCCGCAAGCCACCTGTTCCAACTTCAAGATGAAACCTTGGCGTATTTCGACAAGTCTTCGAACCTATGCGTCGGCAAAGGCGTGTTGAAGATTTTCAATACACTTACGCCGGATGCGGTCTATGAACGCGCGGGCAAGTTCTGGCGCATTCGCTTGGAAACCGACCAACCGGGACGCCAGCAATGAAAAAAGCCCCGACGCGGTGAAGCGCCGGGGCAAAGCCGTTCGGAACAATCCCGAAGAACGAACGGCCATCGGGCAGACAGGCCATGCCGCCCGAATTCGAAGGTTATTCAATCGCGTTGACGATGACCTTCACCCGACTCGCGCAGTAGAGGCGTCTGGAAGCGGGCCAGCAGGTCGCGCGGGGCGCGGTGCGCATTGGTCGGGTTTCCGACGCACCGGTGAACCGCGCCTATCGCCCCGTCTGGGTCATCGCGTCTGCACTTTGCAGGACCGCGTTGGCATGCGCCAGCGCAGCCGATCCCGTCCCGATCCGTCTGCGCCAGTTCGGATGGGTCTCTACCGTGCCCGGCAGGTTCGCCTGGGCCGTGGCGCCAAGGATGTCCTCGATCTGAAGCGCGACAAGGCGGGCCGGTGTGTCGCCCAGATACCGGTGAAGCGCGTCGATGTCCGCACCGCCCGCACGCCGGGCCAGGCCGGCCACCTCGTCCGCGCGGCGCCGGAGCAGGTCTTGCGCCCGATCCGGCGCGACATGGCCGAGGCGGGTGTGCCAGCCGATGTCGGTGCCCTGCTTCCATCCCTCGAACGGCGGCAGGTCATGGGTTCCGAAACTCGCCATCACCGCCTCGGGCCAGTTCTCGGGGTGCGGGTCAAACATCGCGAGCCGGCAGCCGAGAATGCCCGAGGCGGCAAGGTCGGCCTGCAGCCCCTCGGGGATAACGCCGAGATCCTCGCCCACGATGGCCGCCCCGGCGCGCGCCGCCTCGATCCGCGCGACGGCCAGCAGCGCGGTTTTCGGCATGGCGACATAGGCGCCCGGGCCGTCCACGGGCACCCAGAAGGCGCGCTCGAAGCCCAGGATGTGGTCGATCCTGAGAAGGCCTGCGAATTCCAACTGGGCGCGCAGGATGTCCGCAAGCGGCCGGAACCCGCGGGCCACCAGCGCCGACGGAATCATCGGCGCCAGCGACCAGTCCTGGCCCTGGGGGGCAAAGGGGTCGGGCGGTGCGCCCAGCGTGGCACCGCGTGCGAAGAGGCCGGGATCGGCCCAGGTTTCGGCGCCCGCGGGGTGGGTGCCGACGGCGAGGTCGAGATAGAGCCCCTGTGCCATCCCTGCGGTGCGGGCGGCCGCGCGGATATCGGCCAGCTGGCGTCCCGCCCGGTATTGCAGCCAGGCGTGGAAGGCAAGTTCGCCGGGATGGGCGGCGGCAAAGGCCCGGGCGGCGGCGCTTTCGGGCGTTCGATACGCCTCGGGCCAGTCGGGCCAGTAGGGTCCGAACCTGTCCGACAGCGCCTGGTGCAGGGCGAAACGCTCCAGGTCCACGCCTTGCGCCGTGCGGAACGCGGCCAATGCGGTGGCGTCCTCGGGGTCGATCGCGGCAAAGGCGGCGCGCAGACAGGCCAGCCGCGCGGCGATCGCGGACGGATACTCGACCAGCGCCCCGCCTGGGGCGCAGGACTCACCCGGGCAGGCGATATGCGCGACATTGAACCGGCGGCGGCTGGACGGGGAATAGGGGCTGATCGCCGCCGGGTCGCCGGGAAACCCCGCATGGATCGGGTTGATGCCGACGAACCCTGCGCCCAGCGCGCCGAACCCCGCAACCGCCGTGCGCAGATCGGCGAAATCGCCGAGCCCGCCGGTTCCGGCATCCCGCAGGCCGTAAAGCGGCAGCGTCACGCCCCAGCCGCGCGGGGGCAAGGGCAGGCGGGGCGGCGCGGACAGCACGGTAGTTCTGTGGCCCCGCAGCGTGAGTTCGTGGATGCCGGGCGGCAGCGGCGGCAGCGACAGGCGGTCGGCTGCCCGGCCCTCGCGGCAGGTGCCGTCCTCGAGGTCAAGGCGCCAGTCGGAGGGCTGCTCCACGGAGAGGACGGCTGCCGTTCCCGCCTCGACGACGATCCAGGCGGGCAGGGGGCGCGCCGCCTCGGCTGCCCGCAGGGCCGCCAGCGTCTCGGTCAACTCTGCCTCGGACCCTGCGGCCAGCCCCATGGCGCCCAGCAATGCGCGCGCCGTTTCGGGCGAGGTTTCCTGCGTCGTCCCGGTCAGATCGACATAGCGTGGCAGGATTCCCACATGGCAGGCCAGGGCCGTCAGCGCAGCACTCATGGCACGGGCTCCAGCACCAGAACCGCCACGGCCTCGGCAGGCATCGCGAGGCGGCCCCGCACGGGTTCGGGTGCGCTGTCGGGGCGCGAGCTGTCCAGTTGCAGGCTCCAACTCTGACCCGGGGGCGCCTCGGGCACCGATACCTCGACCGCGGCGCCTGCGTTCAGCACCGCGAAGATCGCGTGTTCCTGCGCGGCATATTCCGGCGTGCCGGCGGCGGTGCGCAGTTCGACCGCGATCAGCCGCAACTCCGGGTTCTCCCAGTCGGCCCGCGTCATCGGCGCCCCGTCCGCCCGGCGCCAGAACAGATCCTCGATCCCGTCGATTGCCCGCTCGTGCGAATGAAGGAACAGCTTTTGCCGCAAAACGGGATGGGCCTTGCGAAAGGCGATCATCCGGGCGGTAAAGCGCAGGAAGGCGTCATCCGTCCCGTGCCAGTCGATCCACGAGATCGCGTTGTCCTGGCAATAGGCGTTGTTGTTGCCCTGCTGCGAATTGCCAAGCTCGTCACCCGCAAGGATCATCGGCGTGCCCTGGCTCAACAGCAGCGTCGCCATCATGTTGCGCCGCCGCTGCGCGCGGGCGGTCAGGATCGCGGGGTCGTCCGTCGGACCCTCGGTGCCGAGATCGTCCGAATAGTTCGCATCATGCCCGTCGCGCCCGTCCTCGCCATTGGCAAGGTTGTGCTTGGTGGCAAAGCTGACGACATCGGCAAGGGTAAAGCCGTCATGGGCGGCGATGAAATTGACTGAGGACGTCGCCGGGCGGCGGGAATGGTCGAACTGCGCGGCCGATCCCACGAGGCGTCCGGCAAGATCGGGCGCCCGCCCAGGATCGCGCCGCCAGAAGCTGCGGACAGCGTCGCGAAAGCCGTCGTTCCATTCAAGGAACGGTGCGGGAAAGCCGCCCAGCTGATACCCGCCGGGGCCGATGTCCCAGGGTTCGGCGATCAGCTTCACCCGCGACAGAACCGGATCCTGGCGTACCGCCTGGAAGAACGGCGCGCGCGTGTCGAAACCCTGCGGCCCCCGGCCCAGCGCCGCGGCAAGGTCAAAGCGGAACCCGTCCACATGCATGACCTCGACCCAGTAGCGCAAGCTGTCCATCACCATGCGCAGCACCATCGGGTGCCCGATGTTCAGCGTGTTGCCGCAGCCCGTATCGTCGATGTAGTGGCGCCGGTCGTCCGCCAGCCGATAGTAGCTGGCATTGTCGATGCCGCGAAAGCTCAGCGTGGGGCCCATCTCGTTGCCCTCGCCGGTGTGGTTGTAGACCACATCGAGGATCACCTCGATCCCTGCCGCATGCAGCCGGGCGACCATCCGCTGGAACTCGGCGATGTCGCCGTTTTCCATGTAGCGCGGTTCCGGCGCGAAATAGCCCAGAGTCTGGTAGCCCCAGTAGTTCCGCAAGCCCTTCTCGACGAGGAAGCGGTCGTTCAGGAAGGCCTGGACCGGCAGCAACTCGATCGCCGTGATCCCGAGCCGCGCGTAATGTTCCAGCATCTGGTCCGAGGCCAGCGCCCGGAACCTGCCCGGCGCATGGACCTGGGGGTGGCGGATGGTCAGCCCCCGGACATGGGCTTCGTAGATCACGGTATCGGTCAGCGGTGTGCCGGGCGGCCTGTCGGCGCCCCAGTCGAACCCGTCGGCCACGACGATCGAGCGCGGCACATAGGGCGCGCTGTCGCGCTTGTCGAAGCTGAGATCAGCGCGCGGCGATCCCATCTCGAAGCCCATCAGCGCGTCATGCCAGACCGGATGCCCCGAAAGACGCCGCGCATAGGGGTCGACCAGCAGCTTGTAGGGGTTGAACCTGTGGCCCTGGTCGGGACGGTAGGGGCCATGGACCCGATAGCCGTAATGCTGGCCGGGTTTCAGCCCGGCGATATGGCCATGCCAGACATGATGCGTGCATTCGGGCAGGTCGATATTGGCGACCTCGTTGCGGCCGGTTTCGTCGAACAGGCAAAGGGTGACGCGGCTCGCATGTTCGGAGAACAGGGCAAAATTCACGCCTTCGCCGTCGAAACGGGCGCCGAGAGGCTCGTTGCGGCCGGCGGTGATCGTCGTGGGGATCGTCGTCATTTCCTGGTTGTCAGCTCTCGGAAAAGCGTGGCATAGGCGGCGGCCGACGGCCCCCAGCCCACCGGCGCACGCATGCCGTTGCGCTGGAGCTTCCGGAACGCCGTCCTGTCGGCGTAAAGGTCGCAAAGCCGGTCGAGCGCGGCCCCCAGCGCCTCTGCTGTGGCCGGGGCGAACTGGATCCCCGTGGCCACCCCCGCCGCCAGCGCTGCCGGATTGGCGTCGATCACCGTATCGGCCAGCCCGCCGGTCCGGGCGACGACCGGCACGGTGCCGTAGCGCAACCCGTAAAGCTGCGTCAGCCCGCAGGGTTCGAAGCGCGAGGGCACAAGGATCGCGTCGCCCCCCGCGATCATCCTGTGCGACAACGCCTCGTCATAGCCGATGCGCACCGCGACGGCGTCATTTGCCTCGGCCTCGGCGTGCCAGGCCGCTTCCAGCCCGGAATCGCCCGCGCCCAGCAGGGCGACCCGCCCGCCGCGCGCGATCAGCCCCGGCAGGGCCGCCAGAAGCAGGTCGAGCCCCTTCTGTTCACTCAGCCGCGAGACGACGACGCAAAGCGGGCCGTCGCCGTCGGACAGGCCCATTTCCCCGATCAGCGCGGCGCGCGCCTTGGCCTTGCCGCGTGGTTCCTTGAAGGGGGCGATGTGCGGGTCCGTGGCCGGGTTCCACAACACCTCGTCGATGCCGTTGAGGATGCCCGAGACATCCGCCCCGCGGGCGCGGATCACGCCGTCAAGTCCGGCGCCGAACTCAGGCATCGCCAGTTCGCGCGCATAGGTCGGGCTGACGGTGGTCACCTTCCAGGCATAGACAAGCCCTGCCTTCAGCGCCGAGATCTGGCCGTAGAACTCCATCCCCTCCGGCTGAAAGGCCCAGGCCGGCAGGGCGAGGGGCGCCAGACGTTCGGCGGGGATCAGCCCGCGAAAGGCCATGTTGTGAACGGTTATCACGCTGGGCAGGTCCACCGCCCGGGCCTTGAGGTACACCGGCGTCAGCCCCGCCTGCCAGTCGTGGCAATGCAGGATGTCGGGCCGCCAGTCGCCCGCCCCTTCGGCACCGATCCGGGCCGCCATCCACGACAGCGCGGCAAAGCGCGCGTCATTGTCGGGCCAGTCCTGTCCGGCCTCGTCCAGATAGGGCCCGCCGGGGCGGTCATAGAGATGTGGCGCGTCTAGCACGAACAGCGATAGCCCCGAAGCCGCACCCTGCACCAGCCGGGCCGGGCCGCCGAACAGGTCATCCGCCTGCCACACCATCTCGGCCGCGGGCAACCGGGCCAGCACGGACGGATAGCCCGGCAAAAGCACCCGCATCTCGACCCCTTCGGCGGCCAGCGCTGCGGGCAGCGCGCCCACGACATCGGCCAGGCCCCCGGTCTTGACCAGCGGCACACATTCCGACGCGACGGAGAGAACCCGGATCATGCCACCGCCGCCCGTCGATCCAGCATCGGCTGGGTGATCAGCGTGATGCCGCCCTCGGTGACGCGGAACCACCGGGCGTCCTCTTCGGGGTCCTCGCCCACAACCAGCCCGTTCGGGATGACCACCCCGCGGTCGATCACCACGTTCTTCAGCCGCGCGTGCCGGCCCACCACGACGTAGGGCAGCACGACCGCGTGATCGAGCACCGAATAGGAATTGGTATGCACCATCGTGAACAGCAGCGAGTTGCGCACCTCCGTCCCCGAGATCACGCATCCGCCCGATACCATCGACGACACCGCCGAGCCGCGCCTGTCCTCCTCGTCATGGACGAACTTGGCGGGCGGGACGCTTTCGGAATAGGTCCAGATCGGCCAGTTGCGGTCCCAGAGGTTCAGTTCGGGCGTGAAATCGGTCAGGTCGATATTGGCCTTCCAGAAGGCGTCCACCGTGCCGACATCGCGCCAGTAGGCGTTGGATTCGGGGTGGTCCCGGACGCAGGACTCGGCGAAGCGGTGCGCCATCGCCTTGCCATTCTTCACGATCTGCGGGATCAGGTCCTTGCCGAAATCGTGGCTGGAACTCGGATCCTCTGCGTCGCGGATCAGCAGATCGCGCAGAAAGTGCCAGTCGAAGACATAGATGCCCATCGAGGCGAGGCAGGTCTCGGGATCACCGGGCAAGGTCGGCGGATCGGCCGGTTTCTCGACGAAGGCGGTGATCCGGTCGGTCGCGTCCACCTGCATCACGCCAAAGGCGCTGGCCTCGGCGCGCGGCACGGTCAGGCAGCCCACGGTCACGTCGGCCTTGTTCGCCACATGCTGGCGCAGCATGATCTCGTAGTCCATCTTGTAGATGTGGTCGCCTGCGAGGATCAGGACGTAGTCCACGTCATAGCTGTCCACGATGTCGATGTTCTGGGTCACCGCGTCGGCGGTTCCCAGATACCAGGTGGTCTCGTCCACCCGCTGGCTTGCCGGCAGGATGTCCAGGTATTCGTTGCGCTCGGCGCGGAAGAAGCTCCAGCCGCGCTGGCAGTGGCGGATCAGGGAATGGGCCTTGTATTGCGTGGCCACCGCCATCTTGCGGATCCCCGAGTTCAGCCCGTTGGATAGCGCAAAGTCGATGATCCGCGTCTTGCCGCCGAAATAGACGGCCGGTTTCGCGCGGGTGTCGGTCAGTTCCATCAGGCGGCTGCCACGCCCCCCGGCCAGCACGAAGGCCATGGTGCGGCTCGACAATCGACTGTAACGCATTTCCATTTTCCGATCCCCCCTGTGAAATCACACCCCGTCCGGCATCAGGTAAAGCACGCTCAGGGGCGGCAGCGTCACTTCCGCCGAGGCGGGCAGCCCGTGATGCGGCTGTTCGGTGGCCGAAACGCCGCCGAAATTGCCGCGATTGCCTCCGCCATAGGCGGCGGCGTCGGTGTTCAGGACCTCGCGCCAGCGCCCCGCATGGGGCAGGCCCAGCCGAATTCCTGTCCGCTCGACCGGGGTCAGGTTACAGATGACAGCCACCGGCGGGTCGCCGGGTTCGCCCGTGCGCAGCCACGCATAGACCGAGATGTCGGCCGCGTTCGCCTCTATCCAGCGAAAGCCGTCCGGTTCGCAATCCTTGACGTGCAGCGCGGGCGTGGCGCGGTAAATCGCATTCAGATCGCGCACCAGGCGTTGCACGCCGGCATGCCACTCGGCACCGAGGACGCCCCAGTCAAGCTGCCCGGCATGGTCCCATTCCGCGCGCTGGGCGAATTCCTGTCCCATGAACAGCAGCTTCTTGCCCGGATGCCCCCACATGAAGCCGAAATAGGCGCGCAGGTTGGCGAATTTCTCCCAGTCCGTTCCGGGCATCTTCGCAAGTATCGACCCCTTGCCATGCACCACCTCGTCATGGCTGATCGGCAGGACGAAATTTTCCGAGAACGCGTAGAGCAGGCCGAAGGTCAGCTGGTGATGGTGATGCTTCCGGTGCACCGGCGCCCGCCCGAAATAGTCGAGCGTGTCGTTCATCCAGCCCATGTTCCACTTGTAGCCGAAGCCAAGCCCCCCCGCGTCCACCGGTTGCGAGACGCCGGGAAACGACGTGCTTTCCTCGGCCACGGTCAGGATGCCCGGCACCTCGCCATAGGCAAGCGTGTTCATCCGCTGCAACATGGCGATGGCTTCTAGATTCTCGCGCCCGCCATGGGCGTTCGGGATCCACTGGCCCTCGGGCCGGGAATAGTCGCGGTAGAGCATCGAGGCCACGGCATCCACGCGCAGACCGTCGACATGGTATTCCTCCAGCCAGAAAAGCGCGTTGGAGAACAGGAAATTGGCAACCTCGGTGCGGCCGAAATTGTAGATCAGCGTGTTCCAGTCGTGGTGGAACCCCTCGCGGGGATCGGCGTGTTCGTAGAGCGCGGTGCCGTCAAAGCGCGCCAGCCCGTGCGCATCGGACGGGAAATGCGCGGGCACCCAGTCCAGGATCACGCCCAGCCCCTTGCGATGCGCAGCGTCGATCAGGTCGCGGAACTCGTGCGGCGGGCCATGGCGGATGGTGGGCGCGAACAGCCCGACCGGCTGATACCCCCAGGATCCGTCGAACGGATGTTCCGACAGCGGCAGGAACTCGATATGGGTGAATCCCATGTCGGCGGCATAGTCGACCAGATCTTCGGCCGCCTCGCGATAGGACAGCGGGCGGTTGCCCTCGTCCGGCTTGCGCCGCCAGGATCCCAGATGCACCTCGTAGACCGAGATCGGCGCGCTGCGGGCGTTCCGCGCGGCGCGGTCCGCCATCCAGTCGGCGTCATGCCAGCCATAGCCCGCGATGTCGCGCACCACGCTGGCGGTGGCGGGCGGGTGTTCCGCGCCAAAGCCGACCGGGTCGGCCTTGAGCGGCAGGACGACACCATCCGCCCCGAGGATTTCGTACTTGTAGACCGTGCCCTCGCCCAGCCCGGGCAGGAAGATCTCCCAAATGCCCGTCGCGCCCCGGCGCCGCATCGGGTGGCGCCGCCCGTCCCAGCCGTTGAAAGGCCCGACGACGGACACGCGCCCTGCGTTCGGCGCCCAGACGGCGAAATGGGTGCCTTCCACGCCCTCGTGCCTGCACGGATGGGCGCCCAGAACCTGCCAAAGCCGGCGGTGGGTGCCTTCGCCCAGCAGGTATTCGTCGATCTCGCCGATCACCGGACCAAAGCGGTAGGGGTCGTCGAACTCCCAGATCTGGCCCGCGCCATCGGTCGCCCGCAGCCGGTAGGGGCCCTCTCCCGGGACCGGCCCGGCGAAAAGATCCGGCGCGTCGGGATGGCGTGTCAGGGGAGTGCTTGCCGCGTCGGAAACGGCCTCCAGCGTGGCGATGCCGGGATGGAACGCCGCCACGCAACCGCCGTGCCGCCCCAGCACCGCGAACGGATCGTTATGGGTGCCGGCCTGTAACCGCCGCGCATCCTCGGGCGAGGGGAAGGACGGGATATCGTTCTGCGCGGCGCGGCTCATGCGGGCAGCCTATGCTGCGCGCGGCAAGTTGCAAGGCCTGCCGTCACGCAGGGTCAATCGGAACCGCGCCCCAGATATCCGCCATGTAGCCCCGGATCGTCCGGTCCGACGAGAACCAGCCGGTGCGCGCGGTGTTCCGCGCGGCCATGGGCCACCATACCCCGGGATCGGCAAAGGCCGCGTCGACGCGGCGCTGGGCGTCCCAGTAGGCGGTGAAATCCGAGCAGACGAGGAAATAGTCATGCCCCGTCAGGTTGCCGACGAAGCCGCGATAGCGGTGCCGGTCGCGCGGCGAAAAGACGCCCTGCGACACCGCCTTGAGCGCGCCGCCAAGCCGCGTGTCGGCGGCAATCGCCTGGCGGGCGTGATCGGGCGCCGCGCGGCGGATCTCGGTCTCTTCGGCGGTCATCCCGAACAGGAAGAAGTTCTCTTCCCCCACCCGGTCGCGGATTTCCACGTTGGCGCCGTCCAGCGTGCCGATGGTCGGCGCACCGTTCAGCGCGAATTTCATGTTGCCGGTGCCGGACGCCTCCTTGCCCGCGGTCGAGATCTGTTCCGACAGGTCGGCCGCAGGGATCAGCCGCTCGGCCAGACTGACATTGTAGTTCGGCAGGAACATCACCTTGAGGAACCGGTTCGTCTCGGGGTCGGCGTTCACCACCGTGGCGACATCGTTGATCAGGTGGATGATCTCCTTGGCGAAGGCATAGCCGGGGGCGGCCTTGCCCGCAAAGATCTTGACGCGCGGCACCCAGGGGCCGTTCGGGTTCGCCTTGATCTCGCGCCACAGCGCGATCGTTTCCAGGATGTTCAGGTGCTGGCGCTTGTATTCGTGGATGCGCTTGATCTGGACGTCGAACAGCGCCTCGGGGTCGACCGTGATGCCATGCGCCTCTGCCAGCCAGGCCGCCAGGTCTGCCTTGTTCGCCCGCTTGGCCGTGGCATAGGCGTCCAGAAAGGCCGGATCGCGCAGGCTCGGCTCAAGTGTCTCGAGCTGATCAAGGTCGCAGACCCAGCCCTCGCCGATGGCCCCGGTGATCAGCCGGCTGAGCCGCGGGTTGGCCGAGAACAGCCAGCGGCGCGGGGTGACCCCATTGGTCTGGTTCACGATCCGGTCGGGATGCATCCGGTGCAGTTCCGCGAAAACGGTCTGTTTCATCAGATCGGTATGCAGCGCCGAGACTCCGTTCACCTTGTGCGCCATGACGAAGGCCAGTTCCCCCATCCGGACCTCGCCATGTGCGGTCAGGGCCACCTTGCGTCCGGGGTTCTCGGCGGCATGGGCCGCGTCGATCCGTTCGATCAGCTGCATGTGGCGGGGCAGCAGGCGGGTCATCAGGTCCTCGGACCAACATTCCAGTGCCTCGGGCATCAGTGTGTGGTTGGTATAGGACAGACAGCCCCGCGCGGTTTCGATGGCCTGGTCCAGGGGCATGCCGCGTTCGTCATGCAGCAGGCGCACCAGTTCCGGCCCGGCGATGGCCGGGTGCGTGTCGTTCAACTGGATCGCGGCCTTTTTCGGCAGGTCGGCCAGCGCACCGCCTTCGTCCTCGAAGCGGTGCAGGATGTCCTGCAGGCTGGCGGCGGTGAAGAAGTATTCCTGCTTCAGCCGCAACTCCTTGCCCCGCTCGGTCGTGTCGTCGGGATAAAGCACGCGGCTGATCGTGCGCGCCAGCGCCTCGGCCTCGGCGGCGGCGGCATAGTCCCCCCGGTTGAACCGGTCGAGGTCAAAGCCATGCAGGGGCTCCGCAGACCACAGCCGCAGCGTGTTCGCCCAGCGCCCCTGCCAGCCGATCATCGGCGTGTCATGGGCCTGCGCCATCACCGCCTCGGCGCCGCGCCAGACGGCCTTGCCCGCTTCCTCGACCACCTCGCCGCCGAAGCAGAGCCGCAATCGCACGTTGCGGCGCTTGAATTCCCAAGTGTGGTACTGGGTCAGCCAGTCCTCGGGCTCCTCGACCTGGCGCCCCTCGACAAAGCTCTGGCGGAACAGCCCGTGCTCGTAGCGGATGCCATAGCCGATGGCGGGAACGCCAAGGCTGGCCAGCGATTCCATGAAACAGGCGGCCAGGCGCCCCAGCCCGCCATTGCCCAGCGCGGCGTCGGGCTCGTCCTGGATGACGGCCTCGGGCGACAGACCAAGGGCGCTCAGCGCCGCCCTCACCTCATCCTCCAGCCGGAGGTTGACGATCGCGTCCTCCAGCAGCCTGCCGATCAGGAATTCCATCGACAGGTAGTAGACCCGCTTCGCCCCGGCCTTTCGCGCGGCATGCGAGGCGGCCAGCCAGCGGTCCACGAGGCGGTCGCGCACCGCCAGGGACAGCGCGATCCGCCAGTCGCGCAGCGTGGCGTGGTCCGGGTCCGTGCCCAGCGCGTAGATCAGGTGACGCGTGATGGTGTCGCTGAAGCGTGCATCGATCATGGAAGAAGGTCCAGGGTATGGGGGACAAGCGGTAGTGTTGTCTCTATGGGCGAGAAATCTATCCAGCCGCAAGAGTGCAGCGGGGTTTTCCGGGACCACGGACACTTGGTGCCGCCGATGTCCGGAAACCATCCTGTCTGGCCGCTTGCGGTTTGAGCGTCCAGCGTGCCCGGGCATCACTTTGCGAAGGATCGGTCCAGCGCGCGCCGAACCCGTCCGGTGTCAATTCGAACCGACCGGTCCGCGCGCATGGCTCCTGCGCGGCAGGGCTTGCTCGCGGAATCCGGTGCGCTTGTCGGAAGCAGTCATGCGCCCTGCCTGCGGACGCGGCGTGTCCTGACCGCTGACGCTGGTGGCTTTCGCAGACCGGTCCGGTTTCGCCTTTCGAATTGCGGGGTGCCGGAATCCGACGGGATATCCCGGCGGTCGCGGCCGACCGGGGCGCCTGTGCCGGGTGTCACACGGATGTCAGACAACTCCAATACCCGGAGCGCTGGAATTGGAAAAGTTCCGTGAGCCAGACCCTCAGCCACACAGGAAACCCCCGACATGACCAAGTTCTCCCTACTTTGCGGAACCGCGGCGCTGGCGCTGTCTGCCGGCGCCGCGCTGGCTGCCGACATCGTCGCTGTCGAGTTCACCGACACGCCCGCGCCCACCGATGCCGCCGAGATGGTAACGACTCATTCGAAATCCTCGGCCATCGTGCGCTACAGTGACGGCACGACCCGGGAATTTCCGCTGTCCTATGTCTCGATCTTCAAGAACATCGACACGATCGGCGGTCAGGCCGCTGCGCAGCTTTACAACGCCAAGGGCGAGCCGCTGGTCGACCCGAACGGCGATCCCGTCATCGCCGAGACGCCGGATGCCAACAGCCTGCTGGAAATCGACGGCAAGCCGTTCCTCGTGACGCATTACGAATACGATTGGATCCTTGCCAACGGTGCCGAGGCGCGCCGCGTCGAGGGCTGGTATTCGCGCATGCCCATGTCGATGAGCGTCGCTACGCTGGACCAGGGCGCCGATGGTGCGTTGGTGGCCAAGTCGGTCAAGCCGATCGACTTTTCGGGCGTGAACGGCCTGTGGATCCCCTGTGCCGGCGGCCCGACGCCGTGGAACACCCATCTCGGCTCGGAAGAGGATTACGACCTCTACTTCCAGGCCGTCTCGGGCGAGAAGAACCTCAAGACGACCACCGAGGGCCTGCGCGCGCTGAGCGAGATGTATCTGGGCGGCGCCGCGGCCAACCCCTATCACTACGGCTTTATCCCCGAGGTGACGGTCAAGGCCGACGGCTCGACCGAGGTGGTCAAGCACTACTCGATGGGCCGTGCCACATGGGAACTGGCCCGCGTGATGCCCGACAGCCGCACCGCCTATTTCGGCGATGACGGCGACCATGTCGCGCTGTTCATGTATGTCGCCGATGCGGCCGAAGATCTGTCCGCCGGCACGCTCTATGCCGCGCGCTGGAACCAGGTCTCGGGCCAGGGCGGCGGGTCCGCCACGCTGGACTGGGTCAAGCTGGGCCATGCGACCGATGCCGAGGTCAAGGCGATCATCGACGGCGGCGTGACCTTCGACGACATCTTCGAGTCCACGACCGCCGAGGCGACGCCGGATTGGGAAGCGCAGGGCTACAAGATGATCCGCGCCGGTCATTCGGGCGACGAGATCCTGCGCCTGAAAGACGGCATGGAACAGGCCGCGGCGTTCCTGGAATCGCGCCGCTACGCGGCCTGGGTGGGCGCCACGACCGAGTTCAACAAGATGGAAGGCGTCGCCGCCGATCCGAAGAAAAAGAACCTCTACGTCGCGATGTCCTACAACGAAAAGGGCATGCAGGCCGAAGAGGGCGCCGCGCAGGACCACATGCAGGTCGAGAAGATCAAGGCCGGCGCCACCTACGAGGTCGCGATGGACGGCGGTCGCGTCGACACCAACGGCGAGGCGATCAATTCGGACTGGGTCGGCACCGCGATGCGGGTGCCTGCCGCGCTTCTTGGTCAGGACATCGAGGCCGACGCGCTGGGCAACATCGCCCATCCCGACAAGGTCGCGAACCCCGACAACCTGCACTTCTCGCCCGCGATGCGCACCCTTTTCATCGGCGAGGACTCGGGGACGCATGTCAACAACTTCGTCTGGGCCTACAACGTCGATACCGGCAAGCTGAGCCGCATCCTGTCCCAGGCCTCGGGTGCCGAGGCCACCGGCCTGCAGGTCGTCGACAACATCGGGGGCCATGCCTACGTGATGGCCAACAACCAGCACCAGGGCGAGTGGATTTCCTCGATGCCCGAGGATGTGGTGGCCCGGCTGGAAGCCAAGGCGATCGAGCTTTACGGCACCAATGACAAGGGCACGCCGAACTACAAGCTTGAGGCCCATGTCGGCTATCTGGCAGGTCTGCCCGGCCTCTGATCCGGTCTGCTGATCCCGGGGCCGGGCCCGTCACAGGGCCCGGCCCCGCTCCGTTTCCCTGGCGTTTCCGACAGGCACAAGGGGTGATCCCATGCACCGCAATCCGCTTCGATCTGTTCTTCTGGCCGGAACCGGCCTTGTCGCGCTGACCGGCGCCGCCCCGGCGGGGGATTATGCCGCGCCGCTGATCGGCGACTACATCTCGCGCGCGCAGTTCCCGAACCCCTATGCCCACATTCCCGCCCAGTGCTACATCGAGACCGCGGGCGGCACCCAGAACCCCTGTCAGGTCTGCCATACCGACGGGCTGGCCAATCGCCGTTTCGGCAACAACGCGCCGCAGGGCGGGGCGTCGCCTTTCATCGGCGATCTGACGGCGGAATACGCCTTCGCCGCGCTGAACCATCCGTTCCGGCCCAACGGGTCGATCAACCCGTGGGAAAACACGCTGTTCCCAGAGAAGCTGCGCGCCGCCGTGGCCGAGGCGGGCCATGACCCCGCCGCCTGGGACATGGAGACCTGGATCCGCCAGGACAACTGGTCCGCCGCCGCCGCGCGCCGCCCCGGCGATGCGCGCGTCTGGGATACCGGCGTGCGGGACAACCCGTTCCGCCTGTTCCCGGCGCTTTCACCGGCCGATCTGCCCGCCGACGAGGACGGCTTCGTGCGCAGCGACCGTGAAGAGGGCACATTTTTTAACGACGGGCGCGGCGGGATCACCGGCTGGCGGTCGGTCAATTTCGTCCCCCACGGCATCTTCACGCCGCTGACCGGGTCAGTCTCGGGGATCTATATCCGCCTGCCCGAACGCTTCATGCAGGATGCCGAGGGGCGGTTCGACCTGCCCACCTATGCCGCCAATCTCGACCTCGTGGCCGCTGCCGTGTCCGACCACCTGCCCGAGGATGCACCGGCCACCTACCTGGGGGCGGCCGGCGGTGATCCGGTCCAGCCCGGCCTTTATCCCATCGGCACCGAGTTCGCCCATCCCCTGCACTATGTGGATACCGAGGCCGACGGAACCGAAGGCGCCTCCGGCCGCTTCCCCGGGGCCCGCGCCGACCGGGTCAAGGAAATCAGGTACATGTACAAGATCCGGCGGTTCGATCCCGAATATGCCGGTCCCGAGATCAAGGAGGAAAGCGCGCCTGCCTATGCCAGTCGCACCGAAGGCTGGATCGACAATGGTGCGGGCTGGATCCTCGCCGGCTGGATCGAGGATGCGGACGGCACCCTGCGTGCCCAGACGCCTTCGGAACTGGTGCAATGCGTTGGCTGCCATTCCGGGCATGAACCGCAGCGCGAAACCGGGGGGCACGCCACCTTTCAGTCCGGGGTCGGCGTGACCATCGACAGCACCTGGGCACTGCCCCGCCGCCTGCCCGGCGATACGGGCTGGGGCGAGAACACCGCGATGGGCTATCGCGCGCCGGAGGCAGAGGGCGGCATCGGCCAGTCCGCCTTTCCCGACCCGATCAACCGGGCGATGGGAAAGGGCGAATTCGCCCACTTCCTGGAACATGTGGTGGGTGTCAGCCTCTATGGCGACATGCCGGCCAGCGTCGAGGCGTTCCTTGTCCGGACGATCCGCGCGGGGAACGGCTATTCCGCCGATTGGCCCGCGCTCGTGACCGGCACGGCTGAGGGCTATGTCGGCGCGCAGCGCCACCGCGCCGCGCTGTTGAAAGAGTTGATCGCACGGGGCGATCATCTGGACGCGGAGGGAAACCTGGCCGGTGCGCTGCTCTACCCGCCGCACTCCGCTGCACTGGCTGCGGCGCGCGGCTATCGCATGGTGGTGGCCACCCAGCGCTACGATTTCGGCAAGGACGCCTTCCCGGAAACGCCCGTGACCTTCCGCTATTTCCGCGGCGAAGAGACCGCGTTTGCCCACCGGGACGGCACGCCCTACACCGTGGGGGAGATCGTGCTCGACCGCCCGATCGACGAGGACCGCACCAGCCTGACCTGGGGCGTCGGAACCGCCGCGACCGAGATCACGGAGTCGCCCGACTATCAACCGATCCTGGACTATCTCTCCGCGCACGAGCTTCCGGCCAGCGCCCGCTGACCGGACCTGCCCCGCATGTCGCCTTGCGGGGCAGGCCGGTCGGATTGCCCGTCATCATGGCCCGCGCGCCATTGACAGCCCGCGTACCGTCTGTATAAGCGCGCCATCCCGGCCCCTGCGGCCGGGTCTTTCATTGGTGTTGGTGGCCCCCGCAAGGGGATGCCTGTCGGCCCCGGATAAGACCGGGGGCAAAGGACAACGCCCTTCATTGCCGCGCTTGCGCGGCGCCCGATTGAAGGAGATCAGCCGTGACCAAACGCACGTCTGCCAAGTACAAGATCGACCGCCGGATGGGCGAGAACATCTGGGGCCGTCCGAAATCCCCCGTCAACCGCCGCGAATACGGCCCCGGCCAGCACGGCCAGCGCCGCAAGGGCAAGCTGTCCGACTTCGGCATGCAGCTGCGCGCCAAGCAGAAGCTCAAGGGCTATTACGGCGACCTGACCGAAAAGCAGTTCCGCCGCATCTATGCCGAGGCCGAGCGTCAGCGCGGCGACACCGGTGAGCTGCTGATCGGCCTGCTGGAGCGCCGGCTCGACGCGGTGGTCTACCGCGCCAAGTTCGTGCCCACGATCTTTGCCGCGCGGCAGTTCGTGAACCACGGCCATGTGACCGTGAACGGCGAGCGGGTGAACATCCCGTCCTACCGCGTCAAGGAAGGCGACGTGGTCGAGGTGCGGCAGAAATCCCGCCAGATGGCCGCGCTGCTCGAGGCCGTCCAGCTGGCCGAGCGCGACGTGCCCGACTACATCGAGGTCGACCATTCCAAGATGACCGCGAAATTCGTGCGCACGCCCGGCTTGGGCGACGTGCCGTACCCGGTCATGATGGAACCGAACCTCGTCATCGAATTCTACGCGCAGAACTAGGGTTCCGCGCCACCGACCGATCGTTGCGGCCCGCTCCGGCATCCCCGGGGCGGGCCGTTTCCGTTCGGCCCTCGGGCCGCTTGCCAGCCTGTCGCGCGCGCAGTAGATCACGAACGGAGCGCGCTGAAACGGGAAAGGCGAAATGGCCGGAAAACCGCCTCTGGAAAGCAGCTTCGAACGCGGGATCTTTGCCTCGCGCTGGCTGATGGCGCCGATGTATCTTGGCCTTGTGGTCTCGCTGGGCATGCTCGCGGTCGTGTTCCTGCGCGAACTGGCCTATTACGCGCCGCAGGTGCTGACCATGAGCAGCGAAAAGGCGATCCTAGCAATCCTGACGCTGATCGACCTGACGCTGGCGGCCAACCTTCTGCTGATCGTGCTGTTCTCGGGCTACGAGAACTTCGTCTCGAAACTCGATATCGGCGAGCATGTCGACCGCCCCGACTGGATGGGTGCGGTGGATTTCTCGGGGCTCAAGATGAAGCTGATCGCCTCGATCGTGGCGATCTCGGCGATCCACCTGCTGAAACGGTTCATGGAGATCGGCCAGCAGGCGGCCGACGCGGTCTTCGGCCGGGAAGAACTGTTCTGGCTGGTGGTGATCCACATGGTTTTCGTGCTGTCGGGCGTCTTGATGGCAGCGATGGACTGGCTGTCGGCGCGGGCAAAAAAGGGCTAGTGTCACGGCCCTTTTTCCCGCTGGCCTCGTCCCGGCCTGTCGGCTAGGGATGCCCGGCAAGGAGAGACGCCAATGAACCAGATCACGCCCCAGCCCGGCATCCTCGAGATCGCCCCCTATGTCGGCGGGCAGTCGAGGATCGCGGGCATGTCCGACGTGATCAAGCTCTCGTCGAACGAGAACCCGTTCGGACCGTCGGAAAAGGCCAGGCTGGCCTTCACGCGGACAGTGCACAGCCTGCACCGCTATCCCTCGACCGACCACGCCGAGTTGCGCGCCGCGATCGGCGAGGTGCACGGCCTGGATCCGGCGCGGGTGATCTGCGGCGTGGGGTCGGACGAGATCATCACCTTCCTCTGCCAGGCCTATGCGGGTCCCGGATCGGAGGTGATCCATACCGAGCATGGCTTTGCCATGTACCGCATTTCGGCGCTTGCGGCCGGTGCGACCCCCGTCGAGGTGCCCGAGCGCGAGCGCGTGGTCGATGTCGATGCGATCCTTGCCGCCTGCACCGAACGGACGCGGCTTGTCTTCATCGCCAACCCCGCGAACCCCACCGGCACGATGATCCCGGCCGATCAGGCCGCGCGGCTGGCCGAGGGGCTGCCGCCGCAGGCAATCCTGGTGCTTGATGGGGCCTATGCAGAGTTCGTCAACGGGTTCGACGGGGGCGCCGGTCTGGTCGAGACGCGGCAGAACGTGGTGATGACGCGCACCTTCTCCAAGATTTACGGGCTGGGCGGTCTCAGGATCGGCTGGGGATATGGTCCGGCCGAGGTGATCGGCGTTCTGGACCGCATCCGGGGGCCGTTCAACCTGTCCACCACCCAGCTTGAAACCGCCGAGGCGGCGCTGCGCGACGTCGACTACACCCGCCACTGCCAGACCGAGAACGGGCGCCTTCGCACCTGGCTGGTCGAGGCGCTGAACGCCGCGGGCGTGCCGACCGATGTCTCCTTCGCGAATTTCGTGCTTGCACGCTTTGCCGATGCGGCCGAGGCGCAGGCTTGCGACGGTTTCCTGAAATCCCAGGGTTTGATCGTGCGCCAGGTCGCGGGCTACAAGCTGCCCAACGCGCTGCGCATCACCGTGGGCGACGAATCCGCCTGTCGCCGTGTGGCCCATGCCATCGCGCGGTTCCGCGAGGGGGCCAGATGAGCGTCCTTTACGACCGCGTGGCCCTGATCGGGCTGGGCCTGATCGCGGGCTCGATGTCGCTGGCGATGCGGCGCGCGGGGATTGCGGGCGAGATCGTGGGCACCGCGCGCTCGGCCGAAACCCGCGCCGTCGCGGCCGAGATCGGCCTGGTCGACCGGGTGACCGAAACCGCGGCCGAGGCGGTGCAGGGCGCTGATCTCGTGGTGCTGGCCGTGCCCGTGGGCGCGATGGACGCGGTGGCAGCCGAGATCGCGCCCAATCTGAAACCCGGCGCCACGGTGACCGATGTGGGGTCGGTCAAGCGCGCGGTGGTCGATGCCGTCACGCCCCATATCCCCGAGGGCGTGCATTTCGTCCCGGCGCACCCGCTGGCGGGCACCGAACATTCCGGACCCCGGTCGGGATTTGCCGAACTCTTCGACAATCGCTGGTGCCTGCTGGTGCCCGTGGAAGGCGCGGATCCCAAGGCGGTGGACCGGCTGCGCGCATTGTGGGAAGCTATGGGCGCCAATGTGGAGGAGATGGATGCCGACCATCACGATCTGGTTCTGGCGGTGACAAGCCATGTGCCGCACCTGATCGCCTATACGATGGTGGGCGTGGCCGACGATCTGCGGCGGGTCACCGACAGCGAGGTGATCAAGTATTCCGCCGCCGGGTTCCGCGACTTTACCCGGATCGCGGCCTCGGACCCGACCATGTGGCGCGACGTGTTCCTGACCAACAGGGACGCGACGCTGGACATCCTCGGTCGCTTTACCGAGGAGCTTTTCGCCCTGCAACGGGCGATCCGGACAGGGCAGGGCGAGATGCTGTTCGACTATTTCACCCATACCCGCGCGATCCGCCGCGGGATCATCGAGGCCGGCCAGGACACCGACGCGCCGGATTTCGGCCGCGCGAAGAAGGTGCAATGAGCGTGCGGCGTCTGACATGCGCGCTGGTGCTGGCGCTTGCCGCAGGGCCGGTGCAGGCCGCGCTTGAAAGCTCGCCCCGGCCGGAACCGCGCCCCTCCGATGCGGCAGAGATCGTGAGCCGGGCCGCCGCGGCTGACCGGCCTGCCGAGATGCCCGCGACATTCCTAAAATCGCCGCCCCCGGCGGCCGAGGCCCTTGCGGTGTCCGCCATGGCGCTGGGCCGCTCGCTTCGTCCGATGCCGCGCCCCGTCCTGCCCTACCGCACCGCCGCGCTTTCGGCCTCGGGCCTGCGCAGCCAGCCTTCGGCCGTGCTGACGGCCAGGCGCGGCGCGGTCTGCGGCGATCCCGGCATAAGGGGCGAGGCGATGGCGCCGATCCCCGGCCGGGTCAAGGGCTGCGGGGTGGACCGTCCCGTGAGGGTGATTGCGGTGGACGGCATCCCGCTGACCCGTCCCGCGGTGATGGACTGCCCCACGGCGCAGGCGCTCAAAAGCTGGGTCGCGACCGGGGTCAGGCCGGCGGTCGGCGGCTTGGGCGGCGGGGTCGCCTCGGTCAATGTGGTTGCGGACTATGTCTGCCGGACCCGAAACAACAAGTCCGGCGCGAAGATTTCAGAGCATGGGCGCGGCCGCGCGGTGGACGTCGCCGCGGTGAACCTGAAGAACGGGGCGGCGCTGACCGTGCTGACCGGCTGGCGCGATCCCAGGCACGGCAAGGTTCTGCGGCAGATGCACAAGGCCGCCTGCGGTCCCTTCGGCACGGTGCTGGGGCCGGAGTCGGACCCCTATCACCAGGACCATTTCCACCTGGACACGGCGCGCTACCGCAGCGGCGCGTATTGCCGCTAGCTAGCGGATCGTGAAATCCGGCGCCGGGCCTACCGGCACGGGGCCCAGCCAGGTCTGCCCGGCGGCAAAGCGCAGCGGAATGTCCAGCGTCTCGGGCCGTCCGCCCAGCCCGGCGAGCAGGCCCAGCGCATCCTCGACCCGGTCGGCAAGCCCCGGCGGCAGTCGCCCCGACCCCCGCGCGATCGCCACCATCTCGCGCCAGTTCGTCGCCCGGACGGTCAGCAGCCCCGCGGGCAGCCCCTCGGCATCGACATCGAGATCGCCCGCGGCCCGCAATTCCAGATCGCCCCATTTCGCGTCAAGCCCGCCAAGCTCGATCCGCGTGATCTGCGGCCGCCGGTCCTCGATGGCGTGGCGGTCCCAGGGCGCATCGAAGTCCAGTACCGCCTCGATCCGGACATGCTCGAACAGCGCGGGCAGAACGCCGGCCCGGTCCAGCAACGCCACCAGCCGCGCGGGCGGGCGCATCTCTTCGGCGGAAAACGCGATGCGGTGGGCGTTCTTCCGCCCCTCGACCGCCGCCGAGCCGAGTTCGGCCTGCGCCATGCTCGCCTGCCAGCCCAGCGTCGAGGCCAGCGAGACCTGGTCCAGCACATAGGACGCGTGTGCCACCTCCAGCGCGGGGCCGGGCCGAAAGGCCAACTGCCCCTCCATCCGTGCGGCACCGATGGCGATCTTCTCGGCGGGGGTTGCGATCTGCTGGGCCTTGGGCCAGATCGCGGTGATGCGGTTGGGCCGGTGCGCCGCGGCCTCGATGCGAAAGCCGGGTGCCGACCAGGCAAGCCCGGTGTCCGGGTCGGCCAGCATCAGCCCGTCGAAAGCGATGTCGAACCGCGTGGGAAAGCCCGCAACCTCCAGCGCCGCATAGTCCGCGGCCCAGCCCTCGGCCCGGCGCGCCTCGACCCAGGCGGCAAGCCCGGTTTCCAGCCCGCGCGCCGCGACCGCCCAGTAGCCCGACCAGAGCGCCGCGCCCAGCACCACGAGTGTCAGCAAGAGCCGCATGCGCGCCCCCTTTCGTCCGCCCCTCGAATACGGTTTACAGGGGGCGTGCAATCAGGACCAGAACGATGCGCGACGGGCTATGGGTGTTCGGCTACGGCTCGCTTCTGTGGAAGCCGGGCTTTGCGGTGGCCGAACGGCGGCTGGCGCGGCTGGATGGCTGGCACCGCAGCTTCTGCATGCGCTCGATCCACCACCGCGGGACCGAGACCGATCCGGGTCTGGTGCTGGCGCTGGACGCCGCGCCGGGGGCGAGCTGTCACGGCGTGGTGCTGCGCGCCGAGACCGGCACCGAAGAGGCGACGCTCGCCTACCTGCGCGAGCGCGAGCTGATCTCGTCGGCCTATTTCGAGACCGAACTCGACGTCGTCTTCGAGGACGGCAGCGGCGGGCTGAGCGCCGTGGCCTACGTGATCGACCCCGACCATGTTCAGTATTGCGGCGGCCTGCCGCTCGAGGAACAGGCGCAGATCATCGCGCGGGCGCAGGGCGGCATGGGGCCGAATGACGAATACCTGTTCAACACCGCCGACCACCTGGCGGAACTGGGTATCGAGGATGCCGATCTGGCCTGGCTTGCCGCGCGGGTTCGGGCGCTCAAGACCTAATGGTTGTTGTTCGGCCGGGGTCCATGCCCTAGACTTGGGGGCGACGTCAACCGGGGCGGGGCTCCTTCCATGGCCATGACCGAGCGCGAAACCGAGCCGCAATTCTCACGGCCCCTGCGCCAGATCCTGCTGATGCTGGTGTCGGTCGGGCTGTTTTCGGCGGGGGCCTATCTGGCCTATCCGCAGGTCGCCCCGGTTTTCCTGGCCAACCCCTATCTCAACGGCGCGATCTTTTTCGTCTTTGTCGTCGGTGTGCTGGCGTGCTTCCTTCAGGTGATCCAGCTGATCTCGTCGGTGCAGTGGATCGAGGATTTCGCGGCCGGCCGGCCGGGGCATGAATTGACCCGCGCGCCCAGCCTGCTGGCGCCGCTGGCCGCGCTGTTGCGCAAGCGGCGGGGCAAGCGGATGCAGATCGGCACCGCCTCGGCGCGGTCGATCCTCGACTCGGTGGCAACCCGGATCGAGGAAGCGCGGGACATCACCCGCTATATCGTCAACCTGCTGATCTTTCTTGGCCTTCTGGGCACCTTCTACGGGCTTGCGACGGTCGTGCCCGCGGTGGTCGAGACGATCCGCTCGCTCGCCCCGCAGGAGGGGGAGGGCGGGGTCGAGGTCTTTGGCCGCCTGATGACCGGGCTCGAGGCGCAACTGGGCGGTATGGGCACGGCCTTTGCGTCATCGCTGCTGGGGCTGGCGGGGTCGCTTGTCGTGGGGCTGCTGGAACTTTTCGCAGGCCACGGCCAGAACCGGTTCTACCGCGAGCTTGAGGAATGGCTGTCGGGCATCACCCGGCTTGGCTTTACCGCAGGCGAGGGCGAGGGCGAGACCGGCACGGAAAGCGGCCTGCTGGCGGCGACGCTGGACCAGCTTGCCGAGCAGATGGAGGGGATGCACGCGCTGTTTTCCCGCGCGGACGAGGGGCGCAAGTCGCTGGAAACGCGGGTCGGCGCGCTGGCAGACGCGGTCGAGACGCTTGGCGTCGCGCTTGAGGCCCAGTTGGGCTACAGTCAGGACGTGACCGCGGCGCTTGCCCGCGTCGCCCAGGGGCAGGAGCGGGCGGCCAGCGCGATCGAAGCGCGGATGGGCGAGGAAGGCGCGATGGCGGATGCCGAAGCGCGGATGCGCCTGCGCTCGATCGACGTGCAACTGTTGCGCATCCTGGAAGAAATTTCCTCGGGCCGGCAGGAGACGGTGACCGACCTGCGCGGCGATCTGGCGGCGCTGGGCCGGGTGCTTGCACGGCTTGCCCCCGGGGACCAGAAGTGGAGCTGAGCCGATGGCCCTGACCCGGCGCGGCAACCGCTTTCAGGCGTCGATCTGGCCGGGCTTCGTCGATGCGATGACGGCGCTGTTGCTGGTGCTGATGTTCGTCCTGTCGATCTTCATGATCGTGCAGGAGATGCTGCGCGAGACGATCACCGGCCAGGAAAGCGAACTTTCCCAGCTTGGTGCCGAGCTTGCCGCGCTGTCCGACGCGCTGGGGATGGAGAAGCGGCGCGCCGCCGATCTTGAGGCCGAGATCGGCAGCCTGACCGGCGCGCTGGGTGCGGCGCGGGCCGAGGCCGACGAACGCGCGGCCCTGATCGAAACACTGGAGGGGCGGGTCGACGCGCAGGCGGCCGATCTTCGGGCGGCGCGCGCCTCGATCACCGATTTCGAGGCGCAGGTGGCGCGCCTCTTGTCCGAGCGGGACGCCGCGCGGGACAGGGGGGCCGCGCTGGCCGACGAGGTTGCGGCGCTTGACGCGCAGCGTGCCGACCTGATGTCCGAGCAGGAGCGGCTGTCGCTCGCACTGGCCGCCACCCGCGACGAGGTGGACGCGCAGCAGGAGGCGGCGCGCCTGGCGGCCGCCCGGCGCGAGGCGCTGGAGGCGCTGGTGGCGGACCTGCGGGCGCGCAATGCCGAGACCGAAACGGCACGGGCCGCGCTCGCGGGCGAGGTCGAGGCGTTGCGCACGGATCTGTCCGAGGAGGAAGCAGCGCGGCTGGCCGAGGCCGCGGCGACCCAGGCGCTGCGCGAGCGGCTGTCCGGTGCAGAGGACGAGCTGACCGCGATGACGATGGCGCTTGAGCAGGAGCGCCAACGCGCCGAAGACACGCTGACCCTGCTGGCGGCGGCCGAAGCGGCCAGGGATCAGGCCGCGGCGGCGGCGGCCGAGACCCTGACCGAGGCCGAGCGTCGCGCGGCCCTGCTGGCGCAGGCGAATGCAGCGCTGGCCGAGGAAGAGGCGGCCTCGGCCGAAAGCCAGCGCAAGATGACGCTGTTGAACCGCCAGCTTGCCGCGCTCAGGGCCGAGTTGGGTGGTTTGCAGGCGCTTCTCGAGGAATCCGAGGCGCGGGATGCCGCCGCGCAGGTCCAGATCGAGACGCTGGGAAATCGGCTGAACGCGGCACTTGCCCGCGCCGCCGCCGAGCAGCGCGCGCGCGCCGACCTGGAAGAGGCCGAGCGCAGGCGGCTGGAGGAAGAGACGCGGCGGCTGGCCGAGGAGAAGAAGAACCTCGAGGCCTACCGCTCGGAATTCTTCGGCGAGTTGCGCCGCCTGCTGGCCGGCCGCGAGGGCGTGCGGATCGTCGGCGACCGCTTCGTCTTCTCGTCCGAGGTGCTGTTTCAGCCCGCGCGCGCACGTCTGTCGCCCGATGGCGAGACCCAGATCGCGAATGTGGTCGCGATCCTGCGCGATGTCGCGGACCAGATCCCCGGGGATATCGACTGGATCCTGCGGGTCGACGGGCATACCGACGACGTGCCGCTGGCCGAGGGGGCAGACTTCGCCGACAACTGGGAACTCAGCCAGGCCCGCGCCCTGTCGGTCGTGCGCTACATGGTCGATGATCTGGGCTTTCCGCCCGACCGGCTGGCCGCCGCGGGGTTCGGCGAGTTCCAGCCCGTCGCCCGGGACGACAGCCCCGAGGCGCGCGCCCAGAACCGGCGGATCGAGCTGAAGCTTACCGAACGCTAGGGGATGGCCGCTGCGGACCCGGCCGGGGGCCTCCCGGGTCACAGGGCCGACGCCTGCCCTCCGGTCATCGCCCTGCGCAGCCGTGGATGTCGACACCCCGCCCCTCGCCCAGCAGCGTGATCCGCAGCCCCGATCGGTCCAGCGCAAAGGGCGTACCGGCCGCGGGCACCAGGTCGGATCGTGCGACAAGCCGCCCGCCCTTTCGTGCCATCTCGGCCTCGGAGACCCAGATCGAGGGATCGGGCAGTTCGAACACCACCGTTTCCTGGGCGCCGAGTGCGGAAACGTCGATCTCGGCGGTCAGGCGCAGCCCGTCGGCGATCGGCTCCAGCGTGCAGGTCACGGTGCCCACCCGCGCCTCCTGCGCCGTCCGCGGGCGTGCGTCCAGCGCCGCGCGAATCGCCTCGGCACCGCCCTCGGCCGGCAGTAGGCCGGTCAGCCGCAATTCCATCGGCATGCAGATCTCGTGGCAGACTCCCAGCTCGACCCGGGCGTGAAGTTCCATCGGGCGGCCCGGGTCGCGCGGGGTCAGTTCCAGCGGCAGCACCACCTCGTGCTCGTAGCCGATGGTGCGAAGCCCGTTCGACGAGAACACCTTGGGCGTGGGCCAGTGTACCCGGACGGCGGCCATGTTTCCCGACCCCGCCCAGTCAAAGCGCGGCGGGATTCCGGCGTCGCCGGGCGCCCGCCAGTAGGTCTTCCAGCCGGGGGCGAGGTGCAGGTGCAGCCCGGCCATGTAGGTGCCATCGGCCGTCTGCCAGCCGGGCAGGAACCGCGCGCTGATGACGCCCTCGGGGGCACCGGCCAGAGCGGATTGCGAAAGCCCCAGCGCAAGGGCCGCGGCTGCGGCAAGGCGTTGAATGATGTGCAAATCCATGGAGCGAAAATAGGCATCCCCGCGCCGGCGGGAAATCACATTCGGGCGAGAGGTTCGCGAAAATTGTCGCGTCCCGCCCTTGCGCGGCGGCGGCGGCGGGCACATGCTTGCGGACATGGCGGACCGGACGGTCGAAATGCAACTCGGCGGCAAGCTGCTGATCGCGATGCCCGGCATGGGCGATCCCCGCTTCGAGAAGAGCGTGGTCTTTCTTTGCGCCCATTCCGACGAAGGGGCGATGGGGCTGATCGTGAACAAGCCCATGGCCGAGCTGTCCTTTTCCGATCTTCTGAGCCAGCTTGATATCCCGCGTGCCCCCGGTGCGCGCGACATCCGCGTGCATTTCGGCGGGCCCGTCGAACATGCGCGCGGCTTCGTGCTCCATTCGGGCGACTACAATTCCGACAGGGACACGACGTTGCGCGTCGACGGCCGGTTCGGCATGACAGCGACGCTCGACATCCTCGAGGACATCGCCCGGGGGCAGGGGCCTGCGGCCTCGCTTCTGGCGCTGGGCTATGCCGGCTGGGGCCCGGGGCAGCTTGAGGGCGAGATCGGGCAGAACGGCTGGCTGACCTGCGAGGCCGCCCCCGAGATCGTGTTCGACAGCCTGGACGCCACCAAGTGGGAACGCGCGCTGCGCACCCTCGGGATAGACCCGCTGATGCTGTCCGCGACGGCGGGCCGGGCCTGAGGCTCAGCCCCGTGGCGCGGCGGCCCGACGCAGCCGGTCATTGATCGCCCGGCCGAGCCCGCGATCGGGGATCGGCGCCACGGCGATCGTCTGTCCCGGTGCCGCGCGCGAGTCGAGTTCCCTGAGTGCGTCGAACAGGTTGGCCGCGGCCTCGACCAGGTCGCCCGCCGGCGACAGGTTCAGCGCCGCCCCCTTGCAGCCCGGGCCAAAGCCCAGCCACAGCGCGCCCGCGGGCGGCGTGGCGGCCTCCAGAAGGACGGCGGCGCCGGGGGCGTAGTGCGACGACAACTGCCCGGGGGCGGTCACCGGGGCCGCCGCGCCGCGCATGGCCAGCGGGCCGCCCAGGCAGGCCTCGATCGCTTCGACGGGCAGGCCGCCCGGGCGCAGCAGAACCGGGTCGGGATCGAACCCCACGATGGTCGATTCCACCCCCACCGGGCAGGCGCCGCCGTCGACGACCGCGGCGATCCGGTCGCCCAGCCCGTCCAGCACATGCGCGGCGCGCGTCGGGCTGACCGCGCCCGACGGGTTCGCCGAGGGCGCGGCCACCGGCCCGCCGAAGGCGGCAAGCAGGGCATGGGCCACCGGATGATCCGGCACCCGCAGCGCCACGCTCGGCAGCCCCGCGGTGACCAGCGGCGACAACCCGGCCTCGGGGCGCAGCGGCAGAACCAGCGTCAGCGCGCCGGGCCAGAAGGTGTCCGCCAGCCGTTCGGCGTCAGAGTCCATCAGGGCGATCCCGCGGGCGGCCGCGACATCGGCCAGATGCACGATCAGCGGGTTGAAGCGCGGCCGTCCCTTGGCCTCGAAGATGCGCGCCACCGCACGATCATTGCGCGCATCCGCACCAAGCCCGTAGACCGTTTCGGTGGGGAAGGCGACCAGTTCACCGCTGGCCAGCAATCCGGCCGCGCGGGCGATGCCCTCGGGTCCGGGGTGAAGGATTTCCGCGCTCACGGGCAGCGCCTCCGGTGACGTTGCGTTCGCCTTGATGGGGCCGGGCGTTGCTTTACGCTTCCTGCGAAGCCTGCCACAACTCTGCCGGTCAGTTACAGCCGTGCCGGTTCCGGAACAAGGCTCGGCGCGAGGGAGGACGCGATGACATACCGGGCACCCGTCGAAGAGTTCTTGTTCCTGTTCGACCATGTGGTCGGCCTGGCCCAGGTGGCCGAGACCAAGCGGTTCGCCGAGGCCACCCCCGACCTGACGGCCGCGATCCTGACCGAGGCGGGCAAGCTGTGCCGGCAAGTGCTGGCGCCGCTGCAACGCGCGGGGGATCTCCACCCGGCCCGTCTGGAGAACGGCGTGGTCCGCACGCCGCCCGGGTTCGCCGGGGGCTGGCGCGCGATCGCCGAGGGCGGCTGGGTCGGTCTGGCCGCCCCGGCCGAGCATGGCGGCATGGGCCTGCCGCAGACGCTGGCGGCCGCGGTGCACGAAATGATGAGCGGCGCCTGCCTTGCGCTGCAGATCTGCCCGCTGCTGACCCAGGGACAGATCGAGGCGCTGACGCATCACGCAAGCGACGCGCTCAAGGCGTTGTACCTGCCCAAGCTGATCTCGGGGCAATGGTCGGGCACGATGAACCTGACCGAACCCCAGGCGGGTACCGATGTGGGGGCGCTCAGGACAAGTGCGGTCCCGAATGGCGACGGCACCTACGCGATCACCGGGCAGAAGATCTTCATCAGCTGGGCCGATGCCGAGTTCATGGAAAACGTCGTCCACCTGGTGCTGGCCCGCCTGCCCGACGGCGTGCCGGGGACCGGCGGGATCAGCCTGTTCCTCGTGCCGCGCAACCTGCCCGACGACGAGGGCCGCCCCGGCCCGGCCAACAGCCTGCGCGTGGTCAGCCTGGAACACAAGCTGGGGCTGCATGGCAGCCCGACCGCGATGATGGAATACGACCGGGCGACAGGCTGGCTGGTGGGCGCGCCGCACAAGGGCATGGCGGCGATGTTCACCATGATGAACAACGCCCGGCTGGGCGTGGGCATGCAGGGGATCGGCGTGGCCGAGGCCGCTTATCAGAAGGCGCTGGCCTATGCACGCGACCGCCAGCAGGGACGCACGCCAATGGGCGAGGGAGGCATCGTCGAGCACGCGGATGTGCGCCGGATGCTGGCCACGATGAAGGCCGAACTCTTCGCGGCCCGCGCCATCGCGCTGTCCTGTGCGGTGGCGATCGACATGGCCACGGCAACGGCGGATGCCGACTGGTCGGCGCGGGCGGCGTTCCTGACGCCGATCGCCAAGGCCCACGGCACCGATATCGGCCTCGAGGTGGCCTCGATGGGGGTGCAGATCCATGGCGGCATGGGGTTCATCGAGGAAACCGGCGCCGCGCAATTCCTGCGCGATGTCCGCGTGGCCCCGATCTACGAGGGCACCAACGGCATCCAGGCAATGGATCTTGTCGGGCGCAAGCTGATGGATGGCGGCGAGGCGGCCTGGCGCCTGCTGGAAGAGGTCGAGCAGGCGGCCGAGGCGGCCCGCCCGGTGCTGCCGGATCTGGCCGAAGAGGTCTGGGCCGCGGCCGAGTCCCTGCGCGAGACGACGGAATGGATGCTGACACAGGAGCCCAACGACCGCTTTGCGGGCGCGGTGCCCTATCTGCGCGCCTGGGCGCGGGTTCTGGGCGGGCACGCCCATCTTGCCGCCGCGCGGGCCGAGGGGGGAACCGGGCGGCGTACCGCGCTTGCCCGGGTCTTCGTTTCGCGCCTGTTGACCGAGCATGGGGCGCTGCTGGCGCAGGCGCGCTCCGGCGCGGCCGGGCTCTACGCGCTCAGCGCCGACGATCTTGCGGCATGATGGACGGCGCCCGCCCCCCGATCCGCTATCCCTTTGCCGAACCGCCCGGACCCGGCGGTGCGGTCGAGATCGCAGAGGGCGTGCTGTGGCTGCGCCAGCCGCTGCCGATGCCGCTTGACCATGTGAATGTCTATGCCCTGGACGATGGCGACGGCTGGACCGTGGTGGATACCGGCATTGCCTCGCGCAAGAGCCGGGAATTGTGGCAGGAACTGCTGACGGGCCCACTCTGCGGCAGGCCCGTGACGCGGGTCATCGTCACCCATCACCACCCCGACCACGTGGGCCTGGCCGGCTGGTTCCAGTCCGACCACGGCGCCGAGCTTTGGACCAGCCGCGTGGCCTGGCTGTTCGCCCGGATGCTGCAACTGGACGAGCAGGCGCGCCCGGTGCCCGAGACCCTGGCCCATTGGCGGGGCGCGGGGATGGACGCCACACTTTTCGACGAACGCGCCGCCCAGCGCCCGTTCAACTTTGCCGACACGGTGGCGCCGATGCCGCTGGGGTTCCGCGACATGGCCGAGGGCGGCGTGATCCGCGCGGGCGGGCGCGACTGGGACGTGCGGCTGGGCGACGGCCACGCCCCCGACCACGTGACGCTGTGGAGCCGGGACGACACCCTGGTGATCGGCGGCGACCAGCTGCTGCCCTCCATCTCGCCCAACCTGGGCGTCTACGCGACCGAGCCGCTGAACGACCCCGTTGCGGGCTGGATGGAAAGCTGCAGGCGGCTCGCGGTCCATGCCCGCGAGGATCACCTTGTCCTGCCGGGGCACAAGCTGCCCTTTACCGGACTGCCCACGCGGCTGGCGCAACTGATCGAGAATCACGAGGGCGCGCTTGCCCGGCTGATCGACCATCTCGCCGAACCGCGCACCGCCTGCGACTGCTTCGTGCCGCTGTTCCGGCGCGAGATCGGGCCGGGCGAATATGTTCTGGCGCTGGGCGAGGCGGTCGGGCATCTGAACCACCTTTACCTGACCGGCCAGGCCCGCCGCTGGCGCCGCGCGGACGGCGCCTGGCTGTTCCAGAGCGCCACGGCGGGCTAACCCGGCCACCCGAGGACGCGCCGCCGATGGCCGCATCGGCTCGGGCGTGACAGCCTGCGGGCGATCGTCTAGGCTGCGGTGCAGCGAACGGGAACGGGGATCAGCGGCGATGGGTCCACAGGGCGTGCTGAGAGCGGAAAAGATGCGTGCGGCGGACGGCGTTCCCATGCATCCGCGGCGCTGCCTGTCCGGCGGGCAGGCGGCACGGTTCCCCGGTCTTCACCCGCCTCTGCCATAGCCAGGCGGTCGCCCCTCCCTGCTCCAACGGTTCCAGGTCCCATGCGTCGAATTCTGTCCGTTCTCCTGCTTCCCATCCTTCTTGCCGCCTGCGCCGCCGAACCCGTCTGGGCTCCGGACGAGGCAGTGGCCCGCGCGACCTATCGCCAACCCGGCCCTGCGACGATCACGCTGTTCACGGTGATCTCGAACGGCACGAACTCGGGCGGACATTCCGCGCTGATGATCAATGCCAACCGGCGCGTGATCTTCGATCCTGCCGGCACCTGGTGGCACCGCGCCGCCCCGGAGCGCAACGACGTGATCTACGGGATCACGCCGCAGCTTCTGGAGTACTACATCGACTACCACGCGCGCGAGACCTACCGCGTCGTGACCCAGACCGTCGAGGTCAGTCCCGATGCCGCCCAGCGCGCGCTCCGGGCGGCCGAAGCCCATGGCGCGGTTCCCAAGGCGATGTGCGGCCAGTCGGTCAGCGCGGTGCTCCGGCAGGCGCCGGGCTTCGAGTCCATCCCGCGGACGGTTCGGCCCAAGGCCATCATGGAGGCCTTTGCCGCCCTGCCCGGGGTTCGCACCGAGACGATCTACGACGACGACCCGGATGCCAACGAGGCCGTGCTCGAGGAACAGCGCCGCGCCCGCGTGGCCGAGCTGGCGGCGTCGGACTGAAGCCCGGTCGGCTGTTGCCCGGCATGCGCTGGCCCGGGTGCGTCCGGTGGTTTGATGCGATCGGTGAGCCGGAGGGCAGGGATGAAGGTGGTTGGCGTGATCCTCGCGGGGGGGCGGGGGCGGCGGCTGGGCGGTGCGGACAAGGCGCTGGTCCGTCTGGCCGGTGAAACGCTGCTTGTCCGGGTCGCGGCGCGGTTTGCGCCCCAGGTCGCGGCGCTGGCGCTGAGTGCGAATGGCCCGGCTTCGGCCTATGCAGCGGCCGGTCTGCCGGTGTTGCCTGACGCACCTCCGGATGATCGGGGGCCGCTTGCGGGTGTGCTCGCCGGGCTTGACTGGGCGGCGGCCGAGGGGGCGGAGGCGCTTGCCACGGTGGCGGTCGACACGCCCTTTCTGCCGCTCGACCTGGTGGCACGGCTTGTGGATTCGGGGGCGCCGCTGGCGATGGCCGAAAGCGGCGGGCGGCGGCATCCGACCGCCGCGCTCTGGCCGGTCGCGGTGCGGCAGGCCTTGTCCGCCGCACTGGATCGCGGCGACCGCCGCCTTGGCGATGTCGCCGAAAGCCTGGGTGCGGTTGCGGTTGCGGTCGACGGCGACGGGATCGATCCGTTCTTCAACATCAACACGGCCGAGGATCTTGCCTTGGCCGAGGCCGTTCTGCGCAGCGAGGGGTGAGCGGGTTCAACCCCGGTGGAGCAGGGGCGCGCATGGCGCGGCTGTGCCGGTTTCGCCTTGGCCATGGCCAAGGCGACCCGCGCGGGGGGCGCTGCCCCCCGCGACCCCCCGGAGTATTTGGACCAAGTAGAAGGCCATGGGTCCGGCACGCTGGTCCCCCGGGCGGGACCGGTGCCCGGCAGGGCGCTGGAGAACGCGCCGTTCCTTCTTCGGGCAGAGCCTTGCCCTTACCCCGGATAGAAGCCCAGCCCCGAAAGCGACACGTCCGCCTGGTGATCCCGCCCGTAGGCGGCGATGCCGAGGCTTTCGAGCCTTTCCGGGAGAAGGGATACGTCTTGCGCCCCGCCCTGCAGGCGGAACGCGGTGAACGGGATGCGTATGTCGCGCCACGTGGTGCTGGTCTCGAAGGGGGCCTGGAAGAACTGCCAGGGTCTCTGCACCCCACGCAGGCGCAGGTGGACGAAATAGCGCTGCCCGTCGCCGCGGACGCGCAGAGCGATGCCCTCGGCGCCGGGTGGACCCGTGACCCCGCGGCGCATCTGGATGAAGCCGCCGCGATTGGCCGTGCTGACCGCGCCCGAGAGCCGCAGGTAGCCCACGCCGTCCTCCTCGGCATAGGCGGCCGCGCCGGTCGACACGCCGCCCATCACCCGGTCGCTGAGAAAGGACCAGGCGCGGGCTGATTCGGCTGTGACCGGTTCGATCATGTTCTCCGCCATGGCTGGACCCGCCAGCGCCAGGATCAGCGCAGCCGCAAGCCGACTCATTTTCCGTTCATCAGCGCGGCGACGATGGCCCTGGCGCTGTCGCTGTCCCATTCGGCATCGCCTTGCATCCGGGCGATTTCCTGGCCCTCGGGGTTCAGGATCACCGTCACCGGCAGCCCCATCACCCCCATCTGCCGGGCCAGCCCCGAGTCGGGGTCGCGCCATTTCGGCAGGGTCTCGATTTCCAGTTCCGCGAACAGACGGTCGATTCCCTGGGGCGAGTTGCGCCCGGTCGCCACCGTGACCACGGCGAAATCCGGTCCGCCGAACCTGGCCTGCAACCGGTCGAGCGAGGGCATCTCGTGGCGGCAGGGCGGGCACCAGGTGGCCCAGAAGTTCAGGATGACCCACTGGCCGCGATGGTCCGACAGCCCCCTGTCCTGGCCCTTGTCGTCCACCAGCACGATGTCGGGAACGGGTTTCGGTTCGGCGTGGAAGTTCAGCTTTTTCATGCCGCCGTCGCGCAGCGCCTCGAGTGTCGCGGTATCGGCCGCGGCGGCGTTTGCACCGAGCGCGAGGGCCGTGTAGAGGACGAGCGATCTGACGAACGACATGTTTCCCTCCGAAGGGGCCTAGCCATGACCCAGGACCAGTCCAACGCGATGTGGGGCGGGCGCTTCGCCGCCGGGCCGGACGCGATCATGGAGGCGATAAACGCCTCGATCTCGTTCGACAAGCGGCTTGCCGCCCAGGACATCGCCGGTTCGCGTGCCCATGCCGCCATGCTGGCGGCGACGGGCATCCTAAGCGATACGGATTCCCGGGCGATCCGGGAAGGGCTGCTCACGGTCTTGTCAGAGATCGAGGGGGGGCGCTTCGCGTTTTCCACCGCGCTGGAAGACATCCACATGAATGTCGAGGCGCGGCTGAAGGAGGTGATCGGCGAACCGGCGGGCCGCCTGCACACGGCGCGGTCGCGCAACGACCAGGTGGCGACCGATTTTCGGCTCTGGGTGCGCGACCAGATCGACGCCGCGGTGGCGGGGCTCCGGGCGCTGATCGCCGCACTTCTGGCGCAGGCCGAGGCCGGCGCCGACTGGGTGATGCCGGGCTTCACCCATCTGCAGACCGCGCAGCCGGTGACCTGGGGCCATCACATGATGGCCTATGTCGAGATGTTCGCCCGCGACATGGGCCGGTTTGCCGACGCGCGCGTGCGGATGAACGAATGTCCCCTGGGTGCCGCGGCGCTGGCCGGCACCTCCTTTCCCATCGACCGGCACATGACCGCCGAGGCGCTGGGCTTCGACCGGCCGATGGCCAACAGCCTTGACGCCGTGTCCGACCGGGATTTCGCGCTGGAATTCCTGGGCGCGGCCTCGATCTGCGCGATGCACCTGTCGCGTTTCGCCGAGGAGCTGGTGATCTGGTCCTCGGCGCAGTTCCGGTTCGTCACGCTTTCCGACCGGTTCTCGACCGGCTCCTCGATCATGCCGCAGAAGAAGAACCCCGACGCGGCAGAACTGATCCGGGCCAAGATCGGGCGGATCATGGGGGCGAACGTCGCGCTGATGATGGTGATGAAGGGCCTGCCGCTCGCCTATTCCAAGGACATGCAGGAGGACAAGGAACAGGTTTTCGATGCCGCCGACAACCTGATGCTGGCGCTTGCCGCTATGGAGGGGATGGTGCGTGACATGACCGCGAACCGCCCGGCGCTGGCGGCGGCGGCGGCCAGCGGGTTTTCCACCGCGACCGATCTGGCCGACTGGCTGGTGCGGGCGCTGGGCCTGCCCTTCCGCGAGGCGCATCATGTCACCGGCACGCTGGTCGCGCTGGCCGAGCGCAAGGGCTGCGACCTGCCCGACCTGACGCTGGCCGACATGCGATCTGTGCATCCGGGCATCCGCGACGAGGTGTTCGGCGTGTTGGGGGTGCACAATTCGGTTGCCAGCCGTGTAAGCTATGGCGGAACCGCGCCTGACCAGGTGCGGGCGCAGGTCGCGCGCTGGAAGGAGAGGCTGGGATGAGACGGGCCGCCGCCCTGCTGCTGATGGCGCTCGCGGGCTGCGCCGCGCCCTCTGGGCAGGTGGCCGTCACGCCCGATGGAGAGGCGACTGGCGCGCTCAGCACGGGCCCCGTCACGGTCGCGGGCGGGCCGGGGGGCGCGGCGGCCTCGGTCAGGGTGGTGGACACCGCCCATACCGATCTGATTGTCGGCACGGATGGCGCGGCCGTCGCCGTGCGCCCCGGCGGGTTGCCGGTGCGGCTGGGTTTGGGCACTGGAGGGATCAGCCTTGGGTTCTAGACTGACATTGGCCGGGGCATGCGCCGCGGCGCTGATGCTGGCGGGCTGCGGCGTCGATGGCCCGCCCGAACGGCCGGCAAGCGGTGTGACGGTCAGCGGCACCGCTGAATTCGGTGTGACGGGAGGAAGCCGATGACGCCCCTGAGGATGATCTTTCTGGCGCTCGCGATCTGGGGCGCCATCCACCCGATGTATCATTTCCTGAGCTGGTATTTCGCCAACGACATGGATTTCATGGGCATGATCGACGCCTGGTACGTCAATGACAGCACCACGGGCCTGGTCTGGGATCTGACGATCACCGCCATCGCGCTGACGGTCTGGATCCTGGCCGACAGTTTCAAGCGCCGCGACTGGCTGGGCCCTGTGGCGATCCTGGCGATCGGCATCGGCGTGTCCTGCGCGCTGCCGCTCTACCTTTTCCTGCGCTCGCGCCCCGGCAAGGCCGGGCCCGCCTGATCCACCCGGAGCCCCGATGGACCATTTCCTCTACCGCGACGGCGTCCTGCACGCCGAGGACGTCCCCCTGCCCGAGATCGCGGCGCAGGTGGGCACGCCGTTCTATTGTTATTCCGTCGCCACGCTGACCCGCCACTACCGCCTGTTCGACGAGGCGCTGGCTGGCACCGATCACCTGATCTGCTACGCGATGAAGGCCAATTCCAACCTCGCGGTCGTCAAGCTGATGGGCGATCTGGGCGCCGGCGTCGATGTCGTGTCGGGCGGCGAATACCTCAAGGCGCGCGCCGCCGGCATCCCGGGCGAGTGGATCGTGTTCTCGGGCGTCGGCAAGACGCGGGACGAGATGCGGCTGGCGCTCGCAGGCGGCATCCGCCAGTTCAACGTCGAATCCGAACCCGAGATGGCGGCGCTGAACGAGGTGGCGCTGGCGATGGGCGTCGTCGCGCCGATCACCGTGCGGGTGAACCCGGACGTGGACGCCCAGACCCACGAGAAGATCGCCACCGGCAAGTCCGAGAACAAGTTCGGCATCCCGATTGCCAAGGCCCGCGCGGTCTATGCCCATGCCGCCACCCTGCCGGGGCTGCGCGTCGTCGGCATCGACGTGCATATCGGCAGCCAGCTGACCTCGCTGGAACCGTTCGAGGCGGCCTATACCAAGGTGGCGGACCTGACCCGCGCCCTGCGGGCCGACGGGCACCGGATCGACCGGCTCGACCTCGGCGGCGGGCTCGGCATCCCCTATGAACGCTCGAACGCGGCACCGCCGCTGCCGCTGGAATACGGGCAGATGATCAGGCGGGTGCTGGGCGATCTCGGTTGCGAGATCGAGATCGAGCCGGGCCGCCTGATCGCGGGCAATGCCGGCATCCTCGTCTCGCGCGTGATCTACCTCAAGGAGGGCGAGGGGCGGAATTTCCTGATCCTGGATGCCGCGATGAACGACCTTGTGCGCCCCGCGATGTATGCCGCGCATCACGACATCGTGCCCCTGATCGAGCCCGCGCCGGGTGTGGAACAAGCGCCCTTCGACGTCGTGGGCCCCGTTTGCGAAAGCGGCGACACCTTCGCGAAAAGCCGGATGCTGCCCCCGCTGGCCGAGGGCGATCTGGTCGCCTTCCGCTCGGCCGGGGCCTATGGTGCGGTGATGGCGTCGGAATACAACACCCGCCCCCTTGTGCCCGAGGTTCTGGTCAAGGGCGATCACGTCGCCGTCATTCGCGCCCGGCCATCCTTTGACGAGATGATAAACCGCGATACCATCCCTTTGTGGCTCTGACCGGCATGTCCGCCGGTCCGCCACGGGATGGGAGCATGACCGACCGGACCGAGAGCCCGAAGGCAGCCCTTCACGCATTGCGCTGGCCCCTGCGTCTGACGCGGGCGGGCATGCTGGCCGAGCGGCTGACCCGGGCTTTCTGGCCGCTTGCAAGCGTGCTGCTGATCGTGGCCGCGCTGCTGGCCTTCGGCGTTCACGAGATGGCGCCGCGGGGCTGGGTGCTGGGCGGGCTCGGCCTGTCCGCGGCCGCCGCGCTGGTTGCACTGGTGCTTGGTATCCGCGCGTTCCGCTGGCCCCGTGCCACCGAGGCGCTGGACCGGCTCGATCGCACCCTGCCGGGCAGGCCGATCGCAGCACTTGGGGACATCCAGGCGATCGGCGCAGGCGATGCCGCGTCAGAGGCTGTCTGGCGCGTCCATGTCGCTCGCATGGCCGACCGCGCCCGGGCGGCGAAGGCCGTGAAACCCGATCTGCGGGTCGCCGCGCGCGACCCCTACGCGCTGCGCTACGTGGCGCTGACGGCCTTTACCCTGGCCTTGATCTTCGGCTCGGTCTGGCGCGCGGCGACGGTGGGGGACGTGACCGCCAGCGGCGGATCGGCGCTTGCGGCGGGGCCCGCATGGGAGGGCTGGGTCGAGCCCCCCGCCTATACGGCCAAGCCCAGCCTCTACCTGAACGACATCGACGCAGGCCCCCTGACCGTACCCCATGGCAGCCGCCTGACGCTGCGCCTGTATGGCGAGGTCGGCGCGCTTGAGTTGCGCGAGACGGTTTCGGGCCGGCCGATTGCGGACACTGCCCCCGCAGGCGCCGATGCCATGGCGCAAAGCTTCGAGGTGGTCCGCCCCGGCGAACTTGCCATCGAGGGGCCGGGCGGTCGCAACTGGCAGATCGTGCTGACGCCGGACAGCCCCCCCGAGATCGCGCCTGACGGCCCGCTTGCGGTCGAGGCGAACGGGCAGATGAGCCAGCCATTTTCGGCCGAGGACGATTATGGCGTTGTCGGGGGCCGGGCGACCATCACGCTGGACGCCGGGGCGGTCGAACGGCGCCACGGCCTGGCCCCCGAGCCCGACCCGCGCGAGGCCCTGGTGCTCGACCTGCCGATGTCGATCACCGGCGACCGGCGTGCGTTCTCGGAAACGCTGATCGAGAACCTTTCGCAGCACCCATGGGCCGGGCTGCCGGTCCGGATGGTGCTGACCGCCGAGGATGCGCTGGGCCAGCAGGGCGAAAGCGCGCCCGAGGCGATGATCCTGCCCGGCCGGCGTTTTTTCGATCCGCTGGCGCGGGCGGTGATCGAACAGCGGCGTGACCTGCTGTGGGCCCGCGAGAACGGCGCCCGGGTGGCGCGGCTGCTGCGTGCGGTCAGCTTCCGCCCCGACGAGGTCTTCCGCGACGAGGGCGCCTATCTGCAACTGCGCGTCGCGATCCGCAGGCTCGAGGCCGGAGTCGAGGCCGGGCTGACGTCCGAAGCCCAGAACGAGGTCGCCGAGGCGCTGTGGAACATCGCCGTCCTGATCGAGGAGGGAGACCTGTCGGATGCCGCCGAACGGCTGCGCCGCGCGCAGGAGCGGCTGGCCGAGGCGATGAAGAACGGCGCCACCAACGAGGAAATCGCCGAGTTGATGCAGGAACTGCGCGAGGCGATGCAGGATTACATGCGCCAGCTTGCCCAGCAGCAGGGCGAGCAGGGCCAGGAACAGGCGCAGAACCAGCAGGACATGCAGGAGATCACCGGCGACCAGCTTCAGCAGATGCTCGACCGTCTGCAGCAGTTGATGGAAGAGGGCCGCATGGAAGAGGCGCAGCAACTGCTCGAAATGCTGCGCCAGATGATGGAGAACATGCAGATCACCCAAGGCCAGGGTGGCCAGCAATCGCCCGGCCAGCAGGCGATGGAAGGCCTCGCCGAGACGCTGCGCGAGCAGCAGGGCCTGAGCGACGATGCGTTCCGCGACCTTCAGGAGCAGTTCAACCCCGGCCAACAGGGCCAACAGGGCCAGCAAGGTCAACAGGGCCAGCAGCAAGGTCAGGGCCAAGGCCAGGGCCAGGGTCAAGGCGAGGGCCAGCAGCCCGGCGCCGGGGGCCGCGAGGGCGACCTGGGACAGGACCTCGCCGACCGCCAGCGCGCGCTCCGCCGTGAGCTTGACCGCCAGCAGCAGGGGCTACCGGGGCTTGGCAATTCGCCCGAGGGCGAGGCGGCGCGCGAGGCGCTGGACCGGGCCGGCCGCGCCATGGGCGAGGCCGAGCAGGCGCTGCGGGGCGACGACCTTGCCGGTGCGCTGGACAGCCAGGCCGAGGCCATGGAAGCCCTCAGGGAAGGCATGCGCAATCTCGGAAAGGCGCTGGCCCAGAACCAGCAGCAGCCGGGACAGCAGGGCGAGGGCATGGGTCAGGCCCAGGCCGGCGGCGACAGGCGTGATCCGCTGGGCCGCGACCAGGGCGCGATGGGCCGGGTCGGCACCGATGACGAGATGCTGCGGGGCGAAGACGTCTACGGGCGGGCCCGCGAATTGCTGGACGAGATACGCCGCCGGTCGGGCGAACAGGAACGGCCCGAGATCGAACTGGACTACCTGCGGCGGTTGCTCGACCGGTTCTGATCGGGCCTAGCCGTCGCCTTGCAGCGCCCGCGCCACGCCGTCGACCGCCTGCGAAACGGCCGTATTGATCCACACCCGCGCCGCGTCGATCGCGCCCACATAGGCGGTCATCGGGCCGTCAAGGGCCGGATCGAGCCCGGCGATGGTGGGGGCAAGCAGGTAGGCCGCCAGCGCGAGCACCGCGGCCAGAACCACAAGGCCGAACCCCTTGCGAAAGGCGCTGCGCTCTTCGGCCTTCTGGTCCTCGGCGGTCACGATGCTGTCGGCACCGCGGTCGGAACTGGCCTTCAGGGTAGAGTTGATCTCTTCGATATCGGGCAGCAGGTCGCGGCGCGGCTCTGCGGATGGGGCAGGCGCGGCCACGGGCCTTGCGGGGCCGGGCTCGGGCGTGGGGGCAGGGCGCTCGGCCGGGGCGTTGTCGAGGCCAAGGTCGGGCTGGCTGGAAAAGGTCTCGATCGCGGCCTCTTCCTGGCGTGCGCGCTGCTCGCGTTCGGCCTCCTCCTTCAGGATGCTCAGGACCGATGCATCCAGCGTGCGGCGCGGACCGGCGGCGGAGGCCGCCTCAGGCGCTGGCGCTTCGTCCTCCTCCGGCTCGGCCTTCGTGTCGCTGCCCGGCGCGGCGGCGGTTTCCTCGTGCCAGCCGACATCCTCGGGCTCGATGGCCGGGGCGTCCGCACCGGCCGCCTCCGTCCCGGTCGCCGCCGGTGCGCCTGAACCCGCCGGCAACTGGAACCAGGTCTGTCCGCAGTTCGAGCACTGGACGTCGCGCCCCTCGTCGGGGATGACTGCATCGTCCACCTCGTACTGGGCCTCGCAGTTCGGGCAAATCAATCGCATTCCGCATCCTGCCTCGACCCGTTTCCGGGCACGGGCCCTGCTTGTCATTTTGCGGCATGTTGTATCAGCCCCGGCGAAAATTCAAAGGCTTTGACAGCGCATGCGATTGAAACCGGGGCGGGCCTCGGGCAGAAGGAAAGCCGGTTGACCTGTGGAGCGGCCCTGTGATCGAGCTGGAAGACGTGTCCCACAGCTATGGCGGAGCCGAGCTTCTGTCCGGTATCTCCTTGCGCCTGCAACCGGGCTCATTCCACTTCCTGACCGGGCCCTCGGGCGCGGGCAAGACCACGCTGCTCAAGCTGTGCTATGCCGAACTCAGGCCCAGCCGCGGCCGGGTGCGCCTTTTTGGCGCAGAGCTTGGCCGGATGGACCGCGATGCGGTGGCCCGCACACGGCGGCGGATCGGCGTGGTGCATCAGGATTGCCAGTTCCTGGATCATCTGCCCCTGGCCGAGAATGTCAGCCTGCCCTTGCTGGCCGCCGGGCGGGATGTCGCGGCTGAGTCCGAGAACCTGCGCGAGTTGCTGGCCTGGGTCGGGCTCGAGGCGCAGACTGCCTCGCTGCCGCCGCAACTGTCGGGGGGCGAACGCCAGCGCGCGGCGCTTGCCCGGGCGGTCATCATGTCGCCCGACGTGATCCTGGCCGACGAGCCCACCGGAAACGTCGACTGGGAGATGTCGCTCCGCATCCTGCAACTGCTGATCGAACTGAACCGCATGGGCAAGGCGATCCTGGTGGCGACGCACGACCTGAACCTGATCCGCACGGCCAAGGCCCATGTCGCGGCGCGGGTGCTGCGGATCAAGGCGCGACAGGTGCTTCTGGCGGGGGCGGATCTGTGAGGCGGCTTGCCCTCCTGGCCGCGGTGCTGGCGGGTGATCCGCGCGCCGGCCGGGTGGTGCCGCCCTCGGGCTTCACCGCGCGGCTGACGCAGTTCAGCGCGGCGGCGATGGCGTTTCTTGCGGTTTTCGCGCTGGCGCTGTCGCTGGCGGCCGGGCGTCTTGCCGATCACTGGGGCGAGGCGCTGGCGCGGACCGCGACGGTGCGGATCTCGGCGCCCGAAGGCCAGATGGCCGCCCAGACCGATGCGGTGCTCGAAGTGCTGCGCACAACGCCCGGCGTGGCCACCGCCAGGACGATCCCCGAGGACGAACAGCGCGCCCTGCTGGAGCCCTGGTTCGGCCCGGGCCTGCCCCTGGATACCCTGCCGCTGCCCCGACTTGTCGAGGTCACCGAAACCGTCGAGGGCATGGATGCCGAGGCGCTGCGCCTGCGCCTGCAGGGCGAGGCGCCGGGCGCGGTGCTGGACGACCACACGCGCTGGCGCCGCCCGCTGGTCGAGGCGGCCGGGCGGCTGCGCCTGCTGGGCTGGCTGTCGATCGGGCTGATCGGGGCGGCGATGGCGGCGATGATCGCGCTGTCGGCCAGTTCCGCGCTTGCCGCCAATGCAAGGGTGATCGAGGTGCTGCGCCTTGTCGGTGCCCGCGACGCCTTCATCGCGCGCGCCTTCGTGCGCCGGTTCACCCGCCGCGCGCTGGAGGGGGCCATTCTCGGCACCGCGCTGGGGATCGCCGCGGTTGCGCTGTTGCCGCGGTCGGGCGCCGGGTCGGGCATCCTCGCCGGGCTTGGTTTCCGCGGGCTCGACTGGCTCTTGCCGCTTTGCCTTCCGCCCATCGCCGCCGCCGTGGCCTTCGCCGCCACGCGCCTGACGGCGATGCGCGTCCTCAGGGGAATCACGTAGGATGCGAAACGCCGTCCAATACCTGCGCTCGCTGGTTTTCGTCGGGCAGATGTACCTGGCGATGCCGGTCATCGGCCTGCTCTACATGGCGCCTGCCCTGGTTTCGCGCGCCTGGGCATTCCGCGCCGTGAACCACTACTGCCGCTGGGTCCGCTGGACCGCGGGCTGGATGGTGGGGCTCCGCTCCGAGGTGCGCGGTGTGCCGCCCACGGGCGAGGTGCTGATCGCCGCCAAGCACCAGTCCTTCTTCGATATCATCCTTCTGGTCAGCGCGGTGCCGCGGCCGCGCTTCATCATGAAGAAGTCGCTGAGAAGGGCGCCGATCCTCGGCTGGTATGCGATGCGGATCGGCTGCGTGCCGGTGGACCGGGGCAAGCGCGGGCAGGCCATCGCGGCGATGGTCGACGGCGTGGCGAATGGACGGAAAGAGCCCGGCCAGCTCATCATCTATCCCCAGGGGACGCGCGTCGCGCCGGGGGTCAAGCGGCCCTTCAAGGTGGGGGCGGGGATCCTCTACGAACAGTTCGCCCACGACTGCATTCCCGCCGCGACCAATGTGGGCGTGTTCTGGCCGCGCACCGGCATCTATCGCAAGCCGGGCCTTGCCGTGGTCGAATTCCTGCCCAGGATCGCGGCGGGCAAGCCCGTGCCGGCCTTCATGCAGGAACTGGAGCGGGTCGTCGAGGACGCCTCGAACCGGCTGATGCAAGAGGCGGGATTCCGGCCCGAGGGCTGAGAGGAACCCCGGCGGCGCGGATCCGGCGGGCGGCGCGCCTTGCCGCCCGCAGGGTCACTCTGCGGCGGTCGCGTGGGCCGGCATCGCGTGCAGGGTCGGCCGCAGCTTGCGCACCGTGCGCGGCGTGTCGGCGGTGCTGACCCGGCGCGGTTGGACCGTGATCTCCAGCGCATCTTCGTAAAGCGGCGCGGCGCGTTCGGCCGCGGCCATCCGGTCAAGCCGGCTTTCCCGGGCGCGGCGGAACACCAGCACGCGCCGATCCGCCAGCCGCGCAAAGGGCCAGCGCCCGACCCGGCAGGGCAGGGTCTCGGCCCCGGCGAAATCCCAGCCCGCGGCCCCCATCTCGTTCATGATGTCGGTCAGCGCCGAGGAAAATACCTCGTCCTTGCGCCCCTGTCCGACCCGGCGGACAGCGGTCGGCGCCGGAAGAACCGTGAACTCGTAATGCAGCATCTTTGAAAACCCCCAATACCCGGCGCCATAAGGGCCTGAAAGGGGCACGCTCGGCAAGGCGCCATGTGGCGCCTTGCGGGCAAAACTGTGTCCACAAAATGGCAACGCCCGGAGCGGCGGGGCGGGCCCGGCTCAGGCGGCCAGCCCGCGGGATCCCATGTCGAGGAATTTCCGCCGCCGCTCGGTGATCAGCGCCGCGCGGTCCTTGCCCGTCGTTTCCTTCAGCATGACGCGAAGGTTCCGGCCGACCGCCTCGATGGTCTGGTCACGGCCGCGCTGGGCGCCGCCCATCGGTTCGGCGATGATCCGGTCGATCACGCCCAGCTTCAGCAGGTCCTGCGCGGTCAGCCGCAGCGCCTCGGCCGCCTCGCGCATCTTCTCGGCATCTTTCCACAGGATCGAGGCGCAGCCCTCGGGCGAGATCACCGAATAGACCGAATGTTCCAGCATCGCGACCCGGTTCGCCGTTGCGAACGCCACCGCCCCGCCCGAACCGCCCTCGCCGATGATGACGGACAGCAGCGGCACACCGATCTGGAGGCATTTCTCGGTCGCCCGCGCGATCGCCTCGGCCTGTCCGCGTTCCTCGGCGCCCTTGCCGGGATAGGCGCCGGGGGTGTCGACCAGCGTGATGACCGGCAGGCCGAAGCGGTCGGCCATGTCCATCAGCCGCACCGCCTTGCGATAGCCCTCGGGGCGGGCCATGCCGAAATTGCGTTCCAGCCGCGTCTTGGTGTCGAACCCCTTTTCGTGGCCGATCACCACCACCGGCTGATCGTCGAGGCGCGCCAGCCCGCCCATCACGGCATTGTCCTCGGCAAAGTTCCGGTCGCCCGCCAGCGGCGTGTATTCCGTGAACAGCGCCTCGATATAGTCCTTGCAGTGGGGCCGGTCCGGGTGCCGGGCGACCTGGCATTTCCGCCAGGGCGTCAGGCTCTTGTAAAGCTCCTGCAGCATCGTCGCGGCCTTGCGGTCGAGCGCGGTGGCCTCCTGTTCGATATCCATCTCGGGATTGGCCCGGGCCATTGCCCGAAGTTCCTCGGCCTTGCCCTCGATCTCGGCCAGCGGCTTTTCGAATTCGAGATAGTTCATCCCCGGCTCCTTGCTGCTGGGCGCGTATATGACGCCCGGCTGCGCGATTTGCAACGGCGCCGGGAGGGGGCAGGCCTGTCTCCGCCGCCGCAGGCCCCGGCGCATTGGCCGGGGCGCATCGGGCGCGGCGCGGGGCTACGCCTGGCCCAGCCGGTAGCCCGGGGTCGAGGCCGAGATCGCGCGTTCGTCTTCGTCCATGTCCTCGGGCACGTTCTCGAAGAGCGGCGTCGAGAGATAGCGTTCCCCCGTGTCGGGCAGCATGCACAGGATCACCGCGCCGGGGGCGGCCTTCTCGGCGACCTGCACGGCCACCGCAAAGCTCGACCCGCCAGAGATGCCGGTCAGGATGCCTTCATTGCGCGCAAGCTCCTGTGCCCACCTTATGCCGTCCGGCCCGGCCACGGGGATCAGTTCGTCGTAGAACCCCTTGTCCAGCGCTTCCTGCAGCACCAGCGGGATGAAATCCGGCGTCCAGCCCTGGATCGGGTGCGGCTCGAAGGCCGGATGGCTTTCGTCGGGTTCGCCGTCTGCGTTGCGCTTCTGCGCGTGCCCCGAGGCGACGAGCCGGGCGTTGGCGGGCTCGCTCAGGATGATCTTCGTTTCGGGCCGCTCCTTGCGCAGCACCCGCCCGATCCCCGTGACCGTGCCCCCGGTGCCATAGCCGGTGACCACGTAATCCAGCCGCTGCCCCGCGAAATCGCCAAGAATTTCCCGGGCGGTCGTCGATTCATGGATGTCGGCATTCGCCCCTGTCTCGAACTGGTGGGCCAGGAACCAGCCATTCGCCGCGGCCAGTTCCTGGGCCTTCTTCACCATCCCCATCGCCTTGTCGGCACGCGGCGTCAGCACCACCCGGGCGCCCAGCATCCGCATCAGCTTGCGCCGTTCCACCGAAAAGCTTTCGGCCATGGTGATGACCAGCGGATAGCCCTTGGCCGCGCAGACCATGGCCAGCCCGATCCCGGTATTGCCCGAGGTCGCCTCGACCACCGTCTGGCCGGGTTTCAGCGCGCCCGAGCGTTCCGCCGCCTCGATGATGTTGACCGCGAGGCGGTCCTTGACCGAGGCAGCCGGGTTGAAGGCCTCGGCCTTGACGTAGATCGTCACATGATCGGGCCCCAGATTGTTGATCCGGATCGCCGGCGTGTCCCCGATCGTGTCGAGCACGCTGTCGAACAGGCGCCCGCGGCCTGCGGTCGTGCGGATGCTGCCCTGATCGGCCATGATCGTCTCCCTTTCCCTGTCGGGCCGCTGCGGCCCCCTCGCATATCGCGCGCGACCATAGCAGATCGGGCGGCGAGCGCACGGGGGCGGCGGTCATCGCCCGCGACTTAGGGACGGTATCCGGCCCGGGTTCGGTCCTGGCGAAAGAACGTCCCCGGGCAAGGGGCGGAACGAAAACGGGGCCCGCAGGGGCCCCGTTGCGAAGATCGTCGGTTTCCCCGCCGGTTACTGCGCGGCGATCATCTCGGCCTGCTTCACGATCACCTCGGCCTGCTTGATCGAGGCGATGTCGACCAGCCGGCCCTTGTAGACCGTCGCGCCCTGGCCCTCGGCCTTGGCTTTTTCCATGGCGGCCAGGATCTCGCGCGCCTCGGTCACCGCGGCCTCGGACGGCGTGAACACCTCGTTGGCCAGCGCCACCTGTTTCGGGTGGATCGCCCATTTGCCCACCATGCCCAGAGTGGCCGAGCGCCGCGCCTGCGCATAGAACCCCTCGTCATCCGAGAAGTCGCCGAACGGCCCGTCGACGGGCAGCACGCCATGGGTGCGGCAGGCGGCGACGATCGCGGCCTGCGCCCAGTGCCACGGGTCCGCCCAGTATTTCTGCCCCTCGCGGTGCATGTAGTAGTTTTCCTGCGTCCCCCCGATACCGGTGGTCTGCATCCCCATCGAGGCGGCGAAATCGGCAGCCCCCAGGGACATTGCCTGAAGCCGGGGCGAGGCGGCGGCGATCTCCTCGACATGGGAAATCCCGGCGGCCGATTCGATGATGACCTCGAACCCGATGGGTTTCGTGCGCCCCATCGCACGCTCGACCGAGGTCACCAGCGCGTCGACCGCGTAGATGTCGGCGGCGCAGCCCACCTTGGGGATCATGATCAGGTCCAGCCGCTCGGACCCGTGCTCCAGCAGGTCCACCACGTCGCGGTACCAGTAGCCCGAATCAAGCCCGTTGATCCGCACGCTGAGGGTCTTCTTGCCCCAGTCCACGCTGCCGATCGCCTCGATCACGTTCTTGCGCGCCTGCGGTTTGTCGTCGGGCGCCACGGAATCCTCGAGGTCGAGGTTGATCACATCCGCCGCGCTTGCAGCCATCTTCTCGAAGATCTGCGGGCGCGAGCCCGGGCCGAAGAGCTGGCAGCGGTTGGGGCGGGCGACAGGCGTGGGCTGGATGCGAAAGCTCATGGGTCGGGTCTCCCTGAAAGGATGTGTCCGTTGGATCACGTCCGGGGATAGAATCTTGCGCCGTGCTGGGCAAGCGATTTCGCCGCAGCGCAGCAAGGGAAATCACGACTCTCCGGTCTGCGGGCCATTCGCGCCGGATATGTCGTGCATATGGCCCTGAGGGCGTGGAATCTTCGATCATTTCGAGATTTCCTCGAATTATCTTCACACGCGGCCGGCCTTCGATGGCCGGAACGGCAGGACATCCCCGCGGCCGATGCTAGGCTCTGCCCAGCCAAAGACCGGAGTCCCGCGATGATCGAAACCCCCTACCTTCTTTTCCTCGGCGATGCGCCCGACCCCCTTGCCGCCAAGGTCGCCCAGGGCATCAAGGACTGGCGCCCCGAGAACGCCCTTGCCCAGTTCCGCATGGAGGGCTGCAAGGCCGACCTGCGCCTGCCCGACATGACGCTGGAAGAGGCGAAGGCGGCGGGCGCCAGGACGCTGGTGATCGGGGTGGCCAACCGGGGCGGCGTCATCAGCCCCGCGTGGAAGAAGGTGCTGGTGGCGGCGCTGGAAGAGGGCTTCGACCTCGCCTCGGGCCTGCACAACCTGCTGCGCGACGAGCCCGACCTGGTGGCCGTCGCCGAGGCCTGCGGGCGGGCCCTGCACGACGTGCGGGTTCCGGAAGTCGACTATCCCATCGCGGATGGCAGGCGCCGCACCGGCAAGCGCTGCCTCGCGGTCGGCACCGATTGTTCCGTCGGCAAGATGTATACCGCGCTGGCGATGGACCGCGAGATGCAGGCGCGCGGGCTCAAGGCCACCTTCCGCGCCACCGGCCAGACCGGGATCCTGATCACCGGCGACGGCGTGCCGCTGGACGCGGTGGTGGCCGATTTCATGGCCGGCGCGGTCGAATGGCTGACGCCGGACAACGACCCCGACCACTGGGATCTGATCGAGGGGCAGGGCAGCCTGTTCCATGTCTCGTTTTCCGGCGTGACCATGGCGCTGATCCATGGTGGCCAGCCCGACGCGCTGATCCTCAGCCACGAACCGACCCGGCCCCATATGCGCGGGCTGCCCGATTACGGCTTGCCCACGCTGGAGGAGTTGCGCGATCTGTCGCTGACGGTGGCGCGCATCGCGAACCCCGATGTGCAGGTGGTCGGCATCTCGATCAACACCGCCGCGATGGGCGAGGACGAGGCGATGGCCTGCCTCGCCGGGATCGAGGCGCGGATGGGCCTGCCCACCGTCGATCCATTCCGGCAGGGCGCGGGGCGTCTGGTGGATGCGCTGGCGGCGCTGTAGGCTGGCCCCATGCAGATCGTCGTCACCCAGGATACATTCCCGCTCGCCGAACCCTTCACCATCTCGCGCGGCTCGAAGACCGAGGCGCGGGTGCTGACCGTGCGCCTTGCCGCGAACGGTGCGATGGTGTGGGGCGAATGTGTGCCCTATGCCCGCTATGGCGAATCGCCGGACAGCGTGACTGCCCGGATCGAGGCCCTGCCCGAGACCTTCACCCGCGCCGAGTTGCAGGAGTTGCTGCCCGCGGGCGCCGCGCGCAACGCGGTCGACTGCGCGCTATGGGACCTCGCGGCCAAGCGCGCGGACAAGCGGGTTTGGCAACTGGCGGGCCTGCCCACACCGAAACCCGTCATCACGGCCTACACGCTCTCGCTCGACACGCCGGAAAACATGCGCGCGGCGGCGGCGAAACACGCCCGCCGCCCGCTGTTGAAGATCAAGCTGGGCACCCCCGACGACATGCCCCGGATCGAGGCCGTGCGCGACGGCGCCCCGAACGCCCGGATCATCGTCGACGCCAACGAGGGCTGGACTGCCGATATCTACGCCGATCTGGCCCCCCATCTGGTGCGCCTCGGCGTCGAACTGGTGGAACAGCCGCTGCCCGCTGACGCCGACGACATGCTGGCCGAGATTGCCCGCCCCCTGCCGGTCTGCGCGGATGAATCCTGCCATGACCGCGCCTCGCTGCCCGGGCTGAAGGGCAAGTATGATCTCGTCAACATCAAGCTCGACAAGACCGGCGGGCTGACCGAGGCGCTGGCGCTGAAGAAGGCGGCGCACGCGCAGGGCTTCGGCATCATGGTCGGCTGCATGGTGGGCACCAGCCTTGCGATGGGGCCCGCGGTGGTGCTGGCGCAGGGCGCGGCGGTGACGGATCTTGACGGGCCGCTGCTTCTGGCAGAAGACCGGCCCCATGCGCTGGTCTACGATGCCAAGGGCGTGCACCCGCCCTCGGCCTTCCTGTGGGGCTGACGCAGGAACCGCGAGAAGGAAAGGACCGCCGCGATGAGCCGGATCGTCTATGTGAATGGCGAGTATCTCCCCGAGGATCAGGCCAGGGTCTCGATCTTCGATCGCGGCTTCCTGTTCGCCGATGGCGTGTATGAGGTCACCAGCGTCCTGGATGGCAAGCTCATTGATTTCCAAGGCCACGCCGCGCGGCTGGAACGCTCGCTGGGCGAACTTGACATGGCCGCGCCGGTCACGATGGACGAACTGCTGGCGATCCACCGCGACCTGGTGAAGCTGAACAATGTCGAAGAGGGGATGGTCTATCTGCAGATCACCCGCGGCGCCGCGGCCGACCGCGACTTCGTCTTCCCCGACCCGGCGGCAACCCCCTCGACACTGGTGATGTTCACCCAGTCCAAGGGCCTGATCGACAGCGCCGCGGCAAAGACCGGCATCAAGGTGATCTCGATCGACGATATCCGCTGGGGCCGGCGCGACATCAAGACGGTGCAACTGCTCTACCCGTCGATGGGCAAGATGATGGCCAAGAAGGCCGGGGTCGACGACGCCTGGATGGTCGAGGACGGTGTCGTGACCGAGGGCACCTCGAACAACGCCTATATCGTCAAGGGCGGCAAGATCATCACCCGGCACCTGGGCACCGAGATCCTGCACGGCATCACCCGGGCGGCGGTGCTGAAGATGGCGCGCGAGTCGCAGATGGAGGTGGAAGAGCGCCCCTTCACCATCGAGGAGGCCAAGGCCGCCGACGAGGCCTTCGTCACCTCGGCCTCGACCTTTGTGACGCCCGTCGTGGCGATCGACGGGGTGGCGCTGGGGGATGGAACCCCCGGCCCGGTGGCCCGGCGCCTGCGCGAAATCTACATCGACGAAAGCCGCAAGGCGGCGCTCTAGGGGCGCGGGCCTCAGTCGTCGCGCCCCTCGTTCTCCTTGCCGGGCGGACGGGGGCGGCGTGTCGGCGGGTCGGTCTGCGGCTGCCCGGACCAGACCACGGGATATTCCAGCCAGCGCTGGATGAAGTTCCACGACTGGTTATAGCCGTCATGGGGCAGGGTGCAGGCCGAGCAGTCCTTGCGCGTCAGACCGTTCGCGTCGGTGAACACCTCGTAGGGACCGGGACATTCGTAGGCGATCAGCGGGCAATAGCAGAACAGGCAGTTGAACTCGCGCTTGATGCCCTTGTGGCAGGGCAGGAAGGGGCAGGTCGTGTTCGTGAAGCCCTTGAAGCCCTCGTTGGTGGTGGTGTCCTTCGGTTGCATCGGCCGACTTCCTTTCGCCACTTGGATGCCCGCGCCGTCCCGCGCCGCTGCACCCCTGATGCCCGGCCTCCGCGCGACAGGGCGGCGGCGCCGGATGCAGAACCCCGGGACGGAAAACAGCGGAGGGATGCGCGCCGGGCAACACCGGACCGGCCGCGTCCCGCCTCCGGGCCCGCCGCCCGAGGTCGGTTCATCGTTCCGGCAGGTCTCCTGGCTTGCGGGTCGTCACCCTGCCGCCCGCCTTCCCGGCACCGGCCGGTGGCTTTCGGGCGGGGGCTCGCCGCTTACAGTTGCGGGGGCAGCGCCGGGTTCGCACCGGCTTCCCTTTTCACTCCCGGGGGAGCACCTGAACGTCGTCCACACCTGACCTCGCCGGCGCCGTCTGTCAAGCGGGGCTGCGTTCATAACATGCATGACAGACGCCGGTGGCGCCCCGGCATCACGCCACCCGAACCGCGCCAGGGCAGCGCCTCAGGCGAAGCGCACGGATTTGGCCAGCGGCAGCTCGCGCACCCGCTGGCCGGTCGCGGCGAAGATCGCGTTGGCCAGCGCCGGGGCGGCGGGGGGCACCGGGGGCTCGCCGATGCCGCGGATGGTGTCGGTGGTTTCCAGCCCGCGAACCACGATCTCGGGGCAGGCGGGCAGCCGCATCGCCGGGTAGGTGTCGAAATTCTCCTGCTCGGGGCGGCCGTCTGCATAGGTCAGTTCCGACCAGATCGCGTGGGACAGGCCCCAGACCACGCCGCCCTGGACCTGGTTCTCGAAATTCACCGGGTCGAGCACGCGCCCCACCTCGGCCGCGACGAAGACCCGGTCGATGCGGATACCCCTGTCGGTCGCGGTCACCTCGACCACCTCTGCGCAGGGCACGCCGAAGGACAGGGTAAAGGCCAGCCCCCGGCCCCGGCCCGGCCCTAGCGCGCCGCCCCAGCCCGACATCTCGCCCACTGCCTCCAGCACCCGGGCGGAGGGCGCATGGCTGCACAGCCGCAGCCGTTCGGCCAGCGGATCGGCGCCGGCTTCGTGGATCAGCTCGTCCAGCAGGGATTCGTGGAAGAACCCGTTGGCCGATGCCCCCACCGACCGCCAGGAACTGACCGGCACGGTTTCGGCCGCGCGATAGCCGGTGACGCGATAGGCGGGAATCGCGAAGGGCTGGTCCCAGGCGCCCGCAACGATGGCGGTATCGGCCCCCAGCGCGTTGAACCCCAGCCGCCCCATCTGCGATTCCGAGACGGACGGCGCCGCGATCGACAGGTCCAGCGCCGCGACGCGACCCTCTGCCACCCGGCCGCGGCCCCGCGCGATGGCGGCGGGGCGGGGGAAATCGTGGGTCATGTCCTCTTCGCGCGACCAGGTCAGTTTCACCGGACGGCCCTCGGCCGCCCAGGCCAGCCGCACCGCCTGGTCGATGAAATCATCCTCCAGCCGCCGCCCGAAACTGCCGCCCATCGGCAGCGCCCGCAGCAGCACGCCGTCGCGTGACAGCCCCGACAGCCGCCGCGCGGTCTTGGCCGCAAAGCCCGGGATCTGGGTGCCCGCGCGCACCTCAAGCTGGCCGTTGCGGAACCAGGCCAGCGCGGTCATCGGCTCCAGCGGCGCATGCGCCAGGAAGGGCACGCGGTAGTCCGCCTCGACATCGGCGCCATCCGCCAGCGCCGCCTCGATATCGCCCTCGTCCTTCAGACGGCTGTCGCGCGCGTCCTCGTCAAGGGCGGCCGCGATCGACTCGAACAGCGCCCCGGTGGTCGCCGGATAGGGCGCGGGCCCCCAGTCGAAGCGGATCGCGCGCACCGCCTCGAAGGCCCGCCACGTGCTGTCGGCCAGCACGCCCGCGCCGCCGGGCAGCGGCACGACCCGGACCACGCCCTTCATCGCCTCGGCCGCGCTGGCGTCCATGGCCACGACCCCGCCGCCCCGCCGCGGGTTGGTGCGCACCGCGGCGAAAAGCATCCCCGGCAGTGCCTGGTCGATGCCATAGCGTTGCAGGCCGGTCGATTTCGCCACGATGTCGATCCGGCGCATCGGCCTGCCCAGCAGGCGCCACTCGGCCGGATCCTTCAGCCGGACCTCGCGGGGTTCCAGCAGGCGGCCCGCGGCGGGGGCAAGCTCGACATAGCTCAGCCGGGTGCCGTCGGGCGCGATCACCGCGCCGTCCCCGGTGGTCAGCGTGTCCTCGGCCACGCCCAGCCGCCGCGCCGCGGCGGTAACCAGTATCGCGCGGGCCGCCGCCCCGGCATGGCGCAGCCGGTCATAGGCATCGGGCACCGTCGACGACCCGCCGGTGATCTGCAAGGCCATCAGCTTGCTCGCCCATCCGCCGGCCTCGCGCGCGGCCTCGGCCATCCAGCCCTCGTCGGTCGCCGCGAAGGGCAGGCCCTCGGCCACGATCCGGGCGTTGTAATAGGCCGGGGCGGGCGGGCCCGGATCGGTGCGCACGGCGTCCAGCGCCACGTCCAGTTCCTCGGCGATCAGCGCCGCCTGAATCGAGGTGGCGCCCTGGCCCATGTCGGCGCGCGGCGTGATCAGCGTGATGCCGCCCCGGTCGATCAGCACATGGGGCGTCAGCGCCGCCATGCCGGGCGGCAGATCGTCGGCCAGCGGGCTGACATAGGGCTGGCGCAGAGAATAGATGCCGATCGCAAACCCGCCCGCCACCGTCGCCGCCCCGACCAGGAACCCCCGCCGCGCGATCTTGCCCAGACCTGCCATCGCTCAGCCCTCCCTCAGCTTGTCGGCCGCCAGCCGTACCGCCGCGCGGATCCGCGGATAGGTGCCACAGCGGCAGAGATTGCCCGCCAGCGCATCGTCGATCTGGTTCTGGCTCGGCGCGGGCACCTCGGCCAGCAGTGCGGCGGCGGCCATGATCTGGCCCGACTGGCAATAGCCGCATTGCGCGACCTGCGTCTCGATCCAGGCGGCCTGCACGGGATGCGGCGCCGCGGGCGTGCCCAGCCCCTCGATCGTGGTCACCGGCGCGTCCACATCGCCTGCCGCGACCTGGCAGGACTGCACCGCGCGGCCCCCCAGATGCACCGTGCAGGCGCCGCACTGGCCGATGCCGCAGCCGTATTTCGTGCCCGTCAGCCCGAGGATGTCGCGCAGCACCCACAAGAGCGGCATCTCGGGGTCGACATCGAGATCGTGTTCGGTTCCGTTCACGGTCAGCTTCATCTGCGCTGGGCCTCCTGCACGGCGAATCCCCTGGGGCGAACGCGGTTCGCGTGGCGCACCAATCGCCCGGTTTGGCCCCCTTTGGCAACGCCCCGGCGGACGTGTGCCCGTGAAACCCCGGCCCCGCGGGGCGCGCTTGTGGCGGACGCCCGCATCGCTATGCTGGGCAGCGCCCGCGCGCCGGGCCCACGAATTGCGGGACAGATAGCATGCAGCGACGGACCATCCAGACCCACCCGATCGAGGGGCAGAAGCCAGGCACCTCGGGGTTGCGCAAGAAGACGCGGGTCTTCATGGGGCCGCATTACCTGGAAAATTTCGTCCAGGCGATCTGGCTTGCGATCGGCGGCGTCCGCGGCAAGACGCTGGTTCTGGGCGGCGACGGGCGCTATTTCAACGACCGCGCCGCGCAGGTGATCCTGCGGATGGCGGCGGCGGGCGGCGCGGCCAAGGTGATCGTCGGGCAGAACGCGCTGCTGTCCACGCCCGCGGCCTCGAACCTGATCCGCCAGCGCCGGACCGACGGCGGAATCATCCTGTCGGCCAGCCACAATCCCGGCGGCCCGGACGAGGATTTCGGGATCAAGTTCAACTGCGCCAATGGCGGCCCCGCGCCCGAGGACCTGACCGGCCGCATGTACGAAGAGACGCGGCGGATGACCTCCTACGACATCGTCGAGGCGCAGGATGTCGACCTGTCGCGGCTGGGGGCGCTGCGGCTGGGCGACACGGTGATCGAGATCGTCGACCCCGTGGCCGACTACGCCTCGCTGATGGCGCGGCTGTTCGATTTCGAGGCGATCCGCGCGCTGTTCGCGGGGGGCTTCACGCTCCGCTTCGACGCGATGCACGCGGTCACCGGCCCCTATGCCCGGGCGATCCTCGAGGACATGCTGGGCGCGCCTTCGGGCAGCGTGGTGAACGCCGAGCCGAAACCGGATTTCGGCGGTGGCCATCCCGACCCGAACCCGATCTGGGCGAAATACCTGGTCGATCTGGTGATGGGGCCGGACGCGCCCGATTTCGCCGCCGCCTCGGACGGGGATGGCGACCGCAACATGATCCTGGGGCGCGGCATCGTGGTGACGCCGTCCGACAGCCTTGCTGTGCTGGCCGCCAACGCGCATCTGGCGCCCGGCTACGCGCGCGGGCTGACGGGGGTGGCGCGCTCGATGCCCACCTCGCGCGCGGTCGACCGGGTGGCCGCGGCGCGCGGGTTGGACCTGTATGAAACGCCGACGGGCTGGAAGTTCTTCGGCACCCTGCTGGACGCGGGCCGCGTGACGCTCTGCGGCGAGGAAAGCGCGGGCACGGGGTCCGACCATGTGCGCGAGAAGGACGGGCTCTGGGCGGTGCTGCTGTGGCTGAACATCCTTGCGGTGACGGGGCGGTCGGTGGCCGATACCATGCGCGCCCACTCGCGGGACTTCGGGCGCAACTACTACACCCGCCATGATTACGAAGGGCTGGAGTCGGACGCCGCCGCCGCGATGATGGCCGCGCTGCGCGCCCGCCTGCCGGACCTGCCGGGCCAGGATTTCGCCGGGCGGCGCGTCGAGACGGCGGACGAGTTCGCCTATGACGATCCGGTGGACGGTGCGCACAGCGCGGGGCAGGGGATCCGGGTGCATTTTGCGGGCGGGGCGCGGATTGTCTTCCGGCTGTCGGGCACCGGCACCGAGGGCGCGACGCTGCGGGTCTATCTGGAGGATTACATCTCCGACCCCGCCCGGCTGGAACTGCCGGTCGAGGAGGTGCTGGCCGACATGATCGCCGCCGCCGACGCGATCGCGGAAATCCATGCGCGCACCGGCCGCACCGCGCCCGACGTCAGGACGTAGCCCTCCCGCTCCCGGCCCGCGCGGGGCATGCGCCCCGCTTGTCCGGCGTTGGGCCGGGCGCGCCCGCTGTGCGGGCGCGTGCCTCCGGCGGGAGTATTTTGGCCAAGAAGAAGACCCGGGGCGCGCCGTTCAGGCCCCGGCGAAGGGATCGCGTCCATAGCCCACGGCGGCGAGGTAGAGCCCGTGCGGCGGGCAGACCGGCCCGCAGGCGGCGCGGTCGCGGGCGTCAAGCGCGGCGCGGACCTGTCCGGGCGACCAGGCGCCCGCGCCGACCCGTTCCAGCGTGCCGACGATGCTGCGCACCTGGTTGTGCAGGAAGCTGCGGGCGCGGAGGCGGAAGCGGAATTCCTGCCCGCCGGGAAAGCCGGTCTCCTCGATCTCCAGCGCGTCGATCGTCTTGACCGGCGATTTCGCCTGGCAGATCGAGGCCCGGAAGGTGGTGAAGTCGTGCCGGCCGACCAGATGTGCCGCGGCCGCGCGCATCGGCGCGAGGTCGAGCGGGTGGGGCACCTGCCAGACCCGGCCCAGTTCCAGCGTCATCGGCGCGCGGCGGGCGACGAGGCGGAAGAGATAGCGCCGCTCGATCGCCGAGAACCGGGCGTGGAAGTCGTCCTCCACCCGGGCGCAGTCGATCACCGCCACGGGCGCGGGTTTCAGGTGGTAGTTCAGCGCCTGCGTCAGCCGGAACGGTTCCCAGTCCTTGCGCAGCTCGCAATGCGCCACCTGGCCCAGCGCATGTACCCCCGCATCGGTCCGCCCCGCCGCCGCAATCGACGGCACGTCGGCCTCCAGCCGCGCCAGCGCCGCCTCGATGGCGCCCTGCACCGAGGGGCGGTGGGACTGGCGCTGCCAGCCGGAAAACGGCGTGCCGTCATATTCGATCTTCAGCGCATAGCGGGGCATGGGCGGGGGTTACCGCGACAATCGTTCCTTGGCAATCGCGCATGCCGGGGCTGGCGCGGGCGGCCGTGCGTGCTTAACTAGTTCCCAGCCTTGAAAGGAGCGATCTTGCGTATCGGAGATCTTGCCGACGGGGTGACGCGCGGGGTGGAGGGGTTGGCCGCCTCGGTGTCCGAGACCTTTCTCGAGCCGGTGATCCGGCTGGGCGTGACGGGGTTGTCGCGGGCCGGAAAGACCGTCTTCATCACCTCGCTGGTGGCCAACCTGATCGAGCGCGGGCGAATGCCGCAGTTGCGGGCCGCCGCCTCGGGCGCGATCTCTGCCGCCTATCTGCAACCCCAGCCCGACAACACCGTGCCGCGGTTTGACTATGAAACGCATCTGGATGCGCTGACGGGGACCAATCCGCACTGGCCCGATTCGACGCGCGCGGTGTCGGAACTGCGGCTGTCGCTCAAGGTGCGGCCGGGGGGCTTTGGCGGGCTGCTGGGGGCGGTGACGGGCCCGCGGACCATCCATCTCGACATCGTCGACTATCCGGGCGAGTGGCTTCTGGATCTGGCGCTGCTCGACAAGGGCTATGCCGACTGGTCGCGCGAGACGCTGGACCGGCTTGACCAGCGCCCCGGCGCCGGCACGTTCCGCGCGGCGCTGGCCACCGCCGATCCGGCGGCGAAACTGGACGAGCCGACGGCGCAGGCGCTGGCCGCGGCCTTCACCGCGTCGCTGCACGCCGCCCGCGAGGCCGGGTTTTCCGATTGCACGCCGGGCCGCTTCCTGTTGCCCGGCGAGATGGCCGGATCGCCGGTGCTGACCTTCGCGCCGCTGCCGGCCCCCGCAAGGGCCACCCCCCGCGGCAGTCTCTGGCGCGAGATGGAGCGGCGTTTCGAGGCCTACAAGGCCGAGGTGGTCAAGCCCTTCTTCCGCGAGCATTTCTCGCGGATCGACCGGCAGGTGGTGCTGGTCGACGCGCTGGGCGCGATCCATGCCGGCCCCCGCGCGGTCGAGGATCTGCGCCGCGCGATGACCGAGATCCTGGGGGCGTTCCGGCCGGGGCGCAATGCCTGGCTGGCCTCGCTGCTGCTGGGACGGCGGGTCGAGAAGATCCTGTTCGCCGCGACCAAGGCCGACCATCTGCACCACACCCAGCATGGCCGGCTGACCGCGATCATGCAGGCGCTGATGCGCGACGCCCGCAGGCGGGCCGATTTCGCCGGGGCCGAGACCGCGGCGATGTCGATTGCCGCCTTGCGCGCCACGGTGGAGGAAACCCGCAGCCAGGGTGGCGAGAGTTTTGACTGCGTGCGCGGCAGGCTGCTGGACACCGGGCGCGAGGCCGCGCTTTACCCTGGCGAACTGCCCGAGGATCCGGCGGTGCTGCTCGACCCCGCGCGCGAGGGCGCCGAGGACTGGCTGGACGCCGAATACGACATCATGCGATTCGCGCCCGCGCGGCTGACGCTGAAACCGGGTGACGGCCCGCCGCATATCCGGCTGGACAAGGCGGCGGATTTCCTGTTCGGGGACCGTCTCGGATGACCCGGCGGCCGGTCCTGTTCGACCTTGGCGGCGACGGCGAAACGCCCCGCAAGGACGAGTCCGGTCCCGGGCGCAGCGACCAGGAGCGGGAACAGGCCGAGCAGGCCCGGCAGGCGCGGGAACAGGCAGCGCGCGAGGCGGTCGAACGGGCGCAGGCCGAACGCGAAGAGGCCGCGCGCGAGATGGCCGAACGTGCACGGGCTGAGCGGGAGCAGGCCGAACGGGACCGGCGGGCGCGCGAGGTGGCCGAACGGGAAAAGGCCGAACGGGAACGACTGGCGCGCGAGGCGGCCGAACAGGAAAAGGCCGAGCGGGAACGGGCGGCCCGGGACGCCGCTGCCCGGGATCGGGCCGAACGGGAACGGATCGAGCGCGAGCGGGCCGAGGCGGCGCGCAGGGCACAGGAAACGGAAAAGCGGGAACGGATGGAGATGGAAAAGGCAAGGCGGGACAACGCCGAACGCCGCGCGGCAGAGCGCGCCCAGCCCGAGCGTCCGCCCGCGGATCCCCGTCCGAAACCCGCCCGTGCCCCCCGGCTGTTCGACACCGAAGCGCCCGCGCGGGCGGCCCCCCCGTCCCCCGCCGACGCCCCCCCGGTGCCCGAACCCGACACCGTCCTGCCCCCCGAGGGGCGGGCGATGCAGACGATGGCGATGCTTGCCGCCCGCCCGCCCTCGCGGCTGGCGCGGTTCTTCTGGTCCGCGCTTGCCGCGCTGATCGGTTTCGCGGTGTCGCTGGCAGCCTGGGATTTCGTCACCGGCCTGCTGGACCGCAACCCCGTGCTCGGCGGCATCGCTTTGGTGCTGCTCGGGCTTGTGCTGGCCGCGCTTTCACTGATCGCGCTGCGCGAGATGGCGGCCTTTGCGCGGCTGCGCCGTCTTGACACGCTGCACGCCGAGTCCGACGCGGCGCTGGCCGCCCATGACCTGACCGCCGCCCGCGCGGTTCTGGACCGGCTGTTCGCGCTTTACGCCCGCCGCGAGGATACAAGCTGGGGGCGCCAGCGGCTGGCCGAGCGGCGCGATGACATCCTCGATGCCGATGGCCTGCTGGGTCTGGCCGAGCGGGAACTGCTTGCCCCCCTCGATGCCGCCGCCATGCGCGAGATCGAGGCCGCCGCCCGCACCGTGGCCACGGTCACCGCGATCGTGCCGCTGGCGCTGGCCGATGTGGTGGCGGCGACGGTGGCCAACCTGCGCATGATCCGGCGGATTGCGGAAATCTATGGCGGGCGCGGCGGGTTCCTGGGCAGCGTCCGGCTGGCCCGCGCGGTGATGACCCACCTTGTCGCCACCGGCGCGGTGGCGGTGGGCGATGACATGCTGGGCTCGATCGCGGGCGGGGGCATGCTGTCCCGGCTGTCGCGCCGCTTTGGCGAGGGCATCGTGAACGGCGCGCTGACCGCGCGCGTCGGCGTTGCCGCGATGGAGGTCTGCCGCCCGCTGCCCTTCCGCGCGCTGAAGCGCCCCTCGGTCGGCGCGCTGGTCAAGCGCGCGCTTGCGGGTCTGTTTTCCAGGCCCGACACCTGATCCCGCGGCGCGCCGTCCCTTTACGCCCCCGCCCGTGCGGCCTATAAGCCCGGCCATGACGCACGGCCTTGCGATCATCCTTCGAATTACCGGCCCGGCGCTCTGATCCCAGAGCCGCCGGGACAAGGCGCTTGATCCCCCGCGCCGCCGCTTTCAGGACATCGCAAGACCCGTATTCCGAGGACTGCCCCCATGTGCGCCGACATGCCCGACTACAAAGACACGATCTTCCTGCCCGAGACCGATTTCCCGATGCGCGCGGGCCTGCCCGCCCGCGAGCCCGCCTGGCTGGACCGCTGGGCGCGGATCGGGGTCTATGACCGGCTGCGGGACAAGACGGGGCGGCCGCCCTTCATCCTGCATGACGGCCCGCCCTACGCCAACGGCCACCTGCATATCGGCCACGCGCTGAACAAGATCCTCAAGGATTTCATCGTGCGCAGCCAGCAGATGATGGGCAAGGACGCGCGCTATGTGCCCGGCTGGGACTGCCACGGCCTGCCGATCGAATGGAAGATCGAGGAACAATACCGCGCCAAGGGGCTGGACAAGGACGAGGTGCCGGTGGTGGCCTTCCGCCAGGAATGTCGCCGCTTTGCCGAGGGCTGGATCGGGGTGCAGCGCGAGGAGTTCAAGCGCCTCGGCATCACCGGCAACTGGGCCGATCCGTACCTGACGATGGATTTCCACGCCGAGGCCGTGATCGCGCAGGAATTCATGAAATTCCTGATGAACGGGGCGCTCTACCAGGGCTCGAAGCCGGTGATGTGGTCGCCGGTGGAAAAGACCGCGCTGGCCGAGGCCGAGGTCGAATACCACGACCACCAGAGCCACACGATCTGGGTGAAGTTCCCGGTGGTCGACTGGGAGCTTTATCAATTCAATCCTGATCTGGACCCAAATGGAGATTGGGCCCGAGAAGAACATGAGCGCGCCGGCGTAACGATACCCTACGACAGCCTAAAAACAGAGCTATCGAAGGCAGCCGTTGTGATTTGGACGACTACGCCTTGGACCCTCCCTCAGAACAGGGCGGTCGCTTTCAACTATGAAATCTCATACTCGCTCTACGAAGTTCTTGAGACCGGTGAGAACTCTCAGTCAGCACCTGGCGATCTTGTGATTTTGGCGGATACACGTGCGGCACCTACCTTCGAGCAAGCAAGGGTGACACGGTATTGCAAGGTGTCACCGTTGACAGATTGGATTGTCAACGGCCTGACCCTTGCCCACCCCTTCCGCGGCATCGAGGGCGGCAATGGCGAATGGGATTTCGACGTGCCGATGCTGCCGGGCGAGCATGTCACCGATGACGCGGGCACGGGCTTCGTCCATACCGCGCCCAGCCATGGCGATGACGACTACCAGATCGGCCTGAAATACGACCTGCCGATGACCTACAACGTGCTGGAAGACGGCTCGTTCCGGCCTGACCTGCCGCTCTTCGGCGGGCAGGCGATCCTGACGCCCGAGGGCAAGGAAGGCCCGGCGAATGTCTCGGTCATCAAGCAACTGGCCTATGCCGGGGCGCTGCTGGCCAAGGGCAAGCTGAAGCACAGCTATCCCCATAGCTGGCGCTCCAAGGCGCCGCTGATCTACCGCAACACGCCGCAATGGTTCGCCGCCATCGACCACAAGCTGGACGACGGGATGGGCACCTATGGCGACACGATCCGCCAGCGGGCGCTGACCTCCATCGACCAACTGGTGAAATGGACCCCGCAAACGGGCCGCAACCGCCTCTATTCCATGATCGAGGCCCGCCCCGACTGGGTGCTGTCGCGCCAGCGCGCCTGGGGCGTGCCGCTGACCTGTTTCGTCAAGCGCGGCGCGAAACCCACCGATCCCGATTTCCTGCTGCGCGACCGGGCGGTGAACGCGCGCATCGTGGCGGCGTTCGAGGCCGAAGGGGCGGATGCATGGTATGCCGAGGGCGCCAAGGAACGGTTCCTTGGCAACGACCACGACCCCGAGGCCTATGACCAGGTGATGGACGTGCTGGATGTGTGGTTCGATTCCGGCTCCACCCATGCCTTCGTGCTGCGCGACCGGGCGGACGGGGCGGCGGACGGCATCGCGGATCTGTATCTCGAAGGCACCGACCAGCACCGCGGCTGGTTCCATTCCTCGATGCTTCAGGCCTGCGGCACCATCGGCCGGGCGCCTTATCGCGGCGTGCTGACCCATGGCTTCACGCTCGACGAGAAGGGCAACAAGATGTCCAAATCGCTGGGCAACACCGTCGCCCCCGAGGAAGTGGTCAAGCAATACGGCGCCGACATCCTGCGGCTGTGGGTGGCGCAGTCGGATTACACCGTCGACCTGCGCATCGGGCCGGAAATCCTGAAAGGCGTGGCCGACAGCTATCGGCGCTTGCGCAACACCATGCGGTTCCTGCTGGGCAACCTCGCGGGCTTCTCGGAGGCCGAACGCGTCGACCCCGCCGACATGCCCGAACTGGAACGCTGGGTGCTGCACCGCCTCGCCGAACTGGACGACACCGTGCGGCAGGGCTTCGACGCCTACGACTTCCAGGGGGTGTTCCAGGCGCTGTTCAACTTCGCCACGGTGGACCTTTCGTCCTACTATTTCGACATCCGCAAGGACGTGCTTTACTGCGATGCGCCCGACAGCCCGCGCCGCCGCGCCGCGCGCACGGTGCTGGACATCCTGTTCCACCGCCTGACCACCTGGCTTGCCCCGATCCTGGTCTTCACGATGGAGGAGGTCTGGCTCGAACGCTTCCCCGGCGAGGACAGTTCCGTCCACCTGCACGACATCCCCGACACGCCCGCCGGCTGGCGCGATGACGTGCTGGCGGCGAAATGGGCGGGCGTGCGCCGGGTGCGCCGCGTGGTGACGGCGGCGCTGGAAATCCAGCGCCAGGACAAGGTGATCGGCGCCAGCCTCGAGGCCGCGCCGGTGGTGCATGTCGAGGATACCGACGTGCTGGCCGCGCTCCGGACCATCGACTTCGCCGATATCTGCATCACCTCGGCCATCGTGACGACCGCCGATCCCTCCCCGAACGAGGCGTTCCGCCTGCCCGAGGTGCCGGGCGTGGGCGTGGTGTTCGAAAAGGCCGACGGCGGGAAATGCCAGCGCTGCTGGAAGATCCTGCCCGATGTCGGCACCCATGCCCATCCGGGCACCTGCGCGCGCTGCAATGCGGCGCTGGGCGGATAGAACAGCGCCTCGCCGGGCTGGCCCCGCAGGGTCGGCCCGGCCTCAGGCCGCGCCGCGCGGCGGCACCAGTTGCTGAACGATCCCCGCGCCCAGCAGGTAAATGCTGGTCACCATCAGCACCGTGTCGATCCAGCCCGCGGCGGCGAAATCGTGCCAGGCGGCCCAGCCCCCCGCCAGCGTCCAGGCCAGCGCCACCGGCAGCGACAGCCAGCGCCAGCGCGCGGTGCGCACGGGGTGGATGAACTTCAGCGGCAGGAACATCGCCACCGCCAGCACCGCCACCACGGCCAGGATCAACCAGAACCCGGGCGCCAGCGCGAACAGCACCAGCACCACCATGTTCCAGCAGCCCGGAAAGCCGCAGAACGACTTGTCCGCGGTCTTCATCCGCGTGTCGGCGAAGTAGAGAACACTGGTGAAGGTGATGATGATGATCGCGATCCACCCGGTCCAGCCCGGCAGCAGGTCCGAATGGAACAGCGCAAAGGCCGGCACAAAGACATAGGTCAGGTAGTCGACGATCAGGTCCATCAACTCGCCGTCGATGATCGCGGCGTTGGTCTTGACGTCATAGCGGCGCGCAAAGGGGCCATCCAGCCCGTCGACGGCAAAGGCCACGATCAGCCACAGGAACATCACGTCCCAGGCCCCGTTCACCGCGGCCAGCAGCGCCAGCATGGCAAAGACGGCCCCCGTGGCGGTGAAGAAATGCACGAGATAGGCGCGAAAGGCGGGTGTCATGAAACCGTCATCAGGGATTCGCGTCCGCCGTGCAATCGCGAATACGGGACTCAGGCCTTGGGATGCGCCGCCTCGTAGACCGCCATCAGCCGCGCGGTGTCGACCGCCGTATAGGCCTGCGTGGTCGACAGCGAGGCATGGCCCAGCAATTCCTGGATCGCCCGCAGATCGCCGCCTGCTTCCAGCAGATGCGTGGCAAAGCTGTGGCGCAGCGCATGCGGCGTGGCGGTGGCGGGCAGGCCCAGCAGCGCGCGCACCCGTTCCATCGACCGGGCTACCAGCCGCGGGTTCAGCGCCCCGCCGCGGGCGCCCCGGAACAGCGGTCCGTCGGGGGCCAGATCAAAGGGACAGACCGCCAGATAGGCGTCGACCGCATCGCGCGCGGCGGGCAGCACCGGCACGACCCGCTCCTTGCCGCCCTTGCCGCGGATCACCAGCGTCGCGGGCAGCGGCGCATCGCGGCCCGTCAGCCCCAGCGCCTCGGAAATCCGTAGTCCGCAACCGTAAAGCAGCGTCACCACCGCCGTGTCGCGCGCCGCGATCCAGGGCTCCCGCGCGCTCTCGCCCACCATGTCCAGCACCGCGCGCGCGGCGTCCTCGGCCAGCGGGCGGGGCAGCTTGCGGCGGAATTTCGGTGCGCGGACCGACAGCACCGCGGTCGGCTCGAACCCCTCGCGGCGGCCATACCAGCGAAAGAACCCCTTGACCGCCGACAGTGCCCGGGCCAGCGACCGCGCCCCCAGCCCGCGCCCGCGTTCATGCGCCATCCAGGCCCGCATGTCGCGCAATTCCAGCCCCGCAAGGCGTGCGGGGCCGGCGGGCGCGCCGTCATAGGTGGCCAGAAAGGCCAGGAACCCGGTCACGTCCGCCGCATAGGCCGACAGCGTGTTGGCCGCCGCCGCGTTCAGCGCGCGTTCCTCGGCCAGCCAGTCCGCCAGCGCCGCGCGCGTGGACGGGGCCAGCGCCAGGCTCATTCCAGGAAGCGGCGCATCGCCCGTTCGAACACGCCCGCAAGGAAGGTCAGCAGGTCGGTGCCCTGGTTCGGCGCGAATTGCTGCGGATCCTCGGACCCCATCGCCAGCATCCCCGGCAGCCGTCCGGTCCCGAAATCCAGCCGCAGCAGCGCCTCGGACCGGATCGCCCCGGCCTTGTGGCCATACAGTGCGGAACTTCCCGGCACCTGCTGGCGCAGCGTCACCGTGCGCGCGGTGCGCCCGTGCACGCCACCCGCATAGGCATCGACGAATCCCGCGGGCACGACCTGCACCACCTCGCCCAGCGCGGCCAGCCCCGCGTCATCGTCCCGGTGCGATTCCAGCACCAGCCGCAGGCAGTCGATCCGCAGGATCGCCGCCACCTCGCCCGAAAGCGTCGCGACGAACCCGGCGAAATCCTCGGGTTCCAGCAACAGCAGCGCCGCGCGGTGAATCTGGTTCGTCCCCGCCAGGTTCTCGTAGGCGGCCGCGATCACCGAGCGGTGGGTTTCCTCCAGCCGGTCCAGCCGGGCTTCCAGCCGCTCCATCGCGATGCCGCGCAGATCGACGATGTTGCCGCCCATCATGCGTTCGTTGGCCGCGACCAGCGCGCGCATCACGTCGGGGTCGTCAAGGATCGTGTCGGGATGGGCAATGATCTTCGCGCGAAGATCATCCGCGACGGCGGGGGAGCTGCTCATGTCTGCCTCGTGTTTATGGTCGTTTTGCGCGACCTTACACCAAGCCTACAGAATTTTCTGCCCCGTTTTTTCCCAATCCGCCAGAAACGCGGCCAGCCCCTTCTCGGTCAGCGGGTGGGCTGCCATCTTCTTGAGCACATCGGGCGGCGCGGTCGCCACATCGGCGCCGATCTTCGCCGCCTCGGTCATGTGGTTGACCGAGCGGATCGAGGCGGCCAGTATCTCGGTTCCAAAGCCGTAGTTGTCGTAGATCGTCCTTATGTCGGCGATCAGGTCCATGCCGTCGAGATTGATGTCGTCCAGCCGCCCGACGAAGGGCGAGATGAAACTCGCCCCCGCCTTGGCGGCCAACAGCGCCTGCGCGGCCGAGAAACAGAGCGTGACATTGACCATGTGCCCCTCGCCCGTCAGCACCTTGCAAGCCTTCAGCCCGTCCCAGGTCAGCGGCACCTTGACCGCGATGTTGGGCGCGATCTGCGCCAGCTTGCGCCCCTCCTCGATCATCGCCGCCGCCTCGGTCGCCACCACTTCCGCCGAGACCGGGCCCGCGACGATGCCGCAGATTTCCTTCGTCACCTCAAGGATATCGCGCCCCGATTTCAGGATCAGCGAGGGGTTGGTGGTCACGCCATCCACCATGCCAAGCTCGTTGAGTTCGCGGATCGCATCCACATCGGCGGTATCGACGAAGAATTTCATGGGGCTGCCTTGCGTCCTGGTTCAATTTGTCGCGTCAGTGATACCGGATGGCTGGCGGCTTCGAAAGCCCGTCTTTGGACGGATCACCCATGGTTGAGGACTTTGCCGCAGGGGCCCGCGTCGGCGTGCTGACCGCCGAGCCGCTTGACCGGGTGCTCGACTACCTCGCGCCCGAGGGCGGCTGCGGCATCGGCGATTTCGTCGAGGTGCCGTTGGGGCCGCGCCGCGTCCTGGGCGTGGTCTGGGGGGCGGGCGCGGGCGATTTCGACGCCGCCCGGCTGCGCCCCGTCGCCCGCGTTCTCGACGCCGCCCCCATGAAGGCCGAGATGCGCGGCTTTCTCGAACGCGCCGCCGATTACACGCTGACGCCGCTGTCCGCGATGCTGCGGCTGGCGACCCGTGCGCCGTGGCTGGGCGACGCCCCCTCGATGCAAAGGGTCTATCGCCGCGGCCCGGGCCTGCCCGACCGGATGACCGACCCGCGCGCCCGCGTCCTCGACACGCTTGACGCCTATGGCGGGCTCTGCTTCACGCTTGGGGAACTGGCCGCCGAGGCGGGGGTCTCGACCACGGTGGTCAAGGGCCTGATCCCCTCGGGCGCGGTGCTGGAGGAGGACACGCCCCGCGACCGGCCCTATCCCCGGCTTGACCCCGCCCGCCCCGGCATGGCGCTGGCCCCCGACCAGCAACAGGCCGCCGCCCGGCTGTGTTCCGCCGTCGCCTCGGGCGGCTACGGCACCACGCTGCTCAAGGGGGTCACCGGCTCGGGCAAGACCGAGGTCTACCTGGCCGCCGTTGCCGAATGTCTGGGGCAGGGCCGGCAGGCGCTGGTCCTGCTGCCGGAAATCGCCCTGACCGCCGAGTTCCTGTCCCGGGTCGAGGCCCGCTTCGGCGCGCGGCCCGCCGAATGGCATTCCGGCGTCACCATGGTCGAACGCCGCCGGCTGTGGCGGATGGTGGGGCAGGGCGACGCGCAGCTTGTCGTCGGCGCGCGCTCGGCGCTGTTCCTGCCGTTCCGCGACCTCGGCCTGATCGTCGTCGACGAGGAACATGACAGTTCCTACAAGCAGGAGGAGGGCGCGCTCTACAACGCCCGCGACATGGCGGTGCTGCGTGCGTCGCTCTGTTCCGCACAGGTGGTGCTGGCCTCGGCCACGCCCTCGCTGGAAAGCTGGGCCAATGCCGAGGCGGGCAAATACGCGCGCCTCGACCTGACCTCGCGCTTCGGCGAGGCGGAATTGCCCGAGATGGCCACGATCGACCTGCGCGCCGAGGATCTGCCGCCGGGGCGCTGGATCTCGCCCACGCTGGCCGGTGCAGTGGCCGCGCGGCTGGCCGCCGGGCAACAGGCGCTGCTGTTTCTCAACCGCCGCGGCTATGCGCCGGTCACGGTCTGCCGGGCCTGCGGGCACATGATCGCCTGCGACCACTGCGACGCGCGGATGGTGGAACACCGCTTTCTCAAACGTCTCGTCTGCCACCAGTGCGGCGAAACCCGGCCGATCCCCGAGACCTGCCCCTCTTGCGGGGCGGCGGGCAAGCTGGCGCCGGTGGGGCCCGGCGTCGAACGGCTGGCCGAGGAAACCGCCGAGCTTTTCCCCGGGGCGCGGGTCGCGGTGCTGTCCTCCGACCTGTTCACCACGGCCCGCGCGCTCAAGACGCAGATCAAGGCGATCGCGGGTGGCGAGGCCGACATCATCATCGGCACGCAACTGGTGGCCAAGGGGCACAACTTTCCGCTGCTGACGCTGGTGGGCGTGATCGACGCCGATCTGGGGTTGCAAGGCTCGGACATGCGCGCGGCGGAACGCACCTTTCAACTGATGCGGCAGGTCGCGGGCCGGGCGGGCCGGGGCGCGGCCCGGGGCGTGGCGCTGTTGCAGACCTTCCAGCCCGACCACCCGGTGATCCGCGCGATCCTGACCGGCGACGAGGAAGGCTTCTGGCGCGCAGAGGCCGCCGAGCGGCGGGCGGCCGGCATGCCGCCCTATGGCCGGCTGGCGGGCATCATCCTGTCGGCGCCCGAGGCCAAGGCGGCCTTCGACCTCGGCACCCATCTGGCCCGCAACGACGCGGCCCTGCGCCGGATCGGCGCGCAGGTCTACGGCCCGGCCCCCGCGCCCATCGCGCGGATCCGCGGCCGGCACCGGGTGCGCCTGCTGGTCAAGGCCGCCAAGGGCGCGCCGTTGCAGGCCGCGATCCGCGACTGGCTGGCCCCCGTCAAGCTGCCCGCGCAGGTTCGCCTCGCCGTCGACATCGACCCGCAAAGCTTTCTCTGAGCGGGCAGGCCCCGCGCCCGCAGCCAGAGGCCCCGGCGCGGCGGCGGGGGCAGGGGGCGCCCGGCTGCCGTGCGGCCCGGAAAAAAAGTCCGATGGAATTCCGATTTCGGAAACGGCGCCTCAGGCCGCCTTTGCCGCGCCCCTGGGCTGGTCGATCAGGTAGTCGGTCACCATTCCGCCCACCCACATCGCGACCAGCGCAACCCACATCGTGCCAACGAAAATCGACCCGCCGGTAACGCCTGCACCGATCGAACACCCGCCCGCCAGCATGCCGCCGAACCCCATCAGCGCCGCCCCGATCATCGCCTTGCGCATGTTCACCTCGGACTCGAACCCCTGGAACTTCAGGTCGCCACAGATCCAGGCCGCCAGGAAGGATCCCAGGAACACGCCGGGCACCAGGCCGATGTCGAATTCCAGGATCGCCGGGCGTTCCAGGAAGAACATCAAGGTGTTGGCGGATGGGCCGGTGAAAGTCAGGCTTTCGATCTGCATCGGTTCGAAGCTGACCTGTGCCAGCCCGAAGGTCAGCACCCAGCCCACCGCCACGGCGAATCCGACCCCCGCCCCGAAGAACAGCGTGCGGAACGAGATGCGGTTTCGCTTGGCCATCCACAGCGCCAGCACCGCAAAGCCGAAGCCCAGCACAAGGCCCGAGATCTCGGGCAGCCGGAACGCCTCGATCAGGTTCACGTTGCGCCCCCCCGGCGTCACCCAAAGCGCCGCCAGCTTGTCGCGGAGCGGCGAAAGCCAGCCATGCAGGCTCATCTGCGCCAGAACCGCAAAGATCAGCCCCGAGATCACCGAGCGCAGGTTTCCAGTGGCCGCCAGCACCAGCAAACGGCCGGGACAGCCGCGCGCCAGCACCATGCCCGCGCCGAAGATCAGCCCGCCGATGATCGCCCCCGACCAGGATCCGGTCACCGCCATCATCCGCGCCTCGTCCGCCCGCATCAGCCCGGCGAGTTCCGCGCCCTGCACCCAGACCAGCGCCGTCGAAAAGCACAACAGCCACACCGCCACCCGTGGTCCCATCTGGCCGCGGGCGAACTCGATCGTCGCGGCCCGCAGGCAGAAGGCCGAGCGTTGCGCCGCCACGCCGAAGACCATGCCGGTGATCAGCCCGAACAGCGCCGCCGCCGGCGCCTCGCCGATACCTTCCACGACCGCCAGAATGTCCATGACGCGCGTCTCCCGTGCTCCCTCCGATGGATCTGCCCCGGATCACCCCACCCCGCCTTGATCTGGATCACCGGCGGCCCGGCGCGGCCGGGGCGCGATTCCCGCTCGCCAAGCGTGCCGCGCGGGGCTATGGGAAGGCGATGACGCTCCTGTTCCGCCTTTCGCCGATGCCGCTCGCCGACGCGGCCGCGCTGCCCTTGTGGCGGCGGCCCGTGGCGCTGTTGTTCGTCATGGCCTTTGCCATGCCGGTGGCGTTCGCCACGTGGTCGGCGCTTCTGAACAATTTCGTCATCGAGGCGGCGGGCTTTACCGGCGTCGAGATCGGCTGGCTGCACACGGTGCGGGAAATCCCCGGGTTCCTTGCGGTGGGGGTGATCGCGCTGATCATCTTCATCCGCGAACAGGTGCTGGGCATCGTGTCGCTGATCATGCTGGGGGTGGCGACCGCGGTGACCGCGTGGTTTCCGTCGCTCGGCGGGCTGCTGGCAGTGACGCTGATCAGTTCGATCGGGTTTCACTATTTCGAGACGGTGAACCAGTCGCTGCAACTGCAATGGATCGCCAAGGACCGCGCCCCGCAGACGCTGGGCTGGCTGGTCGCCGCCGGGTCGGCCGCCTCGCTCATCGCCTACGGACTGCTGGTGGTGACGTGGAAGGCGTTCGATCTGTCGTACAACCTCGTCTACCTCGCGGCGGGGGGCTTCACGGCCGCCGTGGCGCTGTTCTGCCTGCTGGCCTATCCGCAATTCGAGGCGCCGAACCCGCAGGTCAAGCGTCTGGTGCTGCGCCGCCGCTACTGGCTCTACTACGCGCTGCAGTTCATGGCCGGGGCGCGGCGGCAGATCTTCGTGGTCTTCGCGGCCTTCATGATGGTCGAGAGGTTCGGCTTTGAAGTCCATGAAGTCACGGCGCTTTTCCTGATAAACTTCCTGGCCAACATGGCCTTCGCGCCGCTGATGGGGCGGGCGGTGGCGAAATGGGGGGAACGGCGCGCGCTGGCCTTCGAATATGTCGGGCTGATCGGCGTGTTCCTCGCCTATGGCGGCATCTACTGGTTCGGCTGGGGCGTCGTGCTGGCCGCCGCGCTTTACGTCATCGACCACCTGTTCTTCGCGCTGGCCTTCGCGCTGAAGACCTATTTCCAGAAGATCGCGGACCCGGGCGACATCGCCCCCACCGCCGCGGTGGCCTTCACCATCAACCACATCGCCGCCGTGTTCCTGCCCGCGGCGCTGGGCTATCTGTGGGTCACCTCGCCGGGGGGCGTGTTCGTGCTGGCGGCCACGATGGCGGGGGTGTCACTGATGCTGGCGCTGATGATCCCGCGCCACCCCGAGCCGGGCAACGAGACGATCTTTTCGGGCCTGGTCGCCACGCCCGCCGAGTAGCGGCTATTCGCCCCGCCGACGCAGCCAGTCCATCACCGCGGGGCGGACCGATTGCGCGCCGCTGGCCCGCGCCGCGTCGATCACCGCGCGGGCCTCGGCCAGATCGCTTTTCCGCAGCATGTGCTTGACCGGACCGATGGAGGCAGGGCGCATCGACAGCGCGCGGAACCCGATCGCGGTCAGGCACAGCGCCTCGACCGGGCGGCCCGCATCCTCGCCGCAGAACGACAGCGGCGTGCCGGTATCCTCGCACCGCTTCACGATCTGTTCGAGGAAGGTCAGGAAGCTGACGTTCAGCGTGTCGTAGCGGCGGCGCACGCGTTCGTTCTCGCGGTCGGCGGCGAAGAAGAACTGTTTCAGGTCGTTGCCGCCGATCGAGATGAAATCGGCCAGTTCGTAGAACTGCCGCGGCGCGAACGCCATGCTGGGGGTCTCGACCATCGCGCCGATCTCGACCTTTTCGGGAAGGACGCGGCCCAGCCGTTCCTCGCGGTCGAGCTCGTTCAGCAGATGCTCGCGGGCGGCGCGGAACTCGTCGAGCTGGGCGATCAGCGGGAACATCACCGTCAGTGGCCGCCCGTTCGCCGCCCGGATCAGCGCCTGCAACTGCATCCGCATCATGCCGGGCCGGTCCAGCCCCACCCGGATCGCCCGCCAGCCGAGCGCGGGGTTCGGTTCCTCCTGCGGCTTCATGTAGGACAGAACCTTGTCGGACCCGATATCGAGCGTGCGGAAGGCCACGCGCCTGCCCTTGGCGGCGTCGATCACGCGGGCATAAAGCGCGGCCAGTTTGCTGCGGCGGGGCACCTTTGAGCGGACGAGGAACTGCAACTCGGTGCGGAAAAGCCCCACCCCCTCGGCGCCCGAGCTTTCCAGCGAGGGCAGGTCGGCCATCAGGCCCGCATTCATGGTCAGCGTGATCCGCTGGCCGCACAGCGTCACCGCGGGTTCCTTGCGGATCGCGGCATAGCGCTTCTGCGCCTTGGCCTGCATCGCGATCTTGTCTTCGAAGGCGGCGCGCACGGTCTCTTCGGGGCGCAGGTGGACGATGCCCTGCTCGCCATCCAGAAGGATCAGGTTGCCGTTCAGCGCCTCGGTGGTGACGCGGCCCGCCTGGATCACCAGGGGGATCGCCAGGGCGCGCGCCACGATCGCCGCGTGGCTGCCGACCGACCCCTCTTCCAGCACGATGCCGCGCAAGCTGCGGCCATAGTCCAGCAACTCGCCCGGCCCGATATTGCGCGCGATCAGGATCGGGTCGGCCGGGCGTTCGGCGCCGGTGCGCTCGCCCTGACCGGTCAGGATGCGCAGCAGGCGGTTCGACAGGTCGTCCAGATCGTGCAGGCGTTCCCGCAGATAGGGGTCGGGCACGGTCTGCATCCGGGCGCGGGCGGCGGACTGTTCCTTTTCCACCGCCGCCTCGGCCGACAGGCCGCGGGCGATGTCCTCTTCCATCCGCCGCTTCCAGCCGCGGGAATTGGCGAACATCCGATAGGCTTCCAGAACCTGCAACTGGTCCTTGTCGCCCGTGGTTGCCGAGTTCAGCATCTCGTCGACGGTGACGCGCAGCCGGTCCACGGCCTCTTTCAGCCGCTTCAGTTCGGTCTCGGGGTCGTCGGCGATCGGGTTCGTCACCACCACCCGCGGCTCGTGCAACCAGGCATGGCCCACCGCCACGCCCTCTTGCGCGACGGTGCCGCGGATCATCACGGGGCGCTGGTGCAACGCCGCCAGCGCCTCGCCCTCGCCGACGAAGGCGCCAAGCTCGGTCATCTCGGCCAGCACCATGGCGACGACTTCCAGGGCATAGACCTCGTCGTCGGAATATTGCCGGGCATGTTTCGACTGGACGACGACCACGCCCAGCCGTTCGCCCAGCCGCTGGATCGGCACGCCCAGGAACGACGAGAAGATCTCCTCGCCGGTCTCGGGCATGTAGCGGAAACCGCGTTCCTGCGGCGCGTTGCCGGTGTTGATCGGCCGTGCGGTCTTGGCCACCCGGCCCACCAGGCCCTCGCCCACCCGCAGCCGTGTCTGGTGCACCGACTCGGGTTTCAGCCCCTCGGTCGCGCACAATTCCAGCGTGTCGGCGTCGCGAAACAGGTAGATCGAGCACACGTCGGTGCCCATCTGCTCGGCGATGATCGTGGTGATGCGGTCAAGCCGCTCCTGACCGGCGCCGGGCTCGGCAAGGGTGTCGCGCAGGCGGCGAAGCAGCCTGCGGCTTGCGCTTTCGGTCTGTTCGGGCATCTGCCCCCGCGTCAGGCTGCTTTGTCGAGTCCGAACGCATCATGGAGAGCTTGCACCGCAAGTTCCATATATTTCCGGTCGATCAGCACGGAAATCTTGATCTCAGAGGTTGTGATGACCTTGATGTTTATTCCTTCGGCGGCAAGCGCGTCGAACATGCGCGCGGCGACGCCGGCATGGCTGCGCATGCCGATTCCGACGACCGACACCTTGGCCACGTCGGTATCGGCGACAAGCCCGTGGAAATTGATCTCTCCGGCCGCCTTGGCCTTCTCCATCGCGTCCGCGGCCCGGGCCACCTGGTTGACCGGGCAGGAAAAGGTCATGTCGGTGCGCCCTTCCTCGGAGATGTTCTGCACGATCATGTCCACGTTCACGCCCGCCCGCGACAATGGTCCGAAGATCGCGGCGGCGATGCCGGGGCGGTCGGCCACCGAGATCAGGGTCATCTTGGCTTCGTCGCGGGAATAGGCGACGCCGGAAACCACGTTCTGTTCCACAATATCCTCCTCGGCGCAGACGAGCGTGCCGGAATTGTCGTCGGTATCCTCGAAGCTGGACAGCACCCTCAGCTTGACCTTGTAGCGCATCGCCAGTTCGACCGAGCGGGTCTGCAGCACCTTGGCGCCCAGGCTTGCCAGTTCAAGCATTTCCTCGAAGGCGATGCGGTCCAGCTTGCGGGCCTTGTCCTCGATCCGCGGGTCGGTGGTATAGACCCCGTCCACGTCGGTATAGATGTCGCAGCGCACCGCGTCGAAGGCGGCGGCAAAGGCCACCGCGGTCGTGTCCGACCCACCCCGTCCCAGCGTGGTGATCCGCCCCTCGGGACTGATCCCCTGGAACCCCGCGACCACGGCCACGCGCATGCCTTCGGCGAACTTCTGGTCGATATTGGCGCGCGGGATCTCCTCGATACGCGCGGCGGAATGGGCGCTGGTCGTCTTCAGCGGCACCTGCCAGCCCTGCCAACTGCGGGCGGGCACGTCCATTTCCTGAAGCGTAAGCGCCATCAGCCCGGCGGTCACGTTCTCGCCCGAGCTGACCACCGCGTCGTATTCGCGGGCGTCGAACAGCGGCGAGGTCTGCTCGACCCAGCCGACCAGTTCGTTCGTCTTGCCCGACATGGCCGAGACCACGACGATCACGTCGTGGCCGCGTTCGACCTCGCGTCTGACCTTCTCGGCGGCGTTCCGGATGCGGTCGAGATCGCCGACCGACGTGCCCCCGAATTTCATCACCAAAACCGGCATGTGGCGCCCTTCGCCCCGCGGATATCCGCGCGTTTCATAAGGGCGCTTCCTGCAAAGGGCAAGCGGCCTCGAAGTGATGCGCGCCGCCGCCCGGAACCGGGGCGCCGGGCAGCGCCGGTCCCGGTCGTCAGAGCGGGTAGGGGCGGCCGTCCCAGGTTTCGAAACAGCCGGTGGTGTCGAGGGTCAGTGCGGCGAAGCGGGTGCGCAGCCCCGCGCTCGCCTCCTCGACGTCGATATGGGCGCCCTCGCCGCCCATGTCGGTGCGCACCCAGCCCGGATGATAGATGCCGACCGCAATCCCCATCGGCCGCAGGTCGACCGCAAGGTTCCGCCCCAGATTGATCGCCGCCGCCTTGGAGGCGCGATAGATGTAGGACCCGCCCGGCGCACGGTCCTGCGAGCCCATGGTCGAGGCGATGATCGCCACCCTCGGCGCGCTGGACAGCCCGAGATTGGGCAACAGCGCCTGGATCGTCAGGAACACGCCGGTGACGTTGGCTGCGAACATCTGCGCCCACATCGCGGGCGGATAGCCGGTTTCAAGCTGCTGGTGCTTGTCGAGATACTGGCCCGCGTTGCAGATCAGCAGGTCAACCGGCTGGCCCGCCAGCTTGCCGGCCAATGCCTTCTGCTGTTTCAGGTCGGTGACATCCAGCGCCTGCCAGCGGGCGCCCGCGACAGGCGGCGCGTCATCTGCGCGCGTGGTGCCGATGGGGGAAAGGCCTTCGGCGGCGTAGTCCTGCAACAGCCTGAGGCCGATGCCGCGATTGGCGCCGGTGATGAGAGGGGTCATGGGCTGCGGTCCTTCAGTTGGTCTTGCGTCCGGGCGTGAAGGGCAGCGGCGCGATCGGCACGCCGTCCTCGATCAGTTGCTTCGCCTCGTCGAGCCGGGCCTCGCCATGGATCGTGCGGTGGGGCGTCAGGCCCGCGTGCATGTCGCGCGCCTCCTGGGCGAAGCGGGGGCCCACATAGTCGGACTCCGCCTCGATCCGGCGCCGGAGGTCGGCCAAGGCCTGTTCGGCGGGGCTGGCCGGGCGCGACAGCGGACGGGTTGACTGCGCCCCTGGGGCGTCGCGCTCGGTGGCGACGGAGGGGGCCATCAGGCCCTTGCCCACCTTCGTGCAACCGCAGACCGCGCAACTGACCATTCCCGCGGCCAGCAGCGTGTCGAAGGCGTCGGCCGACTGGAACCAGCTTTCGAAGCGGTGACCCTCGGCGCAGTCGAGCGAATAGCGGATCATCTGTCGATCATCATGGCAGACCCTTGCCGAACAGATAACCGCTGCGCCGTCGATTGCAACGTCCGGCCGCGTCGCGGTGCGCTTGACGGGGCCGGGCGGCGGCATATCTGCCAAGAGGTCCACCATGCCAAGAGGCATCGTCCCCATGCGCCTTCTCGCTCCCTTTCTGTCGCTTGCCCTGACCGTGTCGGTCCCCAGCGCCGCGGCCGCGCAGGGGTTCAGCTTTGCCTCGATCGACGGCGGCGAGATCGCGCTTGACGCGTTCCGCGGGCGGCCGGTGCTGGTGGTCAACACCGCGTCGCAATGCGGCTTTACCGGCCAGTACGAAGGCTTGCAGGCATTGCACGAAAAGTACGGGCCCAAGGGGCTTGTCGTGCTGGCCGTGCCGTCCGACGATTTCAACCAGGAACTGGCGAGCGCCGAGAAGGTCAAGGAATTCTGCGACGTCAATTTCGGCCTGACGCTTCCGATGACCGAGATCACCCATGTGAAGGGGGCCGCGGCGCACCCGTTCTATCGCTGGGTCAAGGCCGAGACGGGCTTTGTGCCGGGCTGGAACTTCAACAAGGTGCTGCTGGGCCCCGACGGCCGCGTCGTGGCCACCTGGGGGTCGTTCACCAAGCCCACCTCGCCCAAGCTGACCGGTCGGATCAAGGCGCTTCTGCCCCGGTGACTCCCGGGACTGTGCGCGTGAGGCGGAACGTCGGGCCGGCCATGGCGACCGTCGCCCGGCCCGTTGCACGGTCCTGTCCCGGGTGTGCCGCCCGGGGATCAAGTACCGGCGTCCTGTCGGTCGGGCGACATGTCTGTCGGAGACCTGACAATCGCACGACAGAGGCCAGGTGCGTTTCTGCCGGAACCGTGGCAATTCCTTGGAAAGGCGCCGTTTCATCCCAACCCGCGCGACATGGCACGCTCCATGCTTCCACGTTCGTAGCAACGCGGAGCACGTCCCATGTCCGACGCCCTCAAGACGACCGTCCAGGAGGCCTTCAGCGAGCCTGCCTGCGCCGCCAACCGCGCCAAAACCGCGGCCGACCGCAAGAAGGGCTGTTCGAAACCCCTGACCCCCGGGGCTGCTGCGGGGGGCTGCGCCTTTGACGGGGCCAAGATCACCCTGCAACCGATCGTCGACGTGGCGCATCTGGTCCATGCCCCGCTCGCCTGCGAGGGCAATGCCTGGGACAACCGCGGCTCGGCCTCGTCGGGGCCGATGCTCTACAAGACCGGCTTCACCACCGACCTGACGGAACTCGACATCGTCATGGGCAAGGGTGAGAAGAAGCTCTATGCCGCGATCCGCGAGATCGTGGAACGGCACCATCCCCCGGCCGTCTTCGTCTATGCCACCTGCGTGACCGCGATGATCGGCGACGACATCGAGGCGGTGTGCAAGGCCGCGACCGCCGCTTTCGGCACGCCCGCGATCCCGGTGACGGTGCCGGGCTATGCCGGGTCCAAGAACCTCGGCTGCAAGCTGGCGGGCGAGATGATGTTCCGCCACGTGATCGGAACGATGGAGCCGGAGCGGACCACCGACTGCGACATCAACATCATCGGCGACTACAACCTGTCGGGCGAGCTGTGGCAGATCAAGCCGCTGCTAGACCGGCTGGGCATCCGCATCCTTGGCTCGCTGGCCGCAGATGCGCGCTACAAGCAGGTGGCGGTGATGCACCGGGCGCGGGTCAGCATGCTGGTCTGTGCGCATGCGCTGATCGGGCTGGCGCGCAAGCTGGAAGAGGATCACGGCATCCCGTTCTTCGAAGGCTCGTTCTACGGCATCGCCGACACCTCCGAGGCGTTGCGGACGATGTGCCGGATGCTGGTCGAACGGGGTGCGGCGCCGGACCTTCTCGACCGCTGCGAGGCGCTGATCGCCGAGGAGGAGGCGAAGGTCAGGGCGGAACTCGAACCCTATCGCGCGCGCGTGCAGGGCAAGCGGGTGCTGCTTTACACCGGCGGGCACAAGAGCTGGTCGGTGGTCTCGGCGTTGCAGGAACTGGGCGTCGAGGTGGTCGGCACCAGCGTGCGCAAGGCCACCGACAACGACAAGGCAAAGGTGGTCGAGATCATGGGCACCGACGCCCACATGTACGAGAACATGGCCCCGCGCGAGATGTACGCCACGTTGCGCGCCTCTGGCGCCGACATCCTGATGTCGGGCGCGCGCAGCCAGTTCGTGGCGCTCAAGGCGCGGGTGCCTTGGATCGACGTCAACCAGGAAAAGCACGAACCCTATGCCGGCTACATGGGCATGGTGGATCTGGTGCGCGCCATCGACCGGTCGGTGAACAACCCGATGTGGGCCGATGTCCGCCGCCCTGCCCCCTGGGACGAACCCCGCGCCTTCGCGGGCATCCGCCCCGCGCCAAAGGGCCGCTGCCCGGTTTCGGGCCTGTCGAACGACCCCAAGGATTTCGAGGATTGCTGACATGGCCGAACTGATCCGTCCCCGCCGGGCGCTGTCCACCAATCCCCTGAAATCCAGCGCGCCGCTGGGCGCCGCGATGGCGTTTCTGGGCATCGAGCGGGGCATCCCGCTGTTTCACGGCGCGCAGGGCTGCGCCGCCTTCGCCATGGTGCACATGGTGCGCCATTTCCGCGAGGCGATCCCGTTGCAGACGACGGCGATGAACGAGGTGACCACGATCCTCGGCGGCGCCGACCAGATCGAAGAGGCGATCGGCAACCTGATGAAACGGGCAAGCCCCCGGTTCATCGGCATCGCCTCGACCGCGCTGACCGAGACGCGGGGCGAGGACATCGCGGGGGAACTGGCCGACATCATGGCCCGCCGCCCCGATTTCGCGGGGCTCAAGGTCGTCTATGCCTCGACCCCCGATTTCGAGGGTGCGCTGGAGGATGGCTGGTCAAGGGCGGTGACCGCCATCATCGACGCGCTGGTGCCCGATGTCGACCCGATGTTCTGCGACCGTGACCTGCGCCAGGTCAACATCCTGCCCGCCGCCTACCTCACCCCTGCCGAGATCGACGAGATCGTGCGGATGATCCGCGCCTTCGGGCTGAAACCCATCGTGCTGCCGGATCTGTCCGCGTCGCTGGACGGGCACCTGGCCGAGGACTGGTCGGGCGCCTCGCTGGGCGGTACGGCGCTGGACGAGATCCCCGCCATGGCGCGGTCCGCCGTCACCTTCGCCATCGGCGAAAGCATGCGGGCGCCGGCGAACCTGCTGGCCGAACGTGGCCACATGGCTGTCCAGGTCTTTCCCGCGCTGACCGGCCTCAAGGCGGTGGACGCCTTCGTTTCGGCGCTGATGCGGGTGGCGGGCACCGACGATGCGCCCCCCGCGATCAGGCGCGACCGCGCCCGGGCGCAGGACGCCATGCTGGATGCGCATTTCCAGATCGGCGGGCTGAAATACGCGATCGCCGCCGATCCCGACCTTGCCTATGCGCTGTCTTCGGCCCTGGCGGGCATGGGGGCCGAGGCGGTTTCGGCCGTGACCACCTCGGCCGCCAATCCCATCGTCGGGGCGATCCCCTGCACGCAGGTTCTCCTCGGCGATCTCGGCGATCTCGAAGAGGGTGCGCGGGCGGGCGGCGCACGGCTTCTGATCAGCCATGCCCATGGCCGCCACGCGGCCCACGCCCTCGGCCTGCCGCTGCTCCGCGCGGGCTTTCCGGTCAACGACCGGCTGGGCCCGCAGGATGTCTGCCGCGTCGGCTACCGCGGCACGCGCGCGTTTTTCTTCGAGGTCGCGAATGTCGTCCTCGCCCATCCCCATCACCCGGCGCCCGAGGATTTCGGCGCCGCCCCCATCGAGAGGGAGTTCGAGCATGACCGCCCGCAGACTGCGCCTCATTGAATCCGAGGGTGCCGTGACCACCGACACCCCGCTGAAGATCGCCATCGCCACCAACGACATGGAGCATCTGGACGCCCATTTCGGCTCGGCCCGGAAATTCGCGGTCTACGAGGTGACCCCCGGCACCGCGCGGCTGATCGAGGTGCTGGATTTCGGCACCGTGACCGACCAGAGCGGGCGCCACGATCCCGCCGACGACCGCATCGCCCCCAAGGTCGAGGCCCTGACGGGCTGTGCGCTGCTCTTCGTTCTGGCGATCGGCGGGCCCTCGGCGGCCAAGGTGGTGCGCGCGGGGATCCATCCGATCACGCGCAAGGACCCCGAGCCGATCGCCGGCATCCTCGTGCAGGTCCAGGGGATGCTGGCCGGCAGCCCGCCGCCCTTCCTGCGCAAGGTGCTGGGCCTGCCCCGCGCCGATTTCGCCGACGACTATGCCGAGGATCAGGGCGAATGACGACAATGGCCGACATGCTGCCCCGCGGCGGCGAGATGCCCGCGAGCGATTTCCTCAAGCTCCTGATCTCGGTGATCCGTGCCGAGGACAGCTATGGCAACTGGGAGGGCAAGGCCGATTCCGACCTGCTGGCCGAGTTCATCGTCACCCCCGAGGAACGCCGCGCGATCCCGATCATCGGCGATCCCGATCCCGACCTGCTCTGGCGCGTCGAGAAGTTCTACGAGGCGATTGCCCTGCTGCTGGAACGGCGCACCGGTGCCATGGCGGCGCAGATGTCCAGGATCCACCACGAAGGCTTCGGCCGGATCGTGCTGATCTCGGGCCGGCTTGTGGTGCTGTCCAAGCATGTCCGCGACATCCACCGCTTCGGCTTCGAAAGCTTCGCAGCCCTTGCCGAGGCCGGCGAGGCACTGGCGCGCGACGCCGCCGACACGGTCGCCCGCTTTCCCGACGCCGCCCGGGCCTGACCCGATGTGCCGCGCGGCCCGGCCCCGCGCAAGGACACCCCACCCCAGCCAACCGTCATGAGCGAGGAAAGAGACCGTGATGAGCCTGGAAGAGCTTGAAGCGCACGTGAAGAAGCTGTCGATGCGCGCCACCAACGCCAAGATGAACCTGCACGACCTGGCCGAGGAACTGCCCACGGACTGGCAGAAAATCCCCGCCGTCGCCGCCGAAACCTACGAGGTTTTCAGGGAACTGATTGCTGCGCGCAACGACCTGAAGGCCGCGAAACAAGCCGCAGAGGAGGCCTGAGCCATGCCCATCACCGGCCTGACCCGCGGCGGTGCAACCTACACGCCCGAATTCCTCGTCGCCATCGACATGGCCAAGTGCATCGGCTGCGGCCGCTGCTACAAGGTCTGCGCGCGCAACGTCCTGACCCTCAAGGGCCTGAACGAGGACCATGAGCTGGTCGATCTCGACGCCGATGACGACGACGATGATGACGAGATCGAGCGCAAGATCATGGTGATCGCTGACGCCGGCGACTGCATCGGCTGCGGCGCCTGCGCCCGCGTCTGTCCGTCGGGCTGCCAGACCCACGCCCCCGTCGACGCGCTCTGAGTCGCGCCCGCACCGCCCGTGGGCGCCGCGTGCCCCGGGCTTCTTCTGGCCCCAAATATCCCCGCCGGAGGCCCCGCGCGCATCAGCGCGCGGCCCGGCCCAACGCCGGGCAAGCGGGGCGCAAGCCCCGCGCGGGCCGGGGGCGGGAGCGCGCGGTGCCATCCGCATCCCTGTCGCAAACCCGCCAAACGCCGCCCGGACAAATCCGACACCGGACCCCGGCCGCCTTGAAAAACAGGGCGTGGCGGAAGATGGCACGCTTCTTGCTTCCTGTCTTGACGGGAAACACGCGACCGACAGGAGACACCCGATGATCCAGATCACCGAAGCCGCCCGGGATGCCATCGCCAACGCCATTGCGGGCGCCGGACAGCCCGTCGCGGGGCTGCGCCTCATGGTCCAGTCCGGCGGTTGTGCCGGGCTGCAATACGCCATGGCCCTGGAACTCACCCGCGAGGCGGACGATGCCGTGGTCGAGGCCGAGGGCGTCACCGTGCTGATCGACCCCGACAGCCAGGGCTACCTCCTGGGCACGACGATCGATTTCGTCAGCGGGCTCGAAGGGTCGGGTTTCGTCTTCGACAACCCCAACGCCTCGGCCGGGTGCGGCTGCGGCAAGTCCTTCTGCTGAGGGGGCGCCGATGCTCGACTATTCCCCCACGCTGACCGAACATTTCCTGAACCCCAGGAACCGCGGCGCGCTCGACGATGCGAACGCGCTGGGCGAGGCGGGCTCTGTCCGCACCGGCGACGCGTTCCGGCTGATGCTCCGGATCGAGCGGGGCAGCATCGTGGCCGCCCGGTTCCAGACCACCGGCGGCGGCCCCGAGGTCGCGGCGGGTTCGGCGCTGACCGAATGTCTGATCGGCAAGTCGCTGGCCGAGGCGCGCACGATCACCGCGGATCATGTTGAAACCGTTCTCGGCGGGCTGCCCGACGAAGACCGTTCCGCCGCCCGTGTCGCCGCCGGGGCGCTGGATGCCGCCCTGCGCGACCATGCCCAGCCGCCGGCGTTCCGCGCCGCGCAGGGGGCCCGCACTGCCGGGCCGCTGGCGATCCAGCCGCTGCGCCCCAGTGTGCCGCGCACCCACGGCGCCGTGCCGGCCCCCGCCGACGAGACCGCCACCGTCGCCCGCGTGATCGACGAGATGCGCCCCCGCTTTCTGGCCGATGGCGGCGATGTGGAACTGGTCGACATCGTCGGGCCCCGCGTGCGCGTGGCGCTCAAGGGTGCCTGCGCGGGCTGCCAGATTGCCGGGCTGACGCTGGGCGGACTTCAGCAGCGGATCGCCGACGCGCTGGGCCGCGCGGTGCTGGTCGTGCCTGCCGCCTCGCCCGCGGGGGCGGCGCGATGACCATCGCGCCCGTCCCCGGAAGCTTTCGGCCCGACCCCGCGCCGCTGATCTGCGACACCACGCTGCGCGACGGGGAACAGGCGGCGGGCGTCGCCTTTTCGGCCGCCGAGAAGATCGCGATCGCCGCCGCGCTCGACGCTGTCGGCGTGGCCGAGATCGAGCTTGGCGTGCCCGCCATGGGCGGGACCGAGATTGCCGCGATGCGCGAGGCGGCGGCGCGGCTGACATCCGCGGCGGGCGTTGCCTGGTGCCGCCTGCGCGAGGGCGACCTGGAACTGGCTGCGCTGACCGGGCTTGCCCGCCTGCACCTGACCGTGCCCGCCTCGGACCGCCAGCTGATGGGCAAGCTGGGGCGCGACCGCGACTGGGCGCTGGCCGAGCTTGACCGGCTGGTGCGGCTTGCCGCGGGCGCGGGCTTTGCCGTTTCGGTCGGGGCCGAGGATGCCTCGCGCGCCGATGTGGGATTTCTCGCGCAGATCGCCGCGACCGCGGCCGCGGCGGGTGCGATCCGGCTCCGGCTTGCCGACACGCTCGGGCTGATGGACCCGTTCGCGGCCCACACCCTGGTCTCGATCCTGGCGCAGGGCCCGCTGCCGCTGGAATTTCACGCCCATGACGATCTGGGGCTTGCCACCGCCAACACGCTGGCGGCCGCACGCGGCGGGGCCACGCATCTGTCGGTGACGGTCAACGGGCTGGGCGAGCGTGCGGGCAATGCCGCCCTTGAACAGGTCGTTGCGGCGCTTGCGGTGCAGGGGAGGCCAAGCGCGGTCGCGCTTGACCGGCTCTGCGCGCTGTCCGAGCTTGTCGCGCGGGCGTCGAACCGTCCGCTGCCGCCCACGCGCCCGATCGTCGGCGCGCATGTCTTCAGCCATGAATCCGGCATCCATGTCGACGGCCTGATGAAGGACCCCGCGACCTACGAGGCGCCGGACCTTGCACCGGCCCGCTTTGGCCGCGCCCGCGAGATCGTGGTGGGCAAACATTCGGGCCTTGCCGCGCTGGCCGGTGCGCTGGCCGCCGCCGGTCTGCCCGCGGACGACGCCACCGCGCGGGCAGTGCTGCCACTGCTGCGTGACTGGGCCACCGCCGAGAAACGCGCGGCCACGCCCGCCGATCTGGTTCTTCTCACCGCCCGGGCCCAGGCGCAAAGCCCGCGGCCCGCGGCCGCCGATCTTGCGGAAAGGAGTCTGCCATGACCTGCAACCCCGACCAGGGCGTGCTTGCACAGATGCACGCGCTGTCCTCTGCCGAGGAGATCTTTGCCTTCCTGTCGGTTCCCTACGACCAGGCGGTGCTGAACCGCACCCGGTTGCACATCATGAAGCGGATGGGCGACTACCTTGCGAGGGTCGATCTGTCGGGGCTTGACGATGACGGGATCCTGGGCGAGGCGCGCAAGGCGCTGACGCAGGCCCATGCCGATTTCGAGAATTCCACGCCACGTGCGCAGAAGGCGTTGAAGGTCTTCGCCCAACCCCGCGGCAACGTGGTTCCGGTGGAAGGGATCCGGCTGGCGACCCGGTGATCGGTCTGCCGTGCCGGGCGCCCGGCGGGGGGACCGAAGCTCCGGGCATCGAACCCGGAGCTTCGGTGTCGGAGCCGCCGGGGGCGGCCCTCCGCGGCGGACCCGGACGGCGGAAAGGACGATATGCCGCCGTGGCGCATGGCGCGCGCGCGGGCGGGCGACTCGTGTTAGGCTGATGCCATGGAGATGAACTTCGTCCAGCGTCAGACCCAGGGTCTGGCGATGACTGCCAAGATGCAGGCCTCGCTGCGAATCCTGCAGATGAGCCATATCGACCTGACGGCGCACCTGGCCGAACAGGCGCTGGAGAACCCGTGCCTCGAAGTGACCCTGCCCGAGGCGTTGCCGCCGCTGCCCAAGGGCCTTGGCGGCGGTGCGCGCGATCCCGACTGGGATCCGGTCGCCGCGCTGGAGGGCGAGAAGCCCAGTCTTTACGCCCATGTCGGCCGCCAGATCGCGCTGGCCTTTCCGCATCCGGCGGCGCAGCGCGTGGCGCTGGCCTTCGCCGAGGCGCTGGAGCCAACGGGCTGGCTGGGGGCGTCCGTCGAGACCGTGGCGCGCGCGGCGGGCGTGCCGGTGCCGGTGGCCGAGTCGGTGCTGGCGCGGCTGCAGCAGTTCGAGCCCGCCGGGCTTTTTGCCCGGAACCTGGCGGAATGTCTGCGGTTGCAGGCGGCCGACAAGGGGCTTCTGACCTGGGAATTGTCGGTCATTCTCGACAACCTCGCGCTGCTGGCCGAGGGCCGGATCGACGACCTGGCCGAGCTGTGCGACGGCACGCCGGCGGATGTGCGCGCGGCGCTTGTCGCGATCCGGGGGCTTGATCCCAAGCCGGGGCTGGCCTTCGCGGCCCCGGACATGGCCATCCTGCCGCCCGACCTGCGCCTTGCACGGGGCAAGGATGGCTGGCAGGTCGAACTGAACCGCTCGGTCCTGCCTGCGCTGCGCGTGACCGCGGGGCCGGGGACGGCGGGCGATGCCGCGGCGCGGGCCTGGGTTTCGTCGGCGCGGTCGCGGGCGCGCTGGCTGGTGCGCGCCGTCGAACGGCGGCAGGCGACGCTGCTGCTGACGGCCGAGTTCCTGGTGCGTCACCAGACGGCGTTCCTCGAGGCCGGGCCCGCGGCGCTGCGCCCGCTCTCGACCGAAGAGGCGGCGGCGGAACTGGGCCTGCACCCCTCGACCGTCAGCCGTGCGGTCGCGCATCGGATGATCGAGACGCCGCGCGGCACGCTGCCGCTTAAGGCGTTCTTCAGCCGCGCGTTCACGCCCGGTTCGGGCGCGGACGGGCCGTCGCAGGACGCGTTGATCGCGCTGGTGGGCCGGATCGTCGCCGCCGAGGATCCGGTGCGCCCGCTGAGCGATGCCGACATCGTCCGCCGGGCCGAGGCCGAAGGCGCGCGGCTGGCCCGGCGCACGGTCGCCAAGTATAGGGACTTGCTGGGAATTCCGTCGTCCTACGACCGCCGCGGGCGGGCGGCCTAGCCTGCGGCCGCCCGGGCGGTGAACGCGGCATCCCCGGCGGCGAAGGCATCGGCGCGGGCCTGCAAGGCGGCGTGGTGGGGCGAGCGGATGCAGGTCGGATCGGTCGCCGCGGCATCGCCCACCAGCGCCATGGCCTGGCAGCGGCAGCCGCCGAAGTCGACGTTCTTGCGCTCGCAGGACGCGCAGGGCTCGGGCATCCAGTCGGTGCCGCGATAGGCGTTGAAGGCGCTTCCCTCGTACCAGATCGCGCGCAAGGGCTTGTCCTGCACCCGGTCGAAGACGAGCCCCGGAATGGTCTGCGCCGCGTGGCAGGGCAGCACCAGCCCGTCGGGCGCCACGTTGAGGCCGGTCGAGCCCCAGCCGCCCATGCATTTCTTGGGGTAATCCGAGTGGTAATCGGCGGGCACGTAGTCGATCACCAGCGTTCCCTTCAGCCGGGCGCGGGCCTCGGCCACGATGGCGTCCGCCTCGCGGGCCTGTTCGCGCGTGGGCATCAGCGCGTCGCGGCTGAGCAGCGCCCAGCCGTGGAACTGCACGGTCGCGACCTCGATCCGGCGCGCGCCCATCTCGACGGCCATCTCGATCGCGCGGGGCAACTGGTGCAGGTTCTGACGGTGCAGGACCGCGTTCAGGGTCAGTGGAAAGCCGATCTCACCGATCCAGCGGGCCACGTCCATCTTGCGCGCGAAACCGCCGCGATAGCCGCCGATCCGGTCGGCCATCTCGGCATCGGTGCCCTGGAGGCTCAGCTGGATATGGTCCAGCCCCGCCGCATCTAGGTCGTGCAACCGCTTTTCGGTCAGCCCGATCCCCGAGGTGATGAGGTTGGTGTAAAGCCCCGCCTCGCGCGCCGCCACGACAAGGTCGACAAGGTCGCGCCGGGTCACGGGTTCGCCCCCCGACAGGTGCAGTTGCAAAACCCCCAGGTCGGCCGCCTGCCGGAACAGGTCGGCCCAGGTGGCGGTGTCGAGTTCCGAGTCCTTGCGGGCAAGCTCCACCGGGTTCGAGCAATAGGGGCAGGAGAGCGGGCAGCGGTGGGTCAGTTCCGCCAGCATCGCGATGGGGGGCTGGATGGTCATTGGCGGACCTCGAGGAACCGGCGGTCGATCAGCGCGCCGAGAAAACCGCGGCTGTCCGCGGCGATCTCCTCTGGCGGTGCGGCGTATTTCGCGGCGAGGCCTTCCGTGATCTGGCCGAAACTCCGCTGCCCGTCGATCTCGGACAGGATCGCCACGCCGATCTCGTCCAGCGCCACGGTGCGCTCGGGCGCCAGCAGCACCCAGCGCTCGCGCACCCGGTCGAACTGCATCCGCACGCCGCGGGGGATCACGGGAATGTCGTCCGCGCCGATCATGATGCCTTCGCCAGCGCAAGCCCCGTGCCCGGCACCCAGGCGCCCGGCGGGATGCGGGCGGGCTCGACATAGGCGGAATAGAGCGCGTCGAGCTGCGCCCACAGGACATTTGTCTTGAAGATCAGCGCGTTCGCGGCGGCGTCCTGTTTCTCTGCCGTATCTGCATGGTCCAGCACCCAGGCCAGGCCGAAGGCCACGTCCTTGGGCGCCTCGCTCAGGCGCTTGCGGAAATAGGACATGCTGACATCGTTGGCGAAATCGTAATTCGCCAACAGCCCCTCGATCCGCTCGGCGTGGATCTTGGGCGCGAACAACTCGGTCAGCGACGACGCCACCGCCTCCAGCAGGGTCTTGTCGCGGACGAAGCGCACATAGGCATCCACCGCGAATCTCGTCGCCGGCAGGATGCCCGCCTCGGACGCCACGTAATCGGGGTCCAGCCCCACGGCTTCCGCCAGTTTTAGCCAGCGCGCGATGCCGCCCTCGTTCTCGGCGGTGCCGTCATGGTCCTCGATGCGCGAGCGCCAGGCGCGGCGCAGTTTCGGGTCCTCGACGCGGGACATGAAGGCCGCGTCCTTCATCGGGATGCGCGACTGGTAGTAATAGCGGTTGATGACCCAGGCCCGGACCTGGTCGGGCGTGCAGCGCCCGCCGTGCAGCAGGTGGTGGAACGGGTGCTTGTCGTGGTAGCGCTCGTCGCCGATCCGGCGCAGGCGCGCCTCGAACTCGTCGCGGGTCTGGGTCATGGCGTGATCTCCATTCCGTCCTGTCCGATGATCCACCCGGCCGCCTCGGCCTCGGCCCGTTCGGGGCTTGCCGGGTTCAGCACCGGGTTGGTGTTGTTCATGTGCACATAGACCTTGCGGCCAACGTTCAGGCCCGCGAAGGCCGCGATCGACCCATCCGGCCCGCTCATCGAGATATGGCCCATGCGCTTGCCGGTCTTTTCCCCCAACCCCGCGCGCACCATCTCGTCGTCCTGCCAGAGCGTGCCGTCGAAGAACACCAGCGGCGCACCGTCAAGCCGCGCGCGGAGGTCGTCGTTCAGCATCGCGCAGCCGGGGATATAGAACGCCGACCCGCCCCCGCCCGAGAGGTGGACGCCCACGGTCTGTTCGCCGACCAGATCGGTCTCGACCGTGTCGCCCTCCAGGTACAGCGGCACCTTGCCGGGGACGGGGAACAGGTCCGCCCAGAGGCCGGGGGCCAGTCTGAAGGGAACGCCCAGGGCCACCGTCTGGCGCGTCACGACCTGCGGGTTGAGGGCCGCGAAGATCGGGTTCTGCGCCAGAACCTCGTGGATGCCGGCGGTGGCGAACAGGGTAAAGGACTGCATCTCGCGCAGCGTGAGCAGGCCCGCCACATGGTCGATGTCGCCGTTGGTCACAAGGACGGACCGCAGCGGCACCTCGCGCAGGCCGGTGGGGTGTAGCGCCGCGCAGTCGTTCAGCTGGTGCCGTATGTCGGGCGAGGCGTTCAAAATCGCCCAATCCTGACCGTTCGCGGTGACCGCGAGCGAGGATTGTGTCTGCGACGGGATCCGGCCGGCGCGGGCGAGGGTGCAATTCTCGCAGCCGCAGTTCCATTGCGGAAGGCCGCCGCCGGCGCCAGCGCCCAGGATGTGCGCGCGGAATCCCATTCTGGCCTCCGCGCGCCCGGCGATCAGAACAGGACGCCGTGATCGTCGCTGTCGGGGCCGTACATGTTGATTTCCATGCCGCACTCGATTTCGCGGACGATCGGTTTCTTCCAAGCCATGGTCTTTTCTCCCTAAGGTTCCCGAAGGATGCGGGAAGGATCGGCAACGCGGGTCCGCGAGTCAAAAGAATTGTTCTAAGAAATTCTAAAAAACGCTATTGGGCAAAGGTTTAGCCTTCGTCCGAAACGAGGGGCTCCAGCACGAAGCCGCGGTTTCGCAGCGTTCTCAGTTCGAATCCGAACTCTCGGGTGGGCGCGAGCTTGCGCCGCAGATAGCCGATATAGACGTCGACCACGTTCTCGGAACTGGTGCCCTCGCGGGCCCACAGCCGCTCGAACAGGTCGGCGCGCGACAGCACCTCGCCGCGATGGGTCCACAACAATTCGAACAGCGCGAATTCGCGCTCGGTCAGCGTGACGCTGCCGGCCGGGCCAAGCACGGTGCGGGTGGCGGGCTCCAGCCGCGGGGCGGGGGCCGGGTCGGGCCGTCGGGCGCGGCGTTCCTGGACCTTGAGCCGCGTCACCAGTTCGTCGAAGGCAAAGGGCTTGGCGATGTAGTCGTCCGCGCCCGCGTCCAGCCCGCCCGCGCGATCCTCGACCTCGGACAGCGCGCTCAGCATCAGGATCGGGGTGCGGTTGCCCTCGGCGCGGATCTCGCGGACCAGGTCGATGCCGCTGTCGGGGCCGATCATCACGTCGACTATGGCGGCGCACAGCCGTTCCTTGTGGAAAAGCGCTCGCGCCTCGGCGGCGCGGTGCGCGCGGATCGTGCGATAGCCGTGCAGCGCCAGCCCGCGGGCCAGTGCCGCGGTGATCTCGGGGTCGTCGTCGACGATCAGGACGGTGTCTCCGGCCTCGGTCATCTCGGGGCGTCACTCCTCCATCAGGGGCAGGCGCAGCGCAACAAGCGTGCCCTGGGCGTCGCCAAGCCGCGCCGCCCAGGGCACCGGGCTTTCCAGCGCGATCGCGCCGCCCATCTGTTCCACCAGCCATTTCGCCAGCGCAAGCCCGATGCCGAATCCCGCCGGGCGCGGACCCGCCGCCCCGCGGTGGAACCGGGCAAAGACGCGGCCGACCTCGTCCGGCGGCACGCCGGGGCCGTTGTCGATCACGCGCACGACGCCCAGTTCCCCCTCGGCGGCGACGCTGACCGCCAGCCGCTCCCCCGCCGCGGCATGGCGTACCGCGTTCTGCACCAGCCCCGCGATCACCTGCCGCAGCCAGTCGGAATCGCCCCAGACCCGCAGGCCGGGGGCGGCGTCGACCGCGATCGCCAGTCCGGCGGTGTCGATCTCGGGCCGGATGTCGGCCACCGCCTCGGCGGCCAGGCGGCCCAGATCGCAGGGTTCGCGCGCCAGTTCGATCCGCCCGCTTTCGGACCGCGCCACGCGCAGCATGTCGTCGATCCGCCGGTTCAGGCGCTGGGCGCGGGCGCGGATCGTCTCGAAGCCTGCGCGTGGATCGCCCGCGCCCTTCATCCCCAGTTCGGACTCGAGCATGATAACCGTCAGCGGCGTGCGCAACTCATGCCCGATATCTGCGAAGAATCGGCGCCGTTCCTCGTCGGTGCGGGCCAGCGCGGCGTTTGCCGCGCGCAGCGCCTCGGTGCGTTCGGCGATGGTGTCGTTCAACCGCGCCCATTCGCGTTCCACCTCGGCGCGTCGCTCCGCCAGTGCCCGGGCGGCCCGGTTCGTCTCGGCGAACAGCCGGCCGATCTCGTCGTCATGTCCTTCGGGCAGCACCACATCGAACTCTTCGCGCCCGATCCGTTGCGCGGCCTGGCGGGCCAGGTCAAGCCGGCCAAGCTGTGGGCGCACCAGGCCGAAATGGAACGCCCCGAACATCCCCGCCGCCAGCGCCGAGACGCCCAGCGCCATCAGCGTCAGCCGGCGGCGCAACTCTACGATGCTGGCGAGGATGCCGTCGCGGATGCGCATCTCGTCGCCAAGGGCGGTGTTCAGCAGGGAATCCACCGTCTGCGAGAAACCCGCGAGATAGGCGCGCGCCTCGTCCTCGCCGGTCCGCCCCGACAGCAGCCCGTCGCGCGCCGAGGTGAACAGCGCCTCCATCCGGGCAATGGCGATGCTTTGCGTGGCGCGGCGCGACTGTTCGTCCAGATCCTCGGCACGGGCCTGGGCCACCGCCGCCTCGAGGTCGGCGCGCATCGCTGCAAAGGTGCGTTCCAGCCCGCGTGTCGCCGGCTCCATCCGCGCTGCGCGATCGGCTGGGGTGCGGCCGGTCCGGACCGCCTCGGCCGAGATCACGATAAAGGCCGAGATCTGGGTGGACAGCACCGAATACCGCGCGATGCGGCGTTCCGCGTTCAGCGACTCCTCGATATGTTCCGAAACCTGCCACATGCCGGAAAGCGTCAGCGCGCCGGACAGGATCGCGACAAGCCCGATCAGCCCCGCGCCGAGCGCGAGCCGCGCCTTCAGCGTGGCGAAGACGGGCCCCGAGGGCCCGGCGGCGCTTGCATCGTTCCGGTCCAAGACCTTTCCTCCCCAAGGGCGATCTTAAGGGGCAAAGCGGGCAGCGGCTGCAAGACCAAAGGCGCGATTGACAGTCCGGGCCCGGCGCTGGCGGGCGCCTGTCGCAGCGCGCCGCGATCCTGTGACAGTCCGTCGGGCGCCCGGGCGGGCCGCGTCGTGAAAACGTCACGTCAGGCGCTTAAGCGATTGATCCCGCAGCTCGTCGCCCGCTACTCTGTCGGCGACACGGAAACGGTCCAACAAGAATTCGGAGGATTGATCATGAAATCGGGAATCTCGCCGGCCGCACTGTTGTGCGGACTCGTTGCCGCCGGCCCGGTCGCGGCCCAGACCGAGATCGAGTTCTGGCACGCCTTCACCGGGCGGCTGGGCGAACTGGTCGATGCGCAGGTGGCGGAGTTCAACGCCAGCCAGTCCGACTACATCGTGACCGCCAGCCACAAGGGCAACTATTCCGAGACGCTGAACGCCGGGATCGCGGCCTTCCGCGCGGGCGAACAGCCCGACATCCTGATGGTGTTCGAGGTCGGCACCGCGACGATGATGGCCGCCAAGGGCGCGATCAGGCCGGTTCACGAAGTGATGGCCGAGGCGGGCGCCGACTTCGACCCGGATGCCTTCATCGGTTCGGTCAAGGGGTACTACACGACGACCGACGGGCAGATGCTGTCGCTGCCGTTCAACTCGTCCACCCCGGTGCTCTGGGTCAACCGCGACGCGCTGAGTGCCGCGGGCATCGACCCGGACACCGATCTTTCCACCTGGCAGCAGGTGGGTGCCGTGCTCGACCAGCTCAAGGCGGCCGGCAGCACCTGCCCGCTGACCACCGCTTGGCAGAGCTGGATCCACCTGGAAAACCTCTCGGCCTATCACGACGTGCCCTTCGCCACGCAGGAGAACGGCTTTGCCGGGCTCGACACCGAACTGGCATTCAATGCGCCCTTGCAGGTCCAGCACATCCAGGCGATGGGCGACTGGGCCCGCGACGGCAAGTTCATCTATGCCGGCCGCCGCAACGAGGGCGGCGCCAACTTCCGCGCCGGGGAATGTGCGCTCTTCACCGAAAGCTCGGCGGGCTACGCGGGCATCAAGTCCGAGGCGCAGTTCGCCTTCGAGGTGCGCCCGCTGCCCTACTGGGAGGGCGTCGAGGGCGCGCCGCAGAACACCATCATCGGCGGCGCCTCGTTGTGGGTCATGGCGGGCCAGACGGCCAAGGAATACAAGGGCGTCGCGTCCTTCCTGAACTTCCTGTCCAGCCCCGAGATCCAGGCCAGGTGGCACCAGGACACGGGCTATCTGCCGATCACCTCGGCCGCAGGCGACCTGACCCGCGAACAGGGTTTCTATGACGCCAACCCCGGCACCGACATCGCGGTCAGGCAGATGACCGCGAAAGAGCCCACGGCCAATTCCAAGGGGCTGCGCCTCGGGTCGTTCGACCAGATCCGCACCATCATCGACGAGGAACTGGAGGGGGTCTGGACCGGTGACAAGACGGCCGAGGCGGCGCTGAACAGCGCGGTGGAGCGGGGCAACCAGTTGCTGCGCCGCTTCGAACAGGCCAACCGGTAAGCTTTTCGCGCCCCGGCTCGGTGCCGGGGCGCATCCCCGCCATGGAAAAGCGCGTCCGCTTCAAGGGTATCTGGCTGCCGCTGCTGCTGGTCTTGCCGCAGATCGTCATTACCGCCGTGTTCTTCTTCTACCCGGCGGGGCAGGCGATCTGGCAGTCGCTGTTCATCCCCGACCCTTTCGGGCTGTCGAAACAGTTCGTTGGGCTGGGTAATTTCGAGTTCCTGCTGTCCGACCGCTATTACCGCGCCTCGTTCATCACGACCGCGGTCTTTTCCACGCTGGTCACCGTGGTCTCGATGGGCGTGGCGCTATGGCTTGCCGTCCTGGCCGACCGGTTGATCAAGGGCTCGGGCACCTACCGCACCCTTCTGATCTGGCCCTACGCCGTCGCGCCTGCCGTCGCGGGCGTTCTGTGGCTCTTCATGTTCAACACCCGCGTGGGCGTGGTGACGTGGTACCTGGGTCTTCTGGGCTATGACTGGAATCACGTCCTGAACGGGGAAGAGGCGATGGGCCTTGTCGTCATTGCCTCGGCCTGGGGGCGGATCAGCTACAACTTCCTGTTCTTCCTCGCCGGGCTGCAAGCCATCCCGCGCAGCGTCATCGAGGCCGCCGCCATCGACGGCGCGGCGTTCTGGACGCGCTTTCGCACCATCGTCTTTCCGCTGCTGTCGCCCACGACCTTCTTCCTGCTGGTCGTCAACATCGTCTATGCCTTCTTCGAGACCTTCGGCGTGATCCACACGATCACCTCGGGCGGGCCGCAGCAGGCGACCACGATCTTGGTCTACAAGGTCTATGCCGACGGCTTCGTGGGGCAGGATCTGGGGTCCTCGGCGGCGCAATCGGTGATCCTGCTGGTCGTCGTGTCGATCCTGACCATCGTCCAGTTCAGGTATATCGAACGGCGGGTGCATTACTGATGGCGGACCGGGGCGGCATGGTCGAACGGCGCGGCGCGGGGCTGTGGCTGACCCATCTGGGCCTGATAGCGGGCGTTCTCTTCATCTTCTTCCCGATCTGGCTGGCCTTCGTCGCCTCGACCGTCACCCAGCCTGAAATCGTCCGCCCGCCCATGCCGCTGCTGCCCGGCGACCAGTTCTTCGCGAACTACCGCAAGGCGCTGGTCTCGGGTGTCAACGCCCCCGTCGCGCTGATGCTGCTCAATTCGGGCGTGATGGCGATCGGCATCGCTGTGGGCAAGATCGTCATCTCGCTGCTGTCGGCCTTTGCCATCGTCTATTTCCGTTTCCCGGGGCGACAGATTTTCTTCTGGCTGATCTTCCTCACCCTGATGCTGCCGGTCGAGGTGCGCATCGTGCCCACCTACGAGGTGGTGGCGGGCTTCGGCATGCTCAACAGCTATTCCGGCCTGATCCTGCCGCTGATCGCGTCGGCCACCGCCACCTTCCTGTTCCGCCAGTTCTTCATGACGGTGCCCGATGAACTCGCCGAGGCCGCCCGCGTCGACGGCGCCCGCCCGATGCAATTCTTCCGGGACATCCTCCTGCCGATGAGCCGCACGAACATTGCGGCGCTGTTCGTGATTCTCTTCATCTATGGCTGGAACCAGTATCTCTGGCCGCTGCTGATCACGACCGACCCCTCGATGAATACCATCGTGATGGGCATCAAGCAGATGTTCCCCAGTGGCGACGACGTGGCCGACTGGCCGGTGATCATGGCAACCTCGATCCTGGCGATGCTGCCGCCCGTGGTGGTGGTGATCGCCATGCAGCGGCTGTTCATCCGCGGGCTAGTGGAAAGCGAGAAATAGATGGCGACGGTCAGCCTGGACGGCGTGCGGAAGAGTTTCGGCAAGACCCCGGTGATCCACGGTGTGGACATCGACATCGCGGACGGCGAGTTCATCGTGATCGTCGGGCCCTCGGGCTGCGGGAAATCCACGCTTCTGCGCATGGTGGCGGGGCTGGAAACCGTGACCGACGGAGAGGTGCGGATCGACGGTGAACGGGTGAACGACAAGGAACCCATGGACCGCGACATCGCCATGGTGTTCCAGAACTACGCGCTTTACCCGCACATGTCGGTCTTCGACAACATGGCTTACGGGCTGAAGATCGCGAAGACGCCGAAACCCGAGATCGAGGAGCGGGTCCGGACCGCCGCGACAATGCTGCAACTCGACCCCTACCTGGCGCGCAAGCCGCGCGAGCTGTCGGGCGGTCAGCGCCAGCGCGTCGCCATGGGCCGCGCCATCGTGCGCAAACCGGCGGTGTTCCTGTTCGACGAGCCGCTCTCGAACCTCGACGCCAAGCTGCGCGTCCAGATGCGGCTGGAGATCAAGCAGTTGCAGCGGCAGCTCGGCATCACGGCGCTTTACGTCACCCATGACCAGGTCGAGGCGATGACGCTGGCCGACCGGATGGTGGTGATGAACGCAGGACGCGCCGACCAGATCGGCGCGCCGCTGCAGGTCTATGCCGATCCGCGGACCGAGTTCGTGGCGGGCTTCATCGGCTCGCCGCCCACGAATTTCATCGACCCCGCCGCATTGGGCGGGCAGGGCGCGCGGATGGGGATAAGGCCCGAACACCTGGCGCTGTGCCCGCTGCCCGAGGCGCGCGTCGCCGCTAGGGTTCTGGACGCCGAACCCCTGGGCGCCGAGACGCTGATCCACACCCGCCTGCCCTCGGGCTGCCTGGTCACCGTCCGGCAGGACGGCGCGGCGCCGATCCCCGATGCGGGGGCCGAGGTGGGGCTGTCCTGGCGGGCGGGTGACGAGATGCGGTTCGACGCCGGGGGCCGGCGGCTTTGACCTGACGCACCGGAACGGGTTTTCTTTGCCGCGCCGATGGGGTTCATTAAGGCGCCAGAGAGGATCCCGATGACGCCAGAGGCGCGCCCAACGACCCACGATGCCGAGGACGACCCGCGCAACCGGGACATCCTGATCTACGTGAACGGCGCACTGGTGCCGCGCGACCGGGCCGTGGTGTCGGTCTACGATTCGGGCTTTCTGCTGGGCGACGGCATGTGGGAGGGGATGCGCCTGCACAACGGCAAGTGGGCCTTCTTCGACGCGCACATGGACCGGCTGTTCGACAGCTGCCGCGCGGTCAGCCTCGATATCGGGATGGACCGGCAGGGGATCCTCGACGCGCTGACCATGACGGCCCGCGCCAACGGCATGACCGACGACGTCCATTGCCGGCTGATGGTGACGCGCGGTGTGAAGGTGCGGCCCTTCCAGCACCCGTCGCTGTCGCGCTCGGGGCCGACGCTGGTCATCATCATGGAACATTCGAAACCGGCCGACGCGCTGGCCGTCCGCGGCATCCGGCTGGCCACCGTGCCCCAGGTGCGCGGCCTGCCGATGAGCCAGGACGCGAAATACAACAGCCATTCCAAGCTGAACTGCGTGATCGCCTGCCTGCAGGCCGAACAGGCCGGTGCCGACGAGGCGCTGATGCTGGACCCGCATGGCTTCGTGAACACCACCAACGCCTGCAACTTCTTCATCGTGCGCCGGGGCGAGGTGTGGACCTCGACCGGCGACTATTGCATGAACGGGGTGACCCGGGCCAAGGTGATCGAGATCTGCCGCCGCGAGGGGATCCCGGTGTTCGAGCGGAACTTCACTCTTGTCGACGCCTATGCCGCCGACGAGGCCTTTCTGACGGGCACCTTCGGCGCGCAGACGCCTGTCGCGCAGATCGACGGCAAACCCATCGGCGACAATGGCGGGCGTGGTCCCGTGATGGACCGGATCGCCGCCCGCTACCGCGACCTCGTGCGGGAGAACACCGCATGAGCGCGCCCGAGCCAATTCCGGGCCCCACGCGTCGGGGCGCCGCACCGGGCCGAGGCCCGGTCCCAACCACAAGACGCGACCGAGGCCGCGAGCGGCCAAGAACAGGCACCCCCATCAAGATCCAAAGGGAGATCACGATGAAACTGAGAAATCTGATGGCCACGGCCGGCGTGCTGGCGCTGGTGGGCACCGGCGCGGCAATGGCGCAGACCCTCGTCTATTGCTCCGAGGGCTCGCCCGAGGGCTTTGACCCGGCGCTCTACACGGCCGGTACCACCTTCGATGCGTCCTCGCACCCGGTCTACAACCGGTTGATGGAATTCGAGACCGGCACCACCAATGTCGTTCCCGGCCTTGCCGAAAGCGTCGAGGTGTCCGAGGACGGGCTGGAATACACCTTCAAGCTGCGCGAGGGGGTCAAGTTCCACGCGAATGACAGCTTCACGCCCACGCGCGACTTCAACGCCGACGACGTGATCTTCACGTTCGAGCGGCAGTGGAAGGCGGACAACCCCTACAACCAGGTTTCGGGCGGCACCTGGGAATACTTCAACGGCATGTCGATGCCCGATCTGATCAAGTCGATCGAGAAGGTCGACGACACCACGGTGAAATTCGTGCTGAACCGCCCCGAGGCGCCCTTCATCGCCAACATGGCGATGGATTTCGCCTCGATCCAGTCGAAGGAATATGCCGACGCGATGCTTGAGGCCGGCACGCCCGAGATGCTGAACCAGAAGCCCGTCGGCACAGGCCCCTTCACGTTCGTTGCCTACCAGAAGGACGCGGTGATCCGCTATGCGAAGAACCCCGACTACTGGAAGGAAGGGCTGCCCAAGGTCGACAATCTGGTCTTCGCGATCACGCCCGACGCAAGCGTGCGCTATCAGAAGCTGAAGGCCGGCGAATGTCACGTCATGCCTTATCCGAACCCCGCCGACGTCCAGGCGATGAAGGACGATCCCGAGATCAACGTCCTGCAGCAGGAAGGGCTGAACGTGGGCTATCTGGCCTATAACAGCCAGATGCCGCCCTTCGACAATCCGAAGGTGCGCAAGGCCCTGAACATGGCGATCGACAAGCAGGCGATCATCGACGTGGTGTTCCAGGGCTCGGGCCAGATCGCCAAGAACCCGATCCCGCCGACCATGTGGTCCTATAACGAGGCCGTCGAGGACGATGCCTACGATCCCGAGGCGGCCAAGGCCATGCTGGCCGAGGAAGGCGTCACCGACCTGTCGATGAAGGTCTGGGCGATGCCGGTGCAACGGCCCTACAACCCCAACGCGCGGCGGATGGCGGAACTGATCCAGGCGGATTTCGCCGAAATCGGTGTCGGTGTCGAGATCGTGTCCTATGAATGGGGCGAGTATCTGGAACGCTCGTCGGCGGTGGACCGCGACGGCGCGGTGCTGCTGGGCTGGACCGGCGACAACGGCGACCCGGACAACTTCCTCGCCGTGCTGCTGGGCTGCGACGGGGTGGGCGGATCGAACCGCGCGCAATGGTGCCACCAGCCCTTCGAGGACGTGATCCAGAAGGCCAAGGTCACCGCCGACGTGGCCGAGCGTACCGCGCTTTACGAAGAGGCGCAGGTCATCTTCAAGGACCAGGCGCCTTGGGCAACGATCGCCCATTCGGTCGTGTTCATGCCGGTGCGCCCCGAGGTCGAGGGCTACAAGGTGCACCCGCTGGGCGGACACATCTTCACCGAGGTCGGCCTGGCCGAGTGACGGCCTGACACAAGTCCGGGCGGGGCCAGTCGCTGGCCCCGCCCAAGTTTCTGGGGATTTCAAGGACATGGCGTCTAGACTGTCGGACTATGCCGGGCTGGCGGCCCGGCTTGGGGTGGATGCGGTCGCGATCGTGCCCGGTCCGAACTTTGCCCGCATGACGGGCCACAACTTTCACAGCAACGAGCGCCCGCTTGTCCTGGTGATCCCCGCCGAGGGGGCGCCCGCGGCGGTTGTGCCGAACCTCGAACTGGGCTCCTTCGCCCATCTGGATTTTCCCGGCGCGGTCTTCGACTGGCGCGACCAGGACGGCTATCAGCGCGCCTTCGACGCGCTGGCCCGCCACATGGCGCTGCAAAGCCTGGCCGTCGAGGGGCAGGTGATGCGCGTTTTCGTGCATCACGCGCTGGCCGCCGCCTGGCCGGGCCTGCGCATCCTCGATGCCGAGCGCGACATCTCGGGCCTGCGCCTGTGCAAGTCGCCGGACGAGATCGCCGCGCTGGAACAGGCCATCGCCATTTCCGAACGTGCGCTGGCCCGGGTGCTGGACGGGGTACGCCCGGGCCAGACCGAGAAACAGGTGGAACAGGCGCTGGTGATTGCGCTGTTCGCCGAGGGGGCCGAGGACCAGTCCTTCGCGCCCATCGTGGCCGCGGCCGACAATTCCGCGCTGCCCCATGCCCATGCCCGGCCCGATTACGCGATCCGCCCGGGCGATGCACTGCTGCTGGATTTCGGCGCGCGCTGGGGCGGGTTCTGCGCCGACATCACCCGTACCGTCTTTGTCGGCCACGCGACCGACGAGGCGGCCGAGGTCTACGACACCGTGCTGCGCGCCAATCTGGCGGGCCATGCGGTCACGCGCCCGGGCGTCACCGCGCATCAGGTGGACGACGCGGTGATCTCGGTGCTGGAAGCCTCGCCCTTCGCCGACCGCATCCGCACCAAGACCGGCCACGGGCTGGGCCGCGAGGTGCACGAGGCGCCCTATATCATGCGCGGCAACCATCAGGTTCTGGAACCGGGCATGGTCTTCACCAACGAGCCGGGCCTCTACCGCATCGGCGGCTTCGGCGTGCGGATCGAGGACGACATTCTGGTGACGGAAACGGGCTGCCGGTCATTGACCAGTTGCCCCCGCGAGTTGATAGTGACGGCCGCATGATCCGGTATCTTCTCGCCCGCCTGCTGACCTTCCTGCCCACCTTCCTGGGGGTCACGCTGATTTCCTTTGCCTTCATCCGCGTGCTGCCGGGCGATCCGATCATCGTGATGGCGGGCGAACGGGGGATGACCGAGGAACGCTATGCCGAACTTTACCGCCAGTTCGGTTTCGACCAGCCCCTGGTGGTGCAATTCTGGACCTACCTGACGGGCGTGCTTCAGGGCGATCTGGGCACCTCCTACGTCACCAAGCGGCCGGTCTGGGACGAGTTCTTCGCGCTGTTCCCCGCCACGCTGGAACTGTCGCTTTGCGCGATCATCTTCGCCATCGCGGTCGGCTTGCCCGCAGGTGTGATCGCCGCCGTCAACCGGGGCAAGTTCTTCGACAGGGCGCTGATGTCCACCGCATTGGTGGGGTATTCCATGCCGATCTTCTGGTGGGCGCTGCTGCTGATCATCATCTTCTCGGGCAACCTGGGCTGGACGCCGGTCTCTGGGCGGATCGACCTTCTGTACTACTTCCCGCAGGTGACGGGCTTCATGCTGATCGATTCCGCGCTTTCGGGGCAGAATGGCGCCTTTGCCTCGGCGGTGCGCCACCTGATCCTGCCGACCATCGTGCTGGGCACCATCCCGCTGGCGGTGATCGCACGTCAGACCCGGTCGGCCATGCTTGAGGTGCTGTCCGAGGACTATATCCGGACGGCGCGCGCCAAGGGTCTGTCGCCGCTTCGGGTCAACGGGCTGCACGCGCTGAGAAATGCCATGATCCCGGTGATTACCGTGATCGGCCTGTCGGTGGGCACGCTGCTGGCCGGCGCGATCCTGACCGAAACGATCTTCAGTTGGCCGGGCATCGGCAAGTGGATGGTCGATTCCATCTTCCGCCGCGACTACCCGGTGGTGCAGGGCGGCCTTCTGCTGATCGCGTCGATGGTGATGATCGTGAACCTGACGGTCGACATCCTTTACGGGTTCATCAACCCCAAGATCAGGGCGCGGAAATGAGCGTGGCGGCGGCGCGGCAAAGCCCCCTGGGCGAATTCTGGTACTATTTCCGCGAGAACCGGGGCGCGGTGATCGGGCTGTACATCTTCGCGGTCTTCGTCTTTGTGGCGCTCTTCGCCCCGCTGCTGGCGCCCTACGACCCGACCCAGCAGTTCCGCCAGAGCACCCTTCTGCCCCCCGCCTGGGCCGTGGGCGGGGACTGGGCCTTTCCGCTGGGCACCGATCCCTTGGGCCGAGACATGCTTTCGCGGCTGATCCACGGCGCGCGGTACTCGTTCTTCGTGGGTATCGTGGTGGTGGTGGTGGCCGCCTCGGGCGGCATCCTGATCGGGCTGATCGCGGGCTTTGCGCCGAAATGGCTGGACACGCTCATCATGCGGCTGATGGACGTGATCCTGGCCTTTCCCTCGCTCTTGCTGGCGCTGGTGCTGGTGGCGATCCTGGGGCCGTCGCTGACCAATGCGATGATCGCCATCGCGCTGGTCCTGCAACCCCATTACGTCCGCCTGACCCGGGCCTCGGTGATGTCGGAACGCACGCGCGATTACGTCGTCTCGTCCCGCGTGGCGGGGGCCAAGTTGCCGCGGCTGATGTTCATCACCGTGCTGCCCAACTGCCTTGCGCCGATCATCGTGCAGGCGGCGCTGTCATTTTCCACGGCGATCCTGGACGCGGCCGCGCTGGGCTTTCTCGGCATGGGCGCGCAGCCGCCGACGCCCGAATGGGGTACGATGCTGGCCGAGGCGCGCGAGTTCATCCTGCGCGCCTGGTGGGTCGTCACCTTCCCCGGCGTGGCGATCCTGGTGACGGTGCTGGCGATCAACCTGATGGGTGACGGCCTGCGCGACGCGCTTGACCCCAAGCTGAAGCGGAGCTGAGGCATGGCGCTTCTGTCGATCCGCAACCTTTCGGTCGATTTCGCCACCGCCGCGGGCAGTTTCCGGGCCGTGGACGCGATGGACGTGACCGTGGACCCCGGCGAGATCCTCGCCATCGTCGGCGAAAGCGGGTCGGGCAAGTCGGTGGCGATGCTGGCGCTGATGGGCCTTCTGCCCTGGACGGCGACGGTCACCGCGGACGAGATGAGCTTTGACGGGCAGGACCTGCGCGCGATCAGCCCCCGCACCCGCCGGCGGATCGTCGGCAAGGACATCGCGATGATCTTTCAGGAACCGATGTCGTCGCTGAACCCCTGCTTCACCGTGGGGTTCCAGATCAAGGAGGGGCTGAAGAAGCATCTCGGCCTCGACGCCCGCGCCCGTCAGGCCCGCGCGCTGGAACTGATGGAGATGGTGGGCATCCCCGACCCCGCGCGGCGCCTGAACGCCTATCCGCACCAGATGTCGGGGGGGATGAGCCAGCGGGTGATGATCGCCATGGCGATCGCCTGCCGCCCGCGCCTGCTGATCGCGGACGAACCCACCACCGCGCTGGACGTGACGATCCAGGCCCAGATCCTGGACCTGCTGACCGATCTTCAGGCCGAAACCGGCATGGCGCTGATCCTGATCACCCACGACATGGGCGTGGTGGCCGAGACCGCGCGCCGGGTCAGCGTGCAATATGCCGGCCAGAAGGTCGAGGAACAGCAGGTGGGCCCGCTGTTCGCCAGGCCCCACCACCCCTACACCTCGGCCTTGCTGGCCGCGCTGCCGGAACGCGCCACGACGCGCATCCTGCCCACGATTCCGGGCGTCGTTCCGGGCCAGTTCGACCGACCCAGGGGCTGCCTGTTCGCGCCGCGCTGCGCCTTTGCCGACGAGACTTGCCGAACCACGCCGCCGCCCGTGCAGCCGCCCGAGATCGGGCGCGCGCGCTGTCATTATCCGTTGATGCAGGAGGGCAGGGGATGAGCGCGCCCGTCGTTCAGGCCAGCGGGCTGTCGCGTGTCTACGAGGTGGGCGGCGGGCTGTTCGGCAAGCCGCAGGAAATCCGTGCGCTGTCCGAGGTGAGCTTTGCGATCCCCAGGGGCAAGACGCTGGCGGTGGTGGGCGAATCCGGTTGCGGCAAGTCCACGCTTGCCCGCGTCGTGACGATGATCGAACCGCCCAGCGCGGGCAGTTTCGCCATCGACGGCACCGAGGTGACGCCCGACCGCTGGGACGGGTTGCGCGACGCGGTGCAGATCGTGTTCCAGGATCCGTACGGGTCACTGAACCCGCGCCAGCGGATCAGCGCGATCCTCGGCGAGCCGCTCAAGATCAACCGCAAGGGCATGTCGCGCGCCGACCGCGAGGCGAAGGTGCGCGAGGTGATGGGGCTGGTGGGCCTGCGTCCCGAATTCTATGACCGCTACCCGCACATGTTCTCGGGCGGGCAGCGCCAGCGCATCGCTGTCGCCCGCGCGCTGATGCTGGAACCCAAGGTGCTGGTGCTGGACGAACCCGTCTCGGCGCTGGACCTGTCGGTGCAGAGCCAGATCCTGAACCTGTTGCTGGAACTTCAGGACAGGCTGGGGCTGACCTATCTCTTCATCTCGCACGACCTGTCGGTGGTGCGCCATGTCTGCGACGAGATCATGGTGATGTATCTGGGCCGCGCGGTCGAGACCGGCACCAAGGACCAGGTCTTCGACAGCCCGCGCCACCCCTACACCCTTGCGCTGCTGTCCGCGACGCCGGTGGCCGACCCCGCCCGCCGCAAGGAGCGGATCAAGCTGACCGGCGAATTGCCGTCGCCCCTGAACATTCCGTCCGGCTGCGCCTTTGCCGCGCGCTGCTGGAAGGCCCGGGACCGCTGCCGGGCCGAACGCCCGGAACTGGAGGGCGACGGGCACAAGGCGGCCTGCTTCTTCCCCGAGGGGGGCTGAGGTCCGGAAACGCGGACTTGGCCAAACTGCCCGCAACGCGTTAGCCTGTAAAAGGGGAGACAGCGCGGACGGGACCAATGCGGTTCTTCATGGGGATTCTGATCCTTGTCCTGACGGCCCTGCCGGGGCTGGCCGACCGGCGCGTGGCGCTGGTGATCGGCAATGGCGCCTACGAAACGGCGCCCGGACTGCCGAACCCCGCCAACGACGCGCGCGCCATCGCCGCGGCGTTGGAGGCGATCGGCTTCGAGGTCGAGCGCGGCCTTGATCTGGACGGCGAGGGGATGCGCGCGCGCATCCGCGCCTTTGGCCGCCGCGCCGAGGGGGCCGATCTTGCGCTTTTCTTCTACGCTGGTCATGGCATCCAGATGGCGGGGCGGAACTTCCTGATCCCGACCGACGCGGCGCTGGAACGCGAGGGCGATCTGGACCTCTACGCCATGCCCCTGGACCTTGTGATCGCCGAGATGGAGCGTAGCGCCAAGACCAACGTGGTGTTGCTGGACGCCTGCCGGGACAACCCGTTCGAGACGCAGCTTGCGCGCGCCATGGGCCGGGCGCGGTCCTCGGCCATGCTGGGCCGCGGGCTTGCCCCGGTCGAGACGGCGGGCGGGCTGTTCGTGGGCTTTGCGACCGATCCGGGGCGCGTCGCCTATGATGGCGTGGGGGCGCACAGCCCCTTTACCGACGCGGTCCTGGACCATGTCGCGACCGCGGGGCTGGAGATCAACGCGATGATGACGCGGGTGCGCGCGGACGTGTTCGAGACGACCGAGGGGCGTCAGCGGCCCTGGTCGACCTCGTCGCTGTTGCGCGAGCTTTTCCTTGCCCCGGTCGAGGCCCCGCCGCCGGACGATACGGACCGCGACATCGCGATGTGGCAAGCGCTGGGCGAGGATGCGGGCCCGGCGGGCTACCGCGCCTATCTTGATGCCTTTCCGCGCGGGCTGTTCGCCGAGGTGGCGCGCGCGCGGCTGGACACGGTCGAGCAGGCGGCGCTGGTGCAGCGCGGGACGGACTCCGCGCCCGCGCCGATCGACCCCGCACCCGCCGCGCCTGAACCGCGCGCGGACAAGGCGCCCGAACCTCCTGCCCGCGACTGCGATACCTGCCCGAGCCTTGTTCTTGTGCCGGGCGGCGAGACGGTGCTGGGCACGGCCGACGCGCAGGCGCCCGCGACCGAGAAACCCGCGACCCCCCAGACGCTCGCGCCCTTCCAGATGGCCGAGCACGAGGTGTCGGTCGGGCTTGTCCGCCGCTACGAATCCGCGACCGGCCGGGCCATCCCGCGCGGCTGTTATGTCTGGACGGCGGACGGGCGGATGCGGATGGACCGCGCGGCCTATTGGGGGGCACCGGGCTATGCCGTGACCGACGAGTCCCCCGCCGCCTGCCTGAGCTGGGAAGACGCGGTGCGCCTTGCCGCCTGGCTGAACGAAGAGGTTCCGGGCGCGGGCTACCGGCTGCCGTCCGAGGGCGAGTTCGAATTCGCACTGAAGGCGGACGGCGAAGGGCCCTATCCCTGGGAGGGCGGCGCCGGGGCCGCCTGTGCACATGCAAACGCCGCCGATGCCGCCTCGCGGTTCCGCTGGCGCAACGACGCCTGCGAGGACGGCGCACCCGACATCGCCGCGCGCGGGGCATTCCCGGCCAATGCCTACGGGGTGCATGACCTGACGGGCAACCTTTGGGAATGGACGGCGGATTGCTGGAACGACAGCCACCGCGGCGCCCCCGCCGATGGCCGGGCGCGGACCGACGGGCTCTGTTCCAGCCGGGTTCTGCGGGGCGGGTCATGGGACGATCCGCTGGCCAATCTGCGCGTCACCTACCGGGTCGGAATTCCCGCCAGCCAGCGTCAGGCCAATGTCGGCATGCGTGTGGTCCGGCCCGCGCCCTGAGCCGCTACTCGGCGGGTACCGCGTGCGGCGCGGTCCCCTCGCGCCCCTGGACGCGCCTTGGCCCGCGCCGCGCCGCCTCGGCCAGTGTCGCGGCGGCCAGCATCGCGGCAATGCCCAGCGGCGGAAGGCCCCAGCGCAGCCAGACCGTATCGGGCCAGGCGGCAAAGGCCACCTGGAAGACAAGCGCGACCAGCGTGCCCGTCGCGAAGGTGAGCAGCCCGTTGCGCCCCATCAGCCGCAGCGGCGCGGCCGCGGCGCTGGCCGCCATCCGGGTGACCGCGGGCAGGCACGAGATCACGTAGACCATTGCCAGAACGTGCAGCAGACGCGGCAGCGACAGGAAGGTCTTGTCATGCGCGATCAGGTGGAACGGCGCTCCCGCCTTGCCGAGATGCCAGAGTTGCTGGTTCAGCCAGTGGCCCAGCGGCTCGACCTTCATCCAGGCGATCACCAGCACCAGGTAGCCCGCCGCCAGCCAGAACAGCGGCCGCGACACCGGCAAGAGCCGCGCGCCCGCGCGCAGCCTGAGGCCGATCAAGAGGCCGGTGACGAAGATTGCCTGCCACGCGACCGGGTTGAAGAACCAGCCGCCCGGATTGGGATAGTTCGGCAGGTTGAGCCGCCACAGCCCCGCCGCAAACCACAGCCCCGCCGCCAGCAGCGCCAGCACCAGCGGGCTGCGCAACCCAATGACGATGGCAACCGGCGTGCAGAGCAGCAGCACCGAATAGGCAGGCAGGATGTTCACGTATCCCAACTGGTGGGTCAATGCCGGCAGGCCGATCAGCGCCGCCTCGGTGTTCTCGAAGACCTGCCGCAGGTTGATCGTGGTCAGCAGTTTCGGCAGGTCGAAGGTTGCGGCCCCCCAGGCGAAGATGGCGATCGCCCAGGCGGTCAGGAACAGATGCGACAGATAGAGCGTCCACGCCCGGCCCCAGACCGGCCGGACGGCCGCCCAGAGCCCGTCGCGGGCCACCGCCCCGGGCAGGAAGCGGCCGGAATAGGCCAGCCCGGCCGCGATCCCCGACATCACGAAGAACGACTCGGCGGCGTCCGAAAACCCGAAATTGCGCATCGTGAACCGTTCGTACGGGTTCCCGGGCACGTGGTCGACGAAGATCATGATGAGCGCGAGGCCCCGGAACGCGTCGATCCGTGGATCGCGCGGGCGTTTCGCCTGAACCAAGGGATCACGCGACCGCATCGAACGTCTCTGTCGAGGAGGTGGTCCAGCGTGCGTGCCAGCGGTGGAAGGCGCGGATCACCGGGCTTGGGTCGGTTTCCTCGGGGACGGTGAACAGGGTTTGGGCCAGTGGATGTGACGTCGCCCAGATCAGCAGCGGTGCTGCCATCATCGGCAGGCAGATCGGCAAAAGCCAGACGGTCAGTTCCGGTGCGATCATCCGGACCACCGCCAGCGACAGCACCCCGGCGGCAAGGATCCAGAACCCCGCGACAAGCCCCTGGCCGGGGCTCAGCCGTCCCTCGCCGCGCTGGTTTGCGGGCCAGCCGCCGTCGCGCCCGGACAGCACCTGCAGCACCGCGCGGGACTGGTACATCAGCATCAGGGGCGCCAGCAGCGATGACAGCACGATTTCGGTCAGCACCGATCCCGTGGCCCGCGCCCGCCCGCCAAAGCCCTGCGCCCGGCCCGAGCGCCCGGCGCTCCAAAGGATCGCCAGCTTGGGCAGCAACAACAGGCCCACGATGCCGATCGCAAGCGTGATGATTTCCTTGGTCCGGTCCGACGGGAAGACCGGGAAAAGCTGGTAGGGCTCGGGGAAATAGTCGGGCGGCGGCGCGGTCACCGTGGCCGCGATCGAGGCGACGAGGAACGCCCCCCAGAACAGCGGGGCGACATAGGCGAAGATGCCCTGGACAAAGACGAACCGGCTCCACGGTGCCAGGCCCGGTGTGCTCAGCAGGCGTGCGTGCTGAAGGTTGCCCTGGCACCAGCGCCGGTCGCGGCGGGCATGGGCAAGGATGTTGTCGGGGCCTTCCTCGAACGATCCCCCGATGGTCTCGTCAAGCTCGACCTTCCAGCCCGCGCGCGCCAGCAGCGCCGCCTCGACATAATCATGGCTATAGATATGCCCGCCAAATGGCGGCGGCCCTGACAGCGCAGGCAGGCCGCAGCTTTCGGCGAACGCGTTGACCCGGACGATCGCGTTGTGCCCCCAGAACGGCCCCGTCGCGCCCTGCATCCGGGCCAGCCCGCGGGCGAAGACGGGCGCATGGAACGCGGCCGAGAACTGCATCGCGCGGCCGAACAGGGAATGTGCGCCGATGATCTTGGGCAGCGTCTGCAACAGCCCCAGTTTCGGGTCGGCCTGCATCCGCGCGATCAACTGGCGGATCGTCTCGCCCTCCATCAGGCTGTCGGCGTCGAGGATCACCGCGAACCGGTAGGCCGCGCCCGATGTGCGGATGAACTCTTCGATGTTTCCGGCCTTGCGTCCGCGGTTGTCGTTGCGGCGGCGGTAGAAGAGACGGCCCGCGCCCCCGGTCTCGGCCAGCAGCCGCGCGAAGGCGTCGCGCTCGCGCGCGGCCGCGATATCGTCGCGGGTGTCCGACAGGACCGCGATGTCCACGGTCAGCCCCGCGGCCCGGATCGATCCGTCCATCGCGGCGATGCGGGCGAAGGTCGTGACCGGATCCTCGTTGCAGACCGGCACCAGAACGACGGTCGGCGGTTGCGGCAGCAGCAGGGGGGGGCGTTCGGCGCGGCGGCGCCGCGGCGGCAGGCCGACGAAGGCCCCGGCCGCCCCCCAGGCAAGCCAGGCTGTGGTGATGAAGATCAGCGCCGTGCGCACCACGTCCCAGCCATGCAGGCCGTCCTGCGTCGAGGCCTCGGCCAGCAGCGCCGCGGCCGACGACGCGGCAAGCGCGGCAAAGCCCAGCGCGGCGGCTCGCAGCGCGAGGGTGCGGATATCGGGGAAGGGGACGCGGGCCATGGCGCTGCCTCAGCCGTGCTGGAGCGGGCGCAGAAGCCGCACAAGCCACGCCAGCACGCCCTCGCGGCGTGGGGCCTCGAGCATCTGGCGCGGCATCTCCAGCGGCGCGACGGGCGGCGCCCAGTGCATGGCCTCGACCGCGTGTGCGGTCTCGGGGTCGATGATGCGCTCTGCACTCATTCCTTGATCCATTGATAAAGCCAGGTTTCGCTCAGCGTGCGGCCATAGCCCGCAATCTCGGCGCGCAGTTCGACCAGCGCATCGCCCGGGGCCCGGGCCTCGATCACCAGCCGCCAGGTGTCGGTGCCCGAAATGCGCGAGAGCACCGATTCGACGATCTCGCCGCCGCTCGCGTAGAGCTTTGGCGCGATCTCGGCATCGGCGGGCAGGGCGGACAGCGCGCCGCCCGCGAAGTCGATGACGAATTTGCGCCGGTCGTGGCCGCCCTGGACGCCTGAGACGCCGCCCTTGCCGACACGGGTCCGGACGATGCGTGCGCGTTCGGAACAGGCGGTGCCGGGGGGCGCCATGCCCCAGTGCAGCCGATAGGCGACCTCCAGCGCGTCGCCCCTGCGCATCGGCGCGTCGGGCACCCAGAAGGCCACGATGTTGTCGTTGCCCTCGAGGTCCGAGGGGATCTCGACCAGCCGCACGGTGCCCTTGCCCCAGGGGCCCAGGGGTTCGACCATCAGCGAGGGGCGCAGTTCGTAATGGGCGCCCGCGTCGAGATAGCTGTCGAAGCCGCGGTCGCGTTGCACCAGCCCGAAGGAAACCGGATCAACCGTGCCGAGATAGGCACTCGCCAGCCGCGGCGGGTTGTTCAGCGGCCGCACGAAGGTCTCGCCGCCCCTGGTGTTCAGGACCAGCACCTCGCTGTCGTGCACGCGCGGGCGGAAATCGTCGAATTCGCCCCGGTCGTTGTCCCCCAGAAGGTACATCGAGGTCAGTGGCGCGATGCCCAGATGCGCGATGTCCTCGCGTGCGAAAAGCCGGGCGGTGACATCGACCACGGTGGTTTCGCCCGGCGCGACATCGAACCGGAAGGCGCCGGTGACCGAGGGGCTTTCAAGCGCGGCGTAAAGCGTGATGCGGGCCGCGCCCGGGACCGGGCGCTCGATCCAGAATTCGCTGAAGCGCGGGAATTCCTCGCCCTTGCCGGTTGCCGTGTTGATCGCCAGCCCGCGGGCGCTGAGCCCGTAGACATTACCCCGCCCGAGCGCACGGAAATAGCTGGCGCCGAGGAAGACGATCACCTCGTCGAAGATGTCGGCGCGGTTCAGCGGTGCATGCAGGCGAAAGCCTGCGATTGTCGGCATCTGGGCGCCCGTGGGAACGCGGCTTGCCAGATCGCCCTCGTACTCGAAATCCTCGACCGAGAAGCCCAGCGGCAGTTCGGTGCCGTCCACGACCTCGTGCACCGCCACGGGCGTCTTGTACAGCCAGCCCGGATGGAAGGCGTGCAACTGGAAGAACGAGCCGTCTTCCTGCCAGCGCGCCCGGCCGGGGCGGAACCGGATTCGGCGATAGGCATCGTAGTCGAGCCCGGCGATCGCGCCTTCGTGCTCTTCTGGCGCAACGTAGGGCGCGGCGGCAAGCGCGCGCATCCGCTCGGCCAACAACTCAAACGAGAACGGTACGGGGGTGGGCTCGGCCATGGGTGCCACCGGCATCTCGGCCTGCTGCGCTGCGGCAAAGGGGGCCAGCAATGCGGTCGCCGCTGCCGAGCCGGCAAGCCCGCCCAGTGCCTGACGGCGTGTGATGGTCGCCTTGCCGGACCGTGGTCCGGCGATGAATTCGCCTTGAATCATTAAGCGCCCCCTGCGCAGCAGCTCGTCTTCATTGGGTGCCATGAGAAAACCGTCTTGTCCCGGCCTGTCGTGGTGCCGTCATGCTGCGCGGCAGAATCACGCCGTTCCGGGCCAATACGTTGGCGGAATTTGGTACATCCAGCGGCGGCTGCAATCGTTGTTTCATGCAATGTGCGCGCTTTGGCCGCTAAACCTGCGGCTGATAGGCGGAAATTTGCTCACGCAGCCACTGCCGTGCCGGATTCCCGGGCGGTGCGGAAAGGCGGCCCGCGCCCTTTCCTTGCGGCGATCCCTGGTGCAGAACGGACAGGCGCCGCAGCACAACGGACAGGGAGGACGGGGATGACCGGGCAGACGCTGGCGATCGGGCCATATGGGGACCAAGAAAGGGCGGCGCTGATGTCCGAACTGGGCGCCGTGCATCTGCCGGGGCCCGAGGGACTTGACCGGCTGGCGCCCGAGAACCGCGCGGCGCTGAGGGCGGTCGCCTACAAGGGGCACGCACCCTTCGGCGCGGCCGAGATGGACAGGCTGCCGGGGCTGGGGTTGATCGCGAATTACGGCGTCGGCTATGACGCGATCGACGTGCACGCTGCACGCGCCCGGGGCATCCGCGTGACCAACACGCCGGATGTGCTGAACGACGACGTGGCGGACCTGGCGGTGGGGATGCTGCTGGCGCAGGCGCGCGGGCTGGTGGCGGCGGACCGCTTCGTGCGGTCGGGCGACTGGGCCGCGGGGCGGGATTTCCCGCTGCAGAGAAAGGCAAGCGGGGCCAGGGCGGGCATCCTGGGACTGGGCCGGATCGGGCGCGAGATCGCGGACCGGCTGGCGGCCTTCAAGATGGAGATCCACTACCATTCGCGCAGCGAGAAGGAGACGCCGGGCTGGATCTTTCACGCCGAGCCTGTATCGCTGGCGCGCGCCGTGGATTTCCTGGTGGTCGCGCTGGTGGGCGGGCCGGAAACCGCCGGCTATGTCTCGGCCGAGGTGATCGAGGCGCTGGGCCCAGACGGCGTGCTGGTCAACATCTCGCGCGGCAGTTGCGTGGACGAGGCCGCCCTTCTGGATGCGCTCGAGACAGGGCGGATCGGGGGCGCGGCGCTTGACGTTTTCGTGAACGAGCCGCGGATCGACGGGCGGTTCCTGGGGCTTGGCACTGTGGTGCTGCAGCCGCACCAGGGCTCTGCCACCCATGCCACGCGGGCGGCGATGGCGCGGCTGCAGCGCGACAACATCGTGGCGTTTCTCGCGGGCCGGGATCCCTTGACCCCGGTTGCCTGACGCGGGCGTCAGCCCCGCGCCGCTTGGCCGAAGATGCCCGGCACCAAGGCGCCGGGCGCCTGGATGACCTGAGCGGCAAGGCGGATGCCGGCGCGTGCGGCCGTGTCCACGGCCATTCCGCAGGCCAGCCCCGCGATCAGCCCCGCGGCAAAGCTGTCCCCGGCTGCGGTGGTGTCCAGCACGCGGGCGACCGGCTTGGGCGTGAATTCGGCGCGGCCGGCGTCGCGGTCCCAGATCATCACCGGGCCTGCCCCCTGCTTGACCACGACAAGCCCCGCCCCGAGCGCGCGGTAGCGGGCCAGCGTCTCGTCCGGGTTCGTGTCGCCGAACAATGCCGCTTCCTCGTCGAACGAGGGCAGCACGATATCGGCCACCGCGGCGCCCAGCGTCAGCCCCGCGCGCATGGCCGCCTCGCCCTCCCAGAGCCGGGGCCGAAGGTTGGTGTCGAACACGACCCGCGCCCCCGCGGCCCGCGCTTGGGCGATCGCGGCGCAAAGACGATCCCGCGCAGATGGCGTGAGGATCGCCAGGGAAATGCCCGAAAAGTGGATGAAATCCCGGTTCCGCAGGGCTGCCTCCAGCGCGTCCGGATCGTCCGCCAGCGCGCGCGCCGCAGACTGTCCGCGCCAGTAGGAAAAGCTGCGCTCGCCCGCGGTCAGCGAGATCATGTAAAGTCCCACGGTCCGGTCCGGCAGCCGCCGGACGGCAGCCGTGTCGATGCCTTCCCCGGCCATGAAGGCCAGCATCTGGTCCGAGAGCGCATCGGTTCCGACGCAGGTGCCATAGGCCACCGTCCAGTCCGGGGGCAGCAGGCGGCGCGCATACCAGGCGGTGTTGAACGTGTCGCCCGCAAATCCGCGCCGGTAAAGCCCCTCGCCCGCCGGGGACAGTTCCACCATGCATTCCCCAAGCGCGATCAGCGAGCCCATGCCTCAGCCCTCCGGCGGCAGCATCTTGCCGGGGTTCAGGATGCCCAGGGGGTCGAAGGCCGCCTTGACCGCCCGCATCCATGCCAGCGCCGGTCCATGTTCGGCCGCCATGTATTTCCGCTTGCCCAGCCCGACCCCGTGCTCGCCCGTCACCGTGCCGCCAAGCCGCAGTGCGGTTTCGGCCAGCCGCCCCGAAAAGTCCATGACGCGGGCCATCTCCTCGGCGTCGTCGGGGTTCACCCGCACCCCGCAATGGAAATTCCCGTCGCCCACATGGCCCACGATGGCGCTGGTCAGCCCCATCGCCGCCGCATCCTGCTGCGCCTGCACCACCGCCTCGGCCAGTTTCGAGATCGGCACGCAGACATCTGTGGCCAGCGTCCGCTTGCCAGGTTCCAGCGCGCCGGTCGCGTAATGGGCGTTGTGGCGCATCGCCCAAAGTGCGCTGCGCGCCTCGGTCGTGGTGGCATCCTGCCAGCCGTCCGCGCCGAACTCGCCCGCGATTTCGCGAAAGGCGGCGGCCTGCTCGCCGACGCCTGTGGGTGAGCCATGGAATTCCAGGAAAAGGTGAGGTTTTTCTGGTAGATCGGTGCCGGAGTGAAGGTTGAATCCGCGGACCATCATCTCGTCCACCAACTCGATCCGCGCCATCGGGATTGCAGACTGGATCACCGCGATCACGCAGGTGACCGCGTCCTCCACGGTCGCGAACCGGCAGGTTGCCGCGGCCACCGCCTCTGGCAGGGGGTGCAGGCGCACCGTGAGTTCCGTGATGATCCCCAGCGTCCCCTCCGATCCCACCAGCAAGTGCGTGAGGTCGTAGCCCGCGGAGGACTTGCGCGCCTGGCTGCCGGTGCGGATGATGCTGCCATCCGCCATCACCGCCTGCAACGCCAGCACATTCTCGCGCATCGTGCCGTAGCGGACGGCGGTTGTCCCGCTCGCCCGCGTCGCCGCCATGCCGCCCAGCGACGCATCCGCGCCGGGATCGACCGGGAAGAACAGGCCGGTGCCGCGCAGGTCCGCGTTCAGGCGCGTGCGGGTCACACCCGGTTGCACCACGGCGTTCAGATCCTCGGTATTGATTGCCAGCACCCGGTCCATGCGCGACAGGTCCAGGCTGATCCCGCCGCGGACGGGCAGGTGCTGGCCCTCCAGCGAGGTGCCAGTGCCAAAGGCGGTCAGCGGTGTGCCGTGGGCAGCGCAGGCCCGGACGATCGCCGCGACCTCGTCGGCCGTCTCGGGAAAGGCGACCGCGTCGGGGGGGGCTGGCGGGTAATGTGCCTCGTTCCGGCCGTGCTGGTCGCGCACCGAGGCCCCGGTCGAAAGCCGCGGCCCGAGGAGACCGGCGATATCGGCAATGGTGCTCATCCTCTTCCCCTTGTCGCTGTGACGGGTTCCTTGAACATCGGGGCGAGGGGGAAAGGCAAGGGGTGCATGTCGCACGACGCCTTCCGGTCCGGAATCCGGCCGCGCGGGCCCCGGCATTTGCATCGGCACCGAAATGGTATACCAGTTTCCAGGGGCGATCCAGCCCCGCGGGAGGGCACGCCATGGGGCTTTTCGATCTGACCGGGCGGACCGCGCTGGTGACGGGATCCTCGATGGGGATCGGCCTGGCGCTGGCGCGCGGTCTGGGGCAGGCAGGTGCCCGGGTCGTGCTGAACGCCCGCGACCCTGGCCGCTTGCAGGCGGCAGCCGGGACGCTTCGGGCCGAGGGGCTGGTTGTCGACGCGCTGCCCTTCGACGTGACCGACCCGGACGCGGTGCGCGCCGCCGTCGATGGTTACGAGGCCGCGCACCCGATCGACATCCTCGTGAACAACGCGGGCATGCAGCACCGCACCCCGCTGGAAGACTTTCCGGTCGAGGCGTTCGACCGGCTGATGCGGACCAATGTCAATTCCGCATTCTATGTCGGCCAGGCCGTGGCGCGGCACATGATCGGGCGGGGTCAGGGAAGGATCGTCAACATCGCCAGCGTCCAGGCGGCGCTGGCCCGCCCGGGGATCGCGCCCTACACGGCGTCCAAGGGGGCGATCGTCAATCTCACCAAGGGCATGGCGACCGACTGGGCGCGGTACGGTTTGAATTGCAACGCCATTGCGCCCGGCTATTTCGACACGCCGTTGAACGCCGCGCTGGTGGCCGATCCCGAATTCTGCGTCTGGCTGGAACGGCGCACGCCTGCGGGCCGCTGGGGCCGGGTCGAGGAACTGGTGGGCGCCTGCGTCTTCCTGGCCTCCGATGCGGCAAGTTTCGTCAACGGGCACGTTCTTTACGTCGACGGGGGGATCACCGCGAGCCTGTAGGGCCCGCCGCGATCCTAGCCATAGCGTCCCAGCAGCGCCTTCAGATCGTCCAGCGTGTTGGCCTCGGCCACGGGCTTGTCCTTGCGCCAGCGTGCCATGCGGGGAAAGCGCAGCGCGATGCCCGACTTGTGGCGCGGGCTTTTCTGGATGCCCTCGAAGGCGATCTCGAACACATGTTCGGGCCGCACCTGCCGGACGGGGCCAAAGCGTTGCAGGGTATTGTGCCGGACCCATCGGGTGATCTCGCGGAACTCGGCATCGGTCAGCCCCGAATAGGCCTTGGTGAAGGGCACCAGCGCCGCGCCATCCCAGACCGCGAAGGTGAAATCGGTGTAAAGCGTCGCGCGCCGGCCATGGCCCGCCTGCGCATAGACCATCACCGCGTCGACCGTCAGCGGGTCGAGCTTCCATTTCCACCAGTCGCCCTTCTTGCGGCCCGCGAGATAGGGGGCGGCCGCGCGTTTCAGCATCACCCCCTCGGCGCCTGCCCCGCGCGCGGTCTTGCGCGTCTCGGCCAGCGCCGCCCAGTCGTCGAAGGGCAGCAAGGGCGACAGGCGCAGGGGGGCGTCCGCAGGCAGCGCGGCAAGCAGCGCCTCAAGCCGGGCGCGGCGCGCGGCCAGGGGCGCCTGGCGGATGTCGCGGCCCGCATCCTCCAGCAGGTCATAGGCGCACAGCACCACCGGAGCCTCGGCCAGCAGCCTTTTTGGGACGGTCTTGCGCGTGATCCGTTTCTGTAGCGCGGCAAAGGGCAGGGGGGCGTCCCCGGCCCAGCCGAGGATCTCGCCGTCGATCACCGTGCCCTCGGGCAGGAAATCGCGGGCCTGCGCCAGTTCGGGGAAGCGGTCGGTCATCAGTTCTTCGCCGCGGGACCAGACGAAGTGTTCGCCGCCCCGCACGATCACCTGCCCGCGGATGCCATCCCACTTGTATTCCGCGTGCCAGCCGGAGGGGTCGCCCAACGCCTCGGGGCCGTCCTCGATCTGGTAGGCCAGGTAGAACGGGTAGGGGCGCGACAGCGCGGCCGCCGGGTCGGGCGCCACGATCAGGGCGCGCCATGTGGTGGTCGCGGGCGTCCAGTCGCCCATCAGCCGGTGCGCCAGTTCCGCCTCGCCGATGCCGGTGGCCCGGGCCAGGGCGCGCGTCATCAGTTTCTGGCTGACGCCGACGCGAAAGCCGCCGGTGATGAGCTTGTTGAACAGGAACCGCTCGGTGCCATCCAGCGCGTCCCAAGCGGCGAGGATGCGGGCCTTGCGCGCGGGCTCGCCGGCCTGTGCAAGCGCCGCGATCTCGGCCATCCAGTTCGACAGGCTGGCCGCGCTGGTGCCGGTCGCGGGGGGCAGGACCAGGGCGATGGTCTCGGCCAGATCGCCCACCACCGGATAACATTCCTCGAACAGCCAGAGCGGCAGGCCCGCGCGTTCGGCCGCCCATTCCCGCAGGCGCATCGTCGTCACCGCCCGCCGCGGACGGCGGCCCGACAGAAGGGCGACGGTCCAGAGCCGGTCGGCCTCGGGCGCGTCGGCGAAATACGCGGCGAGCGCGTCCACCTTCGCGGTGGTCTTCGTCGTCCGGTCGAGCGCGGTGAAGAGGGCGGCGAAACGCTTCATGCCTCGTCCTCGGCGCGGTCTAGGCTTTCGCCCTCGAACGCGGTCTGGACGATTTCCGCGTCATGGCCCTGCTCGGCCAGCCAGCGGCGGAACACGGCGGTATAGCCATGGGTAACAAAGACGCGGTTTGCCCCGGTATTGCGGATCGCGGCGTTCAGCCCGGCCCAGTCGGCATGGTCGGACAGCACGAAGCCCCGGTCGGCCGCCCGCCTGCGGCGCACGCCCCGCAGTGCCATCCAGCCCGACGCGAATCCCGTCGCCGCCGCCCCGAAGCGCCGCGCCCAGGGGGCGCCCAGTGCCGAGGGCGGCGCCAGTACCAGCGCGCCGGGATAGGCCTTGAGGTCGGTCTCGGGCGTGACCGGCACCGTCGCGGGCAGGGCGATGCCCTGCGCGCGCATCACCGCGCAGGTGGCCTCGACTGCGCCATGGGTCAGGATCGGGCCGATCGAGCGATCCACCCCGGCCAGCAGCCGTTGCGCCTTGCCCAGGGAGTAGGCGCCCAGCAGCGTGACGCGCCCCGCGGCGGCATTGGCGGCCCACCAAGCGTTGATCTCGGCGAATACCTCGGCCTGCGGGCGCCAGGCAAAGACCGGCAACCCGAAGGTACATTCGCTGACGAAGGCATGCGCCCTGACCGGTTCGAACGGTTCGGACAGCCCGTCATCCTCCAGCTTGTAGTCGCCCGAGACGACCCAGACCTCGCCCCCAACCTCGACCCGGATCTGCGCCGAGCCGGGCACGTGACCTGCGGGATGGAAGGACACGGCGGCATCGCCGATCCGCCGCGTCTCGCCATAGCGGACAGTCTCCAGCGTGATCCCGCCCAGCCGATGGCGGATCACCGGGGCGGCGGTCGCGGTGGCCAGATAGCGGCGGTGGCCGGGGCGGGCGTGATCGGAATGGCCATGGGTGACCAGGGCCCGGTCGACGGGGGCCCAGGGGTCGATGAAGAAATCCCCCGCGGGGCAATGGATGCCGCGCTCGGTAAAGGTCAGGACGGACATGGGGCGCAGTATAGGGCGCTGCGGGCCGGGCGCCATGGTGGCGTGGTCAGGCGTGAAGCGTGTCCGTGATCCGCTTGCGGTGCGGCAGATGGGGCGTGGCGTGGCGGGTGAAATGCTCGGCCACCTCGTCAAAGACGCGGGCGCGGGTGGCCGTTCCCTCCATCATCACCTCGTGACGCGCCCCTTCGATCTCGCGCAGCGTGCCCGCGGCCCAAGAGCCCTTGACCGTGCGGATCGCGTTGGCGCAGACGATCCGCTCGTCGGTGCCCAGATAGGTCAGCGCGGGGATGGCGGGCGGGGCCATGCGCACCAGCGCGCGCATCTCGCACAGCGCCTCGTGCAGCCAGCTGAGGCTGGGCCCGCCGATCGCCATCTCGGGGCGGGCGGCAAGCTGGCGGCGCATGTAGCCGAACATCTCGGGGTCGCCCGTCAGTTCGTTCTCGTCGAAGCTGCTGGCCAGGATGTAGGCGTCGCCGCCGCGGCCGGGCGTCATCCGGCGATCGAAGCCCAGCGGCCGGCTGGCCGCGCTCAGCGCCCAGGCCGCCGGGCGCATCAGCGGCGAGAAGCGGATGCCCCACATCGGCGCGGTGAAGGCCACGGACGCCACGTCCAGCCCTTGGTGCAGCGCCCGAAGCCCGATGCACCCGCCCATCGAATGGGCAAGCAGGTGATAGGGCCGCGGCAGGCCCAGCGCTTCGGCCGCCCGGGCCACCGCCGTGACATCGCGCTGGTAGGCCTCGAACCGGTCGACATGGCCCAGGACGGGGTCGTCATGCAGCCGGTCTGCCAGCCCCTGTCCGCGCCAGTCGACAACCACGGTGGCAAAGCCGCGCGCCGCAAGGTCGGCTGCTGACCGGCCGTACTTCTCGGCATATTCGGTGCGCCCAGGGAACAGCAGCACCGTGGCCCGCGCCCGCGCAGCCCCCCAGACGGCTATCCGGATCCGAACCCCGTCCCCGGCCGTGACCCAGTAGGCGGCAGCGTCCTCGGGGCCTTCGGCGATATCGTTGTAAAGCGGGGCAGTGTCCATGATCCCTTAGGTAGGGTCAGGTGAATATCTGGGCAAGCTGCATGGCCTTGCCCATGTCGCCCTCGATGCGCAGCTTGCCGGTCATGAAGGCGGCGGTCGGGTTCAGATCGCCCTCCATCATGCCGCGGAACGTGTCGAGCGAGGCGGTCAGCGTCACCTCGGCCTCGGCGTCGCCCGCATGGGCGCCCTCGGAGTCGACCATGATCGCGCCTTCATCCTCGATCACGAACTTGGCGACGCCGTCGAACCCCCCGTCGATCTTGCCGTTCAGGGTTTCGACTGCCTTTTCGATCACGTCGCTCATGGGTATCCTCCGATTGTGAACGCGGGGCCTGTCGCTTTTCCCGCGCATTGCGCTATCCTCGGGCCTGTTATGGCCATGCTGCGAAAACTTCTCAATCCTGTCGTGACGGCATTTTGTGCCGCATTTGCGCTGTCCGGGCCGACACTTGCCGACGGGGACCGGGCCGCCGAGCTTCTGCAAGAGTTGCGCGAACCCGAATTGCCGAACTGGAAGCAGGTCGAGCAGGCGATCCGCGCGGAATGGGCGAAATCGGGCTCGGCCTCGATGGACCTTCTGCTGCGGCGCGGGCGCGACGCGGTCGAGGCGGGCGATTTCGAGGCCGCCATCGCGCATCTGACCGCGCTGGTCGATCACGCGCCGGACTTCGCCGAGGGCTACAACACGCGGGCGATGGCCTATTTCCGGGCCGGGCTGTTCGGCCCCGCGATTGGCGATCTGGCCCGGACGCTGGAGCTGAACCCCGGAAATTTCGTCGCGCTGACAGGACTTGCCACGATCCTCGAGGAAACGGCGCGCTACGAGGCTGCGCTTCGGGCGGTGCGCGCGGCACGTGCTATACATCCCCATGAACCTGACCTAGAAGAGGCCGAGAAGCGGCTTGAGATCCTGACCTCCGGCCGCACGCTCTGAGGGCGGGCGAAAGGGCAGAAAATGGCAGATCAGGCGAGGATCACCGCGGTCCTCGGGCCGACCAATACCGGCAAGACCCATTACGCGATCGAACGGATGCTGGCCCACCGGACGGGCGTGATCGGCCTGCCTCTGCGCCTGCTCGCGCGCGAGGTCTATGACCGGATCGTTGCCCTGCGCGGGCCGTCCTGCGTTGCGCTGGTGACCGGCGAGGAACGGATCGTGCCGGACCGCGCGCAATACTGGGTCTGCACCGCCGAGGCGATGCCCCCGGGGACGGGGGCCGATTTCCTGGCGGTGGACGAGATCCAGCTTTGCGCCGACCCGGAACGCGGCCATGTCTTCACCGACCGGCTGCTGAACGCCCGCGGCCAGCACGAGACCCTGTTCCTGGGCGCCGACACCATGCGGGGCGCGATCGCTGCGCTGGTGCCCCGGGCGCAGTTCATGCGGCGCGAACGGTTCTCGGACCTGACCTACACCGGCTCGAAAAAGATCAGCCGGATGCCGCCCCGGTCGGCCATCGTCGGGTTTTCGGTAGAGAACGTCTATGCCATCGCGGAACTGATCCGTCGGCAGAAGGGCGGCTGCGCGGTGGTGATGGGCGCGCTGTCGCCCCGCACGCGGAACGCCCAGGTGGAGCTTTACCAGAACGGCGACGTCGATTACCTCGTCGCGACCGATGCGATCGGGATGGGGCTGAACCTCGACATCAAGCATGTCGCCTTTTCCAGCCTGTCCAAGTTCGACGGCCGCCGGATGCGGCCCCTGCAACCCAACGAACTGGCCCAGATCGCGGGCCGCGCGGGGCGGCACACCCAGGCCGGAACCTTCGGCGTCACCGGCGAGGCGCGTCCATTGGACCCCGAGACCGCCGAGGCCATCGTCGAGAACCGATTCACGCCCTTGCGCAAGCTGCAATGGCGCAATTCGAGGCTGGATTTCGGCACCCCCGAGCGGCTGATTGCCGCGCTGGAAACCCAGCCCGGCGGCGACTGGCTGACCCGCGCGCGCGAGGCCGACGATCTGGGGGCGTTCAAGACGCTGTCGGCCATCCCGGAGTTGCGTGGCAGGATCGGCGATGCGCGCGATGTGAAACTGCTGTGGGATGTCTGCCGGATACCGGATTTTCGGGGGATTTCCTCGGGCGAACACGCGGGCCTTCTCGAACGGATCTTCGGATTCCTGCACGAGGCGGGACGCGTGCCCGACGACTGGCTGGCGCGGCAGGTGGCGCGCATCGACCGGACAGATGGCGACATTGACACGCTCTCGAAACGTCTGGCGTATATCCGCACCTGGACCTACGTCGCCCAACGTTCGGGCTGGGTCGCGGATGAAGGCCATTGGCGCGGCCTCACCCGCGCTGTAGAAGACCGCCTGTCCGACGCGCTGCACGGTGTGCTGACGCAGAGATTTGTTGACCGGCGGACATCCGTTCTGCTCCGCCGGTTGAAGCAGAAGGAGAGCCTTGTGGCCGAGGTGAACGACAAGGGTGAGGTGACGGTCGAGGGGCAGTTCGTCGGCCGACTGGAAGGCTTCCGCTTCCGCCAGGACGCCTCGGCCAGTCCGGACGAGGCGCGCACGCTGCGCCAGGCGGCGCTGGCTGCGCTGGGCCCCGAGTTCCATCTGCGCGCCGACCGGTTCTACAACGCGCCGGACACCGAACTCGACTTCACCGAGCAGGGCGGGCTGATGTGGGGCTCGCATGCGGTGGGCAAGCTCGTGGCCGGATCCGATCCGCTGAAGCCGCAGATCGAGCCCTTCGTCGACGAAGAGGCGGGCGCCGAAGTCACCGAGAAGGTGCGCCGCCGCCTTCAGCATTTCATCGACCGGCGTGTGGCCACGCTGTTCGAACCGCTTCTGAACCTTCAGCGCGACGAGGCGCTGACCGGCCTGACCCGCGGTTTTGCCTTCCGCATGGTCGAGGCGATGGGCATCCTGCCGCGCGATGGCGTGACGGCCGAGGTCAAGCAGCTTGACCAGGACGCGCGCGGCGCGCTGCGCAAGCACGGCATCCGCTTTGGCCAGTTCACGATCTTCATGCCGCTCTTGCTGAAGCCCGCGCCGACGCGGCTGCGCCTTGTGCTGTGGTCGCTGCACAAGGGCCTGGACGAGTTTCCCGAAAGCCCGCCGCCGGGGCTGGTGACGATCGCGGTGGCCGAGGGGATGCCCCAGGAATACCACACGCTGTCGGGCTATCGCGCGGCCGGCGCCCGCGCCATCCGGATCGACATGCTGGAACGGCTTGCGGACATGCTGCGCTCCGAGGACACGCGCGGGGGATTCGAGGCGAAGCCCGAGATGCTGTCGATCACCGGCACCACGCTGGAACAGTTCGCCCATCTCATGCAGGGGCTTGGCTACACGGCCGAGCGGGGCGAACGGCCCAAGGTGAAACCGGCACCGGCGCCCGCGGTGGACGAGACCGCTCCGCCCGGGACGGCCGCCGACGAGGCAGCCGCCGACGCGGCAACTGCCGGCGAAACCACGGTGGACGAAACCACGGCCGCGGCCGAGGCAGAAACCACACCCGAGGCAACGCCCGCACCGGAGCCGGAGGCAGGGGCGGAAACGCCCGCCGCCGACGCCCCGCCGCCGTCCGCGGCCGAGATCGAGGTCTTCTATACCTTCACCTGGGCGCCCCGGCGTTCGGGCGGCCACAAGCCCCGTGGCGGCGACAGGCCGCAGGGCAAGGGCAAGCCGCGCGGCAAGCCCAAGGGCAAGCCGGGCGGTGCCCCGCGCGGGGAAAAGCCGCACAGCTTCGAGGCCCGCCCGCCCCGCAAGGAAAAGCCGATCGATCCCGACAACCCCTTCGCCGCCGCGCTGATGGGCTTGAAGAACAAGACCTAGGTGTTCATACTTCCGGCACGTTCGACCACCGATTAGGAGGACTATATCCCGATGCAGAAGACCGCCGAACGCAAGCTTTCTCCCAAGGAAGCCGTAGATGCGGCGTTCACTTTCTTCAGGGATTTGTATTCGGAACGAAACTTGCACCACCTGCTTCTGGAAGGCGTTCGCTATGACGAGCAAGATAATTGTTGGGTGGTTACGATCGGTTTCGACATTGGTCGGGAGAAGACTGCGGGCGGTGAGTTGTACTTCCTTCAGAAATCGCGCGAGCCGATCAGGGAGTTCCGTGTGGTCCGCCTGAAGGCCGATGACGGCACTTTTCTGGCTCTTGAAAACGTGTGAAGCGGCTTCTGCTCGACACCAACCTTCTGGTCTTCTGGATTGTCGGTAACCTTGACGGTTCGCGTATTGGAGGCCGCAGGCTGGAAGCATTTGAGCCGCAACACCTTGGTCGGCTTAACGAAATCGTCCGTCAGTTTCATAGGCATGTCTCCACGCCCAACATTTTGACGGAAGCATCGAATCTTATCGGTTCCGGTAAACAGCAACTTTGTCCCGGAGGTGCCGAGGCGCTTGGCGCGTACATCCGAAGTCTCGATGAGGTCTTTGTGCCCAGCGTAGAGACGCTAAGCGAGCCTTTCTATGCGCACCTTGGCTTGGCTGATGCTGGCGTCATATGCCTCGGCCGACGGGGAGACTTTGTTTTGACGGGGGATGGTCCGCTCTACGGCATGATGGTTGGCCATGGTGTACCTGTTCAGAACTTCTGGCACGGGGTTAACTTCGAGGAGTGACCGAAACCGGCCCCCGTCCGACGATCCGGCTGGACAAGTGGCTCTGGCAGGCGCGTTTCTTCAAGACGCGGACGCTGGCGGCCAAGGTCGTCACGGGGGGCCATGTCCGTGTCAACGCCGCCAGGACCGACAAGCCGGGCGCGCGCGTCGGGCCGGGCGACACGCTGACCTTTCCCCAGGGCGACGACATCCGGGTCGTGCGCATCCTCGCCCCCGGTGCGCGCCGGGGGCCTGCGACCGAGGCGCGCACCCTCTACGACGACTTGACCCCGATCAAGGCGCGACAACCCGAAAATCCGCGATACGAGGGGGGTGGGCGCCCCACCAAGAAAGACCGCCGGCAGATCGACAACAGGTCCAAACCCCCGCTTGAATGATCCGCCCCGGTGGTCTAGTTCCTGCCCCACAAGAAAACCGAGAGCCTGCACATGACCTATGTCGTCACCGACAACTGCATCGCCTGCAAGTATACCGATTGCGTAGAGGTCTGCCCCGTGGACTGCTTCTACGAGGGCGAGAACATGCTGGTGATCCACCCCGACGAGTGCATCGATTGCGGCGTGTGCGAGCCCGAATGCCCCGCCGATGCGATCCGGCCCGACACCGAGCCCGACATGGACGCCTGGGTGGAGTTCAACCGCCAATACGCCCTGGTCTGGCCGGTCATCATCACCCGCAAGGACCCGCTGCCCGAGGCCACGGAGCGCGACGGCGAGACCGGCAAGCGCGAGAAATACTTCTCCGAGGCGCCCGGCCAGGGCGGCTGACGCCCGATTCGCGGCCGCTGCCCGATATCTGGGCGGGAAATGGCATTATGTGCCAAGCCGTTGACGCTGCGTCGCGGCGGCGGCGCTTTTCTTGGCCTGCATTTTGTGTTACGGTTTTTTCATAGATGGCCGACCGAATCCTGCCCACCACACGCAGATACAACCGTCTGCGGGGTGGTTTTTCAGCGTCAGACGACCCACGTGCCTGGGAAATCTGTTTCCCGGCATGAGTTTCGATGCTGTTCAGGGGTCCATGCGAGGAAGAACTGAATGTCGAAGACCAAGAAAGCCGAGTTCCGCCCCAACGACTACGTGGTCTACCCCGCCCACGGCGTGGGAAAGATCGTGTCGATCGAGGAGCAGGAGATCGCCGGTATTCCGCTCGAACTCTTCGTGATCTCGTTCGAGAAGGACAAGATGACCCTGCGCGTTCCGACCAACAAGGCCACCGAGATCGGCATGCGGTCGCTCTCGACCCCTGATATCGTGTCCAAGGCGATGGCGACGCTGAAGGGCAAGGCCAAGGTCAAGCGGGCGATGTGGTCGCGCCGGGCGCAGGAATACGAACAGAAGATCAACTCGGGCGACCTGATCTCGATCGCCGAGGTGGTTCGCGACCTGCACCGCACCGACGACCAGCGCGAGCAATCCTATTCCGAACGCCAGCTTTACGAGGCCGCGCTGGAGCGGCTGACACGCGAAGTGGCCGCCGTGTCCGGCGTGGACGAGGCCGGCGCGCAAAAGCAGGTGGACGAGGTTCTGGTCTCGCGCGCCGCCTGACGCGATCGCAGCAAGCCTTTTTCTGGCCGCGGCCTTTGTGCCGCGGCCTTTTTCGTGCTCGCGCCGGGAGTATCAGTCCAGATCAGCCGCCCGGCAGGTCGAGGACGATGTTCCGTCCGTTCTTGACGTAGCGCAACTGGCTTTCGCCGATCGCGGCGACGCTGCCACCGTCGAGGCGGTCCCCGACCTTCAGTTTCTCGTAGCGCCCGCTCGGCAGACGTACCAGCGCGCGGCGGTCCCCGGACGAGCCGTAGACCCCGATCAGGTTGAGCTTGCCCAGATTGATCGCGTTCTCGACCGTCGCCTGGCGGGCGACATTGGCGCTGGTCGGAATACGTGGCGCCCTGGCTGCGGCGGCGGGGGGCACGGCAGGCGCCGCAGCGGGCGCCGTCGCGGCCAGTCGGTCATCGAGATCCGAGGGCCGTGCAGCGGGGCGGATCGAGCGCGCCAGGTTGGGCTCGGGTTCCTCGGCTTCCGGCTCGGCCGACGCCTCTGCCTGCTCCTCGGGGGAAAGCGCTGCCTGAAGCGCCGCCTCGATATCGGCCCCCAGTTCGGGGGCCCGGGCGGCCAAGGCGGCGGCCATGGCCTCGGGACGCGCGCGCGGGCGCAGCCCGGGGTCGGGGGCCTCTGCGGCGGGGGGCGCCGCTGCCGGCATCGCTGCGGGGACCAGCCCCTCGGGACGCAGCTGCGGGCGGAAGGGGGCAAGCCGCATCGCGGTCGCGGCGTCGGCCACCAGGACCGCGGTCTCGGGCAGATCGGTGGCCTCCGGTTGCGCTTCGGGGGCTGCGGCGGCCGTTTCGGTCGCCTGAACAGGTGACGTGGCGGCCGCGTCCCCGGCCTCTGTCTCGGTTGCGGGGGCGGGCTCGGGGTCCGCGGCCTCGGGCGCGGCGGGCTCTTGCGGGACCGCAGCTTCGGGGCCGGGCCGGGCGGGCGGCGTGACCGGGGGGCGCCCAAGCGTCACCGGCACCACAAGTTCCGGCCGCCGCGGCGGTACGATCGAGGGCCGGCCCTCGACGACCACAACGCCCGTCTCGGGGGCCGCTACGGGTGCCGGATCCGCAACGGCGGGCGGTTCCGGATCGGCCGCCGGTTCCGGATTGGCGGGCGGTTCCGCCGCCACCTCGGACGTGGCGGGGCTTTCCTCGGGCGCGGCCTCGGGGATCGCGGCCACCTCGACGCCATCGGCCACGATCATCCCCTCGGGCATGGCGGGCTCGGTCGCGCGCGCCTGCGAATCCTCGGGGTCATCGACCTCGGCGGGGCGTCTTCCGCGCGGCAGCAGGGGCGGCTGACCGGCGAAGACCATCACCCCCTCGGGCGTCAGGGCCCCTTCGGGCGTTGCAGCGATGAATCCGCGCTCGTCCAGCACGAAGGTTTCGTCCGGTCCCGGCGGATCCGCCTGCAGCGGCAGCGGCTGGTCATTGGCCTCGGTCCTTCGGGGATCGGGCAGATCGACCGCATCGGGCGGCCGGATCGCCGGGTCGAGCGCGGCGACGTAAAGGTTCTCGATCCGGTCCTGCGGCGGGGCGGCAGGCGGTTCGGGCGCGACCTGCCAGAGCCCGGTGCTGGCATAGGCTTCGGCGGCGTCGGTTTCGCTGAACGGCGCGGCCGGCGAGGGCGGTTCGGGTGCCGTGGGTTCGACCGGCGCAGGCTCTGGCGGGGCGAGGTCGGGGGTGGCGGCGGGGGCATCCTCGGCCACCGAGGGCGTGCCGGGCGTCCGAAGTGCGGGCGGCGCGGTCACCGGTTCGTCGGGCAGCGCCGCAAGCGCGTCGCCCACCTCGGGCGCGGCTGCGGGCGTCTCTGCCCGCTCGCCGCCCTCGGGCAGCAGCGACCAGATCGACACTGCCGCCATCGCCAGGACCAGCGCGCCGGTCAGCGCGATCCCAAGCCGCAGATTGCCCCGGCCCGGCCGCGCCTTTGCCTGACCGAGCGCAATTTCGGCAAGTGTCTGCGCTGCCGCCCGGCGCGGCGGCGCGGCGAGCGGAGGGGACGGCGCCTTTGACGGCGCACCGGCGGGGGCGACGGACGGTCTGGGCCGATCGGTCTGGACCGTGCCGGAGGATGGCCGGGCCGGGACATCGACGGCAAGGGGCTTGCCCGCCGCCGGGGACGGTTCCCTGGAATCGGCCGCTGGGGCAAGGCTGGCGGGCGTGTTGCCGCCATGCGGCACGTCCGGCCGGGGCGTGGCAAGGGTCAGCCGCGACGGGGCGGGCGGGGCGTCATCAAGCGGCCGTTCCGCCGGCGCCCGGGTTTCCTCGCCCTCGCCGCGGCGGCGCGTCGCGAACGGGACGGCAGGATCGGCCGGGGTGCTTGTCGCGGGCGCGTCCGGGATGGCGGGGGAGGCGGCAGGCGCGGCCCGGGGTTTGCCTTTGGACGGCGGCCTGGGCGCGGATTTCGGCGCCGCCGGTGCGTCGTCGCCCGCCGCGTAATCCGCCATCCCGCCCGGACGCACGGCGCGGCCATCGCGCTGGGGCGTCTGGCCCTTGCCCAACAGCCCCGGCGCCAGCGCGGTCGGGCCGAAGAACGCTTCGCCGTCGAATTTCCCGGCGGGCGGTGCGGCCACGCAGCAGACCGGGTTGAAGTGGTGCTGCGCGGCAAAGCCTTCGGCCTCGTCCAGCGTCTCGCGCGCCACGACCGCCAGCCGCGCGGTGCCGTCGCCCAGATCTTGCCAGTCGAACACAAGCTCGTCGACAGCATAGGGTGTCAGCCCGTCGAGCCCGCGCCGGAGGCTCGCGCGTTTCTCGGCCTGGCTTTCGCCGCTGAAGGGCAGCGTCGTGTAGAGGATCTGGCTATCGGGGATGACCAGCTTGGTCAGAAGCGTGCCGGTCGCCAGTCCCTCGGCCGTATTGCGCATCAGCCGCAGTGTCTCGCCCAGCCCGGGGTCGTCCAGCGACACGTCGCCCAACCGCTGCCACCCGCCTTTCGAGCGGTGCAGCAGGCCGATCCCGTCCTCCGAGAGAGTCAGCGCGAAACCTGGTTTCATTACCGCTATCTAAACCGGTCCCCCACCGGTGCCCAACCAGAGTCTGCGGACTATAGCAGGAAAATGCCGACGCTTAGAAGGGGCCGGGGGGAATTCCCTTGTCGCAGCAAGGCTGGCGCGCGGGGCGCATGGGCCGGGGCGCGCCGCCGCACCCCGGCCCATGCGGCGTTTCAGACCCGGGCCAGCGCCTGGTCGAGATCGGCGATGATGTCGGCCGCGTCCTCGATGCCGATCGACACCCGCAGCGTGTCGGGCGCCGCCCCGGCCGCGACCTGCTGGGCTTCGCTCAGTTGCCGGTGGGTGGTCGAGGCCGGGTGGATGATCAGCGACCGCGTGTCGCCCAGGTTCGCCACATGGCTGAACAGGTTCACCGAATCGACGAATTTCACGCAGGCCTCGTAGCCGTCCTTCAGCGCAAAGGTGAACAGAGCCCCGGCCCCCTTGGGGCAGATCCGTGCCACCCGGTCGTTATAGGGCGAGGAGGGCAGCCCGGCATAGGTCACGCGCGCCACCTTGGGGTGCTGTTCCAGCCATTCCGCCACCCGTACGGCGTTCTCGACATGGCGCTGCATGCGCAGGCTCAGCGTCTCGATTCCCATCAGCGTGTAATGGGCGGCCTGCGGGTTCATCGTCATGCCGAGATCGCGCAGCCCGATGGCGATGCCGTGGAAGGTGAAGGCCAGCGGCCCGAAGGTCTCGTGGAACTTCAGCCCGTGATAGGCGGGCTCGGGGTCGGAAAGCGAGGGGAACTTGCCCGAGGCCGACCAGTCGAAGCGGCCCGAATCCACGATGGCGCCGCCCGTGACGGTGCCGTTGCCAGTGAGGTATTTGGTGGTCGAATGGACGACCAGCGTCGCGCCGTGTTCGATCGGGCGGCACAGGTATGGCGTGGCCGAGGTGTTGTCGACGATCAGCGGCAGGCCCGCCGCGTCCGCCACGCCCGCGATCGCGTCCAGATCGGTGATGTAGCCGCCCGGATTCGCGATCGCCTCGCAAAAGATCGCGCGGGTGTCCTCGTCGATGGCGGCCTTTACCGCGTCCAGATCGTCGAAATCGACGAACTTCGCCGACCAGCCGAACCGGCGGATCGTCTGGCTGAACTGGGTGATCGTGCCGCCGTAAAGCCGCGTCGAGGCGACCACGTTCCGCCCCGGCCCCATCAGCGGGAACAGCGCCATGATCTGCGCCGCATGCCCCGAGGAACAGCAAACCCCGCCAACGCCCCCTTCCAGCGTGGCGATGCGTTCGGCCAGCACTGCAACGGTGGGGTTGGTCAACCGCGAATAGATATAGCCGACCTCTTGCAGGTTGAAGAGCGCTGCCGCGTGGTCGGCATCGCGGAACACATAGGCCGTGGTCTGGTAGATCGGCGTCTGTCGCGCGCCGGTGGCCGGATCGGGCCGTGCGCCCGCATGCACCTGCAACGTGTCGAAACCGTAGCTGGGACCCTCGCTCATCGGATCAGAACTCCCTTTTTCCCGTTTGGCGCCAGCATTAGGGCATCTGGCCCAACCCGGCAACACGGGGGCGCTCGGAAAGAAACCGGATGCGTGGCGCTTCCGTTTCGGGGAACGGCTTTCCGGACTAGCAGGACAAACGGGGAAGATGTGCGCGGCACCGGGGCGGGCCGCCAGAGGCACAGGGCAGAGCAGCGCCAGAAGGGCCCCCTGCATCCCCGTTCCGGCCCGGCAAGGCCAGTCCATGCGCGACCGCCCGTCCGGGCACGCCCGGGCAAAACCGACACCCCGGCGCCCGCACGGACACGGTCCTCACAGGGCGCCGAGCGCCTCCAGCATCGTGCGCAATTCGCCGGTCTGTGCATCGGAAAGCGGCGCCTGCGGTGCGATCGGCGGGCCGACATCGAAGCCCTGCAACGTCAGCCCCGCCTTGATCGCCGCGGCCAGGTTGAACCTGGCAAAGGCCTCGTTCACCGCCCAGAGCCGCCGCTGCAACACCATCGCCGCGTCCCACTCCCCGGCCCGGCACAGCCGGTAAAGTTCGGCGCTCTGGCGCGGCACGATGCAGGACGGTCCCGACATCCACCCAAGGCCCCCGATCATCATCACCGCAACGGTGATGTGCGACGAGGCCGCGAAAATGCCGATCCGCCCCTCGGTCCGGTTCAGGATCGACAAGAGCCGCCCGGTATTGGTCGAGGCGTCCTTCAGATAGGCGATGCGCGGGTGATGGCTCAGCGTCTCGATGGCGCCGGGCGACAGGTCCGAGCGCTGGAAATTGGGGTTGGTGTAGATCGTGACGGGCAGGTTGGCCGCGTCTGCCACGGCGGTGAAATAGTCCACGACGCCCGAGTCCGGGATCGGGAAATAGGCTTCCATCACCGCCAGGATCCCGTCTGCGCCCAGCGCCGCCCAATCCCGCGCCTGGGACACCGCATCCGCCGTGGCGGTCGACGCCACGCCCGCGATCACCGGCACCCGGCCCGCCGCGGCCTTGACCACCGTTTCCACCACGTCGGCCTTCTGATCGCGCGTCAGATAGGCGAATTCGCCAGTGGACCCCAGTGGACAAAGGCCATGCACGCCCGCGCCGATCAGGTGCTCGCAGAGCCGGGTCAGCACCGGGCGGTTCACCCGCCCGTCGTCGTGCAGGGGCGTTGCGATATAGGGGATCACCCCGTGCAGGGCCGCGGTCATGCCACCTCCTCAGCGCATCCAGAGATTGTTCTTCTTCAGAAGGTTGCGGATCACCTGCTCGCGCCGGGGCAGGGCGGCCCGGTCGAACAGCGCCCGCGCCCTGGCCCCCTTGCCCTGGTAGACGAAGCGGCGGATCGGTTCGTGGGCCTTCAGCACCTTCTTGACCTTGTTCGGGGCAGTGACCGCCTCCAGCACCTCGACCACAAGGTCGCTTTCGCGCGCATAAAGCAGCGGCAGGGTGCGCCAGTGGCAGGTCACCGCGCCGTCGAGCCCGGCAAGTTCCGGCCCCGGCCGCCCGCCGCCAAAGGAATGGACGACCAGCGGCAGGGCCACCTGGTCAAGCCAGGGGTCGAGCGACTGGCAGACCAGTTCCGGCGGGGGATCGTCGCGGATCTGCATGGCGTAGTCGAGAAACCGCCGGCCGAAGTCCCGCGGGCAGCGGTGAAAGAACCAGCCCGCGTTGAAATAGAGGTAACGCTGCCAGTATTCGTCCGGCTGGCCAAGGTCGAGCGAGCTTGCGAAGTCCAGCCCGAAACGGTCGTAAAGCGACGTCCAGATGGCGGTATGGCCGGGGCCGTAAAGCTCGATCTGCGGCCAGGTGCCCTCGCGCCGCATCGAGGCGGACGGGCGGTCGAAATCGAACGCGACCTGCGACAGCGCCCCGGTCACCAGCGAATCGGTGTCGAAGAACACGAACGGTTCCCCCTCGGGCAGGGCAAGCAGGGCCTCGATCTTGTTGCCTTGCGGGTAGGAGGCGCCGAAGGCACGGTTTTCGAACGGCACGATCTCGGCGTCCAGGTCCCGAAGCAGGTCGTGCACGCCTGGATCGGACATCCGCGGGTCGCGATCCCACATCGGGCCGGGTTGCGGCTCGGCCACGAATAGCCGCCCCTTGAACCCGGTATCAGAGGCGCGCAGCGAGGCCGCGAAAAGCAACGCCTCGTATTGCAGCCGGCCGTCCTGCCCGACGATGACCACGTTGAAGGGGGCCGTTGCCGCCCCGCCCCTGGCCGTCGCCGGTGTCGCCGTCCTGGTCATTCCCGCCGGTCCTGCCCCGCCCCTCGGCGGTCACTATAGGCAGGGCGCGCGGGCTTCGAAAGCCGGTTGCCCGGTCTGGTGCCGGTCTAGCGGCGCCGCGCCTTGCGCAGGTTGCGCGTCGGGGCCGGGTCGCGCCAGTCCAGCCGCGCCTTGAGCCGTTCCCGCCCACGTTCCTCGATCGCGGCCTGCCCACGCATGATCAGCCCCCGCGCCGCGGCACCGGGCAGCGCCAGCGTGCGCGACACCATCAGGTGCAACATTCTCGCCATCGAAATTCCCCCTCGTGCCGTATTCCAGACGACATTTGGACAGAAATGTGGCGAAATTATGGCGGTAATCGAAGGCGCTGCGGTTCGCCTGCAGGTTCTGAAAGGGGGATGGTGGGCGACCCTGGAATCGAACCAGGCATGGGTCTCCCCGGCGGATTTACAGTCCGCTGCCGCACCTTGCAGCGCGTCGCCCTAAGTGGCGGCTGGATACGCGCAGGCCCTGGACGCGTCAACAGGAAAATCCCTTGCGCGGGCGCGGTCTAATCCCCATGGTCCGCGGGTTGTCGAAAAGGGGCCTGACGTGGCGAAGAAACCCACATGGGTGATCGAGAAGGAACGCGCGCGGCGTGCGGCGGCGACCGAGACGGTGTGGCTGTTCGGGCTGCACGCGGTGCGCGATGCGCTGGTGAATCCCAGGCGCGAAAAGCTGCGGCTGGTGGTGACGAAGAATGCCGCCGACCGGCTGGCGGACGCGATCGGGGCGGCGGGCATCGCGCCCGAGATCTGCGACCCGCGCCGCTTCGAGGCGCCGATCGACCCGGGCTCGGTGCACCAGGGCGCGGCCCTCGAGGTCCGGCCGCTGGACTGGGGGCGGCTGGCTGATCTCTGCGCCGCGGGGCCGCGCGCAAGGGTCGTGCTGCTTGACCGGGTGACCGATCCGCACAATGTGGGTGCGATCCTGCGCTCGGCCGAGGTGTTCGGCGCGGCGGCGGTGATCGCGCCCCATCGCCATTCCGCGCCCGAGACCGGGGCGCTGGCCAAGACCGCGTCGGGCGCGCTGGAGCGCCAGCCCTATCTGCGCGTGCCGAATCTTGCCCGGGCGATGGAGGACCTGAAGGACCTGGGCTTTCATCTGATCGGCCTTGACGGCGGGGCGGGGGTGACACTGGGCCAGGCGCTGACGGGGCTGGCCGATACGCCTGTCGGCCTTGTGCTGGGGGCCGAGGGGCCGGGGTTGCGGCAGCTTACCCGCGACAGTTGCGACGCGCTGGCACGCATCCCGGCGGCGGGCGGGTTCGGCTCGCTCAACGTCTCGAACGCGGCCGCCGTTGCCCTATATGCGGCCGTGGAAGGACACAACGGCTAGGCGATGCCCCAGGACATCAAGATCGCGACCTGCTGCTATTGCGGCAGCCGGGCGGCGCTGGCGATGCGCGGAACCGGCCGGCACGAGCTGGCCTGCGCCTCTTGCGGGGCGCCGCTGCGGCACATGAAACGGTTGCGTGCCGATCACGCTGCGGCGACCCCTGCGCGCCCGCCGGACCCCGGCAGGGGCGCACGAACAGGCGCCCGCCCGGTGCGAAAGGGCCGGCCTAAGCACCTGAAAAAGGGCCGGAAAAGCCTCTGGCGTGCGGCGCTGGAAGAGGCGATCGACGCGGTCGAGGATCTGTTCGATTGACCCGGATGGGCGGACATCGGTCCCGATGGCCCGATCACAGTTCGATGATCGCACTGGAAGGCCGCCCGCCACGATCCTACCTCTTGCCCAGAGGGCGGGGCCTTCGGAACGGCCCTGTCCTACTTCACTGTCCCTCGTTCCGCGACTGGCGCCCGGTGCATCTCGCCCGGGCGTTTTTTTGCTGCTAGGGTGCGCGCCATGACCGGCTATTCCGACGAATTCCTGAAAGACACCCTGATCCGCGCGCGCGTGATCGCCGTTGTCGGCGTCTCGCCCGACCCGGTGCGGCCCAGCCATTACGTGGCGCGCTACCTGTCGCTGCGGGGCAAGCGGGTGATCCCGGTGAACCCGGGGCACGCGGGCAAGCGGTTGTTCGGCGAAGAGGTCTTTGCCGACCTTTCCGCGATCCCGGCCTCGATCCCGGTGGACATGGTCGACATCTTCCGCCGGTCGGACCACGTCCCGCCCGTCGTGGACGCTGCGCTGGCGCATCTGCCGGCTCTTGAAACGGTCTGGATGCAGATCGGGGTCGAGAACGCCGAGGCCGCCGCCCGCGCCGCAGCGGCGGGCAAGCGGGTGATCCAGAACCGCTGTCCCAAGATCGAGTACCAGCGGCTGTTCGGAGAACTCCGGATGGGCGGCTTTGCGACCGGAATCGTCTCGTCGCGGCTCTGAGGGCCGCGCATCGGCCTCAGGGGCGTGCCGCCTTCTCGTCAAGGCCGCTTGTCCCCTCTCGGCGTTCCAGTTCCGCCAGCACATCCGCCAGCGTCACGTCACGCGCCGCCAGCATCACCAGCAGGTGATAGAGCACGTCCGCCGCCTCGGCGGTCAGCCGGGCCCGGTCGCCCTTGACCGCCTCGATCAGCGCCTCGATCGCCTCTTCGCCGAACTTCTCGGCGCATTTCTCGGGCCCTTTGCCCAGCAGTCGCGCCGTCCACGACGTCTCGGGGTCCGCCCCCTTGCGCGCCGCAACGGTGGCGGCCAGCCGGTCCAGCGCGCTCATGCCGGCCTCACGGGCACGCCGGCGGCGGCCATGTGCGCCTTGGCCTCGCCGATCGTGTAGGTGCCGAAGTGGAAGATCGAGGCCGCCAGCACCGCGCTTGCGCCGCCCTTGGTGACCCCCTCGACCAGGTGATCCAGCGTACCCACCCCTCCCGAGGCGATCACCGGCACGTCGACGGCCCCGACGATCGCGCGCGTCAATTCCAGATCGAAGCCCGACTTGGTGCCGTCCCGGTCCATGCTGGTCAGCAGGATTTCCCCCGCACCCTTCGCAACCACGGTCCTCGCGAACTCCACCGCGTCGATCCCCGTCGCCTTACGCCCGCCATGGGTGAAGATCTCCCACTTTCCGGGCGCCACGCGCTTGGCGTCGATGGCCACCACGATGCACTGGCTGCCGAACTGCTCGGCTGCTTCGTGCACCACGTCGGGGTTGGCCACGGCCGCCGAGTTGAAGCTGACCTTGTCCGCCCCCGCCAGCAGCAGCGCGCGCACATCCTCGACCGTGCGCACCCCGCCCCCCACGGTCAGCGGCATGAAGCACTGTTCCGCCGTGCGCCGGACCACGTCGAACATCGTGCCGCGGTTCTCGTGCGTGGCGTGGATGTCGAGAAAGCACAGCTCGTCCGCCCCCGCCGCGTCATAGGCCTTGGCGGCCTCGACCGGATCGCCCGCGTCCACCAAGTTGACGAAGTTCACGCCCTTGACCACGCGGCCGTCGGCCACGTCGAGACAGGGGATGATGCGGGTCTTGAGCATGCGCGTGCAATCCTTTGCCGATCACGGAGTGTTTTATGGGCAATCGCCCGGGGACGCCAGACACTGAAGGCCGGAAACGCCAATGACAGGAGGCCCCATGCGCCGCTTCGCCCTTGCGCTCGCCGCTGCCCTCGTCCTGCCTGCGCTGCCCGCCGCGGCCAATGCCGATGGCGTCGTGCGGATCACCTCGGCCTTCAGCGTCGCCCGGACGGTGGATGCTCTCGAAGCCGTGATCGGCAAGGCGGGCGCCACCGTCTTCGCGCGGATCAACCACGGGGGTGGCGCGGCTGCCGCCGGGATCGAGATGGCCGATTCGGAGCTTGTCGTCTTCGGCAACCCGCGCCTCGGCACGCCCGCGATGCAGGCCGATCCGCTGGCGGGGCTTTTCCTGCCGCTGCGCGTGCTGGTCTACGGCGACGGGCAGGGCCAGACCTGGATTGCCTACGAAGACCCCGGGGCGATGCTGGACGATCTGAACATCCCGGACGACGCCCCCTATCTCGCGCAGATGCGCGGCGCGTTGCAGAACCTGACCATGGCCGCGGCGGCGGGGGGCTGAGGCCCGCTTCGCCCGGCCGTCACGCCGAAAGCGCCGTGAGCGCTGCGCCCAGATCCAGCGCCCCGTCGTAAAGCGCCCGTCCCGAGATCGCCCCCGCGATCACGCCGGTGTCGCGCAGCGCGATCAGGTCGGCCAGCGACGAGACCCCCCCCGAGGCGATCACCGGGATCGTCACCGCGCGCGCCAGTGCTTCCGTCGCGGCGACGTTGGGGCCGGCCATCGCGCCGTCGCGGTCGATATCGGTATAGATGATCGCCGCCACGCCCGCGTCCTCGAACGCCCGGGCAAGGTCGGTTGCCATCACGTCGGTCTCCTCGGCCCAGCCGCGGGTCGCGACGCGGCCCTTGCGGGCGTCGATGCCGACCGCGACACGGCCCGGAAAGGCACGGGCGGCCTGGCGCACAAGGCCCGGGTTCTCGACGGCCACGGTGCCCAGGATCACCCGGGCCAGCCCCTTCGACAGCCAGCCCTCGATCGTCGCCATGTCGCGGATGCCACCACCAAGCTGGGCAGGGACATCGACCGCCGCCAGAATCGACTCGACCGCCGCCGCGTTGACCGGGTGGCCCGCGAAGGCACCGTTGAGATCGACCAGGTGCAGCCACGAACAGCCCGCCTCCGCGAATGCCCGCGCCTGGGCGGCGGGGTTGTCGCCGAACACCGTCGCCCGGTCCATCTCGCCGCGCAAAAGCCGCACGCACTGGCCGTCCTTCAGGTCGATTGCGGGATAAAGGATCATGGCGCGGCACTCCTGTCTCGGGCTGGCCCGGCTTATGCAGCATTGGCCGCCAATTGCAACGCACCCCATGCCGGGGAAGGGGTGCGGCCCTCTGCCCTGCGCGTCTGCCCCGCCCCGGTGGCCTGATCCTGCGCCGGGTGCTTCTTCTTGGCGCAAGTACTCCGGGGGGTACGGGGGGCAGCGCCCCCCGCGCGGGTCGCCCCGGCCTCAGCCGGGGCAAAACCCGAAGGCCCGCATCCGCAGGCACGCTGATATCCGCCGACAGGCAGGCGACCTCGCCCAGGCGCGCGGCGGGTCCGGACGCGGGAACCGTGCGTCGTACGGCTCACCAGAAAGCCTTGGCCGAAAAAGTCCGCATCCCGCATGCGACGGGACTCTGCGGCATGCGGGCGCGATTGCAGGGCCTTGCCGGGCGGCGGTGCATCCTCTAGCGTCCGCGCCATCCGTCCCCGGGAGAATCCGGCCCAAAAGGCCGGTGCCGAAGGAGCAACCGCCCCGGCAAACTCTCAGGCATCAGGACCGGGGATGGTCAGACACTCTGGAGAGAGGCGCGGGGCCACCTGCGTCCGCCGAAGGGATAGCGTTCTCAGGCGAAGGGACAGAGGGGGCATCGGATCGGGCGGCCATCGGGGGCGTTCGGGAACGGTGCCGGGCTGCGTGGCGCATCCGGTGCGGGAAAGGGGCCAGATGTCGGAACTCAAGCGCACCGCGCTGCACGATCTTCACATCGAACTGGGCGCCCGGATGGTGCCCTTCTCGGGCTACGAGATGCCCGTTCAATACGCGCCGGGCGTGCTGAAGGAGCACCTGCAGTGCCGCGCCGCAGCGGGGCTGTTCGATGTCGGCCACATGGGGCAGGTGATCCTGCGGCCCCGGTCGGGCGATGTCGCCGATGCCGCCCGCGCGCTGGAGTCGCTGGTGCCGGTCGATGTGCTGGGCCTTGCGCCCGGCCGCCAGCGCTATGCGATGTTCACCGATGACGCGGGCGGCATCCTCGACGACCTGATGGTCGCCAACCGGGACGATCACCTGTTCCTGGTGGTCAACGCCGCCTGCAAGGCCGACGATCTCGCCCACCTGCGCGCGCATCTTGGCGACACCTGCGCGGTGGACGAGATCACGGACCGCGGCCTTCTGGCGCTGCAGGGTCCGGCGGCCGAGGCGGTGCTGGAGGGGCTCGCCCCCGGTGCCGCTGGCCTGCGCTTCATGGACGTGGCGACGCTCGCCAGCGATTTCGGCCCGCTCTGGGTGTCGCGCTCGGGCTATACCGGCGAGGACGGGTTCGAGATCTCGGTCGAGGCGGGGCAGGCCGAGCCGCTGGCCCGCGCACTGCTGGCCGACGGGGCGGTCGAGCCGATCGGCCTTGGCGCCCGCGACAGCCTGCGGCTGGAGGCCGGGCTGTGCCTTTACGGCCAGGATATCGACCGCTCGACCTCGCCGGTCGAGGCGGGGCTGTCCTGGGCGATCCAGAAGGTGCGCCGGACGGGCGGCGCCCGGGCGGGCGGGTTCCCGGGGGCGGTGCGCATCCTGGACGAGCTTGACACGGGGCCGGGCCGCCTGCGTGTCGGTCTGCGCCCCCAGACCCGCGCCCCGATGCGCGAGGGGACACGGCTGTTCGCCGCCGAAACCGGCGGCGACCCGGTCGGTGCCGTCACCTCGGGCGCCTTCGGCCCCTCGGTCGAGGCGCCGATCTCGATGGGCTACGTGCCCGTTGATCTGGCCGGCGAAGGGCGCAATCTGTGGGGCGAGGTGCGGGGCAAGCGGCTGCCGGTCAGGGTCGCCGCGCTGCCCTTCACTGCTGCGAAATACAAGCGTTGAGGGACGATCCATGAAATACACTGAAGAACACGAATGGCTGCGCGTCGAGGACGACCTGGTGGTCGTCGGCATCACCGAACACGCCGCCGAACAGCTGGGCGACATCGTCTTCGTCGACCTGCCCGAAGAGGGAACGACCGTGTCCAAGGACGACGAGGTGGTTGTGATCGAAAGCGTCAAGGCCGCGTCCGACATCCTGGCGCCGCTGGATGGCGAGATCGTCGAGGTCAACGAGGCGCTGACCGACAATCCCGGGCTGGTGAACGACGACCCGCTGGGCGAGGCCTGGTTCTTCAAGATGAAGATCGAGGATCTGTCGGCGCTGGACGACTACATGGACGAAGGCGACTACAAGAAGTTCATCGGCTGACCGGACGCAGACATGCCCTATACCCCCAGCACCTACCTGCCCTACGACTTTGCCAACCGCCGCCATATCGGCCCCTCGCCCGAGGAGATGGTCGAGATGCTGGAGGTGCTGGGGCTGACGACCCTTGAGGGGCTGATCGACGAGACGGTGCCCGCCAGCATCCGCCAGGCCGAGCCGCTCGATTTCGGCAAGCCGAAATCGGAACGCGAGATGCTGTGGTTCATGCGCCAGATCGCCAAGAAGAACCGCCCCTTCACCACGATGATCGGGCAGGGCTTTTACGGTACCGTCACGCCGCCCGCGATCCAGCGCAACATCCTGGAAAACCCCGCCTGGTATACCGCCTACACCCCCTACCAGCCGGAAATCAGCCAGGGCCGGCTCGAGGCGCTGCTGAACTACCAGACCATGGTCAGCGACCTGACGGGGCTGGAGATCGCCAACGCCTCGCTGCTGGACGAGGCGACGGCCTGCGCCGAGGCGATGACCATGGCGCAGCGGGTGGCCAGATCGAAGGCGGGGGCGATCTTCGTCGACCACCACTGCCACCCGCAGAACATCGCGGTGATCCGCACCCGCGCCGAACCCCTGGGGATCGAGGTGATCGTCGGCGACCCCTTCGCCGATCTGGACCCCGCCTGCGTCTTCGCCGGCCTCTTCCAGTATCCCGGCACCTACGGGCATCTCAACGACTTCACCGCCCCCATCGCGGCGCTGCACGAGACCGGCGCGCTGGGCATCGTCGTGGCCGACCCTATGGCGCTGGTGATCCTCAAGGAGCCGGGCGCGATGGGCGCCGACATCGCCGTGGGTTCGACCCAGCGGTTCGGCGTGCCGATGGGGTGCGGCGGCCCGCACGCCGCCTACATGGCCTGCCGCGAGGAGTACAAGCGCGCCATGCCCGGCCGCATCGTCGGCGTGTCGGTCGACGCCCACGGGCACAAGGCCTATCGGCTGGCGCTGCAAACCCGCGAACAGCATATCCGCCGGGAAAAGGCGACGTCCAACGTCTGCACCGCGCAGGCCCTCTTGGCCGTGATCGCCGGGTTCTACGCCGTGTTCCACGGGCCCAAGGGCCTGCGCGCCATCGCCCAGCGCATCCATCGCAAGGCCGTGCGCACGGCGCGCGGACTGGAGGAGGCCGGGTTCAAGGTGGACCCGGCCGAGTTCTTCGACACCTTCACGGTCGAGGTCGGCCCGATGCAGGGCGTGATCCTCAAGGCCGCCCAGGCCGAGCGCATCAACATCCGCAAGGTGGGCGCGACGAAGCTGGGGATTTCGCTGGACGAGACGACGCGGCCCGCCAGCATCGAGGCGCTGTGGCGTGCCTTCGGAATCGTGCGCAAGGACGAGGGCGGCGACGGGCAGTACCGCTTCCCCGACACGATGGTGCGGCGCTCCGACTACCTGACCCACCCGGTGTTCCAGATGAACCGGGCCGAGACGGAAATGATGCGCTACATGCGCCGGCTGGCCGACCGGGATCTGGCGCTGGACCGGGCGATGATCCCGCTGGGCAGTTGCACGATGAAACTGAACGCCGCGGTCGAGATGATGCCGATCACCTGGCCGGAATTCGCCAACATTCACCCGCTGGCCCCCGCCGAACAGGTGAAGGGCTATGCCGAGATGCTGGCCGATCTGGCCGGAAAGCTCTGCCTGATCACCGGCTATGACGCGATGTCGATGCAGCCCAATTCCGGCGCGCAAGGCGAATATGCGGGGCTTCTGACCATCGCCGCGTATCATCGGGCGAACGGGCAGGGGCACCGGAATGTCTGCCTGATCCCGACCTCGGCGCACGGCACCAACCCCGCCTCGGCGCAGATGGCGGGGATGAAGGTGGTGGCGGTCAAGGCCGCGCCGAACGGCGATATCGACCTTGCCGATTTCCGCGCCAAGGCCGAGGCAGCGGGCGATGCGCTGGCCGCCTGCATGATCACCTATCCCTCGACCCATGGCGTGTTCGAGGAAACCGTGCGCGAGGTCTGCGAGATCACCCACCGTTTCGGCGGGCAGGTCTACCTGGACGGCGCGAACCTGAACGCGCTGGTGGGGCTGGTGAAACCCGGCGAGATCGGGGCGGACGTGAGCCACCTGAACCTGCACAAGACCTTCTGCATCCCCCATGGCGGCGGGGGCCCCGGGATGGGTCCGATCGGGGTCAAGGCGCACCTTGCCCCCCACCTGCCGGGCGATCCGCTGCGGGGGGGGCAGGGGGCGGTCAGCGGCGCGCTGCACGGCTCGGCCTCGATCCTGCCGATCAGCTATGCCTATATCCTGCTGATGGGGGGGGCGGGGCTGACCCAGGCCACCAAGGTCGCGATCCTGAACGCCAATTACATCGCCAAGCGGCTGGAAGGCGCCTATGACGTGCTCTTCAAGGGCGCGAAGGGCCGGGTGGCGCATGAATGCATCATCGACACCCGCCCCTTCGCCGAGAGCGCGGGCGTCACGGTCGATGACATCGCCAAGCGGCTGGTCGATTGCGGCTTTCACGCGCCGACGATGAGCTGGCCGGTCGCCGGAACCCTGATGATCGAGCCCACCGAGTCCGAGACCAAGGCCGAGCTTGACCGGTTCATCACCGCGATGCTGGCGATCCGCGACGAGATCCGCGAGATCGAGGAGGGCCGCGCCGACCGCGAGAACAACCCGCTGAAACGCGCGCCCCACACGGTCGAGGATCTGGTGAACGACTGGGACCGGCCCTATACCCGCGAACAGGCCTGCTTCCCGCCCGGCGCCTTCCGGGTCGACAAGTACTGGCCGCCGGTCAACCGGGTGGACAACGTCTATGGCGACCGCCACCTGGTGTGCACCTGCCCGCCGGTCGAGGAGGTGGCCGAGGCCGCCGAATAGTCCACGCGGATTGCAGAGCCGCCCGGATGTCCCGTTGGCCCAACCGGACATCCGGGCGCCTTGCCCTTCCCGCTCGGCGGCTTAGCCCGGCGCCGCCGCTCCGCTGCGGGGCTGATCCCGCTGCCCGGCCAGCGTCTTCAGCCCGGCCTTGTCGTCGTCAAGCACAAGTGCGCGTTCGGCATGGGCCAGCGCGCGCGCCGTCATCCGCTCGGCGGCATGGGCAAGCCCCGCGTCCCCGCCCGTGCGCAGCGTGTTCAGCGCCTTGACCAGACGCCGCATCACCTCGATCATGCCCGCCCCGTCGCGCGCGATGGCGTCGAAGGCATCCCCCACCAGGTCGTTGGCGTTGACCGTCGGGGCGAAGAGATTGGGATAGCGCACCTCGTCATTGACCGGATCACATTCGGCCAGCAACCGTTCCAGCCGGCCGATCACGTCGATCGCCGTGCCTGGATCGTTCAGGCCGGGCGACAGCGCGCGGGAGGCGATCTCGGACAGCACCACCAGCGCAAAGCGCGCATCCTGGTCAAAGCTGCGGACAGCGTCGATCTCGAAGGCGGGCTGGAACGCTGCCGCCGGCGCGCTTCCGGCGGGGTGCAGCCAGGCCAGCGGTGCGCCCGCGACGAGAAACTCGCCCGGCGTGGCGGCAAGGTAGATCTCGGCCCCCGCTTCGGCGGCCCGTGCCGACAGCCCCGCCATGTCGACGAATTGCACATGGCCGCCCCGCGGGGCAAGGATCGGGTCTGCGCCCGCGGGGATCGACGCTGTGCCGGGCAGGGGGCGCGCCCCGAGGCTGGGTGCCGCGCGATGTTTTCGCAGCGTGGCACGGGCGCGGGTTTCGACCTGGGCGATGGTCTCGTCCATGCTGCCGAGCCGCGACAGGTGATCGATCCAGCGCAGGATCGCCAGAACAACCAGCGCAACCACCAGCACCGTGAACAGGAAGACGACGACCGGGGCGGAACCGGCGTGGAACCCCGCCCGGAACAGGATGATCGAGACCAGCGCAAAGACGAAGGCGCCGAGGAAGGTCGCCAGCACCGTCTGCGTCGTCGTGTCCTCGAGCAGCAGGCGGTGCGAGCGCGGCGTCACCTGGCTGGACGCCGCGTGATGGGCCGAGACCATGACCGACAGCGAGAAGGTGGTGACCGCCAGCATCGACGAGGCCAGCACGTTCAGGATCGGCATCACCGCATCCTCGCCGATCCGATCGGCAAGCCCCCGCGGTATGACCGGATCGACAACCGCCGCGGTCACCGCCGCCAAGATGCCCAGCAGCGCGATCAGGGTCGTCCGAACCCAGAGCTTGCGCGACAGGTTGATAAGCTGCCAGAGCCGTTTCGAAAGCATTGGGGACTCCTCGGGACCTGCGCCGAGCCTAGCAGGTCAGGCGCCCCGGTCCAGCCGCCGCGCGGCGTGAAGGTCGTCAACCGAAAAGGCGATTCCGCGCTCGGCCAGCCATGCGGCGAAATGCCGGGTCTTGGCCTCGAGCGAGCAGGTGCCGGTCAGGCAGGCCCGATCTGCGGCATAGGTCGCGCGCAAGCCCATCTGCCGCGCCGGGTCCAGCGCGGACCAAGGGGTCAGGTGATCGGCCGTCGAGTCATCCATGATACGAGTTTGACCTTGAAAGTGGCCGGGTTCAACGCGATATATTCAAGAACGCGAATATTTCTGGAGGGCGATCCATGGGCGCCGGACTGAAGCTGACCTGCACCGATTGCGGCACGGTGAACCGCGTGCCCGCCGACAAGCTGGGCGCGGGACCGAAATGCGGAACCTGCGGGGCCCGGCTCGTGCCCGGCAAACCCGCCGAGATCGACTTCCAGACCCTGCAGAAATGCGTCAAGGGCGATGACCTGCCGATCGTCGTGGACTTCTGGGCCGCCTGGTGCGGGCCCTGCCGGATGATGGGCCCGCAATTCGCCGAGGCCGCGCAGGCGATGGCGCCGGGGGTCCGCTTTGCCAAGGTCGACACCCAGTCAAACCCCGATGCGACGGTGCGCTACGACATCCGCGGCATCCCGCTGTTGATCCTGTTTCACAAGGGGCGCGAGGTGGCACGGCTGACCGGGGCGCGGCCCGCGGCGGATATCATCGCCTTCGTACGCAATCATGTGGGCGAGACCGCTTGACAACCCCCGCGCCATGGGTCACATGAGCGCCCACCGGGGCCGTAGCTCAGCTGGGAGAGCGCGTCGTTCGCAATGACGAGGTCAGGGGTTCGATCCCCCTCGGCTCCACCAAATTCGCCTTTCCAGGGTGAACTTGCCGATAGCGCCTTGAGAGAAAAGGCGTTTTCGGGGTTTTCCGAACCCGATCCAGCGCCATGGCGTCATAGACGCCTTCGCGACCGTTGGCGGCTTATGCTTCGGTGGCCACGGACCGATGGAAGCGGCCGCGGCATATCAGGGCCCGGACGATCCGCGCCATCCTGTTTGCCCGCGCCACCCGCATCGGCATCTGCGGCTTGCGCGTCAGCGTCCCGCCCCACAATCCGCCTGGCCGAACTCGGCGGCATCCGCCGCCACCGCCGCCAGCATGTCCGCCATCAGCGCCGGGTCGGCGGCGTGGACGCGGTTCCAGGTCGGGATGAAGGGCGTTTCGGCCGGACTATCCAGATAGGCGGCTCCCGCCTCGATGATGTTGCGCGCGAACAGTTCTATGATGTTCTCCTCGGCGTGGCGGTCCAGCCGCAGCCCGTTCATCCGCGCGTCGTTGTGATAACACTCCAGCAGGTCCAGCGCCGAGCGGTAATAGGTGGCCTTGAGCGTGCGGAACACCTCTTCGGAAAACACCGTGCCATCGGCGGCCAGCTTGCGGAAGATCGACTTGCAGATGTCGATCGACATCCGCGACAGGCCCGCGCTCGCGTCCTCCTCGGACACCGGCTGGTGCTTGTGGTCATAGGCGTCCGCGATTTCCACCTGGCAGACCGATTGCGGCGCGAGGTTGCGCCAGGCCTCGGACAGCACGCCGATTTCCAGCCCCCAGTCCGACGGGATGCGCAGATCGGGCAGGGGGGCCGTGCGCATCGCGAATTCGCCCGACAGCGGGTAGCGGAACGAGCGCAGGTAATCCAGATAGTCGCGGTCGCCGATGGTCTTCTTTAGCGCGATCAGGATCGGGCTGACCAGCAGGCGGCTGACCCGCCCGTTCAGCTTGTCCTCGCCGATGCGGGGATAGAAGCCCTTGGCCAACTGGTAAGGAAAATTGGGATTTGCCACCGGATAGACCAGCCGGGCCAGCATCTCGCGGCTGTAGGTCAGGATATCGCAGTCATGCAGCGCCATCACCGCGCTGTCCTTGCAGGCCATCAGATAGCCCATGCAGAACCACACGTTGCGCCCCTTGCCCGGCTCGCCGGGGTTCAGGTTCAGGGCGTCCAGCCGGGCGTGGATCGCCTGCATCCGCGGGCTGTCCTGCCAGATCACCACATGGCTCTGCGGCAGCCGGCCGAAAAACGCCAGCGCATGGGCGAACTGGCCGACGTCGGCCTGGTCCAGCCCGATCACGATGCGGTGCAGATAGGGCACCTCGGCCAGTTCGTCGAGGATCGCGGGCAGCGCCTCGCCCTCAAGCTCGGAAAACAGCGAGGGCAGGATCAGGCTGATCCTGCGGGTCTGGGCAAAGCTCGTCAACTCGTGGGTCAGCAGATCGACCGAGGCCGATCGCAGGTTGTGAAGCGTGGCCACGTTGCCGTTCTGGTGAAAATCCGCCAAGCGCCCGGTCCCTCCTGCCTCAGATGCCGTGGTCCTTGATAACCCGTTCCATCGCCCTGTTCCAACCCTCGGGCCCGGCGGCGTCGATCCGCACGATCCGGCCCTCGGCCTCACCCGACAGCTCCGGCAGGGGCGGGCGGTGCGGATTGGCGATGACAAAGCCCAGGTCGGCGGTTTCCAGCATCTCGACATCGTTGGGCGCATCGCCCAGCGCGACGGTGAAGGGCGAGCCATAGCGCGCGGCGATCTCGGCCATGCGACTGGCCTTGGTGCCGCCGAAGGACAGCGTCAGGAACCGCCCGCCCTCGCGCGCGGTGATCCCCTGCGCGGCCAGCGCGGCGACAAGGGCGGCCTTCTGCGCGTCGGACCCGCGCCAGAGCCCCGGCTCGGAATGGCGGCGCCGGGCGGCAAGCTCGGCCTCGGCGCGCGGCAGCCCGGTGCGGCGGGCCAGCATCGCCAGATCCCAGTCTCCAAAGCCCTGGAAGGCCGCCCGCAGCGAGGCGGGCAACCGGGCCAGTGCGGCGCGCAACTCGCCATGGCGGCCCGGATCGTCGGGGGCCTCGGCCCCGGGTTCCAGCACGCCCGCACCATTCTCGACAATGGCCGGGTGGTCGGACAGGCCAAGCTCGGCGCGCAAGGGGGCGATCTCGGCCGCGGTCTTGGACGACGCCAGGATCACCGGCACCCCCGCCGCCCGAAGCCGGGCCAGCGCCGGGGCCGCCGGGTCATGCGCATAATCCTCGTGATCCAGCAACGTGCCGTCGAGATCGCTGAAGACGAGGAAGGGTGGGCGGGGCATCTCGGGGTCCGGGATTGTTCGCACTCGGCGCAGCCTACCGGGACAGCGGGACGATGGCCAGCCTTGCCGGGCCTTGAAAGGCCGGCCGCGTACTGGCTAATTGACCGGGAAGGGGGCGATCATGGACCGTCCGATCTTTCGCACCGAGGCCGTGACCAAGCTCTACGATACCGGGGGGGCGCAGGTGCATGCGCTGGCCGGGGTCGACCTGTCGCTGTTCGCCGGCGAACTGGCGGTCCTGCTGGGGCCGTCGGGCAGCGGGAAATCGACGCTTCTGAACATCCTGGGCGGGCTGGACCGGGCGACCTCCGGCAAGGTCTGGTTCCGCGACCTGGAACTGACCGCGCTACGCGACCGGGGCCTGACCCGGTATCGCCGCGACCATGTCGGCTTCGTCTTCCAGTTCTACAACCTCGTGCCCAGCCTCAGCGCGCGCGAGAACGTGCAACTGGTGACCGATGTGGCGCGTGACCCGATGGACCCGGCCGAAGCGCTGGCGCTGGTCGGCCTGTCGCACCGGCTGGACCATTTCCCGGCCGAGATGTCGGGCGGCGAACAGCAGCGCGTGGCCATTGCGCGCGCCATCGCCAAGCGGCCCGAGGTCTTGTTGTGCGACGAGCCGACCGGCGCGCTCGACAGCAAGACCGGCGTGCAGGTGCTGGAGGCGCTGAGGGATATCAACGACCGCTTCGGCACCACCACCGTCGTCATCACCCACAACGCCGCGATCCGCCGGATGGCGCACCGGGTGGTGCGCTTCCAGGACGGACGCATCACCGCGGTCGAGGAGAACGCCCAGCGCCTGGCCCCCCACGAGATCGAGTGGTAAGGCGATGCAGGCGCTCGACATCAAGCTCATGCGCGACTTCCGGCGGCTCTGGGCGCAGGCCCTCGCCATCGCGCTGGTGCTGGGCTGCGGGGTCGCGATCTTCCTGACCTCGTTCGGGATGTACAACGCGCTGGAGGACACCCGCGCCGCCTATTACGAACGCAACCGCTTTGCCGACGTGTTCTCGGAAACCCGCCGCGCCCCCGCGCCGCTGGCCCGCGAGATCGCGGCGATCCCCGGCGTTGCCAATGTCGAGACCCGCGTGGTGGGCAGCGTGATCCTCGACATTCCCGGCCGGGTGCAGACCGCGGTGGGGCGCGTGATCTCGCTGCCGAACGGGGGCGAGCCACAGCTCAATCGCCCGATCCTGCGCGCGGGCCGCCTGCCTGCCCCGGACGCGACCGGCGAAGTCGCCGTCAACGAACCCTTCGCCGAGGCGCATGGCTTCGCCCCCGGCGACAGCTTTCAGGCCAACCTGAACGGGCGCAAGCGGACGCTGACGATCACCGGCACGATGCTGTCGCCGGAATTCATCTACACCATCGGGCCGGGCCAGATGATGCCCGACAACGCGGCCTACGGCATCCTGTGGATGCCTGAACGCGCCGCCGCCGCGGCCTTCGACATGACCGGCGCCTTCAACTCGGTCGCGCTCAGCCTGACGCGGGACGCCAACGCGGCGCAGGTGATCGACCATCTCGACGACCTGCTGGACCCCTATGGCGGCTTTGGTGCCTATGGCCGCGACACGCAGTTGTCGAACAGTTTCATCGACGCCGAGATCGCGCAGTTGAAGAACCTGGCGCTTGTCCTGCCGCCGGTCTTCTTCGGCATCTCGGCCTTCCTCGTGAACATGGTGCTGGCCCGGATCATCGCGCTGGAACGCTCCGAGATCGGGCTATTGAAGGCGGTGGGGTATTCCGATGCCGAAATCTGCCAGCATTACCTGATGCTGGCGGGGCTGGTGGCGCTGGTGGGCATCGTGCTGGGCTTTGGCGCGGGAAGCTGGCTGGCCCATGCGCTGGCCCGGCTCTACGCCGATTTCTTCGACTTTCCCTACCTGATCTACCGCGTCTCCTATGATGCCTATGCGATCTCGGCGGCGATCGCGCTGGCCGCGGCGGGGCTGGGCGCGGTGCGCTCGGCGCTGGCCGCCGCCCGGCTGTCGCCCGCAGTCGCCATGCAGCCCCCAGCCCCCCCGCGATTCTCGCGCAGCCTGTTCGACCGGGCGCTTTCCGCGCTGCGGCTGTCGCAACCGGCGATGATGGTGTTCCGCTCGATTCTGCGCTGGCCGGTGCGGGCGGGGCTGACCACGCTGGGCCTAGCGCTGGCGGTGGCGGTGATGGTGGCCGCCACCTTCACCGACGACGCGCTCGACCGGATCATGGATGTCGCCTTTTCCCAGTCGAACCGGCAGGACACGATCCTGCTGTTTTCCGAGGACCGGCCGCTCTCGGTGGTCGAGGAAATCCGCCGCCTGCCCGGTGTCCTCGCGGTCGAGGGACAGCTTTTCCTTGCCGCGGAACTGCGCCACGGCCACCTGACGAAACGGGTCGCCGTCGAATCGCGCCCCCCCGGCACCGACCTGTCGCGCGTGATCGACGGGCAGGGCCGCGTGGTCGCGCCCCCGCCCGGCACGATCCTGCTGGCCGACCGGCTGGCGGCGCAGTTGAACGCAGGCCCCGGCGACGTGATCGAGGTCGAGTTCCTCGGCAACCGGCAAGAGACGTTCCGGCTGCCCGTGGCGGGGCTGGTGACGCAGTATTTCGGCCTTGGCGCCTATGTGGACTACGACACGCTGAACACGCTGTTCCGGCAGGCGCCGCAGATTTCCAGCGCGAACATCCTGCTCGACGAGGCGCGCGAGGACGCGCTGCACGCACGGCTCAAGGAGATGCCGGGGCTTGCCGGCACCATCATGCTGACCGAAAGCCGCCGGTCGTTTCAGGACACGATCGCCGAGAACGTGGTGATCATGAACACGATCTACGCCACCATCGCGATCCTGATCACCGTCGGCGTGGCCTATAACGGGGCGCGGGTGCAGCTGTCGGAACGTGCGCGCGAACTGGCCAGCCTGCGCATCCTGGGCTTCACCCGCGCCGAGGTCTCGTCCATCCTGATGGGCGAGACGCTGGTGCTTGCGCTGGCCGCGCAGCCGCTGGGCTGGCTTCTGGGCTGGGCCATCGCCTGGTCGATGACCGAGGGGTTCACCTCGGATCTTTACGCGATCCCGCTGGTGCTGAGGCCCGCGACCTTCGCGCAGGCGAGCCTTGTGGTGCTGGGGGCCTGCGTCGGAGCGGTGCTGCTGGTGCGGCGGCGGCTGGACAATCTCGACCTTGTGGCGGTGATGAAGACGCGGGAGTGAGGGCATGAAGATCTCGGCACGCAACATCATCCTGGCCGGGCTGGGGGCGGCTCTGGCGGGCGGTCTGGGCTATACCGCGTTCCGCACCGACCCGGTGCCCGTCGACCTGCACACCGTGACCCGCGGCCCGATGCAGGTGACGGTGAACGCCGATGGCCAGACGCGGATCCGCGACATCTACGAGGTGGCCGCGCCGATCACCGGCACTGCGCGGCGCTCGCCCGTCGAGGTGGGCGATGCCGTGGTCCGGGGCGAGACCGTGGTCGCCATCGTCGAACCCGCCGCGCCCAGCCTGCTGGACAGCCGCGCGCGCGTGCAGGCCGAGGCCGCGGTGCGCGAGGCCGAGGCCGCCCGCGCCCAGACCGAAAGCCAGTTGCGCAAGGCCGACGAGGATCTCGCCTATGCCCAAAGCCAGTTCGAGCGCGCGCAGGCCCTGGTCGAGCGCGGCGTTGCCTCGTTCACCCGGCTGGAGGATGCGACCCAGCAACTGGCCATCGCCAAGGCCGCCCGCGACGCCGCGGCATCCGGGCTGCGGATGGCCGACAGTGCGCTGGAACGCGCCCGCGCCGCGCTGATCCCGCCCGAGGAGGACCGGGCGGGATCGTTCAACGGCGAATGTTGCATCCGGATTCACGCGCCCATCGACGGCACGGTGCTGGAAATCGACGTGATCTCGGAACGCCCCGTCACCATCGGCACCCGGCTTCTGTCCATCGGCCGGCCCGACGACCTGGAGATCGTGGCCGACCTCTTGTCCTCGGACGCGGTGCGGCTGGAACCGGGCGACCTCGCGCTGGTCGAACGCTGGGGCGGCGAGACGGTGCTCGAGGCGCGGCTGCGCAAGATCGAACCCGTCGCCCGCACCAAGGTCTCGGCGCTGGGGATCGAGGAACAGCGGGTAGACGCGCTGTTCGACATCCTGACCCCGCCCGAAGGCCGCCCGGGCCTTGGCGAAGGCTTCGCCGTGTTCCTGCGCATCGTCGAATGGCAGGCCCAGGACGCGCTTCAGGTGCCGCTTTCGGCGCTGTTCCGCCGCGATGGCGGCTGGGCGGTCTTCACGGTCGAGGATGGCACCGCCCGCCTTGTCCCCGTCCAGATCGGCCGCCGCGGCGAAAGCACGGCCGAGGTGCAGGAGGGCCTTGCCCCGGGCGCGCGCGTCATCACCCACCCCTCGGACGCGATCGGCGAGGGCAGCGCCGTGGTCGACCGCGCCACCCTGGAATGACCGCCAAGGCAGGTTGACGTAACGCGTGCATGACAGATCCGGGCGCCCCGTTGCCGCGCGGCCTTCGGTCCCGGAACGGCACTGTTCAAGATGTCACATCGCTCTGCTATAGCCACGCGCAGAGGTTGAAATGCCCCGAGGCCCCCGATGAGTAGCCCCATGACGAACTGGCCCGCAGGCGGGGCCGACCCCCTGCTCGACGCGCTCCAGGCCGACCATCTGCCCGATCTTGGCCATGTCGACATGGCTGGCCTGCTCTGCGATCCGCGGCTCGGGCGGATGGCGCTGGTCTCGTCCTTCGGAGCGGAAAGCGCGGCGCTTCTGCATTATGTCACGCGGGTTCACCCCGATATCCCGGTGCTGTTCATCGAGACCGGGTGCCACTTTTCCGAGACGCTGGCCTATCGCGACCTGCTGGCCGGGCTTCTGGGGCTCAACCTCGTGAACCTGCGCCCGGTTCCCGGCCTGATCGCGCAAGAGGATCCGGACGGCACCCTGCACGCGCGCGACCCCAACATGTGCTGCATGCTGCGCAAGACCTTTCCGCTGGCCGACGCGCTGGAAGGCTTCGACACCTGGATTTCCGGGCGCAAGCGGTATCAGGGCCAGACCCGGGCCGCGCTGCCCGCGATCGAGCGGGACGGCAGCCACCTCAAGGTGAACCCGCTGGCGTTCTGGGACCAGGCCGATGTCGAGGCCTATTTTGCCGCCCATGACCTGCCCCGGCATCCGCTGGTGGATCGCGGCTACGCCTCGATCGGCTGCGCGCCCTGCACGCGGCCGGTGCGCGCGGGCGAGGATCTGCGTGCCGGGCGCTGGGCCGACAATCCCGACAAGACCGAATGTGGCATCCATCTTGGCCCCGATGGCCGCTTCGCCCGGCGCCGCCCGCACTAGGGCAGGGATTTAGCCGCCCAGCAGTTCCTCGACCCAGGCGGGCACGATCTCCGAGGCCGGGCCGTGCCGGGCCTCGTCGAAATCGTTAACGGTTTCGGACGGTTCCAGGTTCAGCTCCAGCGTCCGTACCCCGGCCCGCGCCGCATCCTGCACGAAGGCCGCCGCCGGATAGACGCTGCCCGAGGTGCCGATCGCCACGAACAGATCGGCCGCGCGCAACACCTCCCAGATCTCGTCCATGTGATAGGGAAACTCGCCGAACCAGACGATGTCGGGCCGCGTCGCGGGGGCGCGGCAGGCGGGGCAGGGGTCATCGGGGCGCATCACCATCGGCGCGGCCCAGGTCTCGCCGCAAGCGGCACAGCGGGCGCGGCCGACCTGGCCATGCATGTGCCAGACCGCCCGGCTGCCCGCGCGTTCGTGCAGGTCGTCGATGTTCTGGGTGACGATCCTGACCGCGCCCGGCATCGCCCGTTCCAGCCGTGCCAGCGCCGCGTGGGCCGCGTTCGGGATCGCCTCGGCGGCGTTCTTGCGGCGGGCATTGTAGAACTCGTGCACCAGCGCGGGATCGCGGGCGAACCCCTCGGGTGTGGCGACCTCGGACAGGTCATATCGTGTCCACAGCCCGCCCACGTCGCGGAACGTGCCCAGCCCGCTTTCCGCCGAAATACCCGCCCCGGTCAGAATCACGATCTTGGTCATCGCCGCCACCTCCGCTATCAGCTTGCCTCAAAGGAGACGCCCATGACCACCCGCATCCTGTTTGTGTGCCTCGGCAACATCTGCCGCTCGCCGACCGCCCATGGCGTGTTCGAAAGGATGGCCGCCGAGGCCGGGCTTGCCGTCGAGGTGGACAGCGCGGGCACCGGCGGCTGGCATGTGGGCAATCCGCCCGACCCCCGCACGATCCGCGCCGCGGCCATCCGCGGCTACGATCTGGGCGGCTTGCGCGCCCGGCAGGTTCACCGGCGGGACTTCTCGGAGTTCGACTTGATCCTCGCCATGGACCGCGCCAACCTGGCCGAGCTTCGGCGGTTGCAGCCAGAGGGAAACGAGACGCCCCTGCGGCTGTTTCTCGACTATGCCGACAGCCCGCGCGACGAAGTACCTGATCCCTATTACGACGGCGGGTTCGACCTTGTGCTCGACCTTGTCGAGGATGCCGCGCGCGGCCTGATCCGGGAACTGTCGCGCTAGGTGCCGCGCCGGGTCAGCTGCAGAACGCCTCGGCCGTGGCGCCGAACCGGCGGTAGCGTTCCCAGAACGCCGCGTCCCGGCGCCGGTCCGACTGGCGTACCTCCTGCGCCTCGTGCGGGTCGCGGAAGAAGCGCGCCGCCTGCTTCTGGTCGCCCCGGGTCAGCGTCAGGTCGGCCGCGTTCTGGATGCACCCGCACAGCCCCCGCGACGCCCCCGGCCGGTCCGATCGCAGGCAGGCCGACTCGATCGGCCCCGCATGCGCCTCGATCACGGGAACGGAAAACACGGCCAGCGCGGCCGCGAACGCGAATGTCTTCATCTGTCTGCCTCGAAACGTTGCCCCATGGCCGGCCCCCAGGATCTGGCGCCCTGCCGCCGGGCCGAACTGCCTAGCAGTATGCCGGAAAATCCCGGAAAATCAATACGCCTGACGCGACCGGTCCGGGTCGCATCAGGCGGGCCCCCTCAGGTGGTCCTGACCACCAGCAGCGTGATCGCCGCAAAGAACAGCATCGTGGCCACCAGCACGAACACATGCCAGATCGTGTTGTGATAGGGCAGCCGGTCCCACAGGTAGAACACCATCCCCACCGTATACAGAACGCCGCCTGCCACGATCAGCGCCAGCACCACGGGCGGCAGTTGGGAGAACAGGCTCCAGCCCGCGATCGCGCCGGCCCAGCCCATCGCCGTGTAAAGCGCCAGGTTGACCGACCGGAACCGATAGGGCGCCAGCACGCGCAGCCCGGTGCCCGCCATCGCCGCGGCCCAGAGCCCGGCCACCAGCCCCGCCCCGTGCCCCCCCGAGAGCAGCGAGAACGGCGTGTAGGTGCCCGCGATCTTCCAGTAGATCGCCGAATGGTCCAACCGGCGCAGGATCGGCGTCCAGTCCGGGTGCTGCACCATGTGATAGAGCGCCGAGAACCCGATCATCGCGAACAGCGCCGCGCCGTAGACCGTGATCCCCAGGATCGCCGCGCTGTCGCCGCGAAACGTGACCGCCAGCACGATCAGTACGGGCACGCCCACCGCGACGGCGGCCAGCCCGGTCAGATGGACCACCGCATCCGACAGCCGTTCGGCACGGGAATAGGGCGGATAGCGTTCACTCATGACTCACCCCCAAGAAACAATATTACCCAAGTAATGCCCTGAGCGTAACATGCTTGCGCGACTGCGTCAAAGGCGCGCAGTCTGTCAGATTGTATATGGGATTGCTGCGGCGGGGTTTCAGCCCCCCGACCCATTCCTGACCCGTGCGCCAAGCCCGGGCGCGGTCATCTGCGCGAGACTGGCAGGGAGCAGAACGCTCAAAGCCAGGCTTTGGCCGCCTCGATCACGCGTGTGATCTTGTCGGGAGCGGGACAAGCTAGCCGCCGAGGGGTGAAATACTCCATTTGATCGTAGTATCGACGGCAAGGTCCGCCTTCGCCGGGATGCCGCCCGGAGCCACTACCCCATTGTTTGCTTGTCCTTCCATCCGGCCACTTCGGTCTTCTTCCGGGAACTGCAATGTTCAGTGTTCACTAACAGCTGTTCAAGGTCGAACCGCGCCCGGATGTCCCCGATCACCCGCGCGAGATGCTTGGCCCATCTCGGCTGACCCCATATCTAGGGGGCCAAAAGGCCACTACCCAAATCCTTGAGGCTCCCCTATAGTCACTGTGGATAAGTGTTCGGCACCACCGAGGGAGAGGCCATGCGCTGCCCGTTCTGCGGAAATATCGATACCCAGGTAAAGGATTCGCGGCCCGCCGAGGATCACGTCGCGATCCGGCGCCGCCGCTTCTGCCCGGCCTGTGGCGGGCGGTTCACCACCTATGAAAGGGTGCAGTTGCGCGACCTGGTGGTGATCAAGTCGAACGGGCGGCGCGAGGATTTCGACCGCGACAAGCTGGAACGCTCGATCCGCATCGCGTTGCAGAAACGCCCGGTCGATCCCGAGCGGATGGACCAGATGGTGTCGGGCATCGTGCGGCGGTTGGAAAGCATGGGCGAGACCGACATCCCCTCCAAGACGATCGGCGAGATCGTGATGGAGGCGCTGGCCCGGATCGACACCGTGGCCTATGTGCGTTTCGCCAGCGTCTACAAGAACTTCCAGGCGGCGGATGATTTCGACAAGTTCGTGAGCGAACTTCGCCCCGGCGCCGCGGCCGAGGAGTGAGCGCAGGGGACGACGCCCGCTTCATGGCCCTCGCGCTGTCGCTTGGCGCGCGGGGTCTGGGGCGGGTCTGGCCGAACCCCGCGGTGGGCTGCGTGATCGTCCAGGCGGGCCGGATCGTCGGGCGGGGCTGGACCGCGCCGGGCGGGCGGCCGCATGCCGAGCCGCAGGCGCTGGCCCAGGCGGGGGAGGCGGGACGCGGCGCGACCGCCTATGTCAGCCTTGAGCCCTGTTCCCATCACGGCATCACGCCCCCCTGCGCCGAGGCGCTGGCCGCTGCGGGTGTCGCCCGCGTCGTCACGGCGCTGGAGGATCCCGATCCGCGGGTGGCGGGGCGCGGCCACGCGATGCTGCGCGCCGCCGGTATCGAGGTCACGACCGGCGTTCTGGCCGAGTCGGCGTGGCGTGCCCACCGGGGGTTCCTGTTGAACCGTACCAAGGGACGGCCCGCGGTGACGCTGAAGCTGGCGAGTTCCTTCGATGGCCGGATCGCCACGGCCACGGGCGAGAGCCGGTGGATCACCGGTCCCGAGGCCCGGCACATCGTCCACGCGATGCGGGCCCGCCACGACGCCGTGATGGTCGGCGGCGGCACGGCCCGCGCCGACGATCCGGACCTGACCGTCCGGGGCATGGGCGCGACGCACCAACCCGTGCGCGTGGTCTGTTCGCGCCGGCTTGACCTGCCGCGCGATGGCCGCCTCGCCGTGACGGCGCGCGCGGTGCCGGTCTGGCTGTGCCACGGGCCGGACGCCGATCCCGGCCGCCGCGCCGCGTGGAACGGGCTTGGCGCGCGGACGATCGAGGTGGCGGTTGGCCCGGGTGGACAGCTCGATCCGGGTTCGATCCTGCAGGCGCTGGGCGCGGCGGGGCTGACCAGGGTCTTCTGCGAGGGGGGCGGCAGTCTTGCTGCCTCGCTCCTGTCGGCGGGGCTGGTGGATGAGCTTGTCGGCTTCACCGCCGGGCTGGCGCTGGGGGCCGAGGGACGGCCCGCGTTGGGCGTTCTCGGCCTGGACCGGCTGGCAGAGGCGCCGCGTTTCCGCCTGATCGAGACCGGTGCGGTGGGCAACGACGTCCTGCACCGCTGGGAAAGGGCCTGAGCGGCGTCACCCATTTTGGGTCGGGCGTGGCAAGATTCCCGTGGCCTTTGCATCAAACCGAGGCGATATCTTCTCTTGTTTCGATAGCCGGATGGCGGAATGGCCCGCGGGAATTTCCCCGCCAGGACTACCACGGCGCGATCGGGGCGAATGTGCAGGTATTGGTTAAGGAGCCGCCCTTGGGCGGCAGTGTTCATCCGGTTCAAGACAACCCGTTTCAACAACGCTCCAAAGGGTGCGACATGATCAAGAAACTCTCGGCCGAATTCTTCGGCACGTTCTGGCTCGTCTTCGGGGGCTGCGGCAGTGCGGTGCTGGCGGCCGGTTTCCCGGAACTCGGGATCGGCTTTGTCGGCGTCTCGATCGCCTTCGGCCTGACCGTGCTGACCATGGCCTATGCCGTCGGCCACATCTCGGGCGGCCATTTCAATCCGGCGGTTTCGCTTGGCCTCGCGTTTGGCGGCCGCTTCGGCTGGGGCGAGCTGTTGCCCTATTGGGCGGCGCAGGTGATCGGCGGTTTCGCGGCGGCGCTGATCCTGTTTCTCATCGCGTCGGGCGTGGTCCCGGTCGAGGGTGCCCCGGCGTGGAGCCCGGGCGGTTTCGCCTCGAACGGCTATGGCGATCTGTCGCCCGGCGGCTATGGCATGCTCGCGGCGCTTCTGGTCGAGATCGTGCTGACCGCGGCCTTCCTCATCATCATCCTTGGGTCCACCTCGGCCCGCGCCCCGGCCGGGTTCGCACCGATCGCGATCGGGCTTGGGCTGACGCTGATCCACCTTGTCTCGATCCCTGTCACCAACACCTCGGTCAACCCGGCGCGATCGACGGCGGTGGCGGTCTTTGCCGAGACCGGCGCGGTGGGCCAGCTCTGGCTGTTCTGGGTCGCGCCGCTGATCGGGGCTGCCATCGGTGCGCTGATCTGGAAGGCCCTCCTGTCCGACGAGGGCTGAGCGGTCAAATCCGGCCCCCGGCCCGGCACCGGGCCGGGGGCTACCGCCAGAGCCAGGCGTAGGCGGCAAGCGCCCCCTGCATACGAGACAACATCCTCAGCCCGGGGCCGGGGCGGGGCAGCCGGCCCATGGCCAGCCGTTCGGCCACCACCTCGGCCGGGCAGGGGCGGCCGGTCAGCGGGTCGCGGTAGCGCGGATAGTCGATCAGGACCGCGTGGGCGAGCGCAACGATGTCCGGCTGCGCCGCGCGGCGGGCGGGCACCGGTCCCAGATCGCGGGTCAGTCCCCAACCGGCGTAGAACGGCACGCCGAGGCAGGTCACCGGCAATCCCCGGATCAGCGCCTCGAACCCAAGCCCCGAGGACAGCGTCCAGACCTCGTCCACGGCGGCCAGCAGGTCGGCCACGCCCGCCGTGCCGAGGACAAGATCGGCATCGGCCCGCGCAGCGCCGTCGTCCAGCGCGCCGGGACGCAGGCCTGCCTCGACATCGGGATGCGGCTTGTAAAGGATCACCGCGTCCGGGTTCTCGGCGCGCGTGCGCTCCAGAAGTTCGGAGTTGGTGCGCGCCCCTGGGCAGCCGAGGCGCACCGAGGCATCGTCCTCGACCTGTCCAGCCACCAGGATGCGGCGCCCGGGCGGCAGGGCGGGCAGGGATGCCCCGCCGAGGTTGTATTTCGTGACACCGCTGCGGGTCAGTGTCGCGATCAGCCGCTCGGACCGGGCCCGCGCCACCGGGTCGAGGGTGCAGGCGGCCGCCACCAGCCGTTCCAGCCGGCTTTCGCGCGTCGGGTCGTAATGGATGCCGAGATCGTCCAGCACCAGCGACAGGGGCGGCACCAGCGCCGCGCCGAGACCCCGCGAGCGCAGGAACCCGTCTTCGACCCGCACCGTGCCCGGGCGTGCGTCCGTGGCCTGCGTCGCCCAGACCATTGGCCTGCGTCCCGCAGCCTTGGCCCGCTTTTCTGCCGATGTCGCATCGGGGGCGAAACGCACCGCGCGGACCCCGCCGAAAAAGCGTTGCACCGTGCCGCGCTTCCACGCCCGCATGCCGCCCGCGACCCAGCCCCGCCGGTCCTCGCGCCAGGCCCGCGTCTCGGCCTCCAGCGCGGCGAGCGCGTCCTCGAAGTCGCACAGCCGGTCGCGGAAGGGGTCGTACCAGGTTGGCGCGAGGATGAGCGCGGCGGCGGCGAGTTGCGCGCGGGTCAGCCGTCGTTCGCGGCGGGCGACGGGGCGCTCGTCCTCCGTCAGCCCCCATCCCGCATAGAAGGGCTGGCCGAAGACGCGGGGGCGATGGCCCGCAAGGATCGCCTCGAACCCCATCTGCGACGAGACGGTATAGACCGCGACCGCACCCTCCAGCAATGCCCATGGCGACACCAGATCGGCCAGGAAACGGACGCGGCCTCCCGCCTGATCGGGGGTGAAATGGCCCGGGCGCAGCGCCGCCGCCGTCTCGGGATGGGTCTTGACGATGACCGGCGTGCCAGGGTTCTCGATCTGCGCCACTGCCAGCATCTCGCGGAAGGTGGCGGCATCCGCCCCGCTGGCCGTCACCGAGGCGTCGCCAAGCGTCTGGTCGATCACCAGCGCATAGCCCGGCTCTGGCACCGGCAGGTCCGGGTCGACCCCGGTGTATTTCGTCAGGTGGCCCATCCGCAGCCGCCCGATTGCCGCCCGAGCCCGGGTCAGCAAGGCCGTGTCGTCAAGCGGATGCGTGGCAAGCATGTGTTCGAGATCGGACGGTGCCGCGGAATCGAAATGCACGCCGCGCCGGTCCAGCAGTAGCCCGAGGGGGGCGCCTGCCCCCTGCGCCCGTCCGGGCAGGACCGAACGCAGGAACGCATCCTCCACCCTGAGAAGACCCGCTCCCCGCGCCGCGGCCACGCGCAAGCCCCGCCCGGCGGTCGGCCGCGCGCCCCAGACCGCCACGAGATCCTCCGGCCCCGGCAGGCCCAGATGGATGCTGTAGCCCGCCAGCGCAAGAATCCGCCGGATCCGGGTCTGCGTCAGGAATCCGCTGTTGTAGATGAAAAGCCGCCGGGAGGTTTCCCCCCCGGCGGCGGTTCCGTGCCTTTCCGGGGCCATCGTCCGGGTCAGTTGTTGCCGTCCGCGACGTTGGCCAGCGAGTTGGCGGTGCCCGCCGTGCCGGTGATCGCGCTGAGCGTCTTCTGCCACTGCACGAAGGGCGCCTCGGTCACGTAGACCGTATCCCCGTCGCGGATCGCGAAATCGCGGGCAAGGAACATGCCGTTCGGTTCGGTCAGGTCAAGCACGTAGACCATGCGCTGCGCGCCAAGCAGATCGTCGCGGCCCATCACCGAACGGGCGACTTCCTCGGATTCATTGCGCATCACGAAGACGCCCTTGGGGTCCGCGAGGTTGCTGCTCAGTCCGCCCACCTGGGCGATCGCCTCGATCGCCGACAGGCTTTGCGTCTCGAAGGGCATCCGTCGCTGCGCCCCCATCGCGCCAAGTGCGGTGAAGGCCCTTGTGTCGCGTTCCACGAGAATTCGGTCGCCATTCCTCAGCGCGATGTCGATCTCGGGGTGGTCGTAAAGATCCTGGAACCAGACCTCGCCCCTCTGGTGACCGCGCAGCAGCGTGATGCGTGCGACCTCGGGGGGAATCGCGATGCCGCCCGCGGTCGCAAGCATGCCCGTCAGCGTCCGGTTCGGGCGTTGGATCGGATAGACGCCCTGGCCCGCGACGCCGCCGACGACCGAAACCGTCGACCCGTCGCCGGCAAGCCGCCGCACGATCACCTGCGGATCCGGGGTCTGCGCGTCGAGCTTTTCGGTGATGATCTGGCGCAGCCGCTCGGGGGTGTTGCCCGCGGCGCGAATCCGGCCCGCATAGGGGATGAAGATGAAACCCGCGTCGTCGACCTGCACCTCGCTCAGCGCCGAGGCGTTGCCGCCGGCCTGTGCCAGAAGGCCGTCATCGACGTTCTCGTAGATCGTCAGCCCAAGGACATCGCCGGGCTGGATGATGTCCGCGGTGACCAGCCCCGCACCGCGGAAATCGGACGGAAAGCCGATCGCGGGAACGACCGATGTCGCCCTTGTCACCCGGTCGTTCACCTTCACCACAAAGGCGTCGCCCTGTTTCTGGACCGAGCCCTGGAAGATCTCTCGCTTGTTGGGGCCGGAGCGCGGCAGGCCGCAGGCGCTCACGGTCGCCACGAGGGCAAGGAGGGCCAAGGCCCTCGCCCCTCGGGAATGCATGATATTCACTGCTCGGCGTCCTTGTTCTTGCTTGAAACTGCCTCAGGTTCGTCTCGGACGGCTTGGAGCCGTCTCGATATTTTGCCGTTGAGCGTAGCGAGTCGCAGTTCGTCTGGCCAGCCTCGCGCATGCGCGTCCTAAACGGCGAGGCGCAGGTGTTGCGCTGCCGCCGCGGCCGGGAGTGGTGTGATCTCGTAAGGGGCGGCCGGGGCCAACATCATGTCCACCACCTGCCGCATCAGCTGATCGCGCCCGCGTCGCGAATAGAATCCCCCAGGAACCTGGCTGGTTTCCAGCAGGAACCGGCGAAAAATGCGGTAGGCCGCCGGATCCGGGCGGTGGGGCGAGGCGAAGAATTCGGGCAGCGGCTGGTCCGATACAAGCTCGGGCTTGCCATAGACCGCCCGCCCGAAGGCCCTGAGCGGCACCCCCCGCCACAGCGCCTGCTGGCCCGCGGTGGAATTGACCGTGACCGCCGTTCTCGCCCCGTCGAGCAGAGGCGCAAGCTTGCCCCCCGGAACGTAGTGGACACGTGCGGCCAGACCCTGCGCCCTGGCAAGGCGGCGGATCGTCCGGGGCAGGGGGCTGCGCCCGTCTTCGAGAGGGTGCGCCTTGAAGACGAGGTGGTGATGGGCGGGTGCGCCGGCGGCGAAACCTTCGATGCAGAGAGCGAGGAATTCCTCTTGCGTGGCGAAGGGGCCATGGTGGCGCAGGCTTGCATCATGGGCAAGTTGCAGCAGCACCAGGTGATAGGGAAATCCGCCCCGGCGGATCGCCCGCGTCGCCGCGAACCGGGCCGCGGCATGGGCAGGCAACAGCGCGAGACGGCGAAGGTAAAGCGCGAACTCGGCCCGCACGGGCAGCCCGCGATGCGGCTGGAAATGGCGGAACCGCCGCGAGGGTGCCATCACGAGCCCATGGTAGAGCGCGCCGTAGAAGATGTGTTCGCGCATGTCGCCCCAATGGGCGGGCGCCTCGGCGGCGGGCGGCCCCTCGCCGCGCAACCGGGCCGCGATTTCGGGAATCGACAGATCCATCAGCCGCGAATGGCCATTCGCACCGTCGCGTTCATAGGTCACCCAGTAGGGGCGCAGATAGCCCTCTTCGAAGATGTGGACCCGGATGCCCCGGTCGCGGGCGGCGGCAATGGCCTGGGCATGCAGCGGCCGGGTGTCGCCGTAAAGTACGATATCGGTGATCGCGAGGCGGTCGAGCAGCCCGGCGCAGGTGCCCGGCCAGTCGCCGGGCGGGCAGGTGACGGGGACAAAGTGCGCGCCGTCCGGCCAGAACGCCCGGTCGCCCCGGTTGAACCCGGCGCGCCAGACCTGGGCGCCCGCCGCCCGAAGGCCGCGGCCCAGCCGGTCGAAGAACGGCCCGTGCGGCCCCTGGAGCAGGAGAAACCGCCTGTCGCTGCCAAAGCGTGTCGCCATGGCGCGCATTGGGCCATTTTTAAGGCAGCGGCGAAAGCGGAAAACCGCTGCGTGGTCCCCGCGCTTGCCCTGCGTCCGACCAGCCGCTAGGTCAGGCGCGGAATTGCAGAGGAGCCCTGCGCATGTTCACCGGCATCATCACCGACATCGGCACCGTGCGTGCGCTGGAGAAACGGGGCGACCTGGCCGCCCGGATCGGTTGCGGCTACGCCCCCGAGACGATCGAGATCGGCGCCTCGATCGCCTGCGACGGGGTCTGCCTGACGGTGACCGACCGTGGCCGCGACGCGCAGGGCGGCTGGTTCGCCGTCTCGATCTCTGCCGAGACGCTGTCAAAGACCAATCTCGGCGGCTGGGCCGAGGGGACGCGGATCAACCTGGAACGCGCCCTCAAGGTGGGCGACGAACTTGGCGGGCATATCGTGTCGGGCCATGTGGACGGGCTGGCCGAGATCGTGGCCATGGCCGACGAGGGTGACAGCACCCGCATCACCTTCCGCGCCCCGGACGCGCTGGCCCGGTTCATCGCGCCCAAGGGATCGGTGGCGCTGAACGGCACGTCGCTGACGGTGAACGAGGTCGAGGGCGCCGGTTTCGGCGTCAACTTCATTCCCCACACCAAGGAGGCCACCACCTGGGGACTGGCGCAGGTGGGCGACCGGGTGAACCTAGAGATCGACACGCTGGCGCGCTATGTTGCCCGGCTGAACGAATTCCCGGGCTGACCGGGGGGCGCCAACGCGGGCCATAGGGCCGGGCATTGCCCTGACCTGGGCAACCGCGTGCCTTGCGGGTGCATCCGCTCTGGCACCCCGCCGCCAGATGGTCTATCTGCCTCGCGTCGAACCAACCGCAAGGGCAGGCCATGGGCAGCGCACCTTCCTTTTCAGATCAGGAAAGCTTCCGCGACGCGATCTCGTCGATCGAAGAGATCATCGAGGACGCGCGCAACGGGCGCATGTTCATCCTGGTCGACCACGAGGACCGCGAGAACGAGGGCGATCTGGTGATCCCCGCCCAGATGGCCACACCCGAGGCGATCAACTTCATGGCGATGCACGGGCGCGGGCTGATCTGCCTCGCGCTGACCGGCCAGCGGGTTGACGCGCTGGGCCTGCCGCTGATGGCGTCGTACAATTCCAGCCGCCACGAAACCGCGTTCACCATCTCGATCGAGGCGCGCGAGGGGGTGACCACCGGCATTTCCGCCCATGACCGCGCCCGCACCGTCGCGGTGGCCATCGACGCCGGCAAGACGGCGGCCGATATCGCGACGCCGGGCCACATCTTCCCGCTGCGCGCCCGCGATGGCGGCGTGCTGGTGCGCGCCGGCCATACCGAGGCCGCGGTCGACGTCGCGCGGCTGGCCGGGCTCAACCCCTCGGGCGTGATCTGCGAGATCATGAACGAGGACGGGTCCATGGCGCGGCTGCCCGATCTGGTGGCCTTTGCCCAGCGCCAGAACCTGCGGATCGGCACAATTTCCGACCTGATCGCCTATCGCCGCCGCCACGACAACCTGGTGAACGAACGCGCTGTGCGCCATGTCAGTTCGGCCTTCGGCGGCGACTGGATGATGCGCGTCTTCACCGACGAGACCCAGGGCGCCGAGCATATCGTGCTGACCAAGGGCGACATCTCGGCCCCCGAACCGGTGCTGGTCCGGATGCACGCGCTTGACCCGTTGCAGGACGTGCTTGGCCTGGGGCCGCACGCAGCCGGGGAAATCGGCCGCGCGATGGAGATCATCGCCGACGAGGGCCGGGGGGTCGTGGTGCTGCTGCGCGACACCACGATGAAGCTGGCGCTGGATGGCGCCGCTTCGCCCCAGACCTTGCGGCAATATGGCCTTGGCGCGCAGATCCTTGCCGCGCTCGGCTTGCACCGGCTGATCCTGCTGACCAATTCCCCGGTGCCCAAGGTCGTCGGGCTCGAGGGATACGGGCTGTCGATCGAGGGCACCCGCAAGATCGAACGAAAGGGCTGAGCCATGGCCGACCAGGACCCGCACCACATCCTGCCGCTGCCGGCCTTCGAGCGGCCGGTGAAACTTCTGATCGCGGTGGCGCCGTTCTATCGGGACATCGCCGAGATGCTGATCGCGGGCGCGCGCGCGACGATCGACCGGGCCGGGGCCACCCACGAGACGATCGAGGTGCCCGGCGCGCTGGAGCTGCCGCCGGCGATCGCTCTGGCGCACCGGATGTCGAACTTCGACGGCTACGTGGCGCTGGGCTGCGTGATCCGGGGCGAGACCACCCATTACGAGACGGTGTGCAACGACAGCTCGCGCGGGTTGCTGCTGCTGGGGCTTCAGGGGGCTTTGATCGGCAATGGCATCCTGACGGTCGAGGCGCACGAACAGGCAGTCGTGCGTGCCGATCCGCAGGACGGCGACAAGGGTGGTGGCGCGGCGGCCGCGGCGCTGCACCTGATCGCGCTGGCCCGCAAGTGGGGCGGCGAGACCAGGGGCGTCGGCTTCCGGCCCGGCGGCGGTTTCCAGATCGCCGAGGGGGCGGATCGCGCATGACCAGCGCCGCAGACCGCCGCCAGATGAAATCGGCCGCGCGGCTTTACGCCGTGCAGGCGCTGTTCCAGATGGAGCAGTCGGGCCAGACCGTGGACGCCGTGCGCCGCGAGTTCGAGACCTGGCGCTTCGGCGCGAGCTATGAAGAGGGCGAGGAACTGGCCGAGGGCGATGTCGATCTGTTCCGCGCCACGCTGGAAACCGCCGTGAACTTGCAGGCCAGGATCGACCAGATGACCGACCGCGCGCTGGTGGCGAAATGGCCGATCGCCCGGATCGACCCGACGCTGAGGGCGCTGTTCCGCGCGGCTGGGGCGGAACTGGTCGACAGCAAGACGCCGCCAAAGGTGGTCATCAACGAATACGTTGACGTGGCCAAGGCGTTCTTTCCAGAGGGACGCGAGCCGAAATTCGTCAACGCCGTGCTCGACCACATGGCGCGCGAGGCCAAGCCCGAGGCGTTCTGAGCCCGCTCAGGGCAGCAGCGGCGCCGCGATCCCCGTCCGCAGGCGGCGGTGATAGGCGACAAGCCCCGGATGCGCGGCCGCCGCGGCCCTGAGGGGAGTGTCGAGCGTGGCGGCGAGAACGTTCTCGAGGAAACCGAAGATCACCGTGTCGATGCTCGACGGCCGGTCGCCGAACAGGTATGGCCCGTCGCCCAGCAGCGTGGCGAGCGCGGCAAGCCCCTCGGCCCCCATCGCATGGATTTCCCCGGGCGCATGGCGACCGGTGCCCTGGCCCTGCAGCGCGCGGTCGACCTGACGGCGGACCAGCGCAAAGACCGGGCGGCGCAAGGGGGCAGGAAGCCGCCCGAAGAAGGCGGCGCGCGTTTCGGCAGGCCGTTCGATCCAGCGGGAATGGACCAGCACCCAGTAGAGATGCTCTTCGACCAGCGCCCGGATCGCCGCCGCCTCGGCCCTCTGGCGGGTGGTCAGGTGCGCATCCGCGTCGAAACCGTGGGCCCGGGCGAGATGCGCGCGGATGGCCTCCGAATCGGGGATGGCCTGCCCGTTGTCCACCAGCACTGGCAGCTTGCCCCTGGGCGCCTTGCGCGGGTCACCCGGGACGCGGGTGAAGGGCATACCGCTCAACTCCAGCAACAGAAGGGCTTTCACCGAGAACGGGCTGGGGCTGATCATGCCCATTTCCGGGGCGAAGACGTGCAACGCGAGCATCTCGGTAAGCTTTCGTTAATTCCGTTGGCCGCAGAATGGGGTGAACCAAGGATCCCGGCCAGAGCCGATCTGAAGGGCGGCCCCAAGTTTTTTCTTGGAATCGATCTGCAAATGTCTACGTAATAGAGGCAAGCAACGGAGACGATCCATGCCCAAACTCGTGAGCCTCTACATTCGGCATACGATGATCGGCTTTGTCCTTTCGGCCGCCTTCGTTTCCATGCTCATGTTCTTCAATGTCGCCAACCTCTGGCATCTGGTCACGCATGTTTCGGGCGGATGGCTGGCGGCGGCGTTGCTCTTCATGTTCAACGGTATCGTCTTCTCGGGCGTGCAGTTCGGCATCGCGGTGATGTCCATGGCTCGCGACGAGGATGACGGTTCGCGCGGCCGGCGCCAGCCGGAGCGCGTACGCGGGCTGGCCGAGGTGCTGGTTCCGATCCCGGTGCCGGTAAGTGACCGACGCCACCCCCCGCGCTGACGATCAAGACTCCTTCGTTCGGGATGATGCACAAACTGGCGGCCTTCGGGCCGCCATTTTTTCATCCGGCAGGGTCTAGTCCTCTGGCAGCGCGCGGAACCGCTGTTCCTGGCGGGCGGTCCAGTTGACGGTCAGCGCATGGCCGTCATCGTCCTGCCGTTCCGCCTCGACCACGCCCTCGGCGAAAAGCCAGGCCCGGCGCTTGCCGTCGCCGAATCCCAGATGCAGTTCGCGTCGCGTCCGGGCCTCGTCCAGCGTCGCCGTCACCGCCTCAAGCAACGCCCCGATCCCCTCGCCGGTCCAGGCCGAGATCGCCCGGACGCCCTCGTGCCGCGTCGCGGCCGCCACAAGCGCGTCGCGCCGGTCGGGATCAAGCAGGTCGGTCTTGTTCCAGACCTCGATCTGCGGAGTGTCCTCGGCCACCCCCAGATCGGTTAGGATCGCGCGCACATCTTCGGCCTGCGCCTCGGTGTCGGTATGGGCGATGTCGCGCACGTGCAGGATCAGGTCGGCCTCCAGCACCTCTTCAAGCGTTGCCCGGAAGGCGGCGACCAGTTGGGTGGGAAGATCCGAGATGAAGCCCACCGTGTCCGACAGGATCACCTTCAACCCGGTGGGCAGGGTGACGGCCCGCATCGTCGGGTCAAGGGTGGCAAACAGCATGTCCTTGGCCAGGACCTCGGCCCCGGTCAGGCGGTTGAACAGCGTCGACTTGCCGGCATTGGTATAGCCCACCAGCGCCACCACCGGGAACGGCACCTTGCGCCGGGCGGCGCGGTGCAGGTCACGGGTCCTGACCACCTTGGACAATTGCCGCTTGAGCCGGATCACCGCCTCGTCGATGGCGCGGCGGTCGGCCTCGATCTGGGTCTCGCCGGGGCCGCCGACGAAGCCAAGGCCGCCGCGCTGGCGTTCCAGGTGGGTCCAGGCACGGACGAGCCGTGTGCGCTGGTAGCTGAGCGCGGCCAGTTCCACCTGCATCACGCCTTCGCGCGTGCGGGCGCGGTCGGCGAAGATCTCAAGGATCAGGCCGGTCCGGTCAAGGATCTTGACCTTCCATTCCTTCTCGAGGTTGCGCTGCTGCACGGGCGTCACCGGCCCGTCGATCAGCACCAGTTCGACCTCGGCCTCGTTCAGCCGGGTGCCCAGTTCCGCGATCTTGCCCGTGCCGAACAGAAACCCCGCGCGGGCCTTGGGCAGCGGCACCACCTCTGACCCGACGACCTCCAGGCCGGGCAGGGCGGCAGCCAGTGCAACCGCCTCTTGCAGGGCCGGGCCCGGGTCACGGCGGGTTCGGTCGCTGGTGATGTCGGGATGCAGAACCCAGGCGCGGGTTGCCTGGCGTCCGTGCTCGAGGATCTCGGAAGGGCTCAATCCTCGCCTTCGTACAGGCTGATCGGTTGGGATGGCATGATCGTCGAGATCGCATGCTTGTAGACCAGCTGCGACTGCCCGTCGCGGCGCAGCAGCACGCAGAAATTGTCGAACCAGGTGATAACACCCTGCAACTTGACACCGTTGATCAGGAAGATCGTGACCGGCACCTTGGTCTTGCGAACATGGTTAAGGAATGCGTCCTGCAAATTCTGCTTGTCGGCAGCCATGCGTTTCTTGCCCTTGTTGTCTGGACCTGCCCCGTGGCGGACAGCCATCGTTCCCTCGCGCCGAGTATGTCGCGAGGTTTAAAGACTTTCCACCCCCCATGACGGGTATGCGATCCGAAATTTCGCGCGTGCGTCTCAGCCGCGCCAGAATTCCGGGTTCAGCAGCGCAATGATTGCCAGCGTTTCGAGCCGCCCGACCACCATCGCCGCAGCCAGCACCATGCGCGCGCCGTCGCCGAGCGCGGCATAGGACAGCGCCGGTTCGGTCGTGACGGTGGCCAGGGGGCCGGTCGTGGTCAGCGCCGCGACGCTCAGCACCATCGCCGCCTCGAAATCGATTCCCGCGGCGCCAAGCGCCACCATCGTCACGGTGACCGACAGCGCGAAGAGCATGAAGAAGACAAAGGCGATCTGTGCACCCTGCCGTCGGATGCGCCGCGCGAACGCACCCGCGCCGCCCACCGACGAGGGGTGGACAAGCTTTTCCATCTCGCGCACCCCATGCTTGTAAAGCGCGTAGATGCGCAGGAGTTTCACGCCCCCCGCGGTCGTCGCGACCCCGCCGCCGAAGATCGCCAGCCCGACCAGGATCAGACCCGGCGTGGCCAGCCCCGACCAGCTTTGCGCCTCGGCCCAGTCGGTCGACACGAAGCCCGTGGTGGTCAGAAACGAAGTCACCGTGAAGACCGCCCCCCAGAGCGCGCGCAGCGCCGCGACGCTGTTCTCGTCGGCCTGCAACTCGTAGGCCCCCAGCCAGTGCCGCGCGAACAGGAACAGAGTCACCGCCCAGGCGATCACCACGCCCATTCGCAGTTCCATGTCGTTCTTCAGCGACCGCCAGCTTTCGGCACGGAAGTCGAACATGAAGGTCTGCCGGGTAAAGGCGAAGAGGAAAAAGCCCCAGAGGAAGATCTCGCCCACGATGCCGCTCTGCCCGCCCGGCACGCCGCCCACCGGCGAGATGCCCGAGGTAGACAGCACCGACATCGCGTGGCAGGCCGCCACCAGCGGTCCCTCGCCCGCCACCAGCATCAGCACCCAAAGGCTGGCGGTGAGGCCGATATAGATGGGTGCCAGCCGCCGGGCGAACCGGACCAGCCGCCCGCGCGGATCCGCGGCCTGGCTGGACACCGCGCCCCTGCCTTGCGCCCGGCCGATGCCGCCGGCACCCGCGGTCACCTCGAACCCGCCCAGATTCATCGGCGCGAGGATCGAAATCGCCGTGACCCAGAGGAAGAACCCGCCAAGCCATCCCACCAAGGCGCGCCACAGATGCACCCCCGAGGACAGCCAGACCGGTTCATAAAGCGTGGCACCCGTGGTCGTCAGGCTCGAGACCATCTCGAAATAGCCGTCCAGATAGGTCGCCCCCGGCACTGACTCGACGAAGGGCACGGCCAGCATCACCGGCATCAGCGTATAGAAGCCGAGCATCGACAGCAGGTGGCTGCGAGCCTGGTTCTCGACCCGGTTCTCGATCGTGGCCAGCCCGATCAGCGCGGCCAGCACGCTGAACAGCAGCCCCGAATAGATGAAGCTGCGCGCGGTCAGCCAGTCGCGTTCGGCCAGGGCCACGCCCACGGGCAGGAACATTGCCAATGCCCCGATCCCCATCAGGATCACCAGAAGCGGAAGATCATAAAGCCGGTGCATGGCCTCAGAAGAAGTCGATGGAGACCTGCAACAGGCGCTCCACTTCCCGGACGTCCGCGGCCAGCGCGAAGATCGCGACCACGTCGCCCTCCTCGATGCGGGTGTCTCCCTTTGGACGGATCACCTTGCCGCCCTTCATCACGCCGCCGATCAGTGCGCCTTCCGGGAAGTCGATGTCCTGTACCCGCTTGCCCGCCATCGGCGAGGTCGACAGCACCTGCGCCTCAAGCACCTCTGCCTCGGCATCGCCGATCGAATAGACGCCGCGCACCCGGCCGTGGCGGATATGGCGCAGGATCGAACTGACGGTGGTGGCCCGCGGGTTGATATAGGCGTCGATGTCGAGCGGGCCCATCAGCGGCACCAGCGAGGGGTCGTTGACCAGAACGATTGCCATCGGGCAGCCCGCCAGCTTGGCCCTGACGGCCGCCAGCAGGTTGGTCTTGTCGTCGTCGGTGACCGCCAGAACCGCGTCGGCGCGCTCGATATTCGCCTCTTCCAGCAGGCTGACGTCCAGCCCGTCGCCATGCAGCACGATCGTCCGTTCCAGCGCGTCGGCTGCGGTCTCGGCGCGGGCGCGGTCCTTTTCGATCACCTTGGCGCGGATGCGGTCCTCGCGCTTTTCCAGCGACTGTGCCACGGCGAGCCCGACATTCCCGCCGCCGATGATCACCACCCGCTCCTGCTTTTTCGTGGACTTGCCGAAGATGTCCAGCGTCCGGTTCACATCCTCGATATGGGAAAAGACATAGATCTGATCCTCGGGGAAAAGCTGGTCGTTCGGATCGGGCGCGAACAGCGTGCCCTCGCGCCGCACGCCCACCACGACGGCCCGCAGCGTCGAGAACAGGTCGGTCAGCTGGCGCAAGGGCGTGTTCACCACCGGGCAGTCGTCTTCCAGCGTGATGCCCAGAAGCTGTGCCTGCCCGCCGAGAAAGCTTTCCGTGTCGAAGGCGGCGGGGGCCGCGATCCGTTGCAGCGCCGCCTCGGCCACTTCGCGTTCGGGGCTGATCACCACGTCGATCGGCATGTGATCGCGGCGGTAGAGGTCGGAATAGATCGCGGTCAGGTAGGATTGTGACCTCAGCCGCGCGATCTTGCGCGGAATGGCAAAGATCGAATGAGCCACCTGGCAGGTGACCATGTTCACTTCGTCGGACTGGGTCGCGGCGATGATCATGTCGGCGTCCCGCGCGCCTGCCCGTTCCAGGATGTCGGGATAGGAGGCGTGCCCGGTAATCCCCTGGACGTCCATCGCATCGGTCGCCCGCCGGATCAGGTCGCTGTTCAGGTCGACGATGGTGACGTCGTTCTTTTCGCCCGAGAGGTGGCGGGCGATCTGCCAGCCGACCTGGCCCGCGCCGCAGATGATGACCTTCATTCACGCCATCCGACTGGGGGAACACGCCCGATGCATCGCAGATGCCCGCGGGCCGGTCAATCGGCGGCGGTTCCGAACTCTTCCTCTTCGTCCTCGAAATGGGCGATCCGCGCGCCGGTCTTGGCCGAGGTGACGACGCCCAGCGATTTCAGCTTGCGGTGCAGCGCCGAGCGCTCCATGCCGACGAAATTCGCGGTCCGCGAGATGTTGCCGCCAAAGCGGTTGATCTGGGTCAGAAGGTATTCGCGCTCGAACAGCTCGCGCGCCTCGCGCAAGGGCAGGGTGGCCAGCCCGGCCGACAGGACCATGCGCCCCTCGTCGGCCACGCTTTCCGAGGGCACCGGCAATTCGGCTGCGGTGATCTGGTCGGTTCCCTCGCCAAGGATCAGCACCCGCTCGATCACGTTGCGCAACTGCCGCACGTTTCCGGGCCAGGACATGGTCTGCAACAGCGCCTCTGCCTCGTCGGACAGCGCCCTGAGCGGCAGGCCCTGAACCCGGTTGAATCCCTGGATGAAGTGGCGGGCAAGCTCGGGAATGTCCTCGCGGCGCTCGTCCAGTGCGGGCACCCCGATCGGCACCACGTTGAGCCGGTGATAGAGTTCCTCACGGAATGTGCCGGCAGCGATCGCGGCATGCAGGTTGCGGGTGGTCGACGAGATCACGCGGATGTCGACCCGCACCTTGTCGGTGCCGCCGGCGCGCTGGAACTGCTGGTCGACCAGCACGCGCAGGATCTTGGACTGGGTGCCAAGCGGCATGTCGGCCACCTCGTCGAAATAGAGGATGCCGCCATGGGCCTGTTCCAGCAGGCCCGGCTCGACCCCGCGGGCCGCGCTTTCCCGGCCGAACAGCACCTCTTCCATCCGCTCGGGCTCGATCGAGGCGGAACTGACCACGACGAAGGGGCCGTTTGCCCGTGTGGACTGGGCGTGGATATAGCGCGCGGCGACCTCCTTGCCCGCGCCGGGGGCGCCGGTCAGCATCACGCGCCCGTTCGATTTCGTCACCTTGTCCAGCTGGGATTTCAGCGCCTTGAAGGCCGGGCTCGACCCGATCATGTCGGCCTGCGTGACATCCTTGCGGCGCAATTCCTGGTTCTCGCGGCGCAGGCGTGAGGCTTCCATCGCGCGGCGGATCACCACCAGCAACTGGTCGATGTTGAACGGTTTCTCGATGAAGTCATAGGCGCCCTGCTTGATGGCGGCGACCGCGATCTCGATATTGCCGTGGCCCGAGATGATGACCACGGGGATGTCCGGGTTGTCACGCTTGACCCTGGACAGGATGTCGATCCCGTCCATGTTGCTGTCCTTCAGCCAGATGTCGAGGATCATCAGCGCGGGCGGTTCGGCGTTGATCTCGGCCATGCACTGGTCGGAATTCGCGGCCAGCCGCGTGGTATAGCCCTCGTCCTGCAGGATGTCCGCGATCAGTTCGCGGATGTCGCGCTCGTCGTCGACGATCAGGATGTCGCCCATGTCCTACTCTCCGGATACCGCTTGTTTCGTGGTGTCGATCACGGGTTCGTCTGCCCGGTCCGCCTTGGCCACCGGCAGGTGGATCACGGCCATCGCGCCCCGGTGCGCGCCCGGCGCGAAGGGCTCGGCGTCGACCAGTTCCAGCGTGCCGCCATGTTCCTCGATGATCTTCTTGACGATCGGCAGCCCCAGCCCGGTGCCGCTGTCGCGCGTGGTGACATAGGGCTCGAACAGCCGCGCGCGGTCCTCGGGCAGGCCGATCCCGTTGTCGGCGATCTCGATCAGGCCGGCGCCGTCCTCGCGGGTCAGGCGCACCCGGATCTCCGCGGCAAAGCCGTCCGGCGCCCCCTTTTCGCGCCGGGTTTCAATGGCCTCGCCCGCGTTCTTGATAAGGTTTGTCAGCGCCTGGCTGATCATCGTCGGGTCAAGCTCGGCCGGCATCGCGCCTTCGGGCAGGTCGGCGACAAAGCGCACATCCGGCTGGCCGCTTTCCTGCAGCACCAGCGCGTCGCGGACCAGCGCGGCAAGATCGACGGGTTTGCGTTCGGGTTCGGGCATGCGCGCGAACTTCGAGAATTCGTCGACGATCCGGCGCAGATCGCCGGTCTGGCGGACGATCACGTCGGTATACTGGTCCAGCGTCTCGGCCTGGTCACCGACAAGCGGGCGGAACTTGCGCTTGATGCGTTCGGCCGACAACTGGATCGGGGTCAGCGGGTTCTTGATCTCGTGGGCGATGCGGCGGGCGACGTCGCCCCAGGCGGCCATGCGCTGTGCGGTCACCAGATCGGTCACGTCGTCGAACGCCACCACATAGCCCTCGCGCCGCCCGTCCGCGCCGCGCCGCGTCGCCATCCGGACCAGCAGGTTCTCCATCTTGCCGCTTCGGATCAGGCGGATCTCGTCTTGCGCGGTCGCGCGGCGCTCGGACCGCAGACGCTCGAAGAGCGCGCCGAATTCCGGCACCACGACCTTCAGCTCCTGCCCGTTGTCGCGCGCCTCGTCCAGTTGCAGCAGCATCAGCGCCGACCGGTTCACGAACTCGACCCGCCCCTCGGCATCCAGGCCCATCACGCCCGCGGTCACCGACGAAAGCACCGAGTCGAACAGCCGGCGCCGCCGTTCCGTCTGGCGGTTGTTTTCCAGAAGCGCGTCGCGCTGGCCCTTGAGCTGGCGGGTCATCTGGTTGAACATCCGGCCCAGCATTGCGATCTCGTCGTCGCCGTCTTCCTCGCGCACATGCACGTCCAGATCGCCCGTGCCGACGCGCTGGGCGGCACCGGCCAGCCGCCCGACCGGGCGCGACAGCCGTTCGGCGAACCACAGGCCCAGCCAGACAGCGGCAAGGATCAGGATCACCGCGAACCCGAAATAGAGAAGCCCGAATTCGAACAGCACGCGTCCCCGGTCGCTTTCAAGCTGCTGGTAAAGGCGCGAGGTTGCCTGGGTGTCGTCGAGCAGGCTGAGAAGTTCGCCGTCCACGCTGCGCGAGATGTAGAGAAAGCGGTCGACATAGGCGTCAAGCCCGACAAGCGCGCGGAACTCGTTGTTGTCCCAGTCCTCGATGATGACCGTCTCGCCCTCGCTGGCGCGGTCGATCTCGGTCGGGGCGGGTTGTTCGTAGTCGAACAGGTAGGACCGTTCGCCGCGTGCCTTGATCTCGCCCGCGCCGTCGATGACATAGGCTTCCTTGAGGCCGCGCTGGACCTTGGCCTGGGCCTGGGTCAGAAGCTGCCGCAATTCCCCATCCGGCAGGAAGAACGTCGCCTGCTGCGCGATGTTGAGATAGCCCGCCAGCGTCTGGGCATCGGCCGCCAGGTCGCGGCGGTGTTCTTCCTCGTAGGCCTCGGCGGCCGACAGCGAGGCGCCGACCACGTTGCTCACCCGGTCCGAGAACCAGCCTTCGAGGCCGATATTGATCGTGAGCCCCGCGAAGATCGCCACCAGAACGGTCGGCACCAGCGCGATCGTCGCGAAGACGCCGGTCAGCCGCAGGTGCAGCCGCGAGCCCGCGGAATGGCTGCGTCGCGCCGCGACCATGCGCGCGATCTGGCGAAAGACCAGGGCCGCGACGACCAGGGAATAGACCAGATCGGCCAGCAGGATCGCGCGCAGCCCGTGCGAAGTCGCGCCCTGGTCGAGCGGGCCGAGCAACAGGAAGGTGCCGATCGCCAGGACCGGCCCCAGAACGACAAGACCCAGCGTTGCAGCATTCTGCACGCGCCGCGACGGCCGTCTGTGGAATAGCCGATCAAAAGCCAACCGGCCCGTGGCGCTGGCCACTGCTTGCCTCGTGTCGTTGCGCCGCTGGGCGCGGCCTCGCTCCCCGGCGCGCGCCTGGATTCTGCGGATTCAAGGCAACGCGCTGTTGCGAATTTACATCAACTTGCGGCGGCGAGTCACGCGAATATCAAGGTCGGTGATCTTTTTCCTCAAGGTATTGCGGTTGATGCCCAGAAGATCGGCACATTTTGCCTGGTTGCCGCCGGTCGCGTCTAGGGCGATTTCGATCAGGGGCATTTCAACCTCGCGCAGAATTCGCGCATAAAGCCCCGGCGGCGGCAGCACGCCGCCATGCAGATCGAAATAGCGTTTCAGATGCTTGGCCACCGAGGCCGACAGTTTCTCACCCTCGCCGCCGCCCACCAGGGGCTCGATCTCGGGCTGGTTGCCCAGAACCGCCTCGACTTCGGCACGGGTGATGACCTCTTCGGGGCTGGTGACGACAAGGCGGCGCACCGTGTGTTCCAGCTGGCGCACGTTGCCGGGCCAGCTGTAGGCACGGATCAGGTCCATCGCATCGGCGGCGATCGTCCGCCGCGCCGCGCCGTCGCGTTCGGACCGTGCAAGGAAGTGTTCGGCCAGAAGGGGGATGTCGTCTACCCGCTCGCGCAGGGACGGCACCGCGACGGTGACGCCGCCCAGGCGGTAGAACAGGTCCTGGCGGAACTGCCCGGCCTCCATCCGGCCCATCAGGTCAGTCTGGCTGGTGGCCATCACCCGGGGCGCGGTGTCGCCGAAGCTGTCCAGCATGCGCACGATGCGGGCCTGGGCCTCTTCGGTCAGATCGGCCACCTCGTCGAACAGGATCGAGCCGCCGCGCGCGCGGGCGGCCAGCGTCGAGGGTCCGTCGACGCCTTCCAGGTCGCCGGCGGTGGCGATCACGAAGGGCAGCGAGCGGCGGTCGGAAAAGTCGTGGATCGCGCGGGCGATCAGCGACTTGCCGGTGCCGGATTCGCCGGTGATCAGCACCGGCAGGTCGGCGTTCATCACGCGGGCCACCAGCCGGTACAGCGCCTGCATCTGCGGCGTGCGGCCGACCAGCGGCAGGTCGTCCTGTTCGCCCGGGGGCGAGACGTTCTCGGTGCTGGGGCGCACCCGGCGCTTGGTTTCCAGGGCGCGGGCCGCGCGTTTCATCAGGTCGGGCAGGTCGAAAGGTTTCGGCAGGTAGTCATAGGCCTCGGCCTCGGCGGCCTGGATCGCGGTCATGATGGTGTTCTGCGCCGAGATCACGATCACCGGCAGGCCGGGGCGTTCCTGACCGATCTTGGGCAGCATCTCCAGCCCGTTGCCGTCGGGCATGATGACGTCCGAGATCACCAGGTCGCCCTTGCCCTCGGACACCCAGCGCATCAGCGTGGTCAGCGAACTGGTCGCATGCACCTTGCAGCCCGCCCGCGTCAGCGCCTGGGTCAGCACGGTGCGGATCGTGCGGTCATCGTCGGCGACAAGAACGGTTCCGTCCATCAGCTGTCATCCTCTTGGGGTTTGGGGGCGACCGGCAGCGAGATGCGGAAAACGGTGCGCCCGGGCACCGAGTCGACCGCGATCCAGCCGCCATGGTCGTTGATGATCTTGGACACCAGCGCCAGGCCCAGCCCGGTGCCGTTCTCGCGCCCCGACACGAAGGGCTCGAACACGTCCGAGGCGATGTCGGGGGGCAGGCCCGGCCCATTGTCGATGATCTCGACCTGCAGGGGCACCGGCACGCCCGAGCCGTCGGGGTGACGCATGCGCAGCGACAGGTCATAGAACGTGTGCAGCCGGATCGTGCCGCCGCCCCGCGGGGCGGCCTGGGCGGCATTGCGGATCAGGTTGGTGAAGACCTGCATCAACTGGTCGGCATCGGCCCAGGTCGGCGGCAGCGAAGGGTCGTATTCCTCCTCGATCCGCATGCTCGCGGCATAGCTGACCAGCGCCGACTTGCGCGCGCGGTCGAGCACGTCGTGGATGTTCACCGCCTTGCAGTTGGGCGGGCTGAGATTGCCGAACTGCTCGACCTGGTCCAGCAGCTTCACGATCCGGCGGCTTTCGGCGACGATCAGGTCGGTCAGTTCCAGGTCGCCGTTCTTGAGGTTCATCGAAAGCAACTGCGCGGCCCCGGTGATGCCCGCGAGCGGGTTCTTGATCTCGTGGGCCAGCATCTCGGCCATGCCGATCGCCGATTTGGCGGCCGTCTTGACCGAATGTGCCCGGCCCAGCCGTCCCGCGATCTCGCGCGGGCTGACCAGCAGCAGAACGTGTTCGGCCTGGTCGTTCATCGGCGCTATCTGCAGGTTGCACTCGACCGGCGCGCGGGTGCCGGGGCTGACCTCGACATCGTTGATGAACAGCGCGGCGTGATTGGCGCGGACCCGGGCAAAGGCCTCGTCCAGCGGCGCATCGACCGCCAGCCGGTCGAACACGGGCGATTCGCGCAGCGTCCTGATCGTGGCGTTCATGAACAGCTCGGCCGCGGGGTTGATCGCGGCGATCCGGTCGTCGGCATCCAGCAGGAAGGCGGGGATCGGCAGCGCGGTCCAGATCGGATCCTGGTCAAGCGTCATGCCGCCACCCTTTCGCCGTGCCCGTCCAGCGCCTCGGGCAGCAGCGCCAGAACGCGGGCGGGGTCGCGTTCGGTCAGGATGGTGCGGCGCAGACCCGGGTCGGTGGCCGCCTCGTCCATGTACCAACCCAGATGCTTGCGGAACACGCGCAGGCCAAGTGCGCGCCCGTAGAAGGTAAGCGATGCCTCGCAATGCTGCGCGACCATCCCGGCGAAGGCGCCGCCAACGGGGGCGTCGGGCTGGGGCCGGTCCGCCAGGCGTGCGGCGATCTGTGCCAGGACCCAGGGCCGCCCCTGCGCGCCGCGCCCCACCATCACCCCGTCCGCGCCCGAGGCCGCGAGCGCGGCCCCTGCGCTGGTGGCGTCTACGATGTCGCCATTCGCGATCACGGGCACGGCGACCGCCTGCTTGACGGCCCGGATCGCCGCCCAGTCGGCCCGGCCGCTGTAGAACTGGCACCGGGTGCGGCCATGAATCGTGATCAGCCGGACCCCGGCCGATTCGGCGCGGGCGGCCAGATCGGGGGCGTTCAGCATGCCCTCGTCCCAGCCCAGCCGCATCTTCAGCGTCACCGGCACGCGGACCGCGCCCACCACCGCCTCGATCAGCCGCAGCGCCCGGTCCGGATCGCGCATCAGCGCCGAGCCCGACATTCCCCCCGTCACCTTTCTGGCCGGGCAGCCCATGTTGATGTCGATGATCCGGGCGCCAAGACCCTCGACCATCCGCGCGGCCTCGGCCATCCAGCGGGGATCGCGGCCGGCAAGCTGAACCGCTGTCGCCTGGTCGTCCAGCCCCAGCGCCGCACGCTCGCGCACGCCCGGCCGGGCCTGAACCATCTCCTGGCTCGCCACCATTTCCGACACCACCAGCCCCGCGCCGAACGAGGCGACCAGCCTGCGAAAGGGCAGGTCGGTGATGCCGGCCATGGGGGCCAGCAGCACGGGCGGATCCAGCGGGATATCTGCCACCTGAATGGACAAGTGATTAATCCTTGTGCAGTTGTCTTGGATGTAGCTTGCGGCCCGCAGAAATACAATCGGGGGGCGGTACGCGCGAGGCATGAAACGGCGATTGCCTAAAATTTACGCAGTCAACCTCGTCCTTTTGCCCCATTGCCCCGCAGCGCAGCCCCGCCTAAAGAGGCGCGAAGCGGTTCGGGGGCAGGGCATGACAGTCACGGCGATCATCGTTGCCGCGGGGCGGGGTACCCGGGTGGGCGGCGACCGTCCCAAGCAATATCAGCCGCTTGCGGGCCGCGCGGTGCTGGGCCGGACGGTCGCGGCCTTTGCCGCGCATCCCGCCGTTTCGGGGCTGGTCGTGGTGCTTCATCCCGACGATGCCGATCTTTTCGCCGAAGCGGTGGCCGGGCTCGATCTAGCCGCCGTTACCGTGCCCGGGGGCGCGACCCGGGATGCCTCGGTGCAGGCCGGGCTGATGGCGGTGCCCCGCGGCACCACGCGCGTGCTGATCCATGACGGGGCGCGCCCGCTGGTCGCCCCCGCGCTGATTGACCGGGTGATCGCGGCGCTCGACACCTGCCCGGGGGCCGCACCGGCGTTGCCGGTGACCGACGCGCTCTGGCGGGGCGAGGGCGGTCGGGTTCTGGCCCCCCATCCGCGCGAGGGGCTGTTCCGCGCGCAGACGCCCCAGGGCTTTCACCTCGACGCGATCCGGGCGGCGCATGCGGCCCACCCAGGGGGTGCCGCCGACGATGTCGAGGTGGCGCTGGCCGCGGGCCTTGACGTGGCCATCGTCGAGGGGGATGAGGACAACCTCAAGATCACCCATAGACAGGATTTTGCCCGCGCCGAGCGGGTCTTGCGGGAGAAGACCATGGACATTCGCACCGGCAACGGTTTCGACGTGCACGCCTTCTGCGAGGGCGACGGGGTGATCCTGTGCGGCGTGAAGGTGCCGCATGACAAGGCGCTGAAGGGCCATTCGGATGCCGATGTCGGCATGCATGCGGTGACCGACGCGATCTATGGCGCGCTGGCGGATGGCGATATCGGCCAGCACTTCCCGCCCTCCGACCCGCAATGGAAGGGCGCGGCCTCCGAGATCTTCCTGAAGCATGCCGTGGCGCGCGCTGCCGAACGCGGCTACCGGATCGCCAATGCCGATCTCACGCTGATCTGCGAGCGGCCCAAGATCGGCCCCGTGGCGGGCGCGATGCGCGCCGAGATGGCGCGGTTGATGGGGATCGATCTCGACCGGATCAGCGTCAAGGCCACCACATCCGAGCAACTTGGCTTTACCGGCCGCGAGGAAGGCATCGCGGCGTTGGCCTCGGTGACACTGGTGCGGCCTTGAGCCCGGCGCGCTTCGTCGCCACCTGGTTCGGCGTTGGCCTTCTGCGGCCGGCCTCGGGCACATGGGGATCGCTGGCGGCATTGCCGCTGTTCTGGGCGCTGCACGTCCTGGGCGGTCCCTGGCTTGCCGTGGCGGCGACACTGACGGTTCTTGCCGCGGGCTGGTGGGCGATCGGCGCGGCTTCGCCCGGGGCCGCCGATCCCGACCTGTCGGAATACGTGATCGACGAGGTGGCGGGCATGTGGATCGCGCTTTTGCCGGTCTCGTTCGGTGCCGCCGCCGCCGGGGTGGGGATACTCGACCTCTACCCGGGCTGGATCGCGGCGTTCCTCGGCTTCCGCCTGTTCGACATCTGGAAACCCGGGCCGATCGGCTGGGCGGACCGGCAGAAGACCGCGCTGGGCGTCATGCTGGACGATGTCCTTGCCGGGATTGCCACGGCGCTGGTGGTGCTTGCCATGGCGGCGATCTGGCATATCCTGCTGATGTGAACATCAAGGCGCAAACCCTCGTGGCCCTGGCCCGTGACCACGGGCTGCTGGTCGCCACCGCCGAAAGCTGCACCGGCGGAATGGTGTCGGCCGCGATCACCGACATTCCCGGGTCGTCCAAGATGTTCGACCGGGGCTTCGTCACCTATTCGAACGCCGCCAAGCAGGCGCTTCTGGGCGTCCGGACGGAAACGCTTGCCGCCCATGGCGCGGTCTCTGAAGAGGTGGCCGCCGAGATGGCGGCGGGCGCGCTGGCCCGGTCCGAGGCCGATCTGGCGGTCGCGGTGACCGGCATCGCCGGGCCCGGCGGGTCCGAGCACAAGCCCGAGGGGCGGGTCTGTTTCGCCCTGGCCCGGCGGGGCGCAGCGGTCACCACCGAAACCGTTGAGTTCGGCGCGCTTGGCCGCGACCGCGTGCGGGCCGCCAGCCGCGATCAAGCGCTGGACCTGTTGATCGGTGCGCTGGGCGGGGCCTGAGGCGCCCGGCGCTCAGGCCGGCACCACCGCCTCCTGCGAGAGCAGCCTGGCCAGCGCCTCGGGGTCGGGACCGGCGCCTGCCATGCAGACCGCCTCCAGCCGCGCCGCCGTCTCGCGGCCCAGAAGGCTCGCCGCCTTGGCCCGCAGCTTGTCCGACCGCAGGCCCAGCGGCAGCGGCGCATCGAGGTCATGCGCGCCCTCCCGGGGGCCCTCCCGGGTCTCGACGATCACCCGGGCGGCGGTCTCGGGCAGCGTCTCGTCGGCCTCGACCCGCACCCGGTCGCGCAGGCGGATCAGCGCGGGATCGGCGCAGGCGGCGTCCGAGAACGTGGACAGAGCCGCGGTATCGCGCCCGGCCAGCACCATCGCCGCGATCAGCCGGTAGCTGAACTTGGCGCCTAGCCCGGTGTCGGGCGCGGGCTGGTTGCAGACGCGCAGCCAGCGCGGATGGGTCACGACCCGGATCGCCGTCACGGCGTCCACATCAAGCGGCAGCAGGCCGCGCAGCGCCTCGATCATCGCGTGGGTCCCGTGGCAACAGGCATGGAACTTGTGGCTGACGGTCTCGAAGAGCCAGCGTTCGCCAAGCCCGTCCAGCGCGCCTTCGTCCGCCACGCCGGCATGGGTTTCCCCGAAGCCCTGCAACCCTTCAAGGCCCTGCGCGTTCGACGTGAAGCCCCGCGCGGCGAGCAGCGCCGCCTCCACCCCGCTGGCGGCGGCGTGACCGGCATTGAAGGGCTTGCCCATGGTGCCGAACTGCGATTTCAGCCCCGAGGCGAGTGTCGAGACGATCCCCAGCGCCAGCGCCCCGTCCGCCCCCAGAAGCCGCGCGCCGGCCAGCGCCGCACCAAAGGCCCCCGCCGTGCCGGTCTGGTGGAACCCCACCTGGTAATGCCCGCGCCCCAGCCAGACACCGACGCGAATGGACGCCTCGACGCCCACCAGCGCGGCATCGAGAAACGCCGCCCCGTCCGCCCCGGTCTTCTGCGCCAGCGCCAGTGCCGCAGGCACCACGGCGACCGAGGGGTGACCGATATGGGCGAAATGGGTGTCGTCGTAGTCCAGCGCATGCGCCGCCGCGCCATTGGCCAGCGCCGCCGCGCGGGCGGGCACGCGGGCTGCATCGCCCACCAGCGCGGCCTGCGGCGCACCCGCCTCCTCCAGCACCAGCGCGCGGACGATCCGGGAAACGGGTTCCTCCGCGCCCGCGATCGCGCAGGCCGCCCAGTCCATTACCGAAAGCCGCATCATCGCACGGGCAGCCTCGCCCGGCGCGGCGCCCGCCGCGAAACCCGCGAGCCGTTCGGAGATTTCCATAGCCCCCTCCATCCTGATGCGCCGCACCCTGCCGCGGGCGGGCGGCGGCGGCAAGAGGGGGCAGGGATCAGGCGGCGGGGGTGCCGTAAAGCGCCTCGGCGCGGGATTCGAAGGCGCGCACGATGCGCAGCATCGCCTCGTTGAACACGGCGCCGATCACGCCTTGCAGCACGCGGTTCTTGAACTCGAAATCCACGAAGAACTCGACCTTGCAGCGGCCCTCGGCGACGTCTTCGAAATGCCAGTAGGATTTCAGGTACTTGAACGGCCCGTCCAGATATTCGGTGTCGATCCGGTGCAGGCTGGGCCACAGCGTCACCCGGCTGCCGAAACGTTCGCGGAACACCTTGAACGAGATCACCAGATCCGCCTCCATCAGTTCGTGATCGCCGAAATCGGTGCGCCGGCGGATGCGTGCCGCCGCCGTCCAGGGCAGGAACTCGGGATACGACGCCACGTCGGCCACCAGATTATACATCTGCCGGGCCGTATAGGGCATCTCGCGGTTTTCGGAATGTCTGGGCATGATCCCGTTTGTCTGCTGACAGTGGGCTGCCATTTCTGCTAGTGAGCGGCCGAAATCAAGGGGGAAGGCATGGGTGAGCGACCCTATGTCATAGACGAGATGCTGTCGGCCAAGACGATCGCGGCGCGCGTCGAGGCGCTGGCGGGCGAGATCACGCGGCATTTTTCCGATACCGACAAGCTGGTGGTGGTCGGGCTGTTGCGCGGTTCCTTCGTGTTCATCGCCGATCTCGTGCGCGAACTGCGCCTGCCCGTCGAGGTCGATTTCATCGAGACCTCGTCCTATGGCAGCGGCATGGAAAGCTCGCGAGAGGTGCGCATCCTCAAGGACTTGCGCGGCAAGATCGAGGGGCGCGACGTGCTGGTGGTCGAGGACATTGTCGATACCGGGCATACGTTGGCCCATGTGCTGCACCTGTTGCAGGCGAAAAAGCCCCGGCGGCTGGAATCCTGCGCCCTTCTGGACAAGCCGTCGCGGCGCGAGATCGAGGTTCGGGCCAGTTGGGTCGGGTTCGAGATCCCGGACGAATTCGTGGTGGGCTATGGCATCGACTTTGCCCAGCGCAACCGCAACCTGCCCTATATCGGTTCGGTCCGGTTCACCGGATGACCCTGCACTGGCTTTTGCGCGCAAGGCGCTGGGCGCAGAACCCGCCCGGTGCGGCCCGCGTGCGGCTGGTTCCGGGTGTTGTCGCGCTTTGCCTGGTGCTGGTCGAGTGGCTGGTCGGCCTGCCCGATGCGTTGGGGGTGACGTCCGGCGCGCGCGGGACCATCCAGCCCTGAGGCCATCCCGGGCGGTGCGGCGGGGGAAAGGGGCGGGACCACCACGACCGTAGAGGCAACTCATTCCCGAGGACCTGTTCATACAGGTGGGCACCAGGTAACCGGGCCAGGGCCCGGACAGAGCCAGCTCCCTCGGATTTGCTTAAGGCCACCGGAATTTGACCTCGTCACGGGAAGGGCAGAACCGCCTGACCGATGAGATAGGGCAGGGCGGGGGCGGCTGCAAGACTTGCCAGGTGTTCATGGATTGTTCATCATGCAGGCCATGCAACCCGCGACCCACCTTTCGTCCCCCGCGCTGACCCCCGGCCAGCAGATCGCCCGCGGCGTCTGCCGGCATTTGCGCGACCTCGGTTTTGCCTGTGTCGAGGAACTGGTGCCCGCGGGCGGCCTGCGGGTGGACGTGATGGCGCTGGGACCGAAGGGCGAGATCTGGATCGTCGAATGCAAGTCGTGCCGGGCGGATTACGCCGCGGACCGCAAGTGGCAGGGCTATCTCGGCTGGTGTGACCGGTTCTTCTGGGCGGTGGGTCAGGATTTCCCGGTGGACCTCCTGCCCGTCGAAACCGGGCTGATCGTGGCGGATGCCTACGGCGCCGAGATCCTGCGCGAGGCGCCCGAGACGCGGCTTGCGGGGGCACGGCGCAAGGTTGTCACGCAGAAATTCGCGCGCCACGCGGCGCTGCGGCTGCAGGCGTTGAAGGATCCGGCGCTCAGCCCTTAGGCCGGGGCGGAGTCTTCGCCGGTTTCGCGCCGATTGCCCGGGCGCTCGCGGCGGCGGCGCGCAGTTCGTCGGCGATCTCCTCGGCCTCGTCCGGGTCGAAATCCAGCGGCAGCTCGATCCCGTCACCCTCGACATAAAGCCGCACCATGCCCAGGCTTGTCGGCCCGATCTGCAGGTTGGCGGAGATGTCGCTCTCCTTGTCGATGCCCATGGCGGCCCCCTCGGAAATGTCAGGCGATGTGGGTTAGCGCGTCACCCCCGCGCTGGCAAGCGCAAGCCGACAACGGGGCTTGCAATGCGGGCCGGGGGACGCTAAATCGCCCGCACAGTGCCGCCTTAGCTCAGTTGGTTAGAGCGCTGGATTGTGGATCCAGAGGTCCCCCGTTCAAGCCGGGGAGGCGGTACCATTCACTCAATTCACCGTCATGCCCCTTGCCTTGGGCCCTGTTCCGCGGACAGCTATGGTCCGAGGAGGAACCGGGATGCTTGATGGAGCGATGCGCCGGCTGATCGACCCGCCGCTCGACCGACTGGGCCGCGCGCTGGCGGCGCGCGGGGTCACCGCGGATGCGGTGACGCTGGCGGGGCTGGTGCTGGGCCTCGCCGCGGCCTGTCTGATCGCGCTGGGCTGGCCGGGGATTGCGCTGGGGCCGCTTCTGGCCAGCCGGCTGGCGGACGGGCTGGACGGGGCGGTGGCGCGGGCCACCCGCAAGACCGACTTCGGCGGCTATCTCGATATCGTCAGCGATTTCCTGTTCTACGGCGCGGTGCCGCTGGGCTTCGTGGTGCTGGACCCGGCTGCGAACGGTGCGGCGGGGGCCTTCCTGCTGACCAGCTTCTACATCAACGGCGCGACGTTTCTGGGCTTTGCGATTCTGGCCGAGCGGCGGGGGATGGAGACGCGGGCGCGCGGCGTGAAGTCGCTCTACTTCACCGGCGGGATCCTCGAAGGCACCGAGACCATCGTCTTTTTCGTGGCGCTCTGCCTGTGGCCATACTGGTTCGCGCCGCTCGCCTGGGGCTTCGGCGTCCTGTGCTTCGTGACCGCGCTCAGCCGCGTGCTGCTGGCGCGCAAGGTCTTTCCGCCAGGCTGAGCGCCGGAAACCCGCGCGTGGCCCGTGCTCAGGGCGCCCAGGTCAGGAAGTTCGCGATCAGCCGAAGGCCGGTGGCCTGGCTTTTCTCGGGGTGGAATTGGGTGCCGACCATGGTGCCGCGCCCGACGATGGCGGTGACCGGCCCGCCGTAATCGACATGGGCCAGCAGATCGCCAGGGTCGGCCACGCGGAACTGGTAGGAGTGGACGAAATAGGCGTGATCGCCGGTGGTGACCCCGTCGAGCACCGGGTGGGGGGCGTCGATCACGAGGTCGTTCCAGCCCATATGCGGCACCTTGAGCGCGCCATCGGCGGGGTCGATGCGCACCACCTCGCCGCCGATCCAGTCGAAGCCCGGCGTTTCGCTGTATTCCAGCCCGCGGGTCGCCATCATCTGCATGCCGATGCAGATGCCGAGGAAGGGGCGCCCCCCGGTGACCACCACCTCTTCGATCGCCTCGAACAGGCCGCGATGGTCGAACAGCTCGCGCCGGCAGGCGGGAAAGGCGCCGTCGCCGGGCAGCACCACGCGGTCGGCGCGGCGCACGGTGTCGGGGTCGGAGGTCACCAGAACCTCGCCCGCGCCCTGTTCGCGCGCCACGCGTTCGAACGCCTTCTGGGCCGAGTGCAGGTTGCCCGACTCGTAATCGACGATGACGGTCAGCATGCCCTTACAGCGCCCCCTTGGTCGACGGGATCGCGTCGGCCTTGCGCGGGTCGGTTTCGACCGCCTCGCGCAGCGCGCGCGCCACCGCCTTGAACGCGGCCTCGGCGATGTGGTGGCTGTTGATCCCGTGCAGGGCGTCGACATGCAGGGTGATGCCGCCATGGGTGGACAGCGCCTGGAAGAATTCGCGCACCAGTTCGGTGTCGAACCCGCCGATCTTGGCCGTCGGGAAATCGACGTTCCACACCAGGTAGGGCCGCCCCGACAGGTCGAGTGCCGCGCGCACCAGCGCGTCGTCCATCGGCAACAGGCAGGCGCCGTAGCGGCGGATGCCGCGCTTGTCGCCCAGGGCCTGTGCCAGCGCCTGACCCAGCGCGATGCCCACGTCCTCCACCGAATGGTGGTCGTCGATATGGGTGTCGCCCGCACAGCGGATGCGCATGTCGATCAGCGAGTGGCGCGCCAGCTGGTCCAGCATGTGGTCGAAGAACCCCACGCCGGTCGCCATGTCATAGGCGCCGCTGCCGTCGAGGTCGATCTCGACCGCGATATCGGTTTCCGCCGTCTTGCGGGTGATGCTGGCCTGCCGCATGGGCGCGCCTCCTTCTGCTGTGCGCCTCCCTTACACCGCGGCCCCGCGCCCTTCCAGCCCCGGGCGCGGCTTTTGCCGCTTGCCGGGGCGGGACGGCCTCAATAGGGTCTGGCCGAGATGCCGAGAGGAGCCCCCAGATGTCGAGCTGTGTCTTCGTTCAACTGCGCTGTCGCCCGGGCAAGACCTATGACGTCGCCGAGGATATCGTGCTGCGCGAGATCCATTCCGAGCTGTATTCCACCAGCGGCGAGTTCGACCTGCTGCTGAAGCTGTACATTCCCGAGGGCGAGGATATCGGCAAGTATATCAACGACCGGCTGCTGGATATTCCCGGCATCGAACGGTCGCTGACGACGCTGACATTCAACGCGTTCTGAGGGGCGGGCCGTTCAGCCGGGAAGCCCGTCGATCTTGTCCAACGCTGCCAGATCGTCGTCCCACTCCGCGCGGCTGGCGAAGCAGATATGCGCGTCGGGCCGGATCTCGACCCGGCTGTCGAGGGACCCCGCCGGCACGACGATCCCGCCGTCATCCGGCTGTGCGAAGGGCAGCGCCGAGCCGCATTGCATGCAAAAGCATTTCACGTGCCGTGAGCCGGGAAGCCGGAAGGTTCTGGTGTTTTCCTGACCCGACAGCCAGGTGATCGTCGCCCGGGAAGAAAACAGGTTCGCCGAATGGGCCGAGCCGCTGTCCTTGCGGCAGCGCGCGCAGTGACACAGGAAAAAGCTGTCGAACGGCCCCGTGATCTGGAATGTCACGGCCCCACACAGGCACTGTCCGTTTGCGAGTTCGTCCATCGGGGGCCTCGTTCTGGGGTCGTGACTGCGCCCGCGGTGCGCCGGGGCGTTTTCCGGTCGCCGCACCCGGACGCAGGATCAGGTCGCGCGGTCAGGCGTCCTTCGCCGGTTCCTTCAGGTCGTTGGGCACCGCATCCTGCGGCACAGGCCGGGGTTTGCCGTTCTCGTCGATGGCCACGAAGGTGAACACGCCGCGGGTGACCTGTTCGGTCCATTCCTGGCAGCGCGGGCGGTGCCAGGCGCGGACCTCTATCCGCATGGAACTGCGCCCCACCTTCAGAAGCCGGGCATAAAGCGTCACCTCGTCCCCGACCTGCACGGGCTTGTGGAATTCCATCTCGTCCACGGCGATGGTAGCCGCCCGACCGCGCGACACCCGCGCGGCCACGTTGCCCGCGGCAAGGTCCATCTGCGCCATCAGCCAGCCCCCGAAGATGTCACCCGCGGGGTTGGTGTCGGCGGGCATGGCGATGGTGCGGATGACGGGTTCGCCCTTTTCAGGGGTCAGGTCGGGCATGGGCGCGGGCTCCTCGTGGCTGGCAGGGGTCGCGCGCCCTATAGCGGCTTGGCCGCGCGGGGGAAAGACACCCGGCACGGCAAGGCGTCAGCCGGGGCCAAAGCCCAGGTAGTGTCTCAGTTTGAAATTTGACCGTGCGGGGCGGCCCCTCACATGTAAGCTTAGCGCAACGCATACAGGAGACACCATGCCCACCGGACCCAAAGGTCAGAAGCGCCTCGCAGACGTGATCGGAAACGCCGTAAAGATCGCCAGGATTGCCACGGGTGAGGAAGCCGACACGCCAGAGGACGATGGCAAGGACAAGGCGGTGCAGGAGATGGGTCGCAAGGGCGGTAAGGCTCGGGCGTCGAGTATGACGCCCGAACGGCGCGCTGAGATCGCCAGGAAAGCCGCCGCCAAACTATGGCTCAGCAAGCACTGATGATGATTCGCTAGCGAAAATGCTTGCAGACCATACGCAGCAAGCATATAGAACCATGCATTGTAGCAAGCATGGTGCAGATATATGCCGGATGATCGCCAAAGCCGCGGTGGAATGGAGAGGGCGAAGCGCCTCTCCAAGGAGGAGCGGAGTCTCATCGCCACCAAGGCGGCTCAGTCGCGCTGGGCGAAGGTAAAGGACCCCAGTCGCATAGCTGAAGCCGTTTCGGATGGTGTGTTGCAAATCGGTGACGTGGGCCTCGATGTCTACGTACTCAATGATCGTCGGCGCGTCATCAGCATGAGAGCCATGGGCCGGGCGCTCGGGATGAAGTCTGAGGGTGGCAACATTTTCTCCCGAACAATGGCACGGAAGGGGGTAAGATCCGCGCTGAGCCAAAAAGTCATAGATGCAGTCGAAAATCCTATTTATTTTAAGCCATTGAATGGAGATCTGGCATATGGATGCGAGGCCGAGATACTGATTGAGGTTTGCGATGCTCTGATTGAGGCTCGGAACGAGGGTAAGTTAGCGTCATCGCAGAGATTTTTGGCAGTCCAGGCTGAGTTCATCATCCGATCCGCCGCTAAAGTGGGCATCATTTCGCTCGTAGATGAGGCGACCGGCTACCAGGACAAGACGAAAGACGAGTATCGCAAGCTCTTCGACAAATTCATTCGGGCGGAGTTCCGTCAGTGGGAGCAAGAGTTCCCGGACAAGTTCTTCGACATGATCTACCGCCTGTATGGTCTGAAGCGGCAGAAGCCCGATTCGACACGACATCCTCAGTTCTTTGGGAAGTTTATCCGCAAGTACGTCTACTACCCCTTGGCAAACAGCAATGGGGCTATCCTCGAAAGGCTCGAAGAGAAAAACCCGGTCGTCTACGATAACGGTGGCCGACGTCACAAGTTCTTCCAGTACCTGACGGAAGAGATCGGCATGAACGCTTTCCGGCAGCACCTTTGGCAGGTCGTCGGGATCGGCGAGGCATCTCAAGATAAGAGGCAATTTGATCGCGGCTTCTACCGAGCGTTCCCTGAGGCTGCGCCGCACAAGACGTCAGATCAGATGGAGTTATTCCCTGATCTTGATCAAAATGCGTGACGGTAAGCACTAAGTTTCATATATTAGGAGCATGAACAAGCTGCCCACCCATAAGCGCGTAATGATCCTGAACATACTGGTTAAAGGCATGTCGATGCGCTCTATCAGCCGAACCCAAGAGGCGCGGTCCATACAGAAAGCGCACTCATAAAGATTCAAACTGAGACACTACCAAAGCCCAGATGCACCTTGACCGCCCGGGTCCGGTCGCTCGCCAGGCGAAAGGCGGCCTCGGCCTCGTCCAGCGGGCAGGTGCGGGTGACGATGGGGCGGACGTCGATCCGGCCTGCGCCGATCATCGCGACGGCCTGGGCGAATTCGGTATCGAACCGGTGGGTACCCTGGATCGTGATCTCCTTGCCGACGACGACATTGACGGGGATCGGCAGATCGCCGGTCACCCCGACCTGCACCAGCCGCCCGCGCGGGCGCAGCGCGGCGATGGCCGAGGCCAGCGCGGGCGCCGCCGCCGAACATTCGAAGGCCACGTGGAAATGTCCCTTGTCGGCGGCGTAGTCCGCCATCGCGCCGGGCTCGGCCGCGACATTGATGGTGCGGGTGGCCCCCATCTGCCGGGCGATGTCCAGCGGCAGGTCCTGCAGATCGGTCACCACCACCTCGGCCGCGCCCGCCTCGGCCGCGACGGCGGCGGCCAGCGCGCCGATGGGCCCCGCGCCGGTCACCAGCACGCGCAGGCCCGACAGTGGCCCGGCCATGTGGTGTGCGTGAAGACAGACCGCCAGCGGCTCGGCGCAGGCGGCCTCGCTCAGGCTGGTGCCTTCGGCCACCGGTACGCATTGCGCGGCGTCCACCACGATCCGGTCGCGAAACAGGCCCTGCACATGGGGAAAGCGCATGGCCGAGCCGCTGAACCGCATCTCAAGGCAGTGGATCGGCATCCCCTCGCGGCAATAGGCGCACTGGCCGCAGGGCCGGCTGGGGTTGATCGCGACCCGCGTGCCCGGGGCAAGGCCGGTGACGCCGGGGCCGGTCTCCAGCACGGTGCCCGCGGCCTCGTGGCCCAGGATGATCGGCTCGCGCACCCGGATCGGGCCGAAACCGCCGTCCTGGAAATAATGCAGGTCGCTGCCGCAGATGCCGCCTGCGCCGATGGCGACCAGCGCCTCGCCGGGGCCGGGCGGGGCGACGGGCCGGGTTTCGATGCGGATATCGCCCTGCCCGTGCAGGATGCAGACGCGGGTGTCCATCGGATGCCTCATTCGATCAGGACGGAGGGAAGCCAGGTCGCGAGCGGCGGGACATAGGACACCGCCAGCAGCACCAGGATGTTGGTCAGCAGGAAGGGCAGGATCGCCCGGACCACGGGCGCCAGCGGCAGCCGCGCGATGCCCGCGCAGACGAAGAGGCAGACGCCCACGGGCGGCGTGGTCAGCCCGATCATCAGGTTCAGCACCGCGAAGGTGGCGAAGTGGACCGGGTCGATCCCCACCGCCTGCGCCAGCGACAGCAGCGGCACGAACAGGATGATCAGCGCCGCGATGGTTTCCATGAACATGCCCACGAAGAGCAGCAGCAGGTTGATCAGCAGGATCACCAGGATCCGGTTGTCGGTCAGCGACAGCACCCCGTCCGCGATGGCCTGGGGGATGCGTTCGGACACGAGGATCCAGCCGAAGACGTTGGCGAACCCCACCAGCGCAAGGATCCCCGCGGCGGACACCGCGCTGTCCACCACGATGCCCGGCACCTTGCGGATGGGCAGTTCGCGGTAGACGAAGGCACCGACGAAGAAGGCATAGACGCTGGCGACGACCGCGGTTTCGGTCGGCGTGGCCAGCCCTGACAAGAGGCCGTAGATGATGAGAAACGTCATCGCCAGCGCCCAGACCGCGCCGCCGAAGGCCCGTGCCACCTCGCCCCCGCCCTGCCAGGGCTGGCGGGGAAAGCCCTTGCGGACCGAGATGACATAGGCCGTCACCATCATCGCCAGCCCCATCAGGATGCCCGGCACCGCGCCCGCGAGGAACATCTGCCCGACCGAGATGCCGGACAGCGCGCCCACGATGATCATCGGCACCGAGGGCGGGATGATCGGCCCCACGGTCGATGAGGCCGCCGTCACGGCAGCCGAGAAATCGGCCGGGTAGCCCGCCTTCTTCATGCCGGGGATCATCACGCCGCCGATTGAGGCCGCGTCCGCCACCGCCGTGCCGGTGATGCCGCCGAACAGCATCGAGGCGGCGATGTTGGTCAGCCCCAGCCCGCCCCGGATCCAGCCGACCAGCGAATTGGCAAAGCGGATGATGCGCTGGGTGATGCCGCCGCGGTTCATCAGGTTGCCCGCAAGGATGAAACCCGGGATCGACAACAGCACGAAGACATCCATCCCGGCATACATCTTCTGCGGCATCACCACCGGCGGGATCCCCGCCAGCAGGAGATAGGCCAGCGACGAGACGCCCAGCGTGATCGCCACCGGGATGCCGACGACCAGCCCGCCGATGAAGACCGCGAAGAGGACAGCGACATCCAAGGCCTACTCCTCCTCGGGTTTCTCGGGCTTGCCGGTTTCGGTGCCCGCAAGCATGCCGACGACGCGCAGCCCGGCAAAGACCGCCAGCAGCGCCAGCATCAGCCAGACCGAGGCGTGGACGGCATCCATCCGCACCCCCAGCGCAGGCGAGGTCTGCATCCTGCCGATGGCGACATAGCGCCAGGCATGCGGCAGCAGGTAAAGCGCAAGCCCCGCGGTCACCGCCGCCGCCAGCAGGCGCAAGACCCAGGGCGCGCGGCCGGGCAGCGACTCGCAGATCACGTCGACATTGACCAGATCACCGCTGCGGAACGCCAGCCCCGCCCCGAAAGCCACCATGAAGAGAAGCGCATAGCGGGTCAGTTCCTCGGTCCAGACCGGGGCGATGCCGGTGAAGCGGCCCAAGACCTGGATCAGTACGGTGCCGATCAACACGGCAAAGGCCAGCCCCGCCCCAAGCCGGGCCAGCCATGTCAGGATCAGGATCAGGCGTTCGGCGGCTGGCACGGCGTGTCCTTGTCACATAGCCGGCCCGGCGCCCCGGGAGTGGCGCCGGGCCGGGCTGTCCCGGCAGGTTACTGCGCGAACAGCCCTTCCACGATCGGCCGGATCTCGTCGTTGACGTTGGCCAGCACCGCATCCTTGGCCTTGGCCTGGAAGGCGGCGCCATCGACCTCGACGAAGGTCATGCCCTTTTCCTCGAGAAAGGCGCGGTCGGCGGCGACGCTTTCCTCGAACAGCCCGCGCTCATAGGCCTGGGCCCGCGCCGCAGCCTCCATCACCGCGGCCTTGTCCTCGTCGGACAGCTTGGCCCAGGTCGTCTCGGCGATGGCGAGATAGATCCAGGACCGCACATGCTCGGTCAGGTTCACGTGGCTCTGGACCTCGTTGAAACTGGCCGAGCGGATCAGCGCCAGCGGGTTCTCCTGCGCCTCGATGGTGCCGTTCTGCAGCGAGGTGAACACCTCGGAGAACGCCATCGGCCCCGGGTTCGCGCCCAGCGCCTTCCACACATCGACGAAGAGCGGCACGTTCGGCACCCGCATCTTCAGCCCGTTCAGGTCGTCGGGCGAGGTGATCGGGCGGTTCGACGTCAGGTTACGCGGGCCGCGCGCGAAATAGGCGACGGGCCGGATCTGGGCCTTTTCGACGATCTGCGCCTCGATCCTGTCGCCGATCTCGCCGCTGGCGACCTCGTCCATGTGCTCGATCGAGCGATAGGCGTAGGGCACCGCCAGAAGCGCGGCCATGGGCGCCCAGTTCTGCAGGCTCTCGCCGGTGATCGTCATGTCGACGGTGCCAAGCTGCATGCCGTTGATCAGGTCGATCTCCTTGCCGAGGCTTTCGTTCGGGAACACCTCGACGGCGATCCGCCCGCCGGTCAGCGCGGCCAGTTCCTCTCCGAACTTCACCGAGGCGAGGTGCCAGGGGTTGTCCTCGTTGGCCAGGTGCCCGAGTTTCAGTGTGATGTCCTGCGCGTGGACGGGCAGGGCCAGCAGCGCCGCGACGGACGCGGCCAGGGTGGTGGTCTTCCAGGTGAACGTCATGTCTCCACTCCTCCTTGGATGGGTGCGTTGATCGGCAGGGGCAGGGGCCCGGCCGGCAGGTCGAAGAATTCGGGATTGGCGGCGATCACCTCGGGCAGGTCCCCCAGGATCTCGCGCAGATGGCCACGCATCGCGGCGTTGGCGCGGGGGATGTCGCCCGACGCGATCGCGTCGACGATGGCGGCGTGCTGGTCGATCAGCTTGGCCATGGGAAACCGCCCGAAGGACAGGAAACGAACCCGGTCCATCTGCGATTTCAGCCCCTCGACCTGTTTCCACGCGCCGCCCTTGCCCGCGCCCTCGGCCAGCGTCCGGTGAAAGGCCTCGTCAAGGCGCATGAACCCGGCTGGTTCGGTGGTCTCGCGCTGCCGCGCGATCTGGGCGCGCAACTCGGCGATCAGGGCTGGGTCGGGGGTATGGGCGAGTATCGCGACGATATCGGCCTCGATCGCCTCGCGCAGGAAGCGGGCGTCCAGCACCGCGGCATAGGCAATGCGGCTGACGATGGTGCCGCGCTGGGGAAGGATCGCCAGCAACCCCTGTTCGGCCAGCTTGATGAACGCCTCGCGCACCGGCTGGCGGCTGACATCGCAGGCCCGCGCGATTTCGGCTTCGGAGATCCGGTTGCCGGGTTTCAGATCGCTGCGGATGATCCGTTCGCGCAGATGGCGGTAGATCTGCGGCGTGATCGGCAATGCCGCATCCAGCCCCCAGCCGCGCGCATCCTCGGCAAGCATGATTCGAGTCCCTCCCGTCGGGGGTCTACCATACTGCCATACTAGTAGACAAACCTTGATCGTGCTAAGAGGGGCTGTTGGCCGAGGCTTGGGAGAACGAGATGAGACAAACCTGGCGCTGGTTCGGACCGCGGGATCTGGTGCCCATCGACCATGTGGCGCAGGCGGGTGCCGAAGGCATCGTGACCGCGCTGCACCATGTGCCGACCGGCGCGGTCTGGACCCCGGACGAGATCGCCCGGCGGCAGGCCGAAGTCGCGGTCATGGCCGACGGCTCGCCCTCCGGGCTGGCCTGGGACGTGGTCGAAAGCCTGCCGGTGTCCGAGGACATCAAGCGGCAGACGGGCGCGTGGCGCGCGCATCTGGCGGCCTACCGGCAGAGCCTGGAAAACCTCGCGGCCGCAGGGATCGAGGTGATCTGCTACAACTTCATGCCCGTGCTCGACTGGACGCGCACGGACCTCGCCTGGCGGCTGCCCAATGGCGCGACCTGCATGCGCTTCGACCTGGCTGATTTCGCGGCCTTCGACCTGCATATCCTCGCCCGCCCCGGCGCCGCCGAGGACTATGACGCGGCGCTGCGGGACGAGGCCGCGCGGCGGTTCGCGGCGATGGACGACGACCGCCGCACGCACCTGGCGCGCAACGTGGTCTTTGGCCTGCCCGGCGCGGCCGAGCGGTTCTCGCTGGAGGACGTGCGGGCGCAACTGGCGCTCTATGACGGGATCGGCCCGGACCGGCTGCGCGCCCATCTGATCGACTTCCTGGCCGAGGTCGCCCCCACCGCCGAGCGGCTGGGGCTGCGGCTCTGCTGTCACCCCGACGACCCGCCGGTGCCGCTGCTGGGCCTGCCGCGGGTGATGTCGACCGAGGCCGATTTCCGCGCGGTGACCCGCGCCGTGGACCTGCCCGCGAACGGCATCACGCTGTGTTCCGGCTCGCTGGGCGCGCGGCCCGACAACGACCTGCCGGGGATGATGGAGCGGCTGGGCGAGCGGGTGCATTTCCTGCACCTGCGCAACGTGAAACGCGAAAGCCCCGATATTCGCGGCTCGTTCCATGAGGCCGAGCATCTGGGCGGCGATACCGACATGGTGGCGCTGGTCGAGGCGGCCCTGCGCGAAGAGGCGCGGCGCCGCAAGGCGGGCCGCGCCGACTGGTCGATCCCGTTCCGGCCCGACCACGGGCAGGACATCCTCGACGACCTGGGCCGCCGGGCGCAGCCGGGCTATCCCTCGATCGGGCGGCTCAAGGGGCTGGCGGAACTGCGCGGCATCATCGCCGCGCTGGCGCCGCGGGTGATGGCATGACCCCGCGGCTGACCACGCTTGACGGGTTGCCCAAGGGCGTGGCGCGGCCGGGCTATCTGCCGTCCGCGCACGGCGTCGGGATCGTCCATCTGGGGCTTGGCGCATTCCACAAGGCGCATCAGGCACCCTATACCGATACCGCGCTGGCCGTCGCGGCCGGCGATTGGCGGATCGCGGGCGTCAGCCTGCGCAGCCCCAAGCCCACCCTGCAACTCGGCCCCCAGAACGGGCTTTTCACGCTGATCGAACGGGACTCCAAGGGCAGCCGGGCGCGGGTGATCGGCGCGATTGCGCGTGCGCTCTGCCTTGGGCCGGACCGGGCGGCGGTGATGGACGCGCTGACTGCGCCCGCCACGCGCATCGTCTCGCTGACCGTCACCGAAAAGGGCTATGGGGTCGACCGCTCGACCGGCGGCATCGACCGCGGCCACAAGGCGATCGCGCATGACCTGCTGCACCCGGACGCGCCCATCGGCGTTGCGGGCCTGCTGATCCTGGCGCTGGGCCTGCGGCGGGCGGCGGGCGTTGCACCCTTCACCGTGCTGTGTTGCGACAACCTGCCCGACAACGGGGCGCTTGTCCGCGGGCTTCTGGTCGATTTCGCGCGCCATGCCGCGCCCGATCTTGCAGACCACATCGCCGCCGAAGTGGCCTTTCCCGCCACCATGGTCGACCGGATCACCCCGGCCAGCACCGAGGCCACGCGCGCCGCGGCGCGCCAGATGACCGGCTGTCTCGACGAGGCTGCGGTCGAGGCAGAGAGTTTCTGCCAATGGGTGATCGAGGACCACTTTCCCACCGGCCGCCCGGCCTGGGAGGCGGCGGGCGCGCTGTTCGTATCCGACGTGCGCCCCTATGAAGAGATGAAGCTGCGGATGCTGAACGGTGCACATTCGATGCTGGCCTATGCCGGGTTCATGGCCGGGCATGCCCATGTCGCGGATGTCATGGCGGATCGTGCGCTGGCCCGGCTTGTCCATCGTCACCTGGGGGCGGCCGCCGCGACACTGCCGCCGCTGCCCGATGTCGATCTCGAGGCCTATGCCGCGGCGTTGATGGGCCGTTTTGCCAACCCTCATCTGCGCCACGCGACCTTTCAGATCGCGATGGACGGCACCGAGAAACTGCCCCAGCGCATCCTTGCCCCGGCGGTTGCTGCGCTGGAGGCAGGGCAGCCGATCGACGCCTTCGCCTTCGCCACCGCCGCCTGGATGCGCTATGTGCGTGGCATGCGCGAGGACGGCACCGCCCACGACCTGCGCGACCCGCGCGAGGAGGCGCTGCGCGCGGCGCTGGCCGACACGCCGGCCGAGACGGTCCGGGCGCTGATGGCGCTGCCGGGCCTTTTCCCGCGGGCGCTGCGCGACAGCGCGTCCTGGACCGCCGCCGTGACCGGGCGGCTGGAGCGCATGCTGGCGCAGGGGATGAAAGCTGCCATTGCCGAGGAGGACCGCGCCGCCCGCAGCGCCGAGGCGTAGGGCCGGCCCGAACCGCGCGTTGCGCGTCGTCATTGCCCCGAAGCCGGACTCGCCGCATACTCGGTGTTGATGTCCGCGCGGACCCGTGACTGCGGCGCGGCGCGTGCCGCAGCGATAGCGAGTGCCCGGTTCCCAGATCCATCCGCCAGTCCCGGCATCCGGGGCGCGGACCCGCAGACCGAGGACCACCGATATCGGAGGATATTTCCCATGAAGATCGCCTTTCTCGTGCCCGGCATCATGGCCACGCGCCTCGCCCTTGGCGACGAAGAGGTCTGGCCGCCCACGCCGCTGGAGACCCAGTTCGGCTATCGCCGGATCGACAAGCTTCAGGACGAGCGGGTAAAGCCGACCACGCTGATCTACAATGTCCTCAGCTTCCAGTTCTATTCGACGGTCAAGGATCTGCTGGCGGGCGCGGGCTATACCCGGGGCGGCGCGCAGAAACGCTATGTCGATTTTCCCTATGACTGGCGGCGCGACCTGTTCGACACGGTGGACGACCTGGCCACCGAACTGAACGCCCTGCACGAGGCGGGCGCCTCCGAGATCGCGCTGATCGGCCATTCGATGGGCGGGCTTCTGTGCCGGCTGCTGCTGGAATGTGGGCGGTATGACGACGCGCCCTGGTTCGGCAAGATCACCCTGTTCGTCGCGCTGGCCTCGCCGCATCTGGGCGCGCCGCTGGCCCTGGCGCGCATCTTCGGGGTGGACAGCACGCTGGGGATCAAGGGCAGCGATTTCGCGAAACTGGCCGCGAACCCGAAATACCCCTCGGGCTACCAGTTGATCCCCGCGCCGGGCGAGCAGGCGATCTGGGATCTGGCCAGCCCCGATCTGGCGGCGCTCGACCCCTATGATCCTGCGGTCGCGCCCAGGCTGGGGATGGTGCCCGCGCTGGTGGCGCGCGCGAAGGCGTTGCATGACGTGCTGGGCCAGGAAAAGCAGCCCGGTCACGTGCGCTATTTCTATTTCGCGGGCGTGGGCCACAAGACGGTGACGCGGCTGAACGTGGCGCTGGGCGCGGCCGACCGGGCCGATCACCGCAAGACCGTGGTCACCAAGACCCCCGATGGCGGCGACGGCACGGTGCCGATCTACAGCGCGCTGCCCCGGATCGGCCAGCGGCAACTGGTGGTGAACGAACATTCCACGGTGTTCGAGGGGGTGCCTTTCAAGCGCGTCTTCTTCCGGCTGTTCGGGGCCGATGCCGGGGCGCCGGTCGAGGTCGCCGGCGGCGAGGGGGCGCATATGACGGTCGCTCTCAGCATCGACCAGCCGGTGCAGCAGGCGGGCGAACCGATCGAGGTCACGCTGTCCCTCGTGCCGCCCGCGGGCGATGCCGAGCAGGTCACGACCACCGCCATCCAGGGCCGGTTCCTCCTCGACCGGGTGGACGAGGACGGCAATATCGCCGAGCGCGGTTTCCGCGAGACGCCGCTGGTCTATGACGGGCCGGGGGTGAACCGGCTGACCGTACACCTGCCGCCGATCGACGAGCCGGGACTGTTCCTGATGCGCTTTGCCAGCGGCGCGCAGGCCGAGAACGATGTGAGGTTTGCCGTCACCGAGGCGTGACGGCCGCCAGCGTCAGGTCGCCGGGACCGCGCACGCGCAGCACCTGGCGGCCGAAGGCGGCCTCGCGCGCGTCGGGAACGGCCATCGGATCGGCCTGTTTCAGGGCGCCGAAATCGAGCTCCGTTGCGGTCTCGATCAGCGCCAGCGGCACCTGGTAGGTCTCGTAGGCGCCCAGCACGAACTCCGCCTCGGTCAGGCCGCGGATCATCTCGCCATGGCTGAGGACATAGCCGGTGGCCGACAGCGTGCCGCAAGCCGCCCGGCGCATCACCGCGACCTTCCAGAACTCGCGCGGGATGGCGATGTCCTCGGCGCCCTCCTGGTCGCGCAGGTGCCGGTCGTCGTCGCGGAAGACCGGGCCGGTCAGCACGTTCACCCGGAAGTCGTATTCGCCTGCGGCATCAAGGATGTAATCCTCCAGACCCACCCAGTCGCGCTGGTTCAGATCGGCATGCTGGGGCACGGAATTGGTATAGTGGAAGGTGTCGGCCTGGGCCTTGAGGATCGTGTCCTCGTCGGCCATGTCCTCGGCCCAGCACGGGTCCAGCCGGCGCACCATGTGGCCCTTGTCCAGCGGGTTCGACCGGTAAAGCTCGTTGCCCGCCTGATGTGCGCGGTCCAGCCGCCCGTCCAGCCGCCAGCGCCCCGTGCGCGGGATGCGGCGCAGGTGGTTGCCGTCGATATTGACAGCCGTCATCAGCGGCAGCCTGCGCGAGGCACTTTGCCAGACCGAGAAATGGCAATAGCGCAATTCGGTGCCGCCACCCGCCACCGGGGCGAGGTCGTCCTGCCAGCGGCCAAGGCCGGGCAGGGCGGTTTCCACGCCGAGGAAGGTGCGGTCGAACCCCTCGCGGTCGGCAAGATCGTCGGCGCGGCTGGCCTCGGGTTCGGCCCCGGTGGAGCCGGTGGACAGCGCGGGCATGGCAAGGCTGGTCCTGAGGCGGCGCAGGGCGGCGGCGACGGTCTCGGCCGGGACGGCGACGTTGCGTTCCTGCGCGGCGCCCGCGAAATGCAGGCCAAGCGCCTCGCCTGTCGCGGTTGCCAGCACGACCGAGCCGGAATTGCCGCCCAGCGTCGAGGCGTCGTGTTCCAGCGTCCAGGCGTCGGCCCGCATCACCCGGCCCGGCGCGCAGCGCTTGACCCCGAAACGGTCGCCGAAGAACGAAACGATCAGGTGCCTGGGATTGTCGCGCGGGTCGCGTTCGGGATAGCCCACGACCGCGACCGGGGTTTCGGCTTCGGGCTGGCCGGTGGCCAGCGGGATCGGTTCGGCACCGGGCGCATGCACCTTGAGGAAGGCCATGTCGGGTTCGCCCGGCCCCGCAACCCACAGGATGCCGGTTACGAAGGCCGCGCGCGTGGGATCGTCGGGTGTGTCGATCTGTTCCAGCGGGTTCAGCCGCACCTCGATCCTGCGGTCGAACTGGCCGTCCTGGAAATCCCAGTCCTCGCCCATCCAGCGCCGCGCGAACAGTTCGGCCACGTGGCGGTTGGTGACCGCGATGCCCTCGTCCACCAGCCAGCCCGTCCCGGCGAACTCGCGGAACCCGTTGAACAGGTTAAGCCGTCCGGCCCCGAGCGCACGCGACTCGACCAGCCCGCGCTGTGCCTCGAACAGGTCGCGGTCGTCGAAATCGAGATCCATCCCCTCCATCAGTTGACGGGCTGCCTCCGACACCCCCTCGCGGGCGCTGAGGATCCTGTCGCGCGCCATGTAGAAGGATGGGCGCAGCGTGCTGCGCACGATCGCCTCGACCATCGCGCCGCCCGGGGTGGCAAAGGCGCTTTCGGCCTCGCCGCGGCCGAACCCCGCTGCGGCGGCGTCCAGTTCGAAAGTCACGAAGCCCGCATCGCCGCTTTCGGCCCCGGCCGCGGCGGGCGGCGCAAATCCCACCAAGACGTCGCGCGCCCGGTCGAGCGCGTCCTCGAAACGCGGGTCCCGCCCGCGAAGCCTGTCAAGCGCAGTTGCCATGGCACGTGCCTCCCTGGCGCCATCTTGGGGCTTGGGCCCGCAGCATGGCAAGCGCCGAGTCGCCGGGCCCGGGGATGAACGGCGCCGGAGCCGGGCGAATTGGCCTCACCTGCGGTTCCTTGATCCCGGGCCCGCGGGCTCTCTATCATATGCGCCGGTTCCCGACGCGACGCGGGGATGCAGGATCAAGGGCACGGGCAGGCGGGGACAGCGCGGATGATGGCGGCACAGACGGTGTGGCAGGACTGGATCGGGCGGACCGAAACCCGGCAGGGGTGCCTGACGGTCGAACTGGCGGGCATGCTCTCGGGCGCGCTGGGCCATGCCGCGGCCCCGGCGCCCGGCCTCGCGCCGGGCGCGGCGATGCCGCCGCTCTGGCACTGGGCCGCGTTTCCGGAATTCGTGCCGCTGTCGGAGCTTGGCACCGACGGGCACCCGCGGCTTGGCGGGTTTCTTCCGCCCTTGCCCTATGCGCGGCGCATGTGGGCGGGCGGGCGGCTTGGGTTCGAGGGCCAATTGCGGATCGGCGAGGCGTTGGAGAAACGCTCGGAAATCCTCGCCGTAGACGAAAAGCAGGGGGCGACCGGGCCGATGGTCTTTGTCCGGGTGGCCCATGTGACGGTGGGCGGGGCCGGCCGGGTCGAGGAGGAACAGGACATCGTCTATCTCGACATCCCCGAGCGGTTCACCCCGCCGAAAAAGCTGCCCCTGCCCGAGGCCCCCGCGTTTGACGAGCGCGTCCCCGTGAACGAGGCGCGCCTGTTCCGCTATTCGGCGGCCACTTACAATGCGCACCGCATCCATTACGATCTGCCCTATGCGCGCGAGGTCGAGAAATACCCGGGCCTTGTCGTCCACGGCCCGATGCAGGCGACCCTGCTGATGGAGGCGGGGCTGCGCCACGCGGGCGGTTCCGCGCCGCGCGCCTTCCGCTTTCGCGGGGTCCACCCGATGTTCGCCGACGAGGACATGCGGCTGATCGGCAAGCGGGACGAGGACGGCGCGCTGGAGCTTTGCACCGGAACGCCGTCGGGGCATCAATGCCTGCAAGCCCGGCTGGAGCTGGTCTGATGGGTATCCTCAAGGGCATGCGCGTGGTCGAGGGCTCGGCCTTCGTGGCGATCCCGCTGGCGGGGATGACACTGGCGCAGATGGGCGCCGACGTGATCCGGTTCGACCGGCTGGAAGGGGGGCTGGACCACACGCGCTGGCCGGTGACCAGGGATGGGCAAAGCCTGTTCTGGGCCGGGCTGAACAAGGGCAAGCGGTCGATCGCGATCGACATGAAGCACCCCAGGGGCCGCGAGATCATCACCGAGATCATCTGCGCGCCCGGCGAGGATGCAGGCCTGTTCCTGACCAATCTGGCGGTGCGCGGCTGGCTGGATCACCCGACCCTGTCAACCCGCCGCGCCGATCTTGTCATGGTCACGCTGCTGGGCGACCGGCACGGACGGCCGGCGGTCGACTATACCGTGAACCCCTCGGTCGGTTTTCCCGACGCGACCGGTCCCGAGGGCAGCACCGATCCCGTGGCGCATGTGTTGCCCGCATGGGATTGCATCGCGGGCAACATGGCGGTCTCTGCCCTGCTGGCGGCCGAACGCCACCGGCTGCGTACGGGCCAGGGCCAGGCGGTGCAGATCGCGCTCAAGGACGTGGCTGCCGCGATGCTGGGCAATCTGGGGATCATCGGCGAGGTCGCGGTGAACGGCGTCGACCGGCCCAAGGGCGGCAACGCGCTCTATGGCGCCTACGGGCAGGACTTTGTCTGCGCGGACGGCGAGCGGGTGATGGTGATCGGCCTGACCGAGCGGCAATGGCAGGGGCTGGTCAGGGTGACCGGCACGGGCGAGGCGATGGCCGCGCTGGAGGCCGAACTGGGCGTCAGCCTGAACGACGAGGGGGCGCGTTGGCTCAACCGCGCGCGGATCACCGCGATTCTCGCGCCCTGGTTCGCCGCGCACCGCGTGGCGGAGTTCGGCGATGCGTTCGACAAGTCGGGCGTCACCTGGTCGGTGTTCCGCAGCTTTGCCCGCGCGCTGCGCGAGGATCCCGACCTGTCGGCCGGAAACCCGCTCTTTGCCGAGATCGAGCAGCCCGGGATCGGCCGCTACCCGGTGCCGGGCTCGCCCTTCGCCTTTTCCGCCGCGGAACGCGAGGCGCCGGTATCCGCGCCGCTGCTGGGCCAGCATACCGAGGAAATCCTTGCCGATGTCGCGCGCCTGCCCGGGGGCGAGATCGCGCGGCTGTTCGACGAGGGCATCGTTCGGGGCGCCTGAGTGTCCGGCGTCGCGCGACGATGATTCGCCCTTCGGGTGGCGTGGCCGCCAGGGACTGACGGCCGTCTGCGTCGGTTTCCGAAACAGATGGCCGGCAAACCCGCAGTTTTGCCGCGCCGGTTTCCAGCCTGGAAACAGGTTTACCAAGGGCGCATTTCCAACCGGCGACCGGTCCGGTTTTAGGACAATTTTAAACGACTGCGGGATCGGGCCGTTCCAGCCCCGGGCCCGTGGACGGGGGCGTTGCGCGAATGGAGGATCGGGACGATGCCCGACGATACGATGCCCCTTGCCCAGCGGTTTGCCGCCCTCGCCATGGCCATCTTTCTCGGCACGGTGGCCCAGGCGGACCTTGCCCCCCTGCCGACCCCGACGGGACCCGTTCTGCTGACCGTGACCGGCGCGATTGCGGTCACGAATGACGGGGACGCGGCGGTATTCGATCTCGAGATGTTGCGCGCATTGCCCGCCGAAACGATCCGCACAACCACGATCTGGACCGAGGGGGAACTGGAGCTTACCGGCGTGCCGCTTGACGCGCTGCTGGCGCGGGTCGGTGCCGAGGGTGGATCGATAAAGGCCAAGGCGATCAACGACTACGCGACCGATATCCCGGCCTCGGACGCGGTGCCGGGCGGCCCGATCGTCGCCTATCACGAGAACGGCGCCCCGATGCCCCGGCGCAAGCGGGGGCCTCTCTGGATCGTCTACCCCTTCGAAAGCAATCCCGACTACCAGTCCGACGTGGTCTATTCGCGCAGCATCTGGCAGCTCGACCGGATCGACGTCGTGCGCTGAGGCCGAGGGGATGCGCGCACCCATGATATCCCGCAACCGGCCCGCCTGCCCGCTGCAGGCGGTTGCCTCGCGCCGCACGCAGGCGGCGATCGCGGGGGCGATGCTTGCGCTGCTGATCGGGGTGATCGCGTTCCTGTCGCTCGACGTGATGCGCCGGGTGGATTCGCTGGCCACCGCGCATACCGACAACGTGCAGTGGACGTTTTCGGCGGTGACGGTCGAACTGGTCGAGTTCGAGAACGCGCTTCTTGGTGCCGAACGGGACGGGCTGCCGCTGGACGAGGTGCGGCGCCGCTTCGACATCCTTTACAACCGCGCCGACATTGCCACCAACGGCACGCTTTATTCCCACATGATCGCCAAGGCCGGTCTCGGCGACGAGGCCGCGCGGCTCTGGCAGGCGCTCGATGCCGCGGTTCCGCTGATCGACGGGCCGGATGCCGGCCTGGCCGCAGCGCTGCCATCGCTTCGGAGCAGCTTCCACGATCTGCGCGCCCCGCTCAGGACAATGGCGATCGCCGGGGTGCGGCTGCTGGCGGTCGATGCGGACGGCCAGCGTGCGACAGTGGCGCGCCTGCTGACGCGGCTGGCGCTGGTCACCTCGGGGCTGGTCGTTCTGCTGCTCGTGGCGCTGGTCGTGCTGGGGCGGCTGAACCGGGACATGGGGCGCCGGGCGCAGGAGTTGCAGATGCTCACCTCGCGCCTTTGCGCCACCGTCCGAAGTGCCATCGACGCGGTGATCGTGGCCGACGACGAGGGCCGCATCCTCGACTTCAACCCGGCGGCCGAGGCGATCTTCGGCTACCGGCGCGACGAGATCCTTGGCCAGCGGATGCATGACATGATCGTGCCGGACCATGTCCGCCCCTTCCTGCTGACCGGAATGGAGAGGTTTCGCGAAACCGGCCAGCTCAGCCTGTTTGCAGGGGGCCGTGTCGAGATGGAGGCGCGGCGCAAGTCCGGCGAGGTGTTCCCGGCCGAGATTTCGGTCAGCATCGCGGACAGCCGGAACGGCAAGATCCTCGTCTCGTTCCTGCGCGACATCTCGGATCGCAAGGCGGCCGAGGCGGACCTGACCCGCGCCCGCGACGATGCGCTTGCGGGCGAGAAGGCCAAGGCGAACCTGCTTGCGGTGATGAGCCACGAGATGCGCACGCCGCTGAACGGCATGCTGGGCGCGATGGAACTGATGCGCGACACCGCGCTGGATGCCGAGCAGCGCGAGCACCTGACGATCATGGACTCGTCGGGGCGGCTGCTTCTGCACCATGTCAACGATGTGCTGGACATCGCACATCTCGACTCGGGACGGGCGGTGACGGAAAACTGCGGCTTCGATCTTGCCGTGCTGCTGGACGAAACCGTGGCGATGCACCGCGCGCTCGCGGCGATCAATGGCAATCGTCTGCTGATCGAGACCGAGGCGGGGCTGGGCCCGGTCCTGGGTGATGCGCGGCGGCTGCGGCAGATCCTCGTCAACCTGATCGGCAACGCGCTGAAATTCACCCGGCAGGGGACGGTGACGCTGACGGCCCGGCGGCCCGGCGGAACGGACATGGTCGAGATCGCGGTGCGCGACACCGGCATCGGGATTTCGCCCGCGGATCGCGAGCGGATCTTCGACGAATTCTTCACCGCCGATCCGACCTATGGCCGCCGTGCCGGGGGCACCGGGCTGGGTCTTGCCATCACCGATCGGCTGGTTCGGTTGCTGGGCGGCGAGATCGCGGTGGACAGCACGCCCGGCGCGGGCAGCGTCTTTGCCGTGCGGCTGCGACTGGCCCCGCTGGCCGTCGTGGACCCCGGCCCCGACGGGCCGGGACCGGATGGGGCAGAGATCGTCGCGAAGCCGCTGCGCCTTCTGCTGGTCGAGGACAACCGGGTGAACCGCCGCGTCGCCCGCGCCCTGCTGGAACGGCTCGGTCACCGGGTGACCGAGGCCGAGGACGGGATCGAGGGTGTCGAAAAGGCGTTCTGCACCGCATTCGATGCGATCCTGATGGATGTCAGCATGCCCCGGCTCGACGGGGTCGAGGCCACCCGCCGCATCCGCCTCGGCGGTCGTTCGCGCCATGCCCGGATCGTTGCGCTGACCGCCCACGCGATGCCGCACGAGATCGAGGAGTTCCGCTTCGCGGGAATGGACGAGGTCGGATCAAAGCCCGTCTCACGCGGCCAGTTGGCCGCGCTGCTGGCCGAGGGCGCACCGCGCAGGGCGGTGGTGACGCATGACGACCACGCCGAACCGGATGGGCTGCCCCTGCTTCTGGCAGCGGGCAAGGACGGTGGGGCGGCGGTCATGGCCCTGCTGCAACAGCGCAGCCCCGTGGCCGCGCGGCTTGACGCGCTCTGTCGGGGCGGGCTGGCAGGGCCGGACGACGGGGCAGAGATCCTGCATGCCGCCGCGGCCTGCGCCGGGCTGGGCGCGCTGCCGCTGGCGAATGCACTCGACCGGGTGGCGCGGCTGATCGCACCGGGGGCGGCGCTGTCCGATTCCGTCCCGGCGGCCGAGGCACTGGCGCTCTGGCGCGCGACCGCCGCGGCGCTTGCCTCTGCCGATGCCGATCCCGACATGCCGCTTCGGGCTGCGGAATAGGCGGGGCCGGGGCTTGAATACCCCCGCGATCCGGCTAAGCCTTCAGCGAAACGGAGGCCCCATGACCAACCCCCTGCTTGCGCCCCGCACGGCGCCGTTCGACTTGCCGGACTTCGCCGCAATCGCCGACGACCATTTCGAGCCCGCCTTCGATACGGCGCTTGCCTGCACCCGCGCCGAGATCGACGCGATCGCGACGAACCCCGAGCCGCCTGATTTCGCCAATACCATCGAGGCGCTGGAACGGTCGGGTCAGGCGCTGAACGACGTGCTGTCGGTCTTCTACCTGGTGGCCGCCGTCGACTCGACCTCTCGACGCGAGGCGTTGCAGCGTGCCTTTTCGCCGAAGCTGGCCGAGTTCTCGACCGATGTGACGCTGAACGCCGCGCTCTTTACCCGGATCGAGACAGTGTGGCAGGGGCGGGCGGCGCTGGATCTGACGCCCGAACAGGCCCGCCTGCTCGAGGTCAAGCGGCGCGATTTCGTCCGGGCAGGGGCGGCGCTGGCCGACGAGGGCCGCGCGCGGCTGCGGGCGATCAACACCCGTCTGGCCGAGCTTGGCACCGCGTTCGGGCAGAACCTTCTGGCCGACGAGCGGGACTGGACCATGCCGCTGGCGCAGGCCGATCTGGACGGGCTGCCAGGCTTTGTCGCCGAGGCCGCGCGCGCCGCCGGGGCCGAGCGTGGGGCGGGCGGGCCGGTGGTCACGCTGTCGCGGTCGCTGATCGTGCCGTTCCTGCAATTCTCGCCACGCCGCGACCTGCGCGAACGCGCCTACCGGGCCTGGACGGCGCGCGGTGCACGCGGCGGCACGACCGACAACCGGGCGATCGTGACCGAGACGCTGGCGCTGAGGGCCGAACGCGCCGCGCTGCTGGGCCATGACAGCTTTGCCGCCTCCAAGCTGGAAACCGAGATGGCCAAGACACCCGCGGCGGTGCGCGACCTTCTGATGGCCGTCTGGCACCCCGCCAAGGCGCGCGCCGAGGCCGATGCTGCGGTTCTTGAGGCGATGCTGGCCGCGGATGGCCATCCCGGCCCGCTGGAACCCTGGGACTGGCACTACTACGCCGACAAGCGCCGCAAGGCAGAACACGATCTGGACGAGGCCGCGCTGAAACCCTTTCTGCAGCTCGACCGGATGATCGAGGCGGCCTTCGACTGTGCCAACCGCCTGTTCGGGCTGGAGTTCACGCCGCTCGACATCGCGCTGCACCATCCCGACGCCCGCGCCTGGGAGGTCACCCGCGACGGGCGGCATATGGCGGTCTTCATCGGCGACTATTTCGCGCGGTCCGGCAAACGGTCGGGGGCGTGGTGTTCGGCGCTGCGCGCGCAGCAACGTCTTGCGGGCGAGATCCGGCCCCACGTCATCAATGTCTGCAACTTTGCCAAACCCGCCGAGGGGCGGCCCGCGCTTCTGTCCTGGGACGACGCACGCACGCTGTTCCACGAGTTCGGCCATGCGCTGCACCAGATGCTGAGCGACGTGACCTATGAAAGCCTGTCGGGCACGTCCGTCCCGCGCGACTTCGTCGAACTGCCCAGCCAGCTTTACGAGCACTGGCTCGAGGTTCCGCAGGTGCTGGAACGCTTTGCCACCCATGCCGAAACCGGCGAGCCCATGCCCGCCGACATGCGGACCCGCCTGCTGGCGGCGGCCAATTTCGACATGGGATTCCAGACGGTCGAGTTCATCGCCTCGGCGCTGGTCGATCTCGACTTTCACGATGGCCCGCCCCCCGCCGACCCGATGCAACGCCAGGCCGAGGTGCTGGAGGCGATCGGCATGCCGCGGGCGATCGGCATGCGCCACGCCACGCCGCATTTCGCACATGTCTTCTCCGGCGGCTACTATGCCTCGGCCTATTACTCCTACATGTGGTCCGAGGTGATGGATGCCGACGCCTTCGCCGCCTTCGACGAGGCGGGCGACCCGTTCGACCCGGTGACCGCCCGGGCGTTGGAAGAACACATCCTCTCGGCCGGGGGCACCGCCGAGCCGGAGGCGCTTTACCTCGCCTTCCGCGGCCGCCTGCCGGGGGTCGAGGCGCTGCTGAAGGGGCGGGGGCTCGACTCCGCGGCATGATGCGCGGCGCCTAGGGTTCGTCCCAGTAGCGGCGCCGTTCCTGCCACATCTTTTCGCCGACCATGCAATCCTGTGGATCGTGCGGTGTGTATTGCGCGGGCAGCACCTTGGCAGGCGCGGGCTGCCCGACCATTTCCAGCACCAGCTTGCGCCGCACGGCATCCGTGAAATCGCCCCAGTCGAGCACCGGGATCACGAAGGCCCCCGGCCCGCCGATCACGCAGGACTCGTAATACAGGTCGAGCCCGTCGAGGTGCCACTGGCTGCCTATTCCGTCCCGCGTCATCAGTGGCAGCCCGTTGATGGCGATGCCCTGGGCGAGAACGGCGTCGCGCGCCTCGGTCACCGGGCGGCCCTGGTTGTTCGGCCCGTCGCCCGAGATGTCGATCACCCGCCGGAGCCCGCGATAGGCGTTGGCCTCGATCATCCGGGCGCCGAACACCAGCGCCTCGGAGATCGAGGTCCGCCGCAGCGACGGGTCGAACCGGTTTTCCAGCTCGGCGGCGAACCCCGCAAGGTCGGCGCGCGTCTCGATCAGGCGCCAGTCGATGACGACCTCCTGGCTTCCGGCCCATTCCACATAGGTGATCGCGACACGTTGCAGGGCGCCGGACTGCACCGCGGCGAAGACCGCATCGGAATCGAGCGCCGCGGCATAGCCCCTGCGCTGGATTTCAAGCTCGCGCGGGCTCATCGAACGCGAGACGTCGACCAGCAGGACGAGTTCCAGATCGACCTCGATCCCTTCGGCATCGGCCGGTGCGGCGGCCAGCGACAGGGCCGAAACAAGAAGAGCGGCAAGCAGGCGCATGTTGCAAGGATGCGGGCGGCGGCGGCTTTGGTCCAATCACATTCAGGCCGGATGCCGCCTCTGCCCGGGATTGCGGACAATTCCCGGGGTGCCGGCGCTGGCGCTGAAAATCGCCGCAATGCGACTTGATGGCCCCGGTGGCGGCTCTAGTTGACAACTGCCCGGCGGGTATGTGTGAATTCCCGCCGCGGTAGAACGACAAAGAATGACGGCCACGTGACTCGGGCATGTTACCCAAGGGTGAGATGCAAAACGGAAAGGCTGTCGGCACAGGGAGGACGTGAATGCGCGTGTCTGGGGACTGGCCCGGGCGGCGATCCGGTGGGGTGAGGGCCGAGGGTTTCTCCAGCACCGGTCGCGGTACCAGGCCCAAGGGGATGAAGGCGCGGAACGCGCATCACATTGGGTGTTCCGCAGAAGGGTGCGTCGCCGGGGGGGGCATGACCCATGGCGCGTGAGGTGGCCGGCCGCGACACCTTCGCGAAGCTCCTCTTCGACCAGGCCGCCTTGCGGGGCGATGCGTCGGCGATCCGGGAAAAACGGCGCGGCATCTGGGGCAATATCACCTTTCGCATGCTGTCGGACGAGGCGGCCCATCTGTCCCTGGCGCTTGCCGAACGCGGGATCGCGCGCGGCGAGCGCGTGGCCGTGATCGGCGATAACCGTCCGCGCCTGTTCGGGGCGATCGCGGCGACCCATGCGCTGGGCGGGGTGGCCGTGCCGCTCTATCCCGATTCCAGTGCCGAGGAGGTGGCGGGCCAGCTGCGCGCCGCCCGGGTGAGTGCGGTTTTCGCCGAGGATCAGGAACAGGTCGACAAGGTTCTGGATATCCTGCCGAACTGCCCGGGCGTGCGGCTTGTCGTCTATGACGACGACCGCGGCATGCGTCACTACGTGCATCCCGGGCTGGCCGACCACGGCCACCTGATCGACGAGGGCCAGGCGCTGGCCGCCAAGGCCCCCGACGCCTACCGGCAGGCGGTCGCGGCTGGGCAGGGCAGCGACGAGGCCTTCGTCTTCTTCACCTCGGGGGCCTCGGGCGCGCCGAAGGGCGTGGTGTTCACCCATGCGGCGCTGATCGGCCGGACCCGGGCGGCGGTGCAGGCGCAGGGGCTGACGGCGTCGGACACCACGCTGGCCTTCTTCCCGCCGGGCTGGCTGTGCCAGACGATGTTCAGCTACATGTCCTCGATGGTGGCGGGGCTCTGCATCTGCTGCCCGGAATCGCTGGAAACCCTGATCGACGACATGCGCGAGATCGCGCCGACCTCGCTGTTGACGACGCCGCGGATGCTGGACGCGATCTTCTCGCGCATCTCGACCCGGATGGAGGAAACGGGGGGGATCAACCTGGTGCTCTATCGCCGCGCGCTGGCGCTGGCCCAGCGGGTCGGGCGGCAGCGGATGGAGGGCTATGCGCCCGGTGCGGTCAACCGGTTCGGCATGGCGGCCTATGGTGCGCTGATCTACGCGCCCTTGCGCGACATCCTCGGCATGAGCCGGCTCCGGTCGGCCTGTTCGACCGGCGACACGCTGGACCCGGCGATGCAGGGCTTTTTCCAGACGCTGGGGATCGACCTTCGGCAGGTCTACGGCGCGACCGAAACGGCGTTCTTCGTGGCGATGCAGCGCCATGGCGACGAGGGGCGCGGGACGGTGGGCAAGCCGCTTGACGACATCGCGGTTCGCATCTCGGACAGGGGCGAGATCGAGGTGCGCTCGGACGGTCTGATGGCGGGATACCTCGACGATCCCTCGGCGATGGCAGCGGTGCGCAGTGCGGATGGCTGGCTGCGGACCGGGGACGCCGGCATCCTGGAGCCGGACGGCAATCTGCGGTTGGTCGACCGGATGGATGCGATCGGGCGGCTGGCAGACGGTACGGTCTTTGCCCCGCGCATGCTGGAAAGCCGGATCCGTTTTTCGCCGCATATCCGCGACGCGGTGGTGGTGGGCGACGGGCGCGACGGGATCTGCGCGCTGGTCGACATCGACACGCTGGCGGTGGGCCGCTGGGCCGACGACCATGCAATCGCCTATATGGGCCACGCCGATCTTGCCTCGCAGGACGAGGTTTACGGGCTTGTCGCCGACTGGATCGCCGAAGTGAATGCCGGGCTCGCGCGCGACCCGGCGACGGCGGCGCTGCAAATCCGCCGCTTCGCGCTGGTGCCCGAGGAACTGGGCACCGAGAACGGATTCCTCACACCCACCGGCAAGGTGCGCCGCCACGCGGTGACCGAGCGCTTCGCGGCGCTGATCGAGGGGCTTTATGCCGGGCAGAGCGAGGTGATGCTGGAAACTGCCGCCGTCGAAGAGGGCCACCACGGACCCGTCGCGCTGAAGATCCGCGAGGCGTCGGTGGTCGGCGTGCCCGGCAGCAGGAGGGCCGCATGAACGTCGTGACACAAAGCCATATTCCGGGCGTCGAGCGGGCCTATCCGATCGGCGAGCCGATCCTGGAACTCGACTCGATTTCGCTCAGGTTCGGCGGTGTGCAGGCGCTGACCAACATCTCGTTCGACATTCGCGAGCACGAGGTGCGCGCGATCATCGGGCCGAACGGCGCCGGAAAGTCGTCCATGCTGAACGTGATCGGCGGGCTCTATACGCCCCAGGACGGCACGATCCGGTTCCGCGGCGAGAAGTTCGCCAACATGACGCCGGGCAAGGCGGCGCGGCTGGGCATCGCGCGCACCTTCCAGAACATTGCGCTGTTCAAGCGGATGACGGTGCTGGAAAACATCATGGCGGGCCGGCGTCTTTTCACGCACGCGAATTTCCTGGAGGTGGCGCTGCAACTGCCGCGCGCTCGGCGCGAGGAACTGGAAAGCCGCGAGAAGGCCGAGGAGATCATCGAGTTCCTGGAGATCCAGCAGATCCGCAAGACCCAGGTCTCGCGCCTGCCCTATGGGCTTCAGAAGCGGGTGGAACTCGGCCGCGCGCTCGCCGCCGAGCCGCAGATCCTGCTGCTGGACGAGCCGATGGCGGGGATGAATGTCGAGGAAAAGCAGGACATGTGCCGCTTCATCCTCGACGTGAACGACCATTACGGGACGACCATGGTGCTGATCGAGCATGACATGGGCGTGGTCATGGACATTTCCGACCGCGTCGTGGTGCTGGATTACGGCAAGAAGATCGGCGACGGCTCGCCCGCAGAGGTGCGCAGCAACCAGGACGTGATCGACGCCTATCTGGGCGTGGCGCATTGAGGAGGCGGCCGTGAATCCCGAAATCCTGTTCTTCTTCGAGGTGCTGATCGGCGGGCTGCTGGCGGGGGTGATGTATTCGCTCGTCGCGCTGGGTTTCGTGCTGATCTACAAGGCGTCGTCGGTGTTCAACTTTGCCCAGGGCGCGATGGTGTTCTTCGCGGTCCTGTCCTTCGTGGGCTTCATGGAGCTGGGCCTGCCGTTCTTCCTGGCGCTGCTGGTGACGGTGGGGCTGATGATCCTTGTCGGCATGGCGACGGAACGCTTCGTGCTGCGCCCGCTGGTCAACCAGCACGAAGACACGCTGCTGATGGCCACGATCGGCCTTGCCTTCGTGCTGGAGGGGCTGGCCCAGCTTGTCTGGGGGGTCGAGGTGCGCCGGCTCGACCTCGGTATCCGTGACGAGCCGATCATGCGGATCGCGGATGCGACGGGCATCTTCGTCAGCGTGCTCGATCTGGTGGCGGGGCTGGTGGCCGCGGTGATGGTGGCGGTGCTCGCCATCGTGTTCTCGCGCACCAAGGTCGGGCTGGGGCTGCGCGCGGTGGCCGACGGGCACGGCGCGGCGATGTCGATCGGCATCCCGCTGCGGCAGGTCTGGGTCTTCGTCTGGGCCGCCGCGGGCATCGTGGCGCTGGTGGCGGGCATGCTCTGGGGCGCGCGCGCGGGGGTGCAGTTCGCGCTTGTCGGCCTCGCGCTCAAGGCGCTGCCGGTGCTGATCATCGGCGGTTTCACCTCGGTGCCGGGCGTGATCGTGGCCGGCCTGATCGTGGGCGCCAGCGAGAAGATCGCCGAGGTCTATATCGGCCCCTATTTCGGCGGCGGCATCGAGGGCTGGGCGCCCTACATGCTGGCGGTCCTGTTCCTGATGTTCCGGCCCGAGGGCCTGTTCGGCGAACGCATCATCCGGCGCGTCTGACGCCCTCTGACAGAGGAGACTGCCATGTATTACAGACAGGCCGGCACCTACCGCACGGGATACGCGCAGGACATGCGGCTCATGCCGCTGAAAGAGGACCGCATCCTTCTGGGTCTGGTCCTTGTCATCGCCTTCGCCGTTCTGCCCTTCACCGCGTCCGACTACTGGCTGAGCGCGATCCTGATCCCCTGGCTCTGCATGTCGCTGGTGGCGATGGGCCAGAACATCCTGATGGGCTATGCCGGGCAGCTGTCGCTGGGCGCGGCGGGATTCATGGCGGCAGGCGCGTTCGCCTGCTACAACCTGATCCTGCGCGTCGAGTGGATGCCCTTTCCGGTGGCGATCCTGCTGTCGGGGCTGATCGCGGCGGCCATCGGCATCGTCTTCGGCCTGCCCTCGCTGAGGGTGCGGGGTCTTTACCTTGCGGTGGCCACGCTGGCCTCGCAGTTCTTCATCGTCTGGGTGATCGACAAGTTCGGCTGGTTCAAGAACTACGATACCTCTGGCATCATCACCGCGCAGGATATCGTGATCTTCGGCAAGGCCTTCACCAGCCCGGCCGAGATGTATCTGGTGGTGCTTACCATCACGGTGCTGCTGACCTGGGCGGCGATGAACATGGCGCGCGGCAGTGCGGGCCGGAACTGGCAGGCGGTGCGCGACATGGACGTGGCGGCCGAGGTGATGGGGCTATCACTCCTGCGCACGAAGCTGCAGGCCTTCGCGATCAGCTCGTTCTATTGCGGGGTGGGGGGCGCGCTGTTCGCCTTCACCTACCTGAAATCGGTGGAACCGGCGGCCTTCGACATCAACCTGTCGTTCCGCGTGCTGTTCATGGTGCTGATCGGGGGGCTGGGGACGATCATCGGGTCGTTTTACGGTGCGGGCTTCATCCTGCTGTTGCCGGTCTTTCTGAACATCTTCTTCCACGCGCTGTTCGGCAAGGCGGTGGATGCGTCCATCACCTCGGCGCTGGAACAGGTGATCTTCGGGGTGCTGATCATCCTGTTCATGATCTACGAGCCATTGGGGCTCGCCAAACTCTGGCAGAACCTTCAGGAGCGAATGCGCCGATGGCCGTTCAAGTTCTGAGGCGCAAGGAACAAGGCCAAGCGCCCGTCAAGGGCGACAGCCTTGGGGGCTCGACCCGGTCGAGCGGCAACGAAGGGAGGAAATGAAGACCATGAGACCAATGTTCCAGAGGGCGGCCTCGGCCCTCCTCGTGACCGCCGCGCTTGCGGCTGCGCCGATCGCGCCGGGCATCGCGCTGGCCGAAGAGCAATACATGGCGGTGCCGTCCAGCCGCGTCGGCCCCTATTCCGCGATGGGCACCGGCTATTACGGCGGCATCATCGACTACATGACCTATGTCAACAAGACCGGCGGCGTGAACGGCGTTCAACTGACCTGGGCGGAATGCGAAACCGAATACAACGCCGCGCGCACCGTGGAATGTTACCAGCGCCTTCTGACCGGCCCGAACGGCCAGAAGATGGTGGTGTTCGACACGCTCGGTACGCCCGGCGCCTATGCCGTCATCAACCGGATGGCCGAGGACGAGGTCGTGCTGGCCCAGTTCGGCTATGGCCGGACCGATGCTGCCGATGGCCGGGTCTGGTCCTGGGTGTTCAACGCCGCGGGCCATTACTGGTCGCAGATCGCGGTCAAGATGAACTTCATGGCCCAGGTCGAGGGCGGCGTCGAGAACATGCGCGGCAAGAAGATCGTGCACCTGCACATCGACAGCGCCTATGGCCGCGAACCCCTGCCCGCGATGCGCCAGATCGCCGAGGACTGGGGCGTGAACCTGGTCGAGATCTCGATCCCGCCGCCGGGCCTGGAACAGAAATCGCAGTGGCTGCAGATCCGCCGCGAGCGGCCCGACTGGGTGACCTTCTGGGGGGCCGGGTCAGGCATGAACGCCACCGGCATGACCGAGGCCGCGCGCGTCGGCTTCCCGCGGGACCGGATGATGTATGTCACCTTCGGCGGCGCCGAGGAGGACATGGTGCCCGCGGGTGATGCCGCGGTCGGCACCTATGTCGTGGCCAACGTCGTGCCGGGCAAGGACTTCCCGCTGGTCCAGCAGATCAACGAGGTCGTCTATGGCGCGGGCGCGGGCAACCTTGCCAACCCCGAGCGCGTCGGCACGGTCTACTGGAACCGGGGCGTCGCCGCGGCGGTGATGTGGGTCGAGGCGCTGAAGAACGCGCAGGCGATCCACGGCAAGGACGGCCAGGCGGTCACCGGGCCCGAGTTCCGCGATGGCTACGAGGCGCTGGACTTCACCGAGGAGAAGCTGGCTGAACTGGGCATGACCGGCATGATCGCGCCGTTCAAGTTGTCCTGCGAAAAGCATGACGGCTCGGGCCGGTTCAAGATCATGCAGTGGAACGGCGAGAAGTTCGACATCATCTCGGACGACTTCGTCGCGGCGCCCGACGAGGGCTTCATCCGCGGTCTGGTCGAGGCCTCGGCCGAGAAGTTCGCCTCCGAGAACGGCATGACGGTGCGCGACTGCCCGTAAGGCCAATACGACATCGGCCGCGGGGCGGAACGTTCGCCCCGCGGCTTTTTCCGGACAGACGAAGGGATGCCCGCATGACCATGACCGACGAGATGTCAGCCGGGGCTGCGCCGAGACCCGCGCTGTCGGCCCAGCCGATCCTGTCCGTCCGCAACATCGAGTCGATCTACGACAACGTGATCCTGGTGCTGCGCGGTGTCTCGCTCGAGGTGCCCGAGGGCAGCATTGTGGCGCTGCTGGGCGGCAACGGCGCGGGGAAAAGTACCACGCTGAAGTCCATCTCGACGATGATCGGCGCCGAGCGCGGTCGTGTCTCCAAGGGCTCGATCCATTTCCGGGGCGAGCGTACCGACCAGCTGACCCCCGGCGATCTGGTCGGAATGGGCATGGTGCAGGTGATGGAGGGCCGGATGTGCTTCGGCCACCTGACGGTCGAGGAGAACCTGATCGCCGGGGCCTATACCCGCAAGCTGACCAAGGCGCAGATGCGCGAGGAACTGGACCGCGTCTATGCCTATTTCCCCCGCCTCAGGGAACGCCGGACCAGCCAGGCGGGCTATACCTCGGGCGGCGAACAGCAGATGACCGCGATCGGCCGGGCGATGATGGCCAGGCCCCGGATGCTGCTGCTGGACGAACCCTCGATGGGGCTTGCCCCGCAGATCGTGGCCGAGATCTTCGAGATCGTCCGTGACCTGAACGAGAAAGAAGGGGTCAGCATCCTGCTGGCCGAACAGAACACCAGCGTTGCGCTGAAATACGCCAATTATGGCTACATCCTCGAAAGCGGGCGGATCATGATGGACGGTCCAGCGAAGGCGCTGGCCGAGAACAAGGATGTCCGCGAATTCTATCTCGGCATGTCCTCCGAGGGCCGCGAGAGCTTTCGCAACCGCAAGTCCTATCGCCGCAAGAAGCGCTGGATCTGACGGAAGGTGCCCGGCTGGTTCGGGCCGCGTCCCCCAGGCACTTGGGCCCTGCGTTTCGCGCAGCCTGGTCGGCCGCACCGGTACCCTATGCGGACCGGCATCGCGGCGCGATCTGCGTGTCCGGCGTCAGCCATGAACAGGCCGTTCCCGCCGGAAATGGCAGGGAGTGCGGCACGCCTTCGCCGTTGCTCGTGGGCAGGCCTGCCTAGGGAACGGTTGAGCCATCCCGACAAGGCGCGCGCCTTCCTGCGTGTGACGCCGGACACGGCAGCCGCGGCGCTCGGTGCGTGCGGGCATGGCGTGGAGGGCGCCGGGAGTCGGGCGTTCTGGAGTAGGGCAGTCGGCCGCCCCCTCTCCGGCGGCGTTGCACCGCTTTCGCGGTTCTTCACGCCGTGACGGGTTGAGGACGCGCCGGCCGTCCCCACTGTTGGTGCAGCCTTGGCCATCGTGCCTGCCCCAGGACACGGGGCAGGCACGCGGCGTTTCAGAAGTCCTGCCATTGGGCGTTGTCGTTGACGGCGGTCTTTTTCCGGGCCGGGACGGCGGGTTCGGCCTCGGGCTGCCGGGGGCGCGGGGGCC
>NZ_SLWW01000008.1:0-52656 GCF_004342445.1 Rhodovulum euryhalinum
CCGCCGCCGTCTCCTCCAGCGTCGCCGCCTGGTTCTCGGTCCGGTGCGAAAGATCGTCCGACGCCCCGCCGATCTCCTCCGCACGCGCGTGGATCTCGGTCGCGTTCTCCGCAATCGACGCCAGCATCTCGTTCAGCGTCGATACCGTCGCGTTGAAATCATGCCGCAACTGCTCGTAATCCGCCGGGAACGGCGCATCCAGAGACTCCGTCAGGTCCCCAGACGACAGACGTTGCAGCGCTTCGCTCAGCATGCCGACCACGCGATCCTGGTTGCGCCGATCCTCGTCACGCGCCGCGCCCAGCGTTTCGGTTTCGGCGAGACGGTCGCGAAAATCGGCCAGCGCCCGGCCCAGCGTACCCAGTTCGTCGCCGCGCCGCGCAACGGGAATGTCGGCGTCGAAGCGCCCGCCGGCGACTTCCTCCATCGACCGGACAAGACCGGCAAGGGGCCGCGTTATGGTGCGCGAACCGAAGGCGCTGACCGTCAGGGCGGCAGCAAGGCCGAGGGCGACGAAGACAAGCACGTTGTTGCGGAACGCAACGAGCCCGGCAAGATACTCGGTCTTGTCGAGTTCGGCGACCAGCGTCCAGTCGGCCCAATCGAGGTCGAGGGGAACGGAAAAGGCAATGCTGTCCTTCCCCGACACACCCGTCACGCCGTAATACATGCCCGTTTTCCCCGCGACGAGGTCCGCGATGACGGGCACGCGGGGCAGGGCATCGAAAACTCCGAAACGGTCCTCGAAACGCGATAGAGTGCGCGCGCGACCGTCGCCCCCGACAACGAACATGTCGCCGTACTCGCCCAGCGCCGAGGCCGTGGTCACCAGCGATGAGATATGAGCGGTGGAAAGCTGTATCGCCAGCACACCGACCCGAAGCCCCAGCGCGTCGAAGACGGGGGTCGCCATGAAGGAAGCCGCGTCCCCCCCGCTTGGTCCATAGGGGGCGAAATCGACGGTGACGACAGTCCCCTGCGGTGCGCCAAGGGCAGCCTGGAAGGCCTGGCCGAGACCGCTTTCGGCATGGGCACCGGAAACAAAGTTCTCGCCGAAATCCTGTTCCTTGGCGACCGAGTAGATCAGCTCGCCCGCAGGATCGAACATGAAGATGTCGCGATAGCCCAGATCAGAGGCGGCCCTGGCAAAGCGGGGATGGACGCGCTTGTGCTCGGCCGAATAGGCCGTGCCGTCACCCGCATCCGCGAGCCCCTGTTGCGGGTCTTCGGGCGTGGCGTTGCCCGTACGATAGGCCTGGCGCGGTGCCGTCATGCCGCCGCCATCCACGGCAATGGCCAGGCGGAAGTTGCGGATCGTCGATGCGGTGAAGGGGCTCGCCGCCTCGGCGGCCAGCGTGGCCCGGGCATCGTCGAACCATTGCTCGACGCGGAGGGCCTGATCGCGCGCGAGCATCTCGAGGCTATGCACCACGGTGCCGCGCTGCATGTCATAGGCACGGTCGTACAGGACGAACCCCATGAACGTCGTGACCGAAAGGACGATCGCAGCGATCGACAGCGGCAGGCGCCGGCTGATCGGCATCTCCAGAAGGGTCTTCAGCATCCTTGGGACCTTTTCGACACACGGTGCCCCGCCGAGGGGCCCGGGACCAGTAAGGCCAAGCGGCAATTGAGATTTGGTTACGCCAGAAGGATGCCGGCCCGCACCATTCCGGGCAATTCGACTAAAATACGTCGATATGCCCGCCGGAATGGGGTTTCTCGCGGCGGGTCGCGCCACCGAGGACGGCGCGAAGCTGGTCGAGGCGCAGGCCCTCGACCACCGCGCAGGGAACGGCGGCGTCGGGCGGGATCGTTTCGGCCACTCGGCCGGTGAGCGGACCCAGATCCTCCAGGAGCTGGATCACCAGGTCGACAAGCTGCAACTCGCGGGCGCCACCCTGCGCTGCGCCGGGCAGGCTCTTGTGGGCGAGCACCGCACGCTCGTAGCGGCGCAGCAGTTCGGCCGCATGGTCAAGCTCGTGACCAAGCCCGTCAAGCAGCGTGGCGAGCCCCAGACGCGGGGGCGCGCCGGGTGTGGGCGTTTCGATGTCCTCGGTCACAGCCGCCCCACCACCGCCTCGATCGCCTTTTTCATGGTCGCGGTCGTGAAGGGTTTCTTCACGAGGTTGTTAAGGCCGAGCTGCTGGCCTTTCTGGATCAGATCCGGCGTCGGCGTGCCGGTCACCAGGATATAGCCGATCCGCTGGGTCGAGCGGTTGCGGCGCAGGCCTTCCAGAAGCTGCAGCCCGTCCATGCCCGGCATGTTGTGATCGGCCAGAACAAGATGCACCGGGTCGGCGACCAGCCGGTTCAGCGCAGATTTTCCGTTGTTCTCGGCGCTGACCTGGAAGATCCCGATCTCTTCGAGGGCCTGGGTGACAAGCCCGCGGCTGACCGCCATATCGTCCACGACCATGACGCGAATGGAATCCTTGAGCGACATCTTCAGTCCTTTCCTGGTTTTTGCGGGGTCCGCGGCTGGGTGCCGGGGCGCTTGCGATAGGCTGTGACCCCGGCGGTCTCGAGCAGGTCGGCGGCCGGGCCGGTGACCCTCTCGGAATGGCCGATGAAGAGCATCCCCGCCTCGGGCAACTTCTCTGCGAAGCGCAGCCACAGCGTTTGCTGGGTCGGCTTGTCGAAATAGATCGCCATGTTGCGGCACATGATGACATCGAAGAGGCCAGGCATCGGCCAGCTTCCGTTGATGTTCAGGCGCCGGAAAGTGACGAGGGGGCGCAGGTCGTCGCGGATCCGGCGCACGGGTTTCTTGCGCTCGGCCGGGTCGAAGATGCGCCCCTCCCAGTCACCCGGCGGCGTCTTGCAATCCTCGGCCGGATAGCTGCCCTCCACCGCCCGGGCGAGAACGAACGGGTCGAGATCGGTGGCGAGGATCTTGATGTCGAGCCGCGCGGCTTCGGGGCAAAGGGTCAGCACGCTTCCCGCGATCGAATAGGGTTCCTGACCGGACGAACAGCCCGCAGACCAGAGCCGCACGCGCCCGCGGTTGCGTGCCCGCGCGATCAGCGGCGGCAGGACCTCGCTTTCGAGCTGGGTGAAATGATGCTGCTCGCGAAAGAAATGCGTGACGTTCGTGGTGAGGACCGAGATGAAATGGTCGCCCTCTTCCTCGAGATTGGCGCACAGATACGCATGATAGGCACTGAAATCCTCGAGGCCGAGCGCCACGATCCGCTTGCCCAACCGGGAATGGATCATGGCCTTCTTCGCCGGCTCCAGGTTCAGCCCGTATTCCGATTTCGCGAATCCTGCAATGCGCACGAAATCCTTTTCGCCGAACGGGATGTCCGCGGATCTGCGAAACACGGAATGGGCGGGCTGAACGCTCATGCGGCCTCCATGATGCCCCTGGGCAGCAGAACGCCCGGCGACAGGATGCGCGACATGCCTTCCTCGACCGAGATCAGACCGAGGATGCTGCTGGGGACGTCACCGCGCCCCATGGTCGGCGCCTCGCAGATCTGCTCGCCGTTGACGGTGAGGATCTCGGACACGGAATCCACGAGCAGGCCCACGGTCTTGGTTCCGACCGCGACCACCATGATGACGTGACGGGGCGAGGCGTCGCATTCGCCGAGGCCCAGCCGGGCGGCCAGATCCACGATCGGAATGACCGCGCCGCGCAGGTTCATCACGCCGAGGACGGCCTGCTCTGCCTGGGGCAGCGCGGTGACCGGCGACCAGCGCCGGATCTCGCGGATCTGGGTGATCTCGATGCAGAAGCTCTGGCCGCCCGCCTTCAGCGTCACGAACTCCAGAACGTCGTCCTCAGCCCATTGCTGCGGTTTGGGCATGCTGCGTCTCCTCTATGAGCGTCAGGTCCCGACCGAGATCGCCGGCCAGGTTCAAGGTGGCATCGGTATCGATGATGAGGGCGATACGGCCATCGCCCAGGATGGTCGCGGCCGAAATCCCCGCGATCGCGCCGTAGTTGCCCTCGAGGCTTTTCACCACGACCTGGCGCTGGTCCGAGATCTCGTCCACCGCAAGGGCAACCTGGCCGGAATGTTCCGAGCGGATCAGGATCAGGATGTTGTCCGAGGTGATCGGGGCGCCAGAGGTGAAGCCGAGCAGATTGCCCAGATGCACGATCGGCACATAGGTGCCCCGGATCGAAAGAAGCTGACCCTCGCGACCATAGGGGACGACATCCTGGGCGCGCGGGCGGATTGTCTCGAGCACGCTGGACAGCGGTGCGACGAGGGTCTGGCCGGCCGCATGGATCACCATCCCGTCCATCACCGCAAGCGTGAGCGGCAGCGAGATCGCGAACTGGGTTCCCTCGCCCGGACGGCTCGAGATCGTGACCTTGCCGCCGAGCGATGTGATCGCGGTCTTGACCACATCCATGCCGACACCGCGGCCCGACAGGTTGGTGACCTTTTCGGCGGTGGAGAACCCCGCCATGAACAGCAGGTTGTCGATCTCGGGCTCGCTGAGCTTGGCGTCGGAGGGCACGAGCCCCTTGCTGACAGCGATCTCGAGGATACGCTTGCGGTTCAGCCCTGCACCGTCATCGGCGATCTCGATCAGCACATCGCCCGACCGGTGTGCGGCCGAAAGCCGGATCGTGCCGAGGGCAGGCTTGCCCACGGCCATGCGCTTTTCGGGGCTCTCGATGCCATGGTCGACGGCGTTGCGGATCATGTGGGTCAGCGGCTCGGCGAGACGTTCGACCAGCGTCTTGTCGATCTCGGTTCCCTCGCCCTCGGTCACCAGCGCGACCTCCTTGCCGAGGCTGTCGGCGGCTTCCCGCACGATGCGCTGCATGCGCTGGAACAGCGGCTTCACCGGCTGGGCGCGGATCGCCATGACGCCTTCCTGCAGCTCGCGCGCGAGATACTGGTAGTCGTCGAGGTCGCTCATGATGTCGGAATTCGTGGCGAGACCGGTCTCGAGCAGCTTCTGCGCGATCACCGCCTGGTTGATGATCAGTTCGCCCACCGTGTTGATCAGCCGATCCACACGTTCGGGATCGACACGAAGCGTGGTCTGCGGCACCTGCGCGGCGGCCTTCGCGGGACCCTTGGGCCGGTCGGCGAGTTCGGCCGGGGCCAAGCCGGCCTCGGCAGCCAGCGCGAGTTCGATCGGTGCAGGCGTCTCGTCGGCCACCATCGGCGTGAAGCGGGACGGGGTTCGCATCGGGGCAATCCCGGCGGCGGCAGGCGCGGCCTCGGCGATGGACACGTCGTCCTGGACGGCGTGGTCGGCCTCCTCCTCGGTCCCGGCCACAGCGATGTCACCGGCGGCTTGCGCGGTGATGTCCTCGATCTCGCAGAGATCCTCGAGGAACATGAAGACATCGCGCACCGCGGTCTCGGTTGCCTGTCCGTGCAGGGTGATCTCCCAGTTGAGATAGCAGCGCTCCGGATCGAACGCCGCGCCGACGGGCAAGGCGGAAAGATCGCAGCGCGTCTCGACCCGGCCGAGTGTGGCCAGTTCGGAGAACAGAAGCACCGGATCATGGCCGTTGCGGAACAGATCCGAAGATGCGGAAAGTCGGATCCGGAAGCAGGATTCGTCCGGATCGCCGGCCTCGTCCATCAGATCGAACACAACCGGCTGGAAACCGAAGAACTCCTCGGTTTCCTCTCCCCCTGCCCCGGCCTCAAGGCCGGGCTCGATGCCGGCAAGCTCGTTCAGCTTGTCGAGGATCGCGGGCATCGCCTCGGGGATCTCGTCGCTGTCGGACTGGGCAAGCTCGACAAGGTCGGCCAGCATGTCGCCCGAACGCAGGATCGTGTGCAGCGCGTCGGTGTCGGGCACCAGGTCGCCAGAGCGTACGAGGTCGAGCACGGTCTCGAAACAGTGCGCGAATGTCACCAGGTTCTCGAGCCCGAAGGCACCGGCCGCGCCCTTGATCGAGTGAACGGCACGGAAGATTGCGTGAACGGTGTCCTCGCTGGCGGTACCGGCGATCATCGCCTGCGAGCCCTCGGAGAGCTGCTCCAGAAGGTCTTCGCACTCGGCGAAGAAGGTGGCCTTGAGATCGTCTCGGGACATTTTCAGCGGGCCCCCGTCACGCGGCGGATCACGTTGACCAGCCCTTCGTCCTCGAACGGCTTGACGATCCAGCCGGTCGCCCCGGCCTTGCGCGCCCGGTCCTTGAGCGCAGGGCCGCTTTCGGTGGTCAGCACCAGGATCGGCACGCGGGCGTTGACCCCGCCGCCCCGGATCGACTCGATCACGCCGAACCCGTCCATCTTGGGCATGTTGATGTCGGTGATGACCGCGTCGTACTGGTCCTGCTGGAACACGTCGACGCCGTGCACGCCGTCATTCGCCGTGGTCACCGTGAAACCTGCCGAACTCAGCACCTCGCGTACCATCTCGCGGATGGTGAGCGAATCGTCGATGGCAAGGATGTTGATCATTACTGCACTCCTTCGGGGCCGAGGATCGCGTCGCCAAGACCGAGCAGGGTCACCGCATCGACAAACCCGGGCGACGGGTCCGCCACGGAGAAGGTGCCGCCGCCGGATTCGACATGCAGCCTGAGAAACGCCAGAAGCTGTGCCGAAAGCGCCGTGGGCGCAGCGGCCCCGTCCGCCCGGACGGTAATGCTGTGCGGCCCGTCCCCGAGCACGGCCTTCACGATGTCGGCCGGGGCCTGCGCCCAGGCCGGATCGCCGATGTCCAGGTCGAGATGACGATCAGGCTCCATTCCCGATTCCCCGTGTTGATGCATGGCAAGCAATGCCTCGGTCTGCTTACCCCCGCGAAGCCTAAGAACCGGTGAACGCCTCTCATCCGGGTCGAGGCGGGCCAGAAAGGCGCTGCGCGGGGAGAAATGCCATATCGCCCGGTGTTTGGCCGATTTTTGGGCCGAGGAAGGGCGTCGCGGTGACGTTGGCATGTCTCACCGGGGCTCTCGCGCGCCGGGTTGCCGCCGCGATGGCGGGATAATTGTGCTTATAAATCAGTATTATTTTGCCAAAAACTGTTGCGATCCAGCGCGGGGTGCGCGCCCCGAACGGTCCCGCAGCCGGTCACTTGCCCCGAGTCGCGTACCCGCACGGCGACACTCCGGCGGGTGGCGCCGCGAAGCCGGGCGCAGCCGCGCGACCGGCATACCCTTCCGGTCCGTGCCGGCGCCCATCTGGGTCTGCGCGGAACCAGGGGGCAGGCTGTCGAACGCCCTGCACTTCATGCGGATCCTGACATCGCCGCCTTGCCGATCGAAGGCCAGCGCCTGTCCCGGCAAACGGACCGCCGCGCGACATCGTGCGGCGACGGACAAGCCGGTGGAGCAAGCCACCGGCCGGGCCAAGCATTGATGTCGGGCACGCATCGGCACGACCATGGGCCGAAGCGACCGGTGCGGCAGGCGCGGGCCGTCAGGCCGCGGACACCCGCCGGATGGCAGCACCGCCGTGGCGTTCGTGATGGAACCGCGCCACCAGCGTGCGCAACCGCTCGCCCTCGACCCGCAGCATGTCGCTGGCCGCGGTCGTCTGCTCGAACATCGCCGCGTTGTGCTGGGTCACCTGGTCGAGCTGGCCCATCGCGATGTTGATCTCGTTCAGGCCCACCGCCTGTTCGCCGGCAAGCGTCGCGATCTCGGTCACGCGGGCGGTGACACCCTCGACCGCCTCTACGATCGCGCCCAACGCCTCGCCGGTGCGGCCGACAAGCCCGACCCCCTGCTTGACCTTGGCGCCCGAGGACGAGATCAGATCGCCGATCTCGTGTGCGGCATCGGCCGTGCGCTGGGCAAGCGCCCGCACCTCCGAGGCGACGACACCGAAGCCGCTGCCCGCGCCGCCCGCCCGCGCCGCCTCGACCCCGGCGTTCAGCGCCAGAAGATTGGTCTGGAAGGCGATATCGTCGATCACATGCACGATCCGCGCGATCTCCTCGGCCGAGGCGTCGATCTCGCCCATCGCATGCACCGTCTGGCCCACGATCTCGGCCCCCGACTTCGCCTTGGCGATCGCGTCGCGGCCGATCTCGTCGGCCGTTTGCGCCCCTTGGGCGGTCGTGCCGATCGACGAGGTCAGATCCTGCAGGGCCGCTGCCGTCTCTTCCAGCGTCGCCGCCGCGTTCTCGGTACGCTGCGACAGTTCATGCGCCGAGCCATTGATCGCACCGACACTGTTGCCGATGGTGGCGGCCGAGTCCGAAATGTCGGCGATCAGCGCGCCAAGGCTTTCAACGGTCGCGTTGTAGTCGCGGCGCAGCCCGTCATAGTCCGCGCCGAGATCGTCGTCGATCCGTGCGCCCAGATCCCCAGCGGCCAGCCGCCGAAGCCCATCGGCCAGCCTGTCCACCACGTCCTGCTGGTGCGCCTGCTGCGCGGTGCGGTCGCGCTGCAAGGCCTGTTCCTCGGCGATGCAGTCGCGGAAATAGGCCAGCGCGTCGGCCATCTGGGACAGTTCGCCCCCCGCCGACCGGTCGGACTGAAGCTCGATCTCGAGATCGCCGTCGGCGAGGCGCTTCATCTTGCCGACCATGCGGTGCAGCGCCCGGGACAGATGTCCGCCGAACACCACCGCCAGGCCGAGCCCGGCCAGCAGCGCCACGCCCCCGGCGCCGAAGGCCAGCATCCGCATCTGCCCCGCGATCTCCAGGTAGGCGGCGCGGGGGACCATCACGTGGACAACCCCCGCGGGCGCGCCCGAGAAATCGGCAACCGGGAACACCCGGGCCGCATAACTTTGCCCCGACAGGCTGCGTCTGGCATCAGACCCGCCCGCACCGGCGGCAGCCAGCACCTCTGTCGGAGCCAGAAGCGGGTCACCGGCAATGGTCGCCGCGGCCCGTTGCACCGCCATGTCCGCGGACGAGAAACCCGCGATGCTGCGGTCGGGCAGCACGTAGAACTCGATCTGCGTGTCGGTGTCGCGAACCAACCCCTCGAAGAAGGCCGCGTCGAGGTCGAGCCCGATCTCGACCGTTCCCAGATGACGCCCCTGATGGGCCACCGGGCTGATCCCGCGGATCCCCAGCCCGCCCCGCCCGCGTTCAAGCCCGGCAATCGGCGCCTTGCGCGCGTTGGCCTCGATCACCGTCTGGCGGAACCCCGACAGATCGTCGCCGAACTGGTCGGGCTTGTGCACCCGGAAGAACGAGGTCGCGGGCGGTTCGTGGAACTGGAACTGGACGATGCCGCGTTCGTCGCGCATCTGCGCAAAGCCCGGCACGAACAGCGCGGCAAGACGTTCACGGTCGCGCGTCGCGACCGCCTGCTGCACGTCGGGCATCGAGGCGACGAGTGACGCGGTGGTCAGCGCGCTGCCGATCCGGTCGTCCAGCGCCGCCTGGAACCGCAACTCGAACTGGTCCAGTTCGCGCAATGTGCCCCGGTCGATCAGCCCGCCCACCCCCATCAGCATCGGCGCAAGGACCAGGCTGGCCGTCAACATCACGGAGACGGCGATTGCCAGTATGATTCGAATTCTGAAGGACATCGAATGTTCTTCCTTGTCCGGATGCCCGCGCCGGACGCGGGGCGGCAGATTCGGAAGAAGCATTCGCCATACATGTTACTCTCCGATTAAGAGCGGGACGCGTGGGCGTGGCTGTCCCGCGGCGGGCGGTTACCGCTTTCAGCTGCCCCTGCGGTCGGACCTAGCGCAGGCCGTCCAGCCCCGTGACCTCGTGGGCCGCAAGCCCGCCCATCCGGTTGTGGATCCGCGGCCCCCTGGCCATGGCCAGCGCCAGAAGCAATTCGTCCGCGCGCGGGCCATCGGGTACGCCCACCTCCATCGCGTCGAAATGGCTGCGGACATAGGCGGCGTTGATATGGCCCAGCGGCACGTCGATCCGCGCCCCCATGCCGCCCACCTTCATCGCCGAGGGCACGATCGCCCTGGCTTCGCCCAGCCGCTCGCGCATCGCGTAGCCGCCCGGCACGTGCCAGAGCGCGGCATGCTCGGCCTCGCCCGCCTCGCCCGCGATCGCGGCCTTGCCGTAGCCGTCGATCCCCTCGATGCCGCCCAGTGCCGCGATCAGCCGGTCCGTCATCTCGAGGCCCAGCGGCTTGAGATCGTCCATGCCCGGTTGCAGATCGGCCACATAGCCGCCCGCGTAGGGGTTCCGGACGATCGCCACGATGGCGCCGCGCAGGCGCGGGGCCGCGGGGGCCGGGCCGTTCTCGTGGCGGATTTCCTCAAGGATCGTCAGCATCTTGCGGACCGGAAAGTCAGGCATGGATCGGCTCCCTTGGATCTGGATGGAAAAGCGCCGGGCCAAGGCTGCACGCCTGCCCGTTCAGCCGCAGATGCGCGCCGCCGATCAGGCCGCGTGCGATCAGCCGCCCGGCAAGCGCCGCGCCGGGGGCAAGGGCGTCCGCAGTCTCGGCCGCGCTCAGCGGGCCGAGACCGACAGTGACCGGGCGGGCGCCAAGATCGCTGTCCGGGGAAAGCTCGCAGGCCGGGCGGCGCCGGACCGCCGGGTGGCCCGGCAGGTCGACCGCGTTGGCGATCATCGTGGCGGCGGCGTCGGCCTCGGCCGCGGTGCGCGCGATCACCGTCACCGCATCCGCGATCCCCAGCGAGTGGCTACGGCCCCGCCAGCCCGAGGTCGCCACGCCGCGCCACGGCGCATCGGCCGCCAGCGCGATCCGCCCACCCGGCATCGCGGCGGTCAGGGTCTCGCCGGGAGCAAAATGAAACGCCACATCGCCGCCGTTGTTGACATGGGCGCGCGTCAGCCCCGGCGCCGCGACCATCGCCGCCAGCACGGCATCGGCCACGGCACCCGCGACCGCCGCCATGGGCGTGATGAAGGCGGGGTGGAACGGCGCCGTGGCGGCGGCCATGGCGCGGGCGACTGCCCCCTGAAACGCCGCCTCGCCGGTCGGCAGGCGCAGCGCGGGCAACTCCTCGACCAGTTCCTCAAGAAGACCGTCGAATCGCCTGATCGCAAGGGAGAACGCCGCGTCGCGCCCCGCCCCCTCGGCCACGATCACAAGGTCGATCGGCCCGTGATGCAGGTGCAGCCGCCCGCCAGGCAACCATGCTGCCTGAACGCCGCTCATGGCCTTCCGCCCTTTGGCGGCAACGGCCCCGCGGGCGCGACCGCCCGCGCCGCGTCGCCGTATTCGCCGCCGTTCGCCAGGATGTCGGCGACGCTGCGGACCGCGTGGTCGTGGCCGCCCATCGCGCGGTAGTCCTCGCGCGTCAGGGTGAATTCCAGCGGCGCCACCAGCGCGGGCGTCGGCACCGAGCCGAACGACCGCGCGGGCATCCGGGTGACGTCCACCATCAGCGTGATCCCGCCGCCCGGCCAGACCCAGGCGGGCGCGCCACCGCAGGTCACATGGGTCGCCCCGGCCTTGACCGATTGCGTCAGCCTGACCGGGTTGCGCGTGACCCCGGCGCGCAGCGACCCCCCCGCCCCCGCCGCGAACAGCACGTTGCACAGCGCCGGTTCGCAGTTCTGGGCGATCAGCTCCACCGTCTCGGCCAGCGCAGGCGGCATCGGGCGTTCGACGGGCCGCAGCGCCTCGTCCAGCACGTAGAAGGCCGCGTGTTCCCCGGTGGTCGAGACCATCAACAGGCTCAACCCCGGCCGCGCGCCGCGCTTCCCGTCCCACGGCCCCAGGATCGCCAAGGGGTCGGTCAGGTCGGTCCCGCCCCAGCCCAGCCCCGGCGCAGCCACCTGGAAATACCGCCCCGGCGTCGACCTGCGTCCCTTGATGCGGATGCCCGTGGGCGCCCAGCCCAGCACCTTGCCCGCCTGGTGTTCGGACATCACCCCGGTGATGTGGTCGTCGACCACCACCACCTCGTCCACCAGCCCCTGCCAGTGGGCGGCGAACATGCCGACGGTGGCCGACCCGCAGCCCACGCGCATCCGGTCCTCGGGCGTGCCGTCCACCACGGGCGGGCGGCCCGCCTGAACCACCACCTCGGCGCCGCCCTCGATCGTCAGCGTCACCGCCTCGCGGTTGCCAAGCGCCATCAGCGTCTCGCAGGTGACGCGCCCCTCGGATTTCGACCCGCCCGTCAGGTGATCGACGCCGCCCAGCGACAGCATCTGCGAGCCGTATTCCGAGGTCACGACCAGCCCCACCGCCTCGCCGTCCGCGCGCACCACGGCACCCTCGGGGCCCAGATGGCGGTCGGTGTCGATCTTCACCTTGACCCCGCAATAGGAATAGATCGCCTCGGTCACCACGGTGACGAAGTCGACGCCGTCGACCTCGCGGCTGACGATGAAGGGGGCGGGCTTGTAGTCGGGATAGGTCGTGCCCGCGCCGAGGCCGCTGACGAACAGCGCCCCGTCGGCGATCAGTCCGTCGTCCCAGTCCGCGCCGAGGAAAGGCCGCACCTCGTCGCCCGCGGCCAGCCGCGCGTCGAGGATGGTCAGCGGGTCGCAGCGGACCAGCCGCCCGCCCTCGTTCGCGTAGCGGTCGCAGGCCCCGGCCTGGCCGTCGGCGATGTAGCACATGACCGGGCAGGCGTCGCAGCGGATCTTGTCGTCGCTCATGGCCCGCGCCCCGCCGCCCGGACCGCCGCCAGAACCCGGTGGGGCAGCGCCGGCACCCGGGTGATCCGCGCTCCGGTCGCGTGCGCGATGGCGTTCAGGATCGCCGGCGCGGTCGGGATCAGCGCGTGTTCGCCCAGGCCCTTGGCGCCCATCGGCCCCTCGGGGTCGGGCACCTCGACGAGGATCGTCTCGATCTCGGGCATGTCGCCGGTCGTGGGGATCAGGTAGTCGTGCAGGTTCTCGGTGCGGCCGGGGAGGTACTCCTCCATCAGCGCCAGGCCCAGCCCTTGCGCGATGCCGCCCTGCACCTGCCCCTCGGCCAGCGTCGGGTTGACCACGCGGCCGACATCGTGGGCGGCGGTGATCCGGATGACGCGGACGGTGCCAAGCTCGGTATCCACCTCGACCTCGGCCAGCTGCGCGCCATAGCCGTAGACCGCGTAAGGGCGCCCCTGCCCGTCGGCGTCGAGCGGTGCGGTGGGCGGGTCGTAGGTTTCCTCGGCCAGCAGCACGTAGCCATGGGCGATCTCGGGCAACGTGCCGAGGTCCAGCACCGTCTCGCCCTGCCCGTCCCGCACCACAAGCCGCCCGCCGTCGAAGCGCAGCGCCGCGTCATCGCCCCGGTTGGCACGGGCGAGGATCGCGGCCCTCAGCGCCCGGCCCGCCAGCACCGCGGCCTTGCCCGTCACCACGGTCTGGCGCGAGGCCGAGGTCTTACCGCAATCGGGCGTCAGCGCGGTGTCGGGGCCGATCAGGCCGATATCGCCCAGCGCCACGCCCAGCGCATCGGCCGCAAGTTGGGCGATCACCGTGTTCGACCCTTGCCCGATATCGGTCGCGCCCTGGTGCAGCCAGAGCCGCCCCTCGCGGGTGATCCCCAGCCGCACGGTCGACGGGTTGGGCAAGGCGGTGTTGCCGCAGCCATACCAGCAGGAGGCAAGCCCCGCGCCGCGTTTCACCACCGTCGAGCCCGCGTTGAACGCCGCCGCCTCGGCCCGGGCCGCCCGCCAGCGGGGGGCCAGCGCCGTCAGGCACTGGGCGATGCCCACCCCGCGCATCTCCTGACCGCAGACGCTGCGGTCGCCGTCGCGCAGCGCGTTTCGCAGGCGAAAGTCCAGCGGGTCCAGCCCGGCCGCCTCGGCCAGCCGGTCGAACAGCGTTTCCTGAAGGATCGCCGCCTGCGGCACGCCAAAGCCGCGAAAGGCCCCCGCGACCGGGTTGTTGGTGTGGATGGCCCGCGTCTCGGCCCGGTAGGCCGGCATCCGGTAGGGCCCCGAGGCATGGACCGGCACCCGGTTGGCGACCGTGGGGCCCCAACTGGCATAGGCCCCGGTGTCGAAGAGCCCGTCGAATTCCATCCCCGTCAGCCACCCCCCGGCGTCGCAGCCGATCCGCGCGGTCAGCCGGGCGGGGTGGCGCTTGGTGGTCGACATCATCGATTCCGCCCGGTCATAGACCATCCGGCAGGGCCGCCCGGTCGCCAGCGCCGCAAGCCCGATCAGCGGTTGCAGCGACAGGTCGAGCTTGGACCCGAAGCCGCCGCCCACCGCCGTTGGGACGATCCGCACCCGCGCGGGTGGCAGGCCCAGCACCCGCGCGGTGTCGTCGCGGTCCATCACGGGCGCCTGCGTGCAGGCATGGATCACCAGCGTGCCGTCGGGCGCGATCTCGGCCCAGCCCGCCTCGGGCTCGATATAGGCGTGCTCGACAAACCCGGTCTCGACCGCCCCCTCGACCACGTGGGCCGACGCCGCCAGCGCCGCCGCGGCCCCGCCCGTGACCACGCGGCCCGCGGTCAGGAGGTTGCCGGGCCGCCCCGCGTGGATCGGGCGGGCGGCAGCGGCCCCGGCCGGGTCGGTGACGGGTGCCCCGGGATGCCAGACCACCGGAAAGGCGGACAGGTCCAGCCCCGCGACGGTCGCCGCCTCGCCCACCACCAGCGCCACCGCCTCGCCGCGAAAGCGCGTCTCGGCCTCGGCCAGCGCCGGCTGGTCGGCGAAGGGCGGGATCACGCCAAAGCGGTTCTCGCCCTGGATGTCGGCCGCGGTCAGCACGCGCACGCCCCGTGCCGCTGCCCAGCCGGCCAGATCGCCGAAGGCAAAGCGCGCCGCGGCATGGGGCGCGCGCACCGCCCGGACCAGCAGCGCATCGACCGGCGCCCCGTCCGCGCCGAAGCGTTCGGCCCCGGTGACCTTGGGGCGCCCGTCCAGCCGTTCGACCGCCGCGCCGACCGCGGCACCGGCCACCGGCCGCAGTGGCTCGGGGCCGGGCGCCACGTCGCAGACCGCGTCGAGAATCCGCGCATAGCCCGTGCACCGGCACAGGACACCGCCCAGCGCCGCCTCGGCCTCGGCCCGGGTCGGCCGCGGGGTCACGGCCAGAACCGCCGAGGCCGCCATCAGCATCCCCGGCGTGCAGATCCCGCATTGCGCCGCGCCATGGCGCAGGAAGGCCTCCTGCAGCCGCGACAGCCCTTCGGCCGACAGCCCCTCGACCGTGGTGATCGCACGCCCCAGGGCCTGCGCCAGCGGCGTGAGGCAGGCGCAGACCGGCGCGCCGTCCAGCAGCACCGTGCAGGCGCCGCAATCGCCCGCGTCGCAGCCGACCTTGGTGCCCTGCAACCGCAACTCCTCGCGCAGCACCTCGGACAGGCGGCGGCCCGGCGGGCTGGAAACCCGGACCTCGGCGCCGTTGACCCGAAGCGTTGCGAGCGTCTCGGGACGGTTCATGCCACGGCCCTTTCGGCGCAAAGCCCCGCCACCGCCCGGCGCAACAGCGTCAGGGCGGCGCGGGTCCGATAGGCGGCGGGCGCCCGGTGATCGTCGATCGGGGCCAGCGCGCGGGCGACAATCCCGGCGGTGATCGCATCGGCCAGCCCCGCATCGGCCCGTCGCCCGCGCAGCGCCGCCTCGGCGTCGGGCAGGCGCCGGGCCGTCGCGCTGCACGCGCCCACAGCAAGCGCGGCATGGGCGACGCGGCCCGCCTGGATGTCCAGCCGGACCGCGGCCATGGCGATGGAGATGACCAGGTATCGCCGCGCGCCCAGCTTGAGGAACGCCCCCTGCCCCGCGCCCGCCGCGCGCGGCACATGGATCGCGGTCAACAGTTCGTCGGCCGCGCGCGCGGTCTGCCGCGGGCCGGTAAGGAAATCGGCCACGGCCAGCCGCCTTGTGCCGCGGTGCGAGGCCAGTTCCACCTCGGCATCCAGCACCAGCCAGCAGGGCGCCCCATCCGCCGCGGGCGAGGCGTTGACAAGGTTGCCGCCCACGGTCCCCGCGGTCTGGACCTGCACGGAGCCCACCTCGCGCGCCGCGGCCCTGAGCCCGTCGAACCCCGGCGGCAATCCGGCCCGGGCGATCTCGGCCCAGGATGTCGTGGCGCCGATCCGCCAGCCCGCAGCACTTTCCCCGATGCCGCGAAGGCCCTCGATCGCGGTGATGTCGAGTATCCCCCCCGAAAGCCCCGGCCCCCGCGTTGCCGGAAACAGGTCGGTGCACCCCGCCGCGACGCGCAAGCCGCCGCCCGCCAGCGCCTCGAGCGCCTCGGCCAGCGTGCGGGGCCGCAGATAGGGGGCCAAGCGATCACCTCTTCCTGATGGTGATTGTTCGTATGCAAACGGATGTTGAGCCGCGCCCGGACACCTGTCAACATGGATCGCCCAAAGCCCGACGGAGACCCGCCATGGCCCGGACCACCGACGCCCCCTATGTGCTGGATGCGCAGGTGGGGTTCCTGATGCGCAAGGCGACCCAGCGCCACCTGTCGATCTTTGCCGCACATATCCCGGACCTGACGCCCACCCAGTTCGCCACCCTTGCCAAGCTGTACGAGCGCGGCCCCACAACCCAGAACGCGCTGGGGCGGGCAACGGCGATGGATGCGGCCACGATCAAGGGCGTGGTGGACCGGCTGCGCGCGCGGGGGCTGGTGGCAAGCGCGCCCGATCCGGCGGACTGCCGGCGGGTCTCTGTCCGCGCGACGGCCGAGGGGCGCAGGGCCTTCGAGGGGCACGCGCGTGCCGCCCACGCCATCACCCGCGAGACTCTGGCGCCGCTGACGCCCGCCGAGCAGGAGATGTTCCTGCGGCTGCTGGCAAGGCTGGGCTGAGGCTCAGACGCCGAGATAGCGTTTCAGCACCGCGGGATCGGCGCGCAGATCGGCGGCGTCCACCGTCTCGCGGGCCCGGCCGTTCTCGATGAACACCACCCGGTCGGCCGCTGACAGCACGGCATCGAGCCGCTGTTCCACCAGCAGGATCGCCACGCCCTCGGCCTTCATCCGGATCACCACCTGCCGGATCGCCTCGATCATCGAGGGTTGCAACCCCTCGGTGGGCTCGTCCAGCAGCAGCACGCGGGGCTCAAGGCACAGCGCCCGGGCGGTGGCCAGCATCTGCTGTTCGCCCCCCGACAGCGTCTCGGCGCGCTGGCCCATCCGGTCTGCCAGTCGGGGAAACAGCTCCAGCACGCGGTCCAGCACCTGCGGCGGGCTGCGGCGCGTGCGCATGCCGATTTCAAGGTTCTGCGCGACGGTCAGTTCCGAGAACAGCCGGCGCCCCTGCGGGATATAGCCGATGCCGCGGCGCGGCACCTCGTGGGCGGGCAGGCTGCCGATATCCGCGCCGTCCAGCGTGATGCGGCCCGCCTTCAGCGGCAAAAGCCCCATGATCACCTTCATCGTGGTGGTCTTGCCCGCGCCGTTGCGGCCCAGCAGGCAGGTGATCTCGCCCGGCCGCGCGCTCAGCGACAGGCCGCGCAGCACCTGCACCGGGCCATAGCCCGCGTCGATGCCCCGCACCTCAAGCATCCGCGCCGGTCCCCAGATAGGCGGTCTGCACGGCCGCGCTGGCGTGGATCTCGGCAGGGCTCCCTTCGGCCAGCACCTCGCCGAAATTCAGCACGGTGATGCGGTGGGCCAGTTCCATCACCACGCCCATGTTGTGCTCGATCAGCAGGATCGTGGTCTCGCCCGCCAGATCGCGGATCAGCACCTTGAACGCCTCGATCTCGCTATCGGCAAGCCCTTGCGTCGGCTCGTCCAGGATCAGCAGCCGCGGCCTCTGCGCCAGCCCCATGGCCAGTTCCAGCAGCCGCTGGTGGCCATAGCTCAGATCGCCCGGAAGCGCGCCCGCATGGGCGCCAAGCCCCACCCGGTCCAGCGCCGCGGCACTCTCGCGCGCCACCGCCGCCCGGTCGCGGCCAAGGCGGCGGCGGGCGGCCAGCGCGACGTTCTCGGCCACCTCCAGCCGGGCGAAGACGCTGGTGATCTGGAAGGTATAGGCCATGCCCAGCGCCACGCGCGCATGGGCGGGCAGGCGCGTGATATCGCGGCCGTCGAAAGCGATACTGCCCGAGGTTGGCGCGACCCGCCCGATCAGCATCGACACGAAGGTGGTCTTGCCCGCCCCGTTCGGCCCGATCAGCGCACGGATCTCGCCCGGGGCCAGATCGAAATCGACCTCGTGGACAGCCCTGAGCCCCCCGAAGGATTTCGACAGCGCCCGGGTGGACAACAGCGCGCTCATGGCAGCCACCGCATCCGGCGGCGGCGGAGTTCCCCGGCCAGCCCCTGCGGCGCGAACAGCGTCAGCAGCACCAGCGCAATCCCCGCGATCAGCATGTAGGCCGAGGTGATCCCGGACGACAGGTCGATCAGGTAGAACATGAAAAGCACACCGAAGAACGGCCCGATGATCGTGCCCGCGCCCCCCAGGAGCACCCACAGAAGCGGGAAGATCGAATACTGGACCTCGGCGAAGGTCGCCCCGACATAGCCGAACAGCAGGCCATAGGCCGCCCCCGCCGCCCCCGAGATCGTGCCCGAGATCACAACGGCGGCCAGCTTGTGGCGGAAGATGTCGTAGCCCAGGAGCCGGGCACGCTCATCGTTCTCGCGGATCGCGATCAGCACCCGGCCCGCGGGCTGTCGCACCAGCCAGAGCGTGAGGAACAGGCACAGCGCGAAAAGCGCCAGCGCCGCCAGATAGCGGATGTCCGGATCGGAAAGATCGAGGCCGAAAAAGACCCGCTCGGCGCGCTCCAGCACCACCCCCTCGTCGCCGCGGGTCCATTTCCCGGCCAGAAGGATGGTCAGGTAGACCGCTTCCGAGAACATCAGCGTCACGATCATGAAGGCCACGCCCGCGGTCCGCAACGCCAGCAGGCCGACGACCAGCGCCAGCGCAGCCGCCGACAGCAGGCCCGCGAGAAAGGCCAGTTCCGCGCCGATGCCCAGAAAATGCAGCGGCAACCCCATGCCGTACATCCCGGCGGCAAAGAACATCGCGTGGCCGAGGCTGAGAAGACCTGTATAGCCGAACAGCACGTTATAGCCGATGGCATAGCAGGCCAGCACCATCACCCGCGCAAGATTGCCGTGGTGATAGGCGGGCAGCAGGAAATGCAGCGCCAGCAGCACCGCGATCAGCCCGCCATGCAGCGCCAGCACCCGGGCCGTCATCGCGCGCGTTTCCCCATCAGGCCCTCGGGGCGGAACACCAGCACGAAGGCCACCAGCAGCGTGGCGATGATCTTGGCCAGCGTCGGCGAGAAGAAGACCGAGATGATGCCGTCCGACATGCCGATGAGGATTGCGGCGATCACCGTGCCCGCCAGACTGCCAAGCCCCCCGATGATCACCACGATGAAGGACAGCAGCAGAGCGTCGCCCCCCATCAGGTAATGCGCCTGCTGGATCGGCACGATCAGCACGCCCGCCAGCGCCGCCAGCGCCGCGCCCAGGCCGAAGACCAGCGCATAGACCCGCTCGACCGGGATGCCGAAGGCCTGCGCCATCTCGCCGTCAAGCTGGGTCGCGCGCATCATCAGGCCGATGCGGGTATGGGTCATCAGCGCCCAGAGCCCGGCCAGAACGGCGGCCGCGGCACCGATCACGAACAGCTTGTAGCTGGTGATCGACAGCCCCCAGGGCCAGTAAAGCTGTGGCCCGCCCTGCCCCCATTCCACCCAGGGCAGCGCGATCCGCGCGTTGAACGGGGGTTCCACCGGCCGCGCCTCGGGGCCATAGCCCATCAGTGTCAACTGTTGCAGGATATAGAGCAGGCCGATCGTGGCGACGATGGTGCGTTCGGGATCGTAGTCCAGGTGCTTCAGCACGGTGACATCGGCCGCCGCCGCCACCGCGCCCACGACCAGCGGCGCCACCGCCAGCGCCAGGACAAAGCCCGCAGCGCCCCCGCCCGCCATCGAGGCCACGACCCAGGCCAGCACCGCGCCCAGCATGTAGAACTCGCCATGGGCGACGTTCACGACCCGCATCACCCCGAAGACGAGGCTGAGCCCCGCCGCCATCAGCGCCAGCACCGCGGCCGTCACCGCGCCTTCGAGCGAGGCGAGCATCAGATAGGGACCGAAATCCATGCGGTCTCCGGCGGTTGGAATGATCCCGGGCGCGGCCCGCGCCCGGGGACGGATCAGAAGGACCGGGTCGTGTAGTCCACCTCGTCGGGGTAGAACCCGGCCTCGATGGGGGTGGTCTGCACCACGTTAAGCCGCCCGCCTTCGAGCTTCGAGATGTATTGCGGCCCGAACACCTGGTGGGTCTTGCCGTTGAACAGCTTCGCCCCCTGCGGATGTTCGTTGGACAGCGGCCACTCGGTCATCGCCTCGACCGCCTCGATCAGTTTCTGCCGGTCGGCCGGCCCGGCATAGCCCGCCGCCTCCATCCCCGCCTTGATGACGTAAAGCGTCTCCCAGCAGCCGAACATGTGAGCATAGGTCGACACGTCCTTCGGATCGCGGGTGGACGCGCCGTTCTGGTCGATGCCGATGGCCGCGCGGTAATGGCGGTCGAACTCGGTCTGGTCGGGCTGGGCATAGCGTGCCATCCCCTCCCAGAAATAGGTTCCTTCCAGGAATTCCAGCCCGGGGCTGGCAAGGTCCACCGCCTCAAGGCTGTCGATGAAGCCGAAGATCGCGGGGCGCGAGGGGCCGAAGAACTCGCCCATCTCCTTGACGAAGGTCAGCACGGCGGGGCCGACCATGACGTGATAGATCACCTCGGTCTCGCGGGGTATCTTGGGAAAATACTTGGTGAACGAGGTTTCGGTGGGCGGGATCGCAAGCTTTGCGATCACCTCGCCGCCATTCGCGGCCATTGCCTCGGTAAAGAAATCGCGGTGGTCGTGGCCAAAGGCATAGTCGGGGAAGATCATCGTGACCTTCTTGCCGAGCGTTTCCGCCACGAAGGGCGCCATTGCCATCACCTGGCTTTTCACGTCGGTGATGCCGGGCTGGACGGTCCAGCGGTTCAGCTTGCCCGAGGCGACGTGATGCCCCTCGGACACCACGAAATAGGGCAGTTGCAACTCGCCCGCCCGCGGGGCCGAGCCCATCACCACGTGGCTGAACAGCGTGCCGTAGCCCACGTCGCAATTATGCTGGGTGGCGAATTTCTCGACCACCTCGGCGCCGCGCTTGGGGTCGGTGCCGTCATCCTCGGTGATGATCTCGACCGGGCGGCCGTTGATGCCCCCCGCCTCGTTGATCAGCCGGGCCGCGGCCTGGGTGGTGCGGTCGTACCAGCGGCCATAGGCCGACCCGATCCCGGTGGCGTGCATCTGGAACCCGATGCGGATCGGCGCGGCGGTCTGGGCGTGGGTGTAGCGCGCCCAGAGCGGCAGGCTGGTCGCCGCCGCGGCGCCCGCCAGCGTCGCGATCGCGGACCGGCGGGAAGGATCGGCCGGGCCGGCCGAAGGCGTCTTGGTCTCGGTCATGGTCTGTTCCCCGGTGGACGGCGTTGTCTGGTTATGGCGCCAGTCTGTCGGGGCGCCACCGCTTTGTCCACGGCTTTGCGGGCGGGCGGGCTCAGACCCCGCGGGGTGAGGCCAGCAGCCACAGCCCGAACAGCGTGTACAGCACCATGAAGGCGGCCAGCGGCGCCTGGCTGAGCGCGGCCTTGCGCGGATTGCCGAAAAGACGCACGGCAAGCGCGTGCGACAGCGCGATGGCGATCGCGTGGCCGATCACGATGGCGCCCGCCTGCGCCAGGAAGATCAGCCGCACGGTCTCGTGGGTGTTGAAAAAGCTGGTGGTGACGTGGACATGGTCGATCCCCAGCAGATGCGCCCCGCTGTCGAGCGGGTCGTTGGCCACCGCCAGCATGTACTGCCCCTCGACCAGGATCGAGGGCAGGTAATGCGCGACGTGATAGCCCAGCGCGATCGGCAGCAGCGCCGGGGCGAATGTCCGGAACGCAGGACCGAACCGCGCGATTTCCCCGGCAAGCATCAGGCCGACCGCGACGGCGGCGGCAAAGAGGGCGGGCAGCACGACCAGCGCGGCGGCAAGCCCGGCAAGGTTCTCGCGCACCACCAGGCTGCGGCCGGGAAATTCCAGCGGGTTCCAGCCAAGCTGGCCGAACCACCAGAAGGTCTCGTTCAGCCCGTCATAACTGCCAACCGCCAGCATCGCCACCATGAAGACCGCAAGGCCCCAGGGCGGCGCGCGGCGCGCCATCACCTTCCACCCCGGCAGGCCCAGGCGCCAGCGTCCGCGCGCCGCGCCAAGGGGCGCGATGCGGGCATAGGCGCCCATCAGCACGGTGATGCCCTCGCCGCGCCGCAGCCATTTCGGCCCGAAGGCCAGCGCGAGCGCGAAGTGAAAGGCCCAGTAGCAGGCGACCATGGCCGCCAGCCGCTCGGGGTCGGCGGGGGCGGGATGGGCCAGCAGCACCGCGGCAAAACCGGCGAAACTGGCCAGCGCGGGCCAGTGGCCCAGCGCCGCGGGCAACCGGAACCGGGCGGGGCGGCGGCGCAGGACCAGCGCGACCGGCCCGCGCCACGGGTCGATCCAGCGCCAGAGGTCGCCGGCCATGCCCTGCACAAGCACGAGCACGATCCAGAACAGGCTCCAGACCGCCAGCGACAGCGGGTTCTCCATCGGGTTGTGGGCGCCCAGGAGGCCGAGGACCACCAACCCCGCAAGCAGGGCGAAAGACAGCAGGGCGAGAGCAAGCGGCGGGCGCAGGCGGCGGCTGCGGATCAGCGGCAGCGGGCGGAAAATCCCGGTGGCAAGCCGGTCGGGAAGCACGGTGACCAGAAGGATCGTCAGCACCACAGCGGCGACACCGCCGCCGATATAGAAATCGGTTGGCAGAAGCAGCACAAGCCCGCCCTCGGTCGCGTGGGCGTGGACGGGCGCGGGCAGCAGCCCGAGGAGAAGGACAAGGCGGCGCATGGCGGTACTCTGGGCGATTCCGGTCGCGCTGGAAACGGACAAGCGGTCGCGCCGGATTTCTTCAAGGTGCGCCTGCGGCGCAAGCCTTTCCTCTCGCCTGCGGCGGGCGCCGCAGGCTCGGGTGGCCTCCGGCGGGAGTATTTCACACCAAGAAGAAGCGGGCGCGTTGACTTGCACGGGACGGCAGGAAATCATTTGCATGCGAACGGTTCGGGGAGGCGGCGGATGGGCGAAGCGGAACCCGGCCTGGTGGCAGGGATCGACGTGGGGGGGACCTTCACCGATCTGGTGCTGATGGACCCCGCGACCGGAGCCGTGCGATTGGCCAAGGTGCCGACGACGCCCGCGAATCAGGCCGAAGGCGTGCTGGCGGCGCTGGACGCGGCGGGGGCGGATCTGTCGCGGGTCGATCTGATCGTGCACGGCACGACGACCACCACCAACGCCGTGCTCGAACGCAAGCTGGCGCGCACCGGCATGATCACCACCGCGGGATTTCGCGACGTGCTGGAACTGGGGCGGCGCACCCGGCCAGCGCCTTACGGGATGGTGGGCCGCTTCGTGCCGATCATCCCGCGCGACCTGCGCCTCGAGGTGGCCGAACGGATGGATGCCGCGGGCGATGCCGTCGTCCCGCTGGACGAGGCCGGCGTCGCGGCGGCGGGCCGGGCGCTGCTGGCGGCGGGCTGCGAGTCTGTGGTGGTGCATTTCCTGCACGCCTATGCCAACCCCGCGCATGAGCGGCGGGCGGGCGAGATTCTGGCCGGACTCTGGCCGAACGGGCATGTGACGCTGGGCCATGCGCTGTTGTCCGAGAGCCGCGAGTTCGAACGGGGCGTGACCGCGGCGGTGAACGCCGCCGTCCAGCCCCTGCTGGAACGCTATGTCGCGCGGCTGAGGACAGAGCTGGCGGCGCGCGGCTATGCGGGCGACCTGCTGGTGATGAATGGCAACGGGGGCATGGTCTCGGCCCGGACCGTGGCCCGCGAGGCAGCCAAGACCGTGATGTCGGGCCCCGCCTCGGGGGTGATGGCGGCGGCGCATATCGGGCGGCGCGCGGGCGTTCCCGACCTCATCACCTATGACATGGGCGGCACCTCGACCGATGTGGCGCTGATCCGGGGGGCCGAGCCCCCGGTGTCGAACGAGATCGAGGTGGATTACGCCCTGCCGATCCATGTGCCGATGGTGGATGTGCGCACCGTGGGTGCGGGCGGGGGTTCGATCGCGCGGGTGAACGCCGCCGGATTGCTGGAGGTCGGCCCCGAAAGCGCGGGCGCGGTGCCGGGGCCGATCTGCTATGGCCGGGGCGGGGCCGACCCCACGATTTCCGACGCGAACCTGGTACTGGGGCGGCTCGACCCGGACAAGCTGCCCTCGGCCGCGGGGGGACCGGCGCGGGACGCCGTGGCGGCGGTCTTCGCAGAACGGCTGGGAGCACCGCTGGGGCTGGATGCGGTGGCGGCGGCCGAGGCGGTGATCCGGCTGGCGAACGTGAAGATGGCGGGCGCGATCCGGATGGTGTCGGTGTCGCTGGGGGCCGACCCGCGGGATTTCACCTTGCTGGCCTTCGGGGGGGCCGGGCCGCTGCATGCCTGCGCACTGGCCCGCGAACTGGGCATCCCGCGCGTGCTGGTGCCCGGCCGGCCGGGCATCACCAACGCGCTGGGCTGCGTCGTCGCCGATCTGCGCCACGATTTCGTCACCACGCTGAACATGGCCCTCGACCGGCTGGACGAGGACCGGCTGGCGCAGGTCTTTGCCGGGCAGGCCGCCGAGGGCGCGGCGCTGATCGGGGCCGAAAGGGTGGCGATCCGGGCCGTGCGGCATCGCTTCAGCCTTGACATGCAGTTCATCGGGCAGACGCATCTTCTCCGGGTCGATCTGGACGGGCCCGATGTCGACCGGAACACCCTGCGCCGCAAGTTCGCCGAGGCCTATTTCGCCCGCTTCCGGGTGGATCTGGGCGAGGGGCGCGCGGCGGTCGTCAACGCGAACTGCTCGGTGATCGGGGAACGCGCGGGGCTGGACCTCTCGCGGCTGATCGCGCCCTCGGGCCGCAAGGCGACCCTGGAGGAGGCGCGAACCGGGCAACGCGACTGCCGGTTCGCGGGGCAATGGCACCCGACGCCCGTCTACTGGCGCGACCATCTGCCCGCACGGTTCACGCTGACCGGCCCGGCGATCGTCGAGCAGATGGACTGCACCATCCTGATCGAGCCCGGCGACCGCGTGGAACCCGACGCCGACGGCAACCTGATCGTCACCATCGGAGGCGGCGATGCTTGACCCGATCACGCTGTCAGTGATCCAGGCGGGGCTGATGCAGGTCTGCGACGAGATGGACCTGACGTTTTCGCGCGCCGCGTTCTCGCCGGTGATTGCCGAGGCCAACGACCGTTCGGACGGGATCTATGCCGCCGCGGACGGGGCGCTGATCGCGCAAGGGTCGGGCGGGTTGCCGGTCTTCGTCGGCACGATGCAGTATTCCACCCGCGTCCTGATAGAACGGATCGCGGCGGGGATCACCGCCCCGCCCGAGCCCGGCGACACCTACATCGTCAACGACCCCTATCTGGGCGGCACGCATCTGATGGACGTGCGCTTTGCCCGGCCGTTCTACCGGGATGGCCGCATCTTCTGCTGGCTGTCGAATACCGGGCACTGGCCGGACACGGGCGGCGCGGTGCCGGGGGGGTTCTCGGCGTCCGCCACCAGCGTCGAGCAGGAGGGGCTGCGGCTGCCGCCGGTGAAGCTGTTCAAGCGCGGCGAGATGGACCGGGAGATCTACCAGATCATCTGTTCCAACATCCGCGTCGCTGACCAGCGGATCGGCGATGTCAAGGCACAGGCCGCGGCGCTGTCGGTGGGCGAGGAACGGCTTGCCGCGCTGCTGGATCGCTATGGCGACGACACCGTGCGCGCGGCCATTGCCGAACTGAGAACCCGCGCCGCGCGGCAGATGCGCGCCTTCATCGCCACGATCCCCGAAGGGCCGCACCGCTCCGTCGCCTGGGTCGACAGCGACGGGGTCGTGAACGAACCGCTTGCGATCCGTCTGGCCGTCACCCGGGCGGGCGACGACCTGGTGTTCGACTTCACCGGGTCCTCACCGCCCTGCGCGGGGCCGATGAACTCGGTCGAGGCGACGACGCTGTCCTCGGTCTACCTGGCGATGCGCCACATCTTCCCGGAACTCCCGATCAGCGCGGGCGCGTTCGAGCCGGTGAAGGTTACCGGCCACCGGGGCACCTTTCTCGACGCGCATTATCCGCGCCCCGTCTCGGGCTGCGCCGCCGAGGTCAGCCAACGGATCGCGGAAGCCGTGTTCGCCGCGCTGGTGGACGCCCTGCCCGACCGCGTCACCGCCGCACCCGCGGGCACCTCGGGGAACTTTGCGCTGGGCGGGCACGATCCCGAACGCGGCAGCGACTACGTGATGTACCAGCTTTCAGGCGGCGGCTATGGCGGCAACGCCGACCACGACGGGCTGGCCAACGGCTGTTCGACGATCGGCATTTCCAAGGCGCCGCCGATCGAGATCATGGAGCAGAAATTCCCCGTGCTCTACCGCCACTACCGGCTGCGCGAAGGGTCTGGCGGTGCCGGGCGGCACCGGGGCGGCCTGGGGCTCGACTACGAGGTGGAACTGAGGCGCGGCATGGCGCGGGCAAGCTTCGTGATGGACCACGGACGGTTCGGCCCGCAAGGCGCGCTGGGGGGCGCGGACGGCGCGCCCAACCGGGTCGTCGTCACCCGGAACGGGCACGAGGAAACCCCGGAACACCTGTCCAAGGCGCAGGACATCCCGCTGGCCCCCGGCGACCGGGTGCGGGTGGAAACGCCGGGTGGCGGGGGCTATGGCGATCCGCTGACCCGTGATCCCGAGGCCGTGGCCGAGGATGTGCGCCTCGGCCGTCATACCCGGGACGCAGCGCGCGCGCTCTTCGGAGTCGTGCTGACGGGCGAGCCACCACGGCCCGACCCCGAGGCCACCCGGACCCTGCGCGCCGAACGCACCCGGGGGGCGGCTGATCCGCAGCACGCCTAGTGCGGGCGGCAGTCACAGCCCTCGGGCTGGCCCTTGTCGTCCAGCCGCGGCGAGCAGCATTGCTGGCCGGTGACCGTCGTGCAGCAGAAGGTCTCGCGCCCGGCCACCTTGTGGACGGTTCCCGGGCAGGGCGGCGCCACCGCCGCCGGGTTCGGCGACGAAAGCGCCGCCAGCAACAGAAGAACGGTCGTCATCGCGGCTCCTCCTCAACCATTTCACGCCCCGCCGCCGCCCGGCCCTACTGGGCAAAGCGGCGCGGAAACACGCTTTCGACCAGCCCGCGCAGCGGGTCCAGGTTGACGCCACCGCGCACCGCGCCCTGATCCGACACGGCGGCCGCCAGCGCATCGCCATTGGTCATCCGTTCAAGTGCCTCGATATACGCCTGAACCGCCTCGATCGTGCGCGGGCCGAAAATCCCGTCGACGCGCCCCGCATCGAACCCCGCCGCGTTCAGCAATTCCTGCAACAGCCGCACCGACCGCAGCGAGGCGGGCAGCGGCGCCCCCTCGGGGACCTTGCCGGGATGGTCGAGGATCGTCAGCACCCGCTCGGCGCCAAAGCGGTTCTCGCCGGTCACGAAGGCGGCATAGCGCCCGTCCTCGGCGATCTCGATGGCCTGCGCCGGCGCGGGCAGGTCGAACATGCCACGCTCCACCAGTTTGCCACCGGCATCCACCCCGAAACGCCACACCCGGCGCATCGACGTGCCCGACACGTAGATCTCGGTTCCGTCGCCGCTGGCCGCGAGCAGCCCGAAGCTGCCCGTCCGGCTCTCGCCCTCGGCCGCGCCAAGCTGGGCCAGGTCGATCTCGGTCGAGCGGGCGCGCGAGATCAGCAGTTCGCCACCCGCGACACCGACCTCGAAGAAATAGAGCCGGCCATTGTTCGGCTCAAGCACCAGCACCCCGCGCGAGGGCGCACCGTCCGCCTCGGCGGCGGGGCGCGTGATCACCGCGTGGCGCACCGAGTAGAAGGTCGCGGGCGAGGCCTTCTGTTCGTAGATGTTGGCCACGCGGAAACATTCGGCGCGCGGCGCCTTTTCGTCCGGCCCCGCCATTCGGCCGAATTCCAGCGCCGCGCCTTCGATCGTCGACGAGAAATAGAATACCTGGTCCTCGGCCTCGAACACCGAAAGCTGGGCCGAGGCCCCGCAACTGAGTTCGAAGGTGCGCCGCTCGGTCCCGGGCACGACTTCCGCCAGATCGTCGGGGAGGACGAGCAGCAAAAAGGACACGGGGCTGCCGAAATAGGCCCGGCCCGAGTCGTCGAAATCGACCGAAGAGAACTGGCTGATGCCGACCGCGTTGTCCGGCACCATGTAAAGCCGCACCCAATCCTTGATGCCGGCCTCGGAATCGACCGGGAAGGCAAGGATGCTGCCGCCCAGCAGCAGCAGGCTGTCAGGGTTCCAGCGCTGCCCCGCCAGGAACAGCGCGCCGCGCGGGCTGACCGCAAGATCCGAGGCCAGCGTGTCGAGCTGAAGGCTTGCCTTCAGCGTCAGCGGGAACAGCGACCAGTGCATCAGCCGGCCGTCGGCAATGGCGAACAGCCCGTCCCGCCCGGAATCGAAGGCAAGGCTTTCCACGTTGCGCAGCGAGAAGACCGCATCCGCCTCGGCCGAGGGGGGCGCTTCGGCCGCGCGTTCCTGGGCGGGGACGGGCGCGGCGATCGCCGCGGCCAGCGCGGCCGCTATGAGGGGTCGGAATAGCATGTCTCGTTCTGCTCCAGCCTCGGGTTCTCCGAGCTTAGAAGGTCGCTCATTTGCCGCGCCGGGTCGAGGGCCAGCATGTCGCCGCCCTGCCCGCCGATGCCCGCGCTGTAGACCTTGCACGGCAGGATCACCTGGCTTTCATAGCCCTCATCCTCGTCGAGCGTGGCGTCGATGATCGCGCGCAGCACGATTTCGGGAGTGATTTCGCCGCCATTGCCCGGCGCCACGGTCTCCTTGACGACCTGCAGGTAATACCAGCCGTTCCACGGTTCGAGCTCGCCCGCCTCGCGCCGTGCCTCGGCGGCAAAGAAGTGCTGCTGCACGCTGCTGTCCGGGAAAAGATGGATGTATTGCCCGCTGCTCGACAGCGAGCGCGGGGCCTCGCCCCCGGAACCGCCGCCGGACCGCGCCTCGGCGGCGCGGCCGGCCAGCGGGGCGTGCTCGATCGACTGGCAGGTGCGCACGATCGCGGGGTTGGTGCGGAACCGGTCGTCGAGAAGGGTGTAGAAATCCTTGACCTTGGGCGATTCCGCCAGGGTCGCGTCGCTGCCGACCGCCGGCATGAACATCGGCGTCAGGCAGAACCGCAGCGACTGGCTGAAGATCGGCGCCGATATCTGGCGTTCGTAGGCCAGCGCCATCATCTCCCAGCCGCCCTCGATCCTGGCCGAGAACCGCCAGATCGGCTTGGCCAGTTCTTCATAGATCACGTCCAGCGTCTGCCGGATCGGCGGTCCCTCGAGCGCCGCGGCCAGCGTCCGTTCGAGGCTGGGATCGGTTTCCGGCAGCTCCATGTTCAGGCCTTCGAGCTTGTCCACAAGCCGCTCGACGAACTCGATCTTGCCGGCAAGGCTTTCGACGGTCGTCCGCGACACCGTCATGCCCCCGATGAACGCGTCGCTCAGCGTGTTCAACGTGCTCCAGACCAGGGTCATCGACTGTTCCAGCTCGGCCGAGCGGTCCTTCAGCTCGGCGACCTGCTGGCCCAGCGCATCCAGTTTGCCGGACATCTCGTCGAGGCGGGCCTCGATCTCGGCCGGGCTCAGGCGGTCCGGGTAGCAGCCCTCGGTGTTCTCGGTCAGCCGGAAGGCGGTCGAGGTGATCGCCGCGATCGGGGTGATGCCGTAATAGTCGGGCTCTCCGATCCGGTTGGTCTCGACGCCCGAGACGATGCCGATCAGGCTTTTCTCGTCATCGGCCAGAACCGGGCCGCCGCTCATGCCCTGGGCGAGCAGGCTGTCGGTCTCGATGATGCCATCGGGCGTGGTCTCGGTCGTCGACAGGATGCCGGCGCGGAACGAGGGCTTGTAGCTTCTCGTGCCGTTCGGGAACCCGGCCGCGTAGATCCGCTTGCGGATCATCCGCTCCTGGAGGGGACAGAACCGCAGGAACGGATAATCGTCATCCTGGGAGAATTTAAGCAGCATCACGTCATAGTCGCCCGGCACGCTTTCGGGTTGCAGGACCATGACCCGGGCGTTGTTCGAATCCGCGACGCCCGGGTAGCCCTTGCACACGCTGCGCCTTGGCGCGACATGCGCCGCCGTCAGCACGTGGCCCTCGGCGCTGACCAGCACGCCCGACCCCACCCGCTTGCGGCCCTCGGGATCGGTACATTCGATGTAGACCACGGTATCCGCGATCTCGTCCGCGGCGGCCTGCCCCAGCGGCACCCAGGACAGCAGCCCTCCCAGCAGCACGGCCCCGGACAGCAGGCCAAGCCCGCCGCCCGGCGATGGGGATTCATTCATGGACGATGCACCGCGCCGTTGCGCCATGGGTTCCTCCCCCGAAATTCTCGCCCCTGATGACGTATTCGCCGTCCTGCGGCCAGACGCCGACCTCGTCGCTGGGATGGTTCCATTCGCCCCAGATCGCCTCGATGAAACAGAACCCTTCGTCCTCGTAGACGCCCAGGTGCCTTGGACCGTCCCCGGCTCTCCAGACGGCGATCGACTCTTCGGTTTCGGGGTCGGTCAGGTCGATTTCCCGGTATTCGTGGTAACAGGGCCGCTCGGCCGGGGTCAGGCCGAAGGCGCCCGCGTAAAGCGAGGCCGGCAGGATGCCGTAATAGCTGACCGTGCCGTCGCGCGCGAAATCGGCGCCGACCACCGTGCCCACCAGCCCGGCAAGGTTGCGCGAAAAGACCGGGCCGCCGCTCATGCCCGCGACGGTCTGCCCGTCGGTCTCGAGCACGCCCTGCGCGGTGGGCACCACGGTCGAGAGGATGCCCTCGCGATAGGACGGCACGCCGGTGCGGCTGCCACCGGGGAACCCCGCCACGACGATGCGCTTGCGCACCATCCACGGCTCCAGTTCGCAATAGCCCGCAAAGGCATAGTCCCCCTGGCGCGCAAAGCGCAGCAGGGCCGCGTCGACGCCGGCCGCGAAGGGTTGCAGGATCATCCGCTCGGCATTGTTGGAATCGGCCACGCCAATCTTGCCGCGGCAATCCGCCCCGTCCGGGACCACGTGTTTCGCGGTGAGCACATGGCCCTCGGGACTGACGACGACACCGGTGCCGCGCCGGGTGGTGCCATCCGTGGCGGTACATTCGACGTAGACGATGGTGTCCTCGATGGCATGGGCCGGTGCCGCCAAACATCCTGCCCCGACGGCGGCGCAGAGTGCGCCCCGCCGCACGGTACCCAGGACCGGTTTCCTCATGGGCTCTACTCCGCGATCCATTGGCTGATGCGCTGCATCCGTTCGGGCGTGATCCGGGTGAAGGCGTTGTGGCTTGCCCAGGGTTCTTCGCCGTGCAGCCCGTTGGTATGCACGCCCACGATGGTGGTCCGGTCGTCGCCCAGGAAGACCGGCGAGCCACTGGTGCCGCCATAGGTGTCGTTCAGGTAGAACCCCTTGAGATCCCAGAGAATACGCAGGCTGTCCGTGCTGACCCATTGCCGCCCCGGCGGCGCCATGTCGGCGGCATAGCCCTGCACGATGGTCGCCTCCCCCACCTCGGAGACATCCATGATCCGCACCCCGGCCCAGCCCGTCGCCTCGCCCACCCGGCAGTCGAGCTTCAGCGCCCCGAGGTCGTAATAGCGCGCCTCCTCGGCGTTGAGCGACCCGGTCCAGCCCTGAAGGACAAAGGCGCGCCGCACGCCACATTCGCCAAAGGGCGTCACGGCGCGGTTTCGGCCGGGCAAGACGCGGTAGGCGGAATAGGCCCGCCCGGACAGGGTGCCGCTGTGGATGCAATGGGCCGCGGTCAGCACCGTGTCGGCCGAGACCATCGTGCCCGAGCAAAGGCTGGTGCCGCCGAACCCGTTGTCGAAGAGGATCTGGACGATGGCACGGTCGGGAAAGGTCGTGGTGTCGTTGACCGCGACCCGGTCATCCTCGCCGATCACCGAGAACGGCACCCAGGATTCGGGCGTGACCGAGCGGCCGCCCATCTCGTATTCGGAATACATCGCCGAGGCGTCCGACAGCGCATCCACGATGTCGCGCGGCATCGCGGCCTCGGCAACCATCGCGCCCGTGCCCTCGGACGGCATCAGCAGCACCGCCCCCGATTCCGTCCCGGTACCGCCGCCCATATCGAAGCCGACGGTGGCCTCAGGGTCCGATATTGCGGCAAGCGGCTCGGCACCCTCGTCCTCGTGGCGCCATTCGCGCGGATCGAGCAGCGCGTCCCGCGTGGCCTCGTCCAGCACGCCGGTCTCGGACAGGCCCAGTTCGCGCTGATAGGCCCTGAGCGCGTCGGCCCGTGTGGCCTGGTCGGCCTCGGTGGCCCCCAGATCGCCGGGAAGAACGCCCGAGCGTTCCAGGATATCCTCGAACAGCGCGCTCTCGTCGGCGGCCCCGGTCGTGGCCTCGGCCAGCCCCACCGCCCCTTCGAAGCCCAGCGCCTCTTTGCCCTGGAAGACCTGGGTCCAGGCGCGGTTGAACCAGACCTTGGATTGCTCGTAGCCATGGGCGGCCGGTCCGTTCACCAGCTTGCGCACCCGCAGCCGGTCATGGTCGTCGGCGGCGGCGTTGATGCCCCGCGCGGTCCAGTAGGCGATGGCCGCCTTCAGCCCCTCCTGCGCCTGCCGTGCCAGTTCCGGGTCATCCTCCAGCGGCAGCCCGATCTCGGCGCCACGGGCGCGGAAGTTCGCCCGCCCCGTCAACTGGATGAAGCCCGAGCCGCGATAGCTCCAGCCGTCCTCGGTGTCGCGGCCCCGGTTTCCCAGCCGCGCGCCGTAGACCCAGTTCGCGATCTCGCGCGGCTTGCGGGCGATCTCGCGGGCCTTCGGTTCGGAGATGGTGCGGCGGCTGAAGACCCTGAGCAGCGTCTCGTAGGAATAGTTCATGTTCTCGTCGAGCCGGCCCAGCCCGCCGGTCTCGGTCATCACCTGGGCCATGAAATGCGCCATCCGCAGCGGCGTGGTGATCCCCGCGGCCTCGAACTCGGCGGCGGCCGCGACCATCGCCTCGGCATAGACGTCCTGCGCCTTCGGCGAGATGCGCTTGATGTCCTCGACGGTAAGCGTCAGCGCCCCCTCGGCGCGCGCTGTCGCCGCCCCGACAACGGAACACAGGCTCAGGATCAGCGCCATGGCCAGGCTGCGAACCAGAAGAAAGTGCGTCAAGGCGGCCTCCCACTGTCAAGGGTCCAGCCGACAACAGGGCGCAATCGCTAAATAAAACCTGTTGTTAACCATCGCGCCACGAAGGGCGTCTTGTCAACAGCCACGCGCGGACCGCGCTCAGTCGACCGGCGCGAAGCTCTCGACCACCGCGCCCCCGGCCAGCAGGGGACGTTCCTCCAATCCGGCCGATTCCGTGCCGGTCGCGGACAGCACGCTGCCCAGCATCGCCAGCACCTGGTCATCGCGGATGCCCCAGACCAGATCCTGCCCGGCCAGCGTGATCGTGCCACCATCGCTGGCCGTGACGCTGGATTTCAGCGAGGCGGCCAGTTCCTCGCGCAGGTCAAGCGACACCTCGCCATCGGCATCGGTCCGGCTGGTCGCGGTATAGGTCACGTCGGCCATCAGCGCGGCCTTGATCATGGTCAGCGGCTGGCCCGCGTCGAGACGCATCCGCACCGCCTGGGCGCAGGCCGGATCACGGTTCGCGATGCGGCGAATCACGTCGTCGTCGGACAATTCCAGGACCCGCACGTTGGTCAGCGTGATCCGGATGTCGCGCACCCCCGCAAGCTTGCCCCCCGCCTTGAGCCGCGCAAGCAGCCCCGCATCCAAAACGAGGGTGCGGTTCAGGACCGCCGACAGATCGCTGGAGGCCGAAGGCGAGACCGGGATTTCGGCCAGCGTCAGTCCCAGCGCCTGCTCCGGGCGGCAGACCACGCCCAGCGCGACCGGATCGGTTCCGGTGACCAGCACCAGCGTGCCGGGCAGCGCGCTTTGCGTGGGCGGCTTGAACTCGGTGAACCCGTTGTCGGCAAGGATCTTGCCGATCGTGGCCGACCGCGTCGCGCCGACATAGCCGAACAGGACGTAGCCGCCGATGCCCAGGGCGGCGACCGCGCCCAGCGCGGCGATCGCTTTCCAGTTCATGCGCCGCCCCCTTCCCCCTCGTTACATGGACCGGGCCGAGCCTAGCACATCGCCCGGGCCCGGTCGCCCGCCATCTGCCGGGCTGCGGTGGACGCGGGCGGCTGAAACCGGGCCGCCCGTCCGGGGTTCTAGTCGGCGCGCAGGCTGCCCCGCCCGTGCCCGGCCATGCCGCCCGAGACCTCCTCGGTCGCCTCCGAGGCCAGCTCCTCGGGCAGGACGAGGTTCAGCACGATGGCGATGACGGCGGCCGGCAGGATGCCGCTGGTCATCAGGATTCCCAGCGTCTCGGGCAGGTACTGCACCGCCCTTGGTTCCAGTTGCAGGCCCAGCCCGACCGACAGCGCGATGGCGAAGATCACCATGTTGCGCCGGTTCCAGTTCACATCCGACAGCATCGAGATGCCCGCCGCGACCACCATGCCGAACATCACGATCACGCCGCCGCCCAGCACCTCGATCGGGATCGTGCTGATGATCGCGCCGACCTTGGGCACCAGCCCGCAGACGATCAGGAAGAGCGCGCCGATGGTCACCACGTGGCGGCTCATCACGCCGGTCATGGCGATCAGCCCGACATTCTGGCTGAAGGACGTGTTGGGCAACGCGCCGAACGCGCCCGCCACCGCGGTGCCCAGACCGTCGGCATAGGTCGCCCCTGCGATCTCACGGTCGCTCGCCTCGCGGCCTGCGCCGCCCTTGCAGATCCCCGAGACGTCGCCCACGGTTTCCACCGCCGAGACGAAGGCCATGAGGCAGAACCCGATCACCGCGGCGATCGAGAACTCGAAGCCGTACTTGAACGGCAGGGGCAGTTCCAGGGGCGCGGCGCGGCCAAAGCTCGTGGCGATGCCGTCGACCGTCACCATGCCCATTACAAGCGCATAGAGATAGCCCGCCAGGATGCCGACCGCGACCGCCGACACCGAGATCAGCCCGCGCGCATAGAACTTGAGCCCCAGCGTGACGAAGACAACGACCAGCGCCGCCGACCAGTTCAGCAGGCTGCCGTATTCCGGCTTGTCCATCGCCGGAACCCCGCCCGCGGCATACTGGATGCCGACCTTGACCAGCGCGAGCCCGATCATGGTGATGACAAGCCCGGTGACAAGCGGCGGCAGCGCGAACCGGATCCGGCCGATCACCGTCCCGAGCAGCGCGTGAAAGAGCCCGCCGAGGAAGACGCCGGTGAACAGCGCAGGCAAGGCGTCCACGCCCTTGCCTGCCACCAGCGGGATCATGATCGGGATGAAGGCGAAGGACGTGCCCTGCACGATCGGCAGCCGCGCGCCGACGGGGCCCATGCCGATGGTCTGGAACAGCGTGGCGATCCCGGCGAACAGCATCGACATCTGGATCATGTAGGTCATGTCCGGAAAGCCCTGCGCGCCCGCGTCCGACCCGAAGCCGAAGCCCGCCGCGCCCGCCACGATGATCGCGGGCGTCACGTTCGAGACGAACATCGCCAGCACGTGCTGGATGCCGAGCGGCACAGCCTTGTGCAGCGCGGGCATATAGTTCGGATCGCGCAGCTGTTCCGGCGTTCCGAGGGAACTGTCTGCCATGGTCTTCTCCCTGTTATGGGGGTCGCCGCGGTCAGGCGGTGACCCGGATGGGCCGGCTCAGGCGGTGCTCCTCCAGGTTTCCTCCCGCACCGATGCGGTCGAGGACCGCAAAGAGGCCGGAGCCGGCAATCGGGCACAGAACGCCATGCCAGGTGTTCCGTGCGATGTTCACGCATTGGTGATCCCCGGCAACGAAGGCCAGGGGCGTTCCCGGCGCCCCGCCCGCATCTGCCGCGACAATGACCAGAAATCGGCTGCCCTGCATCGGAATGAAGCACTGCGAGCCCAGCGGGTGGCGTTCCAGCAGCGTACAGTCGTAGGGCAGCGCCCGGATCTCGGCCTGAAAGAGGCTGAGCCCGGGGCGGCCGTCCACGATATCGAGCGTGGCAAGGTCGGTGAACCGGCGGCAGAACCCCTCGTTGATCGTGACGAAGGCGCCGCCGGTCTCGATCACCTCGCCGAAGGGCGCGAAGGCCTCTGCGGTCAGGGGGCGGGCCGCCAGCACGCTCATCCGAGCGGCGCGAGCGCCGGGTGGCGGTTCACGTCCTTGTAAAGCAGGTAGCGGAACCGCCCCGGCCCGCCCGCGTAACAGGCCTGCGGGCAGAACGCGCGCAGCCACATGTAGTCGCCCGCCTCGACCTCGACCCAGTCGCGGTTCAGCCGGTAGACGGCCTTGCCCTCCAGCACGTAGAGCCCGTGCTCCATCACGTGGGTTTCCTCGAAAGGGATCGAGGCGCCGGGCTGCAGCGTGACGATGTTCACATGCATGTCGTGGCGCAGGTCGTCCGGGTCCACGAACCGCGTGGTGGCCCAGCGCCCGTCCGTGCCGGGCATGGCGACGGGGTCGGTGTCGGTGTCGCTGGCGAACAGGGGCTCGGGCGCGTCGATCCCCTCGACCGCGTGATACCGCTTGCGCACCCAATGGAATCGCGCCGGGGCCTCGCCCAGGGCGCGCAGCCGCCAGCCGCACCCGGGCGGCAGGTAGGCATAGCCGCCCGCCTCGACCAGATGGGCGATCTCGTCGAAGGCGATCTCGACGGCGCCCTCGGTGACGAAGATCACCGCCTGCGCGCTTGCGTCGGGCTCGGGCCGGTCGCTGCCGCCGCCCGGCGCCACCTCCATCACGTAATGGGCAAAGGTTTCCGAAAAGCCGGTCATGGGCCGCGCGATGATCCAGGCGCGCGTGCCCTCCCAGAACGGCAGCGCCGAGGTCACGATATCGCGCATCACGCCGCGCGGGATGACCGCATAGGCCTCGGTGAAGACGGCGCGCTGGGTGTGCAACGCCTCCTGTCCCGGCAGGCCGCCGCGGGGCGCGAAATAGGTCGGATGGGTCATTCGGGCAGCATCTCTTTCAGGCGGTGAAGGGCGATCCGTTCGACCTGGGCGCAGGCCTCGGCGAACTCGGCCTCGGCGTCGTTCCCGAGCCGCCGCTCGAAGGCGGCGAGGATCGAGGCCTTGTCGTGGTCGCGGACCGCGATGATGAAGGGAAAGCCGAAGCGGCCCGTGTAGAGGGCGTTCAGGTCCTCGAACCGCGCGCGCTCGGCATCGGTCAGCGCGTCCAGCCCGGCCGAGGCCTGCTCGGCGGTCGATTCGGCGGTCAGCCGTTTCGCCTGCGCCAGTTTCCCGGCCAGATCCGGGTGGGCCTTGAGCACCGTCAGCCGGTCCTCGGCGTCGGCCAGGCGGAACACGCGGGCCAGCGCGTTGTGCAGGCCCGCCGCGCAGTCATGCGCCGGACCCAGTTCCAGCCCGTGCGCCTTTTCCGCGATCCAGGGCGAATGTTCGAACACGCCGCCGAACCGCGCGACAAAGGTCTCGCGGTCCATCCCGGAGGGGCGCTCCCACGCGGTTGGCGGATGGGTCGCGGCCCAGTGGCGCGCGATGTCGATGCGGCGGGCGATCCACACGTCGTCATGCCCCGCCACGTAATCCAGAAACCGCCGCAGCGACTGCGCCCGGCCCGGCCGCCCGACCAGACGGCAATGCAGGCCCACCGACATCATCCTGGGCGCCCCCGCCCGACCTTCCTCCAGCAGCAGATCGAAACTGTCCTTGAGATAGGCGAAGAACTGGTCGCCCGAGTTGAAGCCCTGCGGCGTGGCGAACCGCATGTCGTTGGCGTCCAGCGTATAGGGCACGACCAGCTGGTGGCGGCTTCCAAACCTCATCCAGAATGGCAACTCGTCGGCGTAACTGTCTGCCACGTAATCGAAACCGCCATCTTCCGCGATCAGGCGCACGGTGTTCATCGAGCAGCGCCCGGTATACCAGCCGCGCGGGGCCTCGCCGGTGACGGCCTGGTGCAGGCGCTTCGCCTCGTCGATATCGGCGCGCTCGGCGGCCTCGGAAGAGTCCTTGTACTCGATCCATTTCAGCCCGTGACTGGCGATCTCCCAGCCCGCCGCCTGCATCGCCGCGACCTGTTCGGGCCCGCGCGCCAGCGCGGTGGCGACGCCGTAGACCGTGACCGGCATCGCGCGTTCGGTGAACAGGCGATGCAGCCGCCAGAACCCCGCCCGCGCGCCGTAGTCGTAGATCGTCTCCATGTTCCAGTGGCGCTGGCCCTGCCACGCCTGCGCGCCGACGATCTCGGACAGGAAGGCCTCGGAGGCCTCGTCGCCATGGAGGATGCAGTTCTCGCCGCCCTCCTCGTAGTTGATGACGAATTGCAGGGCGAGTTTCGCGCCGCCCGGCCATTTCGGATCGGGGGGCGTGGCCCCGTATCCCCTGAGATCGCGCGGATATCTGTTCATCGGTCCTCCGGAACGCATCACTTTCGCATAATCCAATAAGACCCGCGGCGTCTTTCAAGGAAATCCTGAAAGTGTTTCGGGCCACGGGGCGTTTATACTGCCGACAGGCTCGGGCATGACCGGGAAAACGGCAAAGGAGGCGCAGCGTGCCCGGATATCTCACGACCCATGTGCTCGACACCGCCCGCGGCTGCCCGGCCGAGGGGCTGCGGATCGAGCTTTTCCGGCTGGCGGGCGAGGCCCGGACGCGGCTGGCCGAGACGCGCACCAATGCCGACGGACGGACCGATGCGCCGATCCTGCCGCAGGGCGACTTCGCGCCCGGCACCTATGAACTGGTGTTCCATGCGGGCGACTACCTGCGCGGGATTGGTCTGGCCGCCGATTTCCTCGACGTGATCCCGCTTCGGTTCACCATGGCCGAGGCCGACCACTACCACGTGCCGCTGCTGCTCTCGCCCTACGGCTATTCGACCTACCGCGGCAGCTGATAGACCTGCTCGCGCGCGCGCAACGCGGCCTTGATCCGGTCGGCCATGAACTCGATGAACAGGCGGCTTTTCGGGTCCTGGTTGCGCTTGTGCGGGAACAGGCAGGCCAGGTGCGCGTCGGGGGGCGGGGTCGATTCGCAGACCGGCACCAACGCGCCCGAGGCCAGGTGCTCGGCCACGTCGAACACCGGCTTCATCACGATCCCGCGCCCGTCCAGCGCCCATTCGGTCAGCACATCGCCATCGTCGCAGGCATAGGGCCCCTTCACGTCGAACTTCTGCGCCCCCTCGGGCGTGCGCAGGGTCCAGCGGAATTCGGTCGAGCCGGGAAAGCGCAACAGCAGGCAGTCATGCGCCTCGGCCACCAGGTCCGCCCCCGTCCGCGGCATGCCCCGGCGCGCGACATAGGCGGGTGCCGCGCACAGCACCCGCGGGCAATCGCCCAGCATCCGCACCCGCAGCCCCGAATCCGGCAGATCGCCCAGCGCGAAACTGACGTCCAGCCCTTCGCCCGTGACATCCACCCGGCGGTCGGACAGCCGCAACCGCACATGCACGTCGGGGTACTTCTCGTGGAACTGCGTCACGTTGGGCGCGATCAGCCGCCGCCCCACCCCCAGGGGCGCCGAGACGAAGATCGAGCCTCGCGGGTTCAGCGTCACCTCGTGCACCGCCGCCTCGGCCTCTTCCAGCGCCTCCAGCACCTTCACCGCCTTGGGATAGTAGATCCGCCCCTGTTCCGTGGGCTGGATCGACCGCGTGGTGCGGGTGAACAGCCGGATCCCCAGGTGCCGCTCCAGTTCGGCAATGCGCGAGGAGGCCACCGCCGCCGACACCTGCAGATCGCGCGCCGCCGCCGACATGTTCTCCAGTTCGTAGACGCGCACGAACATGCGGATATTGTTGAGACTGGTCATGGCCGGATTGTTCGGGTCTTTTTGAAACTGATCGGCGGTTTCAGGAATTATCAGAAAGCCCGGGGCCCGTATAGCTTGCCCGAAGGACCGCAAGGAGACCCGAGATGTTCGACACCGCGATGATCCTCGACTGGCTGGAATTCGCCGTCCGCTGGCTGCATGTCATCACCGGCATCGCCTGGATCGGCTCGTCCTTCTATTTCATCGCGCTCGACCTCGGCCTGACGAAGGCCGCCAACATGCCCCGGGGCGTTCTCGGCGAGGAATGGCAGGTGCATGGCGGCGGCTTCTACCACATCCGGAAATACACCGTGGCCCCCGACCACATGCCCGAGCACCTGACCTGGTTCAAATGGGAGGCCTACTGGACCTGGATCTCGGGCTTCGCGCTGCTGGCGCTGGTCTACTGGGTCGGCGCCGAGCTTTACCTCATCGACTACACCAGGATGGAGCTGACGCAGTGGCAAGCGATCGCCATCTCGGCCGCCTCGCTGGCGCTGGGCTGGGTGCTCTACGACCTGCTCTGCCGCAGTCCGCTGGGCAAGCAGCCCACCACGCTCATGCTGATCCTCTTCGCCATTCTGGTCTCGATGTCATGGGCTTACACCCAGGTCTTCACGGGGCGCGCGGCGCTTTTGCACCTCGGCGCCTTCACCGGCACGATCATGGTGGCCAACGTCTTCCTCGTCATCATGCCGAACCAGCGCGTGGTGGTGGCCGACCTCAAGGCCGGCCGCACCCCGGACCCGAAATACGGGGAAATCGCCAAGCTGCGGTCGATGCACAACAACTACCTGACGCTGCCGGTGATCTTCCTGATGCTGTCGAACCACTACCCGCTGGCCTTCGCCACCGACTACAACTGGATCATCGCCAGCCTCGTCTTCCTGATGGGCGTCACGATCCGGCACTATTTCAACACGATGCACGCCCGCCAGGGCCGCCCGAACTGGACCTGGGGCGCCACCGCGGCGGTGTTCCTCGCGATCGTGGCGCTGTCGGCCGCGCCAATGCTCACAACCGCAGAACCCGCCGAAGAGGCCGCCCTGCCCGCCCACCTCGCGCCCGCCGTCGCCGCCGCAGGCTTCGACGAGGTGCGCGAGATCGTGGCCACCCGCTGCGCGATGTGCCACGCGGCCGAGCCGCTCTGGCCCGGGCTGGCCACCGCGCCGAAACGGGTACAGCTTGAAACCGATGCCGAGATCGCGGCCGAGGCCAAACGTATCTACCTGCAGGCGGGCGTCACCCATGCCATGCCCCCCGGCAACATCATGATGATCGAGCAGGCCGAGCGCGCCCGGATCGTCGCATGGTATCGCGAGATCGGCACCGCCCGGCAGATGGCGCGGGCGGAGTAGGGCCGCAGCGCGTATCCGCCCTTCTTCTTGGTCCAAATACTCCAAGGGTAGCCATTGGCGCGCCATTGGTCCAAGCGACAATGGCGACGGGCAGAGCCCCCGGCCGGTCGCCCCGGCGTCAGCCGGGGCGAAACCCGCCCCCTAGCCCAGTTCCAGCGTCGCCACCGCCGAGACCACGCCGCCCCCCACCGGCGCAGGCCCCTTGTACATCCGGGCGGTCTCGAAAACCGGTGACAGGCCCAGGGCCGCGCAATGGGCGGCAAGCCAGCGGTCACCCTCGGGCACGTCGATCATCGCGCGGGCCTCTCCGGCCAGGACGCCCGCCGCCTCGATCAGCGCCGCGGCGACGGGCTCGGTCCGGGCGACCAGCGGGCCGATCTTGACCCCCTCGCGGCATGTGCGGACGGTGACAAGGCCCGCGATCTCGCCATCCTTGCGCGCAACCAGTGTCTTGCGCGTCGACGTATCGGCCAGCCAGGCGCCCAGGAAACGCGGCTTTTCATAGCCCGTCGCGCGCGCCTCCAGCGCGATCAGCGCGGGCCGGTCGCGCGCCGCCGCCGGACCGATCCCGGCATGGAACGCGCCGGGCAGGACGCCCGCGTGGCGCGTCGTGCAGCCGGCCCGCGCAAAGCCGGACCTGGCGTAGTTGGCCTGCTGCGCCGCCACCCCGTCCAGACCCACGGTACGCGTCCCGGCATGGTCCAGTGCGTGGCGCCACAGCGCATGGCCGATCCCCCGCCCGCGATGGTCGGGGTGGCAGATGTAAAGCCCCAGAAAGGCCACCGCATCGGTGTGGTTCACCACCGAGATCGCGGCGACCACCTGTCCGTCCGCCTCGGCCACAAAGAACCCCGCGGGGTCGGTGGCGTGGAACGGGCCGGCATCCTCCAGCCCCGGGTTCCAGCCCTCGTCCGCCGCCCAGCCAAGAACGCGGTCAAGCTCGTCCCGGGTCATCTGCCGCATCTTCATTCGCCGCCCAGCGCCTCCTTCAGTGAACGCGGCTGGGCCGGTGCCTCGCGCAGGTCGAGCGAGGACAGCAGGTCCAGCAGGTGCCCCTTCATCAGGTCTTCGGCCAGGGGCCCGTCGCCCTCGGCCAGCGCCTTGACCAACGCGTCATGGGCGTGGCTTTCGCACAGCGCATTGCGGCGCCGCCAGTACAGCGCGATCACCAGCGAGGAACGCGACACCAGTTGCCCGATGAACTCGGCGATGGTGGCCTGGTCGGCGATCCGCGCGATATCCAGGTGAAACTGCCCCGAAAGGCGCAGCGCCTGCCCGTCGCGCCCTTCGGCCAGCGCCGCGTGTTCCTCGGCGATGTGGCGGCGCAGGATCGCGATGTCCGCGGGCGTGGCACGCTCGGCCGCGGACCGGGCAGTACGCGGTTCCAGCAGCGCGCGCGCCTCGAACACCTCGCGCGCCTCGCGCACCGAAGGCTGCGCGACGAAGGCGCCGCGGTGCGGCTCGATCATCACCAGCTGGTCGTGGGAAAGCTGCTGGAGCGCGGCGCGCACGATGGTCCGGCTGACGCCGAAGATCTCGCCCACCTCGTCCTCGCTCAGCTTCATGCCGGGTCCCAGGCGGTGTTCATGGATCGCACGGGTCAGGCTGTCGGCCACCTCGCGGGCGCGGGGCGCGCGCCGTCCGTTCTTTCCGGCAATGGTCCTGACCTCGTTCACACCAGCACTCCGTATCCGGGCCCGTTCTGGCGGAACTCTCGCCGCTTCTCAAGATTCGGAAAAATCCGATCCGGGCGGCAACAAGATCGTATACAATAGATGATTGATCGTGAGACAACTCTGTTCACGCCTGCTCAATCCTTGGGCAGTTCGACGGAATCCGCGTCCGGCCGCGCTGCGGCGCATTCCCTCGGGCCGGGTCCGGGCGAAACGTGGGGACGGCTGCTGGGGAAACAGGCATGCGGACAGACCTCGATCTTGAACTCGTCGCCCTGACCAAGCGCTACGGCCAGACCGTGGCGGTGGACAGTATCCACCACCTGTTCCACGCGGGCAGCTATACCTGCCTGCTGGGCCCCTCGGGCTGCGGCAAGTCCTCGACGCTGCGGATGATCGCGGGCCACGAAGAGGTGAGCGACGGCGCCATCGTCCTGGCCGGGCACGACATCTCGCAGCTGCCGCCCGCGCGCCGCGGCACCGCGATGATGTTCCAGAACTACGCGCTGTTCCCGCACCTGTCGGTGATCGACAACGTGGCCTTCAGCCTCAAGATGAAGGGGGTCGACCGCGACACGCGCCGCCGCAAGGCCGGCGAGATGCTGGATCTGGTCCACATGACCGAATTCGCCGGGCGCCTGCCCGCGCAGCTTTCGGGCGGCCAGCAACAGCGCGTGGCGCTGGCCCGCGCGCTGATCACCGATCCGCAGGTGCTGCTGCTGGACGAGCCGCTCTCGGCGCTTGACCCGTTCCTGCGCATCCGCATGCGCGGCGAATTGAAACGGCTGCAACGCGAACTTGGCATCACCTTCGTCCACGTGACCCACGGCCAGGACGAGGCGCTGGCGCTGGCCGACGAGATCGTGGTGATGAACAAGGCCCGGATCGAACAGGCCGGGCCCGCGCGCGAGGTGTTCAACGCGCCCAGAACCGAATTCGTCGCCCGCTTCATGGGGGGGCACAACGTGATCGCCCTGCCCCGCGGCCATTTCGCGATCCGCTCGGACCAGGTGACGGTGACCGCGCCGCAAGCGGGCCAGATCGACGGCCGGGTGACCGGCATCGAGTACCAGGGCGCCAGCGTCGCGCTGACGTTGCTGTGCGCCGGCGACCAGGAAATCACCGCCGTCCTGCCCGAGGACCGGTATTTCGCCAAACCCATCCAGCCCGGCGACGGCGTGGGGCTGAGCTGGGACGAACAGAACCTGCACGCCCTGTCCGCCTGACACAATTCACGTCCAACACGGGAGACCACGAATGACCGACAAGACCGCCGCCGGCCTCAGCCGCCGCAGCCTGCTGAAGGGGGCCGCCGCAGGCGTCGCCGCCAGCGCCTTCCCCGCGCCGATGATCTGGGCGCAGAACATCAAGGACATCACGCTGCGCCAGTTCGGCACGGGTGTCAGCAACCTCAACGAGGTGGCGCAGAAGGTGAAGGAGGATCTGGGCTTCACGCTGGAGATGACCGCGCTGGACAGCGACGCCGTGACCCAGCGCGCCGCGACCCAGCCCAAGTCCTTCGACATCGCCGATATCGAATACTGGATCTGCAAGAAGGTCTGGCCCACCGGCAACCTTCAGGCGATGGATACCTCGAAAATTGCCAACTACGACAAGATCGTGGGCATCTTCCGCGACGGCAAGCTGACCCCCGACTCGACCATCGCGCAGGGCACCGCGCCCCATACCGTGGGCTTCACCTCCGGCCCCGGCGGCACCGATTTCGTGGCCGAGGAATCGGGCTGGATGACGCTGATCCCGACGATCTACAACGCCGACACGCTGGGCATCCGCCCCGACCTGATCGGCCGGCCGATCGAAAGCTGGACGGAACTGCTGAACCCCGAGTTCAAGGGCAAGGCCTCGATCCTGGATATCAGCTCGATCGGCATCATGGACGCCGCGATGGTCTGCGAGGCGATGGGCGAGGTGCAGTACGGCGACAAGGGCAACATGACCCGGGAAGAGATCGACAAGACCATGGCGATCTTCACCGAGGCCAAGAAGGCGGGCCAGTTCCGCGCCTTCTGGAAGACCTTCGACGAAAGCGTGAACCTGATGGCCTCGGGCGAGGTGGTGATCCAGTCGATGTGGTCGCCCGCGATCACGGCCGTCAAGTCGCGCGGCATCCCCTGCGTCTACCAGCCGCTGAAGGAGGGCTATCGGTCCTGGGGCGGCGGGATCGGGCTGTCCGCGAACCTGTCGGGTCTCGCGCTGGATGCGGCCTATGAGTACATCAACTGGTATCTCTCGGGCTGGGTCGGCGGCTTCCTGATGCGGCAGGGCTATTACTCGGCGGTGCCAGAGACGTCCAAGAACTTCATGACCGAGAACGAATGGGGCTACTGGTTCGAGGGCAAGCCCGCCACCGACACCATCACCAACCCGCAGGGCCAGGCCATGGCGCAGGCGGGCGAGACCCGCGACGGCGGATCGTTCCAGGACCGGATGGGTGCCGTGGCCTGCTGGAACGCGGTGATGGACGAGAACCAGTACATGGTCCGCAAGTGGAACGAGTTCATCGCCGCCTGACGGCGTGACAGCCACCGGGCCGGACGGGGCTTCTGACCCTTGCGCCCTCTGGCCTGTTGCCCCTTCCCGTCCGCGGGAAGGGGCCTTCCTCCGGAACAGGATGTGCCATGGCAACGCTGCGCAAGAACCGACATCTGACGGGCTGGCTGCTCGCCTCGCCGCTGGCGCTGGTGCTGGGCCTGTTCCTGGTGCTGCCGATCGCGATGATCGTGATCGTCAGCTTCTGGGGTGCCACGGAATTCTCGATCTACCCGGCGTTCCAGTTCGACAATTACGAATTCCTGTTCGGGTCACCCGTGACCTATTCGGTGTTCCTGAACACCTTCAAGTATGCGGCGATCACCTGGGCCTTCACCCTCGTGATCGGCTTTACCGTCGCCTATTTCCTGGCTTTCCATGTGCGCAGCCTGACCTGGCAGATCGCGCTGTTCCTGCTCTGCACGATCCCGTTCTGGACCTCGAACATCATCCGGATGATTTCCTGGATCCCGTTCCTGGGCCGCAACGGCATCGCCAATTCCACGCTGATCTCCTGGGGGGTGATCGACGAACCGCTGGACTGGCTCTTGTTCTCGGATTTCTCGGTGATCCTGGCCTTTGTCCACCTCTACACGCTGTTCATGGTGGTGCCGATCTTCAACACCATGATGCGGATCGACCGCTCGCTGATCGAGGCCGCCTATGACGCGGGGGCGACCGGTTTCCAGACGCTGACCAACGTGATCATCCCGCTGTGCAAGCCGGGGATCATGATCGGGTCGATCTTCGTGGTCACGCTGGTGATGGGCGATTTCATCACCGTGCGCTTCATGTCGGGGTCGCAATCGGCGAATGTCGGCCGGCTGATTTCCAATGACATCGGCCTGCTGCAATACCCCTCGGCGGCGGCGACGGCGGTGGTGCTGCTGGTCACGGTGCTGATCGTGATCGCGATCCTGTTGCGCTTCGTCGACATCCGGAAGGAGCTTTGACGATGGAAAAGCGTTCCCGCGCCTTCTATGTGCTGGCCGCCGTCTTCGGGCTGTTCCTGCTGTTCCTCTACGGGCCGATCATCACCATCGGCATCCTCAGCTTCCAGGGGCCGACCGGGGGCCTGACCTTCCCGATGCGGGGCGTCTCGCTGCACTGGTTCCGCGACCTGTTCGAACAGCAGGCGGTGGGCGACATCTGGGGCAGTTTCGGACGGTCCTTCACCCTGGGGCTGATGGTGATGGTCACCACGGTCGTGGTCTCGGTCATGGGCGGGCTTGCCTTCCGCAAGCGGTTCGCGGGCTCGGGCGTGCTGTTCTACCTTGTCATCACCTCGCTGGTGATCCCCTCGATCCTGGTGTCGCTGGGGGTGGGGCTGATCTTCAGCCAGTCGGGGCTGGACGTGCATTGGGCCAGTTCCGGGTTCGGGTCGCAACTGACATGGACCCTGCCCTTCGGCCTGCTGATCATGTTCGCGGTCTTCAACCGCTTCGACAAGAGCTATGAAGAGGCCGCGCGCGACCAGGGCGCCAGCCCCTGGCAGACGATCCGCCACGTCGTGCTGCCGATCATCGCGCCCTCGCTGATCGGCGTGGCGCTGTTCGGCTTTACCCTGTCCTACGACGAGTTCGCCCGCACCCTGCTGACCGCGGGCAGCTACAACACCCTGCCGCTGGAGATCTACGGCATGACCACCAACGTGACGACCCCGGTGATCTTTGCGCTCGGCACGCTGACGACGGTGTTTTCCTTCCTGGTGATCGCGGTCTTCCTGCTGACCGTCTGGGCGCTGAACCGGCGCCGGTCGCGGGCCGGCTCGGATGCCGGGCAGGGCATGGTCTGAGCGGCATGAGCTATGTCATCATCAACCCCAACTCGACCGCGGCGATGACCAATTCCATCCTCGCCGCGGCCGAAACCGCGATGCCCCGCGCCGTCTTCGAGGGCTGGACCTCAATGAACGGCCCGCCCGCGATCCAGGGCGCGGCGGATGGCGAGGCGGCCACCGGCCCCTTGCTGGACCTGGTCGTGCGGGCCAGCGATCGGGGCGCGCGGGGCATCGTGATCGGCTGCTTCGACGATACCGGGCTGGACGAGGCGCGGCGCCGGGCGGCCTGCCCCGTCCTTGGCATCGGGCAGGCGGCGTTCCACGTGGCCGCCCTGCGCGGCTGGCGGTTCTCGGTCGTGACCACGCTGGCCGTGTCCGTCCCGATCATCGAGGGCAATATCCGGACCTACGGCTTTGGTCCCATGCTGGCCCGGGTGCGCGCCAGCGAGGTGCCGGTGCTGGCGCTGGAGGAAGATCCCGACGCGGCCTGCGCGCGCATCGCCGAAGAGGCGCAGCGCGCCGTGGCCGAGGACGGGATCAGGGCCATAATCCCGGGCTGCGCGGGCATGGCGCGGCTGACCGGGCATCTGCGCGCCACGCTGCCGGTGCCGGTGATCGACGGCGTGGAAAGCGCCGCGCGGCTGATCGCGGCGCTCTGAGGGGTCAACCGCTCCTGGGCGGCCACTCGGCGCCGCGGGCCTCCATATAGGGACGGAAATACTCGCGCAGGGCGGGGAAGCCCTCGGCCAGCATCAGGAACTCCTCGCGGTTCAGCACCAGCATGCGGGTATCCTCGACCGCGCGCACGGTGGTCTTGCGCCGCGTCGCGCCGAGGATCAGCCGCTCGCCGAAATGCCCGCCCGGGCCGATGCGGCGCACATGGTGCTGGCCGGTTTCGGGATCTGTCCGCTCCATCTCGACCGCGCCCGAGATGACCGAATAGAACCCGTCGGACCGGTGCCCGGCCTCGTAGACCAGATCACCGGCGCGGAAATGGACATAGCGCATCGGCGCGCGCGGCAGGGCCCGGATCTGCACCACGCTGCGCGCGCCCAGCATGTCCATCGTCCAGTTCACCATCACCTTGATCCGCGTGCCCATCCCCGGCAGCAGCGCCAGGTAATAGGACCGCCACAGGACCCAGGCCGGAAAGCCGGTCAGTTGCACCCCGAACACCTCGGCCACGCCCCGATGCGCCCCCAGCGAGGCCAGCGCCCCGCGCGAGCGATAGGCAAAGGGCTGCACCGGCTTGCCCCGCACGGCGGCCGCGATGTTCCGGGCGATGCGCTTGGCCTCGCGCACGGCGAACTGCGCGGTCGGCGGCGCGAAATCGCCGCGGGCCTCGGCACTCTCCTTCAGCGGGATCAGCGCGCAGTCGCCCAGCGCCCAGACATTGTCATGCCCCTTGACCCGCAGCATGCGATCGACCGCGATCCGGCCATGCTGGCTGGGCAGACCCATGCGGGCGACCACCGGCAGCGGCGCGTTGCCGATGGTCGCGACGATGGTGCGGGTGTCGATCACCTCGCCGGTGGTGGTGACAAGCTGCGTGCCGGTGGCGCTGGCCACCCCGGTGTTCAGCTTCAACTCGACCCCGTGGCGGGTCAGGTGATCGGCGGCATAGCGCGCCAGCCGCTCGGGCATCTCGTTCAGGATGCGGGGGGCGAATTCCACCAGCATCACCCGCACTTCGGCGGGGTCGATCTTGGGATAGAACTTCAGTGACCGGTCGATCAGTTCCTTCATCTCGCCCACGGTCTCGACCCCCGAGAACCCGCCGCCGATCACCGTGAAGGTCAGCGCGCCGCGCTTGGTCTCGGGCACCTGGCTGACCTGGGCATGTTCCAGTTGTTCGATCACATGCTCACGCAGGCGCCTTGCATCCTCCAGCCCCTTCATCTTCAGCGCGTGCTCTTCCAGACCCGGCATGCGGGACAGGTCCACCCCTTGCCCCAGCGCTATCACCAGGTGGTCATAGGGCACCTCGGTCGGACGGCGCTGGATGCCCTGGAACACGGTGACGATGCGGCGGTCGAAATCGACACTGTCGACCACCGCCTTGCGCACGAACACACCCTTCAGCAGGAACCGCAGCGGCGAGACCGCGTGGCCGGGCGTGATCGACCCCGCTCCGACCTCGGGCAAAAGGGGCTGGAAGACGAAGTAGTTGTCGGCATTGATCAGTTCGATCTCGGCCGCCTTGCCCAGCCGTGTCTTCAGCGCGCGGGCCGCATACATGCCCCCGAAGCCGCCCCCGAGGACGACGATCCGATCTGCCATGGCGATCTCCTTCTTGCTGCGGCGCAGCATAGCGCATGGCCTGCCATGGGCCAGCGCCAATCGGCGCAAGGCACGATTGCGCCCATCGCACGGCTGTGGCAAGGCCCCGCCCATGCAGATGCCGCGCGCCCTTTCCGCCTTTCTTGTGCTCTGCCGCTGGCTCGACCGCGCGGCGCTGGCGCTGTGCGTCGCCGCGGGGCTGTTCCTGACGGGCGCGGTGCTGGCGATCGTGGTGCTGCGCTACGGCTTTGGCGCGGGCTTCATCCAGTTGCAGGACGCGGCCGGCTATGCCTTTGCGGTGCTCATGGCCTTCAGCCTGCCGGTGACGTTGGCGCGCGGCGGCCATGTCCGGGTCGAGGTGTTGTCCGAGCGGTTGCCGCGGACCTATCTGCGCACGGCCGACGCGGTCGCGCTGGTGCTGTTCCTGGTCCCCGTCTTCGGGCTGCTGATCCGCGCGTTCTGGCCCGACCTCGCCTATGCCTGGTCGATCCGCGAGGGATCGGTGGAAACCGGGGGCCTGGGCGGGCTCTACCTCGTCAAGACGGCGCTGCCGGTGGCCGCGGCGATGATGATCCTGCAAGGCGTGGCGCAGGTTCTCGGGCCGAGGGCGGGCGAATGACCGGGGCCGAGGGGTTCCTGCTGGCGATGGGCCTTGGCCTGTTCGCGGGCATCCTCAGCGGCATCCCGGCGATGCTGGCGATCGCGGGCGTGCCGCTGGTGACCGCGCTGATCGGCGCGGCCTTCGGGGTCTTCGACCTCGCCTTTCTCAACTTCTTCCCGGCGCGGGTCTGGGGCGTGATGTCGAACCGCCTGCTGATGGCGGTACCGCTGTTCATCCTGATGGGGGTGCTGCTGGAGCGCGCCCGGCTGGCCGAGCGGATGCTGGGCGTGCTGGCGCGGATGACCGGCGGGTCGGCCCGGGGCATGGCGCTGAGCGTGCTGGCCTTTTCCACGCTGATCGCGGCCTCGACCGGCATCATCGGGGCGACCGTTGTCATGCTGGTGCTGATCGGCCTGCCCGCGATGCGGAAAGCCGGGGTCGACAAGCGGCTGGCGGCGGGGCTGATCTGCGCCTCGGGAACGCTGGGCCAGGTGATCCCGCCCTCGATCGTTCTCGTCCTTCTGGGCGACCAGATCGGCAATGTCTACCTGGAGGCGCAGCAACGGGCGGGCAATTTCGCCCCCGACGCGGTGTCGGTGGGCGATCTCTTCGCCGGCGCGCTGATCCCCGGGCTGGTGCTGGTGGCCTTTTACGCCGTCTACGTGGCGCTGCGGCTGAAACCCGCGCCCGGCCCCGCCCCGTCCCCGCGCGACCCGGTTCCCGCGGGCGAGGTGCTGTTCACCTTCCTGCCGCCGGTCCTGCTGATCCTTGCGGTGCTGGGCTCGATCCTTGCGGGTGTCGCCACCACGACCGAGGCCGCGGGGTTGGGCGCGGTCGGTGCGGCCCTGCTGGCCGCCCATGCGGCCGAACCCCTGCGCGCGGGGCGCTGGCTGATCGCCGCGGCAGGGCTTGCCGCGCTGGTGCTGGTGGGCCTGGGCATGGCCGGGATGGGGCGGGCGGCACCGGGCAGTGCGGCCGGGATCGCCGCGCTGGCCGCCGCGGCGCTGATCGGGGCGGGCACGCTCTGGGCCGGGGGGCGGCTCTGGCGTGTCGGCCTGTTGCAGGGCGCGATGGCGGACACGGTGCGCATCTCGGGGATGGTCTTCGGCATCGTGGTCGCGGCCTCGCTGTTGTCGCTGGTGTTCCGCGGCTTCGGCGGCGACCACCTGGTCGAGGCGTGGATGGCCGCGCTGCCGGGCGGCACCTACGGCGCGATCGCGCTGGTGATGGCGCTGATCTTCCTGATGGGCTTCCTCCTCGAGGCGGTCGAGATCATCTATATCGTGGTCCCGCTGCTGGGCCCGCCGATCCTGGGCACCGACATCTCGCCGGTGTGGTTCGCGATCCTGATCGCGATGAACCTGCAAACCTCGTTCCTGACGCCGCCCTTCGGATTCGCGCTGTTCTACTTCCGCTCGGTCGCGCCGCCCGACATCACCACGCTCGACACCTATCGCGGCGTCGTCCCCTTTGTCCTGTTGCAGTTGGCCGCGCTTGGGGTTCTGATCGCCGTGCCCGGGCTGGCCACCTGGCTGCCGGACCTGATTTTCCGCTGAGACACACGAGGACCGAGATGGACCGCAGACGATTCCTCAAGACCGGCGCGGGCGTGACCGCCGCCGGCGCGCTCGCAAGTCCCGCCATCGCGCAGGGCAGGATCACCTGGAACCTGCCCACCGCGTTTCCGAAGAACGCGCCGGGCGTGGGGACCAACGTGCAGACCTTCGCCGCCCGCGTCGCCGCGATGTCGGACGGGCGGCTGAGCTTCACGATCTACGGCGCGGGCGAACTGGTGCCGCCCTTCGGCGTCGAGGACGCGGTGCAGGCCGGAAACGCGCCGGTGGGGCACGGGCCGACCTATTATGCGGCGGGCAAGAACCCCGCGCTGCACTGGTTCACGGGCGTGCCCTTCGGGATGACCTCGAACGAGCATTTCGCCTGGCTCCGCTGGGGCGGCGGGCAGGAGATCTGGGACGCGATCTATGCCCAGCGGGGGCTGAAACCCTTCTACTCGGGCAATTCCAACACCCAGTCGGGCGGCTGGTTCAAGCGCGAGATCGGCTCGGTCGCGGACCTGTCTGGGCTGAACATGCGCATCGCCGGGCTGGGCGGCGAGATCTACCGCAAGCTCGGCGTGAACGCGGTGCTGATGCCGCCGCCCGAGATCTTCCAGGCGCTGCAATCGGGCGCGATCGACGCGGCCGAATGGGTCGGGCCGATGCTGGACCAGGCCTTCGGGCTGCAGAAACTGACCAACATCTGCCATGTGCCCGCGTTCAACGAACCGGGCGCGGGTCTGGCGGTGGTGTTCAACGACGCCGCCTGGGCGGAGCTGTCCCCGGACCTGCAGGCGATCTGCGAGGCCGCCGCCTATGCCGCGGCCCTCGAGGCGCAGGCGCAGTTCGACTATTTCAACGCGCGCGCCATGGCGGACCTGACGGCGCAGGGCGTGCGGTTCCTGCCCTTCCCCGACGACGTGATCGCAGCGCTGAAGGGGGCATGGGGAGAGGTGCAGGACGAGCTGACCGCGGCGAACCCGGACGTGGCGACCGTGCGCGGGAGCTATGACGCCTATCTGGCGCAGGCCCGCGACTATGCCGGGGCGATGACGCTGCCGCTGCTGGCGGGACGGCTGTAAGGCCCCGGTTTCGGGGGGGCGGGGGGGGGGGGGGGGGCGTGGGGGGGGGGGGGGGGGGGGGGGGGGGGGGGGGGGGGGGGGGGGCGGGGGGGGGGCGCCGGCGGGAGGAGGGGGCGCGCGCGC
>NZ_SLWW01000008.1:52666-237276 GCF_004342445.1 Rhodovulum euryhalinum
CGATGCCGCGGCCGCGGCGGGCGGGACGGCTGTACGGCCCCGGTTTCGGCTCGCCTTTGGCGAGCCGACCGACGCGGGGGGCGCTGCCCCCCGCGACCCCCCGGAGTATTTTCACCAAGAAGAACGCCAGACCGGACCACGCCCGGTCAGTCGCGGGTCAGACCGCCCTCGGCGTCTTCGGGCAGGCGCATCCGCCGTTTGAGCCGGGCGCCGAACAGGATCGGCAGGACGAAGCCGATCACCGCTACGGACCAGAGCCCGATCGAGAGCGGCGAGCCCACCAGCACGCTGTAATCCCCGTTCGCGATCTCGACCGCGCGGCGGAAGTTCACCTCCATCTCGTTGCCGAGCAGCGTGCCGAGGATCACCGGCACGAGCGGCACGTCGAGCTTGCGCAAGACCCAGCCCAGCACACCGAAACCGACCATCACCAGCAGGTCGAAGCTGGACCCCGAGATGCCGTAGATCCCGACGAAGGAGATCATCGCCACGATCGGCATCAGCACCCGCGGCGGGATCAGCAGCACGCGGGTGAAGAGCCCCACCATCGGGATGTTCATCGCCAGCAGCATGACATTCCCAATGAACAGTGCGGCGATCAGGCCCCAGACGACATCGGGATTGTTGGCGAACAGAAGCGGCCCGGGCGTGACGTTCAGCGCCAAGAGCACCGCCAGCAGGACTGCGGTCGTCCCAGAGCCCGGCACGCCGAGCGCCAGCATCGGCACGAGCGCGCCACCCGCGGCGGCGTTGTTGCCCGCCTCGGGCGCGGCCACGCCGCGGGGATCGCCGGAGCCGAAGGTGCCCTTGCGGTCCACCAGCCGCTTTTCCATCGTGTAGGAGATGAACGAGCCCAGCGACGCCCCGGCCCCGGGCAGCACGCCCGCGATGAATCCCAGGATCGTGGTGCGCCCCATCGTGGGCAGGCAGGACCGGATCATCGACCAGGGCGGGATGATGCGGCCGATCTCGACCTTGGGCTTGGTCGAGATGTCCCGGTCGGTGCCGCGGTGTTCGAGGAAGACGAAGACCTCGGACAGGGCGAACAGCCCGACGATGGCCACGAGGAAGTCGATCCCGTCATAGAGGTGCACCTCGCCGAAGGTGAAGCGCGGCACCCCGGTCTGGGTGTCGACGCCCACCATGGCAAGGCCAAGGCCGAGGGCCGCGGCGAAGGCGGCCTTGGACTGATTCGTCGAGGACACCCCGCCGAGCGTGGCGAAGGCGAGCGTGAAGAGGGCGAAATATTCCGCCGGGCCGAACAGGAGCGCCACCTTGACGAGTTGCGGCGCCAGCAGCACCAGCCCCCAGGTCGCGAAGAAGGCGCCGACGAAGGACGCGACGCCCGACAGCGCCAGCGCCTCGCCCGCCTGGCCCTTCTGGGCCATGGGATAGCCGTCGAGGCAGGTCATCATCGCCGGTTCGTCGCCGGGGATGTTGAGCAGGATCGAACTGATCCGGCCCCCGTACATCGCCCCGTAGTATACCGAGGTCAGCAGGATCAGCGAGGGCGTGGGGCCAAGCCCCAGCGTGAAGGCCAAGGGGATAAGGATGGCCACGCCGTTCGACGGCCCCAGCCCCGGCAGCGCGCCCATGATCGTGCCGAGGAAACAGCCCATCAGCGCAAGGCCGAGGTTCTGGAAGGTCAGCGCGACGGCGAAGCCGTCGGCGAGATTGGCGAGTGTGTCCATGTCAGCCCCCTAGAATCCCAGCGGCCCGCGGGCGAGGCTGAGCCCGAGGATCAGCCGGAACACCACGTAGATGCCGACCGAGGTGCCCAGGCCGATCACGACGCTTTCCAGCGGCCGCGAGCCCAGCCGCCAGGTCAGGTAGGCCGCCGCAATAGCGGTGGCGATGAGGAAGCCAAGCCCGGGCAGGGCCAGCGCATAGGCGACCATCACCAGCGCGGCCATGGCGATCTCGGCCAGCCGGCCGAGCCGGGGCCATTCGGGCTCGGGGTCGGGTTTGACGAGGAACCACAGCGAGGCAAGCCCCATGATCGCGGCGATGATCCAGGGAAATACCTTGGGCCCGACCTCGTCGGTGAGGAAGCTTTCCTCGATGATCGCGGCCTGCCAGGCGAAGAAGATCGCCAGCACCAGCCCGATGCCGCCGAAGATGCGGTCGCTCATGGGCGCCCCTCCCTGTGGCATGGGGGGCACCCGGGCGGGCACCCCCCGGCAGGCCTATTTCAGGATGCCGATCTCGCGCGAGAGGCTTTCGATGCTGCCGACCGAGTCGGCCACGAAGGCCTGGAACTCGGCACCCTGCAGGTCGAGCGGGGCGAGCCCGTTGGCCTCCATCACCGCCTGCCACTCGGGGCTGGCATAGAGTGTGTCGAGCCGGGCCACCCAGTAGTCATAGGCCGCGTCCGACATCCCCCCCGGCGCGTAGAACCCGCGCCAGTTGGCGCCGATCGCGTCGATCCCCTGCTCGCGCGCGGTGGGGAACTCGGCGAACTCGCCCGCCAGCCGCTCGGGCGCGAGCACGGCCAGCACCTTGATGTCGCCCGATTCGACGAACCCCTTGGCCTCGGAGAGATCGCCCGTGAAGGCCTGGAGCGAGCCCGCCAGAAGCTGCGTCACCGCCTCGCCGCCGCCGGCGAACGCGATGTATTTCACCGAACGGACATCGGCGATGCCGGCCTTCTGGGCGGCGATCAGCACCTTGAGGTGGTCCCAGCCGCCGACCGCCGAGCCGCCGCCGATGGCAATGGAGGAGGGATCGGCCTTCATCTGGGCCATCAGATCGGGCAGGGTCGAGACCGGGCTGTCCTTGGCCACCGCGATCACGCCGTAATCGGCGCCGACCGAGCCCAGCCAGCGCACCTGATCCATGGTGTTGCCGGGGAATGCGTTCTGCGCCAGCCGGGTGGCGGTCGCGGACGACGCCGCCACGATCAGGTCGTTGTCGTCGTTGCGCTTGTTGACCACCTCGGCATAGGCCACGCCGCCGCCGCCGCCGGACATGTTCACCACCTGCATGGTGGACGGGATCAGGCCCAGGTCCTGCAACACCTTGCCGACCTGGCGGCAGGTGAAGTCCCAGCCGCCGCCCGGGTTCGCGGGGGCGATACATTCGGGCGTCTCGGGGGTGAAGTCCTGCGCCGGTGCGGCCAGCGGCGCGGCCGCCAGCGCCAGAACGGCCAGCCCGCGGCGGAACATGTTGACTCTCATGGCAATCCTCCCTGCGTCTCCGCCCTTGGGGCGGTCGGTCTTGTGGCGGGGACAGGCATCGCGGCCGTCGCGCTGCGGCGCCGGCGATCCTCCCCTGGCTCCAAGTGTTAAGGGAAGGCCCGGCACAGGTCCATCGCTTTGCGCGCGAGGCTCAGAGCGGCTTGAGGAACACGAAGCCCGCGCCCGACGCGATCAGGGCAAAGCCGATGGCGTGGTTCCAGGTGGGCCTTTCGCCGAAATAGAGCCAGGCAAAGATCACGAAGACGACCAGCGTGATCACCTCCTGGATGGTCTTGAGCTGCGCGGGCGACCAGACCTGCGCGCCGATCCGGTTGGCGGGCACGGCGATCGCGTATTCGATCAGCGCGATCCCCCAGCTGACAAGGATCGCCGCCCAGAGCGCGCTTTGCGGGAACTTGAGGTGGCCATACCAGGCCAGCGTCATGAAGACGTTGGACAGGCTCAACAGCACGAACGGGGCGAGCGCGGGCCAGAGCGAAACGGCGGTGGCGGGGGGTGTCATGGGAGACCTGCGGAATAGGATGCGGCGCGGATCAGCTATGCCGATTCCGCGCGCCGCGCCAAGCGGTCGCTCGGGGACTTGACCGCCCTGCGCCGCGTCAGATCAGGAAATCGGCCTCCGACAGGTCAGCCAGCGCCACACCGGCCAGGTCGATGGCGCCGCCGCCGGCCGTCACGGTCACGCCAAAGGCGTCTTCGGACAGGCAGGCCGACGCAAATCCGGCCCAGGACAGGCCAAGGCCCAGGCCGCAGAGGTCGATCAGGTCGAGCCCCGCCGCGAAATCGTCGATCCGGTCGGTACCGAAGCCCGCCGTATCGAAGACGAAGAGATCGGCCCCCGCGCCGCCGGACAGCACGTCATCGCCCAGGTCGCCGCGCAGCGTGTCGGCCCCTGCTCCGCCCGCCAGCGCATCATGGCCCGTGCCGCCGTCGAGATGGTCATCGCCGTCATCGCCCGCCAGGACGTCGTTGCCGTCGCCGCCCAGCAGCGTATCGCCGCCCGCCCCGCCGTAAAGCGCGTCGAACCCGCCCGCGCCGTCCAGCAGGTCATCGTCCGCACCGCCGAAGATCGTGTCGCTGCCCAGCCCGCCGTAAAGCGCATCCTGCCCTGCACCGCCGTGGATGCGATCATCACCGATCTCGCCGTCGATCCAGTCGGCACCGTCACCGCCATCGATCCGGTCGGCGCCCGCGCCGCCGAGGATCGTGTCGTTGCCCAGTTCGCCCAACAGCAGGTCGTCGTCGCCATGACCGAGGATCTCGTCGTCGCCGTCGCCGCCGAAGACCGTGTCCTGACCCGCCCCGGCATGAAGCCGGTCATTGCCCGCCTCGCCCTCGAGCCGGTCATCGCCAAGCCCGCCGCGCAGCAGGTCGTTGCCCGCCCCGCCCACCAGCAGGTCATCGCCGTCATTGCCGTAGAGCTTGTCATTGCCGCCATGCCCCAGGATCACGTCCGCCCCGGCGGTGCCGTCGATCGTGTCGGCGCGCGAGCCGCCCTCGACCGGAGTAGGGTCCGCCGGAACCGGGGTCTTGGCGAGCCGCAGCATCACCACCTCGTAGTCGGCCCCGAAGGCAAAGGACAGCACGTCGCCCTGGACCACGGGCACGAGCGCCTCCAGCCGCGCCTCCTCGTAGACCATCAGGTCCAGCCCGGTTGCGCCGGGCGGGGTGTCTTCGGACAGCACCGCCGACAGGCGCACCGCCTCGAGAAGGACGGCATCGGTCAGCAAGCCGAGGTCGAGGTCGATCCCCAGACCGTCGGCCGCGATGTCGTTCGCGGCCAGGAAGATCACCGCCTCGGCGTCGTTCTCCCAGGCATAGGCCATGGCAAGATCGTCGCGGGTATTGGCCTGGAATCCGTCGACCAGCGCCATCCCCTCGATGTTGCCGGCCATCAGCATCAACAGCGCGCCGCCCGGGTCCAGCACGATCGCGCCGTCCACCTCGTGGCTGACCGCGTTGAACTGCTTGCCCGCGATGCCCCAGATCGCCGCGGCGTCCATGCCGATCGACTGGTAGGTGGCGAAAAGCTCCAGGTAGGCGCCGGCCGCGCGCAGCCCGTAATCCTGGTAGTTGAGGTTCACATCGGCCAGATCCTGCGCGGCCTTGCCCACGTTCATCGCCGACATGAACAGCTCGACCCCGGCCCCGTCACCGCCCGCGGCCGTGATGGCGGCACTCCAGGCCGCCAGATAATCGGCGCGGTTCTGCCAGGCGGTCTCGCCATAGTCCTGGGCATGGGCGTCGGGATCATCCTCGACCTTGTCGATGGCGCCGAAATTGAAGGGCAGCGCGTGCGCCACCAGGCTGTCGACATGGACAAGGTTTTCCGGCGCGATCTCGGCGCGGATCGCGGCGTCGTCCGCCGCGTTGGCGCCCATCTGCACCGCGATGGTCAGATCCGCGCCCAGAATGTTGATCGCGGGCGAGGCCAGCGCCTCGGCGATCGTCGCGATGAAGCGATCCGCGATCGCGCCATAAAGGCCGGGGTCCGCGGCAAGCACCGAATGGGCCATGTATTCGTTGCCGATTTCCAGCGTGAAATCCGCAGGCAGTGCACCGTAACGGCCCGAAAGCAGATCCTGCAGGAAGGCCGCAAGCTCGGCCACGCCGCGGTCGATATCGTCGGCATAGCGCAGGGTTGGGATGATCATCGAGAAGCCAAGCTCGTTCTCGACGCAATGGGCCAGCGTCTCGCTCAGGTCGGGGCGGACACGATCGGGATCGGGGGTGTTAAGCTGCGTTCCATCGAAAAGACCATCAATATCAAATCCATAGACATCCGGATCGGTCTCGGCCAGCGTCCCGCCCGGCCAGCGCAGGGTCGACAACCCGAGTTCGGTGAATTGTGCGTCGAACGTACCGAAGCCGGAATAGCCGGTCTGGATTCCGCCGAACTGGTCTGCCGTGACCGTTTCGGCCCCCACCACGCGATTTCCGAACGCTATGTCGATCCCGAGCGTCTGCATCTCTTTCCCCGCATCCCTGGTCCGGAAGGTCGCGGCCAGATCATCGCCCAGAGGTTAAGAAACCCTGAAACCACCCTGCCGACATGCGGGGTGTTTGCTGAAAATTCCTGTGGATAAGGGGCATGGCCGCAAGGTCAGAGGGCTGCCCTGCGCAGCCCCGCCATCAGGTCGTGGAACTTTTCGCCCTGCACCGCAACATGGCCGCGCAGCGCCGCCGCGGCGCGCTCGGCGTCGCCCGCGGCCAGCGCATCCACCACCGCCTCATGCTCGGCCATCGACTGCGCCATCCGCCCCCGCGCGCGCAGTTGCAGCCGCCGGAAGGGTTGCAGACGCCGGTGCAGCCGCCCCGCCTCGGACGCCAGGAACCCGTTGCCGGATTCGCGATAGACGATGCGGTGGAACCCCTCGTTCTCGGCGTAATAGGCATCCGCATCGCCCCGGCCCAGCGCCGCACGGCAGCGCGCGTTGGCCGCCCGCAACTCGTCCAGCGCCGCGTCCGAGATGCGCCGTGCCGCAAGGCGCCCGCACAGCGCCTCGATCTCGGCCATCACCTCGAACATCTCGATCAGTTCGACCGGGCCGGGGTGGCGCACGAACACACCCCGGCGCGGTGCATGCTCGACCAGCCCCGATTGCGCGAGTTTCAGCAAGGCCTCGCGGACCGGCGTGCGCGACACGCCGAACCGATCGGCCAGCCGGTGTTCGTCCAGCCGGTCGCCATCGGCGAATTCGCCGGTGAGGATCGCCTCCTCGATCTCGCTGGCGATGGTGTCGGCGCGGCGCATATCCATGGCACCTGTATAGCAGCAGACCGGATTCGAAATGCAAGGCTGAACTTCTTGTATACAAAATGATTGACAGGCCGGAACCGACCTTCGATGCTCAGCCCCGGTGCGGCGTGACTCGGATCGCCGTGGCCGGAACGACCAGGGAGGAAATCATGAAACCCATCGTCTTGGGCGCGGCTGCCGCGCTCTGCATCGTTGCGGGCAGTGCCGGGGCCACGGACCTGCGCCTGTCGCACCAGTGGTCCAACCAGGACATCCGCCACAAGGTCGCGCAGATCGTCGCCGACGAGGTGGCCGCCGCGGGCGTCGATCTGGACATCAAGATCTACGGCTCGTCCTCGCTGTTCAAGGCGTCCGAACAGTATACGCCGCTGTCCCGCGGCCAGCTGGACATGACGGTTCTGCCGCTGTCCTACGCGGGCGGCCAGCAACCGGCCTACAACCTGACGCTGATGCCGGGGCTGGTGAAGAACCACGACCACGCCGCGCGGATGAACGAAAGCCCCTTCATGGAGGCGCTCGAGGCAAAGATGGCCGAGGACGACGTGATGGTGCTGGTGCATGGCTATCTCGCGGGCGGTTTCGCCGGCAAGGACAAGTGCATCACCAAACCCGCGGACGTGCAGGGCATGCAGATGCGCGCCGCGGGCAAGGCGTTCGAGCAGATGCTGGCGGGCGCGGGGGCGTCCATCGCCTCGATGGCGTCGTCCGAGATCTACAACGCGATGCAGACCGGCGTGCTGGACGCGGTGAACACCTCGTCCTCGTCCTTCGTGTCCTACCGGCTGTTCGAACAGACCGCCTGCTATACCCCCGCGGGCGAGATCGCGCTGTGGTTCATGTACCAGCCGCTGTTGATGAACAAGACCACCTTCGAGGGGCTGACCGAGTCGCAGCAGGCCGCCCTGCTGGCCGCCGCCGAAAAGGCGCAGGCCTTCTACCTCGACGAGGCCAAGAAGGAGGACGCCGCCGCGGCCGAGGTGTTCCGTGCCGCGGGCGTCGAGATCGCCGAGATGACGGCCGAGGATTTCGAGGCCTGGCGCGCGCTGGCGCAGGAAACCTCCTACAAGGCTTTCGTCGAGGACGTGCCCGACGGGCAGGCGCTGCTGGATCTGGCGCTGGCCGTCGAGTGACGCAAGGCGTCCGGGCGGCACGCCTGCCGCCCGGGGCCGTTCGGGAAAGGTCCTGACATGTCCACGCAAGTCTTTGGCGGCGCCGCGCCGACGGGCGGGCATCCGTTCCTGCGCGCCGTCGCCGCGATCTCGACCGTGGCGGGCTGGTGCTCGGCGGCGATGATCGTCGCTGCGGTGGCGATCACCTGCCAGATGATCTTCGTCCGGTTCGTGCTGAACGGGTCCACAATCTGGCAGACCGAGGCGGTGATCTACCTGATGATCGGCGCCACGCTGGTCGGGCTGGCCTATGTCCAGCGGCTGCGCGGCCACGTCAATGTCGACCTCGTGCCGCTGGCCCTGCCGCCGCGCCTGCGCCGCGGCTTCGCCGTCACCACGCTGTCGGTCTCGATCCTGATCGTCGGCGTGCTGCTCTGGTACGGCTTCGAGTTCTGGCATTTCGCGCTGGACCGCGGCTGGCGGTCGCAGACGATCTGGGGCGTGGCATTGTGGAAGCCCTATCTGGCGATCCCGGTGGGGTTCGGGCTGTTGCTGCTGCAACTGGTGGCCGACCTTTTCGCGCTGGTCAAACGCATCGACACGCCCTTCGGGCTGGAGGAGGTCTGATGGACCCGCTGCTGCTTGGCCTGATCGTCGCAGTGGCGACCGTGCTGGTGCTGTTCTCGGGCATTCCCGTGGCGCTGGGGCTGCTGATCGTCTCGGCGGGGTTTCTCGTGGTCTTCGACGGCATGCGCTCGCTCGAACTGATGCCCGAGATCCTGTTCGGCAAGCTCGACAATTTCGCGCTGCTGTCGATCCCGATGTTCATCATCATGGGCGCGGCCATCGCCTCGACCCGGGCGGGCGCCGACCTGTACGAGGCGCTGGAACGCTGGCTGACCCGGGTGCCCGGCGGGCTTGTCATCTCGAATCTCGGGGCCTGCGCGCTGTTCTCGGCGATGTCGGGCTCCAGCCCGGCGACCTGCGCGGCGATCGGCAAGATGGGCATCCCCGAGATGCGCAAGCGCGGCTATCCCGACAGCGTGGCGGCCGGGTCCATCGCGGCGGGCGGCACGCTGGGCATCCTGATCCCGCCCTCGGTGACGATGATCGTCTACGGCATCGCCACCGAAACCTCGATCGGGCGGCTGTTCCTGGCGGGAGTGGTCCCCGGCCTCATGCTGGTCGCGCTGTTCATGGCCTGGTCGATCTATTCGACCTGGAAATCGGGCAACATGCAGGTGCTGACCGCCAATCGCTATTCCTGGCGCGAGAAGGTGGAGATTCTGCCCCGCGTCCTGCCCTTCCTCGCGATCATCCTGGGCGTGCTGTTCGCCATGTATGGCGGCATCGCCACGCCGTCGGAAACCGCGGCGGTCGGCGCGCTGCTGTGCCTGGTGATGGCGATGGTGATCTATTCGCTATGGAGCCCGCGCGCGATCTGGACGGTGCTGCGCGATTCCACCCGCGAGTCGGTGATGATCCTGTTCATCATCGGCGCCGCGGGGGTGTTCTCGTACATGCTGTCCTCGCTGTTCATCACCCAGTCGATCGCGGAATGGATCGGCACGTTGCAGGTGAACCGCTGGGTGCTGATGGCGGCAATCAACCTGTTCCTGCTGGTGGCAGGCTTCTTCCTGCCGCCCGTCGCGGTGATCCTGATGGCCGCGCCGATCCTGCTGCCGATCATCACCACCGCAGGCTTCGATCCGATCTGGTTCGCCGTGGTGCTGACCATCAACATGGAGATCGGGCTGATCTCGCCGCCGGTGGGGCTGAACCTCTATGTCATCAACGGCATCGCGCCCGACATCTCGCTTCGCACCATCCTGGTCGGCTCGCTGCCTTATGTCGGCTGCATGGTGCTGGCGATCGTGCTTCTGTGCCTGTTCCCGGGCCTTGCCACCTGGCTGCCCGATGTCGTGATGGGGCCGGGGACATGACGCTGCTGGCCAACCTGATGTCCACGATCTTCGAGCGCCGCTATGTCGGCGCCGCGCGTGGCGAATGGTCGGGGCTGGCGATGGAGGACCTGGCCGACCGCCTGCTCGGCAGCCGGGGCGAGGGTTCGGGGCTGGCCATTGCGGGCCAGATCCTCGACCGCTACGCCCGGATGGACGAGGCCGAAAGAACCGCCTTCTTCACCATGCTGACGACCCGGCTGGATATCGACCCGGACACGGTGCGCGCCGCCCTCGACGCCTACGAGGCCGCCCCCGGGCGCGACAGCTATGCCGCCTACATGGCGGCGGCCGAACCGCGGCGGCAGGAATTCATACGGCAACTGAACCGCGTGCAGGGCGCCACCGGGCGGCTGGTGGCCATGCGGGCCGACCTGCGCCGCCTTGCCCGCGACCATCCGCAGATTGCCGCCCTCGACCTCGATTTCCGCCACCTCTTCGCGTCCTGGTTCAACCGCGGCTTTCTTGTGCTGTTGCCGATCAGCTGGGAAAGCCCTGCGCATGTGCTGGAAAAGATCATCGCCTACGAGGCGGTGCACGCCATCGACAGCTGGGATGACCTGCGCCGCCGGGTGCAACCGGCCGACCGGCGCTGTTTCGCCTTCTTCCACCCGGCGATGCCGGACGAGCCGCTGATCTTCGTGCAGGTGGCGCTGACCCGCGGCATCCCCGGCTCGGTCGATGCGCTGCTGGCCGAAGGCCGCGCGCAGATCGCGGGCGACCAGGCCGATACGGCGGTGTTCTATTCCATCACCAATTGCCAGGCGGGGCTGGCGGGCATTTCCTTCGGCAATTCGCTGATCAAGCAGGTGGTCCGCGACCTGTCCGCCGAATTGCCGCAGCTCAGGACCTTCGTCACCCTGTCACCGATCCCCGGGCTGATGGCCTGGCTGAAAGAGGACGCCGCCCGCGCCCGGGCCGCCGCCGCCGACCCCGAGGCGCTGCGCCGCCTTGCCGCGCTGTACCTGACCGAGGCGAAGGACAACACCGGCGCCCCCCGCGATCCGGTCGCCCGCTTCCACCTGGGCAACGGCGCGCTGGTCCACGCGATCCATGCGGGCGCGGACAGCTCCGAGGCGGGGCTGGCGCGGTCGGGGGGGGCGATGGTGAACTACCTTTACGATCTGACCCGCATCCCGCAGAACTGCGAGGCGTTCGCGGATTCGCACCAGATCGCGGCCTCGGCCCAGATCAAGACCCTCGCCCGCGCCGCCCACAAGACCGAGATCCAAGGGACCTGACCCGTGGCAAATCCGCTTTACGACACGCTTTTCGGCCGCCATGCCGGCCAGACCACGCCCTTCCTGCACCTGCCGGACGGCACCACCCTCAGCCATGACGCCTTCCTGCGAAAGGCCGCGCGCTTCGCCCACGCGATCCACGCGCTCGGCCTGACCCATGGCGACCGGCTGGCGGTGCAGGTCGAGAAATCGCCCGCCGCGCTGGCGCTTTATGCCGCCTGCGTGCAGGCGGGCGTGATCTTCCTGCCGCTGAATACCGCCTATACCCCGGCCGAGGTCAGCTATTTCCTGGAAAACTCGGGCGCTCGGCTGTTCGTCTGCGACGGCGCGCATGCCGGCACGCTGACCGCGGTGGCACACAAGGCGGGCAGCCACCTGGCCACGCTGAACGCCGACGGCTCGGGCAGCTTCGCGGTCGCCGCCCATGACATGCCCGAGGAATTCGACACCGAGCCGCGCGGCGAGGACAACCTGGCGGCCTTTCTCTACACCTCGGGCACCACGGGCCGGTCCAAGGGCGCGATGCTGACCCAGCGGAACCTGTTGTCGAACGCCGAGGTTCTGGCCGACTGCTGGCGGTTCACGGCCGAGGACGTGCTGCTGCACGCCCTGCCGATCTTTCACACCCACGGCCTGTTCGTGGCCACCAACATCACGCTGCTGGCGGGCGGCGCGATGATCTTCCTGCCGAAATTCGACATCGACCAGGTGATCGCCGCCCTGCCCCGGGCAAGCGCGATGATGGGCGTGCCGACCTTCTACACCCGCCTGCTGGACGACCCGCGCTTCACCCGCGACCTGGTCGCCCATTTCCGGCTGTTCGTGTCGGGCTCGGCGCCGCTGCTGGCGGACACCCACCGCGATTTCGAGGCCCGCACCGGCCACCGTATCCTCGAACGCTACGGTATGACCGAGACCAACATGAACACCTCGAACCCCTACGAGGGCGAGCGCATCGCGGGCACCGTCGGCCTGCCCCTGCCGGGGGTCGAGTTGAAGATCTGCGACCCCGAGACCGGCGCCGACCTGCCGCGGGGCGAGATCGGCCAGATCGAGGTGCGCGGCCCCAACGTCTTCAAGGGCTACTGGCAGATGCCGGAAAAGACCCGCGAGGAACTGCGCGAGGACGGGTTCTTCCTGACCGGCGATCTGGGCCGGATCGACGAGCGGGGCTATGTCCACATCGTTGGCCGCGCCAAGGATCTGATCATCTCGGGCGGCTACAACATCTACCCCAAGGAGGTCGAACTGGCGCTCGACGACCAGCCCGGCGTCAAGGAAAGCGCGGTGATCGGCGTGCCCCATCCCGATTTCGGCGAAAGCGTGGTCGCCGTGCTGGTGCCCGAGGCCGGGGCCAGCCCCGATCCGCAGGCCATCGCCGCGGCGCTGCGCGACCGGCTGGCGGGGTTCAAGCTGCCACGCCGGATCGTGACGGTCGAGGAACTGCCGCGCAACACCATGGGCAAGGTGCAGAAGAACATCCTGCGCGAGCGCTACGCCGACAGCTTCACCTGAGAGGTGCGCCGGAAAGCACTGGAATGCGCGGCGCCGGTCCCTATGCTGGGGCCATGACGCCGACCCAGACATCGCACGCCCCCGCCCCGCCCCGCCCCGGGCTGTCCGCGGCCCAGCTTGCCGGGCTGATCGCCTGTCCGCGCTGCGACGCGGTCTATCGCGCGGTGCAGCCCGCGCCGGGCGAACGCGCGGTCTGCATGCGCTGCGACGCGGTGCTGATCGCGCCCCGCCGCCGCGCGGGCGAGCAGATCATCGCCGTCGCGCTGGCCGTGGTCGTGCTGGTGGTGGCCGCCACGCTTGCCCCCTTCCTCGCCATCGAGGCGGGCGGGCGGGCGCATGCCAGTTCGGTGCTGGACGCGGCGCTGGCCTTTGCCTCGGCCGGACCGGCCGCGATCCTTGCGCTGGCGGTCGCGGCGCTGATCGTGTTCATCCCGGTGCTGCGCGCGCTGCTGGTGATCTACGTGCTGGCCCCCATCGTCGCGAACCGCCCGCCCGCGCCCCGGGCCGCCGCCGCGTTCCGCCTGTCCGAGGCGCTGCGCCCTTGGTCGATGGCCGAGATCTTTGCCATCGGCTGCGCCGTCGCACTGGTCAAGATCGCCGATCTGGCGCAGGTCCATTTCGGCCCCGCCTTCTGGATGTTCGCCGCCCTCGTCGTGCTGGTGGTGATCCAGGACGGCTTCATGTGCAGGTATTCGGTATGGAAGTCGCTGGAGCGCTGAGAACCGCGCGCGAGATGGGGCTGGTGGCGTGCACCCGCTGCACCCGTGTCTGGCCCGCGGGCACCGGCCGCTGTGCCCGCTGCGGCCAGCGCCTTCATTCGCGCGAGCCGAAGGCGCTGCAACGGGTCTGGGCATTCTGGGCGGTCGGGCTGATGGCCTATGTCCCCGCCAATCTCTGGCCGATGCTGGAAACCCGTACGCTGGTCTCGACCCAGCACAGCACCATCGTCGGCGGCGCGGTCGAGCTGGCCCGCCACGGCAACTGGGGCATCGCGCTGGTCATCCTGACCGCCTCGGTGGCGATCCCCGTCGGCAAGTTCCTCGCCATCGCAAGCCTTGCGCTGGGCGTGCGCCACGGCAGCGCACTGCCGCAGGCGCGGCGCCAGCAACTTTACGAGGTGGTCGAGTATATTGGCCGCTGGTCGATGATCGACGTCTTCGTGGTGGCGATCCTGGCCTCGCTGGTACAATTGGGCGCCGTGGCCCAGGTCAGCCCGGGACCGGCCAGCCTGTTCTTCGCACTGTCGGTGATCTTCACCATGCTGTCCGCGCAAGGCTTCGACAGCCGGCTGATCTGGGATGCCGAACCCGCGCCGCTGGCGCCGCCCCTGCCCGGGGGCCGCCCCGCATGACCGACCTGCCGCCCGAAACCCCGGTCGAACCCGCCCGCCGCAGCCTGCTCCAGCGGCTGTCCATCGTCTGGGTGATCCCGGCCGCGGCGCTGGCCATCGCGCTGGGGGTGGCGTGGAACAGCTATGCCGAACGCGGCCCGCTGCTGGAACTGACCTTCCAGACCGCCTCGGGAATCCGCGCGGGGGAAACCGAACTGCGCTTCCGCGACGTGACCGTGGGGCTGGTCGAAAGCGTGGCCTTCACCGAGGGGCTCGACCGGGTGCTGGTGGGCGTGCGGCTGGACCGCGACGTGGCCGAATATGTGGACGACGACGCACAGTTCTGGGCGGTTCGCCCCGAGGTGACGCCACAGGGCGTGCGCGGACTGGAAACCGTGCTGTCGGGCACCTTCATCGAAGGCATCTGGGACGACACGGCCGAAGGCTTTGTCGCCCGCCACGCCGCCGCGACCGAGCCGCCGTTGAACCGCGAGGGCCGCGCGGGGCTGCGGTTGCGGCTGCGCGCGGCGGGAACGGCCACGTTCACCGAGAACGCGCCCATCGTCTATCGCGGCATCGAGGTCGGACGGATCGGCCGGGCCGAGGTCTCGGCCGATGGCGCCACGGTCGAGGCCGAGGCCATCGTCTTTGCCCCCCATGACCGGCTGATCTCCTCCTCCACCCGGTTCTGGGACACGTCCGGGTTCCGCTTCACCCTGGGCCCGGGCGGCGCGCGGCTCGATTTCGATTCCATCGCCTCGCTGGTTTCGGGCGGGATCACCTTCCGGACCGAGGTCTCGGGCGGCACGCAGGTCGTGCCCGAGGCGCTGTTCACCGTCTATCCCGACGAGGGCGCAGCAAGGGCCAGCGTGTTCGGCGCCGAGGCGGGCGAGGCGCTGACGCTGACCGCGATCTTTGACGAGAACGTGGCCGGGCTGGCGGTGGACGCGCCGGTCGATCTGGGCGGCATCCGGGTTGGCCGGGTCGCCGCGCTGTCGGGCATCGTCGATTCCGCGCGGTTCGGCGACGATCGTGTGCGGCTGGCGGTGACGCTGGCGATCCGGCCCGGGCAACTCGGGCTGGGCGAGGCGGCCGCGGCCGGGGCAGCGCTCGACTACCTCGCGGGGCGGGTCGCCGAGGGGCTGCGTGCGCGGCTCGTCACCGCCTCGATCCTGACCGGCGGGCTCAAGGTGGAACTGGTCGAGATCGCCGATGCTCCCGCCGCCACGCTCGACCGATCCGCCGCGCCGAACCCGCTGATCCCCACCGCCCCGGCCCGGATCGCCGATGTCGCCGCCACCGCCGAAGGACTTTACAACCGCATCAACGCCCTGCCGATCGAACAGGTGATGGACAGCGCCATCGCCGCGCTCGACAACATCGCGCGGCTGACCGGCAGCGACGACATCCGCGCGGTGCCCGGCGAGGTTCGGGCGCTGCTGGGCGAGGCCCGGGGCATCGTCGGTGCCGAGGAAACGCAAGGCTTGCCCGCGCGGCTGTCGGCCACGGTGGGCGAACTGGAAACCCTTGTCGGCCGGCTGAACGAAAGCGACGCGGCCGGGCGGCTGAGCGCCGCGATCGACGCGGCGGCGGCGGCGGCGGGCACCGTGGAAAGCTCGGTCGAGGGCGTGCCCGAGCTGGTCGCGCGACTGACCGCCATCGCAGCCAACGCGGAAACCGTGCCGCTGGACGAACTGGCCAACCGGCTCTCGGCGCTGATGGATGCCGCCGACCGGCTGATCGACACCGACGCGGCCCGCGCCCTGCCCGCCGATCTGTCCGCCGCGCTGGCGGAACTGCGCGCCGTGCTGGCCGAACTGCGCGAAGGCGGCGTGGTCGAGAACGCCAACGCCACGCTGGCCTCGGCCCGCGCCGCCGCCGACGACATCTCGGCCGCCGCGCAGGATCTGCCGGGCGTGCTGGCCCGCGCCCAAGCCGTGCTGGACGAGGCCGCCGCGACGATCCGCGGCTATGACGCCGCGCGCGGCGTGGGCCGCGACCTCGGCCCCGCGATCCGCGAGGTGGAGCGCGCGGCCAAGGCCGTCAGCGACCTTGCCCGGACGCTGGAACGCAACCCCAACTCGATCCTGTTCGGACGCTAGCCATGACCCACGCCCGCCTTTTCCCCGCCGCGCTTCTCGCCGCGCTTCTGGCCGGCTGTTCCGGCAGCCCCGCGCTCTATACCGTGCCCGAGGCGCCGGTGGCCGGGCCGCGCCTGCCCTCGGCCTATCGCACGGTGGCGCTGCGCGAGGTGGCGCTGCCCGCCTATGCCGCCTCGGGCGAGATCCATTTCCGCGGCCTGGATGGGGCGCTGACCTCCTCGCCGGACGTGCTGTGGGCAGACGATCCGACGCGCGCGATCACCGGCGATCTCGCGCGCTATCTGGGCCAGATGACCGGCGCGACCGTCGCCGCCGAGCCCTGGCCTTTCTTCGACCGCGCCCAGGCCACGCTCGAACTGCGCGTCTCGGACATGCTGGCCGAGGCGGACGGGCGGTTCCGGCTGGCGGGCCAGTATTTCGTGGCGCCCGAACACGGCGGGCGCGGGCGGTCGGGCAGCTTTGCCCTCGCGATCCCGATCGCGTCCGGTGCCGGCCCCGCCGCGATTGCGGCGGCGCGCGGGCAGGCGGTACGCGACCTCGCCACGCTGATCGCCCGCGAAGGGTTGCGCTGACGCCGCAAAGCGAATGGCCCGCGCGGGGCGGCGGGTGCCGGTTTTCCGGAAGACGCGGTGTGTCGCGCCAGTGCGCCGCAGGGGGACAGCGCAACAGCCAAGGCGGAACCCGAAGGTTCCCCGGCGGTCAGCCGCCTTCAGCCCCCGCCTGTCCGCCCCGGTCACCGATGACCTGTCCGACCGGCCCGCGCCGCTCGACCACCCGCCGGGCGTTGGGAATGTCATTGCCCAGCGCCCGCGCGCGCGCCGCCGCCGGGTCAAGCCCATGGTTACGCCAACGCTGCACCAGACGGCGTTCAAGCTCTGGCATCGGCACATCGAGGAACACGGAATGGTCCCAGAGAGGGCCAAGGCGCCGCCACGGGTCCTCGTCGAGGCAGAGATAGTTTCCCTCGACGACCACCAGCCTTGTGCCGGGTCCGATCTCGGCCGCCCCGGCGATGGCGATGTCGCGGGCGCGGTCGAAGACCGGCAGGATCACCCGGGGCTCGGTCCGGACGCGGGCCAGCGTCGCCGCGAACCCGTCGAAATCAAAACTCTCGGGTGCACCCTTGCGCGGCAAGAGCCCGCGCGGTTCCAGCAGCCGATTGTCGAGGTGAAAGCCGTCCATCGGCAACAGCGCCGCGCCATGGCCGCGGGCGACAAGCGCCGCCGTCACCGCCTCGGCCAGCGTCGATTTCCCCGCCCCGGGCGGACCCGCGATGGCGATCAGGCGGCGCCGGTCCGCGGGGGGCAGTGCCTCGATGCGCAGGGCAAGTGCGGCGGCGGTTTCGGCGACCCGGGGCGGGACGTCCATCTTCAGCGATCCTCCGTCAAGGGTCATCCGGTCGCGGCGGAACGGGGATCGCGCGGGCGCCGCACCGGACCGTCCCTAGCCCAGCAGGCCGATATCACGGCCATCGACGATGATCGCGAGGTCCCAGAACCGCGTCAGTTCGGCCTCGACCGCCCGCGCGGCGGCTTCGTCGCCCGCCGGCACGCGTTCGACCCGAAAGCCGAACCGTTCGAACCCCGACTGGTCGAGCCGCGACAGGATCACCGGGATCACCCGCCGTTCGATCGCCGCAGCCGAAAGGCGCAGCGCCGCCCGGGCCGGATCCGCCAGCGGCTCGGCGATGCGCACGCCGATCCGCGACAACGTCGCGTCACCTTCGGCCCGCCGCCAGAGCGCGGCCGAGGGAGGCACCGCGCCGCCCGCCGGCAGCATCCGGCCGTGGGCGGGGCCCGCCGCACCGTCGCGGATCAGCGCATCCAGATCATCGGGCCGGGCGGTCGTGATCCGGCCCAGAACGGCGCTCCATGCCGGATCCATCATCCATCCTCCCCGGTGCTCAGGATCAGCCGCGCGGCCTCGGCCGCCCCGGGCGCGGGCAAGTCGACCGCGGCAAGCGCCGTGCGGAACCGAGCGGCCGCATCGCCGTCGAGGAAATCGGCCAGCACCCGTTCCAGCCGCAAGAGTTCGGTTTCGGCGATGGTCTCGCACAGGCCGCGTTCGGCCAGCGCCGCGGCGCGGCGGGCCTGATCGTCGAGATAGGGCGCGCTTTGCGGCAGCAGCACCGCGGGGATGCGATGATAGAGGATCTCGTGGACCGAGTTGTAGCCCGCGGCCGAGATCACCAGGTCTGCGGCAAGGCAAAGCGACAGCGCCTCGAAGGTTTGCACCACGCGGGTATTGGGCCAGGCGTAAAGCCCCGCCGACACGTTCGCGCCGGGCCAGACCACGACGAGGTGCAGGACCCGGCTGGCCACCATCCCCGCGATCGCCTGCAACTGCGCGGTCCGGTCCGACGCGACCCCACCCCCGAGCATCGAGATCACCAACCGCTCGAACGGCCGGGCAAACCGTTCGGCGAGGCGTGCGCGCAGGCTGACGGTCGCCCCGGGATCGGCAGCGGCCTGACGGACGATCGGCCCCACGTAATGCACGCGCGGGCTGAAGCTGTAGATGTCGTTCAGTTCCGGGAACGCCTCGGAGGGCACGATCACCTTGTCGAAGATCCGCTCCCGGTCCAGCGCGGCGTCGCTCGACTGCCCTTGCGGCCACAGTCCGCGGCGAATCCAGATCGCCGACAGGCTGCGTTCCTGCACCGTGCGGAAGATCGAATCGAAGACATAGCCGCCATCGAACACCAGCCGGTCGCCGCGGCCCAGCGTGCGCGACAGGCGGAGATAGCTCAGCACGTCATTGGCGTAGGACTCGGGATGGGCCTCGCTTTTCTGCACCAGCGGCAGGCAGTCATAGCCGCGCCGCTGGATCATCGGCACGCAGGACGGGAAGGCGGCAAAAACCGGATGAATGTCCCTGGGCATCGCATCGGCGATCACCGCGCAGCGTTGCGCATGGCCAAGCCCCACCCCGTTCGTGGGCAGGAACAGCGTGCGGCGCGCGGGGACCGCGGCGGGCGCGGCCGCCGGGCTGGACGGGACAAGCCCCGCCGCCGTCTCGAGCCGCACGATATCGGCGGCGGTGACCCAGGGCGAGTTGACGACCTGCGCGCCGATCTGGGCGAGGTTCACGAACACCGTGTCGGTCAGGTAGGGGTCAAGCGCAGCCAGATCCTGCGGCCCCCGCAGCACCGGCGCACCCTGACCGAGGAAGGCCCGGTCCTCGGTGCAGTCGATCACCACGCCGCCCGACGCCATCAGGCAGACCGCCAGCGCGGCCATCCGCTCGCCCGGGACGCCCTGCCCGAAGACCGCGAAGACATCGGTGCCCGCAGCCTGCGTGACCGGCGAAAGTTCGGTGAACGTGACCACCGGCAGGTCGTGGTGGCGCGAGCCCCGGATCCGGTCCCGTTGCTCGGCATTGACGATCAGCCGCAGGCCGAAGGCCGCGCGCTGGCTCATCTGGGCAAGCAGCGGCAGCACATTCGCCCCCTTGAGCACGTTCGCCCCCAGCGCCACGGTCAGGACCGGCACCCGGCCGATCGGGCGCGGCCGGGCGGCACGTTCAGCCAGCAGGGGCGTCTTTGCGCGGGCGATCAGGGGACGGGGCTGAATCTCGGACAGGTCGATGACCCTGGGCTCGCGGCCAAGCGCGTAGGCAATCCTCGCACGCGCGCCCAGATAGCCCTGGTGGTCGGCGAACCGCCCGGTGGCGACCACCGGCACATCGGGACCCAGCGACCGCTCGCGCAGCGCGGCGAGCACCCGGTCCTCGAGATCCTCGGCCCCGAGCAGGAAGACGGCCTCGACCGACAGATCCCCGGGATCGACAAGGAAGGGCGCGGCCTCGTAGGTGCGGCCGCGGTCCAGGTCACCGGGCAACCCGCCCGCATCGATCGCCACCCGGTGGCCGCGCGCGGCAAGCTGCGCGGCAAGGATCAGTTGCGCGTCAAAGGACCGCTGGCTGCGGCTGCCCGCCTCGACAAGGATCATGCCGCCCTGCCCTGAAGTTCACCCGATATGAGCGCCTCGAACCGGGCGGAAAAAGCCGTCTCGGAATACCGGTCGAGCGCCGCCTGACCGCGCGCCGCCTGCGCCGCGTAGGCCGCCGGATCGGCCACCAGCCGCGCGATGGCCCCGTCCACCTCGGCAGGCGTGCAGGCCACCACGCCCGGGCCAAATGCGGCGCCGGTCTCGGGGTCGGTCAGCACGACCTTGCCCGCGGCCAGCGCCTCGGCAATCACCCGGCCAAAGCTTTCGCGCCATGTCGGCGCCGTGAAATACACAAGGAAATCAATCATCCCGAAAAACGCCTCGACCCCGATCGCGCGGAACGGCAAAAGCGTCCAGTGCGGCCGCAGCACTTCGGCCGCAAGCAGCATGTCCGCCCCGAGGATCACGTTGGCCTCGGCATGCGGCGGAAAGCAACGGTCGAGATCGGCAAGCGGTGGAAATTTCTCGAAACTGGGGCGGGAATGTCGTCCGCGACGGTCGCGCGGCAGGACGGCTGGCGCAGTGCGCGGCATCTCGCAGATGTTGAACCAGTCCGCCTCCAGCACCTTCCAGCACGGGCGCCCGGGCCGGGAGGCCAACCAGTCGGTCACCGTGGCGCGGTTATGCGCCGACACCGGCGCGATCGACTTGCTGAGCGCAAGCGAGGCGCGGTCGATCCGGTCGAGGCAGGCAGCCACGTCGAACCCCTCGGCCCCGCCCGGCCGCAGGAAATTCTCGTGCGCGACGACGACAAGGTGGCGCGCGACGATCCGGCCGCCGAAGGAAGGCTGCGCCTTGAGGAAGACCGGGTTGTGCAGGAGGACAAGATCGGCGCTGATTTCGGCCGCGTTCCATTCCAGCGGCAGGCCCAGATCGTCCAGCACCTCGCGGAGCGGCGGCGCCACCTGCCGCTCGGGTCCGAGCATCGCCGAACTGCGGGCATGGACCGTGACCCGCGCCAGCCGCGCGGCAACGCGCAACTCTGCCGCCACCGCCGCCGATGTGCCGCCCGAGAAACGCGGGTCGATCACATAGGCAAGGTGCGGCGCGCGCGGCTGGCGGGGCGTTCCGGGTGCAGCCATCGGGGTCAGTAGATCCCGGGGAACGCGGCCCCGCGGGACACCACGCCGTCCCTCTGTTCAAGGGGCGGAGCAGCCACGAAATCGACCCTCAGCCGCCCGCCGGACACGGTCGTGGCAAATCTCCGCAGTTCCGCCGACAGCTCGTCCTCGCCCAGCAGCAGGTCGGGGTTCTGCTCGAGAAACGCAAGCAGCCCGCGCGTGTCGTTGCGCGTCAGAAGCGCATCAATGACGCGCAGCTGATCAAGCGTCGGTTCGGCCGCCCGCGCCGCGAGCGATCCGACGATCAGCATGAGCCCCGTCACGATGGCGATCAGTCTTCTATCGGGCATGCCCGTTCCTCGCACCCTTCTGGTTGCCGCGGCCTGCCCCCCGGGGCCGTTCCCTGATATCCCGTCCCTTGGTCATGGGCCAGCCGCCTGTCTGAGCTTGCGGATCAGCCGGGTCTTCAGCCGCGCGGCGATCTGGGCGTCGGTGGGCTGTGCGCTGCGGCGGATGGCAACGGGCTTTGCCACCTGGGCCGGCGCCCGGGACGGGCCCGCAAGCCAAAGCTCGAGCCGCCCCGGCAGCGGCTTGCGCGCCAAATCGGTGAAGTCGCGCACCACCGCACCAATCTCCGCGGCCAGCGTCTCGGCTGCCGCGGCATCACCGCGGTGGAAGTACCGCACATCCGTCTCGGCCAGCCTGACCTGCACCCGCGCGGGATCGGCCAGCCGGTAGCCGACCCCGGTCAGCGTCTCGGTCAGCGCGCCAAGCGTGTCCTCTGCAAGGGCGCTTGGCGCATAAACACTGACAAGAACATCGGGCACGGGCGGGCGCGGCGGTGGCGGCGCCGCGGCGGGCTGCGGGTCGGGTGGCCTGCCGATGTCGAGCCGACCGTGCGGCGCGCGCGGAACGGCGAACGAGACGCCCGGCGCCTCGACCCGTGGCAGCGCGCGCCCGGAAGCGGTCGCGGCGGGAACCGCTCCGGGATCGGCTTTCGACCAGACCGCGGCAATCGGCTGCGGCACAGGCGGCGCGAAACCGGCCGGACCCGGCTCGGGCAGGGCCGGCTGCGGGGCGGGAGACGGGAAAGCGGGGGTACCGAGCACGGCAAGCAAATGCCGCGGCGCGGGCTCGGCCTCGGGACTGGCCAGCGGGACGAGCCTGGCCGCAAGCACCGGGACAGGCCGGGCCGGCGGCTGTGGCGCGGCCTCGTCAGGTGCCGTTACGACGGGCCGCCGACCGGGCGCCGGAAAGCCGGGAAGCCCGGCCGGAGCTGCGGCCAAGACGGGGGCTGGGGCCGGTTCGGCGGCCGGCCCGGTCAGCGCGTCGGCGTCGGTCAGGACCGCAGGCCGTTCCGGCGGGCCAGGCGCCACGGGCAAAAGACCCGATCCGGCCGTTTCGGTGCGGAGCCGCAGCAGCACCGGCAGACCGACAACACCGCGCTCGGCAAACGCGGTGGTTTCGACGGGTGTCTCGGTGGCGGGTACCATAGGGGCGGCGATCCGCATTGCCACCACCGGCGCGGAGGCGGCGGGCCCCTCGGCAAGAGGCGGCGCGGGCGGTGGCGCCCCGGGAGCCGCGGTCCGCGGGGGCTCGGCCATGGCGACGGGTGCCGGTACCGATGCCGGAGCGGCAGGCGCGGGCGCCTTGGCCAGCGTCGCGCCCGCACGCTCCAGCAGAGCCGGCAGTTGCATCGCCCCGATACCGACGGCCAGCCCCATCCCGAACGCACCTGCAACGAGCACCGTCCACCGGCTTCGGTCGCGCGCGGGGGCTGCGGCGTCGCGCTGGCCGGCGCGCGCCCGGGCAAGCGCGGTCTCGAGCCGGGGTGCCATCGGCACGGCGAGCGCAGGACCGGGGCCGACCGGCGCGGCCATGGCGGGCGGCTGCCCGAACGCGGGCTGCGGCGCGGAAGCAGCAGCCCGCCGCGGCACATCGGCGGCATGCGGCACGGGGCGATTCGGCTCGGCCATGGGTGGCGGGGCGGGCGGCACCTGACGGAACGGCGCGTCAAGACCGACGCCGCGCTCTACCGCGCCGGCCTCAGCCTCGCGCAGCGCCCGCAGCGCGGCGACGACGCGCGCAGCCCCCTGCCCCGGCGTGGCAGGCGCGGTGTGAACCTCGGAACACAGCTGCGCAGGCTTTGCCTGGGCGGCCTTCGCGGCAAGGGCCTTCTCGCGCTGGCGACGCGCCTCATCAAGGCGCTTCTCCCACGCCTCGGAGTTCAGGAGTTCGACTATCCTCGCGCGATCATCGCCGCAAACGCCGGAAACCGACGGCGATGACCCCGCACCCGTCCTCTCGCCCATCGAATCCCAACCCCCCAAAGTGGGATACCCGGCCAGCAAAAGCATCGCGGCATCATCGGGAGAAAACGTCCCCCGTGCAGATGCGGAATGGCAGTCCGCATCCCCCGTCTGTCATCATACGCAAACGGCACCCACGGAACAACGCCGCAATTCCGTCACAATCCGTTCCCGTGGCGGCACCACCGGGGACGGAGGTCAGGCGCTGCCGCTGACGGGCTTGAGAAAGGCGAAGTCGCAGCCCTCGTCGGCCTGAAGCACGTGCTCGGCATAGAGCCGGTCATAGCCCCGCCGCGCCTCGGGCGGCACGATGCCGGGGCTCCAGTCCGCGCGGCGGCGGTCGAGTTCCGCGTCGTCCACCAGCAGGTCGATCCGCTTCCCTGCCACCGACAGGCGGATCCGGTCGCCCGTGCGCACCAGCGCCAGCGGCCCGCCGATCGCGGCCTCGGGGGCGACATGCAGGACGATGGTGCCGAAGGCGGTGCCCGACATCCGCGCGTCCGAAATGCGGATCATGTCCTTGAGCCCCTTCGACGACAGCTTCTTCGGGATCGGCAGATAGCCCGCCTCGGGCATGCCGGAGGCGCTTTTCGGCCCGGCGTTCTGCAGCACCATGATGTCGTCGGCGGTGATGTCGAGATCGGGGTCGTCGATGCGCGCGGCGAGGTCTTCGAGCGAGGAAAAGACCACCGCCCTGCCCTCGTGCTCGAACAGGCTTTTGTCGGCGGCCGAGCGTTTCAGGATCGCGCCCCGCGGCGCGAGGTTGCCGAACAGCGCGACGAGGCCGCCCTGAGGTTCCAGCGGCGCTTCGGCCGAGGCGATCACGTTGCGGTCGACAAAGCCGGGATCGGTTTCCAGCCGGTCCCCCAGCGTTTCGCCGGTGACGGTCAGCGTGTCGAGATGCAGCAAGGGTTTCAGTTCGCGCAGCACGGCCCCTACCCCGCCCGCGAAGAAGAAATCCTCCATGTAGTGGTTGCCCACCGGTTTGAGGTTCACCAGCACCGGGGTTTCGTCGGAAAGTTCATTGAGGCGGGCGAGCGGAATGTCGATCCCAAGCCGTCCGGCGACCGCGGTCAGGTGGATGACCGCGTTGGTGGACCCGCCCAGCGCCAGCAGCACCCGCAGCGCGTTCTCGACCGATTTCCCGGTGATGACCTGGCTGGGCCGGATCGGATGATCGATCATCCTTGCGGCGGCCAGCCCCGAGGCCTCGGCCGCGCGCAGGCGGTCGGCATGGACCGCCGGGATCGCCGCGGTTCCGGGCAGCGCCATGCCCAGCGTCTCGGCGATGCAGGCCATGGTCGACGCCGTGCCCATAACCGCGCAGGTGCCCGCGGTGGTGGCCAGCCGCCCCTCGATCTCGTTGATTTCCGCGGTGGAAATCTCGCCCGCGCGATACTTGCCCCAGAAGCGGCGGCAATCGGTGCAGGCGCCCAGCCGTTCAGTGCCATAGCGCGAGGTCATCATCGGCCCGGCGACCAGTTGCACCGCCGGCAGGTCGGCCGAGGCCGCACCCATCAGCTGGGCGGGCACCGTTTTGTCACAGCCGCCCACCAGCACGACGGCATCCATCGGCTGGGCGCGGATCATCTCCTCGGTGTCCATGGCCATGAGGTTGCGGAATTTCAGGCTGGTGGGGTTCAGGAACACCTCGCCCAGCGAGATGGTGGGAAACTCGATGGGCAGCCCGCCACCCAGCAGGACGCCGCGTTTGACGGCCTCGATCAACTCGGGGAAATGCCGGTGGCAGTTGTTGAAACCCGACGCGCTGTTGGCGATGCCGACGATGGGTTTCTTCAGCACCTCGCGGGAGTAGCCCATCGAGGCTGCGAAGGAGTTGCGCAGGTAGACCGAGAAATCGCGGTCGCCGTAATTCGTGAGACCGCGGGCAAGGCCCCGGTCCGTGGTTTCGTCACTCATTTTAAACCCTTACCGCGCGAGCTTCATCTTGACGTATTTCGGATCGAGATAATCGTGGAGGCCCAGCGACCCGCCCTCGCGGCCCATCCCGCTTTCCTTGATGCCGCCGAAGGGGGCTTCGGCGGTGGCGAGCAGCATCTCGTTCACGCCGATCATGCCGCATTCGAGGTCTTCGTAGGCTTTCGTCGCCGTGGTCAGGTCATTCGAGAAGACGTAGCCCGCCAGCCCGAAGGGCAGCGAGTTCGCCCGTTCCATCACCTCGTCATAGGTGCGGAAGGGGGTGATGGGGGCGATGGGGCCGAAGGGTTCCTCGCGCATCACGCGGGCGTCGTCGGGGACGTGGCCCAGCACCGTGGGCGCAAAGAAGAAGCCGCGGTTGATGCCCTCGGGGCGGCGGCCGCCGGCGAGGATTTCCGCGCCCCGGTCCACCGCGTCGGCCACGAGGTCCTGGATGGTCGAGAGGCCGCGGGCATTCGCCATCGGGCCCATCTGCACGCCCTCGTCGAGGCCGCGACCCAGCTTCAGCCCGTTCGCCACCTCGGCGAAGCGCTTGGAGAACCGGTCGTAAAGGGAGTCGTGGACGTAGAACCGGGTGGGCGAGATGCAGACCTGGCCGCAATTGCGGAACTTGGTGGCGGCGCAGGTCTCGGCGACTTTCTCGGGGTCGACATCGTCGAAGATCAGCACCGGGCCGTGGCCGCCCAGTTCCATCGACACGCGTTTGACGCCGTCAGCGGCCAGCCGCAGGATCTCCTTGCCGACGGGGACCGACCCCGTGACCGACACCTTGCGCACGATGGGCGAGGCGATCAGGCGCTCGGCGATCAGGCCGGAATTGCCGGTCAGGAAGTTGACCGCCCCCGCGGGCACGCCCGCATCGTGGCAGGCGCGGATGAGGGCGGCGCAGGAGGCGGGGGCCTCGCCCGCGGGTTTCACGATGATCGAACAGCCCGCGCCGAGGGCGGCGGCGATCTTGCGCGCCGGGAGCAGCGCGGGGAAGTTCCAGGCGCTGAAGGCGGCGACCACGCCCACGGGTTGATGGATCACGGCCATGCGGGCATCGGGCGTGCGCGCCTCGATGATCTGGCCGTAGATGCGCTTGGTCTCCTCGGCATACCATTCGAACTGGTCGGCGGCGGCGCCTGTCTCGCCCCGCGCCTCGGCCAGCGGCTTGCCGGTTTCCAGCGACATCAGCGTGGCGATCTCGTCCACGCGGGCGCGGATCAGGTCCGCCGCGCGGCGCAGTATCGCGCCGCGCTCCCACGTCCCGGTCTGGCGCCACTGGGCAAAGCCCGCCCTGGCGGCGGCAAGGGCCGCGTCGATATCGGCCTCGGTCGCCACCGCGATGGTGCCAAGCTGCTCCTCGGTCGCGGGGTCGTGGACGCCACGGGTCGCCCCGTCGCTGGCCGCGCGCCAGTCGCCGCCGATGAACAGGTCCAGATCGTGATACATGTGTCCCTCAGATGTTCTGTTGCAGGTAGCGCGACTGGACGTCGTCGACCCAGTTGCCGACATTCCAGCTGCCATAGGCGCCCATTTCCGAAATCGGATCGCGCCCGTTGTAGACGGGGATATGGACCAGCGAGAGCCCGTCATGGGCGTGGGCCTGTTGCAGCGCCGCCTCGAGGTCCTTGAGTGAATGGCCGCCGTAAAGCGCCTTCACCCCCGCGACCGCGGCGGCCATCTTGACGTAGTCGACGGCGACGCTGTCGTTCGTGGCGAATTCCACGCCGTATTGCGCGTATTGCAGGCCGGTGATCGCGGCCATCCGGCGGTTGTCGAAGAGCGCGATCATGCCGCGCACCCCATGTTCCACCGCGTCGATCAGCACCTGCGGGTTCATCATGAACGACCCGTCGCCGGTGAAGGCGATGGCGTATTTCGGGTCGCGCGCGCCCGCCGCGCCCATCAGCGCCGAGACCGCGAAACCCATATAGGAGGCGCCGGTTTCGGTGAAGGTTTCGCCCGGCGCGTCATCCTCAACGATCTGGAAGCCGTTGGCCTGCACGTCGCCCGCGTCGAAGAACTTGATGGCATCGTGGGCCTTGGCGAAACGGGCGACCGCGCCGATGGCGGCGGGCTGGGTGAGGCAGTCGCGCCCGAAGGTCGCGTCGTGCAAGGGCGGCGCCGAGAGGCGGCTTTGCTTGAAGGCGGTCCATTCGGCTTTCTTGGCGGCGCAGGCGGCGAGCCACTCGGGCCGCTCGGCCCGTTCGGTGGCGGCGATCAGGCGCTCGGCCACCGCGCCCACGTCGCCGGGCAGGCAGATGGTGTTGGCGTAGTGGCTGACATCGTCCAGATCGCCGTTGATGTTGATGACAGCGCGCGCGTTCGGATAGCCCACGCCCGAGCAATCGGCCTGGCAGACGCCGCGGGAGCCCGCGAAGATCACCAGGTCGGCCTCTTCCATCGCGAAATTGCCGCTGATCGAGCCCTTGGAGCCGCCCACATGCATGTTCTGCGGATGCGCGTCGGGCAACACGCCGGTGGAGCCGGGCGACAGGACCACCGCCGCGCCCAGGTGTTCGGCCAGCCGCCGGATCGCCCCGGGCGCGCCGCGGGTGCCGCCACCGGCCTTGATCACGGGGCGTTCGGCTTTCGCCAGCAGCTCCCCTGCCCGCTCGAACACGCCGCTGCCGCCCGCGGGGGCCATGCGCGGCACGTCCAGCCGGCCAGGCAGCGTGGCGAGGTTCAGTTCGGCCTGCTGCGGCTGGGTGTTGATCGGCAGAAGGATGTAGAACGGCCCGGCCTTGTAGGGGTGATGGGTGCAGGCGGTGCCGCGGCGCAGGCATTCGCGCAAGGCTTCGGGCGTGTGGAGCGTGTAGGACTGGCCCATCAGCGCGGTGATCCGGCCGAACATGCCCTGTTCGGGCTTGGGCACCTGCTGCATGTTGTAGCCCTCGCCCCGGGTCGTCTCGTCGCCGTAGATGTGGTAGACGCCGATGCCGTTCGAGGCGGCCGCGAGCGAGCCCGCCATCGCCTGCAGCGCGCCCGGCCCGATCGACGTGACCACGGCGGGGGTTTCGCCGTAGACCCAGGCGTGCGCCGTGGCGGCATGTGCCATCTCGACCTCGTTGCGGCAGTGGATCACGCTGACCTGCCCCTCCTCGGCATAGACGCGCAGCACGTTGCCCAGATCGGTCGAGCCATGGCCGAAGATCGCGAAGAAGGTGCGCACCCCCTGCCGCAACAGGCCCAGCACCAGCCCCTCGGACAGCGTCAGCGTGGCCTGCGCGGGCAGGCGGCCGGCGGCCAGCGCCTGGGCGACGCCCCCGGATTCGGCCAGCGCGCGGGCACGCTCGCGCATCTGGGCCTCAAGGGGCGTATCGGGGCGGTCATTCGGATGGGGTGACTGAAGCACTTGCCTTGTCCTCCGTTCTGCGGGCGGAAAGCGTGGCGCGGGTGGCGCGGACGACCTGGGTGCCGACGATCAGCACCGCGAGGCCCAGGAACACGGCGGCGGGAAGGGATCCGACGAAGACCGACGGATCGCCTTCGGACAGGATCATGGCGGTGCGGAACTCGCGCTCGATCGCGGGGCCAAGCACGAGGCCCAGGATGATCGGCGTCAGCGGGATGCCGACCCGCATCAGCCCGTAGGCCATGGCCCCCAGCACCGCGACCGAGATCACGTCGAAGACCGAGTTGCGGATCGCGAAGGCGCCATAGGCGCACATGATGATGATCCCGACCGCCAGAAGGTGGGCGGGCACGCGCAGCACCTGCACGAAGAAGCGGATGCCCAGAAGCTGGATCGCGACGACCGAGACATAGGCCACGATGATGGCAAGGTAGATCTGGTAGATCTCGCCGGGGTTCTGGATGAACAGCATGGGCCCCGGGATCAGACCGTGGATCAGCAGCCCCGACAGCAGGATCGCGGTGGCCGGGTCCCCGGGGATGCCCAAGGACAGCAGCGGGATCATCGCGCCCCCCGTCACCGCGTTGTTCGCGGTTTCGGGCGCGACGACGCCCGCCATCTCGCCCTTGCCGAAGCGTTCGGGGCGTTTCGAGGATTTCTGCGCATGGGCATAGGCCAGGAACGCCGCGATCGGCCCGCCCGTGCCGGGGATCGCGCCGATGCCCGTGCCCAGCAGCGCGCAGCGCAGCATCAGCCAGAAATCCCGCAGGATGTCGCGGATGGTGGGCAGTTCGGCGCGGACATCGGCCACCGCCTCGATCCGGCGACCGCCGGTGTAGTGGTCGACAAAGGCGTCGATCACGTGCGGCACGGCGAAAAGCGCGATCATGGCGACCAGCAGGCTGATGCCCTGCTGCATCACCACCGTGCCGAAGGTCAGCCGCTGCACGCCCTCCATCTCGTCGATGCCGATGGTCATCACCATCAGCCCCAGCACACCCGCGATCAGCCCCTTGACCAGCGATTTCTGCGCCAGCCCGCAGATCGTCGACAGCCCGAAGACCAGCAGGCCGAAGGTCTCGGCCGGGCCGAAGCGCAGCGCCAGTTTCGCCACCATGTCGACCGAGACGACCATCACGATCAGGCTGACGATGCCGCCGAAGGCCGAGGCCACGACCGCCGTGCCCAGCGCCAGCGACGCCTTGCCCCGGCGCGTCAGCGGATAGCCGTCCAGCACCGTCGCCGCCGCCGAGGGCGTCCCGGGGATGCCCAGCAGGATCGCCGGGACCGAGCCCCCGGTCATGCCGCCGATATAGGTGCCGAGCAACAGCCCGATGGCCGGCGCGGTCTCCAGCGAAAAGGACATCGGCACCACCAGCGCCATGGCCACCGTGAAGGTCAGCCCCGGGATCGCCCCGAAGATCACCCCCAGAAGCGTGCCCGCCAGGACCGCCAGAAGGGCCGCGGGCGCAAGCGCCACCTGGGCTGCGGTCAGCAAGAGGTCCATGGGTTCCTTCCCGTCGTTGAACGGCGGGCCCCGGGATGCGGGCCCCGCCGCGCGTTCAGAAGAGCGATATCCAGGTGCCCCGCGGCATGTAGGCGCCGAGCACCTGACCGAAGGCGAGCCACGCGCCCACCGCGATCCCCAGCGCCATGCCCGCCACGATCAGAGGGCGGCGTTCGCCGAGGACGACCACCAGCGTCGCCGCCACGGTCAGCGCGGTCGCGGGCAGGAAGCCGATCTTCTGCATCAGCACGCCGTAGACCGCGATGATACCGCAGACCGCCGCGACCAGCCCGAGCCGCAACCCGGTCGAGACCGTGGCGCCCGCGGGCGGGTCGTCGTCCTCGGCGTCCGCGGGCGGGGGACTGCCGCGCAACCCCCGGCCGAACAGCACCGCCGACAGCACCGCCAGCGCGACCCCGAGCCAGAACGGAAAGGCTCGGGGCCCGATGCCGTCGAAGCCCGGCGGCACCGTCCGCCAGACCGTCGCCGTCCAGGCCAGCGCGAACAGCAGAAGGATGCCCCCCGCGATCAGGTCCAGGCGGCGGCTCTGGTCGGGCTCCGCGCTCATCGGATCACTGCGCCTTGAGGCCGAGCTGGCCCATCAGGTCCGCGATCGTCCTGTCGTCGCGGGCGATCAGCTCGCCGAAGGCGGCGTGATCGGCATAGTCGACCTCGAAGCCGATGGTCTGCGCGGCGGCCTTGAACTCCTCGCTTTCGGTGGCCATCTTCGCGGCCTCCTCCAGCTTGGCGACCGTCTCGGGTGGCGTGCCCGCGGGCGCGGCCAGGCCCCGCCACATCACCAGATCCAGGCCCTCGGCCCCGCTTTCGGCGCAGCTCGGCACGTCGGGCAGTTGCGATATCCGCTTGGCCGAGGTGACGCACAGGATCTTGAGCGTGCCCGCCTCGTGGTGCGAGATGAACTGGCCCGGCCATTGCAGCGCGGCGTCCAGACGGCCTGCGATCAGCTCGACCGGCGCGCGGCCCTGGTCATAGGGGACGTGCACGGCCATGTCCGACAGCCCCACCGCGGCGAGGATCGCCTCGGTCGACAGGTGCGTGAACGACCCCTTGCCCGAGGCCCCGACCTTCAGCTTGGCGCCGCTCGCCTTGATGTCGGCGGCCATGTCGGCCAGCGAATCCCAGCCGGAATCGGCACGCACCGCAAAGGCCGGCACCTCGACCGAGATCTTGGCGATGGGCTGGAACGCGGTATGGTCGAAGCCGATCTTGCCGCCGTGATAGCTGGTGCTGATCGAGTTCGAGTTCCAGACGATGTTGTAGCCGTCCGCGGCCGTGCCGTGGACATGCTGATAGCCGACCGCCCCGCCGCCGCCGGTGCGCGCGACCGGCACCACAGGTTCGGGCATGTGCTTGGACATCAGGTCCGCCAGCAACTGCCCGATGGTCTGGGCGGTGCTGCCGAACAGGATGGTCATCTCGACCGGCTTTTCCGGAAACTCGGCCCGGGCCGGGGCCGCAAGGCCCACGGCCATCGCCGCCGACACAAGGACGGACGCGAAAATCCCCTTCGTCATCGTGGTTCTCCTCCCTCTCGAAATGCCGCTTGGCGCGGCGTGCGGCAGTCCTCCACTGCCAGTTCATTCTGCGGCTCGCCCCTCCCGCGGGCGACCCGTCCCTTTGGTCAGTCTGGTCGCTGGGACAGCGCCCAGGCGTCGCGGATCACCCGCTTGGCGTTGGCCATGATCACCTCGGAGACCTCGCCGGCCAGCACGGGCCGCACCTCGGCGCTGACCACCGGGCGCACGGGCTTGTCGAAGAAGCCGACCTTGCGAAGCTCCCTGAAGAAGGTCACGACCTCGGGCGTATCCGTCTCGCCGCCGGGGATGCCGAAGCGGGGCTGGATGTCGCCATAGGCGGGGTGCGACTTGTCGCGGAAGGCGCAGTTGCCCAGGTGCACGGCGTCCAGCCACTCGGCCATGAGGGGAATGCTTTCCTCGGGCTTTTCGTCGAGCAGCGGGAAATGGCTGAGATCGGTCAGCAGGCCGAAATTCGGGTAGTCCGGGCGAATGGCCTTGGCGATGTCCACCGCATCCCCCACCGGGCCGATCAGGTTCTTCTTGTCGATGCCGCGGTCGAAGATCTTCAGCGTGAAGGCCAGCCCGTCCTTCTCCTCGGCCGCGTAGTCAAGGATCTGGTGCAGCGAGTCGATCAGCAACTTCTTGGCCTCGTCGCGCTTGGCGTCGCCCGGGTCCTTGCCGGCGATCAGGCGGACCACCTCGGCGCCGAGCTGGCGCGCCTCGTCCACCGCGCTCTTGATCTCCTGCACCGCCTTGGCACGTTCGCCCGTGTCGAAATGGTTGAGGTTCAGCTTGTTGGTCAGCGATTTCGGCTGGGTGGCATAGGCGACCGACAGGTGGCTCTGGTCCAGCAGGTGACGGGCGGTGTTCCTGACCCGGTAATCCTTCATCCAGCCCACCTCGACGGCGGTCCAGAACTCGTCGGCGCAGATCTTCTCCAGCGTCTCGACGATGGGCCCCGCGCCCGTCTCGATGCCGGGGAAGGCCTTGAAATGGACGATGCCGACCCGCATCGCGCTGTACATCGAGGTTTCCATGCTCTCTCCCTGTCCCTCGTGCCGCCCTCGCGGCACCCCTTGCTATTCCGCGGCCTCGCGGGCGGCCGCCGCGCGGGCCTGTTTCTCGGCGATGGCCGCCAGCACCTTTTCCGGCGTCGCGGGCAGCGACCGGATGCGCACGCCCACCGCGTCGTGGATCGCGTTGATGATCGCGGGCGCGGTCGGCACCAGCGCGGGCTCGCCGATCCCCTTGGCGCCCAGCGGGCTGAGGGGGTCGGGGTCCTCGACCAGGATCGAGGTGATCTCGGGCACGTCCAGCGCGGTCGGCAGGATGTATTTCGCGAACCCATGCGTCACCGGATGGCCGTTCGCGGTCTGGTAATCCTCCATCAGCGCCTGGCCCAGGCCCTGCACCACACCGCCCTCGATCTGGCCCTCGACGCCGCGGGGGTTGATGACCCGGCCCACGTCATGGGCGGCCCAGAGGCCGAGGACCTGCACCTCTCCGGTCACCGTATCGACCTCGACCTCGGCGACCTGGGTGCCGAAGACATAGGCCTGCCAGGGCGCCCCCGAGCCGTCCTCGGGGTTCAGCCCCGTGCCGTGCGCGGCGAAATGTCCCGCGCCCACCGGCACCACGCCGCGCCGTTTGCACAGGTCCACCGCCTCGGCCATGGTCATGGCGAGGTTGGTGCCCTCGGCGCGCAACTCGCCGTCGAAGGCGACCAGCGTGCCCGCGTCCACCTCCCAATGGGCGGCGATTTCCGCGAACAGCCGGGCCTTCGCCTCGCGGCAGGCGAGCGCCACGGAATTGCCGATCATGTAGGTCTGGCGCGTGGCGCCCGCATGGGCCGCCTCGGGCGAGCGCGCGGTATCGTTGTCGCCGATGGTCACGTCCTCGGGGCGGATGCCCAGTTCCTCGGCGGCGATCTGGGCGAGCACCGTCAGGATGCCCTCGCCGATCTCGGTCACGCCGGTCACCACCTTGGCGGTGCCGCCGTCATCCAGTTCCGCCCAGGCGCCGGCGCGGTCCACCGTGGCGGTCCGCGCGATGCCGTACCAGCTTGCCGCGACGCCGCGGCCGCGCATCTTGCGTTGCATCAGGCCACCCTTTCCTTGCTGTCCTTCGGCGTCTCGAACCGCGCGCCCAGCGTGCAGGGCGCCCGCGTGCCCGGGCCCCCAAGGTCGCCCCGCATCGGTCCGCGCATGGTGGGCGCACCCGGCTCCCAGCGTGACGCCTGTTCGGCCGCCTCCAGCACCCGGTCGATCGAGGCCGAGGTCAGCCGTTGCTGCGTGTGGGTGAGCGAGCCCGCCCGCATCATGTTGCGCCGCCGGATCTCGAACGGGTCGAGGCCCAACCGTTCGGCGGCGATGTCCATCATGCTTTCGGTGGCGAACTGCGCCTGCATGCCGCCGAAGGTGCGGAAGGCACCCGACGGCGTGTTGTTGGTGTAGACGGCGGTGGTGTCGACCTGGAGGTTCTCGATCTCGTAGGGGCCGCAGGACAGGATCGCTGCCTTGCGCATCACGCCCTCGGACGACATGCCATAGGCGCCGCCATCGGACAGCATCTCGAACCGGATCGCGGTGATGCGGCCGTCCTTCGTCAGCCCCATGCGGTATTTCACGCGGGAGGGGTGGCGTTTGGCCGAGGCGATGATCGATTCCTCGCGGGTGAAGACGAGGCGCACGGGGCGGTCGGTCTTCATCGCGGCCAAGGCCAGCATGCCCTGGTAGATCATGTCCTCCTTGCCGCCGAAGCCGCCGCCGACGGGCGACATGATGAAGCGCACCTTGTTGATGGGCCTCGCGATGATCTCGGACAGCATGTGGCGGTGGTGGGTGATGTTCTGGCTGGGCGAAATGACGGTCACGACGTCATCGGCATCCACGTAGGCCAGCCCCGCCTCGGGTTCGAGATAGGCATGTTCGACCTGCTGGGTCGAGAATTCGTCCTCGAGGATCAGGTCGGCCTCGGCGAAGCCCTTGTCCACGTCGCCCTTCCGGATCGGGATGTGCTTCACCACGTTGTCGGGGGCGTAGTCGTGGATGACGGGCGCGCCGGGTCTCAGCGCGTCCTCGGGGTCGAAGAGGCCCGGCAATTCCCGGTACTCGACCCTGATCTTCGCAAGCGCGCGGCGGGCGGTGGCGACGTCCTCGGCGGCCACCGCGGCGACCGCCTCGCCGACATGGCGAACCTTGCCGCGGGCCATCACCGGCTGGTCATGGACGAAGACGCCGAAGCCGTCCTTGCCCGGCACATCGGCCGAGGTAATGACGCAGGCCACGCCCTCCACCGCCTCGGCCTCGGAGGTGTCGATGGAGACGATCTCGGCATGGGCATGGGGCGAGCGCAGGACGGCCATGTGCAGCATGCCCGGCATCACCATGTCGCCCGCGTATTTCAGCCGCCCGGTCACCTTGGAGGGCGCATCCAGCCGCCGGACATTGTGGCCGATATAGCTCTCGCCCACGCCTTCCGGCTCCAGCACGGCGGGGCTGGCGCGGCCCGTCACCACGTCGCGGGCGAGCGCCACGGCCTCGATGATCTTGGTATACCCCGTGCAGCGGCAGATATTGCCGCCCATGCGTTCCTTGATCTCGTCAAGGCTGGCCTCGGGCGCCTCGCGCAGCAGCGAGGTCGCGGCCATCACCATGCCGGGGATACAATAGCCGCACTGGCTGGCCCCGGTCTTGTGGAACGCCTTCTGGAGGACGTCCAGTTCGCCCGGCCTGGCCAGCCCCTCGACGGTCTGGATATCGGCGCCTTGCGCCTTGGCGGCGGGCATCAGGCAGGATTTCACCAGCTTGCCATCGACGAACACGCTACAGGTGCCGCATTCCCCGGCGCCGCAGCCTTCCTTGGTGCCGGTCAGGTTGAGTTCATCGCGCAGGAAATCCAGCAGGCGCTGGCCGGGGTCGGCACGGCGCGTCACCTTGCGGCCGTTCACCCGCATGTCCAGTGTCATCTCAGGCATGGAGAGCCTCCTTGCGTTGGGCGACACGCGCCCGCTCTGCGGCCTCTTCCAGCGCGGCGCAGACAAAGCCCGGCACCACGCGGCGGCGATAGTCGACGCGGCTCCGCGAGGCGACGCGGGCAGCCGTGGCCGCGGCGGCATCTTCGATCAGGCGGGTGTCGACCGGTTCGCCCTTCAGACGGTCCTCGATATCGCGCAGGCGTTCCGGCACCGGGCCGACACCGCCCAAGGCGAGGCGCACGTCCGCGAAGCGGGTGCCGGTCTCGTCCAGTTTCACCAGGGCGGCGACGCAGGCGACGGAAATGACCAGCGAGCGGCGCTGGCCGACCTTCTGGAACGACGCGCCATAGCCGTCGGCGCAGTCGAGCGTCACGGAATTCACAAGCTCGCCGGGAGCAAGCCGCGTGGCGCCGGGGCCGGTCACGAAATCCTCGACCCGCATGGTGCGGCACAGGATGTGATCGCCCGCCCAGCGGCACAGTTCCAGTTCGCCGTTCAGCGCAAGGACGGGCGGCGTGCCGTCGGCCGCCGGAGAGGCGTTCACCAGGTTGCCCGCCAGCGTCGCCTGCTGGCGGATCTGGTCGTCGGCGAACCAGACCGCGCAATGGGGCATCACCGGCAGCCAGCGAGCGAGTTGCGCGTCGTCCAGGAAATCCTGCCAGACGGTGTTGGCGCCCAGTCGGACCCGGGAACCATGACGTTCATGGCCCTGCAATTCCGCGACCCGGCTGAGGTCGATCCCCAGCGGCAGGTCCACGTCGCCCGCGCGCCCCTCGCGCGCCCAGGGCAGGATGTCGGTCGCGCCCGCCACCAGCCGCGCGCCCTCGGGGGCATCCGCCCACAGCGCCAGCGCCTCGGGCAGCGTCGCGGGCATCTCGTATCGGTCGAATGTCAGCATGTCCCTGGCCCCTCCCTTGGCCATGGACGGGGCCGCCTGTCCCGGGGCGGCCCCGAAGGGTCATTCGGCGGCCACGCGCCTGGCCTCGGCGTGCTTGTTCTTCACCACGACCTTGATCGCGTCCTCGACCCGGTCCTTGGCGTAGCGGATCGCCTCCTTGAGGTCCTCCATCTCGAAGGTATGGGTGTGGATCAGCGTGGCGTCGAACCGCTTCTGCCGCATGAACGCCTCGGCCCGATGGGTCGCGGATTTCCCTTCGCCGCGAATCCCGTAGACGTAGATGTTGTTGCGCACCAGATGCGCCACGTCGACCTGCGGCGGCTCGCCCGGGAAGGCGGCGAGGCAGACCTTGCCGCCGCGGTTGACCATCTGGCAGGCCTCGTTGATCGCGTTGGCCGCGGCGGAACATTCCAGCACGTAATCGACGCCCACCCCGCCGTTCAGACGCTTGACCGCCTCGACCGGGTCCTCGTTGCGGACGTTGACGACGTAATCGGCGCCCAGCTTCTTGCCCATTTCCAGCCGGTTGTCGCGGGTGCCGGTCAGGATGACGGGCTGCGCGCCCAGCGCCTTGGCGACCGCCACGCCCAGAAGGCCGATCGGGCCGGGCCCCGTGACCACCACGCTTTCGCCCGCGACCAGCCCGCCAAGCTCGGTCAGGCCATACATCGCGGTGCCGGCGGTCACGACCAGCGTCGCCTCCTCGTCCGACATGCTGTCATCGACATGGATCAGCGTGTTGATGTTGTTGACCTGGTATTCGCAGAACCCACCATCGGTGGTGAAGCCGTTGGCGCGGTGGCCCTTGTCCACGTCGCCGTAATTCTTGCCGTAGTTGTGGCAGGACGTGTACATGCCCTGCCGGCAACGCTTGCACTGGCCGCAGCCGGCGTGGATTTCCACGGTCACCCGCTCGCCGATCCTGTATTCATCGACGCCCGGGCCCAGCGCCACCACGGTGCCCATGTATTCGTGCCCCGGCGTGAAGTTCTTGTTGAAGGGCGCACCGCCCTCGATCTGGGCCGGCGGCCCGTGATAGATGATCTCGAGGTCGGTCGCGCAGATCGCCACCGCGTCGATCCGGACCAGCACCTCGGCCCGCTTCGGCACCGGTACCGGCTTCTCGGCAAGCGTCAGCTCGCCCGGATCGCCCAGCACCCAGGCCTTCATCGTCTCGGGGATCGGATAGGCGCTATCCGTCCTTACGCCCGCTGGCATCGCCATCTGGATTTCCTCCCTTTGGTCCCTGTTTTCCCGTGTCTTTCCCGCTTCAGATGTGCCGCCCCTCTCCCTAGTGGCGGCTCAGACGCAGCCGGTCCGACAGCTTGCGGGCGCAGCCCACGACCTCTTGCGCGACATGCTCGCGGCAAGGTTCGGTCGCCAGCGCCACCGGCATCGAGGCCGAGATCGAGGCGATCACCGCGCCCTTCTCGTCCCTGAGCGCCGCGCCATAGCAGACCACGCCCGTCTTCAACTCCTCGTTGTCGACCGCAAAGCCGTTGCGGCGGACCCAGCGCAACTCCTCGGTCAGATCCGCAAGACTGGTGATCGTCCGGTCGGTGAAGCGTTGCAGCCCGTTTTCCGAGATGATCTTGAGCACCTGGTCCTCGGGCAGCCAGGCAAGGATCGCCTTGCCCGTGGCCGTGGCATGGGCCGCGCGCATCTTGACCACCTCGTCGGCCTCGATCACGTGGGTCTCGGCCACGTTGGCCTTGAACCGGGTCACCAGCGCGGCGCCCTGCATCTCGGCCAGTTGCACGCTCAGCCCCAACTGGCCCGACAGGCCGATCAGGTCGGTGCGCGCGAAATCGGACAGGTCCGCCTTGCGTGCGTTGGTCTCGGTCAGTTCCTGCAACCGCGAGGACAGCATGTATCCACGGTTGCGCCCGGCGTTCAGCACATAGCCACGCTCGACCAGGGTGGCGATCAGGTGGTGGCAGGTCGAGACGTTCAGCCCGGCGCGGGCCGCGACCTCGCCCAGCGCCAGCGCATCCGGCGCGGCGGCGAGGATCTCGATGATCGTCAGGGCACGTTCGACCGACTGGATGCGCCGTGCGCCCTTGTCGGCGGACGCGTCCGACGCGCCCCCGGCGGCAAGCCCCGCCGGCCCGTCCTGCCGCACGGCATGTGTTCGCGCAGTTTCGGTCACGATGTCCTCCCCGCACAGACGCTGGCCCATGGTTGGATTCGCGTCAAGTTATTTTCTATATATCGAAGTGTATTTGACATTGTGAAATAAACTCCAAAATGTTCGCTTGACTTGTCGAGATGCAGTCCTATACCGCCCCATCAGGGAGGCCCCGCCACCTGGAACCGGAGCGCTGCACGTGAGCACCCATTACATCGTCTATGTCAGCCAGGCGGACTCGGCGCTGACGCCGAAGGATCTCGAGAACATTCTCGAGAGTGCGCACAGCTACAATCCACGGCACGGGATCACCGGAGTCCTGCTGTTCGCCGAGGGCGAGGGGCGCTATCGCGGCAGCTTCATGCAACTGCTCGAGGGCGACGAGGCCGCAATCGAGGCACTGCGCAAGCGCATCTTCTCGGACCCGCGGCACCACACCAAGATCGTGCTGGAACGCGGCGTTAAGGACAAGCGCGACTTCCCCGACTGGTCGATGGCCTTCCGCACGGTCGAGAAATCCGACCTGCGCCACCACCCCCGCTTTGCCGAGCTGTGCGCGCCACATTTCCAGGACCGCTGCGGCCCCGGCGGGATGCAGGGCGCGCTGTCGTTCCTGTGCGATTTCTGGCACGAGGCGGCCTGACCCCGCCCGACCCTCAGCTTTCGTAGCGGGTCTTGCCGCGCCGCTTGGCGTCGATCGGAAGGATGATGTGCATCGGCTGATGCGCACGCTGCGAACAGGCCTGGCGCGGGCAGATGTGGCAGGCGATCCCGATCCTCGCCACCGTGCCCGCCTCGCGGTCCAGGTTGATCGAGCGGGCATAGCCGATGCGGTGGGCGTCGGAGCGTTCGCAGCCGAGCGCCACGACAAGGCGGTTGTCCTGCAGATGCCGGCCCAGCACCGGTCGCGGCGAGGTGCGGCCGAAGGTGAAGAACTGCGCCCCGTCGGGCATCTCGACCAGTTGGGGCAGCACCATGTCGGGCATGGCAAAGGCGTTGTGGATGTTCCAGACCGGGCAGGACCCGCCCTTTTCCGCCAGCGCAAAGGGGGTGGCATTGACCCGCTTGGTCACGTTGCCGGCCTTGTCGATCCTGAGCAGGAAGAACCCGATTCCCCGCGCCCCGTCGCGTTGCAGCGTCGTCAACCGGTGGCCCACCTGTTCGAAGGTCGTGCCGAAGGCGGCGGCCAGCCGGTCGATGTCATAGGCGGTCTTCTCGGCCAGTTCGAGGAATGGCATGTAGGGCATCAGCAGGGCAGCGGCGAAGTAGTTGGCCAGTTCGACCCGGCAGCGGGCGCGCGCCTGCTCGGTCGCGATCCCGCTTTCGGCGATCAGATCGTCCAGCAGGCCGGGCAGTTCGACCAGGGCCAGAACATGGGCGACCTGGAACACCCGGTTGGGATGATCCAGCGCCTCGGACAGCAGCACCCTGCCTGCGCTGTCGTCGAACACGCGCAGCGTGTCGGGCATCTCGTCGATGCCGGTCTGGCGCACGTCGATCTGGAACTTCACCCTGAGATAGCGCTTGAGCAGCGCATACATGTCGTCCGGCGCGCCGACGATCTGGCGGCGGATCTCTTCGGCCGCCGCCTCGAGCGCGGCGAAATAGTTCGAGTTGTCGCGGAAGAAGTCGTGGATCAGCGTCTCGGGCGAGGAACTGAGCAGATCGCCCGCCGCCGCGGCGTCGCCCAGCCGCGAGAGACGTTCGACCGCGCTGCGGTGGCTGCGATAAAGCTGAAGAAACAGGTCGACCAGCCGCGGCGCATGATCCACCGCGCCACGAAGTTCCGGCAGGTCGGGCCGGTCGCGGACAAAGGCGGGATCGGCCACGGCCGAGCGCAGTTCCGCCAGCCGCGCGGCATCGCGATCACTCAGCAACTCGCGCATGTCGATACCATAGGCCTCGGTCAGGGCCATCAGGACCGGCACCGACAGGGCGCGCTGGTTGTTCTCCAGAAGGTTCACATAGGCCGGGCTGATCTTCAGCCGACGGGCCATCTCGGCCTGGGTGTGGCCATGGTCGCGGCGCAGCTGCCGCAGTTGTGATCCGATCAGGGCCTTCCGCATGTTTACAACATTACAAAATGATAGGCTTGTTGTCTTCACTCTTATCACAACAACCCTTTTAGGTGTGGAATTTTCTGCCTGCGCCGTAATTCTCGGGACATGAAATGGCGCAGCCGGGTTGGCCTGCGAACGGATCGTACCGCGTTGACGTTGCCGTTTCGAACAGGGAGGAAGAACATGATCAACACATTCACACGCCGTGGTGCCATGGCGCTGATGGCTTCGGCCGCACTCGTGCTGGGGGCGCCCGCCTCCGCCGAATCGTGGAAGCCCAACAAGCCCGTAGAGATGGTCATCATGGCCGGGGCCGGCGGCGGCGCCGACCTTCTGGCGCGGCTGTTCCAGTCGATCATCCAGAAGAACGACTTCTCGCCGATGCCGGTGCTGCCGGTGAACAAGGGCGGCGGGTCGGGTGCAGAGGCGCTGCGCTATCTCAAGGACAAGGAAGGCGACGCCCACATCATCATGGCGACGCTGAACAGCTATTACACCACGCCGCTCCGGACCAATATCGGCGTCGATATCGAGGAATTCACGCCGCTGGCGCGGATGGCGAACGACAACTTCATCCTCTGGGTCAGCGCCGAGAGCGACATCCAGAACCTGGACGATTTCGTGGCCGCGGTGAAGGAAGCCGGCGACAGCTTCAAGATGGGCGGCACGGGGACCGGGCAGGAGGACAGCCTTGTGACCGCGATGCTCGAGAACGAGTTCGGCATCAAGTTCACCTATGTGCCCTTCGAGGGCGGCGGCACGGTGGCCAAGAACCTGGTCGGCAACCACATCGACTCGACGGTGAACAACCCGGCCGAGCAGATGGGCTTCTACAAGGCCGGAAAGTCCCGTCCGATCGCCACCTTCTCGGAAGAGCGGCTGGAGGCCTTCCCGGACGTGCCCACCATGCGCGAGCTTGGCCATGACGTGGTCTACACGATGCAGCGCAGCTTTGTCGGGCCCAAGGACATGCCCGCCGAGGCCGCGGCCTTCTACACCGAGATGTTCGAGAAACTGAGCCAGACCGAGGAATGGCAGACCTACGCCGCCGACGAGGCGCTGGACGCGACGTTCCTCAGCGGCGACGCCTTGCAGGAGTTCCTGCTGAACGGCCGCGAGGTGCACCGGGAAATCCTGGCCGGCATGGGCGAACTCGGCTCCTGAGCCGCCCTGCCCCGTCACAGCCGGGCGGACCTTGTGTCCGCCCGGTCCTTCGTGTCCAGCGACCATCAACGGAGCCGCCATGCTCGCCGCCGATCGCATCATCGCGCTCGCCCTCATGGGCCTTTCGATCTACTTCATGTGGCACGCCACGGTCCTGCCGATCGGCTGGGAAGAGGGCGCGGGACCGGGGGGCGGGGCATTTCCGTTCTGGCTGTCGGCGGCAATGCTGGCCGCCTCGGCGATCATCCTGATCCGCAGCTTCATCTCGCACCCGCACGAGGGCGAGAGGTTCTTCCCCGATGCCGACGCGATCCCGCAGGTGGCGGGCGTTGCGGGGCTGCTGATCGCGACCATCGCGGCGATCCCCTTCGTCGGCGCCTACGTCGCGCTGATGGCCTTCATGGCGATTTACCTGCGCGTCTTCGGCCGGCACGGATGGACGCTGATCGCGATCCTGACGCTGGCCACGCCGGTCTTCCTGTTCTTCTTCTTTGAGGTGACGCTGAAGATCCTTCTGCCCAAGGGCCTGACCGAACCGCTGTTCATCCCGCTCTACGCGGCATTCTTCTGAGGAGGGCCGGACCATGGAAATCCTGTCGCTTCTCGCCGACGGCTTCGCCACCTCGCTGACGCCGATCAACATCATGGTCGTGGTGATCGGGGTCACGGCGGGCCTGTTCATCGGGGCCATGCCGGGGCTCGGATCGGTCAACGGCGTGGCGATCGTGCTGCCGCTGACCTTCATCGTGCCGCCGTCTTCGGCGATCATCCTGCTGGCGGCGATCTATTACGGCGCGATGTATGGCGGTGCAATCAGTTCGATCCTGCTGGGCATCCCCGGCGCCTCGACCGCGGTCGCGACCACGTTCGACGGCCGGCCGATGGCGCAGCAGGGCAAGGCGGGGCTGGCGCTGATCGCGGCGGCCGTGGCGTCCTTCGTGGGCGGCACGATCTCGGTCATCCTGTTCACGCTGTTCGCGGTGCCGCTGGCCGACCTGGCGCTGGCCTTCGGCCCGGCCGAGGAATTCGCCCTGGTGCTGATGGCGTTCACCACCTTCGTGGGGCTGGGCGGCGACGACGTGATGAAGACCATAGTGATGATCTGCCTCGGCCTCGTGCTGTCCACCGTCGGGCTGGACCTGATCTCGGGCCAGCCGCGGCTGATCTTCGGCGACCTGCCGGGTTTCTACTCGGGGATCAGCTTCCTGGTGCTGGCGATCGGTGTCTACGGTGTCGGTGAGGTGCTCTACACCATCGAGACCTCGCGCACAGCGCCCTCGGTCACCGCGGCCAAGCTGACCATGCGCGCGCTCGGCGAGGGCATCCGCGAGATGAACAAGCTGTGGAAGACGATGAGCTTCGGCTCGTTCCTCGGCTTTTTCGTCGGCATGCTGCCGGCCGCCGGCGCAACCCCCGCCGCGCTGATGAGCTATGGCCTGGCCAAGACCTTCTCGAAGAAGCCCGAGACCTTCGGGCGCGGCAATATCGAGGGCGTGGCCGCGCCCGAGACGGCGAACAACGCGGCCTCGACCGGCTCGCTTCTGCCGATGCTGACGCTGGGCATCCCCGGCTCGCCCACCACCGCGCTGCTGCTGGGCGGCATGGTGATGTGGGGGCTGGTGCCGGGGCCCATGCTGTTCATCGAAGAGCCCGATTTCGTCTGGGGCCTGATCAGTTCGCTCTATACCGCCAACGTGGCGGCGGTGGTCATCAACATCGCGCTGATCCCGCTGTTCGTCTGGGCGCTGCGGATGCCGTTCTCCGTGCTCTGCACGGTGGTGCTGGTATTGTGCATCGTCGGCGGGTATGCGCCCAGCCAGAAGCTGCACGATGTCTGGCTGATCGCGGGCTTCGGCATCGCGGGCTATGTCCTGCGCAAGGCGGACTATCCGCTGGCGCCGCTGGTGCTGGCCATTGTGCTGGGCCCGCTGATGGAGAAAAGCTTTCGCCAGGCACTGATCAGTTCACAGGGAGACATGATGACCTTCGTCGAACGGCCGCTGTCGGCGACTTTCGTGGGGCTGTCGGTTCTGTTCTTCGTGTTGCCGGTGATCAAGCTGGTCCGGCAGCGCAAATCCAAATCCCCGGCGCCGGCCGAGTGATCGGCCGGGCGACCGGATCGGGCAAGACCAAGGAGAGGGTATTCAGGTGACGACCATCAAGGCACTCCTGCACGGACATGATGCGAACAGCCCCGCGATCGGCGCGCCGGGCCGCGGCTGGCTGAGCTATGGCGATCTGCGCGCGCTGGCGGACAAGGTCGCGGGACAGTTGCACAAGGCAGGCGTGGGGCGCGGAGACCGGGTGGCGATCGTGCTGCCGAACGGGCCGGAAATGGCGACCGCCTTCGTGACCGTCGCCCAGGCGGCGACCACGGCGCCGCTGAATCCCGCGTATCGCGAGGACGAATACGCCTTCTACCTCGACGACCTGAAGGCCAAGGCGATCGTTCTGGCCGAGGGCTATGACGGCCCGGCGCTGGCGGCCGCACACCGTGCGGGCCTGACCGTGCTGCGCCTGGCGTCCGACCCCGCCCAGCCCGCGGGCAGCTTCGATCTGCGGCCCGAGGGCGGCGGCGGCACCTGCGACACCTCCGAGCCGCAGGCGGACGATGTGGCGCTGATCCTGCACACCTCGGGCACCACCTCGCGGCCCAAGATCGTGCCCCTGCTGCAAACGAACGTCGCGGCCTCGGCGGGCAACATCGCCCGCTCGCTGGACCTGACGCCCGCGGACCGCTGCCTGAACGTGATGCCGCTGTTCCATATCCACGGGCTGGTCGCGGCGGTCACCGCCTCGCTGTCGGCGGGCGCCTCGATCTGGTGCGCGCCGGGCTTCGACGCGCTGAAGTTCTTTGGCTGGCTGGCCGATGCGAAACCCACCTGGTACACGGCCGTGCCGACCATGCACCAGGCGATCCTGAGCCGCGCGGGCCGCAACAAGGACATCATCGAGGCCGCGCGCCTGCGGTTCCTGAGGTCCTCGTCGGCCTCGCTGCCCGCGCAGGTGATGAAGGAACTGGAAGAGACCTTCGACGCGCCCGTGGTCGAGGCCTATGGCATGACCGAAGCCAGCCACCAGATGTGCTGCAACCCGCTGCCGCGGGGCGCGCAGAAGCCGGGCTCGGTCGGTGTCGAGGCGGGCCCGCTGGTGCGCACCGCCCATGAGGTCGAGGACCGGCTGGTCGAGGGTACCGGCGAGGTGGTGATCTCGGGCCCCAACGTGACGCCGGGCTACGAGGGCAACCCCGACGCGAACGCCAAGAGCTTCTTCGAGGCGGATGGCCGGCGCTGGTTCCGCACCGGCGACCAGGGCGCGTTCGACGAGGACGGCTATCTGCACCTGACCGGGCGGTTGAAGGAGATCATCAACCGCGGCGGCGAGAAGGTGAGCCCGCTGGAAGTCGACGGCGTGCTGATGGAACACCCGGCGATCGCGCAATGCGTGACCTTCGCCCTGCCCCACCCCAAGCTGGGCGAAGAGGTCGCCGCGGCGGTGGTGCTGCGGGAGGGCATGGAGGCGACCGAACGCGAGATCCGCGACTTCGCGGCCGCGCGGGTGGCCGACTTCAAGGTGCCGCGCAAGGTGGTGATCCTTGACGAGATCCCGAAGGGCGCGACCGGCAAGCTGCAGCGGATCGGCCTGGCCGAGAAGCTGGGGCTGGTCGAAGGCGCGGCCTGAAAGGGGGGCCCGGCCTGCGGCCGGGCTGCCTCCGGCGGGGATATTTGAAGCCAGAAGAAGCTGGAAGCGGCGGGCGCGAGTCCGCGGCGAAGCGAGGGATTAGGCCATGAAGATTTGTGTGTTCGGCGCCGGCGCCATCGGCGGCTACATGGGCGCCAAGCTGGCGCAGGCCGGCGCCAAGGTCAGCCTGGTGGCGCGCGGGCCGCACCTGGCGGCGATGCAGGAAAAGGGGCTGCGCCTGATCGAGGAGGAGAGCGGCACCGACGTGACCGTGCCGGTCACCGCGTCCGACAACGCGGCCGACCTGGGCCCGCAGGATTACGTGATCGTCACCCTCAAGGCCCATTCGGTGCCGCCGGTGGTCGACAAGATGAAGCCCCTGATCGGCGAGGGCACGACCATCGTGTCGGGCGTGAACGGCGTGCCGTGGTGGTATTTCCACAAGATCGGCGGCCCGCTGGAGGGCACGCGGCTGGCCTCGGTCGATCCGGGCGACGCGCAATGGAACGGGTTCGGCCCCGACCGGGTGCTGGGCTGCGTGGTCTATCCGGCGGCCGAGGTGATCGAGCCGGGCGTGGTCAAGCATATCGAGGGCAACCGGTTTTCGCTGGGCGAGCCGGACGGGTCGAAATCCGAACGCGCAGTGCGGCTGTCCGAGGCGCTGGCGGCGGCGGGGCTGAAGGCGCCGGTGCGGCCCAAGCTGCGCGACGAGATCTGGGTCAAGCTGTGGGGCAACCTGTCGTTCAACCCGATCTCGGCGCTGACGCATGCGACGCTGGACGTGCTGTGCACCGATCCGGGGACGCGCGGCGTGGCGCGGGCGATGATGCTGGAGGCGCAACAGATCGCCGAGGCGCTGGGGGTGAAGTTCCCCATCGACGTGGACCGCCGGATCGACGGCGGCGCGGCCGTGGGCGCGCACCGAACCTCGATGCTGCAGGACCTGGACATGGGCCGACCGATGGAGATCGACGCGCTGGTCCGGTCGGTGCAGGAGCTGGGCCGGGTCACCGGCACGCCGACGCCCACGATCGACACGGTGCTGGCACTGGTGACGCTGAGGGCGCGGGTGGCCGGGCTTTACTGAGCGGCGCGGCCAGTGGCATGGGGTGATACGAAAAAGGGGCGCCCGATGGCGGGCGCCCCGTCGTCTGTTCCGGCAGCGCGCGGGATCAGCCCTTTTCGACCACCGACAATGCGACGAAGCGCGGCTCGCCCTGGCGGCGGACCAGCAGCAGCAGCGACTTGCGCCCGGCGTCGCGCGCCTCTTCGATCCGGTCCGTCAGATCCTTGACGCTGGCCACCTTGCGCTGGCCCGCCTCGGTGATCAGATCCCCCGCGCGCAGGCCCTTTTCGTAGGCCTCGCCCATCTCGTCGATATCCTTGACCACCAGCCCCTCGGCCGTGGCGCCAAGGTCGAGTTGCTGGCGCAGTTCGTCGGTAACCGGCGACAGCGTCATGCCGAGCATCTCCCGCTCCTGCGGCGGGGCGGAGTCGGGCGAGGCGACGGCGGGCACAGCACCTTCGGCGGTCTCGCGGCGGCCGAGCGTGATCGCCAGCGTCTCGATCTCGCCGTTGCGGAAGACCGTGACTTCGACGCTTTTTCCGACCGCGGTATTGCCCACCCGGCGGACCAGCCCGCGGGTATCGGCCACATCGGCGCCGTCGAAGGACAGGATCACGTCACCCGATTCCATGCCGGCCTCGGCGGCCGGCCCCTCGGGCACGTCGGTCACCAGCGCGCCGCGTGCCTTTTCGAGGCCCAGGGCCTCGGCCATGTCGGGGGTCACGTCCTGGATGCGCACGCCAAGCCAGCCACGCCGCGTCTCGCCGAATTCCTTGAGCTGGTCGACGACATTCGTCACCACCGCCGACGACATCGCAAAGCCGATGCCGATCGAACCGCCGGTGGGCGACAGGATCGCGGTGTTCACGCCGACGACCTCGCCCTCCATGTTGAACAAGGGCCCGCCCGAGTTGCCGCGGTTGATGGCCGCGTCGGTCTGGATGTAGTCGTCATAGGTTCCCGACAGCGCCCGGCCGCGGGCCGAGACGATTCCCGCCGAGACAGAAAATCCCTGGCCCAGCGGGTTGCCCATCGCCATCACCCAGTCGCCCACGCGCATCGCATCGGAATCGCCGAAGGGGACGAAGGGCAGCGGGTCGTCGCTCTCGATCTTCAGCAGCGCAATGTCGGTCTTCGCGTCGGTGCCGACAACCGTCGCCTCGAGAATCTGGCCCGAGAAGAACTCGATCTCGATCTCGTCGGCCTTCTCGATCACGTGGTTGTTGGTGACGATGTAGCCGTCGGGCGAGATCACGAAGCCCGAGCCCAGCGCCTGGCTGCGGCGCGGCGGGCGCTGGCCGTCCGGCCCCTCGGGGTTCATGAAGTCGCGGAAGAAATCCTCGAAGGGCGACCCTTCGGGCACCATGGGCGTCACGCCGGTATGGCCTGCGATGGTCGTCGAGGTGGTGATGTTCACCACCGCCGGGCTGACCTGATCGGCGAGGTCGGCAAAGCTTTCGGGGGCGGCCCGGGCCAGCGCCAGGCTTGCCTGGCCCAACACGAGGGCTACGGCAAGCATCAGCGCCCAGACCGGGCGAAGCCGCGCCTGCGCGCCGGGGACTGCGATGGAAATGACCTGCGATGTCACGCGTGGTTCCTCCTGGTTTCGGTCCTGGCAGGCCCGGCGTCCCCATGGGCGCGGACCTCTCTGCCCTGCGATATGAAACGCGGCGGGCATCGTGCAACTCAATGCCCGTCGCGGCGCGTCAACTGGGCGTGATGAGCGCAGTGTTTCACCCCGCAAGCCGTTGGGCAAGCCAAACGAGGGCCGTGCCCAACGCTACCGCGGCGAGGCCGATCATGCGCCGCGTTTCGGGCGGGATCTGGCGGATCAGGTCCACCACGTCGTCAAGACGCGAAGGGGCCAGTGCGAACACCAGCCCCTCCACCACCAGAACCAGCCCTATGGCCAGAACGACGAAGCTCATTGCGCCGCCGCGTCCCCGATGCCGGCGCGCGACCGGTCTGCGCCCTTGAGATAGTCAAAGAACTCGCTGTCCGGTGTCATCACCATCGACGAGTTCCCGCCGGTCAGCGCGGTCTCGTAGGCGCTGAGCGAGCGGTAGAAGGCAAAGAACTCGGGGTCGGCGCCGAAGGCTTCTGCGTAGACCCGGTTCCGTTCGGCATCCGCCTCGCCTCGTGTGATCTGCGCCACGCGCTCGGCGTCGGACACCAGTTCCACCACGGTCCGGTCGGCCAGCGCCCGCACCCGCTGCGCGGCCTCGTTCCCGCGGGCGATCTCGTCGGCGGCCTCGCGTTCACGCTCGGCCCGCATCCGGGCGAAGGTCGCTTCCAGGTTCTGCTCGGGCAGGTTGGTCTGCTTGAGCCGCACGTCGACCACGTCGAGCCCGAGGCTGCGCGCCAGCGCGCGCGACTGGTCGCGGATCCGGGTCATCAGCTCGCGCCGGTCCTCGGACAGGATCGTGTCGGACGTCACCTGATCGGCACCCAGCACCTCGCGGATCTGGGCGTTGAGGATCGACGAAAGCCGATCCTCGGCCGCCCGCAACCCGCCGACACCGACCGCCTGGCGGAACTGCACAACGTCGGAGATGCGGAACCGCGCGAAGGCGTCGACCACCAGGCGCCGGTCGTCCGAGGGCGTGACCTCGATCACGTCGGTATCCAGCGACAGGATGCGGTCGTCGTATTTCACGACTTCCTGGATCAGCGGGATCTTGAAGGCGAGCCCGGGCTGCTCCTTCACGGCCTTGATCTGGCCGAATTGCAGCACCAGCGCCTTCTCGCGCTCGTCCACGACGAAGACCGAGGACAGCCCGAGGATCAGCGCCACGAACAGGATCGGCAGAAGAAACAAGGATTTGCGCATGATCAGTTCTCCCCGCCAGTGGTGTTGCGGCGCAACTCGTTCAGCGGCAGGTAGGGCACGACGCCCTGGCCGCCCTCGCCGCCGATGATCGCGTTGTCGAGAATGGTCTTGTCCACCTCGCCCATCACCTTTTCCATGGTTTCCAGGTAAAGCCGCTTGCGCGTCACCTCGGGCGCCTTCTCGTATTCGGCCAGAACCGCGCTGAACCGGCTGGCCTCACCCAGCGCCTCGTTCACCACGCGGGCGCGATAGCCTTCGGCAAGCTCGACGATCTGTGCCGCGTTACCACGCGCCTCGGCAACCACCTGGTTGGCATAGGCGTCGGCCTGGCGTTGCAGCCGGTCACGTTCCTGTTCCGCGGCCTGCACCTCGCGGAAGCTGTCGATCACCTCGGCGGGCGGGTCCGCCTTGTCGAGGTTGACGCGGACGACGGTGATACCGCTTTCGTATTCGTCCAGCGTCGCCTGGATGCTTTCGCGCGCGGTGTCTGCAATGAGGCCCCGGTCACGGTTCAGGATCGGCGCCAGGGTAGAGGCGGCGATGATCTCGCGCATCACCGATTCCGACACGGCCTGCACGGTCAGTTGCGGGTCGCGGATATTGAACAGCACCTTGGCCGGGTCGTTGATGTTCCAGACCACCTGGAAGTCGATATCGACGATATTCGCATCGGTGGTCAGCATCAGCCCTTCCTCGGCCCCGCCGCGGCGCTGGCCGATGGTCTCGGTCCGTTCGCTGGTGACATTGATCACCTCGCGCGTGATGACCGGCCAGGGCGCAAAGTTGAGGCCTGGGCTGCCCGTGGCGTGATACTTGCCGAGGAAGAGTTCGACGGACTGCTCTTCGGGCCGGACCGTGTAGAACGAGGCGAAGACCCAGACCGCCGCCGCCGCCAGAAGGCCCAGCACGATGCCACCCCGGGTCAGCTTCGGCCCGCCGCCGCGGCCGCCACGGCCACCCATCAGGACGCGCAGCTGTTCCTGTCCGCGGCGCATCAGCTCGTCGATTTCCGGGATCTGGGGCGGCTCGCCGCCCGGGCCACGGCCACCGCCGCCCCCGCCAGAACCGCGGTTGCCGCCGCCCTGCCCAGAGCCTCCGCTTCCCCAGGGGCCGCCACTATTTCCAGCCATGCAGGTCTTACCTCTTCTGTTGCTCTTGTCGCTCGGTTCGCGAACCCGTGTGACCTAACTGGTCGTCCGGGGATCGAATTCAACCCGTCATCCGAAGGTCCTGACTGGCGCCTTGAGCGTCACCAGTTCCTCGGCCATCGTGGGATGCACCGCGACCGTCCGGTCGAAATCCTCCTTGGTCGCGCCCATCCGGATCGCGATGGCGGCCAACTGGATCATCTCGCCCGCGTGGTCGGCCACGATATGGCAGCCCAGAACCTTGCGTGTGCTGGCGCAGACGATCAGCTTCATCAGCACCCGGTCCTCGCGCCCGGCAAAGCCCGACTGCATCGGCCGGAACGCGGTCGCGTAGATCTCGACGGGGCCGTGCGCGCGGGCCTCTTCCTCGGTCTGGCCGATGGTGCCGAACTCGGGCTGGGTGAACACCGCGCCGGGCACCAGCGTGTGATCGGCCCGCGTCGGATTGCCCTTGAACACGGTCTCGACGAAGGCCGCGCCCTCGCGGATCGCCACGGGGGTCAGGTTGATCCGGTCGGTCACGTCGCCCACGGCATAGATCGAAGGCACGGCGGTCTGGGAATAGCCGTCCACCTCGACCGCGCCATTCTGCTTCAGGCCCACGCCAAGCTCGGCAAGGCCCAGCCCTTGGGTATTGGGCACCCGGCCCGTCGCGTACAGCACCGCGTCGAACACCGCGTCATGGCCGTCGGTGGATTTCACCCACAACCCGTCCTCGACCCGGTCGATCCGCTGCACGTTGCAGCCCAGCCGCAGGTCGATGCCCTGCTGCTGCATCGCCCCCGCGATATGCCCCCGCGCCTCCTCATCAAAGCCGCGCAGGATCTGGGCGCCACGGTAATATTGCGTGACCTCAACACCCAGCCCGTTGAGGATGCAGGCAAACTCGCACGCGATATAGCCGCCGCCGACGATCAAGATCCTGCCGGGCAGCGTCTCGAACCGGAACACCTCGTTCGAGGTGATCGTGTGCTCGACCCCCGGGAACTCGGGCACGAAGGGCCGCCCGCCGGTCGCGACCAGGATATGGCGCGCGGTCTTTTCGATGCCGTCGGCCAGCCGCACGGTATGCGGATCGGCCAGCACCGCGCGGGTGTCGAAGATCTCCACCCCCGCCTTTTCCAGGTTGCCCCTGTAAATGCCCTCGAGCCGGTTCAGTTCCGCATCCAGCTTGCCCCGGAACGCCGTCCAGTCGAAGCCGCCCGCGCTCACGTCCCAGCCATAGGCGCGCGCATCCTGCATGGCGCCCGCATAGCCCGAGGCGAAGACCATCAGCTTTTTCGGCACGCAGCCGCGGATCACGCAGGTGCCGCCCATGCGGTATTCCTCGGCAAGCCCCACCCGGGCGCCCGCCTCGGCCGCCGCCAGCCTGGCCGCGCGCACGCCGCCCGAGCCGCCGCCGATGACGAAGAGATCGTAGTCGAACGCCATGGCCATCGGCTCAGATGTTGCTGAACAGGTTGTCGCCGTCGGCGAACGCCACGCGATCCTCGGCGACGGTCCCGGCGGTGATGTCGCGGATTTCCACCCGGCCGTCGCCATGGCCGATCACCACCACGTCGCAGATGTCGATGAACAGGCCGTTCTCGACCACGCCGGGGATCTGGTTGATCAGAAGCGACAGCTGCCGCGGGTTGCCGATGCGTTTGAGATGCAGGTCGAGGATGCGGTTGCCCTCGTCGGTGACGAAGGGCGCCGTGCCATCCATGCGCAAGGTCACCTCGCGGCCCAGCACGTCAAGCCCCTCCAGCGCCTCTTCGACCAGCTTGCGCGTGGCGGTCCAGCCGAAAGAGATCACCTCGACCGGCAGCGGGAAGGCGCCCAGATGTGCCACCTCCTTGGCCGGGTCGGCGATCACGATCATCCGGTCGGACGCGGTCGCAACGATCTTTTCCTGCAGATGCGCACCGCCCCCGCCCTTGATCAGATTCAGCTCCGCGTCGAACTCGTCGGCGCCGTCGATGGTCAGGTCCAGCCAGCCCGCCTCGTCCAGCGAGATCACCTCGATCCCCATCTCGCGCGCCAGATCCGCGGTTCGGGTCGAGGTCGGCACGCCCTTGATCCGCAGCCCCTCGTCGCGCACCCGCTCGCCCAGGCAGCGCACCATCCAGGCGGCCGTCGATCCGGTGCCAAGCCCGACCTTCATGCCGCTTTCGACAAAGGCGCTGGCGCGCTTGGCGGCGGCGAACTTGGCCTTGTCTATGGGGGAAAGCTCTCCGGGCATGGGCAGGTCTCCTCTCTCGGGTCCTTGCCCTTATAGGCAAGAAGGATCAGGGCCGCGAGGGGCAATTGCGCGGACCGCGGCCAACGCGGCGCGGTCCGCGACGCGTCGCTTTCGGGATGGAAAGCGCGCGCGGGCGTGCCACCTTTGGACAAAGGGAGGCAATCATGTACCTGTCCGTCTTCGACATCTTCAAGATCGGGATCGGCCCGTCGTCCTCGCACACGATGGGACCGATGGTGGCGGCCGCACGGTTTCTGGACCTGTTGCGCGCCTCGCCCTTCCACGCCCACGGGCTGCGCGCGTCGCTGCATGGCTCGCTGGCCTTCACGGGCGTGGGCCATGCCACCGACCGGGCGGTGATCCTCGGCCTCGACGGGGTGATACCGCAAACCTACGACGCCGAGGCGGCCGAGACCGCCCTGGCCCGCATCCGGCGCGAGGGACGCGTCGCGCCCGAAGGGCTGGGCCCGCTGGTCTTCGATCCGGCGCGCGACCTGGTGTTCGACTATGACCGGGCATTGCCCGGCCACGCGAACGGCATGATCCTCAGCGCCACGGACGCGCAGGGCGACGTGATCCTGGCCGAGACCTACTATTCCATCGGCGGCGGCTTCGTGCGCAGCGCGGCGGAACTGGACTCGGGCGACGCCGACGATGAGGCAGGCGCCCCCGTCCCCTACCCGTTCCACAACGCCGCCGAGATGCTTGACATGGCCGCGCGCTCGGGCCGGTCAATCGCCCAGATGAAGCGGGCCAACGAACTGACGCTGCGCAGCCCCAGGGTGCTTGATGACGGGCTCGCGGCGATCTGGGCGGCGATGACCGGGTGCATCGACCGGGGGCTTGCCACCGGCGGCACCCTGCCCGGCGGGCTGAACATCCGCCGCCGCGCCCACGCGATCCACCAGACGCTGCTGGCCGAGCGCGGGCTGAACCTGACGCCGCCCCACACGATCAACGACTGGATGAGCGTCTACGCCATGGCCGTGAACGAGGAGAACGCCGCCGGGGGCCAGGTGGTCACGGCCCCCACCAATGGCGCGGCGGGCGTGGTGCCCGCCACGATCCGCTACTGGCTGGACCATGTGCCCGGCGCGCAGCCCTCGAAGGTGGGGGACTTTCTGCTGACCGCAGCGGCGATCGGCGGGATCATCAAGCGCAACGCCTCGATCTCGGGCGCCGAATGTGGCTGCCAGGCCGAGGTCGGCTCGGCCGCGGCGATGGCGGCGGCGGGGCTGGCGGCGGTGATGGGCGGCAGCCCGGCCCATGTCGAGAACGCCGCCGAGATCGCGCTGGAGCATCACCTCGGCATGACCTGCGACCCGGTCAAGGGGCTGGTACAGGTGCCCTGCATCGAGCGGAACGGGCTTGGCGCGATCAAGGCGGTCTCGGCGGCCTCGCTGGCGCTGCGGGGGACGGGCGAGCATTTCATGCCGCTCGACAACTGCATCGAGGCGATGCGCCAGACCGGCCGGGACATGAGCGACAAGTACAAGGAAACCGCCCTCGGCGGGCTTGCCGTGAACGTGCCGAACTGCTGAGACAGCCGCGGCCGGGACAGTACGAATGACGCTGGACGCGGCGGCGCAGACCGGTGCAACACTCTGCCATGATCCACGCCCCCGACCGCATCGTCCCCGGCATCCTGCTGATGATCGGCTTTACCGTCACCGCGCCGGTGATGGACAGTTTCGCCAAGCTCGCCGCGGCAGATATCCCCGTGGGCCAGATCGTCGCCGCGCGCTTTGCCGTCCAGATCGTGCTGCTTTTCCCCGTCGCCGCGGCGCTGGGGACACTGGCCCGGCCCGGCGCGCGCGAGGCCGCGCAGCACCTTGCGCGCGCGGGCCTGATCGTTGCGGCCACCACCGCCTTTTTCGCCGCGCTTCGGTCGATGCCGCTGGCCGATGCAATCGCGATCTTCTTTGTCGAGCCGTTCATCCTGACGCTGCTGGGCGCGCTGGTGCTGGGCGAATCCGTGGGCTGGCGCCGGGTGGTTGCCTGTCTCGTCGGCTTTGGCGGTGCGCTGATGGTGATCCGGCCCAGCTTTGCCGCCTTCGGGGCCGTGGCGTTGTTGCCGCTGCTGACCGCGTTCTGCTTTGCCTGCTACGTGGTGCTGACCCGCCATGTCGCGCGGCAAAGCCATCCGGTGGCGTTGCAGGCCTGGACCGCGCTGGCCGCCTGCGTGATCGTGCTGCCCGCGCTGGTGCTGTTCGATGGCTCGGGCGTCGCGCCGCTGGACCCGGTGATGCCGCAAGGCGTGTTCTGGCTGTGGCTGCTGGGCGTGGGGCTTGCCGCAACGATCTCGCACCTGTTCATCAGCGCGGCGCTGCGGCTTGCCCCGACCGCGGTGATCGCGCCGCTGCAATATCTGGAAATCGTCGCCGCCGCGGCACTCGGCTACCTGATCTTCGACGACCTGCCCGACGCGCAGTCCTTCGCGGGCATCGCGATCATCATGGGCGCGGGGCTCTATGTCTTCCTGCGCGAGCGTCACCTCAGCCGCCCGCCGCCGCCCCCGCCATGACCGCCTCGGCGGTGGCCTCGAGTTCGGCCTCGGGCAGGATGGCGATCATCGCGCCCGACCCGATCCGGATCCGCACCGGCCCCGTCACCTCGTTCGAGGTGCCGATCCGCCCGTCCGGCGCGAAGTCGATCCCGCCGATCGGCCAGCGCAAGCCCTCGCTTTCGCCCTGCACCGGGCCAAGCGGGAACAACGACAGGCGCGAGCCCGGCGGCGGGGCGAGACACAGCTCGGGCGGGCAGAGGAAACAGATATCCGCCTCGCCCACCAGGATGCAGCGCCGGTCGGGGTGGCGGGCCAGCACGTTCATCGCCGCAAGCGCATGGTCGATCCGCGCGCCCATGAAGCCGACCCCCAGGATCAGCGGGGCCGCAACCGCCCGCAGGCATTTCTCGAAATCGGTGCTGTCCTGCTCGGTGACATGGTGCAGCCGGTCGGGAGGCAGCGTCGCGCGGGCCCGGTCCGAGATCGAGTCGAAATCCCCGATCACCAGCCGGGGCATCAGCCCGGCCGCCAGCGCCAGATCGGCGCCGCCATCGGCCGCGACCACCTCGGCGGCCAGGCGGCACACACGCGCAAGGTGATTCGGGTTAATGAAACCTCCGCCGATGATTGCGATTGCGGCGGGACTGTGGAGCAATTGTGGCGACATCGTGGCAGCAATGGGTCAGGATTGGGTCCGGCGCAACCAAAACACTGAAAAATCCACTAAAAAACCGCTTTCTGTTCATCTTTGAGAACCACACTATGGTAAACATAAGGGAATTGGTGCGCGGAGAAAGCGAGCGGCTTATGGTTGGTGCGAGTAAGATCCTTACCGTGTCCTACGGCACCTTTTCGTGCACCCTCGAAGGGTTCGAGGATTCCTTCGACACGATGAAGGCGATTGCCGAGTATTTCCGTGACCTCGCGGCGGATGATCGCTATTTCGGGGCCGAACCGCCAACCCCCGATGCAGAGATGCTGCAACGCATCGCCGAACGCGAGATCCGCAAGCGGGTCGAGGCGCGGGTGGGAGAGGACGGCATCGTGCTGCGGCCCGCGGCACTGCCGGGGGACGATGGCCCGCCGGTCTTCGCCGACGAGGCGCCCGAGGCACGGTCGATCCATGCCGACCCGATGCCCGCATCCAGGACGCGCCCGGAGGACGAACCGGAATCGGTCGCGGCCAAACTTGCCCGGATCCGCGCCGTGGTCGAGAAGGCCCGCAGCGCAGCCCCGGCCATGTATGGCGAGCCGGGCTCGGGCAATGACCTCGATGCGATCCGCCCCGCCCCCCGGACGGAGGGTCCCCCCGACCCAAAGTTGCCTGATCCGGCTGCAGAAGCGCCGGAACGACGCCATGCCCGTCCGGCCGCAGAACCGCGCGCCGAGACTGGAGACGCAGCCGCCGAAGCCGAGGCCGGCAGCCCCAAGGGTGCGGGGCCTTCCTTCCTGGCGGAGAGGGGCGTTGCGGCGACCGGGATCGGCATCCCGGCAGAAACGGTCGTTGCAGACGTGCAGGCCCCGGGAGCGATCCCGTACGGGACCGGGTCCAGTGATGCCGCGGGCGCGGCCGCCCGCGTCCTGACGGTACTGGGAACCGCTGGTCGGCCCGCCTCCGGCCTCGGCCCCGAGGCAACCGCCGCGCCGCGCGCCCGCGCCCGGGTACTGAAGCTCAAGCGAGAGGATCTCGCGGTGCACTGGCCCGCCGCAGCCCCCCACCCCGTTGCCCGGCCGCCCGCCGCGGCAGCACAGGATGAAGCCCGCCTTCCAGCGGCGCTGGAAGCCGAGCTTCAGGCGGAACTGGCCGCACTCCGCGCCGAGTTCGACAGTCCCGACGCCGGGTTGGCCAAGGTGGAAACCTCGCCCCCCCGACAAGGCCCCCTGTTGCTGCAAAGCCCGGTTCAAAGCCCGTCTCCGCCCCCCTCGCATCCGGCCGCCAAGGCCGATGCAGCGCCGGAGATGACCGAAAGCGGCGAAGAGGCAGGGGACAACCTGTCTGCGGGCAGCATGGCGGACGCCGGTACGGCCAGTACCAAAGAGGGCCTGCCCGAGGCCGGCCGCGAACAGGTCGAGATTGCGTTGCAGCGGCTGTGGGATGAGACCAACACCAAGCTGGAGGGCGTCGAGCAGAAGCGCCGCCGCGCCTCGATCGCGCATCTGAAGGCCGCCGTCGCGGCGACCTTTGCCGACCGCAAGGCCGGTGCCGGGCCCGAAGGCAGGGCCGACGAGGAACGCGACCGCCGCCCCTACCGCCAGGTGCTCGCCAAGGTCGTGCGCGGCAACCGCGAGGCGACGGCCACCGACCACCCCGACGGGTCAGGCCGGCTTGCGCCGCTTATGCTGGTGTCGGAACAGCGCATCGACCAGCCACAGCCCGACCCGCGTACCGCACACGAGGCGATCCGCCCGCGTCGCGTTTCGGCGGGCGGGGACGACAAGGCCATCCCGGATGCCGCTCTCGCCAGGTCGAGCAGCTTCGAGACATTCGTCGCCGAGCGTGGCACGACCGGGATCACCGGCGTGCTGGAGGCGGCAGCGGCCTTCCTGCACCAGCACGAGGGACAGGACCATTTCTCGCGCCCGCAGGTGCTGCGCGTGGCGATGGACCATCTGGGCCGGGACATCCCGCGTGAGGACGTCCTGCGCGCCTTTGGCAGCCTGCTCCGGATCGGCACGTTCAAGAAGTTGCGGCGGGGCGATTTCGTTCTGGCGTCGCGCGACAAGGGCGGAGACGCCTCCGAGGCTGCGCAGCGCCGCCACGCCTGAACCGCGGGTTGGATGCGACGGGCGTCGTCAGCGCCGGGTCGTTTTGCCGGGGTCCTGCGGGGTCGGCGCGGCGTCGGGATCGGGTTGCCCTATGCCCCGGAAGACGAAACGGAACGGCAGCGCCCAGACAATCCCCAGCACGACATAGACCAGTAGCTCGACCCAGAACGGCGGCCGCCCGATCAGGTTCATCACCGTCACCGCGGTCACGACATAGGCGGGCAGCCCGATCAGGAGGATCACGAGCGACCAGCGGCGGCGTGCTTTCCAGGACAGGGCCATCAGTCTGCGAAGGGGTCCGTTACAAGGATCGTGTCGTCACGTTCGGGCGAGGTTGAGAGTAGCGCGACCGGGCACTGGATCAACTCCTCGACTCGGCGGACATACTTGATCGCGTTGGCGGGCAGATCCGCCCAGCTGCGCGCGCCTTCGGTGGATTCCGACCATCCGGGCAGATCCTCGTAGACGGGCGTGCAGCGCGCCTGCTGGTCGGCGGCGGTCGGCAGATAGTCCAGCCGCACGCCGTCCAGTTCGTAGCCGGTGCAGATCTTCAGCATCTCGAACCCGTCCAGCACGTCGAGCTTGGTCAGCGCGATGCCGTTCACGCCCGAGGTGGCGCAGGTCTGGCGCACGAGGACCGCATCGAACCAGCCGCAGCGGCGCTTGCGCCCCGTGACCGTGCCGAATTCCCGGCCCCGCTCGCCCAGCCGCTGGCCGTCCGCATCCTGCAATTCGGTCGGGAACGGCCCCTCGCCCACCCGCGTGGTGTAGGCCTTGACGATGCCGAGCACGAAATCGACGGCGCCCGGGCCAATGCCGGTGCCGGTGGCGGCCTGCCCGGCGATGGTGTTCGACGAGGTGACGAAGGGATAGGTGCCGAAATCGATGTCCAGCAGCGCGCCCTGCGCCCCCTCGAACAGGATGCGCTTGCCCGCCCGGCGCGCCTCGGTCATCACCTTCCAGACCGGCGCGGCATAGCGCAGCACCTCGGGCGCCACGGCGCGCAGGTCGGCCAGCAGCGCGGCGCGGTCGATCTCGGGCAGGCCAAGCCCGGCACGCAGCGCGTTGTGATGCACCAGCGCCCGGTCGACCCGCAGTTCCAGCGTCGCGTCATCGGCAAGGTCGGCAACCCGGATCGCCCGCCGGCCCACCTTGTCCTCGTAGGCCGGCCCGATCCCGCGGCCCGTGGTGCCGATCCGGGCGACCGTGGTCTGGCCCTCGCGCGCGCGGTCAAGCTCGCCGTGGAACGGCATGATCAGCGGCGTGTTCTCGGCGACCATCAGCGTTTCGGGCGTGATCTCGACACCCTGGCCGCGGATCGCCTCGATCTCCTTCAGCAGGTGCCAGGGATCCAGCACGACGCCATTGCCGATGACCGACAGCTTGCCGCCGCGCACCACGCCCGAGGGCAGCGCGTTCAGCTTGTAGGTGACGCCCTCGATCACCAGCGTGTGGCCCGCATTATGCCCACCCTGGAAGCGCGCCACCACATCGGCGCGCTCGGACAGCCAGTCGACGATCTTGCCCTTCCCCTCGTCGCCCCACTGGGCGCCGACGACGACGACATTGGCCATGGCCCTGCTCCTTGCGATGCCCCGTGCAAACCCGCGCCGGTATATCGGGCTGCGACGACGAGGCAAGCCGATTTTTCGCGGGACGCTTGCGGCCGGGGCGCTAGACTGCGCCCCGAGTCGGACCGGAACGGAGGATGTCCACAGATGCCGGGATTGCTGCTGCGCTGCCTGATCGCCTTCGTACTCCTGTCGCTGACCTACAACCCGACGCGGTGGAACTTCGTCCACTGGGCTCGGGGCGCCTGGGCCGAGGACATGCCGATGGTGGCGCTGGCGGGGCTGTTGCTGCTGACGGGCTACGTGATCTACCTGCGCGCCACGCTGCGCTCGATCGGCGCGTTCGGCATGGCGCTGGTGGCCGCCCTGGTGGCGGCGCTTCTGTGGGTGCTGGTCGACCGCGGCTTTGTCAGCCTCGACAATCCGGGGCTGAACACCTGGATCGGAATCGCCGCCTTGTCCGTGATTCTGGGCGTCGGACTGTCCTGGAGCCTGATCCGCCGCCGGCTGTCCGGACAGGCCGATGTCGACGACGTGGACGAGTGACGCAGGGGCAGTCCAGTTGTCGCACCCCCTTGCCAGAACGCACCTGCGACGATGAGACCGGCCAATTCTGGCCTCAGGCGGTCTATCCAGAGTTAGACTCTGCCGCGAGTCGGCAACTGTCTAGGATATAACCGCGGAGGACGACAAATGTCCGGATTCATTCTTCGGTGGGTGCTAGCCTTCATCCTGTTGGCTGCCACCTACAACCCGACGACCTACAACTACATCACCTGGGCCCAGGCCAATTTCGAAACCGACAACAAGGCGCTCGTCGTCGGCATCGGCGTGATGCTGGGGCTGGCCATCCTGATGTACCTCGTCACCATGCTCAGGACGATGGGCCTGGTGGGGCTGGTGCTGGTGGTGATCATCCTCGGGCTTCTTGCCTACATCCTTCAGATGAAGGGCGTGATCGACACCGGCCTGACCGCCACCAATATCTGGGGCGGCCTCGCCGTGATCTCGCTGCTGCTCGCGATTGCGACCAGCATGGGCGGAAGCAGCAAGAAGAAAGCCACCTCGAAGGCCAGCGCCTGAGGGGTTGCGGGGGCGGCCCGTTGGGCTTAGGTAGACCGCCAGACCAAGCCCGGGGCCGCCTCGCATGGAAAACATTATCCTTATCGTCCACCTGATCCTTGCGCTTTGCCTCATCGGCATCGTGCTGTTGCAGCGCAGCGAAGGGGGTGGGCTCGGTATGGGCGGCGGCGGGGCAATCACCGGCCGCTCCCCCTCGACACCGCTGGGCAAGCTGACCTGGTTCTTCGCCATCTGCTTCATCGGCACCTCGATCGTGCTGACGATCATTGCCGCGCAGAACGCCGCGGGCACCTCGGTCATCGACCGGATCGGCGGCAGCCCGGCCCAGACCGAACAGTCCACCCCCACGGAAACGGCGCCGGGCCTGCCCTCGGGCGAGGACCTGTTGCCGCCCGCGCCCGTGGCCCCCGGCGGCGACGCGCCGCTGATGCCGCCGCGCGCCGACTGATCCGCCCCTGACACCGCCGGTTTCGCCGCGGCATCCCGCGGCGCGGCCGGCCCTGCGCCAGCACCCGAACCTTCGCTGGCAAGGCGCGGATTTTCCACAAGCAGTTGAGGCGAAACCGAAATCCTTAACAGCATCTTGCGGTCCGGTTGCGGACGGCCGCAGAATCCACTATAGCTTGAATCCCGTGATACCGCGGCGTCTCGGCGCCGAATCGGGCAGTCAGGCAAGCAAATCACGGGGGCACGCCAGCCAAATGGCACGGTTCATCTTCATCACGGGCGGCGTGGTCTCGTCGTTGGGCAAGGGTCTGGCCTCGGCGGCGCTGGGGGCATTGTTGCAGGCGCGCGGATTCAGCGTGCGGCTGCGAAAGCTCGACCCCTATCTGAACGTCGACCCGGGCACGATGAGCCCGTTCGAGCATGGCGAGGTCTTCGTCACCGATGACGGGGCCGAGACCGACCTGGACCTCGGCCATTACGAGCGCTTCACCGGGGTGGCCGCGCGCGCAACCGACTCGGTCAGTTCGGGGCGCATCTATTCCAACGTGCTGGAAAAGGAACGCCGCGGCGACTACCTCGGCAAGACCATCCAGGTGATCCCGCACGTGACCAACGAGATCAAGGACTTCATCCGCATCGGCGAGGACGAGGTCGATTTCATGCTGTGCGAGATCGGCGGCACGGTCGGCGATATCGAGGGGCTGCCCTTCTTCGAGGCGATCCGCCAGTTCGGCCAGGACAAGCCGCGCGGGCAGTGCATCTTCATGCACCTCACGCTGTTGCCCTATATCCGTGCATCCGGCGAGTTGAAGACCAAGCCCACCCAGCACTCGGTCAAGGAACTGCGCTCGATCGGCATCGCGCCCGACGTTCTGGTCTGCCGGTCCGAAGGGCCGATCCCGGCCAAGGAGCGCGAAAAGCTGGCGCTGTTCTGCAATGTGCGCCCCGACGCCGTGATCGCCGCGCAGGATCTGAAGTCGATCTACGAGGCGCCGCTTGCCTATCACCGCGAGGGGCTGGACCAGGCGGTGCTTGACGCTTTCCAGATCAGCCCCGCGCCGAAACCCGATCTCTCGAAATGGGAGGACGTGTCCGACCGCATCTTCAACGCCGAGGGCGAGGTGCGGGTGGCCATCGTCGGCAAGTATACCCAGTTGGAAGACGCCTACAAATCCATCGCCGAGGCGCTGACCCATGGCGGCATGGCCAACCGCGTCCGGGTCAAGGCAGAATGGATCGACGCCGAGATCTTCGAGCGCGAAGACCCCTCGCCCTGGCTTGAGGGGTTCCACGCGATCCTGGTGCCCGGCGGGTTCGGCGAACGCGGCACCGAGGGCAAGATCAAGGCCGCCGAGTTCGCCCGCACCCGCAAGATCCCCTATCTGGGTATCTGTCTGGGCATGCAGATGGCAGTCATCGAGGCGGCGCGGAACGTAGCGCAGTTGACCGACGCGGGATCCGAGGAATTCGACCACGAGGCGGGGAAAAAGCGCTTCACACCCGTCGTCTATCACCTCAAGGAATGGGTGCAGGGCAACGCCACCGTCACCCGCAAGGCAGACGACGCCAAGGGCGGCACGATGCGGCTGGGCAGCTATACCGCCCATCTGGCCGAAGGGTCGCGGGTGGCTGGCATCTATGGCACGACCGTAATCGAGGAACGCCACCGCCACCGTTACGAAGTGGACATCAAGTACCGCGACAAGCTGGAGGCATGTGGCCTCGTGTTCTCGGGAATGTCGCCCGACGGCCGCCTGCCCGAGATCGTCGAGTGGAAGGACCATCCCTGGTTCATCGGCGTGCAGTTCCACCCGGAACTGAAATCCAAACCCTTCGCGCCGCATCCGCTGTTCGCCGATTTCGTGCGCGCCGCGGTCGAGGTGTCGCGGCTGGTCTGAGACCGGCCGCGGGGGCGCGCGGGATGCTGTCCTACCAGCACATCTACCACGCGGGAAACCTCGCCGACGTGCACAAGCACGCGCTTCTGTGCGCGATGCTCGACTACCTGACCCGCAAGGACAAGCCGCTCAGCTATATCGAGACCCATGCGGGCCGCGGCCTTTACGACCTGGCCGCGCCCGAGGCGGTCAGGACCGGCGAGGCCGCGCGGGGCATCGTCGCGATGGAACCGCGGCTGCCCGCCGGCCACCCCTATCTCCGGCGCCTTGCCGAGGTCCGCGCGCGGTTCGGCGCGACCGCCTATCCCGGTTCGCCGCTGCTGGCCGCGCTGTCGCTGCGCCCCGGCGACGTGATCCACCTGGCCGAGTTGCACCCGCAGGAATTCCGTACGCTTGCCGACGTGATGGCCCCCTTCGGCGCCCATCTGCGCCAGGAAGACGGGTTCCGGGCGGCAAGCGCGATCGCGCCACCGGTGCCCCGGCGCGGCCTGATGCTGATCGACCCCAGCTTCGAGGTGAAGGCCGATTATGCCGCGATCCCGGGGCACATGGCCGCGATCCATCGCAAGTGGAATGTCGGCACGCTGGCGCTGTGGTATCCGATCCTGCCCGCCGCGCCCCATGCCCCTATGGTCGCCGCGCTGTGCGAAAGCTTCCCCGGCGCGCTGGCCCATGAGGTCCGCTTTGCCCCCGCGCGGCCGGGCCATGGGCTGATCGGCTCGGGCATGTTCATCGTCAACCCACCCTGGGGCACGGCAGACGAGACCGCCCGCCTCACCACGCTTTTCGAAACGCTGAAAGGATGAAAGCCATGCCCAAGGGATACTGGGTCGCCCATGTCGATGTCCGCGACCCGCAGGCCTACGAACGCTACAAGGCCGCCAACGCCGCGCCCTTCGCCGAATACGGAGCACGGTTCCTGGTGCGGGGCGGCGCGCAGCAGGTGCGCGAAGGCGCCGCGAAGACGCGGACCGTGGTGATCGAGTTTCCCAGCCTCGAGGCGGCCATCGCCTGCTATGAAAGCCCTGCCTACCAGGCCGCCAAGGCGCTGCGCGACCCGGTGTCCGAGGGCGATCTGGTGATCGTGGCCGGTTACGACGGCTGAAATCCGGCTTTTCCGGACGGCATCGGAGGGCTATATCGGCCCCATGTTCGCCGAATTCCTCAGCCGCCTGATCAGGCCCGAGCCCGAAACCCTGCCCGATGCCGACGCCCGCCTCGCGCTGGGCGCCCTGTTGGTGCGCATCGCGCGGTCCGACGGGGAATATGCCCACGAAGAGGCCGACCGGATCGACCGGATCCTCTCGCTCCGCTACGGGCTGGCCCCGGCCGACGCGCAGCGGCTGCGCCAGCAGGCCGAAACGCTGGAATCCCAGGCACCCGACACGGTGCGGTTCACCCGCGCGATCAAGGACGCGGTGGCCTACGAGGATCGCGCAGGCGTCGTCGAGGCGCTGTGGGAGGTTGTTCTGGCCGACGGCGTGCGCGACGCGGAGGAGGACGGGCTGCTGCGCCTTGTGGCCAACCTTCTGGGCGTCAACGACCGCGACAGCGCGCTGGCGCGCCACCGCGCCGAGTCCAGGCACGGCGGCTGAGTCCACGGACAGACATCCTGCACGTATTCTGCCAAGGGCTTCCAAGGAAAACCTTGGGGCGAGCAACCCCGGCCGTTCTGCCCAAATCCTGGGCATTCGCCGCACCTTACGCCAGTTACCCGTTGCAATCGGGGCGGATTTGCGCCCTACTTCGGGGCCGTCAAGCAACCCGACCGGCCGCGCCCCGTGACTGAAAACACCACGCCTGTCCTGGAAATCCGCGATCTCCACAAGAGCTATGGCGCGCTTGAGGTGCTGAAGGGCGTCAGCCTCGCCGCGCGCCAGGGCGATGTCGTCTCGCTGATCGGCTCGTCGGGGTCGGGCAAGTCGACACTGTTGCGCTGTGCGAACCTGCTGGAGGACAGCCAGCAGGGCGAGATCCTGTTCGAGGGCGAGCCCGTCACATGGAAGGGCCGCGGCCCCGCCCGCCAGCCCGCCGACCGCCGCCAGGTGATCCGCATCCGCACCAACCTGTCGATGGTGTTCCAGCAGTTCAACCTGTGGTCCCACATGACGATCCTGCAGAACGTGATGGAGGCGCCCGTCACCGTGCTGGGCGAGGACCGGGCCGAGGTCGAGACCCGGGCTCGCGGGCTTCTCGACAAGGTGGGAATCGGCGACAAGGCCGATGCCTGGCCGGCACAGCTTTCGGGCGGCCAGCAGCAGCGCGCCGCGATCGCGCGCGCGCTGGCGATGCAGCCCCGCGCGCTGCTGTTCGACGAGCCCACCTCGGCGCTGGACCCCGAGCTTCAGCAGGAGGTGGTGCGCGTCATCAAGGCGCTGGCCGCCGAGCGTCGAACCATGATCCTGGTCACCCACGACATGCGGCTTGCCGCGGACGTATCCGACCACGTGGTGTTCCTTCACCAGGGCCTGATCGAGGAGGAAGGCCCGCCCGACCGGCTGTTCGGCGCCCCGAAATCGGAACGCCTGAGACAATTCCTGAGTGCAACCGTGGCGGCCTGAGCCGCCGAACCAACCCAACGGGAGAGTAACAAATGAACAAGCTGATCCTCGGGACCGCCGCCCTGGCGCTTTCGGCCGGCATGGCACTGGCGCAGGACGTCGTGCGCCTGGGCACCGAGGGCGCCTACCCGCCCTACAACTTCATCAATGACAACGGCGAAGTCGACGGCTTCGAGCGTGAACTGGGCGACGAGCTTTGCGCGCGGGCCGAACTGACCTGTGAATGGGTGACGAACGACTGGGATTCGATCATCCCGAACCTCGTCTCGGGAAATTACGATGCGATCATCGCCGGCATGAGCATCACGCCCGAACGCGACGCCGTGGTGGATTTCTCCGAGGCCTACGTCCCGCCCACGCCGTCCGCCTATGCCGCGACCAGCGAGGATGCCGACATCGAAGGCGGCGTCGTCGCGGCCCAGACCGGCACGATCCAGGCCAACCACGTCGTCGACACCGGCGCGACCCTGCTGGAATTCCCGACGCCCGACGAGACGGTGGCAGCCGTGAGGAACGGCGAGGCCGACGCGGTGATCGCCGACAAGGACTTCCTGGTACCGGTCGTCGCAGAGGGCGACATGATCTTCGTCGGCGAGGACGTTCCGCTAGGCAATGGCATCGGCATGGCGTTCCGCGAATCCGACCCCGACCTCAAGACCAAGGTCGATGCCGCGATCCAGAGCATGAAGGCGGATGGCACGCTGAACGACATGATCCGGAAATGGTTCGGCGACGAAGCGCTTGTCTGGGGCGATGCCGAGGGCGGCAACTGACGCCCCCATGGCCGGGACGGCATGTCTGTCCCGGCCGCATCCGCCATGTTCGCGTCCTGCGCCGATCCCGGTACCCTAGATGGCCTGTCCTGGCTTGCCTGCTACCTGACCAGTGGCAAGCACATGGCGTTCTATGCGGCCTTCGGGACGGTGCTGCTGCTTCTGGCGATCACCGCGCCCGTCGCGCTTCTGTTCGGCTTCGGCGGTGCGATGGCGGCGCGCTCGCGGTTCTGGCCGCTGCAATGGCTGGGCCGCGCCTATACCGCGATGGTGCGGGGCGTGCCGGACATCGTGTTCTTCCTGTTCGTGCCGATCGCGCTTGACCAGGGGATCGAATGGCTGCGCCACCAGGTGAAATGCCCCGACTGGACCGAGCCGGTGCGGCGGGGCAGCGATTTCGTCGTCTGCGCCGAGGCCAAGCTGCCGCTCTCGACCAGCGCGCAATGGGTGCATGAGAGCTATGGCTTTGCGCTGGCCGTTCTGGCCTTTGCCGTGGTTTTCGGGGCGTTCGCGGCAAACGTGCTGTACGGCGCGATGCGGGCGGTGCCGCGGGCGCAGATCGAGACGGCCGAGGCCTATGGCATGACGCCGCGCCAGTCGTTCTGGCGCATCCTGGTCCCGCAGATGTGGGTCTATGCGCTGCCCGGATTGTCCAATCTCTGGATGATCCTGATCAAGGCGACGCCGCTTCTGTTCCTGCTGGGGGTCGAGGACATCGTCTACTGGGCACGCGAACTGGGCGGGTCCAAGACCCAGATCTACGACTATCCCCATCCCGACTGGCGGCTCTACTACTTCCTCGGCTTGCTGGTCTTCTACCTTGCGCTGACCAGGGTTTCCGAGGCGGTGCTGGGCCGGGTCACGGTACGTCTGTCCCGGGGGCAGGCCACGCTTGCGGGCGAGTCCCAGCGAAAGGCCACCCAATGAGCTGCCTGCAGACGATCCAGGACTACGCGCTGCGCTCGGTCGGCATCGGCGAGCGGCTGTTGCCGCGGTCCGACTTCACGCTGTGCGAGCAGGTCACGCTGATCGGGTCGGGCATGATCTGGAACGTCTATTTCGGATTCGTCGCGCTCGCCGCGGGATTCTTTCTTGCCACCGCGGTGGCGCTGGCGCGGCTCAGCCCGGTCTGGGCGGTGCGCAAGCCCGCGGAATGGTTCATCTTCATCTTCCGCGGATCGCCGCTGTTCATCCAGTTCTTCCTGGCCTACGAGGCCTTCGTGTTGCTGCCGAAGACCGGGATCGAGCTGAACCTGATCTTCATCGAGATCACCGCCGACACGCGCTGGCTGACGCGGGCCTGGGCAGGGGCACTGATCGTGCTGTTTCTGAACACCGCCGCCTATTCGGCCGAGATCTTCTATGGCGCGCTCTGCTCGGTGCCCAAGGGCGACCTCGAGGCCGCCGACGCCTATGGGCTGTCGGGCTGGGCCAGGTTCCGCCGGGTGGTCTGGCCCACGATGCTGCGGCTGGCCTGGCCGGCCTACACAAACGAGGCGATCTTCCTGTTCCATGCCACCACTCTGGTCTATTTCTCGGGCTTCCCGGCCTGGCAGCAGAAGGGCGACGCGCTTTATTATGCCAGCTACTTCGCCGACAAGACCTTCAACCCGTTCATCCCCTACCCGATCGTGGCGGGCTATTTCATCCTGCTGACGCTGGTCGTGATCGGTTTGTTCGAACTGATGAACCGGCGGCTGAACCGCCACCTCGCGCCGGCCGCCAGGCCTCGGCTGAGGATACGCCCGCAGGTGATCCGATGACGCGCTGGCTGGAAGAACACCCCGAGGTGCGCACGATCCGCGTGGCCGCCTGCGACCTGAACGGCCAGGCCCGCGGCAAGCGCCTGCCCTCGCGCTTTGCCGGCAAGGTCGCCGAGGAGGGCACGCGGTTTCCGCTGTCGGTGTTGAATCTCGATATCTGGGGCGAGGATATCGAGGACAGCCCGCTGGTCTTCGAGACGGGCGACGCCGACGGGGTGCTGATGCCCACCGGGCGCGGCTTTGTCCCTATGCCCTGGCTGGAGGCGCCGACGGCGCTGTTGCCGCTGTGGATGTTCACCGAGGAGGGGGCCCCCTTCGAGGGCTGTCCGCGCCAGGCGCTGGCGCGGGTGCTGGACGCCTATGCCGCGCGGGGCTGGCAGCCGCAGGTGGCGACCGAACTGGAATTCTACCTCATCGACGATTCGGGCAAGCGGCCGAACGCCCCCCGCTCGCCCAGGTCGGGCAAGCGGCGCAAGGCGGCCGAGATCCTGAGCCTGCGCACGCTCGACGCCTTCGACGGCTTCTTCACCGACCTCTACGACGCCTGCGAGGCGATGGACATTCCCGCCGATGCGCTGATTTCCGAGGCGGGGATGGGGCAGTTCGAGGTCAACCTGATGCACGGGCCGGCGATGAAGGCCGCGGACGACGCGTGGCTGTTCAAGATGCTGGTCAAGGGCGTGGCGCGGCGCCACGAATTTGCCGGCAGCTTCATGGCCAAGCCCTATGCCGAGCACGCGGGCAACGGGCTGCACATGCATTTCTCGGTGCTGGATGCCGATGGCGCCAACATCTTCGACGACGCCCGCCCGAACGGCCCCAAGCTGCTGCACCAGGCGGTCGCGGGCTGCCTTGCGGCGCTGCCCGACATGACGCTGGTGCTGGCACCGCATGCCAACAGCTATGACCGCCTCGTGCCCGGCGCGCATGCACCAACCGGCATCTGCTGGGCACAGGAGAACCGCACCGCGGCGCTGCGCATCCCCGGCGGCTCGCCGCGCGCGCGGCGCATCGAGCATCGCGTCGCAGGCGGCGACATCAACCCCTATCTGATGATCGCCGCGGTTCTGGGCGCCGCGCTGATCGGGATCGAGGACGGGCTTGTGCCACCGCCGCCGGTCACCGGCAACGCCTACGACCAGGACCTGCCGCAAATCCCGACCTGCTGGCTGGGGGCGATCGACGCGTTCGAGAACAGCCCGAGGATCGCGCGGATCTTTGCGCCCGGGCTCATCGGCAACCTGGTGATGACCAAGCGGCAGGAAGCCCGCCGCGTCGCCGCGCTCGACGCGGACCAGCGCCTGGCGCTGTATCTCGACACGGTGTAGCGCGGGGCCGACCACCGGACGACGGGGCCCAACCTTGAAGGACAGCGGGTTTCGCCTTGCTGCGCAAGGCGCCCCGCCGGGGGCTCTGCCCCCGGACCCCCGGAGTATTTCCACCAAGAAGAAGCAACGACGGGAAGCCCTTGCGCGGGCGGCAGCTTTACCGCACCGCGGCGATCCGGGGCGGTGGCACAAGGTGCTGCGCATCCGGGCCGGGTAGCGCCCAAGAGGGCTTGCCGGACCGCAAGCCGCTGACTAGGTTGGCAGCGGACAATCCACGGAACCTCCATGCAGATCGGCATCTTGCAGACCGGCCACGCGCCCGATGCGCTTCGGGTGGCGCAGGGCGACTATCCCGACATGTTCGCGCGGCTTTTCCGCGGTCATGGGTTCACCTTTCGAACCTGGGATGTCGAGGCGATGGATTTTCCCGGCTCGGTGCACGCGGCCGAGGGCTGGCTGATCACCGGATCGCGCCACGGGGTCTACGAGGAGCACCCTTTCATCCCGCCGCTCGAGACGTTCATCCGCGCCGCCCTTGACGCGGGCGTGCCCGTCGTCGGCATCTGCTTTGGCCACCAGATCATCGCGCAGGCGCTTGGCGGCCAGGTCGAGAAATATGCCGGCGGCTGGTCGGTCGGCCCCCGCACCTATCAGATCGAGGGGCGGTGCGTCACGCTGAACGCCTGGCATCAGGATCAGGTGATCCGTCCGCCCGAGGGCGCCGAGACCGTAGGCCACGACGCATTCTGCGCCCATGCGGCGCTGATCTATGGCGACCGCGCCTTTTCCGTGCAGCCCCATCCCGAATTCGACCGCGACTTCATCACGGGGCTGATGGAGACCCGCGCGCCCGGTGTTGTGCCCGAACCGGTTCTGGCCGAGGCGCGGGCACGGCTCGACACCCCCACCGATGCGGGCGCGATGGCCGAGCGCATCACACGATTCTTCCGCGAAAGGCACTGACCCCATGTCCACCTGGCTTGACCAGCTCCCCGAGGCCACGAGCGTCTATCTCGACGGGCGCAAGCCCGACGAGGTGGAATGCATCGTGGCCGACATCGCCGGGATCGCCCGCGGCAAGGCGATGCCCGCCTCGAAATTCGCCACCCAGACGCGGTTCTACCTGCCCAACTCGATCTTCCTGCAGACGATCACCGGGGACTGGGCCGACATTCCGGGCCAGGAATTCACCGAGCCCGACATGATCCTGACGCCGGATTTCACCACCGCGACGGCCGCGCCCTGGACCGCCGACCTGACGTTGCAGGTGATCCACGACATTGCCGACCAGGCCGGCAACCCGGTGCCGATCGCGCCCCGCAACGTGCTGAAGCGCATCGTGGGACTTTACAACGCCCGCGGCTGGAAACCCATCGTCGCGCCCGAGATGGAATTCTTCCTCGTCGCGCGCAACGTCAACCCCGCCGAGCCGGTCGAGGCGCCGATCGGCCGGTCGGGCCGCAAGGCCGCCGCGCGGCAGGCCTATTCGATGAGTGCGGTGGACGAATACGGCCCCGTGATCGACGACATCTACGATTTCGCCGAGGCGCAGGGCCTCGAGATCGACGGCATCCTGCAGGAGGGCGGCGCGGGCCAGGTGGAGCTGAACCTGCGCCATGGCGACCCGGTGCGGCTGGCCGACGAGATCTTCTTCTTCAAGCGGCTGATCCGCGAGGCGGCGCTCAGGCACGACTGCTATGCCACCTTCATGGCCAAGCCGATCGAGGACGAACCGGGGTCGGCCATGCATATCCACCATTCGGTGGTCGACATTGCGACCGAGCGGAACATCTTTTCGGAACCCGACGGGGGCGAAAGCCCGGCCTTCATGCATTTCATCGCCGGGCTGCAGACCCACATGCCCTCGGTGGTTGCACTGCTGGCGCCCTATGTGAACAGCTATCGCCGCTACGTCCCCGACTTCGCCGCGCCGATCAACCTGGAATGGGGGCGCGACAACCGCACCACCGGCCTGCGGGTGCCGGTGGCCGAACCCGAGGCCCGGCGGGTCGAAAACCGGCTGGCAGGGATGGATTGCAACCCCTATCTCGGCATCGCGGCGTCGCTGGCCTGTGGCTATCTGGGCCTGATCGAGGGCACCCAGCCCAAGGCGGAATACAAGGGCGACGCCTATTCCGGCGACGAATCGATCCCGCGCAACGTCAGCGAGGCACTGGACATCTTCGGCGCGTCCCAGGCCATGCGGCAGGTCCTGGGCGAAGAGTTCTGCGCCGTCTACGAGTCGGTCAAGACGCTGGAATACAAGGAGTTCCTGCAGGTCATCAGCCCGTGGGAGCGCGAACATCTGTTGTTGAACGTATGAACCTGCTGTTCGCCAACGACCGCCCGGGGGCCTATCCCGAGAGCTGGTATGCCGAGGTGACGCCGCCGCTGGCGCCGTTCGCGCCGCTGGCGGGTGACCGGCGAGCCGATCTTTGCGTGGTGGGGGGCGGCTATACCGGGCTGTCGGCGGCGCTGCACGCGGCCGAGGCCGGGGCCGACGTGGTGCTGGTCGAGGCGCACCGGGTGGGGTTCGGCGCATCCGGGCGGAATGGCGGACAGGTCGGGTCGGGCCAGCGGCTGCACCAGGACGCGCTGGAGCGGATGCTGGGCGATGCCGCGGCGGCCCGGCTGTGGCACCTGGCCGAGGACGCCAAGGCGCTGGTGGCCCACCTGATTGCCGCGCATGCCATCGCCTGCGATTATCGCCCGGGCGTGGCCCATGCGGAATGGACGAACCGCGGCGTGGACGCAGCGCATGCCTATGCCGAAAAGCTGCTGCGTGACTACGAATACGATCTCGTCGAGCCGCTGACAGGCGACGAGATGCGTGCGCTGGTGGGGTCGCCCGCCTACAAGGGCGGCGTGGTGGACTGGGGTGCGGGACACCTGAACCCGCTGGCCTTCGTACTGGGACTGGCGCGCGCCGCAGCGGCGGCCGGGGCCGTGATCCACGAGGGCACGCTGGTGGAACGGGTCGAACCGGGCGCCCGCCCCGTTGTCGTCACCGACAAAGGCCGGGTGACGGCCGACACGGTGATCCTGGCCGCGAACGGCTATCTTGGCGGGCTGGAGCCAACCATTGCCGCGCGCGTCATGCCGATCAACAATTTCATCGTCGCGACCGAGCCCCTGGGCGAGCGCGCCGCGGGCGTGCTGACGCGCGAGATCGCAGTGGCCGACAGCCGTTTCGTGGTGAACTATTTCCGCCTGACACCCGACCATCGGCTGCTGTTCGGCGGCGGTGAGAGCTATGGCTACCGCTTTCCCGGGGATATCCGGGCGAAGGTGCGCAAGCCGATGCTCCAGGTCTTTCCGCAACTGGCCGATGTCGCGCTGACGCATGCCTGGGGCGGCACGCTTGCGATCACCCGCACCCGCCTGCCCCATCTGGCCGCACCCGCGCCGGGTATCCTGTCAGCGGGCGGCTATTCGGGTCACGGGGTGGCACTGGCGACGCTGGCCGGGCGCCTTCTGGCCGAGGCGAGCCGCGGGCCCAGCGCCGGTTTCGAGAGCTTTGCGCGCCTGCCCTGCCCGCCTTTCCCGGGCGGGACCGCCTTGCGTACGCCGCTGCTGGCGCTTGCCATGGCGTGGTATGGCCTGCGCGACACGCTGGGGTTTTGATCCGGGCGGATCGCGGCTGCCATTTGTCTGTCACGGGGCTTTGCTTTACAGAAAACCTGAAAGCGATGTTCAGGAAAGGCGAAACCCATGGCCCTCGCCCCCAATGTCTACGACGCCGAACCGATCCCCGAGGCGGCGCGGGCCGAGATCGACCGGCTGCTGCAATCGGGCGACCTGTTCCGCTATACCGCCGCCAAGGACGCGCCCGTGACACTGCTGGAACGGGAGTTCGCCGCGTTCATGGGCGCCCGCTACGCGGTGGCGGTGTCGTCCTGCTCGGCGGCGCTGTTTCTCTCGCTCAAGGCGCTGGACCTGCCGCGCGGGGCGCGTGTGATGATCCCGGCCTTTACCTTCGCCGCGGTGCCCTCGGCCATCGTGCACGCCGATTGCCAGCCGGTTCTGGTCGAGGTGGGCGCAAATTACCGGATCGACATGGGGGATTTCGCGGCGAAGCTGGACGAGGGTATCGCCGCCGTCATCGTCAGCCACATGCGCGGGCATACCTCGGACATGGATGCCATCATGGCCCTGTGCGCCGCACGGCAGATCCCGGTGATCGAGGACGCCGCCCATTCGCTGGGCACGCTCTGGCACGGGCGGAAGATCGGCACGCTGGGCGCGATCGGCTGTTTCAGTTTCCAGTCCTACAAGCTGGTCAATGCGGGCGAGGGCGGCATCCTGATCACCGACGACCCCGACCTTGCGGCCCGCGCGGTCATCATGTCGGGCGCCTACGAGCACAACTGGAAAAAGCATGACGGCCTGCAGAACAGCTTTGCCCACTGGCAGAACCGGCTGCCGCTTTACAACATGCGGATGCAGAACCTGTCGGCCGCGGTGATCCGCCCGCAACTGGCCGAGGTGGACCGCCGGGTCAGCGACGGGAGGGCGAACCACGACTACGTCGCGGGCCGCCTGAATACCTGCGCCTGGCTCGACGTGCCCCCGCCCCTGCCGCCCGAGGAACGCGCGCCCGATTCGATCCAGTTCAACCTTGTCGGCCTTGACAGCGACGCGGAGGCCATCGCGTTTCAGGACGAAGCCCGGGCGCGCGGGGTCGGCGTGCAGGTCTTCGGCCTGAGCCAGGACAATGCGCGCGCCTTCTGGAACTGGCGGTTCATCGAGGGGCCGCAACCCGACCTGCCGAAGACGCGTGCGATGCTGATGCGGGCCTGCGACACGCGGCTGCCCGCGCGGCTGACGCGCGGGGAGCTCGATCTGATTGCGGATGCGCTGATCGGGGCGGTCGAGGCCGTGAAGGGGGCGGACACCCGCGCCTACGGCACCTGACTCCTCAGCCGTTCAGCTTGGACAGCTTGCGCTGCAACTCGGCCAGCTCGCGGCGGATATCGTCCAGTTCACCGCTTCCGCCGCGTGCATCCTCGTCGTCGCGCGCGGGACCGGAACTGCCCGCCCAGCCCGCGGTCATTGCCTTGAGGAACGCCTCTTGCTGGGCCTGCAACGCCTCGAAGCCGGGCATGGCCGCAATCGGGTTCATCCGGCCCATGTTCTCCATCATCTTCGCCTGGCTCTCGCGCAGCATGTCAAAGCTCTGGGCCAGGAATTGCGGCACGATGCTGTTGGCCGATGTCGTATAGCTGCGCACCAGGTCGGTCAGCACGTTGATCGGCAGCACGCTTTCGCCCTTGCTCTCGTGCTCGGCGATGATCTGGAGAAGGTACTGCCGGGTCAGGTCGTCGCCGCTTTTCAGGTCGACGATCTTGACCTCGCGGCCCTCGCGGATGACCTTGGCGATGTCCTCCAGCGTGACGTAGTCGCTTGTCTCGGTGTTGTAGAGACGGCGGCTGGCATAGCGCTTGATCAGCAATGGATCTTTCGCGTCGGTCACGGGCGGGCCTCCCTCGATGGCGATGCTGCAGCAGCAGCGGTTCGCAGCTTAAGCGCTGCAAACGCAAAAAGAAAGGGCGGGCACAAGGCCCGCCCCAGGTATTGACCTATCGACAGGGAGGAGGAGTCGAGGTCAAATCGGTATCGGTTCAGACCGCAGTGGCGGTGGTCGCCTTCTTGACGGTCTTGGTCGCCGTGGTCGTGGCCTTCTTCATCGCCGTGGTGGCGTCCTGAGAGAAGTCCTTGCCCGCGGCCAGCATCAGCTCGACGGTTTCCATCTGAACCTTCTTGGCGACTTCGGCGAAGGCGGCCATGTTCTCGGCAGCCATTTCGGCCGTCGAGGACGCGAAATCGGTCATCGCCTTGGTGTAGTCGGTGGGCTCGTCCTTGACGGTGGCCACTTCGCCGAACTTGGCCAGCGTGTCCTTGGTCCACTTGGCGGAAATCTCGGTGGATTTCTCGGCGGCTTCGAGCGCGACCTTCGACATCTTCTCGGCCAGCGCGGCCTGGGTCTTGAACGCGTCCTGCATCACGGTCGGGTCCATCGAGAACGCGGACATCATGTCCTGCATCATCTTGGTGAAATCCTGGGTGTCAGCCATTGGGGGTCTCCTGTTGCGGGCGTACCGCCCGTCTCTGCTGTGATCCTGAACACGAACATACATGCTGCGCCGCAGCATTTCAAGTGTCTTTTGCTGCGTCGCAGCAATTCCCGCGAATGGCCGGTTTCAGTCGGGTCCGGCCGATAGCACATAGGTGCCGGGCGCGTCGCATAGCGCCTGCAGCGGACCCTCTCCGGGGATGCGGGCAGGAACCTGCTTGCCGGACCGCCGGCTCAGCCACGCCTCCCAGCGCGGCCACCACGACCCCTCGTGGAACTCGGCCCCCGCGCGCCATACCTCGGCGGTCATGTCCTTCGTCGGGGCGTCGTTCGTGTAGTGGCCGTATTTCCGCTTGGCCGGCGGATTCACGATGCCCGCGATATGGCCCGACTGCGAGAGGATGAAGGTCTTGTCGCGGCTGCCCATCCGGCGCACGCCCTCGTAGGACGAGGCCCAGGCCGCGATATGGTCGGTCTCGCAGGCCACGGCGCAAAGCGGCACCTTCACCTCGGAAATCTTAACGGTCTCGCCGCAGATCTCGAACCCGTCACGGGCGAAGCGGTCGCCCTGGCAGAGTCCGCGCAGGTATTCGACCACCATCCGCGCTGGCAGGTTCGTCGAATCGCCGTTCCAGAACAGCAGGTCAAAGGCCGGCGGACGTTCGCCCATCATGTAGTTGCGGATCGCGGGCCGGTAGATCAGGTCGTTCGAGCGCAGAAACGAGAAGGTGCGCGACATGAAGAAGCTGTCGAGATAGCCGTTTTCGGTCACCTCGCGTTCGATCCCGTCCACGAAATCGTCGTCGAGGAACACCCCCACCTCGCCCTGGTCCGAGAAATCGGTCAGCGTGGTGAAGAAGGTGGCCGAGCGGATCGAGCGGTCCTTGCGCTTTTCCATCAGCGCCAGCGTCAGCGACAGCGTGGTGCCCGCGATGCAATAGCCGATCACGTTGACCTTGTCCTCGGCGGTGATCTTCTTCACCTGCTCTACGACGGTCAGATAGCCCTCTTCGACATAGGTATCCATGCCGACATCGGCATAGCTCGCGTCGGGGTTCACCCAAGACACCACGAACAGGGTGTAGCCCTGGTCGACGATCCACTTGATCAGCGAGTTCTTCGGCGTCAGGTCGAGGATGTAGAACTTGTTGATCCAGGGCGGGAAGATGATCAGCGGCGTGGCATGCACCGTCTCTGTGCTGGGCGCATACTGGATCAACTCCAGCATCCGGTTGCGATAGACGACCTTGCCAGACGTCGTCGCCAGATTCTCGCCCACCGTAAAGGCGTCGCGATCGGCCAGCGTCACCAGGATTTCGCCCTCGTTCGCCTCGATGTCGCGTACCAGGTTCTCCAGCCCGTCGACCAGCGACTGGCCGTCGGTCGCCACCGCCTTTTCCAGCGCCTCGGGGTTCGTACCGAGGAAATTCGCGGGCGACATCAGGTCGACGATCTGCTGGGTGAAGTATTCCAGCCGCCTGGCATCCTTGGGGTTGAGCCCCTCGATACCCTTGACCGCACTTGCGATCGCCTCGGCGTTCATCAGGTATTGCTGCTTGACGAAGTTGAAATAGGGGTGGGTCTGCCACAGCGGGTTCGAGAACCGCGGATCGGGCGGCGTGCGGTCCTCGGGCGCCTTGAGCGTACCGCGCGCCAGCGCCTCCTGCGCCTCGACGAAATGTTTCAATGACTTGCCCCAATAGGCGACCTGATGCTCGATCAGCTTCGAGGGGTTGCGCATCATCTCGACCATGTAGGCGGCGGCGGCCTTCATGTAGAGGTCGTGGCCCGGCCCCTGCAGGTTCGGATCGATCCTCCGCTTCCTGGATACCGCGCCCATCAACCGTTCGGTCAGCCCCTCGAGTTTGGCGAGGTTCTCGTTCAGACGTTCGAGATTCGTGCCCGGCGCATCTTCTTCAGTTGTCACGGCGCGGTTTCCCCCTTACTTTTCGCAGTCGCAGCATCGCCGCCTCCCCGGCTATCGCTGAGCCTGCATCTCCGATATCCTATCGGAAAAGGAGTGGCGAATGAAATACATGGCGACCTACGACCTGATGGAGACGGCGCGCAACACCAACCAGTGGCTGGGCGCGACCGCGCAGGCGCTTGGTTCGTATCCGGCCGTCAGCATGGTGCCGAACCCGTTCTTCCGGCTGATTGCCGCATGGGGCGAGGTGACCGAACGCACCTTTGCGCGCATGGTCGCCAAGCCCGACTGGAACATCAACTCGGTGGTCGGCGCAGACGGGCGAGACCATATCGTGTCGGTCGAGAAGGCCGTCCAGCGCCCGTTTGGCGACCTGATCCAGTTCCAGGTGCACGGCCGCCCGCCCAAGGCCCGCCGCGTCCTGCTGGTGGCGCCGATGTCGGGCCACTATGCCACGCTCCTGCGCTCGACAGTGGCCAGTCTGCTGCCCGATTGCGAGGTCTTCATCACCGACTGGCACAACGCGCGCGACATCCCGGTGTCCGCCGGCAAGTTCGATGTCGAGGATTACACCCTCTACCTTGTCGATTTCATGAAGTTCCTCGGCCCCGACACCCACGTGATCGCGGTCTGCCAGCCCGCGCCGCTGACGCTGGCCGCAACCGCCTATCTGGCGGCTGAGGATCCGGATGCCCAGCCCCGGTCGCTAACACTGATCGGCGGCCCGATCGACCCCGACGCGGCCAAGACCGACGTCACAGATTTCGGCCGCCGCGTCACCATGGGCCAGCTTGAACAGCTTGCGATCCAGCGGGTCGGCTTCAAGTACGAAGGCGTCGGACGGCTGGTCTATCCGGGCCTGTTGCAGCTTGCCTCATTCATGTCGATGAATGGCGACCGCCACAGCCGCGCCTTTTCGGAACAGGTTCTCAAGGTCGCCAAGGGCGAGGCGGGGGACCACGACAAGCACAACCGGTTCTACGACGAATATCTCGCGGTGATGGACATGACCGCGGAATTCTACCTGTCGACGGTCGAGCGCGTCTTCAAGCGCCGCGAGATCGCGCGCAACGTCTTCAAGGTGGCGGGCCGCCAGGTCGATATCGCCGCGATCACCGAGGTTGCGGTCAAGACCGTCGAGGGGGCAAATGACGACATCTCGGCGCCGGGCCAGTGCATCGCGGCGCTGGACCTGCTGACCGGGCTGCCGGACGAGAAGAAGGCCAGCCACCTGGAACCGGGCGCAGGCCATTACGGCATCTTCGCGGGCAAGAGCTGGCGCAACAACATCCGGCCGCTGGTGCTGAACTTCATCGACGCGAATTCCGGCGCACCGCAACCGGGCCGCGCGCATCTGCGATCCGTCTGAAGGGCCGCGCCCGCCGGGCGCGGGCGCCTTCGGCGCGTGAGTATTTGAACCAAGAAGAAGACAGGGGTGGCGGCGGTTCAGACCGCCGTCACCTCGGCAATGGCGGTTTCGATCAGGGCAAGGTTTTCCGGCTCCGAGAACCGGTGATCGGCGCCCCTGACGAGCGTCAGGTGGGCGTCGGCGCAGTCGATGTGATCGAGCAGCCGCAGCGCAACCGATACCGCCACATCCTCATCCGCCGTGCCCTGCAGCAACCGCACCGGGAAGGGCAGGTGCAGGGGCGCGCGCAGCACCAGGTTCGCGCGCCCGTCCTCGATCAGGCGGCGCGTTATCGTATAGGGGCTGTCGGCATAGCCGGACGGGATCTCGATCCGGCCCTTCTCCATCAACTCGGCGCGCTGGGTCTCGGTGAAACCTGCCCACATGCTGTCCTCGGTGAAATCGGGCGCGGCGGCGATTCCGACCAGGCCCGCGACCCGCCGGGGCATCGCGCGGGCCAGCAACAGCGCGATCCAGCCCCCCATCGACGAGCCGACCAGCACCTGCGGCCCCTCGGTCAGCGCCGTGACCGCCGCAGCCGCATCCGCCGCCCAGTCGCCGATGCAGCCCTCCGAGAAGGTACCAGAACTTTGCCCATGGCCGGAATAGTCGAATCGCAGGAAGGCGCGGCCCGCGGCGCGCGCCCATGACTCGAGATGGGTGGCCTTGGTCCCCTCCATGTCGGACATGAAGCCGCCGAGGAACACCACGCCGGGCGCGGCGCCGGGAGTCTTGTGCCAGGCCAGTCGGCGGCCCTCGGGCGTGGTCAGGAACTGGGGCGCGGTCATCGGGGAACCTCCTGGAACGCGGGCGAGCCTAGGCAGCTACGCGGCCGGTCGCAAGCCCCGCCCCCTTGCCCGCGCGCGTGTTTTCCGCTTTGCTCCTGCCCATGACCGGACCCCGTTTCACCGATCTCGTCGCGAGCCTGCCGGCCAGCGTGCCCTTTGTCGGGCCGGAAACCCAGGAACGCGCCCGCGGCCGCCCGTTCCGTGCCCGCCTCGGCGCGAATGAAAGCCTGTTCGGCCCATCGCCCCGCGCCGTGGCCGCCATGCAGGAGGCCGCGCGCGAGACCTGGAAATACGGAGACTCGCAGAACCACGACCTGCGCGCCGCGCTGGCGGCGGATCTGGGCGTCGCGCCGGAAAACGTGATGGTCGGCGAGGGAATCGACGGGCTGCTGGGGTATCTCGTGCGGATGCTGGTCGGTCCCGGCGACACGGTGGTGACCTCGGCCGGCGCCTATCCGACCTTCAACTACCACGTGGTGGGCTTTGGCGGCTTCCTGCAGATGGTGCCCTTTGCGGGTGACCACGAGGATCCCGACGCGTTGATCGCCCGGGCCCGCGCGGTGGGGGCCAAGCTTGTCTACCTGTCGAACCCCGACAACCCGATGGGAAGCTGGCATCCCGCCGAGCGGGTGCAGCAGATGATCGAGGCGGTCCCGGACGGCACGCTGATGATCCTTGACGAGGCCTATATCGAGTTCGCGCCCGGGGGCACGGCGCCGCCCATCGACCCGGACGATCCCCGCGTGATCCGGTTCCGCACCTTTTCCAAGGCGCATGGGCTGGCGGGGGCGCGGGTGGGCTATGCCATCGGGGCCGCGCCGCTGATCGCGGCCTTTGACAGGGTGCGCAACCATTTCGGCATGTGCCGGATCAGCCAGGCGGGCGCGCTGGCCTCGCTGTCTGACCCGGCCTGGCTTGCCGAGGTCAAGGCGCAGGTCGCTGCCGCGCGCGACCGGATCGCGTCAATCGCGCGCGAGAACGGGCTGACGCCCCTGCCGTCCGCCGCGAATTTCGTCACCGTCGATTGCGGCGCGGACGGCGATTTCGCGCGGGCCGTTCTGGCCGAGCTTGCCCGGCGGGACGTCTTCGTGCGCATGCCGGGGGTCGCGCCGCTCGACCGCTGCATCCGTGTTTCGGCGGGGCCCGAGGACCACCTTGCTGTTCTCGCCGAGGAACTGCCCGCCGCACTGGCGGCCGCCCGGGGCTGAGGTTCCCGCAAGAATCCCCTCACCGCATAGCGGATCCGTGGCAGGATGGGCCCATGCGTGACCGCCCCGTGACACCGGTCGAGAATTTCACCCGCCCGTTCCTGGTGACCGGGTTCCTTGCGCTGTTCACCCTGCTGGTCCTGGTCTGGGCGCTCTGGGGCTATGGCTGGGCGCTGGCGGTCGGGGCAGGGCTCGCCGGTCTGGTTGGTCTGTGCCGTCGGTGATCTGGTCACATACGCCGGCGGTCCGGTGCGCTAGGTCAGGTGGCGACCCTCCTTTACCAGACAGCTCAGGACAGCAGATGAAACAGACCCTTCTGATGGAGAAATATCCCGTCTTCGACATGGACCTGCCGAAGTCGGAAACCAGTTGCGCAAGCGTCGATGACATCCTCGCCGTTCTCAAGGCGAAGATCGACGCCCATCCCAAGGTGGCCTATATCGCCAGCTTCGATCATTTCGCGCATACGACGGCCATCGGCGGCACCATTGCCGGGGACATCAAGGACGCGCGAAACATCGTGTTCTGCTTCGGCATCGCGCTTCCGAACGCGCATGTGCTGGCGGTGCGGCCGCGCTCGATCGGGGTGGCCGACCTGGGCGACCGGTTCCACATCTCGTTCATGGAACCGCCGATGGAGATCGCCACGAGGGAAATGGAAACCTGGTGCAAGGCGCTGGCCGACAAGGCCTGAGGCGACTTTTTCCGCGCCAGAGACCAGGTTTCCGCGCGGGGCTGGACCGGCTGGGGGGCTTGATTCCCCCCGGTTGGCCCGGCGGCGCCGCAAGGCGCGACTCCTCAACCGACCAGCCAGCGGATCAATTCGTACCCACCCAGAAGCCCCGCAAGCGGCACCGTGACCACGAGCGCGAGCCAGATCCCCCCGGCGATCGTGGGCTTTGGCGGCGGGGCGTGCACGCCCATCACGGTTTTCCTGTGCTCGGCCATGGCCGCATTTACCACACCTTAGCCTTTCACATGGTTAACAGGGCCATGGCGCCGCTCTGGACCCCGACCGCCCTGCCCTGCGCGCCCGACGGCGCGGGCCTGCCGATGCAGCAGCACCCCGCCTATGGCATGGCCTGCGCGACGCTGGGCAGCGCGCCGGCCTGGTTCGAATGGCGCGAGGGCAGCGAGGTGCTGGCCACCGCCCAGGTACTGAGCCGCCGCTGGCCGCTGTTCGGCCGATTCGCGCTGTTGTCGCGCGGCCCGGCCTTTGCCCCCGGCCTGCCCGCCGAAACCCGACGGGCGGCGATCGCCGCGCTGCTGACCGCGCTGGCGCGCGATCACCGGGGCGTGCTGGCCACGCCGGACCGGATCGCGGGGGCCGATCCCCTTGCGGGCGGGCGGTTCCTTAGGATGGTCAGCGGGGCCCATGTCGCGCGGCTGTCACTTGAGCCGGACGCGGACCGGTTGCGGGCGGGGCTGCATCAGAAATGGCGCAATCGCCTGAAACGGGCCGAGGCGGGCGGCCTTGCGCTGGACGAGGGCGATTTTCCAGATGCTCCCGACCACTGGCTGTTGCGCGAAGAGGCGGTCCAGGCGCACGCGCGACGCTATGCCCGCCTGCCACCCGCCTTTGCCCTGGCCTGGGCGCGGCTGGGCGAGACGCTGCTTGTCACCGCCACCAGGGACGGGCGCCCGCAGGCCGGGATGCTGTTCCTGATCCACCGCCCCTGGGCAAGCTATCACCTGGGCTGGACCTCGGCAGAGGGGCGCCGCGAGAACGCCCATACGCTGATGCTGTGGCGTGCGATCGTTGCGCTGAAGGCGCGCGGCATCACGGCGCTGGAACTTGGCGTGCTCGACACGGTCGGCACGCCGGATCTCGCGCGGTTCAAGCTGGGCACCGGCGCCGCGCCGGTGCAGCTGGGCGCAACCTGGATGGATGCGCCCGGCAGCCGCCTCGTCGCCGCGCTGACCCGCGGCCTGATCCCCGCGGGCGCTAGTCGGTCACGGTGACCTTGACCATTCGATCAGGCTGGCCGACGACGGCGCCGTTCCGGCCCGTGCCGCGCTTGATCGCGTCGACCACCTCGATCCCCTCGGTCACCCGGCCGACGACGGTGTACTGCCCGTCCAGATGCGGCGCGGGGGCGAACATGATGAAGAACTGCGAATTGGCCGAATCTTCATCGGCGGCGCGCGCCATGCCGACCGCGCCGCGATCGAAAGGCTCGTCCGAGAACTCGGCGGCCAGATCGGGCAGGTCGGACCCGCCCATCCCAGCGCGGCCCATGTCGCCGCCCGCCTTGCCGAATTCCACATCGCCGGTCTGGGCCATGAACCCGTCGATCACGCGGTGGAACACGACCTCGTCATAGGCACCCGCCGCGGCCAGTTCGGCGATGCGCGCCACGTGGTTTGGCGCGACCTCGTCCAGCAGGTCGATGACGATCGTGCCGTTCGCCCCCTCGCCCGCCACCTCGATCTCGAGGCCGGTGGCGGCGGCGGGCCCGGCGGCCAGCATCAGGACAAGCGCGAGATTACGCATCGGCAGCCACCTTGACGCTGATCATCCGGTCGGGCGTGCTGGGCGGCTCGCCCCGGGTGATGGCGTCGACATGTTCCATCCCCTCGATGACGCGGCCATAGACCGTGTACTGGCCGTTCAGGAAGTGGTTGTCCGTGAAGTTGATGAAGAACTGCGAGTTGGCCGAGTTCGGGTTCTGCGCCCGCGCCGCGCCGATCGTGCCCCGATCATGGGGCAGTTTCGAGAATTCGGCCGGCAGATCGGGCAGGTCGGACCCGCCGGTGCCCGCCCGGCGCAGGTTGAAGTCCCTTTCGGCATTGCCGTGGGCCACGTCGCCGGTCTGCGCCATGAAGCCGTCGATCACGCGATGGAACACCACGTTGTCATAGGCCCCGGCGCGGGCAAGTTCCTTCATCCGCTCGCAATGCTTCGGCGCGATGTCGGGCAACAGCTCGATGGTGACGCGCCCGCCCTTCAGTTCCATCAGGATCGTGTTCTCGGGGTCCTTGATCTCGGCCATGCCGGTTCCTCCTGCCTGAGAGTTTCGGCGGCGACCCTAGTGCGACGGATTGCCGAAGAAAAGGGCCATGGCGGATGCAAGGATTGACCTTTCGACCCGGTTCGGGCGATCTAGCGCCAACCTGGAACCCCGCGGGAGGATGACGCATGGCCTGGAAGACCCTCGACGACATGGACCTCGCCGGCAAGGTGACGCTGGTGCGTGTCGACATCAACGTGCCGGTCGAGGATGGCCGGGTGACCGACGCGACCCGGATCGAACGCATCGTTCCCACGGTCAAGGACATCCTGGCCAAGGGCGGCAAGCCGGTACTGCTGGCGCATTTCGGCCGACCCAAGGGCCAGGTCGTGCCCGAGATGAGCCTCAAGGTCACCCTGCCCGCACTGGAACAGGCGTTCGGGCGCGGCGTGATCTTCGCCGACGACTGCATCGGGCTGCCGGCGAAACAGGCCGTTGCGGCGCTGTCCGAAGGCGACATCCTGCTGCTGGAGAACACCCGCTTTCACGCGGGCGAGGAAAAGAACGACCCCGAGATGGCCGCCGCGCTGGCCGCGCTGGGCGAGATCTACGTGAACGACGCGTTCTCGGCGGCCCACCGCGCACATGCCTCGACCGAGGGCATCGCGCGGCTGCTGCCCTCCTGCGCGGGGCGCAACATGGAAGCCGAACTCAAGGCGCTTGAAGCCGCGCTGGCCAACCCGGTGCGGCCGGTGGTGGCGGTGGTGGGCGGCGCCAAGGTCTCGACCAAGCTCGACCTGCTGGGCAATCTGGTGGCCAAGGTCGACCACCTGGTGATCGGCGGCGGCATGGCCAACACCTTCCTCGCCGCGCAGGGGATCAATGTCGGCAAGTCGCTCTGCGAGCACGACATGGCGGGCACCGCGCGCGACATCATGGACAAGGCCAAGGTGGCGGGCTGCGAGATCGTGCTGCCCGTGGACGTGGTCTGCGCGCGCGAGTTCCGCGCCGGTGCCGAGAACGAGACGGTCGCGGCCGATGCCTGCCCGGCGGACGCGATGATCCTGGACGCGGGCCCCGAAACCGTGAAGCGGATCGAAGAGGTCTTTGCCAAGTGCAAGACGCTGATCTGGAACGGCCCCCTGGGTGCCTTCGAGATCGACCCGTTCGACGCGGCGACCAACGCGGCCGCGCAGAAGGCCGCAGATCTAACGAAAGCCGGTGTTCTGGTCTCGGTCGCAGGCGGCGGTGACACGGTTGCGGCGCTGAACGGTGCGGGCGTGGCCGACGATTTCACCTATATCTCGACCGCGGGCGGCGCGTTCCTGGAATGGATGGAGGGCAAGACGCTGCCGGGCGTCGCCGTTCTGGAAGGCTGAGACCTGCCCGACGCGGGGCCCGAATCTGGGGGATTCCCCCAGGGCCCCGGTTCGGCTAGACTGCCTGCAGCCGCCCCGAAGAGGCGGCGCCAGAGGCAGACGACATGAGCGGTTCGCACACGCGCCCGGCCCTTGGGGCGCTGGTCTTTCTGGGGCTCGGCGCATCCCTCGCGATGTATTTCACCTTTGCCGCGGTGCAGGGCGATTTCGGCCTGTTCCGCCGCATCCAGATCGAGGCCGATGCCGCGCGGCTGCGCGCCGAGAAGGAGATGCTGGAGGCCGATCTGGCCGACCTCGAGAACCGGACCATGCGTCTGTCCGACGGCTATCTGGACCTCGACCTTCTGGACGAGCGCGCCCGCACCGTCCTTGGCCTGATCCGCGCGGACGAGATCGTTATCCGCTAGGGTTTCGTATCGCTTCACAAGTGGGGTGGTCGGGTGGCATTTCCCGATGCCGAAAGCGGCACATCGGTTGCGGTCAGGCGCGACCCGCCCCGCGCCGGAGCCCTGACGGCCCTTGCTGCCTTGCGACGGCTGTCATCACCGTGATGTCCCGCGCCAAGGTCCGGTCCGTCCCCACAACCGATCCCGGCCTCAGACCGGCGGCCTGTCCGGCATGCCCAGCGCAGGCCGGATCGTCTCGTCCTCGGTGACGATCGCATCGAGCAACTGGTCGGTGGGTTCCACCGGCACGCGCGCCACCTCTTGCGCGGCATAGGCAAGGCCCACGGCCAGCACCGGCCCCCGCGCCCGCAGCATCGCCAGCGTCCGGTCATAGAACCCGCCGCCATAGCCGAGCCGCGCCCCCGTGCGGTCGAAGGCCAAAAGCGGGACGATGAGCACCTCGGGCAGCATCGGCACGCCCCCGTCGGGCACCTGTGCCCCGAACGGGCCGGGGCGCATAGCGCAACCGGGCGTCCAACGGTGGAAGGCCAGCGGCGCGCCTCTGGCCTCGATCACCGGCACGCCCACGGGGCCGTGGCCCACAAGCGCCGCCATCGCCGCCAGCGGATCGATCTCGCTGCGCATCGGCATGTAGCCCGACACCGGACGGCCCATATGCGGTGCGAGAACGTCCAGGAGCCGCGCCACTGCCGCCGCCCCCCGGGCCGGGTCATGCGCCGCCGCCCGCCGTTCCAGCGCCGCAGCGCGCATTGCCGCCTTTTCGTCCTTCACAACAGCACCACGCTGGCCAGCCCGAGGAAGGCGAAAAAGCCCACCACGTCGGTCACCGTGGTCACGAAGGTCCCCGAGGCAAGCGCAGGGTCGACCCCCAGCTTGTCGAGCGTGACCGGAACCAGGATGCCCGCAAGGGCCGCCACACTCAGATTGACCACCATCGCCACGGCGATCACCGCGCCGAGTTGGGCCGAGCCGAACCAGACAAGCCCCACAAGCCCCATCACCAGGGCGAAGATCGCGCCGTTCACCAGACCCACCGCCACCTCGCGGCGGACCACGCGCCAGACGTTGGACCCGGTAAGGTCCTTGGTCGCCAGTGCCCGCACCGCGACCGTCAGCGACTGGGTGCCCGCATTGCCGCCCATCGAGGCGATGATCGGCATCAGCACCGCCAGCGCAACCACCTGCGCGATCGCGTCCTCGAACTGCGCGATCACCAGCGAGGCGACGATCGCGGTCAGAAGGTTGACGAAGAGCCAGGGAAAGCGCTGGCGCGTGGTCTCGATCACACGGTCGTTCAGGCTGCCCTCGCCCACACCGGCGAGGCGCAGGATGTCTTCCTCGTGCTCTTCGTCGAGCACGTTCATCGCGTCGTCGATGGTGATCACGCCGACCAGCCGCCCGGCGTCGTCGACCACGGGGGCCGAGATCAGGTGGTACTGGTTGAAGGCATAGGCCACCTCGGAATCGGGCTGGGTGACCGGGATCGGGCGGAAGCTGTCCTCGAACAGGTCAGTCAGCCGGACCGAGCGGCGCGAGGACAGAAGCTTGCCAAGCGTCACGTAGCCCACCGGCCTGATGCCGGGATCGACCACGATCACGTGGTAGAACTGGTCGGGCAGCGTCTTCTTGTTGGCGCGCAGATGGTCGATGGTCTCGCCCACGGTCCAGTGCTCGGGCGCGCGCACCACCTCGCGCTGCATCAGGCGGCCTGCGGAGTATTCCGGATAGCTCAGCGCCTGTTCGACGGCGACCCGATCGACCATCTCGAGCGCGTCAAGGATCGCATCCTGCTGCGGCTTTTCCAGATCCTCGATCAGGTCGACCACGTCGTCGGATTCGAGTTCGCGCACCGCCTCGGCAAGGATCTCGGGCGGCAGGAAGGCGATCACCTCCTCGCGCAGCGTCTCGTCGAGTTCCGACAGAACCTCGCCGTCGAACTGGCGGGGCGCAAGCAGCAGGATCTCGCGCCGCTTGCCGGCGTCCACCTGTTCCAGAAGGTCGGCGATGTCGGCGGGGTGCAGCGGCTCGAACAGATCGGCCAGGCGCGCGGCATCGCCTGCGGCCACCGCCAGCAGAATCGCCGACACCGTGCGGTTATCTAGCCCGTAGCCGTCCTCTTCCGGGGCGGTCTTGTCGATGACCTCGTCGTCCATGGCCTGCCCTGCCCTGTGCGTCGCCCGCACCATAGCCAAACGGGCCGCCGGGCAACAGGGCGAGATGCGGGATTTACGCCCGCGCGGACCATCCCTAGGGTCAGTCCGCGCGGGATGGAGTCTGGGCGATGGCGGGGGCGGAACTGATCCTGGGACGGATCCTTGGCTTTGCGGGCGATCCCTTCGCCGATGGCCCGGGGGCTGCGCGGATCGACGAAAGCGGCGGCGTGCTGGTCGAGGGCGGCCGGATCGTGGCGGTGGGCGCGGCAGAGGCGCTGCGCGCGGCCCATCCGGGGGCGCGGGTGTCCGACATGGGGGGCGCGCTGATCTCGGCCGGGTTTGTCGATGCGCATGCCCATTACCCGCAGACCGGCATCATCGCGAGCTGGGGCAAACGGCTGATCGACTGGCTGAACGGCTATACCTTTCCCGAGGAGATGCGTTTTGCCGACGCCGGATACGCGGCCGATATCGCGGGGCGGTACCTGGACCTGCTGCTCGCCCATGGCACGACGACGGTGGCAAGCTACTGCACCACCCACCCGGCCGGCGTCGACGCCTTTTTCGCGGCCGCCGAGGCGCGGGGGATGCGGGTCGTGGCGGGCAAGACCTGCATGGACCGCAACGCGCCCGAGGGCCTGTGCGACACGCCCGAGCGGGCCCATGACGAAAGCGCGGCGCTGATCGGACGCTGGCACGGGCGGGGGCGGCTGACCTACGCGATCACGCCGCGTTTCGCGCCGACCTCGAGCCCGGAACAGCTGGACGCGCTGGGGACGCTCTGGGCCGAGCACCCGGACTGCCTGATGCAGACGCATCTGAGCGAACAGGTGGAAGAAATCGACTGGGTGCGCGCACTTTTCCCGGAGGCGCGCGACTATCTGGACGTGTACGAACGGGCGGGGCTGCTGGGACCCGGAGCGGTCTTCGGCCATTGCATCCACCTGACCGGACGCGAGCGGATGCGCCTGCGCGAAACCGGCGCGGCGCTCGTGCATTGCCCGACCTCGAACCTGTTCATCGGCTCGGGGCTGTTCGACATGGGCGGCCTTGTGGACGAGGGCCAGCGGGTGGGGCTGGCGACCGATACCGGCGGGGGGTCGTCCTTTTCGATGCTGCGCACCATGGCGGCGGCCTACGAGATCGGCCAGTTGCGCGGCCGGGCGCTGCACCCCGCCGAACTGTGGTGGCTGGCCACCGCCGGCGCGGCGCGGGCACTGCGGATGGACGACCGGATCGGCACCCTGGCACCCGGGATGGAGGCGGATATCGTGGCGCTCGACCTTGGCTCGACACCGGCCATCGCGCAGCGCGCGGCGCGGGCGACGAATATCTGGGAGGCGGTGTTCCCGACGATCATGATGGGCGACGACCGGGCGATCGCGGGGGTCTGGGTGAACGGCACAAGGGTGCGCGGCGGCTGAGCGGCGGGCCTAGCCCGCGGCGCGGGACAGGATTTCCAACGCCTCGGCATGCACTGCGCGGTTCGCCGCGGCCACGACACGTCCGCCCCGGTGCGCCGGGCCGCCCTGCCAGTCGGTGACGATGCCGCCCGCCGCCTCGATCACCGCGATCGGCGCCTGGATGTCGTAGGGATGCAGCCCCGCCTCGACCACCAGATCCACCTGCCCCAGCGCCACCAGCGCATAGGCATAGCAGTCCATCCCGTAGCGCGTCAGCCGGACGCGGGCGGCGAGTTCGGCAAAGGCGCGGCCCTCTTCGGGGCTGCCGACCTCGGGGAAGGTGGTGAAAAGCGAGGCCTCGGCCAGCGGCCGCGGCGGGCGGGTGGCGAGGGGCCGGGTCCCGGCCGGGCCGGTCAACCGTGCCTGTCCGAATCCGCCGACAAAGCGTTCGCCAATATAGGGCTGGTCGATCACGCCAAAGAGCGGCCCGGTCTCGTCCGCGACGGCGATCAGCACCCCCCAGGTCGGCGTGCCGCACATGAAACCTCGGGTGCCGTCCACGGGGTCAAGCACCCAGGTCAGGCCGCTGGTGCCCGCCACCAGATCGAGTTCTTCGCCGAGGATCGCATCCTCGGGCCGCCGCTTTGCCAGGATCGCGCGCATCGCGGCCTCGGCTTCGCGGTCGGCGCGCGTCACCGGGTCGAACCCGGCGCCCGCCTTGTTCTCGACTCCCAGCCCATCCGCACGGAAATGGGCAAGCGTCGCCCCACGCGCGGCTTCTGCCAGCGCATGGGCCGTGGCGATCAGATCGTGGGCATCGATTTCGGGCATTCTGCCTCCGGGCAAACCTGCGGGACGGGGAAGCATACCCCCGGTGTGCGGGCGCTAGCCGCCCGACCTGATCCCGTCAAGCGCCCAACGTCAGGCGACGTCGCTCAGCACCCGCGCCAACTCGAACAGACGGCGCCGCTGGTTTTCAGGGATGGCGTAGTAGGAGCGCACCAATTCCAGCGCCTCCTTGTCGGACAGGATGTCGTCAGGCATGCCCTGGCTTGCGGCCTCGGCAGCCTTGCCGTCCAGCCCCTCGAAGAAGAAGCTGACCGACACGTCCAGCGCATCGGCGATGTCCCAAAGGCGGGACGCGCTGACGCGGTTCATGCCGGTTTCATACTTCTGGATCTGCTGGAACTTGATCCCGACCTTCTCGGCCAGCTGCTGCTGGGTCATGCCCACCATCCAGCGACGATGTCGGATACGCTTGCCCACATGGACATCAACAGGGTGTTTCATCTGAGAACTCCTCTAACACTCATCATAAAGCAAGTTGCGTGCCAAATTGCGCCCGAATGCAGTCTATGCGCGTATTTTTCCATCAAAGCCTTGCCGCGGATAGAAATTTATTTTCCCCAACCCGCGCGAAGTAGACATATTCCAGGTAAAGTAGGCCGACTCACGCTCGCGCAGGGGTTGCGGAGCGCGAACTTTCGCCGATCTGTTTGCACTTTGCAAATCCTATTCCGCAGGCAATGTTTGCATTTTGCGATTCATCACCCCACTGGCCCTGTCCGGCCGCCACCGGTAACGTCCCCGACGGAATCACCGACGACAGGAGAGCCCGATGCGCGCCTTCCGGATCGCCGAGTTCGGCGCCGTTCCGCAGATCGACACCGTTGCCCGGCCCGATCCGGGCCCGGGCGAGGTGCGGGTCAGGATCGCCGCCTGCGGACTCAACTTTGCCGATCTGCTGATGATCGAGGGCCGCTATCAGGAACGCCCCGCCCTGCCCGTCACCCTGGGGATGGAACTGGCCGGCACCGTCGAGGCGGCGGGCGCGGGCGTCGAGCCGGGCCTGACGGACCGGCGCGTGGCGGTCTTTGCGGGAACGGGCGGGCTGGCCGAGGCGGGCTGCTTCGCGGCCGAACGCTGTGTTCCGCTGCCCGACGCGATGCCCTTCGAGGATGCCGCGGCCTTTCAGGTGGCCTATGGCACAAGCCACCTGGCGCTGGACCACAAGGCGCGGCTGCAACCGGGCGAAACGCTTCTGGTGCTGGGGGCCGCGGGCGGCGTCGGGCTGACCGCCGTCGAGATCGGCAAGGCGATGGGGGCAAGAGTGATCGCCTGCGCCCGCGGCGCCGACCGGCTGGAGGTCGCGCGGCAGGCGGGCGCCGACCATCTGATCGACAGCGACACGGACGACCTGCGCGAGGCGGTGACGGCGCTCGGCGGCGCGGACGTGGTCTATGACCCGGTCGGGGGCGATCTCTTCACCGCCGCGATGCGCGCCTGCAAGCCCGACGCGCGGATCCTGGTGATCGGCTTCGCCAGCGGGGACGTGCCGCAGATCAAGGCCAATCACCTGCTGGTCAAGAACCTGACCGTGATGGGCCTTTACTGGGGCGGCTACCTCGCGTTCCGGCCCGAGGTGCTGACGGACAGCCTCGCCACGCTCTTCGGCTGGTATGCCGAGGGGCGGCTGCGGCCCCATGTCAGCCACACCCTGCCGCTGGAGCGTGCCGCCGAGGGGCTGGAGTTGCTGCGCACCCGCAAGGCGACGGGCAAGGTCGTCATCACGATGGGCTGAGGCGCCTTAGCCCTCCATCACGATGCAGGTGGTCGACCCGGTTGCATAAAGCCTGCCATCGGCCACGCCATGCACCTCGCCCATCGCGACGCCGGTGCGCCGCCCGCCGTGCTGGACCCGGCCGATCGCCTCGACCTCGAGACCCGGACGGACCACGCGGACCACGTTGACCTTGTATTCCAGCGTGGCATGGGTGGCGCCGGCGGGCACCGTCGTCATCACCGCACAGCCCATCGCGGCATCCAGCAGCGTGCCATACCAGCCGCCATGGGTGGTGCCGGTGACGTTGCCGTGTTCGGGGCCGGGCGTTGCAAGAAACGCCACCTCGCCGGGATCGGCGCGCACCAGCCTCAGCCCCATCAGCGCCCAGATCGGCGGCGGCGCCACGTCGCCCGCCAGCATCGCGCGCAGGTAGTCCAGCCCGTGCATGGCTATGAGGCGGGTGCGGTCGAAATCGGAAGGATCGGATACCATGACCGCCCCTTAGCCCGGGGCGGCACCGGCTGGCAAGCTCAGGCGACCTTTTCCAGATGGGCTGGGGTCTGAACGCCCAGCGCGTGGCAGATGTCGCGCGTCAGGTGCGGCTTGTTCAGGGTGTAGAAGTGGAAGTCCTGCACCCCGCCTTCCATCAGCGCGGTGCAGAGTTCTGTCGCCAGCGCCTTGCCCAGCAGCTCCTCGCGGTCGTCGCGCACGGCCTTCTCGAAGGCTTCGTCGATCCAGGCCGGGATGCGCGCCCCGCAACGTTCGGCGAAGCGGCGCACGCCCGCCCATTTCTCGATCGGCAGGATGCCGGGGATGATCTTCGAGCCATCAATCCCGGCCGCGTCACATTCGTCGCGGAAGCGGAAGAAGGTCTCGGCCTCGAAGAAGAACTGGGTGATCGCCGAATCCGCGCCCGCTTCGAACTTCCTCTTCAGCCACCGGATATCATGGCCGACGCCCTGCGATTCGGGATGCGGGTCGGGATAGGCGCCGACGCGGATGGTGAAGGCCGCCCGCGAGGCCAGCGCCTCGATCAGTTCGCAGGAGTTTGCAAAGCCCTCGGGATGCGGGGTGAAGCCGCCCTGCCCCTTGGGCGGATCGCCCCGAAGCGCCACGATCTCGGTCACGCCGGCCTTTGCATAGGCATCGACGATTTCCATCGTCTCGGCACGGGTCGCGTCCACGCAGGTCAGGTGCGCGGCGACGTTGACGCCGTAATGGTTGTGGATCGTCTCGACCGCCTCGTGGGTCAGCTTGCGCGTGGTCCCGCCAGCGCCATAGGTCACCGACACGAATTGCGGCTTCAGCGGCGCCAGCGCCTGCACGGTCTCCCACAGGCGGAAGCTGCCCTCCAGCGATTGCGGGGGAAAGAACTCGAAGGAAACGCGGGGGGCGGACATGGGGCTTGCTCCGGCTGGATTCGGCGTCTCATGCTTGTCGCACACCGCAAGTTGTGAAACAAACTCATAGTTCTCAACATGAATATGAGTGGCGTGACAATATGCACCTGGAATTGCGCCACCTGCGCACGATCAAGGCGATCCACGACGCGGGCGGACTGGCGCGCGCGGCCGAGCGGATGAACATCACCCAGTCGGCGCTGTCCCATCAGGTCAAGGGGCTGGAGGAACAGGTCGGTATGGAGCTGTTCGTTCGCCGGACCAAGCCGCTGCGGCTGTCGGCGGCGGGGCTGAAGCTGTTGCGCGTGGCCGAAAAGGTGCTGCCCGAGATCGCCGCGCTGCAGGCCGAGTTCCTGGGCCTGACAACGGGCCGGTCCGGGCGGCTGCACATCACGCTGGAATGTCACGCCTGCTACGACTGGCTGTTGCCGGTGCTGGAATCCTTCCGCAAGGCCTGGCCCGAGGTTGACGTGGACATCCGCCCCGGGCTGTCCTTCGACGCGATCCCCGCCCTCGAACGCGAGGATGTGGACCTGGTGATCTCGTCGGATCCCGAAGAGGCCGAGGGGCTGACCTTCGCGCCGCTCTTCGACTACGAACCCGTCTTCGTCTGCGCAGCCACGCACCCGCTGGCCGAAAAGGCGTTCGTCGAGGCCGAGGATTTCCGCGACCAGACGTTGATCACCTACCCGGTGGACCGCGCCCGGCTGGACGTCTTCACCGGGCTGCTGGGACCGGCGCGGGTTGAGCCGCTGGTGGTGCGCCCGGTGGAACTGACCGCGGTGATCCTGATGCTGGTGGCCTCTGGGCGGGGGGTGACGGTGCTGCCCGACTGGGTGGTGCGCGACACCCGCGGCGGGGCCGATCTGGCGGTGCGGCGCGTGACCGAGGCAGGTCTGACCAAGCGCATCTATGCCGCGACCCGTGCCGAGGACGCCGCCCGCCCCTATATCGCGCATTTCATCCGCCTCGCGCGAAGCGAGCCGGTCAAGATGCAACGGGCGATCCCGGTCGGCTGAGGGGCATAGATGGCGCCTGCCAACGGTCCGCGGCCCGAAAGCGCCACCGCTCCTAACCGACGCGATAGGTCTGACGGATCAGGTCGGCCAGTTCCCCGACCACGGGCGCCGAGGACAGGTCGGAGACGTAGAGGTTGATCTTGGTCCGGGCCAGTTCGGGCAGCGCACCACCGTGCTGGATCGGCTCGACATAGGGCGGCAGCATGCCGTCCACCACCGTGTGCACCGCCAGATCGGCGCTGACGCTGGCCTCGACGGTGCGGATCGACTCGCTTTCCACCGCCATCTCCCAGGGGATGCCCGCCCGGTCGAGCGCCGCCTGCACCCCCTGTCGGAAGATGCAGGCATGTTCGTAGGCCAGCCGCAAGGGGCGCTGCTTCCACACCTGCCCGCCGATCGCGCCGACCCAGACCAGCGGCAGTTCGGCCAGCGTTTCGCCGCCCTCGCCGCAGCGGTCCTCGGTGGTCAGGATGATGTCGACCCCTCCCTTGCGGAACAGCTCCTTCAGCCGCACCGTGTAGGAGGACAGCAACTGGACCTTGACCCTCGGGAAATCCGCGGCGAACCGGTTCAGCACCCGCGGGATAGCCGGATAGACGATGTCATGGGGCACGCCGAGGACGATCTCGCCCTCGAATTCCTGTGCCGTCATCCGCGCATAGACCTCGTCGTTCAGCGCAAGGATGCGGCGTGCGTAGCCCAGCAGTTGCTCGCCCGCCGCAGTCAGCTTGACCCGGCGTTCCGACCGGTCGAGCAATTGCAGATCCAGCGCCTCTTCCAGCCGCTTGAGCTGCATCGAGACCGCCGATTGCGTCACGTTCAGAAACCCGGCGGCGCGGGTCACCCCGCCCGCCTCGGCCACCGCCACGAAGGAGCGGAGCGCGGTCAGGTCCAGATTGCGCGACACATCACGAACCCTGATTCAATTCATAACTATCATTCGTTTGAAGAATGGATCACGGAGGCGCATAAAGATCAAGACCAATGATCCGATGGGCCCGGCCCATCACGAAAAACAAAGAGTCACGACGATGGCCCATATCGACACGAACACCCGCCGCGCGATCCGCCTTCCCGAGCTTTCGGGACTTGTCCGCCGGATCAGCCTTGGCCTCTGCGCCGCGCATCAGCGCCGTCGGCTGGCCGATCTGGACGACGCCATGCTGCGCGACATCGGCCTGACCCGCGAACAAGCCCGCGCCGAGGCCCGCCGCCCGGTCTGGGACGTGCCGAAAAGCTGGCTGCGCTGAACTGGCGAAGGCCCGGTCCCGAGCCACACCAAAAGGTTAAGCAAACGCGCCGTTTCAAGGCGCGCGCGTCTTGAAATGTGCCCCGCCCCGGCCGATATTGCCCGGCAATGGCGGGGTTTTTCTTGGCTTGCCCGCCGGGTTGACCAACAAGGAGGCAGTCAATGGCTGACTACAACACGATCCGCGCGGGCCAGACGGCTGGTGTGCGCACCACCGCGCAGGTGGATGCGGGTCTTCGCGCCCACATGAACAAGGTCTACGGCACGATGTCCGTGGGCATGCTGATCACGGCGCTGGCCGCCTGGGCGATCTCAGGGCTGGCCGTGACGCCTGAGGGCACCCTGTCGGGTCTTGGCCAGGCGATCTACGCTTCGCCGCTGAAATGGGTAATCATGTTCGCGCCGCTTGCCATGGTGTTCGGCTTTGGCGCCGTTGTGAACCGGCTGTCGGCCTCGGCAGCACAGTTGTATTTCTACGGCTTCGCCACGCTGATGGGCCTGTCGCTCAGCTCGATCTTTCTGGTCTTCACCGGAATCTCGATCGTGCAGACCTTCCTGATCACCGCAATCGCCTTCGCCGGTCTGTCGCTTTGGGGCTACACCACCAAGAAGGACATCTCGGGCTGGGGGTCGTTCCTGATCATGGGCGTGATCGGCCTGATCGTCGCCTCGATCGTGAACATCTTTCTTCAGTCGCCCGCGATCATGTTCGCGGTGTCGATCATCGGCGTGCTGATCTTTGCGGCGCTGACCGCCTATGACACCCAGCGGATCAAGACCGACTACATCCAGCACGCCCAGGCGATGGACAGCGAGTGGCTGGCGAAATCGGCGATCATGGGGGCGCTGAACCTCTATCTCGACTTCATCAACCTGTTCATGTTCCTGCTGCAGTTCCTCGGCAACCGCGAGTGATCGCGCAGCATGAACCAAGAAAGGGGCCGGTGGCAACGCCGGCCCCTTTTCTTTCGGAGATGTCGTGGAAACGAGCTGCGATCAGTTTTGCGAACCACTTGCCAGCCGGTGATCCATCATGACCGAGGGCTGCTCGCAGCCCGCCTCGCCCACGATCCGGGCGGGCACGCCCGCAACGGTCGATTTCGGCGGCACGTCCTGCAGCACGACCGATCCCGCCGCGATGCGCGAGCAGCACCCGACAGTGATGTTGCCCAATACCTTGGCCCCTGCCCCGATCAGCACGCCGTTGCCGATCTTGGGATGGCGGTCACCCTCTTCCTTGCCGGTGCCGCCAAGCGTCACCGAGTGCAGCATCGACACGTTGTCGCCGACGACCGCGGTCTCACCGATCACGATGGAATGGGCGTGGTCGATCATGATCCCCTGCCCCAGCCGGGCAGCGGGATGGATGTCGACGCCGAACGCCTCGGACACGCGCATCTGAACGAAATAGGCCATGTCGAGGCGCCCGCTTTGCCACAGCCAGTGGCCAACGCGATAGGCCTGCAACGCCTGGAAGCCCTTGAAGAACAGGATCGGCTGGATGAAGCGGTGACAGGCCGGATCCCGGTCGTAGACTGCCATCAGGTCGGCCCGGGCAGCCTTGCCAAGTCCGGGATCGTCGGCATAGGCTGCATCCGCGATCTCGCGCAAAAGCTGTTCGGACATCTCGCCCGACGAGAGCTTCAACGCAAAACGGTAGGCCAGCGCATCATCAAGGCCGCCATGGTGCAGAAGGCTTGAATGCATCAGACCGCCAAGCAGCGGCTCGTCGATCACGGCCGCGGCAGCTTCGTCACAGATGCGTTTCCAGACCGGATCAAGCTCGGTCAGCCGCGGTTTCGTCTCGGCCATGGGTAGTCCCTTTCATTGCGGGACAAGACTACACCAGCCATGGCGGGGAAACCAAGTCAGGACGTAACCCGCGCGCGAGGACGTGAGCATGGATGAAGCGAGGATCGCGAGGTTCCGGGCCCGGCTGATGGCGATACTGGACGCGGTGGACACCGACACGGCGCTGGGGGAGGACAGAACGAGGACCGTTGCGCTCGACCAGCAAACGGTCGGTCGGCTCAGCCGGATGGACGCGCTGCAAAAGCAAGCCATGGCCAAGGCGCAACAGGCGCGCCGTGCGATGGCTGAACGGCGCATCCGGGCAGCGCTCTCGCGGATCGACGAAGGGGGGTTCGGTTACTGCACCGACTGCGGCGAGCCGATCGCCGAAAAGCGGCTTGACCTCGATCCGACCATATCCACCTGCATCAACAGCGCCCGCTGAACGCGGCCTTGGACATACGCGAGTCGGCGAGCGAAGCAAGGACCAGTGCCAGACAGCGGCAATAGTCGGGATCGTCAAGCGGTGGCTCGGGTGGCAGATCCTGACGGCACGCAAGCGCCATCAGCGAGCCGTTACCCCATTCGGGATGCGCCCGATGAAACCGCTTGCGGTAGGCATCGGCCGCGTCGGCACGCGCCAGCATGAGTGCCATGGCAGCCAGGCGTTCCTCGGGTGACCGGACGTAGAGCGCGCGCGCGGCCGCTACCACGTCGCCATGCAGAACGGGCCGCATCCGCCTAGACCGCTGCCGGCAGGCCGAGTTCGGCGTAGTGGACGGCGAACCTGACGATTCCGCCCGCGAAATCACCGCCCTCGGGGCTCAGCATCAGAGGCGCAGGCGTGTAATAGGTCATCGGCTGGCCCAAGATGCCCTTGGCATAGGAATTCAGCCCGGTCCCGAGCCCGCTGCCGAACCGATCCTCGGCCCCCTCGGTGCCTAGGCTCCAGGAGACCAATGTCCCCGTAATTTCCCCGATCACCCGTGCGGTCACGCCGAAGACCATGGCATGCGACGGGATCCCGGTCGCCGTAAGCTGCGGCCCACCCACCGCCAGCACATGGTCGAATTCCAGAACCCGCAGATCGAGGGCCGCGCCCGAGGCCCCGACGGCGCCACCGGACGCGACCGGCACCCAGCCGCTGCCATCCTGGCGCATCTCGGCCGCCGCATCGATCACCCAGGCGCGCCAACCGGCATGGGGGCGTACGAAGACCCAGCCGCCATTGTCGGCAATCGCGATCCGGCCCTCCTGCCCAGTCCAGTCTCCCGTGGCGGCCGAGGCAACACCCCAGGCCTGACCATCGGATGCGCCGGTGGGCGGTGCGGAGAGGCTGACACTTTCCAGGCGCAGTTGCACCAGCGCGTCGAGCTTCACAAGCGCCTCGTTCACCGTGACATGCTTCTGCGCCTGCGCGGCCTGAATCAGCGGCAGGGAAAGGTTGGCGGTCTCACTCATCGATCTTGATCCTCTGATAGGGTCCGGGCCCGAACTGATCGGACAGTTGCGCCACCTCGACGACGGCCGGGCCCGCACCCGCATCCGCCGCCCGCATCGCGGCCGTGTAGGTCCATCTGGGTGCTGTGGGCGTGGCCTCGCGCAGCACCTCGCCTCCCGCCCCGATGACCCGCACGTGATAGGCCTCGCGGTCCTCGCCCAACGGGACCTCGACCGAGGCCCAGCTGTCCCCGTCGATCCGCGAGCGCCGGGTCCAACGGATTGCAAGGCCGCCCTGTCCGTCAGACCGCGCGACCAGGTGGCAGGGCGCAAAGGGCCGGAGCCCGATGCCGTCAAAAGCTTGGGCGAGATGGATAAAGGACGAGTCGTCGAACGGCCGCAGACCCGGGCCGATGCGGTAGTGCCGGCCAAGCCCCCGGGCCGAAAGCGGCAGGTCGATCTGTCCCGGCCGACCGTCCAACAGCACGAAGCGGCTGCCCTCGGGCCAGAGCGCGGGCATCACCCCGTCGGTCCCGGCCTGGCCGCGAAGCCTGATGCGCAGATCGTAGGTGAGCGGCGCGACCAGTGCGGCCTCGGCGAACTGGAACACCTCCCAGTTGTTCGGGCTGCCATCGCCGATCGCCGCGGCATTGGCCCCGGCAAACAGTTCCAGCAGCCCCACAGAGGACAGCGCCCCGGCCGACAGCTTGACCCGAAGCGCCGCGCCACGGTCCCAACGCGCTGGCCTGGCCGCGGCGAGCGCGGTTTCGGTCACGCCGATGACGGAAGCCTGCCCGATCAATGTGTTCAGTTCGTAGCCCGCGTCACTGACCGAGGAATAGACGGCAACCGTACCGGGCCAAGGCTGGGCCGCCACCGCCAGGTGAGGCGCGTGCGGCACCTCGTCCCCGGTCAGAAGTGGCAGATCAAGAAACAGCGGACAGACCGGCACCGGCGCCATGAAGGCCGCCTGCCGCACCGGGGCCTCGTCGCGGTTGGGCAGTAAATAAAGACCGCGCTCGACCCGCACCGCCTCGATCTCGCGGGCGCCGGACAGGTCCACCCGGTCAATGCGGAAATCGCCGCCCGGCAGGCGCAGGACGTCGCCTGCCCCCAACCCCAGCGTGGACGGCGCCAACGCAAGCCGCGCCCGGTCGCAGGCAACGCGCGCCTCGGCAAGCCAGCGTTCCACCACCGCTTGCCCCTCGCTCCCAGTCAACACCAGCGGCAGTTCGCTGGACGACACCGTGCGGCTGTTCTCGTCGGGCAGGATCGCCTCGGCGGCTCGGGTCTCATAGGCGCCGTCCGACTCGACGAAGGACAGCCGCACCCGCCCCGCGGTCTCGGCCTCGGGGCTGCGCACATGCTCGACTTCACCTGACAGATCGTCGGTCACCGCCAGCAGGCCCGGTTCGATCACGGCCTTGGGCCGGCCGTCGCGGTTGAAGAAGACAAGCCGTCCCTCGCGTTCGGCGGCCTCGGCCCCATAGGCGAGCATCAGCGGTTGCAGCGCGGCGCGCGCACCCTCGACCTCGCTCACCAAATAGCCGCGCACGAGCCCATAGAGCCGGCTGACATCAAGCGCGTTTACACCGGAGGCAGCGCAGATCTCGGTCACCACCGCATCCAGCGCCTGCGCCGAGGCCCGCCCGTTCAGCCAGTGGCCGCGCGCATAGTTGTCGCCATCGGCCCAGAGCGTGCGGTTGCCCGGAAAATGCGGAAAGGGCCGCGCGTCCCAGGCCCAGGCATGTGCGCGGGAAAGGTCGATCATCGGGCCGCCATAGACCTCGGACACCGGGTTCTTCACGGGATCCGCCCAGTAAGTTAGTACTGCGCGCAGATACTGGTGCTGGATCAGGTCGTCGCGCGCGCCCGTGGAATGGGGCGGCAACGCATTCTCGGACGATTTCGGATCCACGAAGAGGTTCGGCGCATTGGTGCCCTTGTCGACGGCTGCACAGCCGAACTCGGTGAACCAGATCGGTTTCGAACGCGGCACCCAGGGCGTGGCCGTCTCCTGCCGCACGCCGCCCACGCGGTCGTGGTGCGGCGTCTGCCACCAACTGCGAATATCCTTGTAGCGCCAGATCCAGGGCTCGTCATGGGCGCCATCAGTGATCGGGACGCGCGTCTGGGCCTCGCGGGCCTCGCGGCTCGGGTAGTACCAGTCAAAACCCTCGCCACCCTCGATATTTGATTTCAGATAGTCGAGCGCATGGATCGCACCCCAATCCGCGTCGGCATGGGTTTCGCCCTCTCGCCAGTCCGACAGCGGCATGTAGTTGTCGATGCCAACGAAATCGACGTTCGGATCTGCCCAGAGCGGGTCGAGATGGAAGAAGACATCGCCGGGCGCATGCGCGGGATGATAGCCGAAATACTCGCTCCAGTCCGCGGCATAGCCGATCTTGGTGTCGGGCAGCACCGCGCGCACGTCGGCTGCTAGCGCGCGCAGCGCTTCTACTGCGGGAAAGCTGTTGCCGGGGCCTCGGATCGTGGTCAGCCCGCGCAGTTCCGATCCGATGCAGAAGCCACCAACACCGCCTGCCGCCGCGCAGAGATGGGCGTAGTGCAGGATGAAGCGGCGATAGCTCCAGCCATCGCTGCCGCCATAGCGCACCGTTTGGCCGTCGAAGGTGAACTCGTCCGGGACGGCCGAGCCGAAGAACTCGGCCACCTCGGCCGTGGCCTCATGGGTACCGTCGGGCGACAGAGGATGGCCCGGCGCATAGGACAGCGTGATCCGTCCGCGCCAGGGAAGGTGCGGCTGGCCCTCCTCACCGCTATAGGGGTCGGTCAGTGCGTTGTCCTGCAGCTGGTCCATCAGGATGAACGGATAGAACACCGCCTCCTGCCCCCCCTCGGCCAGCGCCCGAATTGCCTCGATCACGCTCTGATCGGACGGTGTGCCGCCATAGACAGCGCGCCCGTCGATGCGCGGGATCACCGGTGCCTGACCGCGCGACAGACCGGCAACGGACCAGCGCAGCGGCGTACCGTCGACATACGACTGCTCGACGCCCGGGCGAATTCGGGCAATCCCTGCGCGGAGGTCGCCCGCAAACCAGCTCACCACCAGCGAGACAGAGCGAATGCGCGGCAACTCTCCTCTGAGCTTTTCCAGCGAGACGGCAAGATCGGTCTTGCCACCGGGCGTGTTGACATTGGCCGAACGCGCGACGCCCGGCGCGTCCTGGAAATGGACGGGCGTGGTGGCCAGCGCATATTCCCCGGTGCCCGGGATCAGCGCGACGCCTTGCAACAGATGGGCGAGGTCCTCGACATCCCCCGCCGCCGCGCGCACCACTTCGAAAGAGAATTGCGGCACCCGATTGCCGAAGCGGCCAAGGTCCAGATCCTCGATTACGACATAGGCGATGCCGCGATAGGCGGGTGCCTGCCCCATCCCTTCGACCGCCTCGATCAGCGGGTCGGGCAGTTGTTCGGCACTTCCGGAATAGACGCGCAGGCTGATCTCGTCGGGGGCAATTTCGGTGCCATCCGCCCAGACCCGGCCTACCCGCGCGATCTCGCCCTCGCAAAGCGCGATGGCAAGGCTTACCGAATAGCTGTATTCGCGCAGCTTGGGCTTGGACGGCGCGCCCTTGCCGCCACCCGACGTCGCGACGCTCTCCTTGAAACGCGACGCCCAGATCACCTGCCCCGCCAGCCGCGACCGACCCCAGAGGCGCCCCACAGGTGCGCCCTCGCTGGCGCCGGTCAGGCGAAACCGTTCAACCCGGCCTGTCTCGATGGCCTGCGACCCGGTCCCCAGCAATTGCTGGTCGATGGCCCGCCCGACCGTGGCGCCGATGGCACGGCCGATCACGGCGCTCGACAGCCCCAGCACCGAGCCACCCAGCGCCGAGCCCGCCGCGGCACCTGCCGCGGACAGAACGATTGTCGCCATGTGCTACGTCCTTTCGGGAAACGCGAACCGCGCCACGATGCGCCGGGCCCAGGGTGTCGAAAGCGGGCTCTCGACAACCCCGTGCCCGTGATAGGCATGGATGAACGTCGCATGGGGCCCGGCATCGCCCTGGATGCCCAGATGCTTGGCGACACCGGCCTCGCGCAGACGGAACAGGATCACGTCGCCCGACGCCTCGTCCTCGAGGGGCTTTTCGAAGAGGTGCCGCCGCGCTGCATCCCAGAGCGTTTCCTCGCCCTGGGGTTCCGACCAGTCGGGGGTATAGGGCGGCACACGTTCGGGCTCGGCACCGTAAAGCGTGCGCCAGACTCCACGCAACAGCCCGAGACAATCCGCCCCTGCGCCCAGCATCGAGCCCTGGTGACGATAGGGCGTGCCGATCCAGCGCCGCGCCTCTGCCGCGGCGCGCTCTCCAATCCTGCTCATCGGTTCAGGCTCCCTCCATCATTGACCCCGGACTTCGACGGGTAGCTCATCAGCCAATCCTCGCCCGGGATGTGAGGAAATCCGCGAAATCCAATGAAGTTGTTGAATTTCCAGCGACAGGTGTCCGCCGTTCGATCGCAACCCGCGATCAGCCGCAGCGCGTCGCCCGGCGCCACCGGACCGCGGATCTCGGACCAAAGCTCGATCAACCGCGCGCCGCCTTCCTCGCGATCGGTCTTGATCGCACCGACAAGCCCCGATGCAGCACCGCCGAGGATCTCGAGCCGCCCGTGCTCGAACCAACGCGGTTGGAACCCGGACACCCCCTCAAAGCGAAAGATACGCCGCGACTCGATCGTGTTTGCGGTGACATTGACCGAATAGCCCGGCAGGCTCGTGTCGAACCCGCAGGCCGCGTCGCCCAGAACCGCCGAGCACGGCCTCTGGTAGACCCGGCCCTGGGGCTGGTTCAACGCCTCGGCCTGGCCGCGAATCTCGACCTCGAACCCTCCGCGGCCGCACGTGATCTCGCCGAGACTGCCGGAAAACAGCGCGACCCGCTGGGTCACGTCGGTCCAGTTCACCAGCCAGATCCAAAGCTCCGCCCTGTCATAGCGTCCCGCCGCGATGTCAGCTTCGGTGATCGCCTCGGAACTGAGCGCCCCCACAGCCGCCGAGTTATCCACCGACAGGCCCGTGGTCTGCGACAGCGCGCGCGCGCTCATCCCGGTCTCGGCGCGGAACTCAACACCGTCGAAGGAAAGATCGCGGTCATGGTCGGTGAACCCCAACTCCACACCGTCGCGACGGGTGATGGCCCAGGCGCGGGCCAGCGTCGTGGACCCGCCCGAGAGATGCGCCTGCAATGCCTCGGGTATCGCCATCAGACGCGCACCTCCACCACCGGCACCGACGGCACGTCCCCGACCCCGAAACTTGCCACCGAGGTCTGGATAAGGTCGGTGTCGAACCGCACGGGCACGTCGAACTCGAAGCCGGCGGTCACCCTCGCTCCGAGTTCGGGCACGGCGTTCAGCGTGATGAACCCGGCCGTGCTGTCCACCGTGAACCCCAGACCCTCGACCAACTCGCTGCCGTCAACGCCGACCTTGACCGTACCAGCGACGGGTTTCGTGATCGGACGAACGTAGGTTTGCGAACCCGAGGCATAGCTCTTGGTCAGTTGGAAAACGGTCTGTGCACCATCACCATGGCCGATCACCTGATCGCCGAAGGCAGGCTCGCCCGACGGTGGGCAGGACTTGTAGTCGGACCAGTCTTTCCAGCGGAATCCGTAGAGCTGACCGCGCCGCGCCTCGAAGAAGGCGATCAGCGCCTCTACATCGTCCAGCGAACGCATCGCCACGCCCGCATCATATCGGCGCCGGGCATGCTCCCATGGGGTGTTGCGTTCCTCGAACCCGTTGGCCAGCGCAACGATCTCGGTGCGCCGCTCGGGCCCGCCGACCGAGCCGAAACTCAGGTTGGCCGGGAAACGAACTTCGTGAAAAGCCATGCATCTTCCTCCGGATCATCGGTTTCGCTGCCCGCGGGCGATCAGCCGCCCCATCTCGGCGGCGATCTGGCTCTGGCTGCGGGCAAAGCCCTGCACGTCGGGCGTGGTGATGTTCATCACGACCTGGACGGGCCGTCCGCCCCCGTCGCTCTTCACACCCAACCGGCCATCGGTCCCGCGCGACAGCGGCAGGATCGCCTCGGGTCCCGCTTCGCCCATCAGACCCGTCGCGCCCCGCATCGGGAAATGGGTGGCCCTGTCGATCACGCCACCGGTGGCGAAGGGGATCACCCGGCCCTGCGTGAAGGCCCCGCCCTTTGCAAAGGGCACGGTGGCATTGACAAGCCCCTCGATCCCGCCAGCGATCAGACCGCCCAGTTGGTTCTGCACCGGCTTGATAGCCGCCGAATAGGTCGCGTTCACGATCGAGTTCGCGACCGATTTCAGCGCGTCCGACAGCTTCAACCCGTCGAACACCAACCCATCGAAGGCCCGCCGGAGCCCGCTGCCGATCGAGCGCGACAGGCCGCCCACCTCGCGGTTGGTCAGCGTCATGCTCTCGCGCATCCGTACCAGTTCCACCTCGAAGGCCGCGGCGGTCCCCCGCGCGCCGCCAAGCGTTGTCTCCAGCGCCTCGATCTGCGCCTCGAATGCTTCGAAATCCTCTGCCTGGGCCATGTGTTATCCTCGATCGATCCTGTTGTCGGGAAAGGCGCTCGCGAGCTCTTCCAGCCGTGCACGGCTCATCGGCGCGGGGCCACGCCCGGCGCCCAGCATCAACATCAGTTCGGCGGGCGTGAGCGCCCAGAATTCCGCGGGCTTCAACCCAAGTCCCCGGATGCCGGCGTGCATCAGCGCCCCCCAGTCAAAGCCCGTCATGACCCGCCTCGGGAAGCGTGAAGGCGCGCGCCAGAAGCTGGGCCGCGGCCTTTGCCGCCACGATCGGCCCGCCGCCGATATCGGCCCGCGCCAGGTCCGCGGGCGTGCCCTGCCAACCCCCGCCCCTCAGTCCCGCCAGAAGCAGCGCCAGCACATCGCGGGTAGCGAACGCACCCTCCTCGTAGCGCTCGATCAACGCCACCAGCGTGTCCGCACCAAGCGCCGCCTCAAGTTCGGCCAGCGCACCAAGCGTCAGCTTGAGAACGCGCCGCTCGCCATCGACGATCAGCGCCACTTCGCCCGCATGGGGATTTGCCATGATCAGAACGCCGTAAAGGTCAGAACGCCCGCCGAGGCCAGCGTCAACTCATAGGTGGCCTCGCCGTTGTGGCTCCCGGAATACTCCAGCGAGCCCACCTGGAACCGCCCCTCAACGAGGCCAAAGCCGGGGATCACGACCTGAAAATCCGGCGTCTCGGCGTCGAAGAAGACCTGCCGCGCCCGTGCGTCGGTCTCGGCGTCTTTGAAAACGCCACCGCCAGAGATCGCGGCCGACTTGACACCCGCCCCAGCCAGGAGTTCCCGCCAGCCGCCTTGGCTCTCAAGGCTGGTGACATCAACCTGTTCGGCGTTGAAGCTGATGCGGGTCGCCCTCAGCCCCGCGATGGTCTCGAAGTGGCCGTTCCCGGTCATGTCGAGCTTGATGAGAAGATCCTTGCCGTACTGCACGGTCATGTCGCTCACTCCAGATTAGGTGTTCAGTCGTCCTCGACCCGGGCGGCAAAGCGCAGATCGATCCGGCGCTCGTCCTTGGTGCCTACCCGGCGGGCGCGGGCGCGATCGAACCACAGGCCCACCAAGCGCCCGCGCGACAGCGTCAGCGACGCGCCGACCAGCGCATCCGAGATCGCGCCCGCCGCCGTCTTGGCCTGGGCAAAGCCCGCCGCGACAGTCACCACCGAGATCGTCAGGTAGTGCAGCGCCCCCTCGCCAGTCTTGTCCGAGGCATCGCGCGCTTCTTCAGGGCCGAGACTGACATATGTCGGGGGCAACTCGCCCGCGGGCACCACGTCATAGATCGCGCTGCCCACCAGCGACGCAAGTGCCGCATCGCCTGCGAGTCGCTGGTAGATCGCCGCCTGCAGGGCGGCCGCCGCGCCATAGCTCATGCCGGGATCTCCTCGTCCGCAAAGCAGGTGAGGTACTGGCCGTGCCGGTCGGCTTCGGTGACAGCGCGGATATTGAAGACCCTGGGGCCCTCGCGAAAGCGCTCGCCAGGCTCGGGCCGCCGCGCCGCCCCCGGGGGGGCGCCGCGCACCACGATGGTGTAGGGCACGCGTGACAACGTCAGCTCTTCGCCGGCGCGTTCACCGCCGGTGCGGGGCGTGATCTGCGCCCAGAGCACACCCAACGCGCCCCAGGTCTCGACGAACCCGCCCGCGCCGTCCGGCACCCGCTCCGTCGCCTCCAGCACCAGACGGCGGTTCAGGACAGGAGTACGTCTCATGCCTCGCCCCCCGCTGTCAGCCTGAGCCGCCGCCAGCGATCGGTAAGCGCCAACACGCCGAACGGCATATGGAAGTCACCCGTGCCAGCGGCATGCCGGTTCTCGTGGAAATGCGCGGCCAGCAGGAACACAGCCTGGCAAAGATCGGGGGGCACGCTGTTCCAGTCCGGACCAAAGCCCGCGTCGAAGTCGATCTCGGCCGACCCGCCCGGCGGGATCGTCGGCAACAGCATCCCGGCCGCCGCGAGGCGCGGATAGTTGATGTCGCGTTCCAGCCGGTAGGTGCCGGACTCGCAGACACAGACCGTGCCGTGCCGGTCGAGCAGCCTCAATTCCGCGATGCGGGTGACCGGGGCAAGCGGCAGCGCCTCGCGCATGCCCTCGCGCCAGCCGCTCACCACCCATGTGAAGCTTCGTGCCAAAAGCACCTTGGCCGTTCGTCCCTCGATCGCTGCAATCGCCGCCCGAAGGAATGCTTCCAGCAATGCATCTTCTGCCCCGTCGTCGGTGAACCCCGTCCCAAGGCGCAGATGTGCCTTGAACCGCTCCAGTGGCAGCGCCGCGGCGGGCAGCGTCGTCTGCTCGATCAGCATCATCGTGTCGTCTCTCCGCTAGCCCCCCGCTGAGTGCTGGCGCGCGCCGGTCCGGTCCATCCCGACGGAGGGAACAGCTGGACAGACCGGATGAGCCCCGGCGCGCGCCCGGACACTCCCGGATCACCCGGGAGCGCCGTTTCGATCAGGGCCTCACGCGGCCGAGAATCTCAGCAGCTTGATCGCAGCAAAGTCGCTCACATCGCCACCCACGCGCTTGGTGGCGTAGAACAGCACATGCGGCTTGGCCGAGAACGGGTCGCGCAGCACACGAAGGTCGGGCCGCTCGGCAATGGTATAGCCGGCCTGGAAGTTGCCGAAGGCGATCGCCACGGTGCCCGAGGCGATGTCGGGCATGTCCTCGGCAATCAGCACCGCATAGCCCAGAAGCCGCGCAGGTTCGCCCGCCGACAGCCCATCCGACCACAGGAAACGGCCATCGGCATCCTTCATCTTGCGCACCGCACCCGCGGTCCGAGAGTTCATCACGAAGGCCGCGCCGGAACGGTATTCAGCGCCCAGAGAATAGACGAGGTCGAGGATCGCGTCGGACGGCGACACCGCGTCGAAATCACCATCCATGCCCGTCGCGACATAGCCGAGACTGCCCCAGGCCCAGGCGCCCTCGGGCACGAGGGGATGCGACAGGAACCCCTTCGGCTTGTCGATACCGTCCCCGTTGATGAAGGCTGCCGCCTCCGCACGGGCGAACTTGTCGGCGATCCGCGCGGCCAGCCAGCCCTCGATGTCGAAGGCAGAATCATCCAGCAGGCGTTGGCTGGCCTTGGGCATGGCCGAAAGTTCGTGCAGCGGGATCGAGACCCGTTCGATCAGTGGCGTATCGGTCTCGACCTGATGCGCGGTCTCGGTCGCCCAACCCGAACCGATGTCCGAATGGTCCACCAGCACGTCGAAGGACGACGACTCCACGGTGACCACCTGCGCGATCGTTCGGATCGAGGCGGTCGACCTCAGCACAGACTTGATTGCCTCAGAGGTTTCCGGATCGACGAGATAACCGCCCTCGGCCGCGACCGAGGCGCCAAGCGCCTTGCCCTCAAGTTCCAGACCCCGCAGGCCGTCGTCGTCGCCGTTGCGCAGATACGAGGCAAAAGCCTTCTTGTGCGGCGCGTCGAGATCGGCGGCGCGCGACAGCGCGGGGCGCCCGGCGGCAGAAGCGGTCATTTGGGATTTCCGGTCCAGCATGGTCAGTCGCTCTTCCTGTTGTTGCAGCCTGGATTTCACGTCGGCCTGGAACTCCCTGAAATCGTAAAGGAAAGAGTTCAGCGCCTGCTTTACTTCCGCCGCCGGGGCTTGGCTCCCGCCGGACTTGGTCTCGGTCTCGGTCATCACGCTCGTCCTTGTTGAGATCGGTCCTTGCGGCCTGTGGCGATCAGCCCTCGGCCAACACGCGGCGGGCGCCCGAGAAGGCCTCCGCCAGATCGCGCAGGAGCGCCTCGGCGGTGTCCTCCGCCTTGGCACCCACCCGCGCATCGGCAAGCATCGGGAAGGTCACCAGCGAAACCTCCCAAAGCTCGAGCTCCGAAAGAAGCCGTCGCCCGCTTGCATCCCGTTCGGCCCGCTTGGTGCGATAGCCGATCGACAACCCGTCCAGCGCCCCCGCCGAAACCAGCGCGGCGGCCTCGCGTCCCCGCGCAACCTCGGTCAGAAGCCGCCCCTTGACGTAAAGGCCGCGCCCGTCCTCCCGGACCTCGTCCCAGATGCCGATGGGCTGCTCGGGGTCGTGCTGCCACAGCATCTTGACCCGCCGCCCTTCGGCCGCCATCCGCTTGAGGCAGGCGCCATAGGCCCCCGCCTGCACCACGTCACCGCCCTGGTCGGTCGCGCCAAAGAGCGAGGCATATCCCTCAATCATCGCGCCCTCGCCCAGGGCAAGCGGCGCGTCCGGCGGGCAGAACTTCCGCTCCAGCCCGGTTTGCGTGTCATATCCGATCATGCGAACTCCTTTCACGGCACGGCCGTCACCAGCGAGGCCACACCTTCGGTCAAGATCACCGCGACCACGCCGTAGACGGTCAGCCACATCCTTCTTTCCAGCCGTTCGAGTGCGGTCTCGATCCGCACCAGCCGGAATTCGAGCGCCGTCCAGCGCTCCTCCCAGACCCGCTCGTTGGCGTCGATCCGTGCATTCGCCACCTCGAAGGGCGCATAGAGAAACCGGGAGCCCGACCGTTCGGTCGGGGGTTTCATGACCCCTCCGGCCGCTTCGGCAGGCCAAGGAGGGCACGCTTTTCGTCCTCGGTCAGGAAATCGGCCTCGGAGATGCGCTTCCACTGGGTGTCACGCTCGGCGGCCAGCGCCGGCACCTGGTCAAGATCGGGGCGAAGCTGCACGGGCTCGCCCGAGAAACGTGACAGGAAGTCGGCCACGGTCCCCGCGACCTTTGCCACAAGCGGCACCACCGTCAGCCGGTAGAAGGCGCGGTTGGCCTCCTGGTAGTTGGCATAGGTGGCGTCTCCGGGGATCCCCAGCATCATCGGCGGCACCCCGAAGGCCGTCGCGATCTCACGGGACGCAGCCTCCTTGGTGCGGTGAAACTCCATGTCCGAGGGTGAAAATCCCATCGGCTTCCAGTCAAGCCCCCCCTCCAGCAGCATCGGACGTCCTGCATTGGCCGCGCCCTGGTGATAGGCCAGCATCTCGTCCTGAAGCCGCGCATATTGCTCGTCGCTCAACGTCTGGCTGCTGTCCGAACCCCGGTAGATGATCGCGCCCGAAGGCCGCGCGGCGTTGTCCAGCAGCGCCTTCGACCAGCGCGAGGCCGAATTGTGCACGTCGATCGCCGTCGCCGCCGCCTGCATCGGGGACAGGCCGTAATGGTCGTCCTGCGGATGAAAGCTCTTGATGTGGCAGATCGGGGGCGCGGCCACCGTCATGTCGAACCGGTGCTTTCGCCCCCCCACGGCGTAATCATAGGCGACCGGCCAGCCGTCGCGCCCGGGCACCAGATGCATCCGGTCCGATCGCAGCACGTGCAACTCGAAGGGCATCCCCTCCTCGCCACCAACCGCCTCGAGATAGGCGTTTCCCGACAGCAGAAGCTGGCCGTAAAGGGTCTCGAACAACTCGGCCCGTCCCTGTGCCGGGTTCGGTCGGCCGATCAGCTCAAGCAACGGGTGGGTTTCATAGCGCCGTTCGGCGTCCCGGCAGACCAATGGCAGGGCCGCAGCCGCCTCGGCGATCAGCTTGACCGCGCGAAATCCGACCGGATTGCCGACAAAGCCGTTCCGGATCAGCGAGACGGTATCGCGCGGGCTCCAGGCCACGCGCCCCGATCCCGCCCAGGCGATCACCGGTCCGGTGGCCGAGGCCTTGGCTTCCGGCACCCGCGCCTCGGCACGGCGGAAGATGTTGAGTTTCATGGGCAAAGCTCCTCCGGTTTCGCTGTCGCCGCCCATCCAGGGGCCCAAAGGAAAGGCCCGGGCCCCGGCAGTGCCGGGATCCGGGCCTCGTCGTCTCTTCAGGGCCGCATTGCGGCGGCGGTCGTCTTTAAAGGCTGCGCACCCGGGGTCGCCGCCAATGCGCAGCCGGGGCGATCATCAGTTCGTGGATTGCCCAGACAAGCGCGTCCAGCCGGTCGGGACTGCCGCGCCCATCGAACCCGCGCGAGGTCATCCGGCACATCTGATCCTCAAGCAGGGCGAGCCCGCGCAGGTGCTTGATCCGCCCCTGCTCGTAAAGCGCCGCCACCGGCTCGGCGCGCGCCGCCTTGCCGCGCGAGGCATGTACCGCCCGGAACGGGATCAGCGGATCAAGCTGGCGGATCACCGTCTCGACCAGATCGCCACCCTGGTTGACCTCGGCCACCAGGCGGTCGGCACCGAACCGCTCCATCGCGTCGATCGCCGCCTGCGCCCAGACCGTAGGCGCAACGCCCGTCAGGCTCGCATCCTCCAGCACCACCGCACTCCAGTCCTGCGGCGGCCCCTGGGTCCGTGCGCCCACGACCACGATCCCACATTCGTCGGACCCGCCATGCCCGGTGATCGGCGGATCGACCGCGACCACGATCCGGTCAAGCGGCGGGGCCGTGTCGATCCGTGCCGCCTCGATCCCCGCGAGCGTCCAGAGCGCCCCCTCGGATTCCTCGAGCAGCACCCCGTCCAGTTCCTGCCGGCCAAGCCGCGTACCCGAATACCGCGCGCGCACCGCCTCCAGAAACGACGCGGCCAGGTTCGCCCGGTTCGCCTCGGTCGGTGCATGTGTCACCGCCGTCGTCGGATTTGCCAGGATCGACCGCAGGACGCCCACATTGCGCGGCGTCGTCGTGATACACTGCCGGGGCGACGGCCCAAGCCTCAACCCGAATTGCAGCATGTCCCAGGTTTCTTCCGCCTTCTTCCATTTGGCCAGTTCGTCGGCCCAGGCCGCATCGAATTGCGGGCCCCGCAGACCCTCGGGATCGTGCGCGGAAAAGACCTGCGCGACCGCCCCGTTCGGCCAGACCAGCCGCCGCCGCGACGCCTCCCAGCGCGGGCGGCGGTCCGGCGGCGAACAGGACATGAGGCCGCTGTCGCCAAAGACCATCACCTCGCGGACCTGATCCACCGTCTCGCCCACCAGCGCCACCCGCCGCGACCGGCCCGGATCAAGCGGCCGCGGCCCCTCGACCTCGGACCGGACCCATTCCGCGCCCGCCCGCGTCTTTCCCGCGCCGCGACCACCCAGGATCACCCACGCACGCCAGTCCCCGTCAGGCGGCAACTGATGCGGCAACGCCCAGAACTCGAACAGGAACGGCAGCGCCATGAGCGCCCCGTCATCCAGGCTGTTCAGGAAGGCCGTCTGCTCCTCGCGTGGTGCGCATGCGATCCAGTCGGCGCCCGACCTCAAGGCGTGCCTCATCGAGGTCGAGTGCGTAGTCGCTGGCGATGCCCGCTTCATCTCGGAGAAGCTTTTCAACTCGTGACCTTTCGCCGAATGCGGTTTGCACCGCCTTGCCGAGATCCGTCAAAGCCCCGCGAAGCGAGCGCGCGCGCTCGGTCTTGCCGGCCTCGACTTCTTCGATGATTTCGTTCAAGGCGCGAATTGTGCGCCGATAGTGTTCCTCGGCTTCCACAAGCACCGCCCGGGCAGCCGTCTCGCCCGCTTGCGGGGCCGATATCGTTCCCATGCTGTCCTTGTTCGCTTGTCCTGCCGGCCCCCCGTCGCAGGTGAAGACACGAAAAAGCGGCCTCGGGGAGTGTCCCCGGGCCGCCGACCCATGTATTCCAGCTTGCCTGAAGGTATATGCGAGACCGCGCGCAGAGTCAAGAAGTTTATTGTTACCAAATAGTTAATGGAACACTACTGCGCCTGATCCTGCCTCTCCGCCTCGATCTCGCGCCAGCGCGCGACGTTCTCGTTGTGCTCGGTCAGCGTCCTGGCAAAGGCATGCCCGCCGGTGCCATCTGCCACGAAGAACAGGAAATCCGTGTCGTCCGGGTTCAGGGCCGCCTCGATCGAGGCACGTCCGGGATTGGCGATCGGGGTGGGTGGCAGCCCGTCGATCACATAGGTGTTCCACGGCGTCTCGCGCCTCAGTTCGCTCTGGCGAATACCGCGGCCAAGCGGTTCCTTGCCCTGGGTCAGCCCGTAGATCACCGTGGGATCGGTCTGCAGCCGAATCCCCTGCCTCAGACGGTTCACGAAAACGCTGGCGACCCGGCGCCGCTCATCGGGCACGCCGGTTTCCTTCTCGACGATCGAGGCCAGCACCAGCGCCTCTTCCGGCGTCTCGACAGGCAACCCGTCCGCCCGCCGCGCCCAAAGCTCGTCCAGGATCCTCGCCTGGCGTGACTGCATTTCGGCGATCAACGCCGTCCGCCCGGTGCCCACGCTCACCTCATAGCTGTCGGGCGAAAGGCTCCCCTCGGCGGGCAGTTCGGCCACCTCGCCGTCCAGGAAATCCGCGGCCTTCAACTCCTCGACCACCTGCCAGCTGGTGACGCCCTCGGCCAGGGTCACCCGGAACCGCAAATCCGGCGCGGCGCGCAACTCGGAATATTCATCCGGGATCGCCTCGCCCGCCGGGTCGAAGGCGAGCACCTCGACATAGCGCCCGGTCGCGGGATCGACCTCGCGCAGTTGCAGCTCGGCGCTCACCACCCCGATCCGGAAATTCAACTCTGTCCCGCAGGTCGACCGCCCGCCGCGGGTGACCACATCGACGATCTCCTCCATCGACGCCCCGGGCGGGATCAGGAAGCTGCCCGCCTTCAAAAGGTTCGATTTCTCGGCGTACTGCGCCCCGAGACGCAGGATCGTCGGGCTCGAGATCGCCCCTTCCTCGTCAAGCGCGCGCGAAACCCGGCCCATTGTCCAGCCGGCCTCGACCCGCAGGCAGATCGGCTCGGCCAGTGGTCCGGGCGCGGAATATTGCCGTTGCCCCCAGATCAGCACGCCGCCCCCCAGAAGGAACAGCACGATGAACAGCGTCAGCGCATTCGAGGCGACCGCGCGCCACATCAGATCTCACCACGCCCCATCACCAGCGACGCGTTCGTACCGCCGAACCCGAAAGAGTTCGACAGCGCCACTCCGATCTCGCGCTTGCGAGCGACCTTCGGCGCCAGATCCAGCCGCGCGCCTTCGGGCGGCGTGTCGAGGTTCAGCGTGGGCGGCGCCACCTGATCGCGCAAAGCAAGGATGCAGAAGATCGCCTCGACCGCCCCCGCCGCGCCCAGAAGGTGCCCGATCGAGGACTTCGTCGACGACATCGTCGCCGTCTCGGCCGCATCACCCAGCAGGCGTTCGACCGCGCCCAACTCGATCGTGTCGGCCATGGTCGAGGTGCCGTGGGCGTTGATGTAGTCCACGTCCGCAGGCGACAGCCCCGCCCGCTTCAGCGCCGCGGCCATCGACCTGTATCCGCCCTCGCCATCCTCGGACGGCGCGGTAATGTGATAGGCATCACCCGACATGCCATAGCCCAGCACCTCGGCATAGATCTTTGCGCCCCGCGCCTTGGCGTGCTCGTATTCCTCCAGGATCACGACGCCCGCACCCTCGCCCATGACAAAGCCATCCCGGTCCGCATCCCACGGCCGCGATGCCGATTGCGGGTCGTTGCCGCGTTTCGTGGACAGCGCCTTGCAGGCGTTGAATCCCGCGATCCCGATCTCCGAGATCGGACTCTCGGCACCGCCTGCAACCATCACGTCGGCATCGCCCCACTGGATCAGGCGGGCGGCATCGCCGATGGCATGTGCCCCCGTGGAACAGGCCGTCACCACCGCATGGTTAGGCCCCTTGAACCCGAAGCGGATCGACACCTGCCCCGAAACCAGGTTGATCAGCGCCGACGGGATGAAGAATGGTGAAACCCGTCGCGGCCCCTTTTCCTGCATCAGCACCGCGGTATCCGCAATCGCCGACAGCCCGCCGATGCCGGACCCGATCATCACGCCGGTCCGCTCGCGCTCGGCGTCGGTCTTCGGCTCCCAGCCCGAATCCTTCACTGCCTGGGTGGCCGCCGCCATGCCGTAGAGGATGAAGTCGTCGACCTTGCGCCGCTCCTTGGGCTCCATCCAGTCATCGGGATTGAACGTGCCGTCCGTGCCATCGCCCAAGCGCAGTTCGGCAGCATAGGTCGTGGCAACCCGCGAGGCATCGAACCGCGTGATCGGCCCCACCCCCGACTGTCCGGCGATCAGCCGCGCCCAGGTTTCCTCGACCCCGCAGGCCAGCGGCGTGACCATACCCAGGCCCGTGACCACAACTCGACGCATCCGCCCCTCCTCGCTCTTGCCCTCGGCCATTTCGCGATCTGATACCGCGCATTGGGCGCCATGGGCAAGCCGGGGCGGCGGCGAGGATCAGGATTCCGGCGCTTTCCGGGCGACGCATCACCCCCGTAGTCGCTCGGGCCGCTGCGCATGCGCCGACCCCAAAAAAAACGGCGCCCCTAGGGGCGCCGTTCCGCAACCGGTCAGAAGATCGCCTCAGGCGGCTTCCTGGATGAACTTCACCGCGTCGCCAAAGGTCTGGATGGTCTCGGCGGCGTCGTCCGGAATCTCGATCCCGAATTCCTCTTCGAAGGCCATGACCAGTTCGACCGTGTCCAGGGAGTCAGCGCCCAGATCGTCGATGAACGAGGCATTCTCGGTCACCTTGTCCTCTTCGACGCCCAGGTGCTCGACGACGATCTTCTTAACGCGATCCGCGATGTCGCTCATTTCCGTTCCTCACATTTGTTCAGGCAGCGTGCCCGTCTTTATGCCGTTGGCCGCGAGGGGCCATCTCTGACCCCGCGCAGGCGGGGCACTCGCAAGCGCGGGGAACACCCCCCGACGAACTCGCGCCGCCTATAACACATCGCATGTTGTTGGCAAACGCTTTCCCGTCGCAGGCCGAAGCAGGGGCCCCGGTGCGGCCCCGCCGCGCCTCAGACCATCGCCATCCCGCCGTTCACATGCAGCGTGGCACCGGTGACGTAACCCGCCTCGGCGCTGGCCAGATAGACCACCGCCGCCGCGATGTCGCCAGGCGTTCCCATCGCCCCCATCGGCACGGAACCAAGAATGCCCGCCTTCTGTTCCTCGGTCAGCTTCTCGGTCATCGCGGTCTCGATGAAGCCCGGCGCAACGCAGTTCACCGTGATGCCGCGGGCCGCGACCTCCTGGGCCAGCGATTTCGACATGCCCACCAGCCCCGCCTTGGCCGCGCAATAGTTGGCCTGCCCCGGATTGCCCGTCGTGCCCACCACCGAGGTGATGTTGACGATCCGGCCCCAGCGCGCCTTGATCATGCCCCGGATCGCGCCCCGGCACAGCCGCATCGCAGCGGTCAGGTTGACGTCGATCACCGCCTGCCAGTCCTCGTCCTTCAGCCGCATGAACAGCGTGTCGCGGGTGATCCCGGCGTTGTTCACCAGGATGTCGAGCCCGCCCATCGCCTCGGCCGCCTGCTTGGACAACGCATCGACCGCCGCCGGATCCGAAAGGTCGCAGGGCAGCACATGGGCCCGCTCGCCCAACGCCTCGGCCAGCGCCCGCAGCGGCGCCTCGCGCGTGCCCGACAGGCCCACCGTCGCGCCCTGCGCATGCAGCGCCCGCGCGATCTCGCCGCCGATCCCCCCCGATGCGCCGGTCACCAGCGCACATTTTCCGCTCAGATCGAACATAGCCCCCTCCTCAGTTCATGCTGTCCACGGCCGCCGTCACCTCCTCGGGGGTGCCGACCTGGCGCGTGGCGACGTCGCGGGCGATCCGCCGGACCATACCCGACAGCGCCTTGCCCGCGCCGATTTCCCAGATATCAGTGACACCCTGCCCGGCCATCCACGCGACCGACTCGCGCCATCGAACCATGCCGGTCACCTGCTGGACCAGCAGCGCGCTGATCTCGGCGGGGTCCGTCACACCCTCGGCGCGGACATTCGCCACCACTGGCACCAGCGGCACGTCGATCGTCACCTCGGCCAGCCGCTCTGCCATCACCCGTGCCGCGGGCTCCATCAGCGCACAATGGAACGGCGCCGAGACCGGCAGCATCACCGCCCGCTTCGCGCCCCGCTCCGCCGCCAGCGCCACCGCCCGCTCAACCCCAGCCCTGTGGCCCGATATCACCACCTGGGCCGGGTCGTTGTCGTTCGCGGCCTGAACGATCTGCCCTTCAGCCACAGCAGCCGCGACCGCCTGCACGGCGGCAAGGTCAAGCCCCAGGATCGCCGCCATCGCCCCCTCGCCCACGGCCACCGCCGCCTGCATCGCCTCACCGCGCGCCCGCAGCAGCCGTGCCGTGTCGGCCAGGCTGATCGCACCCGCCGCGCACAGCGCCGAGTATTCGCCCAACGAATGGCCTGCGACAAAGGCCGCCGATGTCACCGAGACCCCCTCGGCCCCCAGCGCCGCCATCGCCGCCATCGAGGTCGCCATCAACGCAGGCTGGGCGTTCCGGGTCAGCGTAAGTTCGTCCTGGTCGCCCTCCCAGATCAGCGCCGACAACTTCTCGCCAAGCGCGTCGTCGACCTCTTCAAAGACCTCGCGGGCCTGCGGGCAGGCGTCCGCCAGCGCGCGACCCATCCCGATCGTCTGCGCCCCCTGACCCGGAAACACGAATGCATGCATGTGCATACTTCTCCCTCGCCGATTTCCGGTGGGTCTACCGGCTCGGACCGGGGTTCACAAGACGCCGGAACAGGCAGGTGGCGACCGGTCGCGCACTCCGTCAGGCGGCGTGCGACAGCGGTCGGGCAAGCCCGCGCCCGCGCTTGCCCCGGCGTCCGGGGGATGTCTTGCGCAGGCTGGATCCATGGAAATCGCTGGCCATCCGCTGCTGCAGCACGCCGAGAGCCACCTCGCGCCCGCGCGTCACCTCGATCAGGTCGTTGCCCGTCCCGACCCGGACGAACAGCCTGGCTGCCCGCCCAGCCCCTTCGGCCCGCAGCACGAAGACCGAGCCGATCTCGTCAAAGCCGACTTCGCGCAGGATGCGCAGCACGCCCCGCGCGTTGCTCCGCATGCAGCGCAGCGCACGGACCTCAAGATCCACATGCACCTCTTCCAGCAACCCACGGTCCGCAAGCCAGGACAGGCCAAGCCCGGCAAACGCCAGCGCCCCGCTCACCGCCAGTTGCCCGCCAAGCCCCAGCACCGGGTAAAGCGGCGGCACCAGCCAATGCACGCCCGCCAAGGCGAAACATGCAAACGCGCCCGCCCATGCCCCCCGTTCGATCACGACGGCCTTGCGGTGAAACGCCCCGTCCGCGGCCACCACATATCCCCACCCGGTCTCGGTCACCTCTGCACGGGCCACCTCACGGCGCAAGGTCGGGCGCTCGCCCGGGATGTCACGGTCGGCCGTCATGTCCGCCGCCTCTCCTTTGTTGCGGTCGCCGCAGACCCTTGCCCGGGAAAGGGGCGGCAATAGGCCCGGCCGGGGCAGATTTCCGGGCAGCGGCATGGCGCGGGCCCCGCGTGGGCAGACGCGGGCTTGCATCGAACGCGCGTCTCTGTATAAGGCGCAGGTCTTCCGCGACGGATGTCATCGGTGCGGCCTCTCGTGGGCGGGATGCGGAAGACCACTCGACCCCGCCCTTTGAAGCGCACCCGTAACAGAACTGGAGAGACCATGCCGCTTTACGAGCATGTGTTCATCGCGCGTCAGGACCTGTCCAACGCGCAGGCCGAGGGCCTCATCGAACATTTCGGCACCGTCCTCGCGGATAACGGCGGCAAGCTTGTCGACCACGAGTACTGGGGCGTCAAGACGATGGCCTACAAGATCAACAAGAACCGCAAGGGCCACTACGCCTACCTGCGCACCGACGCGCCGGCGCCCGCCGTGCAGGAGATGGAGCGCCTGATGCGCCTGCACGAGGACGTGATGCGCGTTCTGACCGTCAAGGTCGACGCCCACGAAGAAGGTCCGTCGGCACAGATGCAGAAGCGCGAAGAGCGTGGCGAACGCGGTGACCGGGGCGATCGTGGTGACCGGGGCGACCGCGGCGACCGCCGCGAGCGTCGCTGATCCAACGCCTGCAAAGAGGAGCCCAAACCATGGCCGCAAAACCGTTTTTCCGCCGCCGCAAGGTCTGTCCCTTCTCGGGCGACAACGCGCCCAAGATCGACTACAAGGACACGCGCCTGCTGCAGCGCTATATCTCCGAGCGGGGCAAGATCGTGCCTTCGCGCATCACAGCCGTCTCGGCCAAGAAGCAGCGTGAGCTTTCGCGCGCGATCAAACGCGCCCGCTTCCTCGCGCTTCTGCCCTACGCCGTGAAGTAAGGAGCGAAACCCATGCAAGTGATTCTTCTCGAACGCGTGGCCAAGCTCGGCCAGATGGGCGAGGTCGTGAACGTCAAGGACGGCTACGCCCGCAACTACCTGCTGCCCCAGGGCAAGGCGCTGCGCGCCAACGAGGCGAACATCAAGCGCTTCGATGCCGACAAGGCCCAGCTCGAGGCGCGCAACCTCGAGACCAGGAAAGAGGCCGAGGCGCTCGCCGCCAAGCTCGAAGGCCAGCAGTTCGTGGTGATTCGCTCGGCCTCCGACGCCGGCGCGCTCTACGGCTCGGTCACCACCCGTGACGTCGCCGACGCCGCCACCGCAGACGGCTTCTCGGTTGATCGCAAACAGGTCATCCTGACCGGCCCGATCAAGGAGCTCGGCCTGCACGACGTGACCGTATCGCTTCACCCCGAGGTCGAGGTCACGGTCAAGGTGAACGTCGCCCGCTCGGCCGAAGAGGCCGTGCTCCAGGCGTCCGGCAAGTCGATTCAGGAACTCGCCGCCGAGGAAGAGGCCGCCGCGGAATTCGAGATCTCCGAACTCTTCGACGATATCGGCTCGGCTGCCAACGACGACGACACCCTCGCCGACGTCGCCGAGACGCAGGGCTCGGGCGAGGAACAGCCGCGCTAGGCCTGTTTCGGACCAAAGCAACATGCTTCAATTGGGCCGCACCTTCCAAGGTGCGGCCCTTTCCTTTGCCTGGCTCCGACTGCTTCAGCGGCTCCGCGCAGCCACGTGCGCGGCAATCAGCTATGGGCCAGGTGAAGACCCCTAGTGCCGGACCGCTGATCCGAAAGGAAAGGGCCGCCCCGAAGGACGGCCCGTAACCTGTGTCACCCCTGGAAGGGGCACGCTCATTCCTCGTCGAGCTTCTCGACCGCTTTCTCAAGATCGGCCTTCTCGACTTCCTTCTCGGTCACTTCGGCCAGTTCGAAGATGTAGTCGACCACCTTGTCCTCGAAGATCGGCGCGCGGATCTGCTGCTGCAGCGCCTGGTTGCCACGAACGAATTCGAAGAACTGCTTTTCCTGGCCCGGATATTGCCGTGCCTGGGCCAGCACCGCCTGGGTCATCTCGTTGTCGGACACGCTGATCTCGGCCTTGCGGCCGATCTCGGCCAGCAGAAGCCCCAGCTTCACCCGGCGGGCGGCAAGCTTCTGATGCTCTTCGGTCGGCTCGATCGCGCCATGGTCGTGGCCATGCACCTCGGGATGATCCTCGTGCCACAACTGGTGGGCGATCTGCCGCGCCTCGGCCTCGACCAGGCTCGGCGGCAGATCAAATCCGGTCATCTCGTCCAGCACATCCAGCAGCGCACGCTTCATCACCGCGCGCGCCGCGCCGCCGAACTCCGCCTCCAGCCGTTCAGCGACCGTCTTCTTCAGCGCCTCCAGATCTTCGGCACCGAACTGCTTGGCCAGTTCGTTGTCGATCTCGGCGGGCTTCGGCGCCTTCACGGCCTTCACAGTCACGTCAAAGGTGGCCTCCTGGCCCTTCAGCTTTTCGGCGCCGTAGTTCTCGGGGAAGGTGACCGTGACCGTCACCTCGTCACCCGCCTTGGCGCCGACCAGTTGATCCTCGAAACCGGGTATGAAGCTCTCCGAGCCCAGCACCAGCGGATAGTCCTCGGCCGATCCGCCCTCGAACGGTTCATCGCCCAGCTTGCCGACGAAGTCGATGACCACCTGGTCCCCGTCCTTCGCCTTCGAGCCCTTGCGACGATCCTCGTAGGTCTGCGCGGTGCCGGCAAGCTTACCCAGCGCCTCGTCGATGTCGGCGTCGGCGGCCTTGACCACCAGCTTCTCCAGCTTGATCGTCTTCAGATCGGGCGCGGGGATCTCGGGCAGCGACTCGTAGGTCATCTCGACCACGACATCGTCGCCCTCTTTCCAATCCTCGCCCACCATCTTGACCTCGGGTTGCAGCGCCGGGCGATGGCCGGTCTCCTCGAAATGCGCATTCATCGCGCCGTCGATGGTTTCCTGCATCACCTCGCCCATGACGCGCGGGCCGAACTGCTTCTTCAGCAGCGGCATCGGCACCTTGCCCTTGCGGAACCCCTTCATCTCGATCTGGGGCCGGGCCTCGGCAAGTTTCTCGTTAACCTTTTCGTCGAGCTCGGCGGCGGTCACGGTGATCGTGTAACCGCGCTTGAGGCCATCATTCAGGGTCTCGGTGACCTGCATCTTCTCGTCCTTTTCATCCGTTCCTGGTGCGGGTGGAGGGACTTGAACCCCCACGCCTTGCGGCGCCAGAACCTAAATCTGGTGCGTCTGCCAGTTCCGCCACACCCGCCAAAACCTAAAGGGCAGCCCGTGACGCGTAGGGCCGCCCCCTGAAATCCGAGCCGTTCTAACAAAGCACCGCATGGGATGCGAGGGGAAAAAGCGGCCGGTCAAGGGGGCCTCGCCGGTCGAACATCGCCACCCGCCCGGCTTATCCTCGCCCCGGCCCGATGCCGCCGAAGTTGCGGCCCGGACGCACTTTCCAGCCTCAGAGCCCGAGATCGCGAAACACCCGCGGCAGCATGGCGGCCAGGTCTTCGGCGATCAGCCCGGGCCCGAACGCGCGTGCGGCTTCCACATGCAGCCAAGCCCCCGCACAGGCGGCATCAAAAGCATCGAACCCGCGCGCCATAAGCCCGGCGATCATACCTGCCAGCACGTCCCCGGACCCGGCCGTTGCAAGCCAGGGCGCCGCCCGGTCATAGACCGCCGCGTTGACCGCGCACCGCCCATCCGGCGCGGCGATCACCGTGTCCGGGCCCTTGAACAGCACGACACAGCCCGCCCGCGCCGCCGCCTCGCGCGTCGCGTCCACTTTCGAAAAGGCCGGGCCGGTGACCGGTGGGGCCTCCAGCTTTTCGGCGATGTCCGGGAAGAGCCGCGCGAACTCGCCGCCATGGGGCGTCAGCACGCAATCGCGATGCAACGCGGCACGGATCGACGCATCGCGCGCGACCAATGTCAGGGCATCGGCATCGAGAACCGCTTTCCGCCCGCTCTGAACCGCCTGCGCCGTCAGCGCGCGCGCATCTTCGCCAAGCCCCAGCCCCGGCCCAAGGCAAAGGACATTCAGCCGTTCGTCCTCCAGCAGTCGGGCCAGCCCGGCGGCATCGTCACAGCGCCTCAGCATGACAGCGGTCAACTGGCAGGCACATTCCGGCATCGCCGCCCCGGGTGCCGCCACCGTCACCAGCCCCGCCCCCGCCCGCAGCGCCCCATCCGCCGCCAGCCGGGCCGCCCCGGTCCGGCCGGCGCCGCCAGACAGAACCAGCGCATGGCCATGCGCGTATTTGTGCCCCCCCGCCTTCTTGCCGAGCCGATCGGCCGGCGGAGCCTGGCAAAGGCGCGTGAGTTCGGGGCGCCCTTCGTGACCGAGGCCTATGCCCTTCACGACCAGCCTGCCGCAGATGAACGGCCCCCGGCCCAGATAGTGACCGTGCTTGGCCGCATGAAAGGTCACCGTCAAACCGGCCCGAACGGTCGTCCCAGTCTGCGCGCCCAGTCCCCGTCCACTGTCACTGCACAGCCCCGACGGGATGTCCACGGCGACCGTCTGCGAGGCCGCCCGCGGATCGGCGGCCAGTTCCGCCACCCATTGCAATGCCGCCCCCGCAAGCGGCCGGGTCAAACCCGTGCCGAACAGCGCATCCACGAACAGATCCGTCTCTTGCGCGCTCCTTGGCGCGTCCCGCATCTGGCCGACGGGCCCCAGTGACGCCCAACGCGCGCAGTTCACTCTTGCATCCGGCGGCAGCTTTTCGGAATCGCCGCAAAGGAAGACCGCCACCTCCCAGCCCCACGTCTTCAACAATCGTGCTACCACGAAACCGTCGCCGCCATTGTTACCCGGTCCGCAGACGACCACAGCCTTGTGCGGAGCCGCCGCCAGATGCGGCCATTCGCCGAAGATCGCCTCGACGACACCCCGACCGGCACGTTCCATAAGCTCCAGGCCGGTGACCGCGCCGGAGTCGATTGCGGCCCGCTCGATGGCGCGCATTTGGGCAGATGAGAGGATTTCCGACATGTCGTCCGCCCCGGCCGTTTTCACGCCGCCACATAAAACGGCTAGTCGCACACAAAACAGGCAGTCCTTAAGGATTCAGAAAGGCGCCCTGCGAAGCGCCACCCTAGCCAATTGTGCGTCCCCGGGGAAAGTGATCTGTCGGGCGACGAACGTCATCTAGAAGGAGTCTCGCGCCGTGAAGAAGATCGAGGCGATCATCAAGCCCTTCAAGCTCGACGAGGTCAAGGAGGCGCTCCAGGAGGCTGGCGTCCAGGGCCTCAGCGTCATCGAGGTCAAGGGGTTCGGCCGCCAGAAAGGCCACACCGAACTCTATCGCGGCGCCGAATACGTCGTGGATTTCCTGCCCAAGGTGAAGATCGAGGTGGTCCTGCCCGACGACCAGGTGGACGCCGCCATCGAGGCCATCGTGAACGCCGCCAAGACCGAGAAGATCGGCGACGGCAAGATCTTCGTCTCGCCCGTCGAACAGGCGATCCGGATCCGCACCGGCGAAACCGGCGAAGACGCACTCTGAACCACACCGCCACACCCGCCGGGCCCAGCCCCGGCGCATCGCGACCAACCTGAGGAAAGGGGAAGTAAGGTCACATGAGCAAGGACAACGTTCTCAAGACCATCAAGGACGAGGATGTCGAATACGTCGACATCCGCTTCACCGACCCGCGCGGCAAGCTGCAGCACGTCACCGTCATGGCCGACCAGGTGGACGAGGACTTCCTCGACGAAGGCTTCATGTTCGACGGCTCGTCGATCGCGGGCTGGAAGTCGATCGAAGCCTCGGACATGAAACTGATGCCCGACACCGACAGCGCCTATATCGATCCGTTCTACGCGGAAAAGACGCTTTGCGTGCACTGCTCTGTGGTCGAACCCGACACCGGCGAACCCTACGAGCGCGACCCGCGCGGCACCGCCGAGAAGGCCGAGGCCTACCTGAAATCATCGGGCATCGGCGACGTGGCCTATTTCGGTCCCGAGGCCGAGTTCTTCATCTTCGACGACGTCCGCTATGCGGTCAGCCCGAACAAGGTGTCCTATGCGCTCGACGTCGAGCATGCCGCCTGGAACACCGACACCGAGTATGAGACGGGCAACCTTGCCCACCGTCCGACCTACAAGGGCGGCTATTTCCCGGTGAACCCGTCGGACGAGGGCCAGGACATCCGCTCGGAAATGCTGTCCACAATGAAGCGGATCGGCATGAAGGTCGACAAGCACCACCACGAGGTGGCGACCTGCCAGCACGAACTGGGGATGATCTTCGACAGCCTGAAAAAACAGGCCGACAACCTGCAGAAATACAAGTACGTCATCCACAACGTGGCCCAGGCCTATGGCAAGACGGCGACCTTCATGCCCAAGCCGATGGCGGGCGACAACGGCTCGGGCATGCACTGCAACATGTCGATCTGGAAGGACGGCAAGCCGCTGTTTGCGGGCGACAAGTATGCCGACCTGTCCCAGGAGGCGCTGTGGTACATCGGCGGCCTGCTGAAGCACGCCAAGACGCTGAACGCCTTCACCAACCCGTCCACCAACTCCTACAAGCGGCTGATCCCGGGCTTCGAGGCCCCAGTGCTGCGCGCCTACTCGGCCCGCAACCGCTCGGGCTGCATCCGGATCCCGTGGACGGAATCGCCCAAGGCCAAGCGTGTCGAGGCCCGCTTCCCCGACCCGTCGGCGAACCCCTACCTGTGCTTCTCGGCACTGCTGATGGCCGGTCTCGACGGGATCAAGAACAAGATCGATCCGGGCGAGGCGATGGACAAGAACCTTTACGACCTGCCGCCCGAGGAACTGGAAGGCATCCCCACCGTCTGCGCGTCCTTGCGCGAAGCGCTGGACAGCCTCGCGAAGGATCACGACTTCCTGCTCGCAGGCGACGTGTTCACCAAGGACCAGATCGCGGGTTACATGGAACTCAAGTGGGAAGAGGTCTACGCCTTCGAACACACTCCGCACCCGGTCGAGTTCAAGATGTACTACAGCTGCTGATCCCGGCTTTCGGGAACAGGCACGACCACAAGGGGCGCCCGCGGGCGCCCCTTTCTCGTTGCGGCCACGCGCCGGGCGGAGCCATGCCGACGGGCCGGGCCACCATGCCTCACATCCCCGCGCCCGGGCCTTGTCCCCGGGTCGTCCCGCCCCCAGTCTGAACCCAGCGCAAGGGAAAGGAGCGCAGATGGAGAAGATCAACTTCACGGGTCACGACGGCCACCGGCTGGCCGCCCGGCTCGACCGCCCCGAGGGTGCACCACGCGCGGCCGCGCTGTTCGCCCATTGCTTTACCTGCGGCAAGGATATCCACGCCGCCCGCCGCATTTCCCGGCGGCTGACCGCGCTGGGCTTCGCGGTGCTCCGGTTCGACTTCACCGGGCTCGGCCATTCCGAGGGCGAGTTCGAGAACACGACCTTCACCACCAATGTCGCCGACCTTGTCGCCGCAGCGGGCCACATGACGGGGATGGGGCTCGCCCCGGGCCTGCTGATCGGCCATTCGCTGGGCGGCGCCGCAGTCCTGAAGGCGGCGCGCGAAATCGAAAGCGCGCGCGCCGTCGTCACCCTCGGCGCCCCCTTCGACCCCGAGCATGTCACCCGCCACCTGTCGGCCACAGACCCCGGGCCCGATGGCGTGCGCGAGGTCTTGCTCGGCGGACGCCCGGTGCGGATCGGCGCAGATTTCCTCACGGACGTGGCGCGCGAATCGCTTGTGGACGCCCTTGCCCGCCTGAACCGCGCGCTGCTGGTGATGCATGCCCCCCGGGACGAGGTCGTGGGCATCGGCAATGCGACCGAAATCTTCACCCATGCGAAACACCCCAAGAGCTTCGTCACCCTCGACAGCGCCGACCACCTGATCTCGCGTCCCGAAGATGCCGATTACGCCGCAGGGGTGATCGCGGCCTGGGCCGCGCGCTACCTCGATCTGCACGACCCCGCCCCGCCGCCTGGCGCCCCCGAGGGCGTGGTCCGCGTGACCGAGGCCGACCCCGCGGGCTTTCAGCAGGACGTCACCTCGGGCCGCCACCACCTGACCGCGGACGAGCCCGACTCCTACGGCGGCACCGACCGGGGGCTGTCGCCCTACGGGCTTCTGGCCGCGGCACTCGGCGCCTGCACCTCGATGACGATCCGGATGTATGCCCGCCGCAAGGGCTGGCCGCTGGACGGCGTCCAGGTCGACGTCACCCACGACAAGGTTCACGCCCAGGACGCCGAGGCGCGCAGCGGACAGAAGGTCGACCTGTTCCGCCGCGCGATCCGGCTGGCCGGCGATCTCGACAAGGACCAGCGCGACCGGCTGATCGAGATCGCCGACCGCTGCCCGGTACACCAGACGCTTGAACGCGCCGCCCGGATCGAAACCGACCTGGCCTGATCCCGCGCCCTTGGCCCGCCCGGCGGATCGGGCCTCCGTCGGGGATATCCCCGACCAGACGGAAGATCGAGGAACGGCAGCGCCTTCTTCTTGGTCCAAATACTCATGGCGGACCGCCCGCCAACCGCGCAACGCAAAAGGGGCGCGGCCCGGTCGGCCACGCCCCTCTGCAATTCGATCGGAAGCGATCAGCCGCGGGCGCGGCCGATCAGCGCCCAGAGCCCCGGGATCAGCAGAGCGGCAAGACCAAGCTTCAGCGCGTCGCCGATCAGGAAGGGCGTCAGGCCCCAGGCGAGGATCGGCTGGTCCCAGCCGTAAAGCTGGCCAAGCCAGAGCAGACCGGGAAGGTAGATCAGCACGTTGCCCGCCAGCATCGCCAGCGCCATGCGGCCCATCGAGCGGTCCCACCCGGCGCGGGCTGCAAACCCCAGCGCGATCACGGCCAGCACGTAGCCGACGAGATAGCCACCAGTCGAGCCCATCATGTAGGTCAGCCCCGCCACCTCGGCGCTCGAGCCCGCGAAGACGTCGAAGCCAAGCGCGCCCACCAGCATGTAGCCGAGGATCGTGGCAAGACCCAGACGCGGGCCATAGGCCGCGCCGATGGTCAGCACCGCGAAGGTGCCCATGGTGATCGGCACCGGCCACATCGGCACCTTGATCTTGGCTGCCAGCGCAAGCAGGGCGATCCCGGCAATCACCAGGAGCGCCTGCCTGACGCGCAGTGCCAGCCCACGCTCGGGCAGCAGGGTTTCGGCAAGAACCTTGTCGGTCAGGGCCAGGGCCATGTCGGTCACTCCCGTTCAGATGGTTGACGTTTCTTCTACCCCAGCGCCGTCCGCCGCGCAAGCCCCGAGCCGCGCGTAGGACGAGGCCATTGCATAGTCCTTGCGCGGTCCGATGACGCGCCAGCGGCAGGACCAGGCGGGCCAGCCACCGAAATCATAGGCGACCGCATAGCGGTCGGGCGGGCAATCGTGATGCGCCTCGGCCCGCGGTCCCGACGCGATCGCATGAAAGAACCGCCCATCCTCGAAGCAGACCTCGATCCCGGCCCCGGCAGGCCGCCACAGATAGCGGCGTTCGGCCGTCATCGGGGCCTGCCCCGGCAACCGAAGGATACCGTGTTCGGCATAGTACAGCCCATCGCCGGACCGGTTGAACACCGCCCGCCCCTCGAAGGTTGCGGTCTGGCCCGCCCGGGCGTCCTCGATCACCCGCACCAGCCGCCAAGCCCCCTCGAACTCGCCCAGATCCGGCACCCTGCCCCCCAATGCTTGCCGCGCCCTGCCCCAACGGGTATCAGACCCCGCAATCCCGTCCAAGCGAAGGCGCCGCCCATGATCCCCCGCTATGCCCGCCCCGAAATGACCGCCATCTGGGACCCCTCCACCCGGTTCCGCATCTGGTTCGAGATCGAGGCGCACGCCTGCGACGCGATGGCCGAGCTTGGCGTGATCCCGAAGGCGAACGCCGAAGCGGTGTGGAAGGCGAAGGACGTCGAGTTCGACGTCGCCCGCATCGACGAGATCGAGGCGGTGACCAAACATGACGTGATCGCCTTCCTGACCCATCTGGCCGAACATGTCGGCGCCGACGAGGCCCGCTTCGTCCACCAGGGCATGACCTCGTCGGACGTGCTGGACACCTGCCTGAACGTGCAGATGGCCCGCGCCGCCGACATCCTTCTGGCCGATATCGACAAGGTTCTGGCCGCCCTGAAGCGCCGCGCCTACGAACACAAGGACACGGTCCGGATCGGCCGCAGCCACGGCATCCATGCCGAACCGACCACGATGGGGCTCACCTTCGCCCGCTTCTACGCCGAGATGGACCGCAACAAGCGGCGTCTGGCGGCGGCTCGGGCGGAGATCGCCACCGGCGCCATATCCGGCGCGGTCGGCACCTTCGCCAACATCGACCCGCGCGTCGAGGAGCATGTCTGCAAGATGCTGGGCCTGACACCCGAGCCGATCTCGACCCAGGTCATCCCGCGCGACCGCCACGCGATGTTCTTCGCCACGCTGGGCGTCATCGCAAGTTCGATCGAGAACGTCGCCATCGAGATTCGCCACATGCAGCGCACCGAGGTCCTGGAGGCCGAGGAATTCTTCTCGGCCGGCCAGAAGGGCAGTTCCGCCATGCCGCACAAGCGCAACCCGGTGCTGACCGAGAACCTGACCGGGCTGGCGCGGCTGGTGCGCGCCTGCGTGATCCCGGCACTCGAGAACGTCGCCCTCTGGCACGAGCGCGACATCTCGCACAGCTCGGTCGAGCGTGGCATTGCCCCCGACGCCACCGTGACCCTGGATTTCGCGCTGAACCGGCTGGCGGGCGTGATCGACAAGCTGGTGATCTACCCCGAAACCATGCTGAACAACATGAACAAATTCAAGGGACTGGTCATGTCCCAGCGGGTGCTGCTGGCGCTGACCCAAGCCGGTGTCTCGCGCGAGGATTCCTATCGGCTGGTACAGCGCAACGCCATGAAGGTCTGGGAACAGGGCAAGGACTTCAAGCAGGAGCTGCTGGCCGACCCCGACGTGACCGCCGCGCTCAGCCCGGCCGAGATCGAGGAGAAGTTCGACCTCGGCTATCACACCAAGCACGTGGACACGATCTTCGCCCGCGTCTTTGGCGAAACCGCCTGAGAGACCGGCAGGCAGGGGCGCCATCCTGGCCTGACATTCGCGTGAGTTTGGAAATCGGGAAAACCGTGCTACCTTGTGTCACACCTCACCAGGGAGATGCACCGATGACCCTCAAGACCATCCTCTCGGCGGCCGTTCTTGCGCTCGCCCCGACCCTCGTGGCCGCCGAATGTGGCTGGGAGAAGAAGATCAACGCAAGCCAGTGTGCAGACGGCCAGAGCTTCGATGCGGCGACGGGCACCTGCGTGACCCAGTCGACCAGCTGATCCGGCGGACATCCGGAAAATCCTGCGGCGCGGCTCCGGCCTGCGCCGCTTTTTCGTCGGCGCCGAGGCGCACCCGCTAACCCCACCTTAACGCCCGATGTCCAAGGTGACATCGTTGCAGACGGAGGAGCGCGTGAACAGCCTCGCCCACACCCCCCAAGGCCATGTCCGCTCGGCCGCCGGCCTGACCCGCCGCAGGAAGGCCGCGATCATCGTGCGCCTCTTGCTCAGCGAGGGAATCAGCCTTCCGCTCAATCAATTGCCCGCGTCGCTTCAGACAACCCTCGCGGACGAAATCGCGGCGCTCCGCTATATCGATGCTCCGACGCTGGAGGCGGTCGTTTCGGAATTCGTCGCAGAACTGGAACAGGCAGGCCTCGCCTTCCCCGGCGGCATCGACGGCGCGATCGAGCTTCTGGGCGAGCACCTCAGTCCCGAGGCCGCGGCCGCCCTGCAGGCCCAGCACGCGGGCGACCATCCGACCGATCCGTGGAGCGTGCTGTCCGAACAGGAACCAAAGAAGCTGGCCGAACTGCTGCTCGGCGAAAGCCCCGAGGTCGCCGCCATCGTCCTGGCCAAGCTGCCCAGCCAGATCTCGGCCGCGGCTCTCGGCCAGATGCCCGGCGCCGAGGCCCGGCGCATCGCCTTTGCGATTTCGCGCACCTCCACCGTCCCCCCGGCTGCCATCGCGCGAATCGGCGACGCGCTGGCCCACCGCGTGCTTGACGCCCCGGTGCGCGCCTTCGAGACGCCGGCCGAGAAACGCATGGGCGCGATCCTCGATGCCGCGCCCGCGGCCACCCGCGACGACGTCCTGCAGGGCCTGGCCGAAACCGATGCCGACCTTGCCGATCGCGTGCGTCGCGCGGTCTTCACATTTGCCGACATCCCCGACCGGCTCGCGCCGCTCGACGTGCAGGCGCTGACCCGTACCGTTGATCAGCCGACCCTCATCACCGCGATGGCGGGCGCAGACGAAAAGACCCAGGTCACGGTAGACTTCATCCTGTCGAACATGTCCCAACGCATGGCCGCGCAGTTGCGCGACGAGATCTCGGAACGTGGCACCCCGGCGGCGGAAGAGGCCGAGGCCGCCATGTCCGAGATCACCGCGGCGCTCCGCGGACTGGAAGCTGCGGGCGAGATCAGGCTGAAAGCACCGGCATCCAAGTAGCACCGGTGTGCTCGCAGCCGTCGGCACGCGCTGCACGTCCGCCCCGCGAGACGAGTTCCGGCGCGCGCATGGCAGGGGCAACGCCAGCAGGCGGGCCAATAGTCGGCGGCTCAGGCCACGCGGCGCCGGGTCCGGCCGATGGATCCGGGGCAGTGACCAGAAGAGATCCCGCTTTCAACACATACTGGCGGCCCCCCGAACGCACGCCTTCGCTGAACCGGAACACCACCCCGCGCCAACCGTAATTCTGGCGACAACCCGCGCGCAAAGATCGAAAGAGGCTCTTCGAGACCCGGCGCCGTCGTTCCGCAAACGCCGCTTCCGGGAAACGAACGCCGCCCCGCCCCTAGCGCAGCCGCGCCGCAGCCAGGATGCGGCCCGGCCCGGCCCTCTGCACCAGCGCCACGATCGGCTGCTCGCCCTCGGTCTGCACCGTCACGACCAGCGGCTTCGCTCCGTCCCAGCGCGCCACCGCCTTCCAGACATCTACGATGTTGGCATAGTGAAACGTATGCCCCGCATTTTCGCCACGGGTGATCTCGACCTCCTGCGTCGGCTTGTAGCGTACCACCTGCAGCACCGCATCTTCCTCGAAGGCCGTATCCGAGCGGGCACTGATCGTCACGGTGTCCCCGTCGCGCTCCATCGTCAGGGTCACCGGGCTCGCCATACCGTGATGTGCCTCGATCAGCCGGGCCAGGTCCATCGGGCGATAGCCGACCACGTGATCTTGCCCGCCGACCACCATCTGCGGTGTATAGACCGACCGCTGTCCGGCGGCGCGGGCATAGGCTTTCTGGCGGCGGGTAAATGCGGGGTCGGCAAAGACATCCTTCCAGCCGATATAGTCCCAGTAATCCACGTGCAGCGCCAACGGGATGACGTCCTCGCGCTTGGCCAGCTCTGCCATCAGCGCATCCGCGGGCGGGCAGGACGAACATCCCTGCGACGTGAAGAGTTCCACCACCACCGGTCCGTTGTCGGCCCTGGCCATGCCCGAAAGCGCCAGCCAGACCGAGATCAGCACCGTGATGAAAGCTCGCATGGTCCCCGCCCTGTTGTCCCCGTGCCCGACCTTCCTACAGAACCCACCCCTCCGCTGCCAATCAAGGATTCGGGAGTGCAGCGTGCGCATCCGCCGCCGGGGCTGGATCTTCAGTGCACCGTAGTATACATAAAAATACCGCACCCTCTTGATCGCCAACGGCCGTTAGGGCAAGAGCGTGCGCGAGAGATGCGCTTCAGCCATGGAGGCCGACCCCAGATGCCGATCACCGTTGGACAGGACACCGCCAAGACCCGCCGCACGCTGACCGCCGGCGGCGCGACCTATGCCTATTATTCGATCCCGGCGGCCGAGGCCGCGGGGCTGGGCGATTTCGCCCGCCTGCCCGCCGCGCTCAAGGTGGTTCTGGAAAACCTCCTGCGCTTCGAGGATGGCAAGACGGTCACGGTGGACGACATCAGGGCCTTTTCCGACTGGGCCGCGAATGGCGGCCAGAGCGTGCGCGAGATCGCCTATCGCCCGGCCCGGGTGCTGATGCAGGATTTCACCGGCGTTCCGGCGGTCGTGGATCTGGCCGCGATGCGCGACGGGATCAAGGCGCTGGGGGGCGATCCACAGAAGATCAACCCGCTGAACCCCGTCGACCTGGTGATCGACCACTCCGTGATGATCGACGAGTTCGGCACCCCGCGCGCCTTCCAGATGAACGTCGACCGGGAATACGAGCGCAACATCGAACGCTATACCTTCCTGAAATGGGGCCAGAATGCGTTCGACAATTTCCGCGTGGTGCCGCCGGGGACCGGCATCTGCCACCAGGTGAACCTGGAATACCTTGCCCAGACCGTCTGGACGGACACCGACCAGACCGGCGAAACAGTCGCCTATCCCGACACGCTGGTCGGTACCGACAGCCACACCACGATGGTCAATGGCCTCGGCGTTCTGGGCTGGGGCGTCGGCGGCATCGAGGCCGAGGCGGCCATGCTGGGCCAGCCCGTGTCGATGCTGATCCCCGAAGTGGTGGGTTTCAAGCTGACCGGCAGGATGGTCGAGGGCACGACCGCCACCGACCTCGTGCTCAAGGTCGTGGCGATGCTGCGCAAGAAGGGCGTGGTGAACAAGTTCGTCGAATTCTATGGATCGGGCCTTGACCACCTGCCGCTGGCCGACCGCGCGACCATCGCCAACATGGCCCCCGAATACGGCGCCACCTGCGGGTTCTTCCCCGTGGACGACGAGACGCTGCGCTACCTGCGCCAGACGGGCCGCGACGAGGGCCGCATCGCGCTGGTCGAAGCCTATGCCAGGGAAAACGGTCTCTGGCGCGGTCCCGATTACGAGCCGGTCTATACCGACAGGCTGGAACTCGACATGGGCGACGTGGTGCCCGCGATCTCGGGGCCCAAGCGGCCCCAGGACCATACGCCGCTCGACCGCGCGGCCGAGAGCTTCTTCAACGTCGTCGCCGAGTATCGCGGCGAGGACGAAAGCGCGGCCGCCACCGCCATGGCCTCCGAAGGGCCCGCCCCCGACGCGATGGTCGACCCGCGCAAGTCGGCGAAAGTGGCAGGCCAGGACTACGAGATCCGCGATGGCTCGGTGGTGATCGCCTCGATCACGTCCTGCACCAACACCTCGAACCCCTACGTGATGATCGGGGCGGGTCTGGTGGCGCGCAAGGCCCGCGCGCTGGGCCTGACCCGCAAGCCCTGGGTCAAGACCTCGCTCGCCCCAGGCAGCCAGGTCGTCAGCGAGTATCTCGAGGCCGCGAACCTGCAGGAGGATCTGGACGCCATCGGCTTCAACCTCGTGGGCTACGGCTGCACCACCTGCATCGGAAACTCGGGGCCGCTGGCCGAGGAGATCTCGAAGACCATCCACGACAACGACCTGATCGCCACCTCGGTGCTGTCGGGCAACCGCAACTTCGAGGGCCGGATTTCACCCGATGTGCGCGCGAACTACCTCGCCTCGCCGCCGCTGGTCGTGGTCTACGCCATCGCGGGCGACATGAACATCGACCTCACCCGCGAGCCGATCGGCACCGACAGGGACGGCAAGGATGTCTACATGAAGGACATCTGGCCCACCCAGAAGGAGATCGCCGATCTGGTCGAGCAAACCGTCACCCGCGAGGCCTTCCGGTCGAAATACGCCGATGTCTTCAAGGGCGACGAGAAATGGCAGGCGGTGGAAACCACCGACAGCCAGACCTACGACTGGCCGCCGACCTCGACCTACATCCAGAATCCACCTTATTTCCAGGGCATGGGCGCCACGCCCGGCGCGATCGGCGATCTGGAGGGCGCGCGCGCGCTGGCGATTCTCGGCGACATGGTCACGACCGACCACATCAGCCCCGCGGGGTCGTTCCGCGACACCACGCCCGCCGGCCGCTATCTTGTCGAACGGCAGGTTCCGGTGCGCGAGTTCAATTCCTACGGCTCGCGGCGCGGCAACCACGAGGTGATGATGCGCGGCACGTTCGCCAACATCCGCATCCGCAACGAGATGCTGCAAGGTGTCGAGGGCGGCTATACGCTGGGCCCGGACGGCAACCAGACCTCGATCTTCGAGGCGGCGATGGCGTGGAAGGCCGAGGGCGTGCCGCTGATCGTGATCGGCGGCGAACAATACGGCGCGGGGTCATCGCGCGACTGGGCGGCCAAGGGCACGGCGCTGCTGGGCGTCAAGGCCGTCATCGCCGAAAGCTTCGAGCGCATCCACCGCTCGAACCTCGTCGGCATGGGCGTGATCCCGTTCGAGTTCACCGGCGGCGACACCCGCAGGACGCTCGGTCTCAAGGGCGACGAGACGTTCTCGATCGACGGGCTTGCGGGCGATCTGAAGCCGCTGGCCGAGGTGCCCTGCACGATCACCTGCGGCGACGGGACCACGAAGACGATCACGCTCAAATGCCGGATCGATACCGCGATCGAGAAGGAATATGTCGAGCATGGCGGCGTGCTGCACTACGTGCTGCGCGACCTGGCCCGCACGGCCTGACGCCTGCCCGCCACCGGAATGAGAACGCCCCCGTACGGACGACGGGGGCGTTTTTCTTGCGGAGCGACAGTTGTCTCCGATCGGCGAAACGTGCGTGCCCTCAGACCGCGCTTCCAGCAATCAGTTCCCCGTGGCCGCCTTTTCGATCGCAGGGCGCAGAGTCTCTTCGATGATCGCCGGGCTCAATGGCCCCGGGTGGCGCAGCACGACGCGCCCCTGCCCGTCCACGACGAAGGTTTCCGGCACCCCGTAGACCCCCCATTCGATCGCCGTGCGGCCCGATGGATCGGCGGCGATGGCCGCATAGGGGTTGCCAAGCTGGCCGAGGAACCTGATCGCGTTCTCCGGCTTGTCCTTGTAGTTGACGCCGTAGATCGTCACGCCCTCGTCGGCCAGCGCCTCGAGTACCGGATGCTCGTCCCGGCAGGGCCCGCACCAGCTGGCCCAGAAGTTCACCAGCGTCACGCCCCCCTCGCGCAGGTCCGCATCGCCGAAGATCGCCCCCTCCAGCGGCTCCAACGCAAGCGCTGGCGCCGTCTTGCCGATGAGGGTCGAGGGCAGCGCGTTAGGGTCATCGCGGCTGACCCCCACGAAGAACAGCGCCGCCAGACCGATGAAGATCAGCGGCGGCAGGAACATCAGCGGCGAGACACGTTTCTTTTCAGCCATCGGTCTTCCTGCGGGATTCCATCTCGTCCAACTGGCGCCGGACCCTTGCACCACGCCACAGCGACAGCGCGATCAGCCCGGCAAGCAGCACCACAGAGATCGCGTAGGAGGACAGAACCGCCCCCGCATATTTTCCCAGATCAGGGATCATGCCATCCGCTCCCGCGTGACCAGCGCCTTGATCCGGCGGGCGCGGATCTCGGTGCGCGTACGCACCAGCACGAGTGCCACGAACAGCAGCACGAACCCCGCAAGGCAGATCAACAGCGGCAGCCAGTAGACGTTGGCGATGTTCTCTTCCTTGTCCAGCGACAGCGTCGCGCCCTGGTGCAGCCCCTGGTTCCAGAAATTGACCGCATAGCGGCTGAGCAGCGCGAAGACCGATCCGACGATGCACAGAACCGAGGTCAGGTCGGCCGCCGCGTCCGGGTTCTCGATCGCCTCCCACAGCGCGATATAGCCGAGGTAGAACAGGAACAGGATCAGGAACGAGGTGAGCCGCGGATCCCAGGCCCAATAGGTGCCCCACATCGGCTCGCCCCAGATCGCGCCGGTGACCAGCGCGATGACCGTCATGGTCAGCCCGATGGGTGCCGCCGCGCGCGAGGCCAGCGCCGAGACGTGGTGACGGCGGATCAGCCAGATCAGCGAGGTCACCAGCATCATCACCCAGGCGTTGATCGCCATCATCGCGGCGGGCACGTGAAGGTAGATGATCTTGACCGTCGAGCCGAAATTCTCGGCCTCGGGCGTCAGAAAGAAGCCCCAGACGAGGCCGACGCCAAGGCAGGCCGCCGTGGCGATCCAGACGAAGGGCAGAAGAGCCCCCGACGTCCGCATGAATTTCTGAGGGTTGGCGTATTCCCAGAGCGACATGAGCGTTTCCTAGTCGGCTTTGTGCGCGGTCTCAACTGAATAGCGCGTGAACCCTAGCGCAGGTTGATGCGGATCGCCGCAGCCGCGGCAAAGGGCAGAAGTGCCAGCGCCGCCAGGGTGATTCCCGCCAGCATCAGCACGGGCGTTGCGGTGGCCAGCCCCGCTGCGCCCCGGCCCACGGTTTCCGCCCCGAAGATCAGCGTCGGCACGTAGAGCGGCAGCACCAGCAGCGACAGCAGCAGCCCCCCCCGCTTCAGCCCCACGGTCAGCGCCGCGCCGAAGGTGCCGATCATGCTGAGCGCGGGCGTGCCCAGCCCAAGGCTCAGCACGAGCCAGCCATAGGCCGCGGGGTCGAGGTTCAGCAGAAGCCCGAGACCCGGCGCGGCCAGCGTCAGCGGCAGGCCGGTCGTCACCCAATGCGCCGCGGCCTTCATCGCCACGACGCCTTCCAGCGGGATCGGGGCGGTGGCCAGGAGATCGAGCGAGCCATCCTCGAAATCGAGCGCGAAGATCCGGTCGAGCGACAGCAGGCAGGCCAGAAGCGCGCCCACCCACAGGATGCCGGGCGCGATGGCCGAGAGGATCGCGCTTTCGGGGCCGACACCGAAGGGGACCAGCACCACGACGATCAGGAAGAACGCAAGTCCCAGCCCGAAGCCCCCGCCCGCCCGGATCGCGAGCGCCAGATCGCGGGTCAGGAGCGCGATCATGCGAAGACCTCGTCGAAGCGGTCCATGGCCCGAGGCCGGGCCTTGAAGGGGGTCACGTCCAGTTCCTCGGCCTCGAAGCCCAGGTGGATATGGGTCGCGATCACCGCCGCGCCGCCTGCGCCGAGGTGCCGGGCGACGGCCTGGCCGAACAGCGCGACCGAGGCGGTGTCGAGCGAGACGGTGGGTTCGTCCAGCACCCAGATCGGGCGGCCGGTGACCAGCAGGCGGGCGAGTCCCAGCCGCCGCTTCTGCCCGGCCGAGAGGTTCTGCGCCTGGCGAGGGGCAAGATCGCGCAGGTTGAACTCGTCGAGCGCGCGGTCGATGCCCCGCTGGCCGAAGATCCGCGCCCAGAAGCGCAGGTTCTCCTCGACGGTGAGGGTGGCCTTGAGCCCGTCGGCATGGGCGGCATAGGCCATCGCCTCGGGCGGGGCCGAGACGCGGCCCGCAAGCGGCGGCTGAAGCCCCGCAAGGGTGCGCAGGAGCGTCGTCTTGCCGATGCCGTTCGGGCCGCGAAGCAGGAGCGCCCGACCCGCGGACAGGGAAAAGTCCACCCCCTCGAGCACCGGCACGCCGCCGCGGGCACAGGCAAGGTTTTCCACCACCAGTTCCATGGGGTTGGGCATAGCCGATCGGCGGGAAGCCGGAAAGCCGGAAAGGGCGCGCTCCTGCCCTCCGCCGGCGCAGGACGCAGGCGGCCCGCGTGTCCGGCGCCCGGGCATGGCGCGGCCATGCGGCCGCGCGCGCTCCGCGCGGGAGTATTTGGCCCAAGAAGAAGGCTCAGGCAGGGTGTGCCGAGACCGGGACAAGGGCGGCGGCAACGCGGCGGCCTTCGGCGAGCAAGACGTTGTAGCTGCGCGCCGCGGACGGGCTTGCCATCAGTTCGACGCCGAGACCGGACTCTTCGAGGCGGGCCTGCAGGCCGGCCGGCAGGGGAAGAAGCGCATCGCCCGTGCCCACCAGAAGGATGTCGGCACGCCCCGCGAGCGCGAAGAGGGGCGCAGGGTCAGTGACGCCGTTCCAGGCCTGCGCCGCGCCCTCGGCGACGATCACCGCACCCTCGTGCACACGGCCGCCGAGGCGGAAGAAACCCGGGCCGTAGCCGTCAACCGGAAGCCCGTCGGGCAGGCGTAATTCCGTGAGTCGCATCGGCGGGTCCTTTGAGTCGAGGGCGGGCAGGCCGGGCGGATCGCAGCACCGATGATGGCACAGGTGGCGGCGCGGGAAAACCGCTTGCCGCCGCCACTGCCCGAGACCAGGCGTTGCCAGGCAGGACGGCGAGGATCAGCCGGAGCCGCGCAGGGGAACCGCCGAGGTGATCCCGGCTGCTTCAGGCATCCACGTTGGCGAATTGCGTCCCCGCGCCGCCGTCCTGGTCCTTGGACCAGTCGCGCTTGACCCCCAACATCAGAACAATGTTCGACGCCATATAGATCGACGAATACGTGCCCACGAAGATCCCCCAGATCATCGCGAAGACAAATCCGCGGATCACGTCACCGCCCAGCGCAAACAGCGCAAACAGCGCGAGAAGCGTGGTGAACGAGGTCATGGTGGTGCGCGACAGCGTCTCGTTGATCGAAAGGTTCAACAATTCCTTCAGGTCCATACGCTTGTACTTGCGCAGGTTTTCCCGCACCCGGTCGAACACCACCACGGTGTCGTTGATCGAGTAACCGACGATCGTCAGCAGCGCCGCGATGATCGCGAGGTCGAACTTGATCTGGAGAAGCGCGAAGATGCCGATGGTCAGCGTCAGGTCATGGATCAGCGCCGCGACCGCACCCAGCGAGAACTGCCATTCGAAGCGCAGCCAGATGTAGACCAGCATCGCGCCCATCGCCAGCGACACCGCGATGACCGCCGAGCGGATCAGTTCGCCCGAGACCTTGGGCCCGACGCTTTCGACCGAAGGAAAGGTGATCGCCGGGTCGACCGCCATCAGCGCCGCCTCGACCGCATTGATCGTCTCGGGCGTGACGCTTGCCTCGTCGTCCTGGGCCTGGATGCGAATCTGGGCCACGTTCCGGTCGGGTCCAAAGCCCGGATCGAACACCTGGGAAATCGCCACGTCGCCGAGGTTCAGCGGCGACAGCGCGTCGCGATAGACGCCGACATCGACGGCTTGGGTGCTTTCGGTACGGATCGTGGTGCCGCCGCGGAAGTCGATGCCGAAATTAAGCCCCATCAGGAAGAACAGCACCACCGACAGCACCATCGCAGCCAACGAGGCGCCGAAGGTGATCGACGCGAACCGGAAGAAGTTCCAGTTCGTCTCCGAGGGCACGAGTTTCAGGCGCATGGTCTCTCCCTCACACGGTGATTGTCTTGGGCCGGCGCCGTTCCATCCACAACACAACCATCAGACGCGTCACGTAGATCGCGGTGAAGACCGAGGTGAGGATGCCCAGACCCAGCGTCACCGCAAAGCCCTTGACCGGCCCCGAGCCCATCGTGAACAGGATCGCCGCGATGATGAAGGTGGTGATGTTGGCGTCGAAGATTGCCGACAGCGCCTTTTCATAGCCAAGCTCGATGGCACGGGCGGGGCCGCGGGCGGTCTTGAGTTCCTCGCGGATGCGCTCGAACACCAGCACGTTGGCATCGACCGCCATGCCGATGGTCAGCACGATCCCCGCGATCCCGGGCAGCGTCAGCGTGGCCCCGATCAGCGACAGAAGCCCGAAGATGAGGCCCACGTTGACGATCAGCGCGAGGTTGGCGAAGAAACCGAACAGCCCATAGCTTGCCCACATGAAGACAAGCACCGCCGCAAAGGCGGCAAGGCTGGCGATCTTGCCCGCCTCGATGCTGTCTGCGCCCAGTTCCGGGCCAATGGTGCGTTCCTCAAGGAAGGTCAGTTCCGCCGGCAGCGCACCCGCCCTCAGCAGAACGGCAAGCTGGGTCGAGTCCTCGACCGTGAAATTGCCGGTAATCTGACCCGAGCCACCCAGGATCGCCTCGCGGATCACCGGGGCCGAGATCACCTCGTCATCCAGCACGATCGCGAAGGGGGAGCCGACGTTTTCCTGCGTGTACAGCCCGAACTTGCGCGCGCCCGCGGGGTTGAAACGGAAGGTGACCGAGGGCAGGCCGTTCTGGTCAAAGGCGGGCTGCGCATCGGTCAGTTCCTCGCCCGAGACCACCGGGGCCTTTTCGAGCACGTAGTAGACGCCCTCATCCTCCATCGAGGGGTAGACGACGTTGCCCGCCCCCGGCGCCTCGTTCGGGTTCCCGGTGCGCGAGACGACCGGATGGAAGGTCAGCCGCGCCGTGGTACCGATCAGCGCCTTGAGTTCCTCGGCCGAACCGATGCCGGGCACCTGGATCAGGATGCGGTTCGAGCCCTGGCGCTGGATCGTCGGCTCGCGCGTGCCGACCTCGTCGACGCGGCGGCGCACGATTTCCAGCGATTGCTGGATGGTGCGGTCGTCCGTTGCCAGCCGCTCGGCCTCGGAGAGCTGGACGATCAGCAGATCGCCCGCGCCCCGCACCTCGATGTCGGAACTGCCCACACCCGTCAACGTGACCGTCGGCCGGGCAAGCGCGCGCGCCGCCTCGATCGCCGCGGCAAGGCCGTCGGGGCGCGACAGCCGAACATGCAGTTCGGCGGGCGGCGAATCGACCCGCCGGATCGGCCCCACCTCGTCGCGCACATCGCGCAATGCGTCGCGCACATCGGGCCACAGCGCGTCCATCCGGTCGGCATAGACGTCCGAGACCTTTACCTCGGCCAGCAGATGCGCGCCGCCCCGCAGATCGAGCCCCAGATTGACCAGCCCGTTCGGCAACCATCCGGGCCACGCGTCCCGCGCGGCCGCAAGTTCCGGCGTGGCACCCTGGATCTCGATGGCCTGCACGGCGTCATTGTGCCGTTCCACCCGCTCGTAAAACAGGTTGGGCATGGCCAGCACCAGCCCGATCAGGACCATCGCCCAGATCGTGGCCCGTTTCCAAAGCGCGATCTGCAGCATGCGCGGTTACGCCTTCTCCGCCGGCTCGGTCTTGTTCAGGACCTGCGCGATGGTATGGCGCACGACGCGGACGCGCACATTCTCTGCGATCTCGACCTCGATCTCGGACTCGTCCTTGACCTTGTAGACCTTGCCGATCAGCCCGCCCTGCGTCACGATCTGGTCGCCGCGGCGCAGCGACTCGACCATCGCCTTGTGCTCCTTCATCTTTTTCTGCTGGGGCCGGATCAGCAGGAAATACATGATCACGAAGATCAGGATCAGAGGGATGAAAGACGCGAAGGCGCCACCGGCGCCGCCCCCCGCGGCCGCTTGCGCAAAGGCAGGCGTTGCAAACATCGTGAGATTCCCCGTGTTGGCAGGCGGCAGGACCGCCCGGTTCCTTGGTCGCGGGGCACCCTATTCGGTGACCCCTGCCTTGGCAAGGCGAAGGCATGACGCTTTGAATGTGCGCTCGGCCGGTGCATATCAAGGGGCATGAGACGCACTTTCGCCATCCTCGCGCTGCTTGCCGCAGGTCTTGCTGCCCAACCGGCCGTATCGGGCGACGCGGCACCCGTGATGCTTGGCGATGCCGAGCACCGCGCCTGGCGGGCGATCGGCCGGGTCAACGTCGCGGGCTTCGACGCCGCCGGAACCTGCACCGGCACGCTTATCACCCCCGACACGGTCCTGACCGCGGCCCATTGCCTGCACGCCCTTCGCGGCCGGAATGCCAGGCCGGGCCAGGTGCATTTCGTGGCGGGCTGGCACCGCGATGGCTTTGCCGCGGTCCGAACCGCCCGCGCAATCCGCCTTCATCCGGGTTACGTTCACGGGAAGCGGCCGGATTCCAAGACCTTGCAGGGTGATCTTGCGTTGATTCTGCTGTCCGGGCCGATCCCGTCCGACGAGGTTCGGCCGATCCCGCTGGCCCTGCCCGAAACGGTCGGGCCAAAGGTCGACGTGATCGGCTATCGCCGCGACCGGCTGAACGCGCTCAGCCGTCACGCCAATTGCCCGGTCGCCGTCGAGTCCGCCGGGCTTCTGGGGCTCGGCTGCACGGTCACCCAGGGGACATCCGGCGCGCCGGTGCTGATCCGCACGGCGCAGGGTTGGCGTGTCGTCGGCGTGGTCTCGGCCGGGGTCAGCGGGGCCGGGCCGATCCGGACCGCCGCCGCACGGCCGACCGCCGCCTTTCTGCGCGGCGAGTGAGCACAGCGATTCCCGGTTCAAAACCCCGTGCGGCTGAGGCATACGGGGGCAAAGCGCGCAAGCCGCCCCTGTCGAGGAGTTCCCCATGCACGACATCCGCGCCATCCGCGAGAATCCGGACGCCTTTGACGCTGCCCTCGCGCGCCGGGGTCTCGCGCCGGTCGCGGCCGAGATCCTTTCCATCGACGCCGCGCGCCGGTCGAAGATCCAGGCCGCAGAAGAGGCGCAGGCCGCGCGGAATACCGCCTCGAAGGACGTGGGCGCGGCAAAGGCAAAGGGCGACGAGGCCGGGTTCGAGCGGCTGCGTGCCCTGGTGGCCGAGAAGAAGAACGAGATCGCCCGGCTGGAGGACGAGGCGCACGCCGAGGATGCCCGCCTCGCCGACCTCCTTATGCGCCTGCCCAACCTGCCGCTCGACGACGTGCCGGACGGCGCCGACGAAAATGACAATGTCGAGATCCACCGCTGGGGCAGCCCCCGCGCCTTCGATTTCGCGCCGAGGGAGCATTTCGACCTCGCCGGCGTCCAGCCGGGGATGGATTTCGAGACCGCCGCGAAACTCTCTGGCGCGCGCTTCGTAGTGCTGAAGGGCGCCATCGCCCGAATCCACCGGGCGCTGGCCCAGTTCATGCTGGACACCCACGTTACCGAGAACGGCCTGACCGAGGTCAACACCCCCGTGCTGGTGCGTGACGAGATGATGTATGGCACCGGGCAATTGCCGAAATTCGGCGAGGACAGCTACCAGACGCGCGAGGGCTGGTGGCTGATCCCGACCTCCGAGGTGACGCTGACCAACACGGTGGCGGGCGAGATCCTGGATGCGGCCGACCTGCCCCGCCGGATGACCGCCCATTCGCTCTGCTTCCGGTCCGAGGCCGGCAGCGCGGGCAAGGACACACGCGGCATGCTGCGCCAGCACCAGTTCGAGAAGGTCGAGATGGTCTCGATCGTCCATCCCGACCAGGGCCGCGCGGAACTCGACCGGATGACGGGCTGCGCGCAGGGCATCCTCGAAAAGCTGGGCCTGCCCTATCGCACGGTCGTCCTGTGCACCGGCGACATGGGCTTCGGCGCGCGGCGGACGCACGACATCGAGGTCTGGCTGCCCGGCCAGAACACCTATCGCGAGATCTCCTCCGTGTCGCTCTGCGGCGATTTCCAGGCCCGCCGGATGAACGCCCGCTTCCGCCCCGAGGGTGGCGGCAAACCGGACTACGTCCACACCCTGAACGGCTCGGGCGTGGCCGTGGGCCGCTGCCTGATCGCGGTGCTGGAGAACGGACAACAAGAAGACGGCTCGGTGAAGCTGCCCGAGGCGCTGGGTCCGTATCTCGGCGGCCGGACCACGCTGACGGCATCGGGGGATCTGGCCTGATGGACCCGGTCAAGGCCGCCCTTGTCTTCATCGCCACGGTCTTCTTCGTGATATCGCCGCTGATGTCGGGCGGCTTCTCGGGCTTCGAGCCCGGCCAGTTCCCGGTCCCGCAGGACGACCCGCCGGTGCAACCCGCGGGCTATGCCTTCTCGATCTGGGGGCTGATCTATGTCTGGCTGCTGGTCTCGGCGGGCGTGGGCCTGTTCAAGCGCGCCCGCGACGAGGCGTGGGAACCCGCCCGCCTGCCGCTGATCCTGTCGCTGGCGCCCGGCGCGGCCTGGATCGGGGTGGCGCAACTCTCGCCCATCTGGGCGTCGGTGCTGCTGTGGTGGATGCTGGCCATGGCGCTCTGGGCGCTGGCACGGACACCCTTCACCGACCGCTGGACCTGCCAGGCGCCGATCGCGGTCTATGCAGGCTGGCTGACCGCGGCAAGCTGGGTCTCGGTCGGCCTGCTGGGCGCCGGCTACGGCCTTCTGTTCGGCCCGGTGGTCTGGGCGCTGATCGCGCTGGCGGGCGCGCTGGTGACCGGGGCTTTGGTGCTTGTGTCGCTGGACCGCGCCCCGGAGTATGGCGGCGCGCTGATCTGGGCGCTGGTGGGCGTGATCGTGGCCAATGCGACCACGACGCCACTGGTCGCCTTCGCGGCGATCGCGGGCGCGGTGCTGATCGCGATCCTGACGGTCCGCGCGGCAACCTGAACCAAAGGCAGACCCCGCCCTGGCCTCCGCACCGGGGCCTCGCGGGCACCGGCGGCAGAGGCCCCGGATCGGGGTCTGCTCCTAGCCCCCCAAAGGTCCCTTGCCCAAGTGCTTGCGCAGCCGCGAGGGCGTCTTTTTCTTCTTTGTCCGGAACGGGTTCTGGTCGCCCTGCGCGCGGAAGGTCAGCCGGATTGGCGTGCCCGGCATGTCGAAATCCTCGCGCAGGCCGTTCACCAGGTAGCGGCGATAGCTTTCCGGCAGCTTCTCGGGATTGGACGCCATCACCACGAATCCCGGCGGCCTTGTCTTGACCTGGGTCATGTAGCGCAGCTTGATCCGGCGCCCGCCCGGCGCGGGCGGCGGGTGCAGTTCCAGCATGCCCGCAAGCCAGCGGTTCAACCGTGCCGTCGAGATACGCCGGTTCCACACCGCATAGGCCGACATCACCGCATCATGCAGCCTGTCCAACCCGCGGCCCGTCAGTGCCGAGACCGTCACCAGCGGCGCACCCCTCAGTTGCGGCAGGGCGCGGGCGAATTCCTCTTTCAGCGCCTTCAGCTTTTCCTGCCGGTCCTCTTCCAGATCCCACTTGTTCACCGCGACGACGACCGCGCGGCCCTCGCGCTCGGCCAGATCGGCGATCTTGAGGTCCTGGGTCTCGAAAGGCGCCTGTCCGTCCAGCAGCACGACCACCACCTCGGCGAACTTGATCGCGCGCAGCGCATCGCCCACCGACAGCTTCTCGACCTTGTCCTGCACCTTGGCCTTCTTGCGCATCCCCGCCGTGTCGAAGATCCGCACCGGCGTCTGCTGCCAGTCCAGCACCACCGAGATCGCGTCCCGGGTGATCCCGGCCTCGGGGCCGGTCAGCAAACGGTCCTCGCCGAGGATCGCATTGACCAGCGTGGACTTGCCCGCGTTCGGGCGGCCCACCACGGCGATCTGCAACGGCTTGGCCCGGGTCGGCACGCGGGGGCCGGTATCCTCGTCGTCGTCCTGCACGTCGACATCGGTCTCGGGCGCGGCCTCCTCGATCTCGCGCGCCTCGGCCTCTTCCACCAGGGGCGCAAGCGCGGCGTAAAGATCGCCCATGCCCTCGCCATGCTCGGCCGAAATGCGCACCGGATCGCCCAGCCCCAGCGCATAGCACTCCAGCACTCCCGCGTCCGAGGCCGCCCCTTCGGCCTTGTTCGCGGCCAGGATGACATGGGCCGACTTGCGGCGCAGGATCTCGGCAAAGATTTCGTCGGCGGGCAGAACGCCCGCCCGCGCGTCGATCAGAAACAGGCAGGCATCCGCCATGCCGACCGCCCTCTCGGTCAGCTTGCGCATCCGGCCCTGAAGACTTTCGTCGGTGGCCTCTTCCAGCCCCGCGGTGTCGATCACGGTGAAGCGCAGGTCGCCCAGCCGCGCCTCGCCCTCGCGCAGGTCACGAGTCACGCCCGGCTGGTCGTCGACCAGCGCCAGACGTTTGCCGACAAGGCGGTTGAACAGCGTGGACTTGCCCACGTTCGGGCGGCCCACGATGGCGAGGGTAAAGCTCATCTTTCCCAACTCCGGACGGATCGAACCGCCCGCCTACACCAATCCCGCCTCAGCGGAAAGCGTGGAGTTGCCCGCGGTCGGACACGACATAAAGCGTGCCCCCCGCCACCACCGGCCGCGACGCCGCACCGCCCGGCACCTCGACCGTGGTGACAAGCGCGCCGCTTTCGGGGCTGAACGCACGCATCAGCCCGTCGTCAGAGGCAACCCAGAGCCGCCCGCCGGCCAGCACCGGCCCGAAATGGGCATGGATCGCCTTGCGTCGCTTGAGCTTTTCCTTGGTGAAGTAGGGCATGTCGACGGCCCAGATGGTCTGGCCCGTGTCGGCATCCAGCCGCACAAGCTGTGCCTGGTCGGAAACCATGAAGACCGACCCGCCCACTGGCACCACCGCGCCGTAGGCGCCCTCTTCGGCGGTCCAGAGCCGTTCGCCGGAATTCGCCTCCAGCGCCACCGCCCGGCCCGACTGGTTGCCGGTGTAAAGCACGTTCCCCGAGATCACCGGGTCGGCCATGATGTCGGTCACCGTGGCATAGACGAAGCCCCGGCGCTGGCCTGCTACCGATGCCTGCCAGACCCGCACGCCCGACTGGCGCAGCGTCGCCACCAGTTCGGCCGACCCGATGGGAAAGACCGCCAGACGGTCGGATACCGCCGGCGCGGCACCCCCCACCATGCCCGAGGGCGCAGGCGTGCCCGGCAACTGCCACTGCACCCGGCCATCCTCGGCCCGCACGGCCCAGGCGCGAGCGTCGCGACTGACCACATAGACCAGCCCGTCGCGATAGGCCGGCGCGCCCGTCACCGGCGCATCGGTGCGCTGGGTCCACAACTCGGCCCCGGTCGCGGGGTCAAGCGCTACCAGCGCGCCGAATCCCGTGGTCGCGAAAAGCCGCCCGTCGCCATAGGCCAGCCCGCCGCCCGACGCGTCGGCCTTGCGTTCCGAGGGCGGGGTCAGGTCGGCCGACCAGAGCACCCCGCCGCCCGTCGTGACCGCGGTGACCCGGCTCTGGGAATCCATCGCAAAAACCTTGCCGCCGGCCACCACCGGGCTTGCCGTGATCCGATGCCGGCGGGTATTGCCCTGCCCGATATCGGCGGACCAGACGCGCGCCGGGACCGCGGCGAGCGCCGCGTGTTCGGTCAGGTGGGTGGCGCTGCCGCCGGGCTGCGGATGGTCGGCACGGGCAACCGCGGGCGGCAGCGCGAGTGCGGTGGAAACCTGTTCTCCCGCCTCGGCCTGCGGATCCTCGAGACCAAGCGCCTCGCGCACGCCCAACCGTTCACCCGGAAGGATCAGCTCCTTTTCGCTACAGCCCGCCAGAAGCGCGAGCGTCGCCAGGGTTCCGATTGCAGAAACGAGTTTCACCGCGCGAGCCCTCTCGTAATACCAAAGGCGGGCGATCAGCCCTCCTGGACCCCGCCGCCGAGCGACACAATCAACTGACTGGCGCGCTGACGCAAGCCCGCGCTGGTCCCCGCATCCTCGACAAGTGCGCGCAGGTGGCCAAGCGCGGCCTCGGTGTTGCCCGCATCGATTTCTGCCAGAGCCATCTGCTCCAGCGCGAGCGGGCGATAGGGCCGCCCGGGTTCGGCAAGCGGCGCCAGCGTTTCCAGCCGCGCCGCCGGGTCGGCGGCGCTCCCCTCGATCATCACCAGCTTGAGCGCGGCCAGCTGGGTATAGTGCAGGGGCAGCGCGGCGTCGTTCGCCATCGCCCGCAGCGCCGGGGCGGCGTCACCGCCCGACTCTCCGGCGGCCAGCAGCGTCACAAGTGCGCGGGCCTCGCCGGTGGCAGGTAATGCCTCCAGCGCCGTGACCCGCGCCGCGGCATCGTCCGCGTCCAGCGCCGAAAGGATGCCGTCGCCCAGCGCCTCGGCGGCCGCCTGCTGTTGCGCCGAGCGCCATTCCCGCCAGCTTGCGCCGCCCACCAGCAGCAGCACGGCCAATACCGCGATCCAGCCATAGCGCCGCATCCAGGCGAAAAGCCGGTCACGGCGCACCTCTTCGGTGACTTCCTCGATGAAACTTTCGGGGTTGCTCATGCTGCCTCGCTCAGGCGCCTCGCGGTCTGGCTTTCCGACCCTCTTACCCCAGTGCGCCCGGGATTGCCAAGCCCCGGGGGCCGGTGCTGCGCAGGCTTGAAACAAAGTGGCATAGGCGATAATCTGAACCAATTGGTTCACCCGTTTGCATTGCCCCACGAACCGGCCATTTCTTGGTGCTACGGACGCGGGGACGGAACGCGGTCGACGCGGAACACCGGCACAAGAGGCAGAGTCCGTATGCGTTGGATCCCCATGCTCACCGCACTGCTGGTGACACTCAGCCTTTATTTCCTCCTGATGGAACGCGACCGCGTCATGGCTTTTGCCGGTGCCGAGCCCGCCGCCGCTGCGCCCGAGGCCCCATCCGTCGAGCAAGAACGCCGGGTGTCGGTCGTGGTCCAGAGGATCCGGGCCGAGACGGTCCAGGGCGCGGTGCTGGTGCGCGGCGAAACCGAGGCCGCCCGCCAGGTCGAGGTGCGCGCCGAAACCAACGGGCGGGTGATCTCCGAACCGCTGCCCAAGGGAACCGCGGTGGCCGAGGGCGACGTGCTGTGCCGGCTCGATCCAGGCACGCGCGCCGCGACGCTGGCCCAGGCCGAGGCAGCGCATGCCGAGTCCCTCGCCCGCCTGCCCGAGGCGCAGGCGAACGTCGCCCGCGCCCAGGCGCAGATCGCCGAGGCCGCGATCAACGACCGCGCCGCGCGCGCGCTGTCCGAAGGGGGCTTCGCCTCGGAAAGCCGGGTTGCGGGCACGCAGTCGGCGGTCTCCGCCGCCGAGGCGGCGCTCGCCTCGGCCGAGGCCGGGCTCGAGGCGGCCCGTACCGCGATCCGCACCGCCGAGGCGAATGTCGCCATCGCAAATACCGAAATCGACCGGCTGACCATCACCGCCCCCTTCGCGGGCCTGATCGACGACGACACCGCCGAACTCGGCGCGCTGATGCAGCCGGGCGCCCTGTGTGCCACCGTGATCCAGCTCGACCCGATCCAGCTTGTCGGCTATGTCCCCGAAACCCAGCTTGACCGGGTCGAGCTGGGCGCGCTGGCAGGCGGGCGGCTGGCCTCGGGGCGCGAAGTGACGGGCCGGGTCAGCCATGTCGCGCGCACCGCCGATTCCGCCACGCGCACCTTCCGGGTCGAGGTCGAGATCGCCAACACAGCGGGCGAGATCCGCGCAGGCCAGACCGTCGAGATGGGGATCGTCACGGCGGGACAGACGGCGCATCTGGTGCCGCAATCGGCCATGACACTCGACGATGCCGGGCGGCTTGGCCTTCGACTGGCCGAGGCCGACGCCACCGCGCGCTTCGTCCCCGTCGAGGTTCTGCGCGACACGGCCGACGGGTTCTGGATCACCGGCCTGCCGGACGAGGCCGATGTGATCGTCGTCGGGCAGGAATTCGTCACCGATGGCGTGCCGCTGGCCGTCACCTATCGCGGGGCCGCCGAATGACCGGCCTCATCGACTGGGCCGCCAGCCGCGCCCGAATGGTCGTGGCCTTCGTGATCCTGTCGATCCTCGCGGGCACGCTGGCCTATGTCGAACTGCCGAAAGAGGGCGAGCCCGACATCGAGATCCCCGCGCTGTTCATCTCGGTCCCCTTTCCCGGGATCTCGGCCGAGGACGCCGAGAAGCTGCTGATCAAGCCGATGGAGACCGAGCTGTCGGATCTCGACGGGCTCGATTCGATGACCGCCACCGCGCGCGAGAATTACGCGGGCATCGCCCTGGAATTCGAGTTCGGCTGGGACAAGACCAAGATCATCGCCGACGTGCGCGACCGGATGAACACCGCCGAGGCCAAATTCCCCGACGGCTACGAGAAATACTCGATCAACGAGATCAACTTCTCGGAATTCCCGATCATCATCGTGAACCTCTCGGGCCCGCTGCCGGAGCGGACGCTGCTGCGCGTCGCCAAGGATCTGCAGGACCGGCTGGAAGGGCTGGAACCCGTGCTCGAGGTCGCGCTCGCCGGGCACCGCGACGAGATGGTCGAGGTCATCATCGACCCGCTGCGGCTTGAATCCTACAACGTCACCGCGGGCGAACTGATCGAGGTGGTCCGCAACAACAACCAGTTGATCGCGGCGGGCGAGGTGGACGCGCCGCAGGGCACGTTCTCCGTCAAGATCCCGTCGTCCTTCGACGAGGTGCAGGATATCTACGCGCTGCCGGTCAAGGTGAACGGCGACCGGGTGGTGACCCTGGGCGACCTGACCGAGATTCGCCTGACCTTCGAGGATCGCACCTCGATCGCACGCTTCAACGGAGAACCGACGGTCGCGCTGCAGATCGTCAAGCGCAAGGGCTTCAACATCATCGACACCTCGGCACTGGTCCGCGCCGAGGTCGAGGCGGCGCGCGCCGCCTGGCCGGACGACCTGCGCGACGCCGTGATCGTCGGCACCTCGAACGACCAGTCGCACACCGTCGACTCGATGGTGCGCCAGCTCGAAGGCTCGGTGCTGACCGCCATTGCGCTGGTGATGATCGTGGTGCTGGCCTTTCTCGGCACGCGCTCGGCGCTGCTGGTGGGCTTTGCGATCCCGACCTCGTTCCTGCTCTGCTTCGTTCTGCTCGGCGTCATGGACGTCGCGGTATCGAACATCGTGATGTTCGGGTTGATCCTCGCCGTGGGCATGCTTGTCGACGGCGCCATCGTGGTGGTCGAATATGCCGACCGGCGGATTTCCGAAGGCACCGGGCCGATGCACGCCTTCACCGAGGCGGCGAAACGGATGTTCTGGCCGGTGGTGAGTTCCACCGCGACGACGCTGTGTGCCTTCCTGCCGATGCTGTTCTGGCCGGGCGTGCCGGGCGAGTTCATGGGCATGCTGCCGATCACGCTGATCTTCGTGCTGTCGGCCAGCCTGATGGTGGCCCTTGTCTACCTGCCGGTGGTGGGGGGCGTCGCCGGGCGGTTCTCGCGCATCCTGTGGCGGATCACCGCCCGGGTCCGGCCCTGGCCGCTCTGGGCGCGGGGGGGGCTGATGGCCTTCGCGCTTGTCCTGACATTCTTCGGCGCGATGCGGATCCTGAACCCGGCCTTTCCGGCCGCCTCGCCCGGCGCTTCGGGGCTCGTGGACATCCTGCCCGGCGTGATCCTTTTCATGGCCGCGCTGGTGCTGTGCTCGATCGCCGTGAACGCCCTGCAGATCCCCCGCAGGAAACCGGTGCAGGCGGGGTACAGGCGCACGCCGGCCGGGCACATCATCCATGCGATCGCCGGCAACCCGGTGATGCCGCTGGTGTCGGTCGCGGCGGTGCTGGGCATCGTCGTCGCCGTCTTCATGTATTACGGCAAGCACAACAACGGGGTGGAGTTCTTCGTCGAATCCGAGCCCGAGCAGGCCATCGTCTATGTCCGCGCCCGCGGCAACCTTTCGCTCGACGAAAAGGACAGCCTGGTGCGCAAGGCCGAAGCGATCGTGCTCGCCGAGCGGGGCGTGCGCAACGCCTTCGCCTTTGCCGGCGAAGGGGGCCTCAACGCCAACACCGCAGGCGCCAGCCCGCCGCTCGACACAATCGGGCAGATCCAGATCGAACTGATCCCCTGGGAGGATCGGGCCGACATCCCCAACCTCGACGGCGACCTCGTGCTGGCCCGGATCATGGAACGGCTCGCCGCGATCCCCGGCGTCCGCGCCGAGATCCTCGATCTTGCGATGGGCCCCGCCTCGCCCAAGCCGGTGCATCTGCGCCTGATGGGCGACGACTGGGACAGCCTTACCGCCGCCGCCGAGGCCGCGGTCGAAAGGTTCGAGGCGACCGAAGGCCTGCGCGACATCGAGGACACGCTGCCGCTGCCGGGGATCGACTGGCAGATCGACGTCGATGTCGAGGCCGCCGGCCGCTTTGGCGCCAGCGCCTCGACCGTGGGCGCGATGGTCCAGCTCGTCACCCGCGGTATCCTGCTCGACACGATGCGCGTGCCCTCCTCGGACGAGGAAATCGACATCCGCGTGCGCCTGCCCGAACAGGACCGGCTTCTGTCCACCCTCGACACGCTCAAGGTGCGCACGTCCGAGGGGCTGGTGCCACTCGCCAATTTCATCACCCGGACGCCGGTCGAAAAGGTGGGCCGGATCAACCGGGTGGACGGCAAGCGCTATTTCGACATCAAGGCCGCAGTGGCCGACGGCCTGACCACCCCGGACGGCGCGCCGATCAACGCCAACGAACGGATTGCGGTGCTGACCGAATGGCTGCAGACCGATCCCCTGCCCGCGGGCGTCACCTGGGAATGGACCGGCGACCAGGAGGACCAGGCGGAAAGCTCGGCCTTCCTGTCCAAGGCCTTCGGCGCGGCGCTGGGGCTGATGTTCATCATCCTGCTGGCGCAGTTCAACAGCGTCTACAACGCGACCCTCGTGCTGCTGGCGGTGATCCTGTCCTCGACTGGCGTGCTGATCGGGATGATCGTGATGGGCCAGCCCTTCTCGATCATCATGACCGGCACCGGCATCGTCGCGCTGGCCGGGATCGTGGTGAACAACAACATCGTGCTGATCGACACCTACCAGGAATACGCCCGCTACATGCCGCGGATCGAGGCGATCGTGCGCACGGTCGAGGTGCGGCTGCGCCCCGTGCTGCTGACCACGGTCACGACCATGGCGGGGCTTGCGTCGATGATGCTGGGGGTCAGCTTCGACTTCCTGAACGGCGGCTATACCGTCGACAGCCCGACCGCGCTGTGGTGGAAGCAGTTGGCGACGGCCGTGGTCTTCGGCCTCGGGATCGCTACGATCCTGACGCTGGTCTTCACGCCCGCCCTGCTGGCGATCCGCGAATGGTTCTGGGCGGGGGTCTACGGCTCGTTCCGGCGGTTCCGGGCGGCGATGGGCGGCCCCGACAGCCCGGCCGCGCGCGAGTTGGCGCTGAACCACGCCGCCCGCGGCGTCGGCTCGCCCCAATTGCTTTGGTCGGAGTTGCCCCCGGACGGCCCAGAGCCGGATGCGGAGAGCACCGGCCCGGAACGGCCATTGCGGGCGGCGGAGTGAGAGACAGTCGGGATGGAGCGGGCGTGCGCTTTAATCGGGCATGCGTGTTATTTTTTCCTTGCGATGGCCTCAAGGGCGGCAACCATTCGCATTTGAGGAGACTTACTCGCCCCAAGCCCTCGCAACTCGCGAACGTCGATAGTAAACTCGCTCCAGTATTTCCCGCCCGCGAGATCTTCATACGAAAGCCTCGCTTGAAAGGGTGGAAGCGGATGCGCCGGGAGCTCCCTATCGATCTGGCCAACCGAGCCTTGCCCCATCAGAAACCAGCCCAACGCGAAATCAAACTCCAAAGATTTACCCTGAAGGATAACAGAGATTGGGTGATGCGACTTAAATAAATGACGTAGATAATTTCGCTTCGAACGATCATTCTCTTCATCCTCGGGCTCATCAACATCGAGAAGGACATTTATCGCAGCGCCTGCACCCACGTTTGTCACATTAAAGGTAATCAACTCCCTCGCATCAGATCTTTGGCCGAGATGCACGATCAAGACCGGATCCGTTCCGGCTTCACGTGCCCTACGTTGCTCAAGAAGCGCATGAGCAGCAAAGTACGTTGAAGCTCCTGCAACAAGCAGCGAGATGATCAAAGGCGCAACAGAAATGTATTCCGATCGGTTCCTAGGCCCCCAGAAGAACTCAAACACGATAAACGAAAGAAGGACCCCCAATGCCCCAACGGTGACGCCCAGAGCCAGCCTTCCATCGCCCCTGAAAAATCCTCTGGGTTCATTCTTGTCATGTCTGATTGTATACTTGCCCATCTCTGATCAATAGCACATTGGCAAAAAAAGGCACAATGCCGGCATTTGGCCTCCAAGCCGACGCCACTTTCCGGGCATCCACCTCACGCCGCCTCCACGTCCTCGTCCTCGCCCGCCTGCTGGCGCTGCCACATCGCGGCATAGCGTCCGGCCCGGGCGACCAGAACCTCGTGCGATCCGCGCTCGACCACGCGGCCGTCCTCCAGCACCACGATCTCGTCGGCATCCACGATGGTGGACAGCCGGTGCGCGATGGCAATCACCGTGCGCCCCTCGCCCATCGCCTTGAGCTGGGCCTGGATGCCCGCCTCGGTCTCGCTGTCCAGCGCCGAGGTCGCCTCGTCCAGCAGCAGGATCGGCGGGTTCTTCAGCAGCGTGCGCGCGATCCCCACGCGCTGCTTCTCGCCGCCCGACAGCTTCAGCCCGCGCTCGCCCACCAGCGTGTCATAGCCCCGGGGCAATCCCGCGACGAAATCGTGGATCTTGGCCGCGCGCGCCGCGGCCTCGATCTCGTCGCGGCTGGCCCCGGGACGGCCATAGGCGATGTTGTAATAGATCGTGTCGTTGAACAGCACCGTGTCCTGCGGCACGACCCCGATCTGCGCGTGCAAGGACTCCTGCGTCACCTCGCGCAGGTCCTGCCCGTCGATCAGCACCGCACCGCCGCTGACGTCGTAGAACCGGAACAGAAGCCGCCCGATGGTCGACTTGCCCGCCCCGGACGGGCCCACGATGGCGACCTTGCGGCCGGCGGGAACCTCGATCGTCACCCCCCGCAGGATCACCCGGTCGGGATCATAGCCGAACCGCACATCGCGGAACGCGACCGTCCCGCCCGTGACCCGCAGCGCCTGCGCGCCGGGCTTGTCCACCACCTCGGCGGGCTGTTCGAGCAGGTCGAACATCTCGGCCATATCGACCAGGCTCTGGCGGATTTCCCGGTAGACCGTGCCCAGGAAATTCAGCGGCATGGTGATCTGGATCATGTAGGCGTTGACCATCACGAAATCGCCCACGGTCAGCCGCCCCGCCTGCACCCCCATGGCCGCCATCACCATCACCGCGATCAGCCCGCCGGTGATCAGCAGCGCCTGTCCGAAATTCAGGAAGGCCAGCGAATACGAGGTCTTGATCGCCGCCGCCTCGTAACCCTCCATGGCGCGGTCATAGCGCTGGGCCTCGCGCGCCTCGGCGCCGAAATACTTGACGGTCTCGAAGTTCAGCAGACTGTCGATCGCCTTCTGGTTGGCATCGGTGTCCTGGTCGTTCATCTCGCGGCGGATCTTCACCCGCCATTCGGTGACCTTGAAGGTGAACTGGACATACAGCGCGATCGTCACCGCGACGACGGCCAGGTACCAGAACCCGAAGGCAAAATAGAAGATTGCACCGACCAGGGCCAGCTCGATCACCAGCGGACCGATCGAGAAGACGAGGAACCGCAAGAGGAACTCGACCCCCTTCACCCCCCGTTCGATGATTCGCGACAGCCCGCCGGTCTTGCGGGTGATGTGGTAGCGCAGGCTCAGCCGGTGGATATGGGTAAAGGTTTCCAGCGCGAGGCGGCGCAACGCCCGCTGCGCCACGCGGGCAAAGATCGCGTCGCGCAACTGCTGAAAGCCGGTATTCATCAGCCGCGCCATGCCATAGGCGACGGTCAGCCCCACCGCGCCCACGGCCAGGAACATCGCGTCGGTGCGCGCCTCGCCCGTCAACGCATCCACCGCCGCCTTGTAGAAGAAGGGCGTGATGACAGCGACAACCTTGGCCAGGACCAGCACCAGAAGCGCCAGCACGACGCGCCGTTTCACCCATCCCTGCCCCTCGGGCCAGAGATAGGGCGTGACCTTGCGAATCGTGCGCATGCCGCTCTTGCGGTCGAGTTGCGAAAGATCGGCTGTCGTGGGGCGGCGTCCGCGGCGCATGGCTGGGGTCCGGTTCAGGAAACCGTACAAACCTAATGCCTGGGACAGGGAAAGACCAGTGACCAGGTCACTCGGGCAGGTCGAACACCTGGCCGGGATAGATCAGGTCGGGGTCGCGGATCTGTGTGCGGTTGGCGCTGAAGATCTTGACGTATTGAAAGCCGCTGCCATAGGCGCGGTCGGCGATCCCCCAAAGGGTAAACCCCGGCTGCACGGTGATCACGCGCGCCGCGGCCTCGCGGCCAGCGCCGTCCTTGTCCCCCTCGGATGCCGCGGCGGCGATCTCTTCGGCGGGTTCGCGCTGGAACGGGGTTTCGAACCGGGCGGCGACGCCGCCCTCGGGCGTAACAAGATCGGCGCGCAGGGTGTAAAGGCCGGGCGCCACGCCATCAAGGCGCTGGCGCCAGCGCCCCGCCGCATCGATCCGCGCCCCGGCGACGGCGGCATTGTCCAGATAGAGCCGCAGCGCCCCCCCGGCCTCGCCCCGGCCTGCAAGGACGACCGCCCCCCGGGCGTCGTACGAGATCGCCTCGATCAGCAGACCCGGCTTTCCGGGCGGCAGGTCGCCCTCGGGCGCCTGCAGCACGCGCACGCCGCCCGCGTCGGACAGCAGCACCGCCGGAAGGCCGGGCGCGGCATCCGCCGCGGCGGCCTCGGCGGACGGGACCGGGCCTGTTTCGACCCCGGCCCCCTCGGTCGCTGCAACCGTGTCCTGGACATCCTCGCCCGGAACGGCGGGTGGCGGCTCTGCCGAAGTCGGCGCAGGCGCGGCGATCTCGGCCCCAGCGGGGTCGGGCGCAAGGAACACGGTCGCGGACGAGGCGATCCTGCGGCCGTCCGCCAGATCCATTCGCAAGGACAGGGCGCGGGGCACGCTGGCCAAGGGCAGGTCAAGAAACAGCGTGAACGCTCCATCCGCGCCCACCTCGGCACGCGCGCCCTCGCGGCCCTCGATCAGCAGGACCACCGCGCTGCCGGGCTCGGCACGGCCTGCCACCAGAGCCGCCCCCCCGGGATCGACGCGGACGAGGTCGAAGACCGGGGGCTCTGGCAGCGCGGCGGCCGGTTCAGGCGTGGCCGGGGCATCGCCCTCTGCGGTCTGCGCCGCCCGGTCCGCGGGCGGCTCGTCGGCCATCTTGTCCGGGGCATCCGCCAGCAGTGTCGCATCATTGTCGGAACCGACCGCGGGGGCGGGCATTGCGGCCTGCTCTGCCCCTTGCGGCGGCAGGGCACCCTGCTCGGGTACACCCTGTACCGGGGCGGGCGTGTCGCGCGCGCGGTCCCGGTTGAGAAACCAGTTCAGCACCATCAGAACGATCAGGATCTCGCCCCCGATCAGGATCCAGGTCCACAGGCCCCATTTCCGCTTGCCGTCCGACATGGCCCTTCCTCTCGGCGCCGCCCCTTGCGCTTGCGGGACCATAGCAACCCCGTTATCACGGGTCCAGAAATCCCACGGTCAAAGCTCCCCCATGATCGCTCGTCCTCCTTCCGTCTGCGTCTTCTGCGGCTCGCGCGACGGCCGCGACCCCGCCCATGCAGCCGAAGCCGAGGCGTTCGGGCGCGCGCTGGCCGAGGCGGGCTGGCGGCTGGTCTACGGCGCCGGAGACGTGGGGCTGATGGGCCGCGTGGCGCGGTCCGCGCAGGCGGCCGGCGGCCAGACCTTCGGGGTGATCCCCGTGCATCTGTTCGATCGCGAGGTGGGCAAGCGCGACCTGACCACCTTCGTCGTCACCGAGAACATGCACGAGCGCAAGAAGGTCATGTTCATGAACTCGGACGCGATCGTGGTCCTGCCGGGCGGCGCGGGGTCGCTGGACGAGTTCTTTGAGGTGCTGACCTGGCGCCAGCTTGGTCTGCACGTCAAGCCGATCTTCCTGCTGTCGACCGACGGGTTCTGGGCGCCGCTGACCGCGCTGATCGACCATTTCATCGCCGAGGGCTTTGCCGACGCCAGCTTGCGCGACTATGTCCGCGTCGTGCCGGACGTTCCGGCGCTGCTGGCTGCCCTGCGCGCCGCTCTTTCCTGACGCAGGCTTTCAGCCGAATACAGCGCCAGCGCGGCCCAGATCAGGGCAAAGGCCAGCCCGTGCCATTGTGTGAACGCCTCGCGGAAAACAAGCGTTGCAACAAGGAATTGCAGCGTGGGGTTGATGTAGCCGACCAGCCCCACCGTGGCATAGCTGACCCGTTTGGCGGCATAGGAGAACAGGATCATCGGCGTCGCCGTCAGAGGCCCCGAGACCATCAGCATCAGGCTGTCCGACAGGTCATGGCCAAAGGCGCCCAGATTGCGGCCCGTCAACCCGGCCCAGCCGTGCACATGCACGCCCCAAAGCCAGACCAGGGCCAGCGGCGCCAGCAACAGCACCTCGGCGGTCACCGAGACGACCGGACCCGCGGGCAGGCCCCGCTTGATCAGACCGTAAACCCCGAACGTGCCGGCTAGCGCCAGCGAAATCCAGGGCGCGACGCCAAGGCCCCAGGTCAGCCCCCCGACAGCCACGCAGGCCAGCGCGACGGCCGCCCATTTCCCGGCCGAATGCCTCTCGCCGAGAAACAGAAAGCCCAGCGCCACGGCGACCAGCGGGAAGATGTAGTAGCCAAGCGAGGCCTCGACCGCGTGGCCGATCTGGATCGACAGGATGAACAGGAACCAGTTGGCCGAGATCATCAGCGCGGCCAGCGCCACCGCCGCCAGGGCGCGCGGCCGGACGATCAGCCGGCCAAGCTCGCCCAACCGCCCCTGCCCGGCCAGCACCAGCCCGAAGAACACCAGCGACCACAGCGTGCGGTGACCCAGCACCTCCTCCGGGGGCACATGGGACAGGAGCTTGTAGTACATCGACGAGAGGCCCCAGATCACGCAGGCGCCCGCCATCGCAAGGATGCCCTTCCTGGCCTCCTCCACCTCAGCGCGCCGCCATGAACCGGGCGAGGCGGGCCAAGCCCTCCTCGATATCGGCGGTCGAGCGCGCATAGGAAAAGCGCAACGTTCCCTTGCCTCGCACCGGGTCGAAATCCAGCCCCGGGGTGACCGCGACGCCCGCCTTTTCAAGGATCTCGGCGGCAAAGGCGCGGCTGTCATCGGTCAGGTCCGACACGTCGGCATAGACGTAGAAGGCGCCATCGGGCGGCGCGATCCGGGCGAAGCCCGCCTTGGGCAGCCCCTCCATCATCAGCGCGCGGTTCCGGCGGTAGACCTCCATGTTCGCCTGCAATTCATCCGTGCAATCAAGCGCGGCCAGCGCCACGACCTGGGAGGCGTGCGGCGCGCAGATGAACAGGTTCTGCACCAGCCGCTCGATCCGGCGGATGTGATCCTCGGGCACGACCATCCAGCCGACGCGCCAGCCCGTCATCGAGAAATACTTGGAGAACGAGTTGATGACATAGGTCTGATCGGTGATTTCCAGCGCGGTGACCGCTTTGCGTTCGTACTCGATGCCGTGATAGATCTCGTCCGAAATGAAGGCCGCCCCGCGGTCCGCACAGGCCCCGATCAGCGCGCCCAGCGCGTCGTGGTCCAGCATCGTGCCGGTGGGATTGGCAGGCGAAGCCACCAGCAGACCGTCCAGTTTGGAGGGCAAGTCCCCGGGCACCGGCTGGAACCGGTGCTGTGCCTCGGTGCCGATCATCACGGTTTCCAGCCCCAGCGCCTGAAGGATCGCCTTGTAGGACGGATAGCCCGGCGCCCCGATCCCGACCCGGGCGCCCACGTCGAACAGCGAGGTAAAGGCCAGTGTGAAACCGCCCGAGGACCCGGGCGTGATCACCACCCGCTCTGGGTTCAGGTCGACGCCATACCACTCGCCATACAGCCGCGCGATGCGGGCGCGCAGTGCAGGCAGGCCCAAACCCACCGTATAGCCCAGCGGCCCCGCCTCCATCGCCTTCGCCAGGGCCGCGCGGGCAGCGGCGGGGGCGGGCGTGCCGGGCTGGCCGACCTCCATGTGGATGATCCGGGCGCCTTGCGCCTCGGCACGCGCGGCGGCAGCCATCACGTCCATCACAATGAAGGGATCGACATCGCCGCGGCTTGAAACCCTCATGCCCGTCTCCTTAGGGTGCCCGTCATGCGGGCTTTCTTCCAGCGCAGGGGGGCGAGGTCAATGGCAGCCATCGGGCGGGTCCGTGTGTGCGGGGTGTTCCTTGTGCTGGCACTTGCCGTCATTGCCGTTCTGGCACCTGTTGCGGCCCGCGCGCAGAACCTGATCCGCGACGCCGAGATCGAATACGCGCTGCGCCAGCTGACCCGGCCGCTGGCCGCCGAGGCGGGGATCAGTGCCTCGGCGATCCGGGTGATGGTGATCGACGACAACACGATGAACGCCTTCGTCCTCGACGGGCAGACGGTGATGATCCACTCGGGCCTTCTGCTGCGGCTCGACAACGCCCAACAGGCCCAGGCGGTGATCGCGCACGAACTGGCCCATATCGCGAATGGCCACATCACGCGTCGACTGGCGAACCTGCGCGGCGCGAATTCGGCCGCGGCGATGGGGTTGTTGATGTCGATGGCGGTCGCGGCGTCGGGCAATGCAGAAGCGGGCGTCGGACTGGCCATGGGCACCTCGTCTTCCGCGCAGCGTCTGTTCTTCGCTCATACCCGGGCCGAGGAATCCTCGGCCGACCAGGCGGGCGCGCGCTACATGGCACGGGCCGGCGTCGACCCGCAGGCGATGGTGGACGTCCTCGACCTTTTCCGCGGGCAGGAGGCGCTGAGCGTCACCCGGCAGGATCCTTACGTGCGCACCCACCCGCTGACGGCCGACCGGCTGCGCGCGGCCAAGGGCTTTGCCGCGGCCTATGGGGGCAAGGCTGCAATGGACACGGCCGCCGAATACTGGTTCGCCCGCGCCAAGGGCAAGCTGGGCGCCTTCCTGCAAAGCCCGCGCTACACCCTGCGCAAGGCCGCACGCGACGGATCGGACGTGGGCGTGATGCGGCGCGCGATCGCCCACCATCGCACGCCCTCGACCGAGAAGGCCCTGGCCGAGATGGCCCGGCTGGAAGCCCAGCGGCCGAACGACGCCTTCGTGCAGGAACTGAAGGGCCAGATCCTGCTTGAATCGCGACGCTTCGGTCCGGCGGTGAACGCCTATGCCCGCGCCGTCGCGCTGGCCCCGAACGAACCGCTGATCCTCGCGGGCCACGGAAGGGCGCTGCTCGCGCTCGACACGGCAAATGGCAACCGTCAGGCGCTGGCGGCGCTGGAAAAGGCACGCGCCCGGGATCCGTTCGACCCGCGGATGCTGCGCGATCTGTCGGTCGCCTATGCGCGGGCGGGCAACAACGGCATGGCCTCGCTGGCCACGGCGGAGCGCTACGCGATCGGCGGCAGGATGGACACGGCCGCCGTCCACGCCCGGCGCGCGGCCGGGCTGTTGCCGCGGGGCGCGCCGGGCTGGCTGCGGGCACAGGACGTGCTGGCCGCAGCCGAGAACGCAGGACGCCGCAAGAAATGAAGGCGAGACGGATGATTCCTCTTGGTTTGGCGCTGGCTGCAGCGCCGGCCTATGCCGCTGGACTTGATCCGGCGCAAAGGGCGGCGTTCCGCGCCGAGGTGCGGGCCTATCTGCTGGACCATCCCGAGGTGATCGACGAGGCGCTGGCCGCCGCAGAGGCGCGCCGCTACTCCGATGCCGTCGCGGACGACCTCGCCCGGATCGAGGCGCACCGGGTGGCGCTGTTCCACGATCCCGCCGACTGGTCAGGCGGCAATCCGACGGGTGACGTAACGCTTGTAACCTTCGTCGATTACGGCTGCGCGACCTGCGGCCCGGCGCTGGCGGCCGCACGGGCGCTGGCCGACAGCGATCCCGGGTTGCGCCTTATCGTCAAGGATGCCCCCGCACCGGGCGCCGACCGGGCCGCCCGTTTCGCGCGTGTGGTCCTTGTCCTTGCCGGGCCCGATGCCTACCGGCGCGCGCAGGATGCGCTGTTCGCCGCACCCGATGCGGCCCCCGCCACGCTCGATGGGATCGCCCGCGCACTCGGCCTCGATCCCGCCGGGGTGGCCCGGCGGATGGACGACCGCGCCATCGCCGCCGCGCTGGCCGCCAATCGCGGGCTCATGCGTGATCTCGACCTGGGCCCGCCGCCCGCCCATGTGTTCGAGCGAACCCTCATCCGGGGCGACCTGCCCGAGGCCGCGCTGGCCGCCATCGCGACCGCCATGCGCCGCAAGAATTGACCAAGGCAAGGGAAATTGGCCATTGGCCCCGCGCGCGGGATGTGCTGGAAGAAGGACAACCCATGATGGAGACTGACCGATGACCCGCCTGCCCGCCGCCGCCCTGATGACCCTCGGCCTCGCGCTGCCCGCCCAGGCCTTCGACGTGGCCACGATGACCGCAGCCGAGCGCGAGGCGTTCCGGGCCGAGGTGCGCAGCTACCTAATGGACAATCCCGAAGTGCTGATGGAGGCGATCGGCGTGCTGGAACAGCGCCAGGCCGAGGCGCAGTCTGCAAATGACGTGGCCCTCGTCCAGGTCAATGCCGACGCGCTGTTCCGCGATGGCCAATCCTGGGTAGGCGGCAACCTCGACGGCGATATCACGCTGGTCGAATTCATCGACTATCGCTGCGGCTATTGCCGCAAGGCCCATGACGAGGTCGCGGAACTCGTGTCGAGCGACGGCAATATCCGCTTCGTGGTGAAGGAATTCCCGATCCTCGGCGACCAGTCGGTGCTGTCCTCGCGCTTTGCCATCGCGACGCTGCAACTGGCAGGGGGCGATGCCTACAAGCGCGTGCATGACGCGCTGATCACCTTCCGGGGCAACGTGACCGAGGACGGCCTGAAATCGCTGGGCGACTCGCTGGGGCTGGACAGTGCGGCGATCATGGGCCGTATGAACGCGCCCGAGGTCGATGCCGTGATCGCCGAGAACCAGGGTCTTGCCCAGCGGTTGCAGATTTCTGGCACCCCGACCTTCGTGGTCGAAACGCAGATGCTGCGGGGCTACATGCCGCTCGAGGGGATGCGCCGGATCGTGGACGAGGTTCGGGCCAACTGACGCAAACGGCGACTGAATCAACCCGGACAGGAAGGGTCCAGTTTTCCTGTCCGGCCTGACGGCAAGATCTTTTTGCCCGTTGAAGCGGCGGCGCGCTACTCGGCCGCCTCGGCCCCTGATGCCGCAAGCGCCGCCTCGATCTCGGCGGCCTTCTTCTCAACCTGCGCGACGATGTGGTCGACCATCTCTTCGTTCGAGATGCGGTGGTCCTGCTTGCCTGCGAGATAGACCATCCCGTTGCCAGCCCCACCCCCGGTAAAGCCCACATCCGTCATCAGTGCCTCGCCCGGGCCGTTCACCACGCAACCGATGATCGACAGGCTCATCGGCGTCTTGATGTGTTCCAGCCGTTTTTCCAGGGCCTCGACGGTCTTGATCACGTCGAAACCCTGCCGCGCGCAGGACGGGCAGGAAATGATGTTGACGCCCCTGTGGCGCAGGCCCAGCGCCTTGAGGATCTCGTAACCGACCTTGACCTCTTCGACCGGGTCCGCCGACAGCGACACGCGGATCGTGTCGCCGATCCCCATCCACAGCAGGTTGCCAAGCCCGATCGCCGACTTGATCGTGCCCGACACGAACCCGCCGGCCTCGGTGATGCCCAGATGGATCGGCGCATCCGTCACCTCGGCGATGCCCTGGTAGGCGGCTGCGGCGAGGAACACGTCCGACGCCTTGACGCTGATCTTGAACTCGAAGAAGTCGTTGTCTTCGAGGATGCGGATATGTTCCAGCGCGCTCTCGACCATCGCTTCGGGGCACGGCTCGCCATACTTGTCGAGCAGGTGCTTTTCCAGCGACCCGGCGTTGACGCCGATCCGCATGGAACAGCCGTGGTCGCGGGCGGCCTTGATGACCTCGCGCACGCGGGTCTCGTCGCCGATATTGCCGGGGTTGATGCGCAGGCAGGCGGCGCCCGCCTCGGCGGCCTCGATGCCGCGCTTGTAGTGGAAATGGATGTCGGCCACGATCGGCACCGGGCTTTCGGCAACGATCTCCTTCAGCGCGCGGGCACTGGCCTCGTCAGGCACCGAGATGCGGACGATGTCGGCGCCTGCCTCGGCCGCGCGCAGAACCTGCGCGATGGTGCCCTTGACGTCGGTCGTGACCGTATTGGTCATGGTCTGGACCGAGATCGGCGCATCCCCCCCTACGGCGACGGGGCCGACATGGATCTGGCGGGACTTGCGGCGGTCAATTTGGCGCCACGGGCGCGCTGCGTGCAAAGACATCGGGGTTTCCTGTCCGGCGTAGGCTGGTTTCGCATTATGGATAAAGGATTGCCGGGCTCTGCGCAACGCGCGCCCTGTCGCGCTCGCGTCATTGCGACCCGGCACCAGCCTCGTTCTGCGCCAGCGCAACCGCAAGATCGGGATCGGCCGCGACATCGGCCAGCTGGAACCGCCCCTTCAGGGCATCGGCCGACAATTCGATGTTCTTGGCGACCTGGGCCCCCGGCGCGGCGGGCCCGTAGGTCTGGCCATTCACCGCAAAATAGACCGCTCCCGAATTGCCCGCGCGCAGCGTCGGCGCCTGGTCGGTTTCGGGCAGCACATAGCTTTCGCCGGCGTCGAGGATCTTTTCGAACAGCACCGATCCGTCGGCGGCGGACACGCGCACCCAGGCGGGCCGGGCGGCGATGATCGCCAGTTCAGGCAGGCGCGCCGCGGCCACGACCTGTACGGGCGCGGGCATGCCGGGCTGGGCCTCCGGCGCGACGGCGGTCGCGGCCGTGGCAAGGCGGTGATTGTCCGGGCGGTCCGAAACCAGAACCCCGATCTCGCCGGGGTCGAGCGTGGCAATCGGTCCGTCGCGCGGGACCATCACAGGCCGGTCCAACGCCTGGGGACGATAAAGGCGGTCCAGCGCCTCGGTCGTCGGCGGGGTGACGGGCGCCTCGGCAATCACGGTCTGATCGGCGGCGGCCAGCGGATCCACATCGGCCAGAAGCCCGGGCTGCTGATCCAGCGGCGACAGCCTGACCTGCTGGATCTGCTGCAACACCGTCCAGCCGCCATAGCCCAGAACCGCCATCAGCCCCAGAAGCACGGTCAGGGAGCCGATCGCCCCGGGCTCGATCCGGGACAGGAATGCCTCGCCGCGCGGGACGAAGATCGCGTTCGGGTCGGCCAGCGGATCGCGCCCTTCTGTGCCCTTGCGGCGCGATGGCGCGTTCGGCGCGGCCGCGGCCGCGTTCATCCCGTGGACAGTGGCGAAATTGCCCTCTTCGCAGAACCGCCGATAAGCCCATTCCGGGTCGAGCCCGAGATAACGGGCATAGGATCGCACGTAACCGGCGATAAAGCCCGGTGTCTCGAAGGCGGTGGGATCGGCGTTCTCGATGGCGGCGATGTAGGTGGCGCGAATCTTCAACTCGCGCTGGACGTCAAGCAGCGACTTGCCCAGCGTCGCCCGTTCGCCACGCATGACGTCTCCGAGGCGCAGTTCGTAGGCGTCGAACCCTTTGGGTATGCCTTGAGAGCCCTCAGCCGCAATGCGCGACTGCCTGCGCCTGATCATAAAAACCGCCCCGTGCCTGCCTTTGTTTCCCAAGGTAGAACGGCGATCCCCGGGAATCGCCGTCCTTCTCTGCAAACATTATCACAAGCCCGGGAGCGCTGCACCCGCAGAACTGTGTCAGGCCGTAAGCTCGGCGCGATTCAGCGCACAGTGCGACCAGTACTCGTCCATCGCGCGGACCAGCACATCCATCTGCTCTTGCGTGTGCACCGGCGAGGGCGTGAAGCGCAGCCGCTCGGTACCGCGGGGCACCGTGGGGAAGTTGATCGGCTGCACATAGATCCCGAAATATTCCAGCAGCCTGTCCGAGATCAGCTTGGTGTGGACCGGATCCCCGACGATCACCGGCACGATATGGCTGCCGTGGTCGATGACCGGCATCCCAAGCCCCTTGAAACGGGCCTTGAGGACGCGCGCGCGGTCCTGGTGCTTCTCGCGCAGCGAACTGGCGGATTTGAGATAGCGCACCGAAGCCGCAGCACCGGCCGCAACCGCGGGAGGCAGCGAGGTGGTGAAGATGTAGCCCGGCGCATAAGAGCGCACGGCGTCGCACATCTTGGCCGAGGCCGCGACATAGCCGCCGAACACGCCATAGGCCTTGGCGAGCGTGCCGTTGATGATGTCGATGCGGTGCATCAGGTTGTCACGCTCGGCCACGCCCGCGCCGCGGGGGCCGTACATGCCGACCGCATGCACCTCGTCGATATAGGTCAGCGCGCCGAACTCGTCGGCCAGATCGCAGATCGCCTCGATCGGGCCGAAATCACCGTCCATCGAATAGACCGACTCGAAGGCGATCAGGATCGGCCGCCCCTTTTCGATCCTTTCAAGGATTTCGCGCAGATGCGCGACATCGTTGTGGCGGAAGATGTGCTTGTCGCAATTGCCGCGGCGGATGCCCTGGATCATCGAGGCATGGTTCAGTTCGTCCGAGACGATCACGAGGTTCGGGAACAGGACCGGCAGCGTCGAGAGCGTCGCGTCGTTGGCCATGTAGGCCGAGGTGAACAGAAGAGCGGCCTCCTTCTGGTGCAGGTCCGCGAGTTCGGCCTCGAGCTGCTTGTGATAGATCGTGGTGCCCGAGATGTTGCGCGTGCCGCCCGACCCGGCGCCGGCGGCGCTCAGCGCATCCTGCATCGCGTCCAGAACGATCGGATGCTGGCCCATGCCGAGATAGTCGTTGCCGCACCACACGACGATGTCCTGACGGCCGCCATCGGGGCGGCTCCAGACGGCCTCGGGGAAATTCCCCTTCCGGCGCGCGATGTCGATGAAGGTACGGTAGCGGCCTTCATCGTGCAGCCGGTTGATGGCCGTGTCCAGTGCTGCGGTATAATCCACCGGGTCTCTCCTTCGCTTTCGGGCCCCGAAGGGCCGCTGGTCACCCGGCGATCGTTCCCCGCGGCGCGGGAGCCGTCCGGGTCCTCCGTTTTGTTCGGGTGCCTCGCGGCGCCCACCCATGGCGTCTTGCGTGTCCCGCTCCCGGGATCGCGCTGTGGCGCCGCTCCTCTTTTCCCTGCGCGTCTTTCTTAGTCGAAAAACGCTGCCTGTCTAAGCGGGATGGCGCGAATTTGACCGATCTTTTGCGGTCGATCGCCACATTCCACCCGCCCTGCGTTCCGATCGGAAACATCTGCCTTGCCAGGCCGCACAGCATCTGGAATACGGCGCGATTCCGCCTTTCGGGTGGTCCGCGCGTCCCACGTCTTCCTTTTGTTACCGCCACACAGCATGGACAGACTTTGACCTCTGTCAAGGAAAACTGACATAATTGCTGTCAGGCAAACTGGACACCTGGCTAGCGATCGGCGATGACCACGCGGCAATCGTCGCGTTTCGACTGCCGGGCGCAGCTTGCAACCGCATCGCGTTCGGCCTCCGGTCCCGACGCGACGGCCCAGATGCCGGTCCCGGACGAGATGGCCATCGCCTTGCGGCCCTTGGCCGGGCGGTACTGCTTGCGTACCCCGTCGCTGGCCGCCGCGCTGAGGCTGATCCGGCGCGGCTCCCAGCCGATCGGACGGATTTCGGCAACGACCACGCAAGGCTTGCCGCCCTTTCGAGCCGAATCGCAGGCCTTGACGGCCGAGGCGCCCGCCGACGCGACATCATGGTAGTTCGCCGCTGCGACGGTGGCCTCCGAGACCAGCCCTTCGGAGGGGGCCGCGGCGATGGCGCCGTAATATTGCTGCTGCCGCGCGGCGAATTCGAGCGCGGTCAGATCCTTCTCGGACAGGAAATCGTGCCGCATCAGCGTGATCTCGACCCCAGACGGGTCGAAAAGCTGCGCCCGTGCCGTCCGCCCGTCAAGCGGCTCGGCCAGCGCGGCCCCCATGCAAACCGAAACCGCAATTGCCCCCAGGACTGCCCTGTGCGCCCGCATCTCACCCTCCGAAACCGACCTGCTCGTACCCGAGCCTAGCGCGGCCCCACGGCCCCCGCCACCCCTCTGGACAGCGCCCGCCCCCCTGTTAGGCTTGCCCTGACCTTGCCCGAAGCGGAGCCCGCCCCATGACCCTCGACGCCGTCCTGTCCCGAATCGACGCCGACCTGCCGCATGCGATCGACCGGCTGATGGCGTTGATGCGCATCCCCTCGATCTCGACCGATCCGGCCCATGCGACCGACTGCGCCGCTGCGGCCGACTGGCTGGCCGAGGATCTGCGCGCCATCGGCTTTGACGCGCGGCCCTGTGCGACGCCCGGCCACCCTATGGTGCTGGGCCATGGCGGCGAGACCGGCCCGCATCTGCTGTTCTACGGCCATTATGACGTGCAGCCCGTCGACCCGCTGGCGCTGTGGCACCGCGATCCGTTCGAACCCGCGATCGAAGAGACCCCGCGCGGCCGGGTTATCCGCGGCCGTGGCGCCTCGGACGACAAGGGGCAGTTGATGACCTTTGTCGAGGCCTGCCGGGCCTGGAAGGCGGTTCACGGTACCCTTCCCGCCCGGATTACGATGTTCTTCGAGGGCGAAGAGGAATCGGGCTCGCCCTCGCTGGTGCCGTTCCTGAACGAGAACGCCGACGCGCTGAAGGCCGATATCGCGCTGATCTGCGATACCGGCCTGTTCGACGACACAACGCCCGGAATCGTCACAATGTTGCGCGGACTTCTGGGCGAAGAGGTCACGATCACCGGCCCCTCGAAGGACCTTCATTCCGGCATGTATGGCGGCGCGGCGATGAATCCGATCCGCGTGCTCGCCCGGATCATCGCGGCGCTGCACGATGCCGACGGCAGGGTGACGGTCCCCGGCTTCTACGACGGCGTGCCCGAACTGCCCGAAGAAGTCGCCCGGCAATGGCAGGGCCTCGGCTTCGACGCCGGGCGCTTCCTCGGCGAGGTCGGGCTGTCGCAGCCCGCGGGCGAAACCGGCCGCACGCCGCTGGAAATGATCTGGTCGCGCCCGACCTGCGAGGTGAACGGGATTTCCGGGGGCTATGAAGGCGCGGGGTTCAAGACCGTGCTGCCGTCCCGGGCCTCGGCAAAGATCAGCTTTCGCCTCGTCGGGCGCCAGGATCCGTTGAAGATCCGCGAATCGTTCCGCGCGATGGTGCGCGCGATGCTGCCCCCCGATTGCGAGGTCGAGTTCCACGGCCACGGCGCCTCGCCCGCCGCGCAGATGGCGATCGACGATCCCGCCTTCGAAAAGGCGCGCGCCGCGCTGTCGGCGGAATGGCCGAAGCCCGCCGCCTTCATCGGCAGTGGCGGTTCGATTCCCGTGGCGGGCCATTTCAAGAAGATTCTCGGCATGGATTCGATGCTGATCGGCTTTGCCCATGACGATGACGCGATCCACTCGCCAAACGAGAAATATGACGTCGAGAGCTTTCACAAGGGGGTCCGCAGCTGGGCCCGCATCCTCGCCGCGCTCTCGGGCTGAGCGCGGGCCGGGCCCGGCGCGTCCCGGCACGATGTGTCACCCCCTAGCGCCGCAGCGCCATCCGCCCCAGCTTGGCCAGCAGCAACAGCCACGGCGCGCCGTGCAGGCAAAGATCGAAGACATCGATCCCCCGGCGCAACTCGCCCGCTGCCAGCATCTTCAGCTTTTCCCAGACATGCGGCTCGGGCAGGAACGGCGCCAACCCCAGGCTCAGCGCCAGCACGATCGCCAGCGCAAGCGGCAGGTCGTCCAGGAAACGGGCCATCGGCGCTCCGGCGGTTCGTTCGGGAAAGTGGCGCGGTTGACGGGGCTCGAACCCGCGACCCCCGGCGTGACAGGCCGGTACTCTAACCAACTGAGCTACAACCGCGCATTGCGCTGGGCGGATCGGGAAGGCGGTGGCGCGGTTGACGGGGCTCGAACCCGCGACCCCCGGCGTGACAGGCCGGTACTCTAACCAACTGAGCTACAACCGCAGCGCCTTCCGGGCTTGCCCGGCGTGAGGAGCCTTTTAGGCGGGGCCATGGTCCGCGTCAAGCGCCTCGGACCGCGAATATCGAGCCCCGTCTACGCCGTTCAACCGATGAGTTCGAACCGCTCGACATCGACCAGTCCCCGGTCCGTGATCTTGAGCGCGGGAATCACCGGCAGCGCCAGAAAGGCCAGTTGCAGAAAGGGTTCTTCCAGCGTCACGCCCAGGCTGCGGGCGGCGGCGCGCAGGTGCTCAAGCCTCGCCTCGACCGCCTCGAACGGCTCCAGGCTCATCAGCCCGGCGACCGGCAAGGCCAGTTCCGCCAGCACGGCGCCGCCCTCTACCACGACGAATCCGCCCTCGATCTCGGTCAGGCGCGCGGCGGCTAGGGTCATATCGGCATCGTCGACCCCCACCACGACGATGTTGTGGTGGTCGTGACAGACGGTCGAGGCGATGGCGCCCGTCCCCAGGCCGAATCCCCGGACGAACCCGACGGCGATATTGCCGTTGATCCCGTGCCGCTCCACCACCGCGATCTTGGCCAGATCGCGGGCGGGATCGGCGCGTTTCTCACCATCCTGCGGGGCGATCACCTCGACCAGGTGCTCGGTCAGGATCTTTCCGGGCAGGATGCCGATCACATGGGTTTCGGCGATATTGGCGGCAGCGCGAAAGCTTTCGGCGGTCAGCGCAGGCGCGCGCACCGACCCGCGCCCCACCGGCGCAATCTGCTTGCGCGCATCGAAGGCCGCGTCGTCCACCACCCGCCCGCCTGCGATCACCAGTTCCGCCCGGCACTCGGCCAGATCGGGCAGCGCCACGATATCGGCCCGGCGCCCCGGCGCCACGAGCCCCCGATCCTTGAGCCCGAAAGCCTCGGCCGCCGACAGCGACGCCGCGCGGTAGACCGCCAGCGGGTCGCTCCCCTGCCCGATCATCCAGCGGATCATGTGGTCGAGATGGCCGTATTCCGCGATGTCCAGCGGGTTCCGGTCATCGGTACACAGGCACATATAGGGCGCGGTGCGTTCGCTCAGCAGCGGGCGCAGGGCTGCCATGTCCTTGCTGACCGACCCCTCGCGGATCAGCACGCGCATCCCCCGCTGCAACTTTTCCTTCGCCTCTTCGGCGCTGGTTGCCTCGTGCTCGGTGCGGATTCCGGCGGCAACATAGGCATTCAGATCACGCCCCGACAGCAGCGGCGCATGCCCGTCGACATGCCGCCCCCGGAACGCCTCGAGCTTGGCCAGAACGCCCGGATCACCCGCCAGCACACCCGGATAGTTCATCATCTCGGCCAGCCCGATCACCCGGGGGTGATCCATCAGCGCGGCCAGATCGCCGGCCCCGATCCGGGCGCCCGCGGTCTCCATCTCGGTCGAGGGCACGCAGGACGACAGGTTCACGCGGATGTCCATCACCGTGCGCGCCGCGGCGTCCAGGAAATAGGTGATCCCCGGCACGCCGATCACATTGGCGATCTCGTGCGGGTCGCAGATCGCGGTCGTGATACCCCGGGGGCACACACAGCGGTCGAATTCGAAAGGCGTGACCAGCGAGCTTTCGATATGCAGATGCGTGTCGATGAAGCCCGGAACCAGCGTCAACCCCGAGACGTCGATCACCTCGCGCCCCTCGTAGGCGGCGCCGATCCCCACGATGGTGTCGCCGCAGATCGCCACGTCGCCCGGAACGGTCTCGCCGGTCACAAGGTCCAGAACCTGCCCGCCCGTCAGCACCAGATCGGCGGGCACCGCACCCCGGCCCTGGGCGATGAGTTCGGCAAGCGGACGGGACATGGGCGACTCCTTGCGCAGGTGTTCGGATCAACCTCGCAAGGCCGGGTGACGGGATCAAGACGCACCGGGTGGTGGGCGATGAGAGACTCGAACTCCCGACATCCTCGGTGTAAACGAGGCGCTCTACCAACTGAGCTAATCGCCCGGCCCTTGCCGTTTAGCCCGGGCTCCGGCCGCACCGCAAGCCCTTCCGCCGGTGGGCGGCCCCCGTCAACCGCTTGTTAACCGTCATCGGGTTTCCTTGTCGGTGCCGCAATCCCGCCCCATTCACCGGGAATCCTCGCGGTCAGCAAGGAGTGGTCGATGGCTGTTGCGTTCGTTCTGTGTTCCATCCTGACCGGGGGTCTGTCGGCCGCCGTGGCGGCAATCATGTTCGACACCGGGTTCATGGTATCAGCCCTCGCCTACTGGCTTGGCGGAATGGCCGGCGCCTTCGCGCTGATCGCGCTGGCCGCGCTGCGGCCCGAGGCAACGTCCGCGCCCTGCCACTTCACCGATCCGTTCCACACCACCGTCTGATTCCGACAACAGCGAACCACCAGCCGGACGGCAGCCCGATCCTGGCGACCCGCACCCCGACCACGGCAATGATGTGGAAAGAGGGCATCCGGCCAGTCCGGAGCAGCAGGCACCCGTGCCGCGCCATGCGCACCCTGGCACCGGCGCGTGAGGGCCCACCTAAGGTCGAGTTCCTCGCTTGCCTTGACCACTCGCGTCGCGAACCGAGCCCGTCACGCGACCGGAACCCAGAGCACATCATCAATGCGCGGCGCGGCGGTGGCCAGCATCACCAGCCGGTCAAAGCCCAGCGCGATGCCAGAGGCGGGCGGCATGAACGCCAGCGCGGCCAGGAAGTCCTCGTCCAGCGGATAGCGCTCGCCATGGACGCGCTGTTTCTCGTCCATCTCGGCCTCGAACCGGCGGCGTTGTTCGTCGGGATCGGTCAACTCGCCGAAGCCGTTGGCCAGTTCCACCCCGCAGGCATAGACCTCGAACCGCTCGGCCTCGCGCGGGTCGTCGGGGCAGGCGCGGGCCAGAGCGGCCTCGGCGGCGGGATATCGGTCCAGGATCGTCACCCGGCCGACGCCCAGATGCGGCTCGACCCGTTCGACCAGCACACGGCTGAAGATGTCGGACCAGGTGTCGTCGGGCGCGATCCTGATCCCGGCGGCGGTGGCCTGCGCGGCCAGCCCGCCGCGGTCGGTGCCGCCATCGGGGTGCAGCGTGGCCAGCAGGTCGATCCCGGCATGGGCCGCGAAGGCCCCGGCCACCGACAGCCGTTCGACCGGCTGGAACGGATCGCACTCTGCCCCTGCATGGCGCAGCACGGGGGAACCGGCCGCCTCGCAGGCGAGGCGCAGCATCGCGGCAACGTCGTCCATCAGCACCGCGTAGTCCTCGTTCGCGCGGTACCATTCCAGCATGGTGAATTCCGGGCTGTGGCGCGGCCCCCGTTCGCGGTTGCGCCAGACATGGGCAAAGGCAGCGATCCGCGTCTCGCCCGCGGCCAGCAGTTTCTTCATGGCGAATTCCGGCGAGGTGTGCAGATACATCCGCCGCGCCACGCCATCATTGCCGATCGTCCGGGTTTCGAAGGCGTGCAGATGCGCCTCGTTACCGGGGCTGACGGCCAGCGCGGGGGGGTCGACCTCGGCAAAGCCCCCGGCCGCCAGCCAGCCGCGGATCGCGGCCTGGATACGATTGCGCGCCAGCAGGACGGGGCGGCGGTCGGCGTGCCGGTCGGGGCTCCACCACGGGGTCTCGGTCAAGGGATGCGCCTTTCGTCTGGAATTTCGCGCGAAGTTCGGCTAGGGCCGGGTCCGATCCGGCGCTTACAGCGCGCAACGACCCTCCACAAGGAAGCCCCACGTGAAAGTCATCGCCTCCTCGCTCCGCAAGGGCAACGTCGTCGAAAAGGATGGCCAGCTCTACGTCGTTCTCAAGGCCGAGAACTTCCACCCCGGCAAGGGCACGCCGACGACATCCGTCGACATGCGCCGGATCTCGGACGGGGTGAAGACCACCGAGCGCTGGAAAACCACCGAGCAGGTGGAAAAGGCCAACGTCGACGAGCGGGAATACGATTTCCTCTACGACGACGGCGAGGGCTATCACTTCATGAACCCGGAGAATTTCGACCAGGTGGTGGCCAGCCCCGACGTTGTGGGCGATGCGGCGGCCTATCTGGAACCGGGGATGCGGGTATTCCTTCAAACCTTCGAGGACAACCCGATCGCGATCGAACTGCCGCAAAAGATCGTGGTCGAGATCACCGAGACCGAGCCGGTGGTCAAGGGCCAGACAGCCTCTTCCAGCTACAAGCCGGCGATGACCAATATCGGCGTGCGGGTCATGGTGCCGCCGCATATCGATGTCGGCACCCGGGTGGTGATCAACACGGCCGACAACACCTATGTGGAGCGGTCAAAGGACTGACGCGGCCCCGGCACGTCGTCGCCGACCATCCCCGGACAACCCGGCCGCCCGCACCACCGGCATGGGGCCGGGCAGGTTCTGAGGGCTTTCCGGCAAGGGCAATACGCCATCGCACCACGAGGTCCAGGTCGCTCCGCGCAGGACCGCCGGGGGCATGACGATTCTGGCCATGCGCCCCCACCTGCACCAGCTGACCAAAGCTTTTGCCTTTTCCGGCAAGGCCTTGGGAAATCAACTGCCGTGGGATGGTGGGTGATGAGAGATTCGAACTCCCGACATCTTCGATGTGAACGAAGCGCTCTACCACTGAGCTAATCACCCGTGGCGCGCTTTCTAGCCGTCCTCCTCCGGCTCCGCAAGGGGGCTATTGACCTTCTTTCCTCCATCCGGCCGCGCCCGCAGGACAGGGGCATCAGGATGCCGGCCTCGGCACACTCCCGATGCCGGATCGCCGCGAAAGACCTGCGCGCCGGCGGGCTGGACCGGACAACGAAAAGGCGCGCCGAGATACGGCGCGCCTTGCATCGACTCCGGCCAAGGACGGCTTTAGTGGGCGATCTGCCCTGCCGCATCCTCGCCCGCGCTTGCCGCCGCCGCCTGGGCAGCGGCCTCCTCGGCCGCCTCGTCCCAGTCAATCGGCTCGGGCGCGCGGACCAGCGCCTGTTTCAGGACGTCGCGCACGTTTGCGACGGGGATGATCGTCAGCCCCTGCTTCACGTTGTCGGGGATCTCGGGCAGGTCCTTCTCGTTCTCCTCGGGAATCAGCACCGTCTTGATGCCGCCCCTCAGCGCCGCCAGCAGCTTTTCCTTGAGCCCGCCGATCGCCAGAACGTTGCCGCGCAGCGTCACCTCACCGGTCATCGCGATGTCCTTGCGGACCGGGATGCCGGTCAGCACCGAGACGATCGAGGTCACCATCGCGATACCCGCGGACGGCCCGTCCTTGGGCGTCGCGCCCTCGGGGACGTGAACGTGGATGTCCCACTTCTCGAACTTCGGCGGCTTGATGCCGAGATCGGGGGCGATCGAGCGCACGAAGCTCGAGGCCGCGTCGATCGACTCCTTCATCACCTCGCCCAGCTTGCCGGTGGTCTTCATCCGGCCCTTGCCCGGCAGTTTCAGCGCCTCGATGGACAGAAGATCGCCGCCGACGCTGGTCCAGGCCAGCCCCGTGACGACGCCCACCTGGTCCTCCTTCTCGGCCAGGCCATAGCGGAACTTCTTGACGCCCAGGAATTCCTCCAGCACGTCCGGCGTGATCGTGACCTTCTCGACTTCTTTCTTGATCAGCTTGGTCACGGCCTTCCGGGCGAGTTTCGCGATTTCGCGTTCGAGGTTCCGCACGCCCGCCTCGCGGGTGTAACGGCGGATCATCTCGGTCAGCGCTGCCTCGGTCAGTTCAAATTCCCTGGGCTTCAGCCCGTGGTTCTTCATCTGCTTGGGCACAAGGTGGCGCAGCGCGATCTCGCGCTTCTCGTCCTCGGTGTAGCCCGCCAGCGTGATGATCTCCATCCGGTCCAGAAGCGGCCCCGGCATGTTGTAGGAGTTCGCGGTGGTCAGGAACATCACGTTCGAGAGGTCGTATTCCACCTCGAGGTAGTGGTCGACGAAGGTCGCGTTCTGTTCGGGGTCCAGCACCTCAAGCATCGCGCTGGCCGGATCACCGCGGAAATCCTGACCCATCTTGTCGATTTCATCCAACAGGATCAGCGGATTGGTGGACTTGGCCTTCTTCATCGCCTGGATGATCTTGCCCGGCATCGAGCCGATATAGGTCCGCCGGTGTCCGCGGATCTCGGATTCGTCACGCACGCCGCCCAGGCTGATGCGGATGAACTCGCGCCCCGTGGCCCGCGCGACCGACTTGCCGAGCGAGGTCTTGCCCACGCCGGGCGGCCCGACGAGGCAGAGGATCGGCCCCTTCAGCTTCTGGCTGCGCTGCTGCACGGCAAGGTATTCGACGATGCGCTCCTTGACCTTTTCCAGCCCGAAATGATCCTCGTCCAGCACCGTCTCGGCGCGGCTCAGATCCTTCTTGACCCGGGTCTTCACGCCCCAGGGCAGCGCCAGCATCCAGTCAAGATAGTTGCGCACGACGGTGGCCTCGGCCGACATCGGCGACATCGACTTCAGCTTCTTGATCTCGGCCTCGGCCTTCTCCTTGGCCTCCTTCGAAAGCTTGGTCCGCGCCACGCGCTCTTCCAGTTCGGCGATCTCGTTCTGGCCGTCGTCGCCATCCCCCAGCTCGCGCTGGATCGCCTTCATCTGTTCGTTGAGGTAGTATTCGCGCTGGGTCCGCTCCATCTGCGACTTGACCCGCGTCTTGATCTTCTTCTCGACCTGCAGGACGGACATCTCGCCCTGCATCAGGCCATAGACCTTCTCCAGCCGGTCAGCGATCACCAGCGTTTCAAGAAGCTCCTGCTTCTGCGCGACCTCGATCCCCAGATGGCCGGCGATCAGGTCGGCCAGCTTGTCGGGGGCACGGGTGACGGAAACGGTGGCCAAGGCCTCTTCGGGGATGTTCTTCTTGATCTTGGCATAGCGCTCGAACTCGGCACCGACCGAGCGAAGCAACGCCTCGACCGTAGGCTCGTCGCCCAGTTCCTCGGCCAGCAGGTCGGCACGCGCCTCGAAGAAGGCATCGTTTTCGAGGAATTCGCTGATCCGCACCCGGGTCTTGCCCTCGACCAGCACCTTGACGGTGCCGTCGGGCAGCTTGAGCAGTTGCAGCACATTGGCCAGAACGCCGGTCCGGTAGATCCCGTCCTTCGTAGGCTCGTCGACCGCGGGGTCGATCTGCGCCGAAAGCAGGATGTGCTTGTCGTCCTGCATCACCTCTTCCAGCGCGCGAACGGATTTCTCGCGCCCGACGAAGAGCGGCACGATCATGTGGGGAAAGACCACGATGTCGCGCAGCGGCAGGACGGGAAAGGCGGTGTTCTGTTGGTCGGTCATGGGCGTTCCCTGATTTGGCAAGAGGACGCTGGCCCCGATCTTCCGGCGGCTCCCGGTCCCCTCCTCTCTGGTTTCAATATCTGGGGGTTGAAACCCCGGATTCAACCAGACTCGTCGGTGACTTCGGCTCAGCATGCCCGTCCCCTCCGCCGGGTGCAAGCGCACAATCGTTGTGCGTATCGACCGTCGATGCGCATCGTCTCCCGCATCCTGCCTCGCGGTCTTCGCAAAAGCTTTGCGCGAGTTTGAACGAACTGTCGCAAGGGATGCCTAATCCGCTGCGTGCGGACGAATTGTTTCGGCCGCCCGGAACTCAACTCTTGCAGGAGACGACCATGACTCGCCCCTTTGCGACTGCCGCGGCCCTTGTCGTGGCGTTGATCGCGCCGGCCCATGCGGCCCCTGTCTACGCGACCCTGTCCGGCGAGGCGCCTCTGGTGATCGCCCATCGCGGCGCCAGCGGCTATCTGCCCGAACATACGCTGGCCGGCTATGAACTGGCCATCAAGATGGGCGCGGATGTGGTCGAGCCCGATCTGCAACAAACAGCGGATGGCGTTCTGGTGGCCATCCACGACGCCACGCTGATCCGCACCACCAATGTCGCGGATCTGTTCGAGCCGCGCAACGGCGGCTACAGGGTGGCCGATTTCACGCTGGCAGAGATCAAGACCCTGACCGCGCTGCCCACGCGTACCGCCAGCACGTCCTATCCCGGCTACACGCCGTCGATGGCCGACCCGTTCAGGGTACCGACCTTCGAAGAGGTGATGGCACTCGTGAAGGCCCATAACCAGGCGACCGGCGACACGGTGGGCATCTATCCCGAGGCGAAGACACCGAACAGCTTTGCGATGAACGCGAAGATCCTGGAACAGATGCAGGCCTACGGTTTCGACGGGTCGGTGCCCAACACCTTCATCCAGACCTTCAGCCACGAAGGCGCGCGGCAATTGGCCGGGATGCAGGATATCCTTGCGATGGACAATGCCATCGCCGCGCTGGGCTATGTCATCAAGACCGGCGATGCCTATGGCGTTTACGATGCCACGACGCAGACGGTCTCGGCGCTGGACGATCTTGCGGGCTTTGCCGATGGCCTGGGCGTGAACCTGGGCTACGACCTTGACGCGGGCTTCATCGAGGCGGCCCATGCGCTGGGGCTGGCGGTCCATGGCTGGACATTCCGTCCGACCACGCCCGAGGCGGCCGAGGCGCAGTTCCTGCCCTGGATCGAGGCCGGGATGGACGGCTTCTTCACCGACTACCCGGCGCTTGCGGTCGGCGCACTCGACGCCCTGGCGCCTTCGCAGGTGCCGTTGCCGGCCGGTCTGCCGCTTCTGGCCGCGGGACTGGGGGCGTTCGCTGTCGTCCGCCGCCGTACCCGCGCCTGAGGGCGGTTTCGGTCACACCGGCAAGGCGTCCCGCCATGCGGGGCGCCCCTTGCCATGGGTGCATGATTCACGCTCAGACCGGCGGAACGTCGCCTTCTTCCCGCAACGCATGGAACCCGGCCTGCCAGGCGGCAAACCGTCCCTCGGCGATCGCCGCGCGCATGCCTGCCATCAACTCCTGATAATAGTGCAGGTTATGCCAGGTCAGCAGCATCGAGGCGATGATCTCCTGGGCGCGAAAGACGTGGTGCAGATAGGCGCGCGAGTAGTTGCGGCAGGCCGGGCAGGTGCAGGCCTCGTCGATGGGGCGCGGGTCATCCTGGTGGCGGGCGTTCTTGATGTTCAGCGCACCGCGCCGGGTGAACACCTGTCCCGTCCGGCCCGAGCGCGTGGGCAACACGCAGTCCATCATGTCGATGCCGCGGGCGACCGCGCCCACGATGTCCTCGGGCTTGCCCACGCCCATCAGGTAGCGCGGCTTCTCCGCAGGCAGGAAGCCCGGCGCATAGTCGAGCACGCCGAACATCGCCGCCTGCCCCTCGCCCACGGCGAGCCCGCCCACCGCGTAGCCGTCAAACCCGATCGCCTTCAGCGCCTCGGCCGATTCCTCGCGCAACTCGCGATTGACGCCGCCCTGCATGATGCCGAACAGCGCATGTCCGGGCCGGTCGCCGAACGCGGCCCTGGACCGCTCGGCCCAGCGCATCGACAGCCGCATCGCGCGCGCCACTTCGTCATCCGAGGCGGGCAGAGCGGGACATTCGTCGAAGCACATCACTATATCGGACCCCAGCAGGCGCTGGATCTCCATCGAGCGTTCCGGCGTCAGTTCGTGCCGCGAGCCGTCGATATGGCTCTTGAAGGTGACCCCATGCTCGGTCAGCTTCCGCAGCCCCGCAAGGCTCATCACCTGGAACCCGCCCGAATCCGTCAGGATCGGCCGCTCCCAGTGCATGAAGCGATGCAGCCCCCCCAGCCGCGCCACGCGCTCGGCCCCGGGGCGCAGCATCAGGTGATAGGTGTTGCCCAGCAGGATGTCCGCCCCGGTGGCCGCGACGCTTTCGGGCAGCATCGCCTTGACCGTTCCGGCGGTGCCAACCGGCATGAAGGCGGGCGTGCGGATCGCGCCCCGCGGCGTCGCGATCACGCCGGTTCGCGCCGCGCCGTCGATTGCCGTAACATCAAAGTTGAACGCCGCCGTCATATCTGGTCTCGCATCGCCGGGCCGAAGACGCGTTCTTAGGCGATTCTGGAAAAATGCCAAGGAGGCGCCCGCATGATCACCGGCACCGCGCTTGCCGAGCCCCTGTTCCGCCTAGGCTGGGAGGAATGGGTCGCCCTGCCCGGTCTTGGCCTGCCTGCGATGAAGGCGAAGGTGGACACCGGCGCGCGCACTTCGGCGCTGCACGCCTTCGATATCGAACCTTTCGGCCCCGCCTCGCGGCCCAAGGTGCGATTCGCCGTGCACCCGATCCCGGGGCGCGAGGATTTGTCGATCCCCTGCTCGGCCGAGATCGTCGACCGGCGCGAGGTCACCTCGTCGAACGGCGATTCCGAGTGGCGCTTCGTGATCCGGGCCGAGATCGAGGTGGGCGACCGGCGCTGGCCGATCGAACTGACGCTGACCCACCGGGGCGGCATGGCCTACCGGATGCTGCTGGGCCGGCAGGCGCTGGGCGAGGATGTGGTGGTCAGCCCGGGCGAAAGCTTCTGCCAGCCGCGGCTGTCCTATGACGTGTACCACACATCCGAGATGCGCCAGGTTGCCCCGGCGCGCGTGCTGCGGATCGCCGTCCTCAGCCGAGAACCGCACACCTATTCCACCTCGCGGCTGGTGGCCGAGGGCGAGGCGCGCGGCCATGTGGTCGAGGTGATCGACACCGCGCGCTGCTACATGGCACTGGATGCGCTGGCGCCAGAGGTGCATTACGACGGCACGCGCCTGCCCCGCTATGACGCGATCATCCCGCGGATCGGGGCCTCGGTCACCTCTTACGGCACCGCGGTGATCCGCCAGTTCGAGACGGTCGGCACCTATTGCGTGAACGGCTCGGACGGGATCACGGCCAGCCGCGACAAGCTGCACGCCCACCAGATCCTGGCGCGCCACCGGATCGGGATGCCGACGACCGCCTTCGCCGCCTCGCCCAAGGACACGAACAACCTGATCTCGCTGGTGGGCGGTGCGCCGCTGATCGTGAAGCTGCTGGAATCGACGCAGGGCAAGGGCGTCGTGCTGGCCGAGACCAAGAAGGCCGCGGAATCGGTGATCTCTGCCTTTCGCGGGCTCAAGGCGTCCTTTCTGGTGCAGCACTTCATCAAGGAGGCAGCGGGCGAGGACATCCGCTGCCTTGTCGTCGGATCGAAGGTGGTCGCCGCGATGAAGCGCACGGGTGCCGAAGGCGATTTCCGGTCGAACCTGCACCAGGGCGGCCATGCCGACGCGGTGCGGATCACCCGTGCCGAGCGCGAGATCGCCGTGAAGGCGGCGCGCGCCTTCCGGTTGAACCTTGCGGGCGTGGACCTGTTGCGGTCCTCGGACGGGCCGAAGGTGCTGGAGGTGAACTCCTCGCCCGGGCTGGAGGGGATCGAGAAGGCTTCGGGGAAGAACATCGCGGGACTGCTCTACGACGAGATCGAGAAGCGGGTGCGGCCGCTGCCGGTGCCGAAGGGACGGCGGCGGAAATAGGCCAGGCGCCACTCGGGCGGGATCGGCGTCAAGTCCGGTGCGGATCCTTGGGTTTCGCCTTGGTTTGCGCCAAGGCGAAGCTCCGAGCCCTCACTGACGAAATCCGCGCCGGAGACCAGCCAGTCATCCGCGCCAGGATCGACCGGATGACGTTCATTGACCTGGCCGAGGAAGTCGCCAGGCCACTCCCACCAGACCGCCGCGTCGGCCGGTCCGCAATCAATGCCTGGTGGCGGAAAAACCATCCGAGGCAGTCCGGACACCTGGGGCCGCTTCCGGTATCAAACCGACTGAACCACAGGGATCAAACCGACTGAACACTAACAACCCGCCGGGGGCTCTGCCCCCGGACCCCCGGAGTATTTTCACCAAGAAGAAGACAGGGCACCCGCCCTGCGCCGGTCAGCCCGGGGCGAGCCGCACGCCCCGGCGCGCGGCGAGGTCGGTGAAGAACTGCCAGGCGACGCGGCCCGAGCGGGCGCCGCGGGTGGCCTGCCACTCGATCGCCTCGGCGCGCAGGCGGGTTTCGTCGATCTCGACCCCCCAGGCCGCGCAGTAGCCCCGGATCATCGACAGGTACTCGTCCTGGCTGCAGGGGTGGAAGCCAAGCCAGAGGCCGAACCGGTCCGACAGCGAGACCTTCTCCTCGGTCGCCTCGGACGGGCTGATCGCGGTCGAGCGTTCGTTCTCGATCATGTCGCGCGGCATCAGGTGGCGCCGGTTCGAGGTGGCGTAGAACACCACGTTTTCGGGGCGCCCCTCGATCCCGCCATCCAGCACCGCCTTGAGCGACTTGTAATGCTGGTCGTCATGGGAAAACGACAGGTCGTCGCAGAACAGCACGAACCGTTCGGCCGCGCCGCGCAGCAGGGTCAGCAGCCGTCCGATCGAAGGCAGGTCCTCGCGCTGGACCTCGACGATCTTCAGCGCGTGGCCCTCGGCCACCACGGCTGCATGCACCGCCTTGACCAGGCTCGACTTGCCCATGCCCCGCGCGCCCCACAACAGCGCATTGTTCGCAGGCAGCCCGCAGGCGAAATGGCGGGTGTTCTGCAACAGCGTGTCGCGCGCCCGGTCGATCCCCTGGAGGAGCGTCAGGTCCACCCGGTTGACCTCGGCCACCGGCGCCAGATGGTCGGGCGCGACATGCCAGACGAAAGCCTCGGCCCCCGAGAAATCCGGGGCGCTGGCCGGCGCCGGGCTGATCCGCTCCAGCGCCTCGGCGATGCGCCTCAGGTCGTCCCCGCTCACGGGCGCGCATCCTCGCCCTGGTCGAATTCCTTCATCAGCGGGTCGTCCGCCTCGTCGTCCTCGAACCACAGACCCTGCTCGCGCAGATCCTTTTCGCGCTTCTTCTCGCCCCGGCGGACCAACAGGATAGAGATCTCGTAAAGCCCGTAGACCACAGCGAAAAGGATCACCTGGGTGATGACATCGGGCGGCGTGACCAGCGCGGCCAGCACCAGGATCGCGACGACGGCATATTTCCGCACCGACCCCAGCCCCGCCGCCGAGACCAGCCCCGCCTTGCCCATCAGCGTCAGCAGCACCGGCAACTGGAAGCACAGCCCGAAGGCGAGCACGAACTTTATGGTCAGCGACAGGTATTCCTGCACCGAGCCGTGGAAGGTGATGCCCGCCGTCTGCGAGGCCACCTCCTCGCCCTCGGCCGCAAGCGAGCCGACCTGCTGGAAGCCGAGGAAAAAGTCGAAGGCCAGCGGCGTGACCACGTAATAGGCGAACGCGGCCCCGAGAAAGAACATGAAGGGCGAGGCGATCAGAAAGGGCAGGAAGGCCGATTTCTCGGACCGGTAAAGGCCCGGCGCCACGAACCGCCACATCTGGTAGGCGATGAACGGGAACGACAGCGCAAGCCCCCCCACCAGCGAGATCTGGATCGCGACGAAGAAGCCTTCCTGCAGCTTGATGAGATAGAGCCCGCAATCCTGCCCGCGGTCGGCCAGCGCGCCGCAGATCGGATCGGTCAGGAAGTTGAAAATCGGGTTCCAGACGGTGAAGCAGATCACCATCCCCACGATGAAGGCCGACACCGAATAGATCAGCCTTGTGCGCAGTTCCGCCAGATGCTCGATCAGCGGGGCAGAGCTGTCTTCGATCTCGTCGCTGGTCATGCGTCGCTCTTGGTCTCGGGCGCCGGGGCGGCCGCCTCGGCCTCGGCCCGGGCGGCGCGTTCCGCGTCAAGCCGGGCCTGGCCCTTATCTTCCATCGCCCTCCTGACCTTGTCGGCCTGGGCCTGGCGTTCTTCGGTCATCTCGGCAGCCGGCGGGGGCGGCGCGGGGCGCTTCGGATCCCATTTCTCGAATTTCTCGGCCGCCTCGTTCAGCTTGTCGAGGCCCATCTTGCGCGGGTTCGCGGCGTCCTTCAGATCGTTGGCCATGTCCTTGACGCCCGCCTGGTCGGCCGCGTCGTCCATCGCGCGCTGAAACTCGCGCGCCATGTTGCGTGCCTTGGCCGTGAACCGGCCCAGCGTGCGGAACATGCCCGGCAGGTCCTTGGGGCCCACCACGATCAGCGCCACGATGCCGATCAGAAGAAGTTCGGTCCAGCCGAGGTCGAACATGGGCTCACGCGCAGGACAGGCGCGTCACGCCTTGTCCTTCTCCTGCTCGGGGGTGACGTCGCGCGCGCTTTCCAGGTTCCTGGACGCCTCTTCCGTCTCTTCCTTGACGCCCTTCTTGAAGGCGGTGATGCCCTTGCCGACCTCGCCCATCAACGACGAGATCTTGCCGCGGCCGAAAAGCACCAGCACGACGACGGCGATCAGCAGAAGGCCGGGAAGGCCGATATTGTTCAGCATGGGTCTCTCCCTTCGGACGGGCGCCGTACCGCGCGCCCCGCTTGGAATTCTGTCTGACACATCTATTGAGTCTTGTGCCCGGATCAAAGACCCATTCCGCAGGGGTTCCGCGATTATTTGCCTCTTCCGGGCGGCGGCGGGGGCCTTGCGGCGTCACGGGAATCGCACGCACTCTCGTCACGATGGGTCCGGGCACCCCGCAGATTCAAGGAGAACCAACGATGCATACCGAGGACGTGAACGGCAAGACGCTGGAACACTGGGACATCAACGATCTGCAACAGGGCATGGCCGAGGGCCGCGTGGTGCTGATCGACGTGCGCACGCCGCAGGAATACATGTTCGAGTATATCCGCGGTTCGCTGCTGTTGCCGATGGCGGCCTACGACCCGTCCTTCCTGCCGCAAGAGGGTGACAAGCGGATCGTGTTCCATTGCGGCTCGGGAGTGCGCTCGCGCAAGGTGGCCGAGTCGTATCTGGCGGCCGGCCACGACCGGGCGGCGCATCTTCAGGGCGGCTTCGCGGCGTGGAAGACCGCGCACAAGCCCTATATCGGCACCGACATGGCCTCGGGCGCTCCGGTGGCGGTGCATAACGGGTAACGGCCGCACGCCTTACCCTCTCGCCCGCCGCACGAGCCGCAAGATGTCACCGCGCGGCCTTGCGCTTCTTCTTGGCGCAAGTACTCCGGGGGGTCCGGGGGGCAGAGCCCCCCGGCCGGGGGGGGGGGGGGGGGCCCCCCCCGCCCCCCCCCCCCCCCCCCCCGGCCCCCCCCCCCCCCCCCCCCCCCCCCCCCCCCCACCCCCCGCCCCGCCCCCCGCCCCCCCCCAC
>NZ_SLWW01000009.1 GCF_004342445.1 Rhodovulum euryhalinum
GCGTGGATCTCGGTCGCGTTCTCCGCAATCGACGCCAGCATCTCGTTCAGCGTCGATACCGTCGCGTTGAAATCATGCCGCAACTGCTCGTAATCGCTTGCGAATGTCTCGTCGAGGCTGTGCGTGAGATCGCCTGCGGCGAGCGACATCAACCCGCGGCCCAGCCGTTCGACAGCATGCGCCTGTTCCGCGCGGGCCTGTTCGCGTCCGGCCTCGGCCGCCGCCGCGTCCTGCAGCCGCAGGCGCAGCGAATCGAGGCTGCGGGCGATCAGCCCGATCTCGTCGCGATTGCCGGTCATCGGGATCTCGGCGTCATAGGCGCCGTCCGCGACCTGCGCCATCGCGGTGCTGACGCGTTGCAGCGGTATGCCGATCATGCGCCGCAACAGCAGGGTCGCGATCCCGATCAGGACAAGGAAGAACACCCCGGCAATCGCCATGTCGACGGCCGAGTTCACGATGATTTCGGTCATCAACCCGTCCGACGTCCAGACAGCGCCAAGTGCCCCGACCGTCGTGCCATTGCCATAGAGAACCGGCGCGGCGAGGATCAGGTTCTTCCGGTCGATCGCGATCTCGCCGGTCTCCAGCGCGCGCCGGGCCAGATCGGCCATTGTCGCGGCATGTTCTGCGGACGCGCTGCCGGATTTCACGATCCGTTCGCCCGCGACGTTCCAGACGCCCGCCTGGACGAAATGCTCCCCCGCGCGTTCGGTGTAGAGGCCAAGCTGTTCCTCGACCGCGTCGAGCTTGGCGAACTTGAGGTGACCGGCAAGGTTCCCGGCATAGGACACCGAAACCTCGGACATGAGGTCGGCGAGATGGTCGTGAACGATCTCGTAGGCGCTGCGCGTGGAAGCGGTCAGCACCATCGCAGCAACCAGAATGGCCGTTGCCGCGACGAGGCCTGCGCCCTTGATGAAGACCGAGCCGCTGACGCGGCCCAGCCCTGTCGTTCCCGTAGAACCTTGCATCGGTCGTCTCCTGTTCCGGACGGCTTACATGAAGGCTTCGCCGTCGACGCCCACCGTCATCGCGCCGATCGGTGCGCCGCTGGCGGGGTCGGTGATCGTGAACGAGATCTGTGCCTGGTAGCGCTGGCTTGACTCGTCGAACTCGATCTCGCCGAAATGCACCGCATCCGGACCCACGACGAAGGTCATCGAGTGTTTCTCCTCGTCGCCCTGCCAGTAATCCGAGGTGACGTCGGAGGCAGCCACGTTGAGGCCCTTGGCATCCATGAGGATGATTTCCGTGATCTGGCCTCCGGTGGCCGCCATCTGCTCGCGCAGGTAGTCGGCGACGGGGCCGGTGATCACCGGCTCGATGAGCGGGGCGCTGCCGCTGCCGACCTGGGCGCGCCATGCGGTATCGAGCTCGTCGATCTTGGCTTGGTCGTAGCCGCCGTTCTGCGCGTTCCCGGCGAGGACCGCGTCGATGATGACGGGGGAGGTCGCCCAGCTGCGAACCGAGCTTTCGAGATAGGCGGCCATCTGGGTGTCGTAATCGCCGGCATTGGCGCCGGAGGCCGCGACGACGGCGAGAAGGGCTGTGAGTTTCGTAACCGAACGGACCATGGTGTACCTTTCCTTGATCGGGTCAGCGCCGCGGACCACGGGCGCAGATATCCTGAGGAGTAGGGCGAATCTCCTACCGTGGGCTTAACGGGATCGTCCCCGGCATGGCGTGACCGCGGCGCCGGGGACGGGTCAGGCGGGGAGGGGACTGCTGTCGGGGCGGGATGGCAGGGGCAGGACAGGGCGGGCGGTGCGCGTTGGAACTTCGACTCAGTACATTGGAATTAAAAAGATATCAGGGCTCGTCAGGCGTCGTCGTCAGGTGGGCTGCCAGTCCGGCAACAGCGCCGCATCGAACACGTCAGCGTCCGCCCGGGACGGCATTAACCAGTTTGGAATTCTCGTAGGGGCCGCGGCCTCGACGGCCCCCCGGTTCGCGGGATCGGGCGCGCCGCCTGATCGGGACGGACAGCCGTGCGCGTCCGGGCGCGGACGGATGGTGCCCCGCACGGCACATCGGATCGGAGGCGCCATGGCGCGACGGGCACACTGGCTGGCATCGGCGAACGATCCCGGAACCGATTTTCTGCTGGAGAACCTGCCCTATGAAGTCGTGTCGCTGGGCGCGGCGCCACCGGGCTGGACCGCGGTGATGGCACGGGGACCGGCGGTGTGGTCGGCGCTGCGCGCACCGCCGACCGAGCTTCTGGCCGAGGGCGGCGATCCGGCGCTGCTGCGGGTGGGCGACCTGATCGGATCCGGCACTGTCTCGGGGCCTGGCCGAGGGCTGCCGGGTCGGCTTTGGCGATTGCGCGGGCCGCGTGCTGCCGGCGCGTGCCGATCCGTTCGGGGCGGGGCGATGATCTCAGCCGCCGGCCTGCCAGACACGGACCGCTTCGAGCGGCCAGAGCAGCATCAGAACGTTCAGCGCGAGCCCGTCGCGGATCACGATCGCGGTCAGGATCTCGAAGCCCAGAACCAGCGCGACGCTTGCCCAGACAGGGATCACGCGCGCAAGGTAAAAGCCCGCGACCATGGCCAGCATGTCGCAAAAGGAATTCAGCACGCTGTCGCCGTAATAGTCGAGGCTGATCGTGACGGCGCGGTAGCGTTCAATGACCGTGTCGGAATTCTCGACGATCTCCCACGCGACCTCGATCAGCGTGGCAAGCGCAAGGCGCCAGCCAGGGCCGAGCCGCGGCAGGGCCAGCCCGAGCCCGGCGTAGAACAGGATGCCGTGGATCAGATGCGACGGCGTGTACCAGTCGGCGATGTGCTGGGAATTCTCGGCGCTCATCGTCTCGCCGTGCCAGAGCTTGACATGGCCGCAGGGGCAGATCGGTTCGCGCCCGGCCAGCAGCAGCCAGACGACGCCTCCGAAAAGGATGCCCGCGGTGATCCAGTATGGCAGACTGCGTTGCGTCATGGGGCAAGCGAAGCACGCGGGCGGCGTGCCGTCCAGCGGTTTGCCGGAGCCATCAGGCCGCCTGCATGGCGGCGCGAAAGACAGGGGGGATGAACGGCATGACCAGGGTATTCGCAAGCCAGGGGGATCTGGCCGAAAAGACGGTCAGTTTCACCGAGATCGGGCGGGGGATCTGGGCCTTCACCGCCGAGGGCGATCCGAATTCCGGTGTCATCATCGGCGACGATGCGGTGATGGTGATCGAGGCGCAGGCGACGCCGCGCCTGGCCGGCAAGGTCATCGCCGAGATCCGCAAGGTGACCGACAAGCCGATCACCCACCTGGTGCTGACCCATTACCACGCGGTGCGCGTGCTGGGGGCCTCGGCCTATGGCGCGCGCGAGGTCATCATGTCCGAGGCGGCGCGCGCCATGGTGGCCGAGCGCGGGCAGGAGGACTGGGCGAGCGAGTTCGCCCGCTTTCCAAGGCTCTTCGCTGGGCACGAGGCTATCCCGGGTCTGACCTGGCCCACCACCACGTTCTCCGACCGCCTGAGCGTCTGGCTGGGCCGCCGGCGGGTCGACATCCTGCATCTGGGCCGGGCGCATACGGCGGGCGATGCGGTGGTGTGGGTGCCCGATTCCGAGGTGATGTTCACCGGCGACATCGTGGAAGACCGCTCTGCCTGCTATTGCGGCGACGGGCATTTCCGCGACTGGGGGCGGACGCTGGATGCGATCGCCGCGTTCCGGCCCGTGGCCATCGGGCCGGGCCGCGGTGCGGCGCTGGCGGGCGAGGCGATGGTGAGCCGCGCCATCGAGTCCACGCGCGACTTCCTCGACAGCACCTTTCGCCCGGCGGCCCGGGTCGCGGCCCGTGGCGGCACTCTGAAAGAGGCGTGGGACGCGGTGCGCGCGGAATGTGATCCGAAATTCGCGGACTATGCGATCTACGAGCATTGCCTGCCCTTCAATGTCGCCCGTGCCCATGACGAGGCGCGCGGGATCGACACGCCCCGGATCTGGACGGCCGAGCGCGACCGCGAGATGTGGGCCGCGTTGCAGGGCTAGACTCGGGGGGACGCGCGCCGTGCGGAACGGTCCCGCGCGTGCGGGGTTTGCGCCGGCCCTCGCAGGACAGCTTGCGTCTGGACTGGCTCAGGCGAGCATGGCCATCGGGTTCTCGAGATTGTCCTTGATCGCCTGCAGAAGCTCGGCCCCGAGCGCGCCGTCGATCACGCGGTGGTCGACGCTGAGGGTCACCGACATCACCGTGGCAGCCTCGATCCCGCCCGCATCGGTGACGACGGGTTTGCGGACCCCCGCGCCGACAGCGAGGATCGCGCCGTGGGGCGGGTTGATGACCGCGTCGAAATTGTCGATGCCGAACATGCCGAGATTCGAGATCGCGAAGCTGCCGCCCTGGTAGTCCTGGGGCGCAAGCTTGCGGTCACGGGCGCGCGCGGCGAGGTCCTTCATCTCGGCCGACAAGGCCGAGAGCGTCTTGGTCTCGGCGTCCCTGAGCACCGGGGTGAACAGCCCGCCCTCGATGGCGACGGCGACGGCCACGTCCGAGGGTTTCAATTGCAGGATGCGGTCGCCCGCCCAGACCGCATTGGCGGCGGGCACCTGCTGAAGGGCCAGCGCACAGGCCTTGATGATGAAATCGTTGACGCTGAGCTTGACGCCGCGCGGTTCCAATTGCCGGTTGAGCTGCGACCGGAAGGCAAGCAGGTCGTCGATCCGGATGTCGCGGCGCAGGTAGAAATGCGGAATGGTCTGCTTGGCTTGCACCAGCCGCGCGGCGATGGTCTTGCGCATCCCGTCCAGCGCGATCTCTTCATGCGGGCGGTCGGCATAGAGCCGGGCCACGGCCTGTGCGTCGGGACCGGCGACCATGGGCGCGGGGGCGGGAGCGGCGGTCTCGGTGGCCGGAGCGGCGGCGGGTTTCGCGGCGGTTCCGGGCTCTGCGGTTTCGACATCCGCCCGGACGATCCGCCCGCGGGGGCCCGAGCCCGTGAGCCCTGCAAGGTCGATCCCCCTTTCGGCGGCGATCCGGCGCGCGAGCGGCGAGGCGAAGACGCGATCGCCCTTGTCGGTCGTCGGCGCGGGCGGGGCGGCGGCCGGTGCGGGGCCCCCGCCGGGGGCCGCCTTGCCGGCCGCGTCGGCCCCCTGGGCCTCCGGTGCCCTTGCCGTGGCGGGCGCGGGGGCCGCTGCCGCTGCATAGGCGCTCTCGCCTTCGGCGAGCAGGATCGCGATGGGGGTGTTCACCTTGACATTGTCGGTGCGGGCGGGGACGAGGATCCGGCCGATGGTGCCGTCATCCGCCGCCTCGAACTCCATCGTCGCCTTGTCGGTCTCGATCTCGGCGATCAGGTCGCCTGCGGCAACGGTGTCGCCCTCTTTCACCAGCCACTTGGCAAGCGTGCCTTCCTCCATCGTGGGGGACAGCGCGGGCATCAGGATTTCCGTGGGCATGCCTGACCTCCTCAGCGATAGGTGACGGCGCGGACAGCCTCGATGACCTCTTTGGTGGTCACCAGCGCGAGCTTTTCCAGGTTCGCCGCGTAGGGCATCGGCACGTCCTTGCCGGTGCAGTTGATCACCGGTGCATCGAGCCAGTCGAAGGCCTGTTGCATCAGCACCGCCGAGATGTGGTTGCCGATCGAGCAGACCGGGAAGCCCTCTTCGACGGTGACGCAGCGGTTGGTCTTCTTCACGCTCTCGATCACGGTGGCGGTGTCCAGCGGGCGCAGGGTGCGCAGGTCGATCACCTCGGCCTCGATCCCCTCCTTGTGCAGCGCCTCGGCGGCCTCGAGCGCATAGGTCATGCCGATGCCGAAGCTGACGATGGTCACGTCCGAACCCTCGCGCCAGATGCGGGCCTTGCCGAAGGGAACGGTGAAATCCTCCATCACCGGCACGTCGAAGGACCGGCCGTAGAGGATCTCGTTTTCCAGGAAGATCACAGGGTTGGGGTCGCGGATCGCGGTTTTCAGCAATCCCTTGGCATCGGCCGCGGAATAGGGCTGGACCACCTTGAGCCCCGGAATATGGGCGTACCACGCGGCATAGTCCTGGCTGTGCTGGGCGGCCACCCGCGCCGCCGCGCCGTTCGGCCCGCGGAACACGATCGGGCAGCCCATCTGGCCGCCGGACATGTAAAGCGTCTTGGCGGCCGAATTGACGATCTGGTCCATCGCCTGCATCGCGAAGTTGAAGGTCATGAACTCGACGACGGGGCGCAGCCCGCCGAAGGCCGCGCCCACCCCGAGCCCGGCAAAGCCGTGCTCGGTGATCGGCGTGTCGATCACCCGTTTCGCGCCGAACTCGTCCAGCAGCCCCTGGCTGATCTTGTAGGCGCCCTGGTACTCGGCCACCTCCTCGCCCATCAGGAACACGGTATCGTCGCGCCGCATCTCCTCGGCCATGGCATCGCGCAGGGCCTCGCGGACGGTGGTCGACTTCATCGCCGTGCCCTCGGGGATCTCGGGGGCGTGCCTGACCAGGTGCCCGGTCACATGCGGCTGCGCCGTGGCGGGGGCCTTGGGGGCCGGAGCGCCGGGGGCGGCGTGGACCGGGGCGGGGGTCACTTCCTCGCCCTCGGCCACCAGCACGGCGATGGGGGTGTTCACCTTGACCCCGTCGGTGCCCGCGGCCACGAGGATGCGGTCGAGGATGCCGTCATCCGCCGCCTCGAATTCCATCGTTGCCTTGTCGGTCTCGATCTCGGCCAGGATGTCACCGGCGGCGACCTTGTCGCCCTCCTTGACCAGCCACTTGGCCAGCGTGCCCTCTTCCATCGTGGGCGAGAGGGCGGGCATCAGGATTTCGGTTGCCATGTCTGTCCCCCTCAGGCGTTCTGCGGCGCCAGTTCGGCGTAGATGTCGGTGTAAAGCTCGTCCACCGCGGGTTCGGGGCTTTCCTTGGCGAACTCGGCGGCCTCGTTCACGATGTCCTTGATTTCCTTGTCGACGGCCTTCAGCTCGTCCTCGGTCGCGTGCTTGCCCTGCAGGATCAGCTCGCGCACATGCTCGATGGCGTCGCGTTCCTCGCGGATCTTCTGCACCTCCTCGCGCGAGCGGTATTTCGCGGGGTCCGACATCGAGTGGCCGCGGTAGCGGTAGGTCATCACTTCCAGGATGTAGGGGCCCTTGCCCGCACGGCAGTGGGCGACGGCCTTTTCACCAGCCGCCTTGACCGCCAGCACGTCCATCCCGTCGACCTCCTCGCCCGCGATGCCATAGGCCGCGCCGCGTTCCCAGAGGTTCGGCGATTTGGTGGACCGCTTGACCGCGGTGCCCATCGCGTACTGGTTGTTCTCGATCACGAAGATCACCGGCAGTTCCCAGAGCTGGGCCATGTTGTAGGTCTCGTAGACCTGGCCCTGGTTTGCCGCGCCATCGCCGAAATAGGCAAACGTCACGCGGCCGTTGCCGAGATACTTGTCGGCGAAGGCCAGCCCCGCCCCGATCGGAACCTGGGCGCCGACGATCCCGTGGCCGCCGTAGAAATGGCGCTCCTTCGAGAACATGTGCATCGAGCCGCCCTTGCCCTTGGAATAGCCACCCTCGCGCCCGGTCAGTTCGGCCATCACGCCCTTGGGGTCCATCCCGCAGGCCAGCATGTGGCCGTGGTCGCGATAGGAGGTGACGCGCTTGTCGCCCTCCTCGGCGGCGGCCTCAAGCCCGACCACCACCGCCTCCTGGCCGATGTAGAGATGACAGAACCCGCCGATCAGGCCCATGCCGTAAAGCTGGCCGGCCTTTTCCTCGAATCGCCGGATCAGCAGCATCTCGCGGTAAAAGCCGAGAAGTTCGTCCTTGGAAGTGTTTGATGTCGAGGCGGTTTTCGCGGATGTTCTTCGCGTGGCCATCGGGCGGCGCCTCCCCTGCGCTGCAAGTAGTTTAACGTTAAACAAAATGGTAGCAGACTGGCCGCGCCAAGGCGAGGGATTTCCCACCCCCCACCCCCGCGCCGTGCCGCAAAACGCGCTGGCCCGGGACGCCATCCCGTGATCCGGGCGGGACGTGTGCGCCCCGCCACCCGTGACGTCTTGCCCTTGGACCCGCCGCGGCCTAGGGCTGGATCCCATGAAACTCTTGTTCCTCGGAGACGTCATGGGCCGGGCCGGCCGTGACGCGGTGATCGCACGGCTGCCCGCGCTGCGGGCCGAGTGGCGGCTCGATTTCGTCGTTGTCAACGGCGAGAATGCAAGCTCGGGCGCCGGGTTGACCCCGGCCCATGCGCGGGTGCTGCTGGACGCGGGCGCGGATTGCCTGACGCTGGGCGACCATGCCTTCGACCAGAAGGACATGTTGACCTTCATCGAGCAGGAGCCGCGCATCCTGCGCCCGCTGAACTATGCCAAGGGGGCACCGGGCAAGGGTGCGCGCCTGTTCGAAGCCGCGGGCGGGCGCAAGGTCCTGGTGGCGCAGGTGCTGGGCCAGGTCTTCATGAAGCGGCCCTTCGACGATCCGTTCTCGGCGATCGAGCCGGTATTGAAGACGCACCCTCTGGGCGGTCTGGCGCAAGCCGCGATCGTCGACATGCACTGCGAGGCGACGTCGGAAAAGATGGCGATGGGCCATTTCTGCGACACCCGCGCCAGCCTTGTCGTCGGTACCCATACCCATGTGCCGACGGCGGACGCGCAGATCCTGCCGGGGGGCACCGGCTACCTGTCGGATGCGGGCATGTGCGGCGATTACGATTCGGTCATCGGCATGGACAAGGCCGAGCCGATGCGCCGCTTCATCACCGGCATGGCCAAGGCGCGCTTCAGTCCGGCGCTGGGCGAGGCAACGGTTTCCGGCGTCTATGTCGAGACCGACGACCGCACGGGCCGCGCCACGCGCATCGCCATGGTCCGCCAGGGCGGGCGGCTGGAGCAGTCGGGGCCATGATACCCCGGCCGCGCTGGCTGCCGGCCGCGACGCTCCTTCTGGTGGGGGCGGGCTGGGGGCTGACGACGCCGCTGGTCAAGCTCGCGGTCGAGGGGGGCTACCGGCCCTTCGGCATCATCTTCTGGCAGCTTGTCATCGGCGCCGCGATCCTGTGGCCGGTGCAGGCGGTGCGGCGCCAGCGCCTGCCGCTGGGCCGCCCGCATCTGCGGGTCTACGCGGCGCTTGCGGCGCTGGGCACGCTGTTTCCCAACGCGGCCACCTACCGGGCGGTCGAGCAGTTGCCCGCGGGTCTCGTGACGATCCTCCTGTCCTCGGTGCCGATGTTCGCCTTCGCCATCGCGCTGGCGCTGGGTGACGAGCGGCTTGGGCCCGGGCGGCTTGCCGGGCTTGTCCTGGGCCTGGCCGGTGTCGCGATGATCGTCGGTCCCGAGGCGGCGCTGCCCGACCGGGCGATGCTGGGCTTCGTGCTGCTGGCCCTGGTCGCGCCCCTGGTCTACGGGGTCGAGGGCAATTACATGGCGCGCGCCGTCGTGCCGGGGCTGGACCCGCTGGCGGTCGTGCTGGGTGCCTCGCTTGTCGGGCTGCCGGTTGCAGCGGGGCTTGCCCTTGTGACGGGGCAATGGATCACGCCGGCGCCGCCCTGGGGCATGGCTGATCTTGCGGTCTTCGCCTCTTCGGCGGTCGATACCACGATCTACGGGGCCTATGTCTGGCTGGTGGCCCGCGCGGGCGCGGTCTTTGCCGCGCAGGCGGCCTATCTGGTCACCGGGTTCGGCGTGCTGTGGTCGGTGGCGCTGCTGGGCGAGAGCTATTCCGGCTGGGTCTGGGCGGCCATGGGCGTGATGCTGGCGGGCCTCGCCCTGGTGCAGCCGCGCGCTGACTCCGCGCTTGTTCCGGCGGCGCCTGCCGCTAAACATGTGCGGTGACGCCGCAAAAGGGCTCTGGATGATCGCGCTTCCCCTTTCCGAAACCGGCATGGCGATCCTGTCGCTTGCCGTCGTGGCCGCGATGTTCGTTCTGTTCGTGCGCGAAAGCTATCCCGCCGAGGTGATCGCCATTGCGGGCGCCACGGTGATGCTGGTCACCGGCATCCTGCCCTACGAGGCCGCGCTTGCGGTGCTGTCGAACCCCGCGCCCTGGACCATCGCGGCGATGTTCCTGGTGATGGGGGCGCTGGTCAGGACCGGTGCGCTCGACTGGGTAACGCAGGCGGCCGAGCGCAACGTCCAGCGCAAGCCGAGGGCCGCGATCGCGGCGCTGATGGCCTTCGTGGTGGGCGCGTCCGCCTTCGTGTCGAACACGCCCGTCGTGGTGGTGATGATCCCGGTCTTCGTGCAGCTGGCCCGCAGCCTGGGGGTCTCGGCCTCCAAGCTGCTGATTCCGCTGTCCTACGGTGCGATCCTGGGGGGCACGCTGACACTGATCGGCACCTCGACCAACCTGCTGGTGGACGGTGTGGCCCGTGGCCTGGGGCTGGCGCCCTTCACCATCTTCGAGATCACGCCGCTCGCGGTCATCCTCGTCGGTTGGGGCATGCTCTATCTCTGGCTCTTCGGTCGCCGCCTCCTGCCCAACCGCGACAGCATGGCGGACCTTCTGTCCGACAAGTCGCGGATGAAGTTCTTTACCGAGGCGGTGATCCCGCCCGAAAGCAACCTCGTCGGCCGCGAGGTGCTGGGGGTGCAACTGTTCAAGCGCGAGGGCGTCCGGCTGATCGACGTGATCCGCGGCAACGAGTCGCTTCGCCGCAACCTGCAGGGCGTAAGCTTGCAGGTCGGCGACCGGGTGGTGCTGCGCACCCAGGTGACGGAACTGCTGTCGCTGCAGCGCAACAAGTCGCTCAGGCGTGTCGACCAGCTTTCGGCAGTCGAGACACAGACGGTCGAGGTGCTGATCTCGCCCGGCTGCAAGATGGTGGGCCAGCGGCTGGGCGATCTGCGGCTGAGGCGGAAATACGGGGTCTACGTGCTGGCGGCGCACCGGCGGAACCAGAATATCGGCCGCCAGCTGGACGATCTGGTGGTCAAGGTCGGCGACACGCTGCTGCTGGAGGGGGCGCCGGGCGACATCAAGCGGCTGGCCGACGAACAGGGGCTGGTCGACATCTCGCACCCCGCGGGGCGGGCCTATCGGCGGGCGCATGCGCCGATTGCCATCGTGGCGCTGTTCGGGATCGTGGGGCTTGCCGCCTTCGGCGTCGCACCGATCCTGATGCTGTCGATCCTTGCGGTCGCGGTGGTGCTGCTGACCCGCTGCATCGACGCCGAAGAGGCATTCTCCTTCGTCGACGGAAGGCTTCTGGCGCTGATCTTCTCGATGCTGGCGGTGGGGGCGGCGCTGGAAAGCTCGGGCGCGGTCCGGCTGATCGTCGAGGGCGCGGCGCCCTGGATGGCCGGTCTTCCGCCCTTCCTGATCGTCTGGGCGATCTACCTGCTGACCTCGGTCCTGACGGAACTGGTGTCGAACAACGCGGTGGCGGTGGTGGTGACGCCCATCGCGATCGGGCTGGGGCAGGCGCTGGGGGTCGATCCGCGGCCGCTGGTGGTGGCGGTGATGATCGCCGCCTCGGCCAGTTTTGCCACGCCGATCGGCTATCAGACCAACATGATGGTCTACGGCCCCGGCGGATATCGGTTCACCGATTTCCTGCGGGTGGGGATTCCGCTGAACCTGAGCGTCGGGCTGCTGGCCTCGGCGCTGATCCCGGTGTTCTGGCCGCTCTAGGGACCGGGGCGGGGGCCCGTGGGCCGCCGCCGATATCCCTGGCGCAGTCGCTCAACCCGCAAGCCGCACCAGAGCGTGGCGCTTCTTGCCGGCCGACAGCTTGAGGCCCGGCGCGATCTCGTCGGCGGTCATCAGGCGCACCTCGGACACGATCTCGTCGTTGATCCGGGCGCCGCCCTCGGCCACCAGGCGCTTGGCCTCCTTGCCCGATGCGGCGAGCCCCGCCGCCACGAAGATGGCGGTATTGGCGATCCCCTCGCCGATATCGCCCCGGCTGAGGGTCACGGTGGGCAGATCCTCGCCAACGCCGCCCTTTTCGAACACCTCGCGCGCGGTGGCCTCTGCCGCTGCCGCCGCCTCGGCGCCGTGGCAAAGGGCAGTCACCTCATTCGCCAGCACGATCTTGGCCTCGTTGATCTCGGCCCCTTCCAGCGCGCCCAGGCGGTTACATTCTTCGACCGGCAATTCGCTGAAAAGCTTGAGGAACCGCCCCACATCCGCATCCGCGCTGTTGCGCCAGAACTGCCAGAACTCGTAAGGCGAACGCATTTCGGCGTTCAGCCACACCGCGCCGCCCGCCGTCTTGCCCATCTTCGTGCCGTCTGCGGTGGTCAGCAGCGGCGAGGTCAGCCCGAACACCTCGTTGTCGAGAATACGCCGCGTCAGGTCGATGCCGTTGACAATGTTGCCCCATTGGTCCGAGCCCCCCATCTGCAACCGGCAGCCATAGCGGCGGTTCAGTTCCAGGAAGTCATAGGCCTGCAGGATCATGTAGTTGAATTCGAGAAACGACAGCGACTGTTCCCGGTCCAGCCGGGATTTCACGCTTTCGAAGGACAGCATCCGGTTGACCGAGAAATGCCGCCCGATATCGCGCAGGAACTCCAGATAGTTCAGGTCATCCAGCCATTCCGCGTTGTTCAGCATCAGCGCATCGGTCGGACCCTCGCCATAGTCGAGGTACTTGCCGAAGACCTGCTTTACCCCCGCGATGTTGGCGTCGATCTGCGCCGGCGTCAGCAGCGGGCGTTCGTCCGACCGGAACGAGGGATCGCCCACCTTGGTCGTCCCGCCGCCCATCAGCGTGATCGGCCGGTGGCCGGCCTTCTGAAGCCAGCGCAGCATCATGATGTTCAGCAGATGCCCCACATGCAGCGAGGCCGCCGTCGCGTCATAGCCGATATAGGCGGACACCACCCCCCGGCTCAGCGCCTCGTCGAGGCCCTGGTAATCGGTGCAGTCGGCCATGTAGCCGCGCTCGATCATCACGCGCAGGAAATCCGATTTCGGGTGGTAGGTCATCGCCTCTTGTCCCTGGGGGTGGTTTTGGCCAGTGATATATCGGGCAGGCCGCAGAAGGGAAAGGCCATGTTGAAACCGGGGCCGGTCCGGGCGCTGGGCACGATGTCTGGCACGTCGCTTGACGGGGTGGATGCCGCCGTTCTGGTGACCGATGGCGAAACGATCCACCGCTTCGGCGAGACCGCCTATCGCCCCTATACGGACGAGGAACGCGCGGTGCTGGCCGCCGCGTTGGGCCGCTGGCCCGGAGAGCCCGGGGTCGAGGCGGCGGCCGAGGTGGTCGAGGCCGCCCATGCCGAGGTGATGGCCCGGTTCCGCGATGTCGGGATTGCCGGCTTCCACGGCCAGACTCTGGCCCATGATCCGGGCGGGCGGGGTACGCATCAGGCGGGATCCGGCCGGGTGCTGACCGAGGTGCTGGGTTTGCCCGTCGTGTGGGATTTCCGGTCGGCCGACATCCGGCTGGGCGGGCAGGGGGCGCCGCTGGCCCCGTTCTTCCACTTTGCCTGTGCGAAATGGATCGGGGCACGGGCGCCACTGGCCTTTGTCAATCTGGGCGGGGTGGGGAACCTGACCTGGATTGATCCTGCGCGCGACCGCCCCGAGGCGCCCGGCGCGCTGCTGGCCTTCGACACCGGCCCCGCGAACGCGCCCATCGACGATCTGATGCGGGCGCGGCTTGGACAGGACTGCGACCGCGACGGGGCGCTGGCGGCCGGGGGACAGGTGGACGAGGGTGTGATCGCCGCCTTCCTCGCCCATCCGCATTTCCGGCGGATGCCGCCCAAGTCGCTTGACCGGAACGATTTTGGAACGCTCGGCGCGCAGGTCGCGGGGCTGTCCGACGCCGATGCGGCCGCCACGCTGACCGCGGCCGCGGCAGCCGCGGTTGCGGCCGGGCTGGATCATTGCCCGACGCCGCCCGGGCGGCTGCTGGTCACCGGCGGCGGGCGGCGGAATCCCGTGTTGATGGAAATGCTGGCCGCGCGCACCGGGTTGCCCGTGGACCCGGTCGAGGCCGTCGGGCTTGATGGCGACATGCTTGAGGCGCAGGCCTTCGGTTACCTGGCGGTGCGTGTTGCCCGTGGCCTGCCGACCTCCTGCCCCTCGACCACGGGGGTCGGGGCGGCGGTGGGCGGCGGGATTGTCAGCCGGCCACCGCGGGCCGGCTGAACCTCAGCCCGTCGCGCGGGGGATGTCGAACCCCTCGGGTGCCATCTCGAAGCCTTGGAAGGTGAACCCCGGGCTGACCGTGCAGCCGACCAGCGTCCAGGCCCCCAGCGGGCAGGCGGCCTGCCAGTGATGGGCAGGCACCACGATCTGCGGACGCTCGCCCCGGGCGAGGTCGGGCCCGAGACGATGGGCCATGGCCGGACCGGCGGCGGTTTCGGCGAGGCAGAGTTCCAGCGGTGCACCCGCGTGGAAATGCCAGATCTCGGCGGCATCGACCCGGTGCCAGTGGCTTTGCTGCCCCTCGGCCAGCAGATAGTAGATGGCGGTGCCCGCAGGCCGCGCACCGTCCTCGGCCGCCGCGCGCCAGGTTTCGCGATACCAGCCGCCTTCGGGATGGGGGGTCAGTCCCAGTGTCGCGATGATCTCGTCTGCGGTCATCGGTCCAGTCCAGCTATCGCGGCGCTAACTGGAAACATATCAGATCCGCCGAAAAAAAGCGCAAGTCGCCACGTTTCGGTCATCAAAAGTGACATTTGGGAGACGTAAAATGCTGCAACGCAGAGTAATCGGCCGACTCTGTTGCTGCGTCGCAGCATTTCGGGCAAGCCGCGTCTGGACAGGCGGGTGGCCCGGAATCCGTGCGGGGGCAGGGCGGCGCAAAGGGACAGCAGAGATGGACACCGAAAAAGAGCAGTCTACGGGGACGGGCGAAGCGGCAGAGATCGCACCACCCCTCAGCGCCGAGGATATCGCCTCGCGCATCCTCGGCTTCACGCGGTTCTGCATGGGGCAGGCAAGCGAGCGGCTGGAACAGGCCGCGCTCAGCCGCGGCTGGATCGACGAAGAAGGCCGTCCCACCGCGGATGGGCGCGCGCTGATCACCGCGCTCACCAGCGGGGAATGTGCCTACGGCGTCTACCGGCTGCCGGTCTGAAGGGAAGGGCGCGCCCGTCCCGGGGAAGGGCGGGCGCGTCCGGATCAACGGTCACTTCAGGATCGACCGGCCCGCATAGACCGCCGTCTCACCCAGCATTTCCTCGATCCGGATCAACTGGTTGTATTTCGCCAGCCGGTCCGAGCGCGACAGCGAGCCGGTCTTGATCTGGCCGCAGTTCGTCGCCACGGCAAGATCGGCGATGGTGGCGTCCTCGGTCTCGCCCGAGCGGTGCGACATCACGTTGGTATAGCGCGCCCGGTGCGCCATATCGACCGCCGCCAGCGTCTCGGTCAGCGTGCCGATCTGGTTGACCTTGACCAGCATCGAGTTCGCAACGCCCGCCGCGATCCCCTCGGCCAGCCGCTTCGGGTTGGTCACGAACAGGTCGTCGCCCACCAGCTGCACCTTGGCCCCCAGTGCCTCGGTCAGCAGTTTCCAGCCCTCCCAGTCGTCTTCGGCGCAGCCATCCTCGATCGAGATGATCGGGTAGTCGGCGCAGAGCTTGGCCAGGTAATCCACGTTCTCGGCGGCCGTCAGCGACAGGCCCTCGCCCGCCATCTCGTACTTTCCGCCCTTGAAATACTCGGTCGAGGCGCAGTCGAGCGCGAGGTAGATGTCCTGCCCCGGCGCATAGCCCGCCTTCTCGATGCTCTTCAGGATGAAATCCAGCGCCTCGCGGGTGGACGACAGGTTCGGCGCAAAGCCGCCCTCGTCGCCGATCCCGGTATTGTGGCCGGCCGCCGACAGCTCCTTCTTGAGCGTGTGGAATACCTCGGACCCCATGCGCACCGCGTCGCGGATATTGCCGGCGCTCACCGGCATGATCATGAATTCCTGGATGTCGATCGGGTTGTCGGCGTGCTCGCCGCCGTTGATGATGTTCATCATCGGCACCGGCAGCGTGCGCGCCGAGGTGCCGCCCACATAGCGGAACAGCGGCTGGGTGGTGAAATCGGCCGCGGCCTTGGCCACCGCCAGCGACACGCCGAGGATCGCGTTGGCGCCCAGGCGCCCCTTGTTCTCGGTCCCGTCGAGTTCAATCATTGCGGCGTCGATGGCGACCTGTTCGGTCGCATCCATGCCCACCAGTTCCTCGGCGATCTCGCCATTGACGGCGGCCACCGCCTCCAGCACGCCCTTGCCGAGGTAGCGCGCCTTGTCGCCGTCGCGCCGTTCCACCGCCTCATGCGCGCCGGTCGAGGCGCCCGAGGGCACCGCGGCCCGGCCCATCGTGCCGTCCTCGAGGATCACGTCCACCTCGACGGTGGGATTGCCCCGGCTGTCGAGGATCTCGCGGCCGATGATGTCGATGATCGTGCTCATGGACGGGCGTCCTTCCCTTGCTGCAGATGCAAACCTGCGCGCGTTCTAGCGCCGGGCGCGGGACTTGGAAAGGGCGCGTTCCCGCCACAGCGTGTAAAGTCCCGAGGCGATGATGATCGCGGCGCCCCACAGCGTCGCCGCGTCGGGCCGCTCGCCGAACGCCAGCACCCCGATCCCCAGCGCAAAGACAAGCCGGGTGTAGCGGAACGGGGTCACCACCGCGACCTCGCCCACCCGCATCGCCTCGACGATGGCGTAGTAGCCGCCGATCCCCATCACCAGCGCGCCCGCCATCAGCCCGGCCAGCGGCCCGTCCAGCGCCACCGGCCCCCGCTCCAGCGCCATCAGCAGGATCCCCAGCGGTACCAGCATCGCGAACCCGTAGGCGGACAATTGCAGCGAACTGACTGTGCGGGGCGTCGCACGCGTGGCCAGGTCGCGCAGCGCCAGCCCGAACACGCCCAGCACCGCGAACAGCGAGGCGGGCTGGAAGCCCTCCATCCCCGGCCGGATGATCAGCAGCACCCCGCCAAGGCCCACCAGGATCGCGCTCCACCGCCGCCAGCCGACCTGTGCGCCGAGGAACAGCGCCGCGCCCAGCGTCACCACCAGCGGCGTCGCCTGCAGGATCGCCGAGGCCGTGGACAGCGGCGTCAGCGCGATGGCGTAGACGAAGCCCAGCGTGCCCAGCACCTCGCCCAGGTTGCGCAGCAGGACCGGCCGGGTCAGCAGCGCCCGCGACCACAGCCGCTGCCCGCGGGCCAACGCCATGGCGCCGAAGACCAGCGCGCCGCCCGCGCCCAGCATCGCGAGGATCTGGCCGACCGGCAGCGTCGCCGCGGCGCTTTTCACGAACATGTCTTCCAGCGCGAAGGCGGCCATCGCGGCCACCATCAGCGCGATGCCGCGCAGGTTGTCCATCGGGGGAATCCGGTCGGGGGTGTCTGCCTCGCCTTACCCCGCCCGCGCGGCGCAGGGAAGGGGGCTCACCCCTTCTTGACCGGTACGCCGTAAAGCTCCAGCCGGTGGCCCTTCAGCCGATAGCCCAGCTTTGCCGCGATCCGCTCCTGCAGGGCCTCGATCTCGGGGTCGCAGAATTCGATCACCGCGCCGGAATTCATGTCGATCAGGTGGTCGTGGTGATCGCGCTCGGCATCCTCGTAGCGGGCGCGCCCGTCGCCGAACTCGTGCTTTTCCAGAAGCCCCGCCTCCTCGAACAGCTTGACCGTGCGGTAGACCGTCGCGATCGAGATCTTCGGGTCGACCGCGCTGGCGCGTGCATAGAGCGCCTCGACGTCGGGGTGGTCGTCGCTGTCGTCCAGCACCCGCGCGATCACCCGGCGCTGGTCGGTCATGCGCAGGCCCTTGGCCTCGCAGCGGGACAGGATCGTATCGGACATGGCGCCCCCTGGTTCGCGGCTTCGGTTTACCCCGTGGCCCGGCCGGATTCCAGCCCCGCCGCGTGTCCGGTCCGCGTCCGAGCGCGCCCCGATCGCGCGGCTTGACACGTCCCGCGCGGCGGCAAAGGGTGGCGCCGCCCGAACCGAGAAAGCCCAATGGAGCGCAAGGACCATATCGACGCCTTCGGCGTGGCGGCGCTGATCGCCTTTTCGGGGCTGCTGGGCTTCAACCAGGTGGTCATCAAGGTCGTGAACGAGGGGTTGCAGCCGGTGTTCTGGGCCGGATTGCGCTCGGCGGGGGCGGTGCTGGTGCTTGGCCTCTGGATGACGGCCCGCGGCCGCCCGCCCCGGATCGCGCCCGGCACGGTCTGGGCCGGTCTGCTGATCGGGGCCGTGTTCTCGGTCGAGTTCGTCTTCCTGTTCCTCGCCCTCGACCTGACGACGGTCACCCGCACCTCGGTCATCTTCTACTCGATGCCGGTCTGGCTGGCGCTGGCGGGGCATGTCCTGCTGCCGGGTGAACGGATCACGCGGCGCAAGGCGCTGGGCCTTGCACTGGCCTTTGCGGGCGTCGCCTGGGCGATCGTCGACCGCGGCGGGCCGGGCGGTCAGGCCAGCCTGGCGGGCGATCTCTGCGCGCTGGGCGCGGCGTTCGGCTGGGCGGGGATCGCACTCTGCGCCCGGGCGACGCCCCTGAACCGCGTGGCGCCCGAGATGCAGCTGTTCTGGCAGGTGACGGTGTCGGCCCCGATCCTGTTGGCGCTGTCGCCGCTGTTCGGGCCGCCGGTGCGCGAGCTTGCACCGGTTCACCTCTGGGGGCTCGGCTTCCAGATCGTGGTGATCGTCAGCTTCGGTTTTGTCTCGTGGCTCTGGCTGCTGTCGCGCTATCCGGCCTCCGGAGTGGCCAGCTTCAGCTTCCTGACCCCGGTCTTCGGGGTGGCGCTGGGCTGGGCCCTGCTGGGCGAGCATGTCGGCCCATCCGTCCTGGGCGCGCTGGTGCTGGTCGCCGCGGGGATCGTGCTGATCAACCGCCCCGCCCGCGCTCAGGTGCCGCAGAACGTCTGACGCACCTCTTCGCCGGGGGCGGGCGGGGCGCTGAAGGCGGCATGGTCCGCCGCCAGGTCGAAGGGCTGCGCGGTGATCTTCACAAGGGTTTCGAACGGTCCGAAATCGCCCTCGACCGCGGCGGCGATCGCCTGCTCGACCCGGTGATTGCGCGGGATCACGGCCGGGTTCGCCGCGCGCATCCGCTCGGCCTGGACCGAGCCCGGCACAGGTTCGCGCGCCCGCCGGTCGCGCCACGCCTCGGCCCAGGCCTCGAACCCCGCCCGGTCGCGCAGCCCGGCGCCGGGTGCGTCCTCTGCCAGCCAGCGGAAGGTGTTGGTGAAATCCGCCCGTTCGGCCGCCATCAGGTCCAGCAGACGGTGGATCAGCCCGGCATCACCGTCCTCTGCGGTGGCAAGCCCGATCTTGGGCCGGAACACCGCCAGCCAGGCCTCGCGAAACAGCCCGGGGAACTCCCCGATCGCCTCGGTCGCCCGCGCAATGGCGGTGTCCTCGTCGGCGTCGATCAGCGGCAGCAGGGTCGAGGCGAACTGCGCCAGGTTCCAGGCCGCGATATCGGCCTGGCGGGCATAGGCATAGCGTCCGTAGACGTCGATGGAACTGAACACGGTATCGGGGTGATAGCCATCCATGAAGGCACAGGGGCCATAGTCGATGGTCTCGCCCGAGATCGCGGTGTTGTCGGTGTTCATCACGCCGTGGATGAACCCCACCCCCATCCACTGCGCCACCAGCCGGGCCTGCGCAGCGATGACCCCGCGCAACAGGTCGAGCGGCCCCTCGGCCTCGGGGTAATGGCGCGCGATGGCATGCTCGGCCAGCAGCCGCAGCGCCTCGGTGTCGCGGCGGGCGGCGAAGAACTGGAAGGTGCCGACGCGGATATGGCTGGCGGCCACGCGGGTCAGGACTGCGCCGGGCAGGATCGCCTCGCGGATCACCTCCTCGCCCGTGGTCACCGCCGCCAGGGCCCGCGTGGTGGGCACGCCCAGCGCATGCATCGCCTCGGACACGACATATTCGCGCAGCACCGGCCCCAGCCAGGCCCGCCCGTCGCCCATCCGCGAGAACGCCGTGCGCCCCGCACCCTTGAGTTGCAGATCGAACCGCCGCCCGTCGGGGGCCACCACCTCGCCCAGCAGGATCGCCCGCCCGTCGCCCAGTTGCGGCACGAAGCCCCCGAACTGGTGCCCCGCATAGGCCTGCGCCAGCGGCTCGGCGCCCTCGGGCACCGCGTTTCCGGAGAGCATCCCAACAGCGGCCTCGGAGCTTAACGCGGCGGGGTCGAGCCCTAGGTCGCGGGCGAGGGTTTCGTTCAGCTTGACCAGCCGCGGGGCGCGCACCGGCACGGGGGCCTGGCGGCTGTAGAACCGGTCGGGCAGGCGGGCGTAGGAATTGTCGAAGGGCAGCGTCAGGTCCATGGCGTGGATGTAGGGCGGCAAAAGGAGTTTTCACAAAGCTGCTGGCAGAATCCTCATCAAGGATCCTGCGCGCGTCACAGCCGCGCCAGCCGCTCGGTCAGCAGCGCGAAGAAGCCCTCGGCGTCCAGATCGCCCATGAACATCGCGTTGGGCGCCTTGCCGGTCACGCCCCACCAGTCCGCGACGGTCATGCCTGCGGTGAACCGCCCCTCGGTCTCGATCTCGACATTGATGTGCCGCCCCGAGAACAGGTCCGGGCGCAGCAGCCAGGCGGTGACGCAGGGGTCGTGCAGCGGCGCGCCCGCGCTGCCATACTTGGCCTTGTCGAAGCGCTCGAAGAAATCGGTCATCTCGGCGACCGCCTGGCCCACCCGCGTACCGAGCCCCCGGAACGCCGCGTTCCGCGCTTGCGTCACCAGCGCCTTGTGCGTGACGTCGAGCGGCATCACCGTCAGCGGTACGCCCGATCCGAACACGATTTCAGCGGCTTCGGGGTCGACATGGATGTTGAACTCGGCGGCCGGGGTGATGTTGCCGACCTCGAAATAGGCCCCGCCCATCAGCACGATCCCCGCGATCCGCGGCACGATCTCGGGCGCCGTCCGCATCGCGGTCGCGATGTTCGTCAAGGGCCCCAGAGGGCAGAGCGTGACGCTTTCCGCCGGTTCGCGGCGCAGCGTCTCGACGATGAACTCGACCGCGTGGGTGTCCTGCAGGGGCATCACGGGGTCGGGCAGGGCGGGCCCGTCGAGGCCGGTCTTGCCATGGACATGCTCGGCGGTGACCAGCGTGCGTTTCAGCGGCCGGTCGCAGCCCGCAAAGACCGGCACGTCCGTCCGACCCGCCAGTTCGCAGACGATGCGCGCGTTCTTCTGGGTCAGCGCCAGCGGCACGTTGCCCGCGACCGCGGTGATGCCCAGCACGTCCAGCTCGTCGGGGCTGGCCAGCGCCAGCAGGATCGCAACCGCGTCGTCCTGGCCGGGATCGGTGTCGATGATGATCTTGCGGGGCATGGGTGTCTCCGGGCGGCAATCGGCGCGGAGACTGGCGCGGGCGCGCAGGGATGTAAAGCGCCCGCGCCGCTGCCGCGGTCCCGACCCGGACGGGGAACCGCGGCGGACGGCCTGGCGGAGGATCAGCCGTCGAAATCGACCTCTTCCATCAGGCGCAGCGCGGTGGCGCGATGCCCGGCAAGGTCCATCAGGTTCACGTTGTCCGGGGTCAGGTCGCCCCAGCTTGCGACCAGGTCCGACGCCTTGGCCCCCGGCGCGACCGGGTATTCGTTGTTCACCTCGGCATAGATTTCCTGCGCCCCGGGCGAGGCGAGGAATTCCATGAACTTCAGCGCCTCGTCGCGGTTCGGGGCGGCCCTGGTCATCGCCACGCCGGACACGTTGACATGGGTGCCGCCGCCCTCGAATTTCGGGAACAGCACGTTGACGGACTCGGCCCAGGCCTTCTGTTCCGCATCGGCCAGCATCTGGCCCATGTAATAGGTGTTGCCGAGGCTGATGTCACACTCGCCCGCCCAGATCGCCTTGACCTGCGCGCGGTCGTTGCCCTGCGGCTTGCGCGCGAGGTTGGCCTTGACCCCCTCGATCCAGGTCTTCGCAGCCGCTTCGCCGTGGTGCTCGATCACCGCCGAAACCAGCGCGAGGTTGTAGGCATGCGTGCCCGAGCGGGTGCAGATGCGGCCCTTCCATTTCGGATCGGCAAGGTCCTCGTAGGTCGTGACCTCGGCGGGATCGACGCGGTCCTTCGCGGCATAGACGATCCGCGCGCGCGTGGTCACGCCGAACCACTGGTTGCCGGGATCGCGCAGGGCGGCGGGGATGTTCTCCTGCAGCACCGCGCTGTCGACGGGCTGGGTCACGCCGGCCTCGACCGCCTCGGCCAGGCGCGAGATGTCGACGGTCAGGATGATGTCGGCGGGGCTGCGGTCGCCCTCGGCCTGCAGCCGCTCGACAAGCCCCTTGTCGAGGAAGGCGACATTGGTCTTGATGCCGGTTTCCGCGGTGAAGGCGTCCAGCAGCGGCTGGATCAGTTCGGGCTGGCGATAGGAATAGATGTTCACGTCGGCCTGGGCGGCCGGGGCCAGCGTGGCGACGGCGGCGGTCGCGAGCAATGCGGTGCGCAAGGTCATGGGGTTTTCCTGTCCGTGGGTTGCGTGTCCGGGGGAAGGAAAGCTGACAAAATCACTCGGGTCAATACACGATTCTTTCAGTCGGATATTTTGGCGGCCCGGCGCTCGGCCGCCTTCGCCGCCTCCCAGAGCGCGTCCATCTCGGCGAGGTCCGAGTCCTCGGGCCGCTTGCCGCGTGCCTCAAGAGCAGCCTCCACCGCCCTGAAACGGCGCGTGAACTTGGCGTTGGTCGCGCGCAGCGCCTCTTCGGGGTCGATGTCCAGGTGTCGGGCGAGGTTGGCGATGGCGAACAGCATGTCGCCGAATTCCTCGACCACTTCGGCGCGCGTCATCGTCGCCCGCGCTTCGGCCAGTTCCTGCGCCTCCTCGACGATCTTGTCGACCACCTGGCCGATCTCGGGCCAGTCGAATCCCACCCGCGCGGCGCGCTTCTGCAGTTTGACCGCCCGGGTCAGCGCGGGCAGGGCCAGCGCCACGTCGTCCAGCACCCCGTGCGCGGCCTTCCGCGCCCGCTCGGCCGCCTTGATCGCCTCCCAGTCGCGGGTCTGCTGTTCGGCCGACTTCTCGCGGCTTTCCTCGCCGAAGACATGCGGATGGCGCGCCACCATCTTGTCGGCGATCGCATTGGCCACGGACTCGAAGTCGAACAGCCCCGCCTCAGCCCCCATCTGGGTGTGATAGACCGTCTGCAACAGCAGATCGCCCAATTCGCCCTCCAGCTCGCCCCAGGCCTCGCGCGCGATGGCGTCGGCGACCTCGTAGGCCTCTTCGATCGTGTAGGGCGCGATGCTGGCGAAATCCTGCTCGATATCCCAGGGGCAGCCGGTTTGGGGGTCGCGCAACCGGCGCATGATCTCGATCAGCCGGGGCATGCCGCCGTGCGGGTCGTGAACCAGGGCGTCGGACTCGTCGGGGGTCATGGAAATTCTCCTGCTGGGCGCGCGCAGGGAGTTGGGCAAATGCGCGCCCGGATGTAAAGGCAGGGCTGGCAAGCGGCGCACGCAGCGGTATCGTGGCGCCCGAACGGAGGCGACATGGCACTTGAAGACGCGAAGGACCAGGTGGACACCGCGATCACGCGGCAGGGGCACCGGGGGCTGTCCTATGAAAACGCCTTTGGCGGCGTGACCTCGTTTCTCAGGCGCACGCTGACCAAGGATCTGACGGGCGTCGATCTGGCGGTGACCGGCATCCCCTTCGACCAGGCGGTGACCAACCGGCCCGGCACGCGGCTGGGGCCGCGCGCGATCCGCGAGGCCAGCGCGCTTCAGGCCTGCGACGCGCCCTATGGCTGGGGCTTCAACCCGCTGGAGGCGTTCGATATCGTCGATTACGGCGATCTGGCCTTCGATTATGCGACCGTGGCCGAGTTCCCGGCGGTGCTTCAGGCCCATGTCGCGGGCATTCTCGACGCGGGCGCCGCCTGCATCGCGCTGGGGGGCGATCATTCGATCTCGCTTCCGATCCTGCGCGCGCATGCCGCCCGCCACGGGCCGCTGGCGCTGGTCCAGTTCGACGCCCATTCCGATACCTGGGACGATGGCGGGCCGCAGCGGATCGACCATGGCACGATGTTCCGCAAGGCGGTGCGCGAGGGGCTGATCGACCCCGCGCGGTCGGTGCAGGTGGGCATCCGCACCGACAATCCCGACCCGATGGGCATCACGGTTCTGGATGCGCCCTTTGTCCATGAACATGGCCCCGCCGCGACCGTGGCCCGCATCCGTCAGGTGGTGGGCGACGCGCGCGCCTATGTCAGTTTCGACATCGACGCGCTGGACCCGGCCTTCGCGCCGGGCACCGGCACGCCGGTCTGGGGCGGGCTGACCAGCGCGCAGGCCGCGGCGATGCTGCGCGGGCTCGCGGGCCTGAACATGGTTGGCGGCGATGTTGTCGAGGTCTCGCCGCCCTTCGATCCGGCGGGCATCACCGCGGTTGCGGGGGCCCATGTCGCGGTCGAACTGATCTGTCTCTGGGGCTGGAAAAAACGTGAAGATAACGGAGCAGGCCAATGAAAATCCTCATGTATCTCGTCGTCATCCTGCTGCTCGCCTCGGCAGCGGGGGCGGTCTATTTCCGCAAGGTCGCGGACGATCCGGGCGTCTGGCATGTCGACCCGCTGACCGCCGAAAAGCCCGCCACGCCGAACGCGATCCTCGTCCGGCCCGAGGGCGGCGACCGGACCGCGCCGGCCTATGACGTGACGCCCGAGGCGCTGGCGCGCGCAATCGACGACCTTGCGCTCGCCGAGCCGCGCACCCGGCGCATCGCGGGCAGCCCGGACGAGTTGTGGATGACCTATGTCCAGCGCTCCGCGCTCTGGGGCTTTCCGGACTACATCTCGATCAAGGCCTTGCCGAAGGACGATGGCGCGACCTGGGCGGCGTTTTCGCGATCGCGCTTCGGCCAGTCCGATCTGGGCGTGAACGCCGCGCGCCTTGCCCGCTGGCAGGAGGCGCTGCGCGCCAGCCTCGGGCCTTGACCGCGCCCCGGCTTCGGGCGACAGAGCGCCATGGTTCCCATCGAAAAGCTTGACCAGATCACCCGCCGCTTCGAGTTCCTCGAAGCCAAGCTCGCCGACGGCGCGGGCGGTGATTTCGCGCAGGTCGGCCGTGAATACGCAGAACTTAAACCGGTGGTGGACCAGATCGCCGCCTACATGCACCTGCTCGACGACATCGCCGAGGCCGAGGCGATGCTGGCCGACCCCGAGATGCGCGCGCTGGCCGAAGAGGAACTGCCCGCGCTGAAGGCCCGCCTGCCCGAGGCGGAACAGGCCCTGCGCGTCGCACTTTTGCCGCGCGATGCCGCCGACGCCCGCCCCGCCATCGTCGAGATCCGCCCGGGCACCGGCGGCGAAGAGGCGGCGCTGTTCGCCGGTGACCTTCTGCGGATGTACCAGCGCTATGCCGAGGCCCGCGGCTGGAAATTCACCATTCTCGAAGAATCCCAGACGGAACTCGGCGGGATCAAGGAAGTGGTCGCCAATGTGCAGGGCGAGGGGGTCTTTGCCCGGCTGAAATACGAATCGGGCGTGCATCGCGTCCAGCGCGTGCCCGAAACGGAATCGGGCGGGCGCATCCACACTTCGGCCGCCACCGTCGCGGTGCTGCCCGAGGCCGAAGAGGTCGATATCGACATTCCCGCCACCGATATCCGCATCGACACCATGCGCGCGAGCGGGGCAGGCGGCCAGCACGTCAACACCACCGATTCGGCGGTTCGGATCACCCATATCCCCACCGGCATCGTGGTGACGAGTTCCGAGAAGTCCCAGCATCAGAACCGCGCCATCGCCATGGCGGTCCTGCGTGCGCGGCTTTACGACATGGAACGCCAGAAGGCCGCCGATGACCGTGCCGCCGCGCGCAAGTCGCAGGTCGGCTCGGGCGACCGGTCGGAACGGATCCGCACCTACAACTTTCCGCAGGGGCGGATGACGGATCACCGGATCAACCTGACGCTCTACAAACTCGATCAGGTCATGCAGGGCGATCTGGACGAGGTGATCGACGCGCTGATCGCCGACGACCAGGCCACCATGCTGGCCGAGATGGAGGCATGACCGGATCGCAGGCGCTGGCCGCGGCCGTCCGGCGCCTGGCCGATGCGGGCATACCCGACGCCCCGCGCGACGCGCGCCGCCTGCTGGCCCATGCGCTGGGGATCGACCCCGGACGCCTGACGCTGATCCTGCCCGATCCTTTGCCGCCCGAGGCGGCGCAACGCTTCGACGCCGCGCTCGCCCGGCGCGCGGCGCGCGCACCGGTCTCGCATATCACCGGCACGCGCGCGTTCTTTGGCCGCAGCTTTCGCGTGACCCCCGATGTGCTGGATCCGCGCCCCGAGACCGAGACGCTGATCGAGGCGGCGCTGGCAGCGCCGTTCGCGCGCGTGCTCGACCTGGGCACCGGGTCGGGCTGCATCCTGCTGACTCTGCTGGCCGAACGTCCCGGTGCCACGGGCATCGGCGCAGACATTTCCGAACCGGCGCTGGCGGTCGCGCGCAACAATGCGCGGGCGCTGGGCATCCCCACGGCGGATTTCGTCTGCTCCGACTGGTTCGGCGATCTGGCCGGCCGGTTCGATCTGATCCTGTCGAATCCGCCTTATATTGCCGTGGACGAGATGCCCGGCCTGGCCCCGGAACTCGCCCACGAACCGCGCCGGGCGCTGACCGACGAGGCAGACGGGCTGTCGGCCTATCGCGCCATCGCGCGCGGGGCGCCGGGGTACCTGCGGCCGGGCGGGCGGCTGATCGTCGAGATCGGGCCGACGCAGTCAGAGGCGGTCTGCGGCATCCTGGGGGCGTCCGGGCTTGAAATCATGGCTGTGCATGCCGATCTGGATGACAGGCCCCGCGCTGTCGAGGCTCGCGCCGCGGCGCCGGGAAACTAGCGGAAATGCGTGGCGCGCCGCGCGCAGCACTCGCCAAAACGCCGCAATTGGTGTATTTTCCCCTTGTCAGCGCGCAAGCGGCGTGCTTACTCAGGGCCGCGCAGGCCCGGTTACGGGCAGCGGGTTACTACCGATCGGCGTTCCCGCGCAGAACAAGCCAGACAAAGGTCGGCAGACAGGATTCGGCAACGGCTGTGCCGCCAAGGCGGTGCGGCGCCGTTCCGAAGACGCCAATACAAGGCTGGATACCAGTAATCGCATGAGACCATCCAAGTCACGTTCGCGCTCCAAGTCGAACCGTCAGCGCTCTGTCGTCAATATCGTCAACCGGGTGTTCGACAGTTCGGGTCCCGAGGGCAAGGTTCGCGGCACGCCGCAGCAGATCATCGACAAGTACAACCAGCTGGCCCGGGACGCCCATCTCGGCAACGACCGCGTTGCGGCCGAGAACTTCCAGCAGCATGCCGAGCATTACACCCGTCTTCTGGGCGAGGCCCAGCGCGAGATGGATGCCCGGCGCGATCAGCAGGAGGCGATGCAGGGCCGCGACCGTCCCCGCCAGGACGATCGTCCCGAGGGCGGCGACCAGCAGCCCCGGCGCGAATCCTTCGCTGATGAGGGCGGGGCGCAGCGCGGCAATGGCGGCGCCGAGGTCATCGACCTGGACGGCGACGACGGCGAAAGCACGCTTGTCGAGACACCGGAGGAGACCCCCCTCGGCACCGTCGCCGAAAGACCGGCCGAGACCCCCGCCGAAAAGCCGCGCCGGCCGCGCAAGCCGCGCGTGCCCAAGGCCCGCGAGGGCGGCGAGGGCGAGGCGCGGGCCCCCGCGGCCGAGTGACGATCCCTGCGGGCTGCCCTCAGGGGCGTCCGCGAGAGGCCTCCGCTCTCGGTTTGCGCCACCTTCGCTAGCTGGCCAGCACGCGGGCCAGTGCGCAGAACGCCTCGATCGACAGTTGTTCGGCCCGGTCGGTGGGCGCGATGCCAGCCATGCGCAGCCGGTCCTCGATGTCGGGGGCAAGCCCCTTCAGGCTGGCCCTCAGCATCTTGCGCCGCTGGTTGAAGGCCGCGGCGACCACCCGTTCCAGGACACCCGGATCGGCCGGAAAGCGGGGCGCGGGCAGGGCGGTCAGTTGCACCACCGCCGAGGCCACCTTGGGCGGCGGCGTGAACGCCTCGGGTGGCAGGCGCATGACGATCCGCGCCTCGCAGCGCCATTGCGCAAGGATTGCCAGCCGCCCATAGGCCTTGCCGCCCGGCTGCGCGGTGATCCGCTCGGCCACCTCGCGCTGGAACATCAGCGTCAGGCTCTGCCAGAAGGGCGGCCAGTCGGGCGGCGTCAGCCAGCGCACCAGCAATTCGGTGCCCACGTTGTAGGGCAGGTTCGCCACCACCTTGATCGGCGGCGTCAGCCGCGCCAGCGGATCGATCTCCAGCGCGTCGGCGTTCACCACCTCCAGCCGCCCGGGCCAGGCCGCGGCGATCTCGGCCAGCGGGGCCATGCAGCGCGCATCCTTCTCGACCGCCAGCACATGGCGCGCGCCCTCGGCCAGCAGACCGCGGGTCAGCCCGCCGGGCCCCGGCCCGATCTCCAGCACATCCGCGCCCGTCAGGTCCCCGGCCGACCGGGCGATCTTGGCGGTCAGGTTCAGGTCCAGCAGGAAATTCTGTCCCAGCGCCTTCTTCGCCGACAGCCCATGCGCCGCGATCACCGCGCGCAGCGGTGGCAACCCGTCGATCGTGCTCATACCCGCCGCGCCCGCGCCATGCGCCAGGCCAGCTGCAGGGCCGCGATCAGGCTGGACGGGTCGGCGCGGCCCTGGCCCGCGATATCGAACGCGGTGCCGTGATCGGGCGAGGTGCGGATGAACGGCAGGCCAAGGGTGACATTCACCCCGCCCGCGAAATCCAGCGTCTTGATCGGGATCAGCGCCTGGTCGTGATACATGCAGATGGCGGTGTCATAGCCCTTGCGCGCGGCCTCGTGGAACATCGTGTCCGCCGGCAGGGGCCCCGACAGGCGAAGCCCCTCGGCCCGCAGGCGGTCCAGCACCGGCGCGATCAGGTCGATCTCCTCGCGGCCCATGGTTCCGCCTTCGCCCGCATGGGGGTTCACCCCGGCGACTGCCAGGCGCGGCGCCTCGATCCCGAAATCGCGGATCAGCGCGGCATGGGTGATGCGGATCGTGTCTTCCAGCAAGCGCGCATCCAGCGCCGCAGGCACCCGGGCCAGCGGAATGTGGATCGTTACCGGCACGACGCGCAAGCTGTCGCAGGCCAGCATCATCACCACCCTGTCCACCCCCGCGAGATGGGCCAGGTATTCGGTATGGCCGGGATGGGGAAAGCCGGCGCCCTCCTTCAGCGCCTGCTTGCTGATCGGCGCGGTGCAGATCGCGGCGGCGCGGCCCTGCTGCACCAGGCTCACGCCGCGCGCAATCGCCTCGATCACCGCGGCAGCGTTGCGCGCCGCAGGGCGGCCCGGCACCGCCGGGTCGGGAAAGGGCAGCCGCAGCACCGGCAGCGCGGTCGCCGAGACATGCAGCGCATCCTCGGGGATGTGGATCTCGGCCCAGCGCGTGCCCTCGGGCAGGTGCCCGGGATCGCCGATCCAGAAGAACGGCAGCCGCGCCCCCAGTTCCGCCCACGCCTTGGCGGCGATCTCGGGGCCGATGCCCGCGGGCTCGCCGCAGCTCAGCGCGATCGGCAGGTCGGTCATGGTTCGCGGATGATCGCGTCGGCGCGAAGCTCGGCCAGATAGCTTTCGGCATAGCCGCCAAGCCGCTGGTTGACCAGTTGGCGGCGCACCGTCTCGCGGTCCACGGTGCCCTCGCCCAGATCGGGGGTGCGCCCGCACAGCATCAGCACGACCGCCATGTCGGGCGTCGACAACCCATAGGAAACCTCGCCCTCGTCGAGCCGGGCCAGTTCCAGCGCCACGTCCTTCGGCACCTGGGATACCGGAAGCACCTCGCGCGTCAGCCGGTCTTCGGGCAGGCCCTTGGCCACGCCATACAGATCGTCGCAGGTGTCTGCCCGGGCGCGCAGGCGCATCGCCTCGGCCAGCGAACCACCGGGGATGCGCAGGCGGGCGTATTCGACCGACACCGCCCGGGGCGAGACCGGCCCGCCCTCGCGGATCGCGCGCAGTTGGAACAGCGCCACGGCGTTCGGCAACTCCACCGGGTCCGAGACCTGGCCCGGGCCAAGCGACAGAACCCGGCTGGCCAGCGCCTGCGGCAGGTTCGACAGCGGCACCCAGCCCATCCGCCCGCCCTCGGCGCGGGTTTTCGACACGGAGTACTGCCGCGCGGCGGCGGCGAAATCGCCCTCGTCGCGGATCGAGGCGCGGATCTGCTGGGCCTGGCGCAGGGCCTCGGTGCGCAGTTGCGGACTGTCCGCGCGCAGCACGATCTCGGCCAGCAGCACCTGTGCCGCTGCCGCGGCCACCTGCGGCGACGTGACCGCCAGCGCGCGGTCGATCTCGGCCTCGGTGATCTGGGCGCGGGGTCCGAAGCGCGCGCGCACCACCTCGCGCCAGACCAGCCCCGCCTCGACGAAATCTCGGAAGGTCTCGGCCGCGACACCTGCCTGGCTGATCGCAGTCACGAACTGATCCGCCGTCAGGTTGGCGCGGGCGGCAAATTCCTCCATCCCCGCCTTGATCTGTTCGGCCTCCAGCGTGATCCCCAGCCTGCTGGCCTCGGCCACCCGCAGCCGGTCGTCGACCAGTCCCTCCAGCGCGATCTTCTCGATCTCGGGCGGGTTGCCCAGGAGCCGCAGAAAGCGGATGCGCTGTTCGACCTCGTAATTGGTGATCGTCTTGTCGTTCACGATCATCCGGGGCGCGAAGGGGCCGCCCTGCTGTGCGGCGGCCATCCCGGCCCCGATCAGCGCCAGCGCGGCCGCGGCCGCAAGGCCCATCCGTCGGATCATCCCGTTCCTCCGTCTTCTTCCTGCTCTCAGAACCGGGCGCAACGCCGCGCCAGGCCCGCCCCGTCGCCCCGCGCGCCAAAGCCCGCCAGAGACACCGTGAGGCCGAAATCCGTACTCGGCTCCACACTAGTCGACGAGGTGAACCGACGCGAGAGGGAAAGATCGACCGTGACGCATTCGTTGCGGTATTCCAGACCGATACCGGCGCGCGTGGCGTCTTCGGCGACGAAGTCGTAGCGCCAGTCGGCCTTGCCGGTCCAGTTGTCGCGGAACCGGTAGGCCGCGTCCATCACCCATTCCGACCGGTCGTCAGGGCGGTTCTCGGACGGGTTCGCCTGGGCCCAGAGCAGGTTCGAGCCAAGCTCCACCCGGTCGGAATACCAGTCGATCCGCAGATCGTTGCGGGTAAAGTCGAACCCGTCATCGAACAGCGCCCGGTTCGACAGGCTCAGGTTGCCCGGCAGGTCCAGTTCCAGCGCGGCCAGCCAGTCCGAGCTTTGCCCGTCCAGCCCTGATCCCGCGGCGAACTGGCCAAGGTTCTCTTCGCGCCAGATGCGCCCCACCGTCAGCCCCAGCGACCAGCCGGCCGGGTCATGCCGTGTCCAGCCCACGCCCAGGTTGAAGCGCAGGCCCGCCTCGCGCGCATCTTCGCCGGCAAAGCGGGTCAGCGAGAACAGGTTCGCTTCGTCGAACTCGACCAGAACGCTGTCCTCGTTGGGGATTGCGCCGTTGTCTTCGCGGCTCCAGGCGAGTTGGGCCACCGGCTCCAGCACGTGGGTCGCGCCGTCCGCGCCCGCCTTGACCAGGGGCCAGCGCAGTTCGACCGCCGCCGCGGGCGTCGTGCGGGTGCGGCTGCCCGCGAAGGCGGCATCGTCGGCGATGTGGAACCGGTCGATGTCCAGCGCCCCCTCGACGCCCAGCAGCATGCCGTTGTCCAGCACCCAGTCGCGCCGCCAGTCGATCCCGGCCGAGATACGCCCGAGGTCGAGCCCATCGCCGTAAATGTCGAAATCCGTCCCGTCCAGCGGATCGTCCGAGCGGCGGTAAAGGCCATCCGCCGACAGCGTCACCCCGGCGATCCCGCCGATGCCCGGCGGTTCCATCCGGCGACGATAGGTGACATCCCCCACGATCGACGGGATCGTGCGGTTGCTTTCGGACGCGCGCAGCGTCTCGAGATAGGCGAGGTCGGCGGTGATCAGTTCGTCCCGCCGGGCGCGCGTCAGCGACAGCCCGCTTTTCAGCCGGTCCTTGTCGGAATAGTCGTAGTCCAGCAGGTAGGCGGGGTCCGACACGGCTTCGATGCCGAAATCCAGCCGGAAATCACGCGGCAGATCGTAACCGCCGTCCGCGAACAGGTAGTAGCGCGTCTCGTCCTCGATCAGGTCATCGCGCGAGATCGCGCCCGTCGCCGCGATGTCGCCCTTGCGGAAGGCGCCGCGATAGCGCAGTTCCAGCGTCCGTGTCCGGCTGGTCGAGACATAGGGCGTGATCAGCAGGTCCTGGTGGTCGCCGAGCGTCAGGAAATAGGGGATCTTGATGCCGGTCCCCAGCTGGTTGGTGACCCGGAACTTGGGCGTCAGGAACCCGCTCGCCCGGTTCAGCGCGGGGTCGGGCACCCTCAGGCGCGGCAGGTAGAACACCGGCACGCCCATCACCTCGAGACGGGCATTGTCGAAATAGATCTGCAACTCCTGCTGATCGTGGATGATCCGACTTGCCCGGATCTGCCACAGCGGTACCTCGCTTTCGGAACAGACCCGGCAGGCCGAGGCCACGGTCTGCCCCATCCGGGTATAGCGGCCCGCGACGCGCTGGATGTCGGCGGCGGCGATCTGCAACTGTCGGTTCAGCACAAGCCGGGCCGAGCGCAGGATGCCCTCGGTCAGGTCGGGGGACAACTCGGCGCTGTCGGCCACCATCACCGTGTCCGGCCCGGTGGTCAGGGTAATCGGCCCCTCGATGCTCAGCCGGTCGCCTTGCCGGTCATAGACGACGCGGGCGGCCCTCAGCCGCGCCTCGCCGTACAGCACCTCGACATTGCCTTCGGCAACCAGTTCGTTCAACGCGCCGACGCTGACCCGGTCGGCGATCAGGGTCGCGGCCGGGGGCTTGTCCGCTGCCGTGCCCTGCGCCAGGCCCGGGCCGGACGCCAGCGCGCCCGCGGCGATCAACGCCGCGGCCAGGGCCGCAAGGGGGGCGGGGGCACGCCGCATCAGCCATCCTCCAGGTGCAGCAGAAGTCCCAGCGAAAACAGGATGCCCGCCATCGGCGGGCTCCACGCGGCCAGCGCCACCGGGATCTGCCCGTTCTCGCCCAGGACTTGCGCGAAATTTCGCAGGAAGAATAGCCCAAGCCCCAGCCCGAGCGCCAGCATCACCATCTGCCCGGTCCGACCGAAACGGGTATGCCGCATGGTGAAGCTGGCGCTCAGAAGGACCATTGCCGCCAGCACCAGCGGCATCGCCAGTTCCATCTGGAACCAGACCCGGTGGGACCGCGCCGAAAAACCCGCCTGTTCCAGCGAGGCTATGAAGGCCGGCAGGTCCCAGATCGCGATGGCCGAGGGCTGGGCAAAGCTGTCGCGGATGCGGTCCGCAGTCATGTCCGAGGGCAGAACCAGCCGCTCGGCCTCGGTGGCGGCGGCCTCGGGGTTGGGCGTGTCGCCGCCAAAGTTCCACCGCTTGGCCGTCCGCACCTCCCAGCCGCCGGGCGTCAGCGCGGCCTCGGCCGCCTCGATCCGCCAGGCGGGGCTGCCGTCCGGGCCAAAGGCCAGAAAGGTGACATCGTGGAACCGCGTGCCCCCGGCATTGGCCCGCGCCGCGCGGATCACCATCTGGCCCTCGGGGCCGCCCTCGCGCAGCCAAAGCCCCTCGGAACTGACCGAAAGCACGCTGGTCTCGCCGGTCTTGTAGCGGTCGGTGACCATCCGGTATTTCTTGGACGTGGCCGCCACGATCGGGTTCATCAGCGCGACTGCGATCCCCCCCAGCACCAGCGCCGTCAGCACCGGCGCGACAAGCGCCCGCATCGCCGACCGCCCTGACGCGCGCGTGACCACCAGTTCCGATGTGCGCGCAAGCCCGAGAAACAGCGCCACCGTCGCCAGCACCACGATCAGCGGCAGGATCTGGTAAAGCTCTCCGGGAACCTTCAGCGCCGACAGGTGCAGCGCCTCGCCCAGACCGATCGTGCCGATGTCGAAGCGGCGGATCTGGTCAACCATGTCCAGCAGCACCAGCATCACCCCGAACATCCCGAAGATCGCCAGAACCGTCAGCGTGAACTTGCGCGCGAAGTAGAGATGCAGCGTCATGCCATGCCCTCCGACGCGGCCCCGCCGCCGGTCCACCGGACGCGCCGGCGGCGTGCCGCGATCCAGATCAGCGCCGCGCCGATCGCCGCGCCCGCGAGCGGGGGCAGGTAGGTGACCGGCCAGAACGCGGCATCGCGCTGTGCGATGTCCGAGGCGGCGTTGTCCAGCAGGTTCACCACGATCAGCAACAGGATCGCCATCAGGATCTGGCGCCCCACCCCGAACCGGCTGAACCCGCCGACCAGCAGCGCGCCATAACCGATCAGCGCGCCCGCGACCGCCAGCAGCGGCTTGGCCGAGCGTGCGTGCCCCTCATACAGGAAGGCCGCGCGCGGCTCGCCGGTGGCGGCGATCAACGCCTCGGTCGGATGCAGCAGATCGGGCGTCGACAGCACTTCGAGCCGCGGCGGCCGGATCCGCGCGGGGTCGATGACCATGCCGATATCATAGGCGAAATCCTGAAACCGCGCGGCGGCCAGGCGCCGGTCCCCGGCGCGGAAGGATTGCGCCATTCCCTCGAACATCACCAGTTTCGGCCCGGTCTCGCCATCGACCAGCAGCGCGCGCCGTGCGGTGTAGGTGACCCGCCTTTCCGGGTCGCGCGCGTCCGACAGGTAGATGTCGTTCAACTCTCCCTGCGCCGTGATCTCGCGGATGTAGAAGGTGATGCCGCGGGCCGGGTGCAGGAACTGCCCCTCGACCAGGAACCGCGCGGCGATGTCGCGCGAGATCTCGTCGCTCCGCTCGTCCAGCATGGCGCGGCTGGCGGGCACAAGCACATGGGTCAGCACCGCCATCGGCAGCGCCATGATCAGCCCGAAGGCCAGCACCGGCCGCGCCAGCCGCCACGGGCTGCAGCCCAGCGCCTGCATCACCACCAGTTCGCTTTCCGAGGTCATCCGGTTGATGACGTAGACCGTCGCCGCAAAGGCTGCGATCGGCAGCACCAGGCGGATCACGTTGGGCAGCGACAGCGTGGCGAATTCCAGGAATACCAGCGCCGACTGGCCGTCGCCGATCAACTGGTCGAACAGCGACACGCCGCGGTTGACCCAGTAGACCGACACCAGCACGAGCGCGAAGAAGCCGAACAGGATCGTCAGCTGCCCAAGCAGGTATCGGTCGAATCTCGGCACATGTCCCCCCAGGACATCATCGGTCGCGTGGGGACGTTAGACCAATCGCCCGGGGGCGAAAACTGCTATCTGGCCAAGCGCGGGACGGGCCACTAGGTAGGGGGCGAAGGACAGCACAAGGAAGGACGCCGCACCATGACCACGCCCGTCGCGATCACATTCGACGAAACCGATCTCGAGGCCATCGCCGGTGCGTCCGGGCGGATCGCGGTCTTCGTCGGCGCCGATGGCAAGCTTGACCCGGCGGGGCGGCGGGTCAACCGGCTGACGAAGGGCGCGCTGGAACGGTTCACGGCGAGCGACGCCTTCGGCAAGCTGAAACCGGCCGAGGCCGCGACGCTGGCCTGGCCCGCGGGGCTGGCCGCCGAGGCGGTGGACGTGGTGCGCCTGGAAAAGCGCCCCACGCTGGACGAGGCGCGGCGCGCAGGGGCGGCGCTGGCCAAGCGGCAGGGCGCGGCCGATGTCCTGGTGCTGGCCGGATCGCACCAGCACGCGGCCGATATCGCCTTCGGCTTTGCGCTGCGCGCCTATGATTTCTCCGACCACAAGACCGGCGACAAGACCCTGCCCGGCAAGGTCAAGGTGATGGTCGCCAAGCCCGAGGCCGTCGCCGCCGAGGCCGGGCCGATGGCCGCCCGTGCCGAGGGCGTGTTCTTCACCCGCGACCTGGTGAACGAGCCCGCCAACGTGCTGACCACCGACGATTTCGCCGCCCGCCTGGCCGCGATGCATGAGCTTGGCCTCGATGTCGAGATCCTCGAGGAGGACGATCTGAAGAAACTCGGCATGCGCGCGCTGCTGGCTGTCGGGCAGGGGTCCGAAAGCCCGTCCAAGGTCGTCGTGATGCGCTGGAACGGCGGGGCGAAGGACGCCGCACCGCTCGCGCTGATCGGCAAGGGCGTGGTGTTCGACACCGGCGGCATCTCGATCAAGCCCGCGCAGGGCATGGAAGAGATGACCATGGACATGGGCGGCGCGGGCGTCGTGGCGGGTGTGATGCGCACGCTGGCCCTGCGCAAGGTCAAGGCCAACGTGGTGGGGCTGGTGGGCCTTGTCGAGAACATGCCGGACGGCCGCGCCCAGCGCCCCGGCGACATCGTGCGGTCGATGAAGGGCGACACGATCGAGGTCATCAATACCGATGCCGAGGGGCGCATGGTGCTGGCCGACGTGCTCTGGTACGCGCAGGACCGGTTCCAGCCCGCCGCCATGGTCGATCTGGCGACGCTGACCGGCGCGATCATCGTCGGGCTGGGCCATCACAATGCGGGCGTGTTCTCGAATGACGACGCCTTCTGCGCCGATTTCCTCAAGGCCGCCGCGACCGAGGGCGAGGGTGCCTGGCGCATGCCGCTGGGCGAGGCCTATGACAAGCTCATCAAGTCGCAGATCGCCGACATCAAGAACAGCGGGGGGCGGTCTGCGGGCTCGATCACCGCGGCGCAGTTCCTGCACCGCTTCGTCAAGCCCGAAACCCCCTGGATCCACCTCGACATCGCCGGTGTCGCCCGCACGCCCGAGGAAACGCCCCTTGCCCCCAAGGGGCCGACTGGCTGGGGCGTTCTGGCGCTCGACCGGCTGGTGGCCGACCGCTTCGAAGGCTAGGTCAGGCACGGGGGCGCTGGCGCCCCCGCTGTCGCTCAGGCGGCTTTTCGAGCCGCCTCGGCCGCCGCGCGGATCGCGCGGATATTCTCGCCATAGACACCCGGGTTCTGGACCGAGCCGCCCTTGAACACCGCCGAGCCCGCCACCAGGCAATCGGCGCCCGCTGCGACCACCAGTGGCGCGGTCTCGGGGGTGATGCCGCCGTCGATCTGGATATGGATCGGGCGGTCGCCGATCATCGCGCGGATCTTGCGGGTCTTGTCCACACCGGAATGGATGAATTTCTGCCCGCCAAAGCCGGGGTTCACCGTCATTACCAGCACCATGTCGCACAGGTCCAGCACATCGGCCACGGCCTCTGCGGGCGTGCCGGGGTTCAGCACGACGCCCGCCTTGACGCCCTGCGCGCGGATCGCCTGCAACGTGCGGTGGATATGCGGCCCGGCCTCGATGTGGGCGGAAATCAGGTCGGCGCCCGCCTCGGCATAGGCCTCGATATAGGGGTCCACGGGCGCGATCATCAGGTGCACGTCCATGAAGGTTTTCACATGCGGGCGGAACGCCTTGACCGCGGGCGGGCCGAAGGTGAGGTTCGGCACGAAATGTCCGTCCATCACGTCGACATGCACCCAGTCGGCGCCCTGCGCCTCGATGGCCTGGATCTCGGCCCCGAAATTCGCGAAATCGGCGGACAGGATAGAGGGGGCGATCTTGATGGAACGGTCGAACATCTTGCGTTTCCTCCCGAAGGGGTGATGGGGCGCGGCGCCTGGGGCGGCGCCGCGCGGAATTCTACTCGGCGGCCAGAACTTCGCCCAGCGCCTCGCGCCAGCCCGGATAGAACTGGTCGGCATCTTTCTGGAAACTTGCGAAGGCGCGGGCCAGTTCGCGGTGCTCCTTGGCGTAGGTCACCAGATCCACGCCGGATTTCCACGCATCATGGGCCTGGCGCAGCGACTTTGCGCCCGCGGTGCCGCCGTCGGCATGGCCGAAGGCGCCGCCGCCCGAGGTCTGGATGATGTTGGAATGGCCGAGGTTGTCGAAGAAGCCCGGCAGCCGCAGCGCGTTCATCCCGCCCGAGATGATCGGGGTGGTCGGTTTCATCCCGTACCAGTCCTGATGATAGAACGGACCCGGCGCGCTTTCCTCGGTCAGCATGTAGGCCATGATCTTGTCGCTGGCCTCGCCTTCCATCTTGCCATAGCCCATCGTGCCGGTGTGGATGCCGGACGCCCCTTGCAGGCGGGACATCTTGGACAGCACGAAGGCGGTGTAGCCGCGCATCGACTGCGGCGAGGTGACGGCGCCGTGGCCCGCGCGGTGATAGTGCAGGAACTGCTGCGGGAACTGGCGGCGCGCGGTGGTGATGGCCGCGGGGCCGGTCACGTAGCCGTCGACCAGGAAGGCGACATGGTCGGCATTCTCGCCGAAGGTTTCCAGGATGAATTCGCCGCGGGCGACCATTTCATAATGGTCGTCGGCGGTGATGTTGGCCGAGAACAGCTTGGCCTCGCCGGTTTCGTCCTGGGCGCGCTTCATCGCATCCGAGACCAGCCGCATGGTTTCCTTCAGCGGCGCGAAGACCTGATTGCCCTGGGGTTCGTCATTCTTGATGAAGTCGCCGCCCAGCCAGAATTCGTAGCAGGCGTCCGCAAAGGGCTGCGGGCGCAGGCCGAGCTTCGGCTTGATGATGGTGCCGACCACCATGCCGCCATCGGTGACGCTGCGGCCCAGCACGCGCCACATGTCGGCGATGTTCATCGAGGGGCCGTCGAACAGGCGCAGGTAGGCGGGGGGCACGTAGAAGTCGTGCATCTTGGCGTATTCGACGTCGCCCATGCCCTGGTTGTTGCCGATCGTCAGCGTCAGGAACGAGCACAGCATCGCGCGGCCGTCGATGATGTTGCGATCGAACAGTGCCACCGGGTAGGCGATCTTCATGATCTCGTTGGCCGGGTCGATCTCGTAGACCAGCGCATCGACGCCGCGGGTGAAGTCGTCGGTGGTGGACACCTCGACGTTGGTCCCGGTCGAGCTTTCGGCGGCGAAGTGGGCGGCGGTCTCCAGATAGCCGTAGCCCGCCTTGGGCCGCATGATGTAGGCGCAGAGCACGTGCTTGCCGCCCGCGATGAGATCCGTCTCATCGAGGTCGAGGCGCGCGTAGCGGTTCGACTGGTCCATGTAATATCCTCCCTGAGGGTTCGGGTTCCGTTCGGCGCGCGTTTCCATGGCAGGCGGCCCGGCCGTTTCCGGGGCCGGGCGCCCGGGGTGTCAGTTCGTCTTGGGGTCCAGGCTGCCCGAGGCATAGCGCTTGGCCATGTCGTCCATCGGGATGACCTTGATCTTGCTGGCGTTCCCGGCGGTGCCGAAGGCTTCGAGGCGCAGCTTGCAGAGGTCGCGCATGGCGTCCATCGCGGGTTTCAGGAACTTGCGCGGGTCGAATTCCTTGGGGTTCTCGGTCGCGATCTTGCGGAACTGGCCGGTCATCGCCATCCGGCAGTCGGTGTCGATGTTGACCTTGCGCACGCCCATCTTGATGCCGCGCACGATTTCCTCGACCGGCACGCCGAAGGTCTGGGGCATCGCGCCGCCATAGGAATTGATGATGTCCTGCAATTCCTGCGGCACCGACGACGAGCCGTGCATCACCAGGTGGGTGTCGGGCAGCTTCTTGTGGATCGCCTCGATCACGCTCATCGCGAGGATCTCGCCATCGGGCTTGCGGCTGAACTTGTAGGCGCCGTGCGACGTGCCGCAGGCGATGGCCAGCGCGTCGACCTTGGTCTTCTTGACGAAATCGACCGCCTGGTCGGGATCGGTCAGAAGCTGGCTGTGATCCAGCTTGCCTTCGGCGCCATGGCCGTCCTCGGCCTCGGATTCACCGGTCTCAAGGCTGCCCAGAACGCCCAGTTCGCCCTCGACCGAGGCGCCGACCCAGTGCGCCATGGTCGAGACGCGGGCGGTGATGTCGACGTTGTACTCGTAGCTGGCGGGGGTCTTGGCATCGGCTTCCAGCGAGCCGTCCATCATCACGGAGGTGAAGCCGTGCTTGACCGCGGACATGCAGGTGGCCTCGTTGTTGCCGTGGTCCTGATGCATGCAGAGCGGGATGTCGGGATAGATCATCGACAGCGCCTCGATCATCTTGGCCAGCATGATGTCGTTGGCATAGTTGCGCGCCCCGCGCGACGCCTGGATGATGACGGGCGCGTCAACGGCCTTGGCAGCCTCCATGATCGCGATGCCCTGTTCCATGTTGTTGATGTTGAAGGCCGGCACGCCATAGCCGTGCTCGGCCGCGTGATCCAGCAATTGCCGCAGGGTAATCAGCGCCATCTCAAAAAATCCTCCGTCAGGCTGCGTGTGCTTTGCGTTCCAGGGCGTCGAGGCCGGGCATCCGCCGGCCTTCCAGCCATTCGAGAAAGGCCCCACCGGCGGTGGAGACATGGGTGAAGTCATGGGCGAACCCGGTGCGGTTCAGCGCCACCAGCGTGTCGCCCCCGCCCGCGACCGACACCGCCAGCCCCGATCGCGTCAGTTCCGCCACGGTCTGGGCCAGCGCCCTTGTGCCCGCATCGAACGGCCGGGTCTCGTAGGTGCCCACGGGGCCGTTCCACAGGATCGTGCGCGCGTCGCGCAGGATCTCCTGATAGCGGGCGATGGTGTTCGGTCCGATATCCAGGATGCGCCGGTTCGCCCGAACGCCACCCAGCGGCACCGGGTAGGAATTGATCCCCGCCCGCTGGAACCCAGCGACGATGAAATCCTCGGGCGTGACGATCCGGCAGCCCGCGACCTCGGCCAGTGCCGCGATCTCGAGGATGTCCTCGGCGTATTCGGGTTCGATGAAGGACCGGCCGATGGAATAGCCGCGCGCGAACAGGAACGCGTTGGCGATGCCGCCGCCCAGCAGGATCGTGTTGATCCTGGGAACCAGCCGCTTCAGCACATTCAGCCGCGGCGCCACCGAGCCGCCGCCGATGAGCGCCACCGAAGGGTATTGCGGCTCGTCCAGCGCGCCCTCGAGCGCGGCCAGCTCCTCAAGCAGCAGGGGCCCCGCTGCCACCCGGTCGGCCGTCAGCACCGCCGCCGTGGTCGACGCATGCGCCCGGTGACAGCAGGAAAACGCGTCGTTCACGTAGATGTCGCCAAGCCGGGCAAGCTGGGCGCCGAGGCGGGGGTCGTTCAGTTCCTCGCCCCGCTCGAAGCGCAGGTTCTCGCACAGCATCACCTGCCCGGGTTCCAGCCGTTCGCTGGCGCGTTCCACGATGGGCCCGACGCAGGTGTCGTTGAACATCACCGGCCGGCCCAGCGCCTCGGCCAGTGCGGGCACCAGCCGTTCGGTCGTCAGCGCCGGTGTCAACTCGCCATTCGGCCGGCCCAGATGGCTCAGCACGACGATCCGCGCGCCTTGATCGAGCAGCGGTTTCATGCCCCGGGCAAAGCGGGCGATGCGTGTTGCATCGCCCACCCCGTCCCGGGTCAGCGGCACGTTCAGATCGGCCCGCACCGCCAGGCGCTTGCCCGCAACATCCAGCGATGTCAGGGGCGTCAGCGCCATCAGATCAGCGCCCCCATCGCCACGGCGGTGTCCGCCATGCGGTTGGAGAAGCCCCACTCGTTGTCATACCAGGTCAGGATGCGCACCATCGTGCCGTCCATCACCTTGGTCTGGTCCATGTGGAAGACCGAGGAATGGGGGTCGTGGTTGAAGTCCATGCTGACCAGCGACTCGGTGGTAAAGCCGAGGATGCCCTTCATCGGGCCCTCCGCGGCGGCCTTGATCGCGGCGTTCACCTCGTCGACCGTGGTCGCGCGCGCGGCCTCGAACACCAGGTCCACGACCGAGACGTTGGGCGTGGGTACCCGGATCGCGACGCCGTCCAGCTTGCCCTTCAACTCGGGCAGCACCAGGCCCACGGCCTTGGCCGCGCCCGTCGACGTCGGGATCATGGACAGGGCCGCCGCGCGGGCGCGGTAGAGGTCCTTGTGCATGGTGTCCAGCGTCGGCTGGTCGCCGGTATAGGAGTGGATCGTGGTCATGAAGCCGCGGGTGATGCCGATGGTGTCGTTCAGCACCTTGGCCACCGGGCTCAGGCAGTTCGTGGTGCAGGACGCGTTCGACACGACCGTGTCGGCGGCGGTCAGCGTGTCATTGTTCACGCCATAGACGATGGTCTTGTCCGCGCCATCCCCGGGCGCCGAGATCAGCACGCGCTTGGAGCCGTTTTCCAGGTGCAGCGCAGCCTTGTCGCGGGCGGTGAAGATGCCGGTGCACTCCATCGCGATGTCGACATCGCCCCAGGGCAGGTCCTTGGGGTCGCGGATGGCGGTCACCTTGATCGGGCCGCGGCCCACGTCGATGGTGTCGCCGTTCACCGTGACGGTGCCGGGAAAGCGGCCATGCACGCTGTCATAGCGCATCAGGTGCGCGTTGGTCTCGACCGGGCCGAGGTCGTTGATCGCGACCACCTCGATATCGGTGCGGCCCGATTCCACGATGGCGCGCAGCACGTTGCGGCCGATCCGGCCAAAGCCGTTGATTGCTACTTTCACAGTCATGAATGAACCCTTCCTACTTCATCAGTTTCTTGGCGGCCGCGGCCACGGCCTCGGGCGTGATGCCGAAATGGGCATAAAGCGCCTCTGCCGGTGCCGAGGCGCCGAAGCTCGACATCCCCACGAAGGCGGACTTGTCGCCCAGAAGCGGCGCCCAGCCCTGTTCGACGGCGGCCTCGACACCCACGCGGGGCGCGCTGCCCAGCACGGCGGCCTTGTAGCCCGCGTCCTGGGCGGCGAAAAGCTCGAAACAGGGGGCCGAGACGACGGCGGCCTTGATCCCCTCTTCGGCCAGAAGGTCGGCGGCCTTCATCGCGATCTCGACCTCGGAGCCGGTGGCGATCAGGGTGACGTCGCGCGCGCCCTCGGCCTCGCGCAGGACATAGGCGCCTTTGGCCACCCGGTTCTCGCTGACATGCTCGGTCCGCAGGCAGGGCAGGTTCTGCCGCGACAGCGCCATCAGCGTGGGCGTGCCGGCCGAGGTGACCGCGATCTCCCAGCACTCGGCCGTTTCCACCACGTCGGCGGGCCGCATCACGTTGACATTCGGCATGGCGCGGAAGCTGGCCAGGTGTTCCACCGGCTGGTGCGTCGGGCCATCTTCGCCCAGGCCGATCGAGTCATGCGTCATCACATAAGTCACGGGCAGGCCCATCAGGGCCGACAGCCGGATCGCGGGCCGGGCGTAGTCGGCGAACACCAGGAAGGTGCCGCCATAGGGGACAAAGCCCTTGTGCAGCGCGATCCCGTTCATCACCGCCGACATGCCGAATTCGCGGATGCCGTAATGGATGTAGCTGCCGCCGTAATTGTCCTTGCTGACCGGCGCCATTTCCTTGGTGAGCGTCAGGTTCGACCCGGTCAGGTCGGCCGAGCCGCCTGCGGTGTTGGGCAGCGTGGCGTTGACCACTTCCAGCGCCATTTCGCTGGCCTTGCGGGTTGCGACCTTGGGCTTGTCGGCCGACAGCTTCGCCTTGTAGGCGTCGATGGCACGGGCCAGCGCATCGGCATCGGGCGCCGCGATCGAGCGTTCGAAGGCGCCCGCCTTGTCCGACACGGACAGGCGCGCCTCCCAGCCCTCGCGGGCGGTCCGGCCGCGCGCGGCCACCGCGCCCCAGGCGTCGTAGACTTCCTTGGGCAGGGTGAACGCCTCGTGCGGCCAGTTCAGCGCGTCGCGGGTGGCGGCGACTTCATCGGCCCCCAGCGGCGCGCCGTGCACCTTGTGGCTGCCCGCCTTGTTGGGCGCGCCCTGGCCGATCACGGTCTTGCAGGCGATCAGCGAGGGGCGCGGATCCTTGCGCGCGGCCTCGATCGCGGCGGCGATGGCCTCGCGGTCATGGCCGTCGACCGATTGCACATGCCATTTCGCGGCGGCAAACCGCGCCAGCTGGTCGGTCGAGGTCGAAAGCTCGGTCGAGCCGTCGATGGTGATCTTGTTGTCGTCCCACAGCACGACCAGGCGGCCAAGGGCCCAGTGGCCGGCCATGTCGATCGCCTCGTGGCTGATGCCTTCCATCAGGCAGCCATCGCCCGCGATGACATAGGTGTAGTGGTCCACCAGATCGTCGCCGAAACGGGCGTTGTGCATCCGCTCGGCCAGCGCCATGCCGACCGACGTGGTGATGCCCTGACCCAGCGGGCCGGTGGTGGTCTCGATCCCGTCGGCATGGCCATATTCCGGGTGACCGGCCGTGCGATAGCCCATCTGGCGGAAGTTCTTCACCTGGTCCATGTCCATGTCGGCATAGCCGAGCATGTGGTTGATCGAGTAGATCAGCATGGACCCATGGCCCGCCGACAGCACGAACCGGTCGCGGTCGGGCCAGTTCGGGCTGGTCGGGTCGATATTGAAGAAGCGGTTGTAAAGCACCGCCGCCACGTCGGCCATGCCCATCGGCATGCCGGGATGGCCCGAGTTGGCGGCCTGCACCGCATCCATCGTCAGCACGCGGATGGCGTTGGCCATCAGCCCTTCGGCGCTGGTGTCGATCTTGGTTTGGGCGTTCATTCTCCGGCCCTCCTCAGGCGCGTTTCGATTCGGACACGAGACGTTCGATCATCGGCGTCAGGATAAGTTGCATCGCGAGGTCAAGCTTGCCGCCGGGGATCACGATCGAGTTCGCCCGGCTCATCCACGACCCCTGAATCATCGACACCAGGTACGAGAAGTCGATGCCCCGCGGGTTCTTGAAGCGGATCACCACCAGGCTTTCGTCCGCGGTGGGAATCCAGCGGGCGACCAGCGGGTTCGAGGTGTCGACCACGGGCACGCGCTGGAAGTTGATGTCGGTCTCGGTGAATTGCGGGATGATGCAGTGCACATAGGCATGCATCCGGCGCAGGATCGTATCGGTCACCGCCTCGGTGGTGTAGCCGCGCTTTTCCTTGTCGCGGTGGATCTTCTGGATCCATTCGAGGTTGATGACGGGCACCACGCCGATCTTGAGGTCGGCATGCCGGGGCAGGTTGACCTCGTCATTGACGACCGAGCCGTGCAGCCCCTCGTAGAACAGCAGGTCCGAGCCTTCCTCGAACGGCGCCCATTCGGTGAACTCGCCGGGCGGCACGCCGTATTTCTCGGCCTCGTCATTGTCGTGGACATAGTGGCGCGTGCGGCCGGTGCCGGTCGCGCCGTATTCGCGGAACACCCGCTCCAGTTCCTTCAGCTCGTTGGCCTCATAGCTGAAATGGCTGAAGCCGGTGTTGCCCGCCGCATACTGGCGGTCAAGCTCGGCCTTCATGTCCTTGCGGTTGAAGCGGTGGAACGCGTCGCCCTCGATCGACACGGCCTTCACGCCCTCGCGGCGGAAGATCTGGTCAAAGGTGTGCTTGACGGTCGAGGTGCCGGCGCCCGAAGAGCCGGTGACGGAGATGATCGGGTGTTTCTTGCTCATGGCTTTCCTCCCAGAACTCAGACGCGGAACAGGCCGCGATTGCCGAACAGGGCGTTGACTTCCTGTTCGGGCAGATCGTGATAGGCGGCGACGCGGCTGACCTTGTCGGTCGAGCCGAAGACGAAGGGCGTGCGGGCATGAAGCTCGGTCGCGCTCTTGTCGAGGATGCGGTCCTGCGCGTCGGTCGCCGACCCGCCCGCCTGCTCGATCACGAAGGCGATGGGCGCACATTCGTAGACCATGCGCAGCCGGCCCTTTTCGTAACCCTTGCGCGAGTCGGCAGGATAGAGGAACACGCCGCCCCGGCTGATGATCCGGTGCGTCTCGGCCACCAGCGAGGCCACCCAGCGCATGTTGAAGTTCTTTTCGCGCGGCCCCTCGTCACCGGCGATGCAGTCGTCGATATAGGCGCGGATCGGCTTGGACCAGTGCCGGTAGTTCGAGGCGTTGATCGCGAATTCGCGGGCTGAGGAGGGCACCATGACCGCTTCCTGGGTCAGCACGAACTGCTTGCTGTCGGGGTCCAGCAGGTATTCCTGGGTGCCCTTGCCGAAGGTGACGACCAGCATCGTCTGCGGTCCGTAGATGATGTAGCCGCCGCCGAGTTGTTCATGTGCGGGGCGCAGGAAGCTGGCATCGCCATCCTCCTTCGCCTCGAAGATCGAGAAGATCGTGCCGATCGACACGTTCACCTCGATGTTCGATGACCCGTCCAGCGGGTCGATCGCCAGCGCGAAGCGGCCCTTGGGGTCGAGTTCGACCACGCTGTCCTGTTCTTCCGAGGCGAACCAGCGCACGTCCGCCGTGGCGAGCCGGGCGGCAAAGGCCTCGTCTGCCATCACGTCCAGCGCCTTTTGCGTGTCGCCGCCGGTGTTCGCACCGACCTCGGCCCCGAGCGCACCGCCGAGCGGCCCGCGCTGGATCGTGCGGGACAGGTCGGCGCCCACCTCGCAAAGCGCGTTCATCAGCGGCTGAAGCGCGGCGGGGATATGCTGCAAATCCCGGATCGGAGTCTTGGTCTGCATGATTTTCTCCCGAATCTGGCGGCCAGATGCCGATGTCGGTTGCTAGTTGAAAACCCGCCATGTACAGAATTTAAAAACTTGTAAGCGCTATTCAGAAAAATTTAATGCCCAAGCCCGACGCCGTAACCCTCAAGCAACTCAGGGCCTTGCAGGCGGTGGCCGCGCACGGGTCGATCACCGCCGCGGCTGAGGCAATTCGCCTCACCCCGCCCGCGGTCCACAGCCAGCTTCGCCAGCTCGAGACCAATTTCAACGCCCGCCTCGTCGAACGCGGCCCCCAGGGCGGGGCGCGGCTGACCCGCCAGGGCGAGGCGGTACTGGTCGGCGCCCGCGCGGTCGAGGCCGCGCTCGATGCCTCGGCCGACCATGTCCGTTCGATCAACGAGGGCATGGAGGGGATGGTCACGCTGGGCGTGGTCGCAACGGGCAAGTATTTCGCCCCCGGCCTTGTGGTCGAACTGATGCGCGCCTTTCCCACCATCGACGTGATCCTGCGCGTTGGCAGCCGCGAATCCATCGTCAACGCGCTGGCCAGCGCCAGCGTCGACATCGCGATCATGGGCCGCCCGCCGCGCATCCCCGACGTGCAGGCGACGGTGCTGGGCGCGCATCCCCACGTGCTGATCGCCCGGCCCGACCATCCCCTTGCCGGGCAGGGGCGGCTTGCCCCCGAGGCCATCCTCGCCCAGCCCTTCATCGCCCGCGAAGAAGGGTCGGGCACGCGAATCCTGATGGAACGGTTCCTCGAACGGCTGGGGCGCGGCCGGCCCGCGCGGGTGATCGAGCTGGAAAGCAACGAGACGATGAAGCAGGCGGTGATGGCGGGGCTGGGGATCGCGCTGATCTCGCGGCACACGGTGACCGAAGAACTGCGCGCCGGCCGGTTGGCCGAGCTTGAGGCCGAGGCGCTGCCGCTGGTGCGCCAATGGTTCCTGGTGCACCGCAGCGATACCGCGCTCAGCGCCGCGGGCCGCCGCGTTCACGCCTATGTCGTCGGCCGGCAGGGGGCGTTCCTGCCCCGCTGATTCAGGCCCGCGCCGGGGGCGGGGCAGAGGTCTTGACCTTCCCGTGGCTGGAAGCCCTATCTCTGCCCCATCCACATTCGGGAGAGGCCGATGGACGCGACCGCCGCCACCACCACGACCCGGCTCAGGCTGGAGGGGCTGCACTGCGCGGGATGCGTCCGCCGGGTCGAGCGGGCGCTGGCCGCCGTGCCCGGCGTGGCGGCTGCGCGCGTCAACCTTGCCGCAACCAGCGCCGAGGTCGATCACGCCGGCCCGGTCGCGCCGCTTGTGGGTGCGGTCGAGGGCGCGGGTTTCGGCGTCACCCGTTCCGAGATCGCGCTGGCCGTCGAGGGCGCCACCTGCGCCACCTGCGTCGGCCGGATCGAGCGTGCGCTGACGGCGGTTCCCGGCGTGACAGCGGCGGCGATGAACCTCGCCTCGGGCGAGGCCCGCGCCACCGTGATCGCGGGCGCGGCCGATGCCGCCATGCTGGCCCGTGCGGTGACCGGGGCGGGCTATTCCGCGACTCTGATCACCGATGCCACCGCCCGCGATCCTGGCGCAGCCCAAGAGGCCGAGGCCCGCAGCCTGCACCGCCGCATGCTTGGCGCCGCCGCCCTGACCCTGCCGGTCTTCGTGATCGAGATGGGTGGCCATGTCATGCCCGGCCTGCGCGAGGCTCTTGCCGGTCTGGCGGGCGAACAGGCCCTGCGCGTCCTCTCCTTCGTGCTGACGACTGCCGTTCTGGCCGGCCCCGGCCGGGCCTTCTTCGCCAAGGGCGTGCCGCTTCTGGTCAAGGGCGCGCCCGACATGAACGCGCTGGTCGCGCTGGGCACGGGGGCGGCCTGGGGCTTTTCCACGGTCGCGACCTTTGCCCCCGGCCTGCTGCCGCCCGGCACTGCCCATGTCTATTTCGAGGCGGCGGCGGTGATCGTCACCCTGATCCTGCTGGGCCGCACGCTGGAAGCCCGCGCCAAGGGCCGCACCGGGGCGGCGATCCGTCACCTGATGGCGCTGCGCCCCGATACCGCCCGGGTGGTCACCGGCAGCGGCATCGAAGACCGCCCGGTCGACGCGCTGGTCCCCGGCGACCTTCTCGAGATCCGCCCGGGCGAGCGCATCCCCACCGATGGCGAGGTGGTCGAGGGTGCGGGAGTCGTCGACGAGTCGATGCTGACCGGCGAGCCGATGCCCGTGGACAAGGCGCCGGGCGAGCCCGTCACCGGGGGCACGGTGAACGGCCCGGCCGCGCTGCGCGTCCGCGCGACCAGGGTCGGCCGCGACACCGCTCTGGCCCAGATCGTCGCCATGGTCGAGGCCGCGCAGGGCGCCAAGCTGCCCGTGCAGGCGCTGGCCGACCGGGTCACCGCCGTCTTCGTGCCCGCCGTCCTGGCGGTGGCCGCCGTCACCGTGGCGCTTTGGCTGATCTTCGGCCCGACCCCGGCGCTGGGACTTGCGCTGGTGGCGGGCGTGTCGGTTCTGATCGTTGCCTGCCCCTGCGCGATGGGGCTGGCGACGCCGACCTCGGTGATGGTCGGCACGGGCCGCGCCGCCGGCATGGGCATCCTGTTCCGCAAGGGCGCCGCGTTGCAGGCGCTGTCGGGGGTGGCGACCGTCGCCTTCGACAAGACCGGCACGCTGACCGAGGGCCGGCCGTCGGTCACCGAGGTGGCCCTGGCCGCGGGCACTGACCGGGACGAGGCGCTGCGCCTTGCCGCCGCGCTCGAGGCACGCTCGGAACATCCCATCGCCCGTGCGATCCTTGCGGTCGCCCCCGGCGAGCTGCCCGCCGCCGAGGCGGTCGAGGCGCTGCCGGGCTTCGGCCTGCGCGGCCGGGTCGAGGGCGCCGCGGTCCTCGTCGGTGCGGCACGGCTGATGGAGCGCGAGGGCATCGCGCCGGGCGATCTCGCGGCGGCCGCCGACCGCTTTGCCGCCGCGGGCGCGACCCCGGTCCTTGTCGCGCGCGATGGCCGTGTCCTGGCCGTTCTGGCGCTGGCCGATCCGGTCAAGGCCACCGCGCGGGCCGCCATCGACGCGCTTCACCGGATGGGTGTGAAGACCGCGCTGATCACCGGTGACACAGAGGCCACCGCGCGCGCCGTCGCGGCCGAACTGGGCATCGAGCGGGTCAGCGCGGGCGTGCTGCCGGATGGCAAGGTCGCGGCGCTGGAGGCGTTGCGCAAGGACGGCCCGCTGGCCTTCGTGGGCGACGGGCTGAACGACGCCCCCGCGCTGGCCGCCGCCGATATCGGCATCGCGATCGGCACCGGCACCGACGTCGCGATCGAGGCGGCCGACGTGGTGCTGATGGCGGGCGATCCCCGGGCCGTGGCCGATGCGCTGCATGTCAGCCGCCGCACCATGCGCAACATCCGCCAGAACCTGTTCTGGGCCTTCGCCTACAACACCGCCCTGATCCCGGTGGCGGCGGGGCTGTTCTATCCGCTTTGGGGCATGCTGCTGTCGCCGATGCTGGCGGCCGGCGCGATGGCGGCCTCCAGCCTGTTCGTGCTGTCGAACGCGCTGCGCCTGCGGCGGCTTTCCCCCGTGACGGAGACGATGCGATGAACATAGGAGAAGTTGCCGAGCGCACCGGCCTTCCGGCCAAGACGATCCGGTACTATGAGGAGATCGGCCTGATCCGGCCTGCGCGCGGGCCGAACGGCTATCGCCGTTTCTCGGATCGGGACGCGCACAACCTGGCGTTCCTTGCCCGCGCGCGGTCGCTGGGCTTCACCATCGAGGAATGTCGCGCGCTGCTCGCGCTTTACGCCGACAAGGGCCGGGCCAGCGCCGACGTCAAGCGGATCGCGCGCGAACATCTCGATCAGGTCGATGCCAAGATCGCCGAACTGCGCGAGCTGCGTGCAACGCTTGCCGATCTCGTCCATGCCTGCGCCGGCGACGACCGGCCGGACTGCCCGATCCTGAACGGTCTTGCGGGCAAGGCGGAATAGGGCCCCGGACCTCTGGCCCTTTCCCTTTTCCTGCCGATGCGCTAGGGATGACCCACTTCGGTTCCGCCCCCGCAAGGGGCGGATGAAAAGGGAACGCGGTGCGCCCGTCCTGCGGGCAATTCCGTGGCTGCCCCCGCAACTGTAAGCGGAGAGCGCGGCTGACAGGTGCCACTGGGCGTGACGCCCCGGGAAGGCCAGCCAAGCTGAGACCCGCGAGCCAGGAGACCTGCCGAGGCAAGATCACCCTTTCCGGGCGCGGGGCGCGACCCGGAGGCGGCCAGACCGCAGAGGTGACGGAATGTGCACCGTCTGCGGCAGGCCCCTGCGCCCGCCCGGACAGATGACGATCGGGCGAGGGGACCGGGATGATGAGCGCCGGGCGAGCCGTCGAAGCCAAGTGCCGCGCGCCGGAAGGTGTGCGATGAGCTTTCGTGCGCTGACCCTCGGGCTTGCGGCGCTGGTCGCGGCGCTGTTTCTCGCCTCGCTGATGGTCGGACCCGCCGGGCTGTCGCCCCTGGAAGGTTTGTGGGCGCTGGTTGCAGGGCAGGGCGATGCCGCGGCCCTGGTGATGCGCGAGATCCGCCTGCCGCGCGCGATCCTGGCGGTGCTGGTGGGGGCAAGCCTCGGGCTGTCGGGGGCCGCGCTGCAGGGCTACCTGCGCAATCCGCTGGCCGAACCGGGGCTGATCGGCGTGTCCTCCAGCGCGGCGCTGGGGGCGGTGATCGCGCTGCAGACGGGCCTTGCGGCGGCGCATGCGCTGGCCCTGCCCGGGATGGCGCTGGGCGGTGCGCTGGTCGCCGTGCTGCTGCTGTTGCTGCTGGCGGGGCCGCGCGGCGGGGCGTTCACGCTGATCCTTGCCGGGATCGCGATTTCGGCGCTGGCGGGGGCGCTGACGGCGCTGGTCCTGAACCTCTCTCCCAACCCCTATGCGGCCTCGGACATCGTGTTCTGGATGATGGGCTCGCTGGCCGACCGGTCCTTTGCCCATGTCTGGCTTGCGCTGCCGCTGACGCTGGTGGGCTGGGCGTTGATCGCGGGGCTGGGCCGGGGGCTGGACGCGCTGACGCTGGGCGAGGACGCGGCCGAGGCGCTGGGCATCCGGCTTGTCCGCCTGCGCCTTGCGCTGGTCCTTGGCGTCGCGGCCTCGGTGGGCGCGGGGGTGGCGGTCGCGGGCGCCATCGGTTTCGTCGGGCTGATCGTGCCGCACCTGTTGCGCCCGCTGGTCGGTGCGCGGCCCGGGCGGCTCTTGCTGGCCTCGGCGCTGGGCGGTGCGGCGCTGCTGCTGGCATCGGATCTTGCGGTGCGGCTGTTCCTGCCCGGGCGCGACCTGAAACTGGGTGTGCTGACCGCCATTCTCGGCGCGCCGCTGTTCCTGCACCTGATCTACCGGACCCGGCGCGAGGTGGGCGCATGACCGGGCTTGTGCTGTCGCATCTGACCGTGCGCCGCGGACCCTGTCCGGTGGTCGACGACGTCTCGCTGGACCTGCGCGCGGGCGAATTCGTCGGGCTGATCGGGCCGAACGGCGCGGGCAAGACCACGCTGATGCGCGCCGCGCTCGGGCTTGTCCGGCACAGGGGCAGTTCAAGCCTCGAACGCATGTCGGCGGCCGAACGCGCCCGCACTGCCGCCTGGCTGCCGCAGATGCGTGAGATCGCCTGGCCGGTCAGCGTCGAGGATCTGGTGGCGCTGGGCCGCACGCCCCATCTGCGCCCCGGCCAGCGCCTGGGCGAGGCGGACCGCGCCGCGATCGGCCATGCGCTGGCGCGGATGGACCTGGCGGGCTTTGAACAGCGCCGGGCGACCCAGCTTTCGGGGGGCGAACAGGCCCGCGTCCTGATCGCCCGCGCGGTGGCGCAGGAGGCCCCCGTGCTGATCGCCGACGAACCCATCGCGGGGCTCGATCCGGCGCACCAGATCACCACGATGCGGCTGTTCGCGGGGCTTGCCGCCGAGGGGCGGCTGGTGCTGACCGCGCTGCACGATCTGGGCCTTGCCGCACGGTTCTGCACCCGGCTGGTCCTGCTGCACCGCGGGCGGCTCGAGGCCGACGGCCCGCCCCGCGAGGTGTTGAGCGAGGCGAACCTCGCACGGGTGTTCGGCCTGCGGGCCTATCTGGCCGAAACCGCGGATGGCCCCGTCGTGCAACCGGTCGAGGTGGTGGGATGAACAGGCGGCGTGCAGGAGGACGGCGATGCAGGCGCTGACGGAATTCCTTGTCCGGGGCGGCCCGGCGATATGGGCGATCGCGGCGCTGTCGGTGGCGACGCTGGCGCTGATCCTGTGGAAGCTCTGGCGCCTTGCGGCGCTTGGGGCCTTTGCCGGGCAACGCGCCGAACGCGCCGTTGCGCTCTGGCAGCAGGGCGCGCGGGACGAGGCGGCCCGGGCGGTTGAGGGCCGCGTCGGTCTGCGTGCGCGCCTTGTCCGCGCGGCGATCGGGGCGCTGGCGGCGGGATGGCCCGAGGCCCGCGCCCGCGAGGAAACCACCCGCATCGCCCGCCGCCTGCTGGCCGAGGCGCGCGAGGGGATACGGGCGCTGGAACTGATCGCCGTGATCGCGCCGCTGTTGGGGCTGCTCGGCACGGTGCTGGGCATGATCGACGCGTTCCAGGCGCTCGAGGCGTCGGGCGCGGCGGCCGATCCCGCCGATCTTGCGGGCGGCATCTGGGAGGCGCTTCTGACCACCGCGGCCGGCATGACGGTGGCGATTCCGGCGGCGATGGCGGTCACATGGTTCGACTCGATCGCCGACAGCGCCCGCGCCGACATGGAGGATCTGGCGACGCGGCTGTTCCTGGCAGGCGAGGCGGCCTGATGTTCGCCTTCGACGCCCCCCGCAGGCCGCGCCGGCCGAGCCTTACGCCGATGATCGACGTGGTCTTCCTGCTGCTCGTGTTCTTCATGCTCGCCGCACGGTTCGGCCCGCAGTCGGGGCTGGAACTGACCGCCGCCACGGGGGGCGCCGCGGCCTGGCAGGGCCCGCCCCGGCTGGTCGAGGTGGCGCCCGGCGCGCTGCGGCTGAACGGCGTCGCGATGGCGTTGCCTGCCCTTGGCGCCGAGCTGTCCCGCCTGAGCGAAACCCCCGCGGACCCGGTGCTGATCCGGCCCCGCGACGGGGCCGACCTTCAGGCCCTCGTCGATGCGATGGAGGCGCTGACGGCTTTGGGGTTCACGGGCCTCATGCTGGTGGAGTAGCGCGCATGTTCGACTTTGCCACGCCAGCGCCGCGCCCCCATGGGGAAAGCATCGTACCGATGATCAACGTGGTGTTCCTGCTGCTGATCTTCTTCCTGATGAGCGCGCGGATCGCCCCGCCCGAGCCCTTCGCGACCGCCCCGCCCGTGGCGGGGGCGGCCGATCCGGTGGCGGGCGACACGCTGTTCCTTGCGGCCGATGGCGCGCTTGCCTACGGGGCGGCCCGCGGCGAGGCCGTGTTCGCGGCGCTTGCCGGGCGCGACGGCGAAACGCCGCTGGTGATCCGTGCCGATGCCGGCGTCGAGGCGGCGGCGCTGGCGCGGCTGGCCAACCGGCTTGCGGCGGCGGGGCAGGACCGGCTGCGGCTGCAGACGGTGCCGCGATGAGACGGCTTGCCGAGCTTTCGCTCTTCCTGCCGCTTGCCGCGGGGCTGCACGCCGCGGCCTTCGGCCTGTTCTCTGGATCCGAAGGCGGGGCGGGCGGTGGCGGCAGCGAGGCGGGCGAAGGTCTCGTGACGCTGGCCGCGGCGCCGCCCGCGCTGTCGCGCCTTGCCGAGGATTGGAGCGCGCCCCCCGAGGTCGCGGCCGTCCCGCCCGAACTCGCCCGGCCAGCACCGGCCGCCCCGCCCCGGCTGCCCGCGCCCGAGGCCGGGGCCACCCGGCCGGCTGCCCCCGAAGGCCCGGTGTCGCCGCGGGCCGACTCGGCGCCGCCGGCACTGCCCCCGCCGCCCGCGATCGCACCGCCCCCCGCCACCGCCCCGCTACTTGCCGCGCCGCCCAGCCCCGACGCCCCCGTACAAGCCCGGCAAGTGTCGGACCGGCCCGCCCGCGCTCCGGGGCTGCGCGCCCCCGACCTGCCCCGCGTCGAACCGCCGCCACCCGAGCCTGCCGCGCCCCCTCCGCGTGCCGAGCGCCGTCCCGAAGCCGCACCGCCGTCGGCCCCCGCGCAGACGGCGGCGGGGTCCGCGCGCGCGTCTTCGGCAGGCGCGCCCGCCCGCGCCGCCCCCGCGCTGTCGCCTGCGGCGCTGCGCGCGCTGCGTGCCGAATGGGGCGGGCAGATCCTGGCCCGCGTCGCCCGCGCCCACCGCTACCCGCGCGGCACCCGCGCCACCGGGCGGGCGCTCGTCGACCTGGAGGTGACCCGCGAGGGGCGGGTGGTCGCGGTGCGGCTGGTGCAAGGCACCGGCGATCCCGTGCTCGACCGTGCCGCGCTGGACGCGATCCGCCGGGCCGCGCCATACCCCGCCGCGCCCGGGGGGCTTGACGCGGGAAGCTACGGGTTCACCGTCCCGCTGAAATTCGACGGGCGGCGCTGACCGCCGCGCCACGCTGCTTCTTCTTGGGAAAAATACTCGTCTGCGGCCCGGAACGGGCCGGTCACGCGGCCTCGGGCCTGCGGATCCGGCGCGCGGCGTGCGCGACCCGGGGCGACAGATCCGGGGCCCCCGCCTCTGCCAGTTCGATCAGTTGGGCGCGCATCCTGGGATCCCAGAACGCGTCGATATGGTCAGCGATCGCAGTCACCGCCGCGTCCTCGGGCTGGCGCGCGAAGGCGGTGGCGATCTGGTTGGCCATGTAGGTCAGTTTCTCAGGCGTCATGGGGAACCTCCGTCAATTCGATCCGGTCGGGATGGGTATGAATGTCAAAGCCCGCCCCCCGGGCACGGGCGATCAGGGTCAGCCCTGTCGCCTCGGCTGCGGCGACGGCGCGCGACGTGGGGGCGGAAACGGCGATCAGCACCGGCGCACGCGCCAGCACGGCCTTCTGGATCAGCTCGATCGAGACCCGCGAGGTCACCACGACCGCCCCGCCGGACGCGTCGCGCCCCGCACGCGCCAGCGCGCCGGTCAGCTTGTCCAGCGCATTGTGCCGGCCCACATCCTCGCGCGCGGCGACCAGCCCCTCGGCTTGCGTCCAGAACCCCGCGGCGTGCATCGCGCGGGTGGCATCATGCAGGGGCTGGGCGCGGGCCAGCGCCGCCATCGCCCGGCCGACATCGTCCGCGCCAAGGCGCAGCCCGCCCGGCGGTAGCGGGGGCAGGGGGCGTGCGGCTTCCCTGAGGCTGTCGATGCCGCACAGCCCGCAGCCCACCGGCCCCGCCATCGCGCGGCGGCGCACCATCAGCCGCGCGCCAAGGCCCGGGGCAAGCCACATGCGCATCTCGATGCCCTCGGGATGGTCGACCCGCTCGATCCGCCCGATCTGGCCGGGCGCCTCGACGATCCCTTCGGACAGCGAGAAGCCGAGGGCGAAATCCTCCAGATCGGTGGGGCTGGCCAGCATCACGGCGTGCGTCGTGCCGTCATAGGACAGCGCGACCGGCACCTCTTCGGGCAGGTGGTGGCCCACCCGTTCCGGCCCATCCGGCCCGATGGCCAGCGCCGTGGTTCTGACCGCGCCGCCGGTCATTCCGCCGCCGGCAGGATGCGCCGGGCGGCGCGCGCCCGCTCGGAATAGGTCTTCTGCCACTCGGACGGTCCGTTGGACAAGGCCACCTGAACCGCCGTCACCTTGTATTCCGGGCAGTTCGTCGCCCAGTCGGAGAAGTCCGAGGTAACGACGTTCGCCTGCGTCTCGGGGTGGTGGAAGGTGGTGTAGACCACGCCCGGGCTGACCCGATCCGACAGCGTGGCGCGCAAGGTCGTCTCGCCCGAGCGCGAGGCGAGCCGCACCCAGTCGCCCTCGGCAATGCCGCGGGTCTCGGCATCGTGGGGGTGGATCTCCAGCCTGTCCTCGTCGTGCCAGATCGAGTTCTGCGTCCGCCGCGTCTGGGCGCCGACGTTGTATTGCGACAGGATGCGCCCTGTGGTCAGCAACAGCGGGTAGCGCGGGCCGGTGCGTTCGTCGGTCGGCACGTAGTCGGTGACGACGAACAGCCCCTTGCCGCGCACGAAGCCGCCCTCGTGCATCACCGGCGTACCCGTGGGCGCGGCGTCGTTGCAGGGCCACTGCACCGACCCCTCGCGATCGAGCAGCCCGTAGGACACCCCCGCGAAGGTCGGCGTGGTTGCGGCGATCTCGGCCATGATCTCGGACGGATGGGCATAGGACCAACCCGCGCCCATGGCGTTCGCCAGATGCTGCGTCACCTCCCAGTCGGCGAACCCGTTCAGGGGCGCCATCACCCGGCGGACGCGGTTGATCCGGCGCTCGGCATTGGTGAAGGTGCCGTCCTTTTCCAGGAAGGTCGAGCCCGGCAGGAACACATGCGCGTAGTTCGCGGTCTCGTTCAGGAACAGGTCGTGCACGACCACGCACTCCATCGCCGCCAGCCCCGAGGCCACGTGTTTGGTGTCGGGGTCCGATTGCAGGATGTCCTCGCCCTGGATGTAGATGCCCTTGAACGTGCCGTGGACGGCCGCGTCCAGCATGTTGGGGATCCTGAGGCCCGGCTCGTCCGAGATCGTGACGTTCCACAGCTTTTCGTACATGCCCCGCACCTCGGCGTCATGGACATGGCGGTAGCCCGGCAATTCGTGCGGGAAGCTGCCCATGTCGCAGGACCCCTGCACGTTGTTCTGGCCGCGGAGCGGGTTCACGCCCACGCCCGGACGCCCGATATTGCCGGTCGCCATGGCGAGGTTCGCGATGGCCATGACGGTGGTCGAGCCCTGCGAATGTTCGGTCACGCCCAGCCCGTAATAGATCGCGGCGTTGCCGCCGGTGGCGTAAAGCCGGGCGGCCTTGCGGACCTCCTCGGCCGGAACCCCGGTCAGCGCCTCGGTCGCCTCGGGGCTGTGGCGGTCTTCGGCCACGAACCCGGCCCAGTCCTGATAGGCGTCCATCTCGCAGCGCTCGCGGATGAAATCGTCATCCGTCAGCCCCTCGGTCACGATCACATGCGCCATCGCGGTCAGCAGCGCCACGTTGGTGCCGGGGCGCAGGGGCAGGTGATGGGCGGCGCGCACATGCGGGCCCCGCACCAGGTCGATGCGGCGGGGATCGGCCACGATCAGCTGCGCGCCTTGCCGGAGCCGTTTCTTGAGGCGGCTGGCGAAGACCGGGTGCCCGTCGGTCGGGTTCGCGCCGATAATGAGCACCACATCGGCGTGCTCGACGCTGTCGAAATCCTGCGTGCCGGCCGAGGTGCCGAGCGTGGTCTTGAGGCCATAACCCGTGGGCGAATGGCAGACGCGGGCGCAGGTATCGACGTTGTTGTTGCCGAAGACCTGGCGGATCAGCTTCTGCACGAGGAAGGTTTCCTCGTTGGTGCAGCGCGACGAGGTGATGCCGCCGATGGCGCGCACCCCGTGCTTTTCCTGGATGCCGCGGAACTTCCTGGCGGTGAACTCGAACGCCTCCTCCCAGGTGACCTCGCGCCAGGGGTCGTGGATCGAGTCGCGGATCATCGGGTTGAGGATGCGGTCGGGGTGCGTCGCGTAGCCATAGGCGAAGCGGCCCTTGACGCAGGAATGCCCGCGGTTCGCCTTGCCGTCCTTCGACGGCACCATGCGCACCAGCTGGTCGCCCTTCATCTCGGCGCGGAAATTGCAGCCGACCCCGCAATAGGCGCAGGTCGTGACCACCGCGCGGTCGGGCGTGCCCATCTCGATGACGGATTTCTCCTGCAGGGTGGCGGTCGGGCAGGCCTGCACGCAGGCCCCGCAGCTGACGCAGTCGGAGGACAGGAAATCGCTGGCGCCGGTCGAGATCCGCGCCTCGAAGCCGCGCCCCTCGACGGTCAGCGCAAACGTGCCCTGCACCTCTTCGCAGGCCCGGACGCAACGATAGCAGGCGATGCATTTCGCGGGATCGTAGGTGAAATAGGGGTTGGACGCGTCCTTTTCGATGTAGCGCGGGTTCGCCTCGCCGTTCTGGCGCGTCTCGAAATGGTTGGCGCCAGGGGTATAGCGCACGTCGCGCAGGCCCACGGCGCCCGCCATGTCCTGCAACTGGCAGTCGCCGTTCGCCGAGCAGGTCAGGCAGTCGAGCGGGTGGTCCGAGATGTAAAGCTCCATCACGCCGCGGCGCATCCGGGCGATCTTGGGCGTCTGGGTGTGGACCTTCATGCCGGGGGCGACCGGCGTGGTGCAGGAGGCGGGCGTGCCGCGGCGGCCCTCGATTTCCACCAGGCACAGCCGGCACGATCCGATCGGTTCCACGCTGTCGGTGGCGCAGAGCTTGGGGATCTCGATCCCCAGCTCGGCGGCGGCGCGCATCACCGATGTGCCCTCGGGCACCGTCACCTCGAACCCGTCGATGGTCAGCGTCACGGTCCTGTCGGACCGGCGGGCGGGGGTGCCGAAATCGGCATCAGGCAGGATGAAGTCCTTCATTCTGCAGCCTCTTTCCTTGCCATGAAATCCTCGGGGAAGTGTTTCAGCGCGCTTTCGACGGGGTAGGGCGTGAAGCCCCCCAGCGCGCAGAGCGAGCCATCGCGCATCGTCTCGCAGAGGTCGGCCAGGATCGCGGGCGCCGCCGGGTCGCCCGCGCGGATGCGGTCGATGGTCTCCATGCCGCGGACCGCGCCGATCCGGCAGGGCGTGCAGGTGCCGCAGCTTTCGACGGCGCAGAACTCCATCGCGAAACGCGCCATCGCGCCCATGTCGGCGGTGTCATCAAAGACCACGATCCCCGCATGCCCGATCAGCCCGCCTGCGGCATCACATTCCTCGTAGCCGAGGGCCGTGTCGAACATGTGCGCGGGGAAATAGGCGCCCAGCGGGCCGCCGATCTGGACGGCCTTGACCGGGCGGCCCGAGGCGGTGCCGCCGCAGACGCCCTCGACCAGCTCACCGATGGTCATGCCGAAGGCGGCCTCGAACAGCCCGCCATGCTTGACGTTGCCCGCGACCTGCAGCGGCACCGTTCCCAGCGAGCGGCCCAAGCCGAAGGATTTGTAATGCGCCGCGCCCTCGGCCAGGATCACCGGCACCGAGGCGAGGCTGATCACGTTGTTGATGACCGTGGGCCGGCCCAGGAAGCCCTTGTGCGCGGGCAGGGGCGGCTTGGCCCGCACCACGCCGCGCTTGCCTTCCATCGAGTTCAGCAGCGCGGTTTCCTCGCCGCAGACATAGGATCCTGCGCCGACGCGCAGCTCGATGTCGAAGCCCTCGCCCAGCAGGTCGCCTTCGCGCACCACGTCAAGAGCGACGCCGAAGGTTCTGATCGCATGGGGATATTCCGAACGACAGTAGACGAAGCCCTTACTCGCGCCGACCGCCAGCCCGGCGATCGCCATGCCCTCGATCAGGCAGAACGGATCGCCTTCCATCAGCATCCGGTCGGCAAAGGTGCCGCTGTCGCCCTCGTCGGCATTGCAGACGATGTATTTCTGCGGCCCCTCGGCCTCCAGCACGGTCTTCCACTTGATCCCGGTAGGAAAGCCCGCGCCGCCACGGCCGCGCAGGCCGGATTCGGTGACTTCGGCCACGATGTCGGCCGGCGCCATGCCGCGCGCCCGCTCCAGCCCGCGCATCCCGCCATGGGCGCGGTAGGCGTCGAGATCCAGCGGGTCGATCACCCCGCAGCGGGCGAAGGTCAGCCGGGTCTGGCGGGCGAAGAACGGGATGGCCTCGACCGGCCCCAGCGCCTTGGGGTGGTCCCCGGAATCGCTTTCGAACAGGGGTTTTACGTCCGAAACCTCAAGTGGGCCGAAGCCGTGGCGCACGCCGTCGCGCTCGATTTCCAGCAGCGGTTCCAGCCAGACCATCCCGCGCGAGCCGGTGCGCACCAGCCGCAATTCGATCGCGCGCGCTGCCGCCTCGGCCGCAATCGCGCGCGCCACCTCGTCGGCGCCCAGCGCCAGCGCCGCGGCATCCTTGGACAGGTACAGGGTCAGGCTCATCCCACCACCTCGCGCGCCATCCGCTCCAGCCGTTCGGCGGTCGCGCGGGCGACCGGCGTCTCGTCCACCAGCGCCGCGGGGCCACAGGCGCACAGGCCAAGGCAATAGACCGGTTCCAGCGTCACCGCCCCGTCCCCGGTCGTGCCGTGCCAGTCCACACCCAGCCGCGCGCGCAGGTCCTCGCCCAGCGCCGCCGCGCCCACGGCCTGACAGGCCTCGGCGCGGCAGACCTTGAGAACGCGGCGCCCGGCGGGTTCGGTGCGGAAGTCGGGATAGAAGCTGACCACCCCGTGAATCTCGGCCACGCTGAGGTCCAGCTCCTCGGCAATCAGCGCCAAAGCCTCGCGCGGGATATGGCCAAGCGCATGCTGCACCTCGTGCAGGACCGGCAGAAGCGGTCCATCGAGATGGGCATGGGCGGCGGCAATCTCGCGGACCCGAACGGTATCGCTCGGGGTCTCCTCCCTGATCATCGCATGCTCCCCTTCTGCATGCGACAGTGTGCCAAAAGGATACCGCTCAGATCAATGCCGCGGATTCGTCGCCCGATAGAAAATTTCTATCGAAACTCCGCCCGTCGGGCGGCATCCAGCAGGGCGGCGAGGACGGGTGTGTGGGGTTCGCGATGCGGCGCGACAAGGCCCACCTTGTGCGCGGCGCTGGGCTTGGTCAGCGGCACTGCCGCCAGCCCGCCGCCGTCGAGAAACGGCCCCGCGCTGCGCCGGGGCAGGACCGTGGCCCAGCCGCCCGACTGGACATGGGCGATCAGCGTGATGACCGAATTGGATTCCAGCCGCGGGCTGGCGGCCGCCCCCGCCTCGGCCATGTGGCGGTCGACGATCCGGCGGTTCTGCATGTCGGGGGTCAGCAGGCAGAGCATCAGGCCCGCGGCCTCGGCCCAGGTCATCGACTTGCGCGCGGCAAGCGGGCTGTCGGCGCGGATCACGAGGTTGTAGTGCTCGTCATAGAGCGGCAGCGTGGTGACCCGGCCCAGCGGTTCGTTCTCGAGATAGGTGAGGCCGGCGTCGATCTGCAGGTCGTCCAGCATCTGCAGGATTTCGACCGAAGTCCGCGACAGCACCGTGACACGGATGTTCGGGTGGCGCGCGGTCAGCGGCTCGGTCAGCGCGCTGACGGCGGCCAGCGCGGTCGGGATCACCGCAATCCTGAGGTTGCCCGACAGCCCCTGCTTGACCGCGCGCATCTCTTCGCGCAGCGTCCGGGCGTCGGCCACGATGATCCGGGCGCGTTCCAGCACCCGTGCGCCCTCGGGCGTCAGCCCGCCAAAGCGCGAGCCGCGCCAGACCAGCATCACGCCGAATTGTTCCTCAAGCTGCTTGATCGCGGCCGAAAGCGTGGGCTGGGTCACCCCGCAGGCCTCGGCGGCACGGCCGAAATGCCGTTCGCGCGCGAGCGCGATGAACATCTCGAGCTTGTCGATCATTGACAATTCCTCCGGATTCGCAGGATTGCACTGCGCAGCATGCGGGGGCAACGGCGTTTCGCCGCCCCGAAATCGCGAGTTCCGGCCGAGCCTGCATGGAACGCTTGAATTTCGCCGCGGAAAACGTTTTGTGTTGCGCCACCGGGGCGCACAGGGGCGGCGTGCCCGGTTTGCGCCCCCGGCGACCCCGAAACAAGGATGCAAATGACCCGCCCGATCGGAATGCAGCGCCCCAGCGCGCCCGTTGGCCGACGCCGGATGGTCCGCCATTTCGGGAGGCTGGTCCTTTGAACCGTGACAGCGCCGAGACCGAGTTCACGCTCGCCCGTGCGAAAAGCGGCGGCCTGTTCTGGGCGGTACTCTTGTTCAGCGTCTTTACCAACCTGCTGATGCTGACCGGTCCGCTGTTCATGCTGCAGGTCTATGACCGGGTGCTGGGCTCGCGCTCGGAAGAGACGCTGGTTGCGCTGTTCTTCCTGGTGGCGGCGCTTTACCTTTTCTACTGGCTGCTCGAATTCGCCCGCGGCCGGGTCATGGCGCGGATCGGGGCGCGGCTGCAGGTCGTGTTCGGCCGGCGCGTGTTTACCGCGGCGATCGAGCGGACGGCGCTGCGGGGCGGGCAGGGGCCCGGAGCCACCGCGCTGCAGGATCTCGATGCGGTGCGCAACCTGTTCGGCTCGCCGGTGCTGCTGGCCTTTTTCGATCTGCCCTGGACGCCGTTCTTCCTGGCGGCCATCTTTCTCTTCCACCCGCTGCTGGGCTGGATGGCGGCTGCGGGTGGCGCGCTGCTGATCGTGTTGACGCTGATCAACCGCGTCGTGACGCGCAAGGGTCTGGACGGGTCGAGCCGGCTGTCCTACGCGGCCCAGCGTCTGGCGCGGCAGGCCGAGGAAGGCGGCGCGCTGGTCTGGGCGCAGGGCATGGCGCCGGTGATGGCCGAACGCTGGGCGCGGCTGCAGGACGAGGCCAGCCAGCGCGGTCTTGGCGCCAATGACAGAACGGGTACTTTTTCGTCTTTTTCCAAGGCGTTCCGGTTCTTTCTTCAATCGGCCATGCTGGCGCTGGGGGCCTGGCTCGTGCTGCGGCAGGAACTGACCCCGGGGGCGATGATCGCGGGGTCTATCATGCTGGGCCGCGCGCTTGCCCCGGTCGAGCAGGTGCTGGGCCAGTGGCCGTCGATCCAGCGCGCGCGGACGGGCTGGCGCAATCTGGGCGAGTTCCTGAAATCTGTTCCGGCCCGGAAACGCCCGACCGACCTGCCCGAGCCGGCGGCGCGGCTGTCGGTGAATGGCGTCGCGCTGCGCACCACGGCCGGTGCGCCGCCGATCCTGTTCGGGATCAGCTTCGAGGTCTGTCCGGGCGAGGCGCTGGGCGTGATCGGCAAGAGCGGCGCGGGCAAGACCAGCCTCGCGCGGCTGATCCAGGGCCTGGTGGCCCCGAGCGCGGGCGAGGTGCGGCTGGACGGGGCCACGCTTGACCAGTATGGCCCCGAGAGGCTGGGCCGCCATATCGGCTGTCTGCCGCAGGATGTGCGGTTCTTCGACGGCAGCGTGGCCGAGAACATCGCGCACATGTCGCTGGAACCCGACGCGGCGCGGGTGGTCGCGGCGGCCAAACTGGCCCGGGTGCACGAGATCGTGTTGCGGCTGCCCAAGGGCTATGACACGCCGCTGGTCGAGGGCGACGGTCTGTTGTCCGGCGGCCAGAGGCAGCGGCTGGCCCTCGCGCGCGCCCTCTATCACGACCCGGTGCTCCTGGTCCTCGACGAGCCCAACTCGGCGCTCGACGCCGATGGGTCCGAGGCGCTGAACGCGGTCGTTTCGGACATGAAGAAGGCGGGGAAATCGGTGATCATCATGACCCACCGGCCGTCGGCCATCGCGGTCTGCGACCGGCTTCTGGTGATCGACAACGGTCAGCAGAAGGCGCTGGGCCCGCGGGACGAGATCGTGCGGACGCTGATGAAGAACGCGGGCGAGGTGCAGCGCAGCATCGGTTCGGTGCGTGGCACGGCCGTACAGGGGGCGGGCGGATGACGGGGCCGTTCCGGCATGGCGGCGGGGCCCCGGCGGGCGCGCCGAACGGCAAGTTGCCCGGGGCGGGACTGCCGCTTGCAATCGGGGGGCTGGCGATCCTGCTGCTGGTCGGCGGACTTGGGGTCTGGTCCGTTGCGACCAGTATTGCCGGGGCCGTGGTCGCGACGGGAACCGTCAAGGTCGAGAACGAGCGCCAGGTCATCCAGCACCCCGATGGCGGGGTGGTGGGCGAGATCTTCGCCAAGGATGGCGACCGCGTGGCCGCGGGCGATGTCGTGCTGCAACTCGACGGTACTTTCCTGCGCTCGGAACTGGCGATCGTGGAACGCCAACTGCTTGAGATCGCGGTCCGGAAGAGCCGGCTGATCGCCGAGCGTGACCAGGCCGAGGCGCTGGAGATCGGCGAAGTCACGGGATTCGAGCATCTCGATCCGGACTGGATCAAGGGGCAGATCGAGGGGCAGAAGAGCCTGTTTGCCGCCCGTCGCGTCGCCCTGGCCCAGGAACTGGAACAGATCGAGGAGCAGAAGATCCAGATCGACAACCAGATCGAGGGCAGCCAGGCCCAGATCACGGCCCTGGAAAAGCAGCTTGGGCTGGTCGAACGCGAACTGGTCGACAAGCAGACGCTTTTCGCCCAGAACCTTGTTCCCGTCGGGCAGGTCCTGGCGCTGCAGCGTGACGAGGCGGGGCTTGAAGGCGATATCGGGCGGCTGACCTCGCAGGTCGCCGAAAGCCGGGCGCGCATCTCGGAACTTGCCGTGCAGGCGCTGCGCCTCGTCGACAGCCGCCGCGAAGAGGCGATCACCCAGCTGCGCGACCTGCAATACAGCGAGATCGAACTGGAAGAACGCCGCCTCAGCCTGATCGAGCGTCTGTCGCGGCTGGACGTGCGCAGCCCGGTCGACGGCGTGGTGTTCGGCTCGTCGGTCTTCGCGGTGCGCGCGGTGGTTCAGGCCGCCGAGCCGATGATGTATGTCGTCCCGGGCGGCCTGCCGTTGCTGGTATCGGCGCGGATCGAGACGACCGATATCGACCAGGTCTTTCCCGGCCAGCCCGTGTCGCTGCGGCTGACCACCTATGACAGCCGCACCACGCCCGAGATACCGGGCGAGGTGATCCGCGTCTCGGCCGATGCGCTGCAGGACGACGCGACGCAGCAGACATTCTACGAGGCGGTGATCCTGCCCGATACCAGCGTGCTCGCCGAACTTCCGGGGGTGGAACTGCTGCCAGGCCTGCCGGTCGAGGCATTTCTCAAAACCCGCGACCGCACGCCCCTGTCCTATCTGATCCGCCCGATCGCGGTCTATTTCGATCGCGCCTTCCGCGAGGAATAGGAAAAGCCCACCGCGAAACGAAGCGGGGCCGGCCAAGGCGGCCGGCCCCGGTTTGACCCGCCGAAGGGCTCAGTTCGGGACCACCTCTGCGGTCGGGCGCGGCGTGTTTGCCGTTTCCGCCGGCAGGGTGGGCAGCGTGACCTCTGGCACTTCGCCGGTCAGGCTTTCGAGGAAGGCCACGATCTTGACGGCCTCTTCGTCGCTGACCTCTTCACCCAATTGCGCGACGCCCATCACCTGCACCGCGACCTTCAGATCCCAGACCTTGCCCGAGTGGAAATAGGGCGCGGTGACTGCGATGTTGCGCAGCGGCGCGGCGCGGAAGACGTATTCGTCCATCGCTGTCTCGGTCACGGTGAACCGTCCCTTGTCGCCCTCGGGGAGGATGTCGGCGCCGGGCTTCTCGACCAGCCCGAACGGGTAATAGCCGTTGCCGCCGAGGTTCACGCCGTTGTGGCAGGTCGCGCACCCCTTGTCGACGAAGAGCTGCAGACCCTCTTTCTGCACGTCGGTCAGCGCCATGTCGTCGCCGTTCAGGAACGCGTCGAAGGGCGCGGGGGTGATCAGCGTGGCCTCGAACGCCTCGATCGCGCGGGCCATGTTGTCAAAGCTCACCGGCTCGGCCTCGCCCGGGAAGGCGTCCGCGAACCAGTCCTTGTAGGCCTGCATCGAGTTCAGCGTCGCCACGACGTTGTCGGGCGTGTTCGCCATCTCGACACCCGCCTGCACCGGCCCCTTGGCCTGCGCCTTGAGGTCTTCGGCGCGGCCGTCCCAGAACTGGGCGATGTTGAGGACCGCGTTGAACACGGTGGGCGAGTTGCGCGGCCCCTTCTGCCAGCCATGGCCGACCGAGGTTTCCATGTTGTCGTCGCCGCCGGTGGTCAGGTTGTGGCAGGAATAGCAGGAGAACACGCCCGAGGCCGAGAGGCGCGGGTCGAAGAACAACGCCTTCCCGAGGTCGATCTTTTCGGGGGTGACGCGATTGTCCGCCATTTGCGGGATGGTCGAGGGCAGGGGCTCGAAATAGTCGAGTGCCATGTCCCGAAGTTCCGATGCCGCGGCCGGAACGGCCATCGCTGTCGTCAGGAGTGCAGTTGCGAGAAGACGTGTCATGGCTTTCACCGCTTTCTTCAAAATTCACGCGTCTTGGCTAAATTAGAATAAGTCCAAGCCACGGCCTTGACCTGGATCAAGGCAGATCAAAAATCCGTGTCCCGGATTCATCTTTGTGCGTCATGTAACGATCTGAGGGCGAAGGATTTTCTGCCAAGTGCCTGAAATAAAAAGAGCTTGCGACAGTTTGTCCAGGCAGCCCAGGGCCTCAGATCGAGCGCATCAGCACCTTGGCCGACCCCACCGCCGCGGCGATCCGCTGGTAGTGGATCATCCGCCGTGCCGATCCCTCGACCGCGCGCAAAAGCTCGGTCTCGGCCTCTTGCAGCAGCGCGGCCGCGCGGTCGCCAAGCGGGCCGAGCGCGTCGCGGCGGACCGGCGTCAGCGCGCGCGGCGAGAGGGTGTCGCCCACCCGCACCCGGCCCCGCGGCAAGGCGGGGTCGGCATTTGCCTCGGCCAGGCGGCGCAGGTCGCGCGCGGTGCGGCCGATGATCCTGCCGGCGGCATCATAGTCCCCGCCGGGCATGTCGCGCGCCACCCGGTCGAGCGCCGCGGCAAGGCAGTCGATCGTGTATTCCCGCTGGGCGATCCGCCCGCAGAAATCGCGCGCCGCCTCGATCTGGCGGACGATCCGGTCGGTCGTCGCCGCGGTCGCGGTCGTCCGGGTCACCCCGGGGATGCCGACCGCCGGCATCTGGGGCAGCGGTGCGGCCGCCAGCACCGGCCCGGGCTGGGGCGCAAGCACCAGTGCCGTCAGCGCCACCGTGGCGAGGGCTTTTTGGACTACCGTGCCGTGCATCCGTTTTCTCCTCTTGTCGCCTGCCCGTTTCCCGGTCTCACAGGGAGCGCAGCAGCACCTTGGACGAGCCCGCCGCCGCCGCAATCCTGCGATAATGCACCATGCGCCGCTCGGACGATTCGGCCGAGCGCAGCAACTGTGTCTCGGCCTCACGCAGGATCAGGGCGGCCTCCCGGTTCAGTCCGTCCACGGCATCGCTGCGCACCGGCGCGAGCGGCACGGTGGTATCGCCCGATGGCCGCCGCAGCCGGATGCGCGGAAGGCCGGGGGCGCGGTTCTCCGCTGCCAGTGCACCAAGCGCGCGCGCGGTGTTCGCGATGATCTGTTTCGCGGGAGCGTAGTCGCCGTGCGGCATCTTGGCGGCAATCCGCGCGAACTCCTCGGACAGGCAGTCGATCACGTATTCCTTCCGGGGCATGCTGGCGCAGATCGCGCGTGCCTCGGACAGGTCACGCACGATGAGGTCCGTCACGGTCCGGCTGACCACACCACGCGGGCCGGACTCCGGTACCGGATAGAAGTCTGGCGTCACCAGGGCCGATCCGTTGTTGTCCGTGGGCCCTTGTCGCTGGCCTTGCCCGGTCGACTGGGCGAGGGCGGAGAATGGGGGGACAAGGCTGATTGCCAGACCCAGCAAAAGCGCGGCGGCAAGGGACGATAGGGCCATTCAATCTCCTCGGCTTCGGGCGCGCGGGGGCGGACACAGGACCGCCGGCGCAGAGTCTGGCCGGACTCTGACCGTCCAGGTTCCGCCGGACCGACCCGGCCACTCCGCTGGACAGATCGTAACCGGCCGTGATCTTAACACAATCCGATTGTTCGCCCGGTCTTCGCTCCGGTTCAGTCCCGAGCCGGTTTCGGATAGCATGGGGTGACCATGGTTGGCCGGGGGCCCTGATGCGAAATTTCCTTCTCGCTTGTCTGATCGCCGTCTTGTCTCCTGCCGCCCACGCGGCAGAGCGGGTCGCGCTGGTCATCGGGGTGGCCGATTACGCGACCATCGCGCCGCTGCGCAACACCGTGAACGACGCGGCGGCGCTGGCGCGGATGTTGCGGCAGATCGGCTTCGAGGTGACCACGATGCTCGACCCCGCAGGCGCCGACCTGCGCGCCACGCTGGACGATTTCGCCTTCGAGGCCGAAACCGCGGACCTGGCGCTTGTCTATTTCGCGGGTCACGGGGTCGAGGTGCAGGGCGAGAACTTCCTGATCCCGGCCGACGCGGCGGTGCGCTCGAACCGCGATATCCAGGCGCAGGCCGTGTCGCTCGACGACCTGCTGCGCGCGGTCGACCGGGCGCGGAAGATGCGGATCGTGATCCTCGATTCCTGCCGCGACAACCCGTTCGGGGACCTGATCGACCTCAGCGCGCCGATCGGCGGCGGGCAGGCGGGGCTTGCGCCGCCCGCGCCCGAGCGGGGTACGCTGGTCGCCTTTGCGGCGCGTGACGGACAGGTTGCGCTGGACGGAGAGGACGAGAACAGCCCCTTCGCGCTGGCGCTGATCGACCGGATGGCGCAGCCGGGGCTGGAAATCTCGCTGATGTTCCGGCAGGTCCGCGACCTGGTGCTGGAGCGGACGGCCAACCGGCAGGAGCCGCATACCTACGGGTCGCTGTCGGGCGAGCCCTTTTACCTTGCCGGTCCCGGAGAGGCTGACGAACGGGTGCGTGACGAGGACCGCCGCATCGCCTGGGCAAGCCTGCGCCCCGACCAGGAGCTGCAACTCGCCGCGCTGGCCGAAGAGGGGGATACCCGCTCGATCCTCGGGCTGGCCTACATGCGGCTGAACCCGGACGCGGACAGGTTCGATCCGGCCGCGGCGGCGCGCCTGCTGAGCCGGGCGGCCGAGGCGGGGTCGCCCGAGGCGCAGTTCGAACTGGCCAAGCTGTACGAGGCCGGGCTGGGGGTGGCGCAGGACGAGGCCCGCGCGCTGGCGCTGTACCGGCAGGCGGCGGACCAGGAATTCGCGGATGCGCTGAACGATCTTGCCTTCATGCACTACCAGGGCGGGCTCGGGCTGCCGCGCGACCCCGGGCGCGCGCTGGCCTATTTCGAGCGCGCCGCAGCCCAGCGCCATCCCCAGGCGATGTTCAACTACGCCGCGCTGATCGATGACGGGCTGGTGGCGGGCAAGGGGCCGCAGGAGGCGGCGGGCTATCTTTTCGGCGCGCTGCGTTCGGGCAGCGAGGACGTGCTGGACATCCTCAGCGAACGGCCGACCATGTTCAAGCCCGAGACGCGCCGGGCATTGCAGGCGCTGCTCAGCGAGCATGAATTCTACGGCGGTGCCATCGACGGGGAGTTCGGGCCGGGGACGCAGCGCGGCCTGCGCGCGGCGTATGGATTGGCGGAATAGCGGCGGAAGGGGGGCGCCCTGGCGGCTGCCAGGGCGCCTGGCCGGGGGCTCTGCCCCCGGACCCCCGGAGTATTTCGGCCAAGAAGAAGGAGGGGCGGGCGCAGGGGGGGGCTGCCCTATGCCGCGGGCGATGGCGGTGCTTGTCACTGGTGGAGGGGAACCGCGCGGGGTGGGGTCAGCTCAGGGCCTGGAATTCCACCCGGCGGTTTTCGCCCGCGCGCGGATCCTCGGCATTGTAGAGGAAGCGTTCTCCCATGCCGATCGCTTCGAGCCGGGCGGGGTCGATTCCGCATTCGGTGACGAAATAGCGTTGCACCTCTTCGGCGCGCAGGATCGACAGCCGCTCGTTATAGGCGTCGCTGCCCGAGGCGTCGGTATGGCCGACGACGCGGAAGCGGGCGATGTCGCTGGCCTTCATCACCCGGCAGAGTTGTTCCAGCCGCGGCTTCTGGTCGGGCGAGAGCGCGGCCGAGTCGAAGGCGAATTCGACCCGGACATTGACCTGAAGCTCGGGTGCGAGCTGGCCGAAGACGACCGGGGTTGGCGCCGATGCCGGGGCAAGCGGCTGCAGACCGCTGGCAGCCCCGACCGTCACGCCTTCGCCGCCCTCGGGCGGTGCGTTGGCGGGCGCCCCGGCGGCGGCGGCCTCGGTGGGACCCCGGGCGTCCTCGACGGTGATCAGCGTCAGGCCGCGGGTGCGGCCCATGCCGCTTTCCTCGGCCTTGCGGAAGGCGTCGCGCTGGGTCTCGAAGAGCTGCAGCAACTCGCCGTCGCTGAGATCCTGCGCCGCGGCGGGAAGTGCCGTCAGCCCCATGGTGAGGCCGAGGGCCAGTCCAAGCATCCTGTGCATCGTTACCCCCCGAGAATTTCTTTCAGTTGTATTTCATTCTACGGTATCCTGCCGCCCTGTTCAATTCGCGACCAGAACGGGGACCGGCATGGCTGACGGGACACTGCGGCGCGGACCGCGCCTTGCCCCGGGCCGGGCGGCACGATGACGGGGCCGGCGACCCGTGTGCCGGTGCCGGGGCTGGACATGCCCCGGCCGGTTGGGGACGGGCTGACCCATCGCGGCCGGGTGCGAGAGCGCAACGAGGACGCGATCCTGACCGATCCCGACGGAGAGCTTTGGGCGGTGGCCGACGGGATGGGCGGCCATCAGGCGGGCGATGTCGCCTCGGACATGGTGATCGACGCGCTGGCGGGCCTGCCGGACGATGCGGCGCCGGTGGCGGGGCTGATCGGGCGGCTGGCGCAGGCGAATACCGACGTCGCCGCGCGCGCGGGCGCGGCCGGGCGCGGCCAGATGGGAGCCACCGTTGTCGCCGCGATGATCCGCAACGCGGTCGCGCATCTGGTCTGGGCCGGCGACAGCCGTGCCTATCTGCTGCGGGCCGGGCATCTGCGCCTGCTGACCCGCGATCATACCGTCGTGCAGGATCTGGTCGACCAGGGCGCGCTTGGGCCGCACGAAGCCGAGACGCATCCCGAATCCCACGTTGTGACCCGCGCGGTCGGCATGGGGCCGGGGTTCGAGGCCGAAAGCCTTTCGGTGCCGGTGGTGCCGGGCGACCGGCTGCTGTTGTGCAGCGACGGGCTGCCGCGCTGCCTGTCGCAGCAGGAGATCGCGGGGCTGTTGCGCCGCGCCGCGTCGCCCGCCGAGGCCTGCCGCGCGCTGGTCGCGGCGGCGCTGGACGCGGGTGCGCCCGACAACGTGTCGGTGATTGTCGTCGATCTGGTGGAGGGTTGATCCGTTGCGGGAAGGGGCGCTGATCGGGCCGATCATCATCGCCATCGGCCTTGTGACGGCGGCGGTCAGCTTTGCGGTGGTGGGCGCGCTTTTGCAAAGCGCCGATCCCGCGACCGCGCTGCGGCTGTCCCGCGCCGAGGAACGATTGGCCGTGGCTGAGGCCGGGATCGCCCGCCATGCAAGCGAGCTGCGCGAGGCGCGGGCCGATCTGGCGCGGCTTCGGGACGAGATGTCGCTGATGGCGGGCCGCGCCCCCATGCCCGGCCCCGAGGCGCCCGCCTTCGATCCGGGCGCTCCTGCTCCCTCGCATGACGACGTGCCGCCCGAGACCGAGGAACTGACCGAGGTGATGCGGCTGGCACGGGCGCGCTTCAACACCGGGATCACCCAGCCCAACAACCGGGCGATGCTGGATCTGCTGGGCAACCCGCGCGACAGCTATTCCCAGGCCTGCCAGGCGGTCACCAATCCGCGGATCAAGTCGCTGCTGGAAACCCGCCAGATCGGGCCGATCAAGGTCACGATGATCCGGCCCGCGCTCGACTCGCTTGAACGCATCCTTGCCCGGCTGGAAAGAAGCGACCCGGACATCCATGCCAAGCTGGGCACCGCCGGGGCGCTGTGCGCGCGCAACATCCGCGGGTCCAGCACGTCGATCTCGAACCACAGCTGGGGCACCGCGATCGACCTGACGCTCGAGGGGATGCTGGACGCCTTTGCCGATGGCGGCACGCAGTTCGGCCTGCTGATCCTTGCGGAATATTTCAACGACGAGGGCTGGTACTGGGGCGCCACCTATGGCCGCGAGGATTCGATGCATTTCGAGGTGGGGGTCGAGACGCTGAAGCGCTGGATGGACGAAGGGCAACTGGGCGGCTGATGGCAGGGTGGCGCGGTCAGGCGCGGACGGTGTTGCCCGGGGGTGGTCCCCGCGGGCCGGACGATCCGGGGCGGTTCCCGCGGCTGGCCGCGCCGGTGCTGGGGTTTCTCGACGGCATGGCGGTGCGCGCGGGGCGCGAGGCCGATCTGCTGGCCGAGGCGCGCGCGCGGCTCGACCGGTTCGAGGCGGCGGCGCAGGCCGAGGGCGTGCGGGCAGAAGCGGTGCGGCCCGCGCGCTATGCGCTGGCCATGCTGATCGACCAGAAGGCGCGCAGCCTGCCGGGGCTGTCGGTGCGGCGCTGGTCGGCGCTGGCGGCGCGGTCCCTGTTCGACGGCCGGGACATTTCGGCCGACCGGGTGCGGGGGTTTCGCGAGACGGCACTGGCCGAGGGGCCGGATTATGCCGATCTGGCGCGGTTCCTGGGCGACCTGCTGGACCGGGCCGAGGCCGAGCGGCGTGGCGGACGGCGGCGCCGGCGGTCGGCCTGGCCCTTGTGGGCGGGCGGGGGGGCGGTGGCGCTGGTGCTGGCGCTTGCCGCCTATGCGGTGGCTCTGGAATGGCGGTTCCAGGCACGGCTTGGGGCGCAGTTCGCCGAAGAGGCGCTGGTGATCGGCCTCGACCGGCCCGCGATCGGCACCGATCTGGGGGCGCGGCTGGACCGGCTGGCGGCTGCGGTCGGCCGGGTCGAGGCCGCCACAGCGGCGGCGCCGCTTGGCGGTCGGCTGGCGGTCGGCCCGTTCGACGCGGCAGGCCGGGCGCGGGCGGAATATGCAGGTGCCGTTGCGCATCATCTGCCCGGCGCGATGGCGGCCGCCGTGGCCGAGGTGCTGGCGACCGAGGGCGATGGCCTTGCGCTGTACGACACGCTCCGGGCGTGGTCGATCCTGACGGGCGAGGCGGCGTGGAGCACGGCCTATCTGGCGGGCTGGATCGGCGCGCTGGGGGCGGACGATCCGGCGCTGGCCGCGCTGGTGCCGCATGTCGCCGCCCTGCCGGGCCCGCCTGGCACCTTGCCCGCGCAGGATGCCGAGCTTCTGGCCCAGGCCCGCGGCTTTGCCCGCGAGGCGGGTGAGCCCGAGCGCGCCTGGCTGGAGCTTCGCCGGTCCGAAGGGGCCGCGGCGCTTGCCCCCTGGCGCGGCGACCGCGCCGTGCCGGGGCTGGCGGATGTGGTGCTGCGCCGCTCGGGCCGGGCGATGGATGCGCCGCTGCCGGGCGTGTTCACCGCCGCGGGCTGGGACTGGGCGCGAGATTATGGCGCGGGTCTTGCGGTGCAGACCGCGCGGGCGGTGGCGCCCGACCTGCTGGGGACCGTCCCGCCCCAGGTGAACGACGCCCCCGACAAGGTGATGGACGTCCTGCATGACGAGACACTGGCCCATTGGCGGGACTATCTTGCCGACCTGCGCGTGCGGCCCTTCGGCGACCGCGACGCCTCGGTGCGGATCTCGGGGCTGCTGGCCGCGCCCAACTCGCCGCTGACGCGGCTCTTGCGCGAGGTCTGGGCGCAGGCGGGGGGCGCCGACCGGCGCCGCGGCCATGACCGGCAGTTGCGGCTGGCCACCGTGTTCGGGCCGACCATCCAGTATGTCGAGGCCGGCAAGATGGCCGAGATCGCGGCGCTGTTCGCATCGCTCAACGTCGCGCTGGGGGCGATGGGCGAGGGCGACGAGGCCGCGGCCGAGCGGCTGATGAGCGTGCAGGACCGCGCCGCCTCGGTCGAGGCGCTGAAGACCGCGCCGCTGGTGGTGGTGCAGATCGTCGAGGATGTGCTGGCGCAGACCTCGGCTGCGCATGCCGACATCCTGACCAACCCGGTGACGCGGCGCTGGCAGGCCGCGGTGCTGCCGCTGTGCAAGCGGACGGTCGAGGGGCGTTATCCCTTTGCCGAGGGCGCCCCGGCCGACACGGCCGATTTCGCGGAACTGTTCGGGCCGGGCGGGGCGTTGCAGGGATTCTATGCTGGCACGCTGGCGCCCTATCTCGACACCTCGGCGCGGCCCTGGCGATGGAAGCCCGAGGCGCGGCTTGCCGGGCTTTCGCCGGACAGCGCGGCGTTCTTCGAACGCGCACTGACCGCGGCGGGCGGTTTCTTCGGGGCCGACGGCGGGTTCGGCGCGGCGATGACGCTGGCGACGCTGGCCGAGCGGGGACAGGCGGTGATGGCGGTCGGCGGGCAGGGCGTGCCGCTGTCCGCCGCGGCGGCGGCCGAACGGCTGGCCTGGCCCGGGCCGGTGCCGCAACAGGGCGCCGAGGTCAGCTTTCGCGGCGAGGCGGGCGCCTTGACGCTGGCCGAGCCCGGGCCCTGGGGTCTCTTGCAACTGCTCGACGGCGTGCGGGTGCGCCGCCGCGACGAGGGGCGGCGCTTCCTCGTCGATTTCCGTACCGCAACGGGCCGCATCTTTGTCGAGATCAGCTTCGAGGCGGCGCTGAACCCGCTGTCGGCGCGCCCGCTGTTGCAGGGCCTGGCCTGCCCGACGACCCTCTGACGCCTGCGGCGTGGAAAACCCGCGCAGCGGGCCGCGGCCGCGCTATACTGGCCGCGACGGGCCGCCAGAGGGGGACAGGCATCATGTTCGAGGATCGCCATTTCGCCGTTCGGACGCCGCTGGACGAGGACGTGCTGCGCTTTGCCTATCTCGAGGGGCAGGACGAGATCTCGGCCCCGTTCCTCTACCGCGTGGGCCTGGTCAGCCCTGACCTGGAGGTCGATCCCGCCGACCTTCTGGGCCAGCCGATCGGCGCGCGGGTCGGCGGGCTGGGCGAAGACCCGCGCTGGTTTCACGGTCTGGCCGCCGAGTTCCGGATGGACCGGCTGAAGGACGGTTTCGCGTTCTACGAGGTCGTGCTTCGGCCCTGGCTGTGGTTTCTGGGCAATCGTACCGACAACCGCATCTTCCAGAACATGAGCACCATCGACATCGTCGAGGAGGTGTTCGGGGCCTACCCGTCCGCAGCCTATGAAAAGCGCCTTCAGGGCAGCTATGCGCCGCGGGAATATTGCGTGCAATATGGCGAGAGCGATCTCGATTTCGTCCAGCGCCTGCTGGAGGACGAGGGCATCTTCTACTTCTTCGAGCACGACATCGAAGGGCACCGGTTGATCCTGACCGATGCCCCCGCCCGGCTGGTCGCGGCGGGTGATCTGGACGAGGTTGTGTTCGAGCCCGATGCCTTCGTGACCTTTCGCGATGGCGACTACATCACCCGCTGGCAACCCTGCACCACGGTGGTGACGGGGAAATATGTCCAGACCGACTACGATTTCGAAAAGCCCTCTGCCGATCTGGCCACCCGGGCCGACGACCCGCGCGGCCACGAGATGGACGATGGCGAGCGGTATCACTACCCGGGCGGCTATGTTCAGGTGTCCGCGGGGGATGCGCGCAGCCGCATCCGGCTGGAAGAGGTGCAGGCCCCCGCCCGCCGGGCCGAGGCGGTGACCACCGCGCCCGCGCTGCTGTCCGGGGCGAAATTCCGCCTGACGGGGTTCCCGCGCGAGGCCGAGAACGCGGAATACATGATCCTGCGGGCCAGCTACACGCTGCGCGAGGAACAGTATCGCAGCGGCCCGGGCGCCGACCGCCTGCCGCAGGGCTATGAGGCGAAGCTTGTGCTGGCGCCGACCGCGCTGCCCTTCCGCCCCGAGCGGCGCACAAGGTGGCCGGTGATGAAGGGGCCGCAGACCGCGACGGTCGTGGGGCCCGCGGGGGCCGAGATCTTCACCGACAAGTATTCTCGGGTGAAGGTGCAGTTCCATTGGGATCGGCTGGGCGGGCGCGACGAGAATTCATCCTGTTTCGTGCGGGTCAGTACCGCCTGGGCGGGCGCGGGCTGGGGCTTCATCCAGATCCCGCGCATCGGCCAGGAGGTGATCGTCGACTTCCTGGAGGGCGATCCGGATCGCCCGCTGATCACGGGCCGGGTCTACAATGCCGGGCAGATGCCGCCCTACGGCTTGCCTGGCAACGAGACCCAGTCGGGCTGGAAGTCGATGTCCTCGCCCGGCGGTGGCGGCTGGAACGAGTTGCGTTTCGAGGACAAGAAGGGGTCCGAAGAGGTCTGGTTTCAGGCCGAGAAGGATCACAACGAACTGGTCAAGAACAACGAGACGCGGACCATCGGTAACGACTGGGTCGAGGATGTGGGCCATGATGCGACGCAAAGCGTGGGCCATGACCGCACGGAATCGGTGGGCAACGACAAGTCCACGACCGTGGGCAACAACCGCGCCGTCAAGATCGGCGTCAACGACGACGAGATCGTGGGGTCGAACCGCAGCCTGACGGTGGGGGTGGACGAAAAGATCGCGGTCGGGTCGAACTCGTCCGAGACGATCGGGGTCAATCACAGCCAGTCGGTCGGGTCGAACCAGTCGGTCAGCGTCGGCGCCTCGCGCGACGACAGCGTGGGGGCCAGCGAAACCCGGACGGTCGGCTCGGACCAGAGCCAGACGGTCGGTGCCAGCCGGTCGGTCAGCGTGGGCGCCGACCAGTCGCACCAGGTGGGCGCGGCGGACAATTGGGCGGTGGGGGCCGCCCGCTCGACCCAGATCGCCAAGACCGACACGACCCGGGTGGGGACGGACCAGTCCATCGACGTGGGTGGCGCGCGGGCGCTGAAGGTGGGCAAGAGTTCCACCACCGACGTGGCTCAGAACATGGCGGTGAAGGTCGGCAAGAACCTTGTTCTGGAGGCGGGGGACTCGATCGTGCTCAAGGTCGGCAAGGCGGCGATCTCGATGAAGAAGGACGGCACGATCAGCATCGAGGGCAAGGACATCACCACCAAGGGTTCGGGCAAGATCACCGTCAAGGCGACCGGCGATGTGACGATCAAGGGCAGCAAGATCAACCAGAACTGACCGGGCCGAACAACCGGGCCAGCGCGGTCTCGGTGGGCTCGTCCGCCGGGCTGGGCCGGTCCCTGGCCCAAAGGCCGGGTTCGGCGGGGCCGGGCGCCGGGGCGGGCAGGGCGGCGAGTGCGGCGATCAGCGCGTCAGCGGCCAGCGTGCCGTTCGCGGCGCCGCATGCCGCGGGCAGGGCGGCGTCGCACCATGCATCGGCCGCCGCGCGCCCCAGCCCGGGCAGGTGACAGCAGGCCAGCGGAAAGGCCCTCCCCGTGCGGTCGGCCGAGGGCAGGATCAGTGCGCTCAGACTCGTCCCGTTCAGGATCAGCGTGGCCCGCAGGCCGCCGTCGGGCCATGTCTCGGGCGCCTGGGCACGCTGCGCGAGGTGGGCGGTCAGCCAGCGGTCGAGCGGCGCGCGCAGTCCGGACGGCAACCCGCGCGCGACGAAATCGCCCAGGGCGGGCACCTTGCCGAACAGCGCGGAGCCGGGGTCGGGCATGGCGCGTGCCCCGCCCGCGCCTAGAAGCCGTCCGGGCAGGAGAAGCCGCCGAACAACCCAAGGTCAAAGGGATTGTCGACGCTGCCCGCACGCAGGTCGAACCGCGCCGAAAAACCGCCGCGCGACAGCGACAGGCGGAACAGCTCGGGCAGCTCGGTCGGCTGCATGCTGTTCTTGCGCAGCAGCCGCAGGAAGGCCCAGGCGCCGATCTCCGAGGTGATGATCTCGGGCGAGCCATCCACCGGCGTGAAGGACAACGACACCAGGTTGGTGCCGTCCGGCCCCGGCCAGGTCATCGGCATCGGCCGAGCGGCCGCGTTGAAATAGGCCAGCACCTGCCCGTCCACGTTCAGCGTGACGCGCGAGGCGTTCGAGGACAGATCCTTCGGCTCCAGCGTGAAGGCGATCACCGGGCCCGCGCCGCCCGGGAACAGCCCGTCGCGGATCGCGCGGGCCTTTTCGAAGGGCACCAGCCGGTCATCGGTCAGCCCGAAATCGGCCCGCCAGCGCCAGGGCCGCACGGTGGTGTCGATATAGGCGGCAAGATGGGTGTTGGTAAAGCCGTCGATCAGCCCCCCCGGCCCGAACAGCCGGGCGAAATCGGCGATGTTGACGTCGATCCGGCTGGCGGTGTCGAACGGATAGCGCCCGGCGATGGCCGACCGGCAGAAGGGCAGCACATCCGCCCGCCAGCGCGCGTTGAGCTGGGCAAGGACCGCGTCGCGGGTGACACTGATCGCGTCGCCCGCGATCCCGGCGATCCAGTCGTCCACCGGGTCGGGCAGGATCGCGGCCTCGTTGGCGATGGCGCCGGTCAGTTGCGGCAGGCCGCCGCGGGCCAGCAGCGCGGCCTCGGGGTCGGGGCTGGCGGCGACGGTCTGCAACTCGTTCGAAAGCGCGGTCAGCGCGGCCACGGCCGGGTCCAGCGTCGGCGGCTGGCCCTCGATTTCCTCGATCGTGCCGCGGATCGGGGCAAAATGGTCGGCGACGGGGGTACCGGGGGGCGGCGCGGCGGGGCCGGTCACCTCGGACACGGCCTTGACGGCCTTGCCCGCGAGCCGCCCGACCTTGCCCAGCGTCTTTTGCGCGACGCGGGCCGCGCCCGCGGGCACGCCGCCGGCGCCATTCTCGGTGCGGTCCAGATGGGTCTCGGCCACCACCGCGCGCAACAGCCGCTTCAGCGCGCTGTCGGCGCTGGACAGATCCTTGAGGTTCGCCCGCGCCACCGCAAGATCGGTGATCGGCGAAAGCCGCACGTCGCGCAGGAACCCGTCCCAGGCGGCGATGTAGTCCTCGTAGTAGAGCTTGAGGATGTCGGCCTCCAGCGTGCCGACCGAGGCCTCGGCGCTTTCCGGGCAGCCGCCCGCGAAGACCGCGCGGTCCAGTGCGGCCTGCGCCGCGGCCTCGGGCACCAGTGGCAGTACCGTCTCGTGAAAGCCCTGGAAGGTGAAGGCGCCGGGCAGCCCCACCCGCAGCGTCCGTTCCGACAGCCGGGTAAAGACCCGCGCGCCGTTGGGGCCGGCGTATTCGGCGGGGATCCAGTCCGGCAGGGCGGCCACCTCGGGCGCATCCAGCAGCGCGCGATAGGCGCGGGTGGCCAGCGGTATGGTGCAGACGCTGTCAAGCGCGGCGTTCACCAGCGCCGGGTCGGGGTCGATCCGGTCCTCTTCGGAGGACATCCGGGCGATGGCGTCAAGCTGGTAGGACAGTGCCTCGGCGGTCGGGAAGGGATCGGCTGGCGCCTCTTCGGGCAGCGCCTCGCGCCACCAGAGCGCGGCGAAGTCGGCGTTGTAGGGCGCAAGCCCGGTCATCATCTGGTAGACCTTGAGCGCGCCCAGCATGTAGTCCGGGTCGCGCACCTTCTTCCACATCGTCGCTTCGAGCAGCGCGACCATCCGCGGTTCCAGGATGTTGCGCAGCGCGTGTTCATAGGCCATCCGCTGCGCCCGGTCGAGTTCGGCCGTCGCGGTCGGGCCAAGCGCGGTCAGCACGCCGCGGCCCACCCGCGTTTCGGCGTCCGCCACCTCGGCCACGGCGTCGAGCGCAAGGTCGAGGTCCAGAGGGTCGGTCGGGGCCTGCCGGGCGGCCACATTCGCCAGCCGGGATTGCAGCAGCGTCAGTTGGCGTTCCTGATCGGCGATCCCGCCCGAATAGCGCAGGTAGGAGAACAGGAACAGCGTTGCCGCCAGCACCGTGATGAACCCGGCCCCTGCCAGCGTGCCACGGAAGATCCAGGCGCGGCGTTCCTCGGCCCGGGGATCGAAGGTGCCAAGCCCCGCCTCGGGGAAGATCAGCCGGGCGAGCAGGTCGTGCAGGAAATACGACCGCGTCTCGCGATGGGCGCGGGGCTCGGGCCGGGCGGCGGGCAGGCCGAAGCGGGCGGCAAGCCCACCCACCAGCAGGTCCACGGGGCTGCCCTCTTGCGTCGCCGACGTGAAGTAGAAGCCGCGCAGCCACGCGCTGTCCTCGTAACGGCTTTCGCCGAAGACGGTGTCGATCAGCACCTTCATCGGTCCGGTCAGCGCCTCGACCTGCGCGGGAAAGCGGAATACCTCGCCGCGTGCGGCCAGCGGCCGGTCCTCGGCCATGCGCGGAACGACGCGTTCCTCCAGTTCCGCCGCCAGCGCGGTCATCTCGCGCGCGACCGTCACCCCGTCGACGCGCGCCTCGGTGCCCAGCGTCGCGCCCCAGACCTGTTCGCGCCCGCGGGTCGACAGATCGGCGAAGAACGCCTCGAAGCCCGGCACGAGGTCGGCCTTGGTGATCATCAGATAGACCGGCAGCCGCATCTGCAGCCGTTCGTAAAGCTCGGCCAGGCGCTTGCGGATCTCGCGGCCATGGACGCGCAGCCCGGCCTCGTCGCCGGTCAGTTCCAGGATCGAGATCGCGACGACGACGCCGTTCAGCGCGCGGCGCCCGCGGTGGCGTTTCAGCAGGTCGAGAAACCCGCGCCACTCGGCGGCATCGGTCTCGGGGTCGCTGGCCTGTTCGGTATAGCGGCCAGCCGTGTCGATCAGCACCGCGTCCTCGGTGAAGAACCAGTCGCAATTGCGCGTGCCGCCCATGCCGCGCAGATCGTCGCCAAGGTCGATGGGGAAATGCAGGCCCGACTGGCGCAGGGCGGTGGTCTTGCCGGTGCCCGGCGGGCCGATGATGACATACCACGGCATGTCGCGCAGGAACTTGCGACCGCCCAGCTTGGACCGCTTCATCTGGGTCAGCACGCCCTGGAATTTCTCGCTGACCTCGGCAAGGTTCTCCTCGCCCGGCGCAGGCGGAGGGGCCTCTTTCGGCTGGGCCAGTTCGGTGACGAAGACGCGGTTGGCGCGGGCCGCGCGCATCTGCCGGATCAGTTGCGAGACAAGCCAGGCAATGACGATCAGCCCGATCACGACGATCCGGGTCAATTGCCCGGCCAGCGGCGCGGCCTCGCCCACCCGGATCAGCGGGCCGAACAGCCAGATCAGCGCGCACAGCAGCGCCAGGCCCAGCAGGGTCCAGAACAGCCGCGAGATCAGGAAGCCGAGGATCGCCTTGAGCATGCCCATGCCTCAGACCTTCTTCTCGATGTAGATTTCCACCCGCCGGTTCCGGGCCCGGCCCTCGGTGGTGGTGTTGTCGCCGATGGGCTGGGTTGCGGCACGGCCTTCGGAGGCGACGATCCCGGCCGGCACCCCCAGCGCGATCAGCAGATCCGCGATGGTGCGTGCGCGGGCTTCGGACAGGCCCTGGTTCGAGGCGAAGGGATTCGCGCGCTGGACCGGCACGCTGTCGGTATGGCCCACGACGCGGACGCCGCCGATGACCTCGAGATTGTCGGCGATCACCTTTGCCACCGACGCGATGAGCGGTGCGTAGACATCGTTGATGTCGGCCTTGGCCGAGCGGAACAGCTCCGGGTTCGAGGATTGCACGGCCAGCACGGCCAGCGAGACGTCCTCGCGCCCCGTCAATGCCGCGACGGTGCCGGGCGGCGCGGCCTCGGCGAAAAGCGGCAAAAGCTCGATCACCACGGGTTCGGCGATCAGCGGCGGGGGCTCGGGTGGCGCCTCGGTCTCGCGCACGGGGCGGAAGATGCCCGCGCGCTCGGCCGGTGGCAGGACGCTTGCCAGCGTGAACAACTGCTCGCCCCGCGTGGACAGCCGCATGGAAAGCCCGGCATAGATCACCGTGATCGCCGCCAGCGTCACCAGCGCGATCGACCACAGCGGCACGCGGAAGCGCGGCGCCTCGTCGGTGGCGGCCACCCCCTGCCAGTGCGGCGACAGGGCCCGGTCCTCGGCGTCGGGCCGGCGCAGCGCGCGCGCCATCGCGCCCCGCATCTGCGCCAGCGCCCCTTCGCCCGCGGTGCCGGTGACGCGGTGCTTGCCGCGAAACCCGAGGCCAAGGCAAAGATAGGCCAGTTCCAGCATGTCGGGGTCGCGCTCGGAATAGCGCAGCAGATCCTCGGCCCGGTCGAAGAACTTGGTGCCTGCGTCGACATCGCCCGACAGCGAGACCACCAGCGGTTCGCGCGGCCAGTCGGAATGACCGCCCCAGGGGGTGTTCAGCGCGATGTCATCCAGCAGCGCCGCCACGAACCACGCCCCCTGGTCGGCGCGGGTCAGCGGCACGCCGTCGCCCACCGCCGCGTCGCGGGCATAGATCAGGTTGTCCAGAAGGCGGGCGCGCAGGGTTTCCGGGTTCTCGGGCGCCAGCGCACGTTCCAGTTCCGGCGCAAGGCCCAGCAGCGCGGCAAAGGCATTCACCAGCGGGTTGCCGGAGGCGCGGGCCTGCCGCACGCGGGGGGCGGGCTCGCCCGGGGTGCCGGGGCGGGCGGCCTGCGTTGCGCCGTTGCGTTGCTGGCGCGCGGGGCGGATGCGGGTGCGGCCCGCGTCGTCGCCCAGTCCGAAGGGATCGTCCCGTGTCATCGCCTCACCTGCTGACCGCGTAGCAGTCGATTTCCGGTTCGCTTGCCAGGTCGCCCGACACCCCGATCACGAAGCCCGCGGCATCGGTCAGTTGCGCCCAGTGCTCGGAATTCCGGTCCAGTTCCAGGCACAGCCGGTCGCCGTCATAGGGGATTTCGCGCGGCTGGGAATGAAGCGGCTTCAGCGGAATGCCCGGCAGCCGCGATTTCCAGAGGGTGTCGAACTCGTCGGCCGCGCCCACCGTCGCCTGGTTGACGAAGATCTGCCTGAGCTTCTCGTCGGACATCTGCGAGCCGACGCGCACCACGATCCGGGAATTGGTCACAAGATCCGGGCTGCCCAGCCGCACCGTCCAGACATTCTTGGAATGTTTGCGCACCTCGAGCGGGCGCGAGCGGGTTTCGACATGCCGAAGCGACAGCATCAGCGACCGCAATGTATCCGCCAGCGCCTCGAACGCGGGCTGGGGGTCCATGTGGTCATAGGGCGGCAGGGCACTCAGCGAGCGCGAGTTCGAGCCGAAGGTCGCCATCCGCCCCGCCAGACCGGCGAGTTCCAGGTAGACTTCGGATGGGTGGAACAGATCCTGCGCCAGCATGTGCGCGATCCGGGGGCGCGCGGTGTTGGCCAGTTCCAGGATCAGCAGGTTCTCGACCGAGGCGCCGCTGCCGGCCATCAGCACCTTGCCATGGGCCTCGGAAATGCGTTCCAGCCCTGTCGCGACCTCCTGGGCAAAGCGCGCATACCAGGGCGCGGCGGCGGTCACCAGCGACGGCGGCAGGTGGCCGTCCACCACCGCCACCGCGCCATCGGCCTTCAGCCCGTCGATCCGGCAGACGGGCAGGGTGGTGAACCCCGCCTCTTCCTGCCCGGGCAGCAGAAGGCGGGGTTGCAGATGGGCGACCTCGATCTCCTCGGGCTCGGCCCCTTTGAGGACGGTGTCGCGGATCTGCACGAGCGCGCCGCGATAGCGCGCGCCCGCGGGGTCGGCATGGTGGGGCTCGATTGTGGCCGTGCCGCTGGTTTCCAGCGGCACGGCGATGCGCACCAGCCCGGCCGGCGTGTCGGCGGCCACCGGAACCGGTTCGGGCGCGGGCATCGTGCCGGGCAGGGAAAACGGCGTGCCGTCGGGCAGGATCCCGTCGGCCGCCTCGATCGCGACGCGGCCCGCGTCCAGCGCCGCCTGGTCGAGCACCAACCGCCGGAACCCCCAGTTCTGGTGCGGCGCGGCGCCCATCGCGCCGCGCACCAGCGCCTCGACCCAGCGGTCCTGCTGCTGGAAATGCTGGGTCCGAAGGAACAGCCCCTCCGACCAGACGACCCTGTTTCTCTCGCCCATGCCCCGTTCCGTTCCTCAGGCCGATGTCAGGCTGATGCCGCCCGGCCCCACCTTGACGATGATCCCGGCATTGCCCTTGGCGGGCGCCCCGGTCTTGGCGCGGAACACCTTGCCGCCCGGGTCGCGATAGCCCGCCACGACGCCGATCACCGCCGTCCCGGTTTCCAGCCCGATCACCTTGGACGCCGATGCGCCCGGGGTCAGCACGATCTGGTCGGCCTTGACCAGATCGCCGCCCAGCGCGCCTTGCGGGTTCTGCAACGCGTAGAAATCCGCGCCGTCAAAGGCCGCCGACCCCCGCAGTTGCAGGATCGTCAGCGTCAGCGGCCGGTCGGCCCCGTCCGGCCCCGGGTTCATCCCCGCCGCGCCCTGGGCGCTGACCGTCAGCGCCCCCGGTCCCGGGTTGCAGCCCGCCAGCAGCAGCACCGCGCCGGTGCCCGCCAGCATGACACGTCTGTCGATCTGGGTCATGGTCTCATCTCCCCTTTCCTTGCTCGTAGGCTTCGCGGAAATCCGCGCCGACCTCGCCGAGAAAGCGGTCCTCGGCGGCCTTCGCGATCTCGGCATAATGGTCCTGGTAAAGCTGCCAGAGCTTGGCCCCGCGCCCGCCCGCAAGCAAGGTCTGCAAGAGCCCCTCGTCCTCCAGTTCCTTCTCGATCCGGGCCGGGTCAAAGCGGTCGATCATCTGGCGCAGCGCGGCCTGCACCGCGATCCAGGTGCGCATCTGGTGATCGGCAAGGTCGCGGTAGGATGCGGCGATGGCGGCGTCGGGCCGCAGGTAGCCCTGGCCGCGCCCGGTCACCAGCGCCTCGACGCCCTCGCGCGGAGTGGCGAGGAATTTCAACGGGTTGACGTCGGCCGCGCCGATCACCGTCTGGGCCACACGCACGTTCTGCTTTTCCTGGGACCGCGCGCGCAGAAGCTGCATCAGCCCCTCGGTCAGCGCGCGAAACCGGGCGCCCAGCGCCTCCATCTCGGCCTCCGGATCCGTGCAGCCGGGGGGCGGCGCGATCCCGAGTCCGCGGAAGAAGGCCGCGCGCAGCGCGTCGTCGGAAACCGGGGGCGGCGCGGCGGGCGCTGCCGAATGGTCGGGTTGCGTGTCCCGCGCGCCGATGCCCCAGTCCAAGCCTTCGGTGGCGTGCGGTTCCGTGCGGTGGGCGGGTTCTGGCCGGGCGGGTTCGGGCCGTGTGTCGAAATAGCCGCCGGCCGGGGCGGGGGGCTCTGCCGTGGGCGCGCTCCGGCGCGGTGCGGCAGGGTCCAGCGTGAACGGGTCGTCGAACCGGAAGCCCGGCCCCTTTTCCTCGGGCGCGGGCTCGGTGAAATCGCCCGATCGCATCGCGCCGCGGAACCGGGGGGGCAGGTCGGCGGGCCGTTCGGGCGGGGGCTCGTAGGGCGGTGCCTCGCCGAAGTCGAATTCGAACGCGCCCTTTGCGCGGGGCGGGCCGGGCTCGGGCCGGGACTGCGCGCCCAGGTCCACCCGCACCACGTAATCCCCCAGCCTCAGTCGCATCCCGTCCTCCAGCGTGACGCTGTTGCCCGCCCCCAGGGGACGGTCGGCGCCATCGACGAACAGCCCGCCCGACGAGGTGTCGGTCGCGGTGAAGCGGCCGCCCTCGCCATGGATCATGCAGTGCTGGCGCGAAACGAAACGGTCGGGATCGTCGATCTGCCAGTCGGCGGTGGCATCGCGGCCGATGCTGAGTTCGCCCGCCTCCAGGCGGCGGCGCGTCTCGGCCTGCGGGGTGGGGGCGTGTTCGAGGACGAGGGTCAGGGTCATGCGGCCTCCCTCCTGCGCGGGGCGGTGATCCGGGGCAGGCGCAGATCGTCCGCGTCACCCCGCGCCCGGGGGCCCAGCCACGCGGTCCGGCCCAGCCGGGCGGCGCCCAGTTGCGCCGCTGGCACCTCGTCGGCGGCCAGCACCAGCCGCAGATCCGCGTCGATCCCGTGGCCCAGCGCGAAGAGCGTCGCGCGCCGCAGCGCGTCCTGCGCCGCACCGTCGGCCATGATCGCCTCATAGCGGGCGCGGTCCACGGGGCCGACCACGATCTCGACGCGGGCATGGCGCGAAAAGCTGCGCGCGCCGACCACGGCTCCGGTGCCAAGCCCCGCATGGGCAAGGCCAAGCCGGGTCTGAAGCCGCGCGGGAATGTCCGTCCAGACCCCCACGAATTCGCGCAGCCCGACCGGCGCCCCGATCACGTCCGACAGGAACCGCGTCAGCCGCTCGACCCCGCGCACCTGGCCCGCGAGCGATGTGCCGTGCCGCAGCGCCATCCGGTCGCCGGTCGGCCCGTCCGCCGTCACGCCCGGCAGGCCGAGCCCCGCGAGACAGCGCATCAGCGCCCCGGTCCGCCCGCCGGTGCCATGGGCGATCTGCACCTCGGGGCGGGTCTCGGCCCAGGCGCGCCAGTAAAGCGCGATCATCCGGTGTTGCAGGACGTTGCAGAAATCGAGGAACGCGGTGTCCGAGCTTGCCCCCGCATGGTCGCCCGCGAACCAGCGGTTCGACAGCCGCGCCATCACCCAGCGCGTCAGGTGCAAGGGCATCGGCCCTTCGGGGCCCAGCAGGCCCAGCACGTTCACGTCGACCCGGGGCGGCCCGTCCCCGGTCATCCGCTCGACATCGCGCGTGGCGAAACCCAGGCGCAGGTTCTGGCCCAGCCGCACCGGCTCGTGCTCGGGTCCGCCCGCCTGGCCGAACCGTTGCGCGTCGGTTTCCAGAAGACGCAACAGCTGAAAGAACCCGGTCTCGGCCGGGTCCAGTCCCGCGGGCAGCCCCCCGGTCAGATCGGGGCGCGGTGGCCGGGCGTCATCGGCCATGTCACCTCCTCCTGGCGTTGGCTCAGCCGCGTGCGGGTGCGCACGAAGGAATTGACCGCAGCATAGCGGCCGAACAGTCGGTTCAGAAGCGCGCCGAGCAGCAGCGAGGACGCGCCCGACAGCAGGGTTTCGTCCACCTCCAGCACGATCTCGGTGCCATGGCCGAAGCAGGTGGGCCCGGGCAGTTCCAGCCGTTCCATCACCGGGGCGGACGTCACCCGCCGGATCGAGCGGGCATGGCGGGCCAGCGCGGGATCGCCCCGGTCGGCATAGAGGTCGAGCATGGCGCGCAGCGGTTCCGCATCGGCGCCCTGTTCGGCCAGCGACAGGTGGTCAAGTGACAGTTGCGCGATCCAGCGCCAGGTCAGCGCGTCCAGATCGCGGGTGCCGCCGGTGCCCTGGGGCAGGCTGGCCGCCAGCGAGGGGCGCGGGCGGCGGATCGCCCCCAGCAGCGTGACCCCTGCCACCGGATCGCCGGTTTCCAGCGTCAGCGTGGGGCTGTCATCAAGGATCGGCAGGTCGCGATTGGTGACAAGCGCGCGGATGTCGAGGCGGCGCGCCAGTGTTGCAGGATCCGTCCCCGGCGGGTGCGAAAGCGAAAGGAACAGGTCGTCGCCGGGATAGCTGGTGCGGGTCTGCCCGCGGCGGATCTCGTCCTCGCCGGGGCGGCGGCGGCGGCGTTCGGTGGCATAGACCTGGCCCGTGGCGCCGCGGTTCTGCTCGACCGCGTAAAGCGGCATGATCCGCGCGCCCGGCCCCTCGCGGTCGGCATCCTCGACGCGCAGGATGCGGTAGATCTCGAAATCCCGCGGCCGGGTGCGGTCGGCATGGACGACATGGGCCGCGCGCCGCGGGTCGATCTCGACGATGTTGCATTCCTTCTCGAACAGGTTGACCAGCGGGGCGGCGAACAGCCGGAAATCCTCGGGGCCGATCCCCGAAAGCTCGGGCCGCGCGGCATCCAGCAGGATCACGATCTCGACCGCGCCGCCGGTTTCGCGTAGCGCCGGGCTCAGCCCGTCGAGCCGGGCGAAATGGAACCGCTCGGGCATCAGGAAATACTCGCGGACCAGCCGGTACCCCTCGAAGGCGGGGCGGACGCGCGGCAAGATCGCCTCGGCATCGGGAATACCGACCATCCCCGGCGCGACGATCTCTCGGAAGGCGCCGCCTGCGGGGCGGGCCAGCACCCTGCGGCCCCAGCCGAAGATCGCGTCGAACAGCACCCCGCCATTGCCACGCCCGCCAAGGAAGAGGTCGAGCCGGTCGAGGGCAAGCGCGGCCAGCGGGGTCGGCCCCGAAGGCTCCAGCACCAGCCGCACTCCTGCCTCGGCGCCCCGGGCCGCCGTGCCCGACAGCCCCGCCGCCCTCAGCGCGCCCACGTCCTGCAGATAGCCCGCCGCCGCGATCCGCACGGGCCACAGCATCACGTCCTGCGCGGTGGCATAGGTCGCCCGCGTCGACAGCCCCTCGCGCAGCCCGGCCACCAGCCGCGTGCCGCGCCTGACCAGGTGGCCGCCCGCCATGCCGTCGACCTGGGGGCCGGGGCGCAGCACCGCCATGCCCATCGCGGGCGCTGGCGCGGCGAGGTCGGGATACAGCGCGTCCAGCAGGTTACGCACATGGCGGCTGGCCTCGGCATCGACCTTCAGCCGGGTCCGCGCGGCGAGGAAGGCCACGCCTTCGAGCAGCCGTTCGACATAAGGATCGGGGCAGGGGACGGAATCGAGCGCGAGGTTGCGCGCGACGGTGGGATGGAGCGCCGCAAACTCGGCCGCCAGCCCGCGGATATGGGTCAGTTCCTCTTCGTAATAGGTGAGAAACGCCCGGTCCATCACAGCACCTCGACCGTCGTGAGGGCCTGCCCGTTGTCGAGGTCGATCGTCGTGGACAGCCGCAGCCGTTCCGGCACGGGCGCGACCATCAGCACCCCGTCGATATCGACACGCAGCCCTGTCTTCTGCCCGGTGCGCACCTGCACCCTGACGCTGTCGCGCCTGAGCCTCGGTTCGAACACCTGCAACAGCGTCCGCAACTCGCGCGCCAGCGCCTCGTTGTCGAAATCGCTGCCGGTATGCCCGGCAAAGGCGGGAACGCCGAAATTGACGACCGAGGCGCGGATCTCGGGGAAATCCGCCAGCAGGTCGCCGGGGCTGTCCTGGTGTGCCTGCTCGCGCTCGGTCAGCAGGAAGCGGGCCTCCAGCCGCTCGATGTTGAACAGCGCCTCGATATCGCGGCGCACCGCCTCGCGCAGGACATCCGCGGTCACCACGATGCCCCGTTCCTCCAGCCGCCGGCGCCGGGCAAGGCCGTCGGCCAGTTGCATCAGTTGCTTGCGGCTGGGCGCGTCCAGCCCGGGTTCACGCTCGATCGCGCGCGCCCCGCCAGAGGCCAGCGCCTGCACCCGGTCCGCCCCAAGTGCCTGGGCCAGACCGGCGGCCAGCGCGTCGGTCTCGGCGACAAGCCCCGGCAGGTCGTCGCGCAGCCGGTCCCAGAGGGAGGGCTGCACGAGCTCGCTTCTGGCGCTGGGGCCCGGGTCAGCCATCATCGGTGCCCTTCAGCCGCGTCACCGGCCCGCGGCGATGTCGTATTCGATCTCGTGCTCGTCGCCCGCCGAATGATCCTCGGCCTGGATGATGTACTTGACCTTGATCTTCTCGGCGGCGAGCCCGATCACCTCGCTGATCGCCTTGGTGGCCTCGTATTCGCCGACGATCTCGTATTTCGAGATGGTGGTGTTGGACAGGGTGATCTGCAGGTAATCGAGATGCGCGTCGCCCGAATCCTTGCGGAACATGATGACGATCTCGTCGAAGGACTTGCCCTGCATGCAGGCCAGCGCAAGGTAGGGCGACGAGGCATCGTACCATTTGCTGACATAGATCGGGTTGATCTGTGCCCGCCCGCGGGTTCGTCCCGACCCGACCTGAGCGTGGGATTCCTGCTCCATCAGCCAGTTGACATCGTAAAGGTCGATCTCGTCCTCATGCTCGGCGCTTTTCGACTCGCCGGCGATGTCCGGCACTTTCATGTAGGCATTCAGTGTCATCGTCTCTCTCCCCGGGTTTCAGAACTCAGCTCTTGACAGAGGGCAGCTCGGAGACGAGGCGCAAACTCGCGTTGATGCCCTCGAGCTGATAGTGGGGGCGCAGGTAGAACCGGGCGGTGTAATAGCCCGGACGCCCCTCGACGCTGTCCACCTGGACCTCGGCCATGGCCAGAGGCCGCTTGGCCTTGGCGGCGTCGTCCGCCATGGCCGGGTTGGCAAGAACGTAGCGGTTGATCCATTCGGACAGCCACACCTGCATGTCCGAGCGTTCCTTGAACGTGCCCACCTTGTCGCGCGCGATCGCCTTGAGGTAATGGGCAAAGCGGCAGACCGGCAGCAGGTAGGGCAGGTTGGCCGACAGCCGCTCGTTCGCCTGGGCGGCGGGATCCACCAGCCGTCCCGCCCGGGCCTCGTCGTCCTGCAGGGTGTGCGCGCCGATGAAGGCCGCCACGTCGGTATTCTTGCGGTGCAGGATCGGCATCAGGCCCAGCTTGGCCAGTTCCGCCTCGCGCCGGTCGTCGATGGCGATCTCGGTGGGGCATTTCATCGCCACCGAGCCGTCGTCGGTGGGGAAGGTGTGGACCGGCAGGTTGATGACCGTGCCACCTGATTCCACGCCGCGGATCTGCGACCCCCAGCCATACATCTTGTGGCTGCGGTTGATGTTTACCCCCATCGCGAAGGCGGCGTTCATCCAGACGTAGTTCTCGTGGTCGCCGTTGATCTGCTCTTCGAAGGCAAAGCCCTTTACCGGCACGGTCTCGGCGCCATAGGGCAGGCGGGCCAGAACTCGCGGCATGGTCAGGCCGATATAGCGGGCGTCCTCGGACTCCCGCAGGCTCTGCCAGCTTGCGTAATCGGGTGAAGAGACGATCTGCGACAGATCCTGCGGGTTCGGCAGTTCCTGCCAGCTTTCCATCCGGAACAGTTGCGGCGCCGCCGCCGCGATGAAGGGCGCGTGCGCCGAGGCGGCAATGCCCGAGAGGTTGCGCAACAGCGCCACGTCCTTCGGCTTGTGCGAGAACTCGTAGGCGCCGATGATCGCCCCGAAGGGTTCGCCGCCGAACATCGAGTATTCCTCGGTATAGAGTTTCTTGAAGACCGGGGACTGGTCCCACATCTGGCCTTCGTAATCCTCCAGCACGTCGGCCAGTTCGTCCTTCTTGATGTTCAGGACGCGGATCTTGAGCTTCTGGTCGGTCTCGGTGTTGTTCACCAGGTAATGCAGGCCCCGCCACGTGCCCTCGATCTGGCGCAGCTCGGGGCAGTGCATCACCTCGTTCATCTGTGCGGTCAGCAGGCTGTCGATGCCCGCGATCAGCGACTTGATCGACTTGACCGCATTGCCCGAGATCGTGGCGGTGCCCGCCTTCTCGGTCGCGGCAAGGGCAAGGTTCGAGACCAGCGCCTTGAGCTTGTCGGCCTCGGTTTCCTTGATCCGGAAATCCTTTTCCAGCAGCGCCGAGAACTCTCCCAGATCCAGGGCCTCGGCTTCGGCGGCCGTGCCGCCCGCCTTCTGTTCCTGTGCGTCGGCCATCGCTCAGCTCTCCTCGTCCTTGGCGGCCTTCATGGCCTGTTCGGCGGCCTGCGCGAGCAGGGGCTCGTTCTGGAGAAGCTGCGCGATGCGCTTCTCGGCATCGATCTTGCCGTCCATGTAGCCAAGCAGTTCCTCGAGCTGCTTGCGCATCTTGAGCAGTTCGGCCAGCGGCGGGACCTGTTCGGCCACCTTGTCGGGGGCGAAATCGCCCATGCTGGTAAAGGTCAGATCGACGAACATCTCCTCGTCGGCCTCGGCGCCCTCCTTGCCGGGCAGCCGGTTCGGCACGCGGGCCTTCACCCGGGGGGCCAGCGCCTCCATGAACTTGTTGAACCGGCCCGCATCGGTTTCGACAAAGGCGCGGTCGTTCACCGATTTCCTGGCCTCGGACGTCTCCGACGCCCCGGCAAGGTCAGCCATCACGCCCATGACGAAGGGCAGTTCGATGGTTGTCGGGCTGCCGTAATGCTCGACATCGTAGGCGATCTGCACCCTTGGGGCGCGGTTGCGCTCGATGACCTTCTGCTTGCTGTCTGCCATGTCGTGACCCCTGTTCTGCCGTGTCCTCGATTACTTCTTGCCGTTCTCCGGCACCCCGGCCATTGCGCGGAAATCCTTGACCCCGCCCGGTGCGACCTCTTCCATCAATTCCATGAAATCCATCGGCACCATGCGCCTCAGGCGCCGGGCGAGATGGGGAATGGGGCTCGACGGTTCGGTGCGTTCGTAAAAGGCGATGATGAGGTCGAGCGCCCGCTCGACATCCTCGCGGGAATTGACCTGCGCGCCGTTGATGCTGCCGCGGGTGGACGGCGGTGCGGTGGTCGCGGCAGCCTGACCGTCCGGGGGGATGGCGTTCTGCGGGGCGGGGTCGGGCTGGCCGGTCTCGGCGGCGGCATGGGCGGCCGCGGCGGACAGCGTGGCGCCCACGCGGTCGAGGAAGCGGGCAAGCTCGACGAAGCGCAGCGCCTCGCCGGGGCCGAGCCCCAGACGTTCGTTGACCGCCGCGGCCAGCGCGTCCAGCGCCGCCCGCGCGGCCGTGCGGCTGTGGGACAGCGCGGCGAAGGTATCCGGGTTCTCGGCCGCCATCGCCCGCGTCGCCGCCTCGACCCGGCCCCGCCGTGCCGCATGCGCCTCGAGCACCTGCGCCTGTTCCTTCTGGCCCAGGCCCGACGGCCCCTCGCGCAGCACGTCATTGTCAGACAGCGTTCCCGCTGCCAGGTCGGCCCCCGTGATCGTGCCCATGCCCCGCGCGTCGATCACCGCGTTCATCTGGAGATCGCCCAACAGCCCGTTGCCGTCGTTTTCCAGTTGCATCAGCGCGTTGATCCGCCGCAGCCCCGCCTCGCGCGGGGTGGGCGTGTCACGCAACTCGGGGTGGATCGTATCCCAGAAGGCGGCCAGGTTGCCGGCGATCAGTTCCAGACCCCGGGTAAAGCCGGCATAGCCCAGGTAGCCCTTGTCGCGGTCGATCCCGCCCTCGTTCGCAAGCGCTCGCGCGACGATCACAAGCAGCCGCAGATCACGCCCCGATCTGGCCAGATCGGCTGCCTCGGACAACACATCGGCCCAGTCGACCGCCGCGACGGGATTGGGCACAGCGCCCGGCGTCTCGGTGCGAGACTCGCGCGCGGCGGGTTCGATCAGCCGCTCGATCGCCTGGAACCGCGGGTCGTTTCTCAGTTCGGTTCCCGACGGATTGTCCCCGTCAAGCGGGGCGAGAAACACGTCCAGATTGACCAACGCCCCTGTCCTTCATGTCGAATGACAGGGGAATCATTTCAGATGGTTTCGATTCTTGCAACGATCGTGAGCAGTTATTGACGCGCGTCAATGATCCGCGAGGCCACGCCCAGCACCTGGTCCTCGCGCCCTTCCAGCGTTTCGGCCAGCGCCTCGGCGACCGAGGTCACGCTTTCGTCGCGGGGGCGGCGCATGTCGAAAAGGGGCGTCTTCGACAGGATCGCGATGATCTCGGACTTGCCGAAATCGCCGTCCGTGATGCGGAAGGCAAGCCTGCCGGGGTCGGCTCGGAACTCCTCGACCGAGTGCAGCACCCGCACCCGCCTGAGGCCTCCCTCGACGCGGCCGACCTCGGTCAGGGCATGCTCGGTATGGTTGATCTGGGGCAGGACGTGAAAGACCTTGCCGGTGTTGTCGACCACCATCACCCAGAGCCAGCCCTGGGTCAGGCTGGCGGGGGCCAGCACCTCGGCCACCGGGTTTTCGCCCACCCGGTAGATGCCGGTCAGGTTCGCCTCGCCGGTCTCGCCCTGGCCCAGCCAGATCGACAGCGTGCCGCCGCCGGGATGGGGCAGCACCGCGCGGATCGCGCAGAGGTCGCGGTTCAGCGTCCGCGTCTCGACCTGCACCTGGCGGTCGCCGATCAGCGGCACCAGCGCGGCCTCGATCGCGGGCTTGTCGGCTTGGGCGGCGATGTCGCCGGTGACGACGATGGTGGCGCCCATCGGGTAGGTCGCATCCGAGGGCGTCTGCTGCGTGAGCGGCCCGCAGGTGGCCCGCCGGTCCAGCACCGCCTGCACCTGTGCCGCGTCCAGCCGTTCCGGGCCTGCGGCGATGGCGGCGGAAAGCGTGATGCCGCTGGTCGCGGACCATGCGTCGATCCGCGCCCGGACCGCATCGCGCGCGGCGCTGTCCGGGGCAAGCCCCGTGACCTCGCCCGACGATCCGGCCAGCGACATCTCCCACCGGTCGAGCGGCGCGAGTTCGGCCATCAGCGCGGCGGCCTGCGCCGCCCAGTCCGCGCGCGGCAACCCCGTGGCCAGCGTCAGCGCGGCCTCGGCGGGGGCTGTGCCCGCGGCCTCGGCATAGGCGGCAGCCAGCGCCGTGGCGGCGGCTTCGTCGGGCGCGTTCCCGACCAGCCGCCCCGGCGCGTCCGGGCCATGCGATGCGGCCAGCCGGTAGGGTGCGGCGACCGGCAACGGTTCCGGGAACAGCCCGTCGAACAGCCCCAGCATCCAGGCCGCGACCCCCGCCACCACGGCCAGCGCGGGCAGGGCAAGCCAGGCGCCCCGCCGCCCGCGCCGGCCGCTTGGCGCGGTCTCGGTCACGCCGGTCCGGGGTTTCAGCGCCGCCTCGATCCGGGCAACCACCGCGGCCGCGTCGGCGGGCCGGTCGGCCAGTTCCGGCGCGGTCAGCGCGTCGATCAGCCCCTTGAGCGGTTCGGGCACGCCCTCGGTATCCAGCCGCTGCTGCTTGCGCCGCACGATCTCGCCCGGCGTGTTGCCAAGGAACGGCACCTCGCCGCGCCAGGCGGCCAGCAGCGAGGCGCCCAGCGCGTAGAGGTCCGACCGCGGCTCGGCATGGCCCTCGACCTGCTCGGGGGCGGCGTATTCGTATTTGCCCGCGAACTGGTTGCCGACGATCGTGCGCGCGCCCGCCGCGGTGTCCTTGGCGATGCCGAAATCGATGATCGTGGCCTTCTCGGGGGCGCCGCCGCGCAGGATGATGTTGTCGGGCGACAGGTCCCGGTGCACCACGCCGCGCGCATGGGTGGCCACCAGCCCGCTGGCCACCCGGTGCGCGATCACCATCAGGTCGTGGGCATCCATCCGCCGGGCCAGCATCTCGTCATTCATCGACGGCCCGTCGATATAGTCCATCACCAGGAAGACATGCCCCTGGTCCGAGCGCGAACATTCGGTATAGCGCACCACCGCGTCATGCTGGATGTTGCGCATCTCTTCCTCGCGCTTCATCAGCTCGACGTAGTCGGCATTGCCCGAGAACTGCGCCGACAGCGCCTTGATCGCCACCTCGCGGCCCGAGATCTGGTTGCGGGCCAGGTAGACCTCGCCCGTGCCGCCGCGGCCCAGCACGCCCTCGATGTCGTAGGTGTTGTTCAGCACCTGTCCCCGGTGGAAGATGTCCGAGGGCAACGGGTCCTTCATCGGCGGGCTCCGGTCTGCACGCGCGGGGCGAAAAATCTTGTCGCCACGGCGGGTTTCGGGCGTAGACTAGCACGGGCGACGGGCGGCCGGAACCGATATGGACCGCCCGCGCGCCGACCGGCAGGATGTCAGGGGGAGGCAGCCATGGCCCAGAGAGGCAGCCAGGAAACCATCAAGCGCAAGGAGTTGGTGGGCAAGCTCAACCCCGTCTGCCTCAAGGCCTTTTCGGCCGCGGCGCAGGCGGCCAAGGCGCGGGGCAACCCGTATGTCGAGCTTGTCCATTTCGTGCACGAACTGGCCCATTCCCCCCGGTCGGATTTCGAGATCCTGCTGAAATCGGCAGGCGTGGATTTCGCCCGGCTGGACGCCGACATCACCCGCGCGATCGACACGCTGCCGCACGGGGCAAGCGCGGTCGAGGAATTTTCCGATCACATCTTTCGCGCGATCCAGGAGGCGTGGAGCCTGGGCCAGCTGGAATATGGCGACGAGACGGTGCGCTCGGCCTACCTGCTGCTGGCGGGGCTTGCCACACCGGTCGTCGAGGCGTTGCTTTTCAAGATCAGCCTCGAATTCGACAAGATCGACCCGCGCGACATGGGCGGGCAACTGGATGCGCTGCTGCCCGACTCGGTCGAGGGGATGGGCGCGGGGCCGGAACCGGCGGTGGCCAGGAAACCCGCGCCCGGCGGGCAATCGGCGCTGGCGCAGTTTTCGACCAACCTGACCGAACGGGCCAAGGCGGGCCGGATCGACCCGGTGGTCGGCCGCGACATGGAGATCCGCCAGATCATCGACATCCTGATGCGGCGGCGCCAGAACAACCCGATCCTGACCGGCGAGGCGGGCGTGGGCAAGACCGCGGTGGTCGAGGGCTTCGCCCAGCGGCTGGCCAAGGGCGATGTGCCGCCCAGCCTGAAGGGCGTGCAACTGCACCTGCTGGACGTGGGGCTGATGAAGGCCGGGGCCTCGGTGAAGGGCGAGTTCGAGAAGCGCCTGCGCGCCGTGATCGAGGAGGTCCACAGTTCCGACGTGCCGGTGATCCTGTTCATCGACGAGGCGCATACGCTGATCGGGGCGGGCGGCGCGGCGGGCACGGGCGATGCGGCGAACCTGCTGAAGCCGCCGCTGGCGCGCGGCGAGTTGCGCACGGTCGCGGCCACCACATGGTCGGAATACAAGCAGTACATCGAGCCCGACCCCGCCTTTACCCGCCGGTTCCAGGTGGTCAACGTGGCCGAACCCTCGGAAGAGGCGGCGGTGCGGATGTGCCGGGGTATCGCGGGCGTGCTGGAGCGCCACCACAAGGTCGAGATCCTGGACGAGGCGCTGGAGGCCAGCGTGCAGCTGTCGCATCGCTACATCCCGGCCCGGCAGTTGCCCGACAAGGCGATCAGCCTGCTGGATACCGCCTGCGCGCGGGTCGCCGTCTCGCAGCACGCCACGCCCGCCGCGGTCGAGGATATCGACCGCCGCCTTGCGGCACTCAGGATCGAACAGGGCATCGCCGAGCGCGAGGCCGCGATCGGCATCGACACCGAGAAACGGATGAAAGGCATCCTGGCCGCGCTGGACCAGGCCGAGGCGGATTTCGCCGCCGCGAACGCGAGGTGGGAGGCGGAAAAGGCACTGGTCGACGAGGTGCTGGACCTGCGCGCCGAGTTGCGGGGCGGGGGGGCTGCGCTGGACGAGACCGGCGCGGTGGGGCACATGGCCCCAGAGCCAGCGGACCCTGAAGCCAAGGCAGACCCCGCCGCGGCGCCGGACGAGGCCGACGCCCCCCCGCCGCCCGCGATTACCGAGGCGGAGCGGGCGGAAAAGCTGGCGGCGCTGAAGGCGAAGATGGCGGAACTGGCCGAGGCGCAGGGCGAGACCCCGCTGATCCTGCCGTCCGTCGACCGCAACGCGGTGGCCAGCGTGGTGCAGGACTGGACCGGTATTCCCACCGGACGGATGGTGGCCAGCCAGACCGAACGCGCGATCCACCTGCCCGAGATCCTCGGTCAGCGGGTGGTGGGACAGGATCACGCGATGGCGATGATCTCGAACCGCATCCAGACTGCGTTCGCGGGGCTGGCGGCGCCGGAGAAACCCATCGGGGTGTTCCTGCTCTGCGGCCCGTCGGGCGTGGGCAAGACCGAGACCGCGCTGGCGCTGGCGGATGCGCTTTACGGGGGCGAACAGAACCTGCTGTCCTTCAACATGAGCGAGTTCCAGGAGGCGCACACGGTCTCGACGCTGAAGGGCGCGCCGCCGGGCTATGTCGGCTACGGCAAGGGCGGCGTGCTGACCGAGGCGGTGCGGCGCCGGCCCTATTCGGTGGTGCTGTTCGACGAGGTGGAAAAGGCCCATGCCGATATCCACGAGGTGTTCTTCCAGGTCTTCGACAAGGGCATGATGGACGACAGCGAGGGGCGGCGGATCGACTTCAAGAACACGCTGATCCTGCTGACGTCGAACGTCGGCACCGACGAGATCATGGCGATGACCGAGGACGGCAAGGTGCATGCCGATCTGGACGAACTGACCGCCGCGCTGCGCGCGCCGCTCTTGCGCGTCTTTCCGCCCGCGCTGCTGGGCCGGGTGGTCACGATCCCCTATTACCCGCTCAGCGACGCGGCGCTGGAACTGATCGCGGGGTTCAAGCTGAAATCCATCGCCAAGCGGCTGCGCAAGGGCCATGAGGCGGAACTGGTGATCGGCGAGGGGACGATGGACCTGATCAAGGCGCGCTGCATCGAGATCGAGTCGGGCGGGCGGATGATCGACGCGATCCTGACCAACACGCTCTTGCCCGAGCTCAGCCGCCAGATCCTGAACCGCACGCTGGACGGGTCCACGCTGACGCGCGTGACGGTGACGGGGGGGGAGGGCGGCTTCGCCTACGCCTTCGACTGAGGCCCGGCCATGGAGATCTTCAACCAGACCCGGTTCGTTCCTGCCTTTACCCAGGGCATGGACAAGACGGGGCGGGACTATCTGGTTCTGGTGGTCAAGGGCACGTTCGCCTTCCCCGACGCGGGCGACACGCCCGCCGTGGCAGCCGAGCAGCGCGCGCTGGTGATGGCCGACGAATATACCGGCGCGCCGGGGTTTTCCGCGCCGCTGTGGGAAACCGATTTCGCCTTTCGCAAGCCGCGCTGCGACGTGATCGTGAACGGTGCGGCCCACGCTCCGGGCGGCCGGCCGGTGCAGGGGCTGCGCGTCGGGATCCGGGTGGGGGCGTGGTCCAAGACGCTGGACGTGATCGGGGCGCGGGAATGGCGCGTGGTCGGGCCGGTGGTCACCGCGACCGAGCCGCATCCCTTTACGAAGATGCAGTTTACCTATGACACGGCCTTCGGCGGCCCCGACCGCACCGCCCCCGACGATCCCGCGCCCGCGGTTTATGGGCCGAACCCGGTGGGGCTGGGCTGGGGACAGGTGAAAAACCAGTCGCGGCTGTCCGGCCAGCCCCTGCCCAATACCCAGGTCCCCGACGAGCCCGTGACATCGCCCTATGGCAACTACCGCCCGATGGCGCTTGGGCCCATCGGGCGGGGCTGGCCCGAGCGGCTGAAACACGCGGGCACCTATGACCAGCGTTGGCAGGATGAGGTGTTTCCCTTCCTGCCCGCCGATTTCGACGAGCGGTATTTCCAGTGCGCGCCCGAGGACCAGCAGATCGACCCGCCCGCGCCGGGGGGGCCGGTGATCCTGGGCCACCTGACGCCAAAGGGCCGCGAGGCGTTCCGCCTGCCGCCCGAGACCGCGCTGCCGGTCACCCTGTTTCGCGCCCGCGAGATCGCGGCGGAACGCACGCTGCTGCCCGACACGCTGCTCTTCGATTGCGAGGCGCGGGTGCTGATGATGGTCTGGCGCATCTCGGTCCCGATCCGGCGGATCATCACCGAGTTCACCCATGCCTGGGTCGGCCCGCCCACCGACGCGATGCGCCGCGCCCGGGCCGAGGGGCGGCGTTATGTCCGGGCGGTGGCCACCGCCGCGGCGGAACCGGCGGAGGACGAGGCATGAACACGCCGCTTGGCATCCTCGCCGCGGGCATGGTGACGGCGGTGGGGCTGGATGCACCGTCGGCCTGCGCGGCGCTGCGCGGCAGGCTTGACGGGTTCTGCGAGACGCGGTTCCTGGGGCCGGACGGCGAGTGGCAGATCGGGGCGCCGGTGCCCCTGCCGCGCAACTGGATCGGCGAGAAGCGGCTGGCCCATCTGGCCGCGGGCGCCATCGCGGAACTGTTCGAGGCGGTGCCCGGGGCGGCGGGGCGGGCGGCCCTGATCCTGTGCCTGCCCGAGGAGGACCGCCCCGGCCGGCCGGTGCGCGATGCCGCCGCGCTGGCCGCCCGGATCGCCGCGATCGTCGAGATCCCGCCCCGCACGCGCACCCAGATCGTCGCCCATGGCCGCCCCTCGGGACTTGTCGCGCTGCGCCAGGCGCGCCGGATGCTGGCCGAGGGCGCGGCCGAGTACGTGGTGGTGGCGGGCGTCGACAGCTACCTGACCGCCCCCGCGATCGCCCGTTACCTGGCCGACAACCGGCTGCTGACCCCCGACAATGCCAATGGCTTCCTGCCGGGCGAGGCGGCGGCGGCGATCCTGTGCGCCGCGGACGGAGAGGCGGCCCTGTCGCTTGCCGGGCTTGGCCTCGCGCGCGAGGCGGCGTTCCTCTACAACCGGCAGGGCGAGGACGGTCTGGACGTGCCGCTTCGGGGCGACGGGATGACCGCGGCCTATGCCCAGGCGCTGGGCGAGGCGGGGGTGACCCTGGCGGGGGTCGAGTATCGCATCGCCGACCTGATCGGCGAGCAATACTGGTTCAGGCAGACGGCGCTGGCCGCGCTGCGCCTCGAACGCGGCCGCACCGAATTCCAGGATCTGTGGAGCCCGGCCGAAAGCCTGGGCAATATCGGTGCCGCGGTGGTGCCTCTGATGGTGGGCATGGCGCTGACGGCCGCGCGCAAGGGCTATTCCGGCGGCAGCCCCGTGCTGATCGAGGCCTCGGCCGATGACGGGGCCTGCGGTGCGGCGGTGTTCCACGAAGGGGCGGCCTGATGGGCGATGTCTTTGCCAACGGGCTGGAAATCTCGGGCAAGGCGGTGCAGGCGCAGACCATCGCGGCCTTCCCCGATGTCTGCATGACGCCGCCCGAGAACCCCGCCACCCCGCCGGGGGTTCCGGTGCCCTATCCCAATTTCGCGATGGCGGGCGACACCGAAAAGGGCACCTCGACCGTCAAGATCAAGGGCAAGATCGTCAACCTCAAGAACAAGTCGGACATGTCGCGGACATCCGGCGACGAGGCGGGCTGCGCCGCGAAGAAGGGCGTCGTCAGTTCCAAGAACATGGGCAAGTCCTACTTCAACGCCTGGTCCGCCAACGTGAAATTCGAGGGCGAGCCGGTGGTGCGCATGTCGGACCTGACCACCAACAACCACGCCTCGCCGGTGGGCAACGCGCCGCCCTGGCCGCATATCGCCAAGCTGAACGTGGGGCTGGGCGACTGCGAAAAGGTCTTTGCCGAACTTGATGGCCACCGGCACGCGGACAGTCCCTGCGATTTTTCCACCACGGGGCGGAATTCGGAACATACCGCGCGGGCCTCGGCCTTCATGCGGAGCCGTTCCGCCGGCACGGGGTGCAGCCAGTGGCCGGCCTACGATCCCGCGGATGCGCCCTGCATCTGCATGAACACCAAGCGCGTGAACAAGAAGGCGTCGGAACGCTCGCGCAAGGGCATGCCGCACGACCGCAAGACGAAGAAGATCGACAACCTGCTTGACCAGGCGCGCGCGGGCTGCAAGGGGCCAAGCGGCAGCGTGTCCTGCAAGAAGGCGTGCACGGTCCCGACGACCGGCGATCTGGTCAAGACGTCCTCGGATGCGACCGTGAACGAACATTCCCGGACGAAACGGAAATCCAAGGAGGAGAAGAAGAGCGCCTCGGAATGTCTCGAACTCATCAACCTGGCCTATCTTGCAGGTGTCGAGGACAGCGACAGCGAGGAGGAGGCCAAGAAGAAGGTCGAGGCCGTCAAGCAGAAACCGATCTGCACCAAGGCTGTCTGCAAGGCCCCCAAGGCCCGGCAGTGCCATACCTGCGGCGTGTGATGGAGGTCAGACATGGACTATCTGCCAGAGGTTCTTGCGGGCGAAGAGCCCTATTGCGAGATCACGAAAGCGTTCAGTTTCTCGCGCGATGCGGTCTTTCTGCTGATCGAGGCGCGCTCGGACGAAGGCGAGCAGGCGGCGTCGGCGCTTCTGAAGGTCACCCTGTCGGCCGATCCGACCTACGAGGTCCTGCATGAATTCGACAGCGGTGCGCTGGACTACCATGCGGCAAGCCCCGATCTGCATTATGTTCTGGCCAGCGGCGGATATCTTCACGAACTCAGGGGCGGCACCCTCACGGTCCATCCCTTTGCCGCCGAGGCTTTCCTCGATAATCTTGCGCCGCTCGGGGACGGAACGATCGCCGTGTTCGGCGAGGGCGGGCTGATGTTCCGGTTCAGCGGGGGCACCTATACCCGGATTCCCGTGGACACCGAGGAAGACCTGCACGCCCTGCATGCCCCGACGGCCGGAACCGGCTATGTCGGGGGCGATTACGGAACGCTTCTGCGGTTCGATGGCGCGTCGCTGTCGCCGGTCGATCTCGGCACCAACGTCTTCATCCGGGCCTTGCATCTCAAGGCCGACGGAACCCTGCTTGTCGGCGGCGCGGACGGCGAGGCCTATGTGCTTAGGGACGAGGAACTGCTGACGGTCGAGGGGGCCGAGGCGGATTTCTATTCGGTCACGGTCTTCAAGGGGGTCGAGTACTGGGGCGACGACGATTACGGGATATACACTCGCGACGGTCTGGCCTTCGCCCCCAGGTTCAACACGGGCTATGCGTTCGACATGACCGCCACCGACGATCTGCTGACGATCAATGCCGGGTACTGGGTCTATGTTTTCGATGGATCGGACTGGCTGCAACTGCAGGTCAATGCGGACATGGAAACGCTGATCGAGCGTGTCCCGCTGGACTTCGAACCCCTCTAGCCTGCGGGGGGCGGCAGCGTCGCGTCGAGAAAGGCCCGCACCTTCGCAAGGTCGAGATCACGGATCCGCATCCCCGCCGCGCCCGGTTGCAGCATCCGCAGCACGAACAATTCACCCGCCTCGGGATATTCGGCATAGAGTTCCTCGGCGATCCGCAGCCCGTCCGCACCTGCCACCCGCAGCCCGTCGAGATGCGCCTCGAGCCGTTCCACGAGTCGGCCAAGGCGGTCTGCGTCCATCTCCTCGTTCGCCGCCGGGTCGCGCATATGCGCATCGTAAAGGGTCCAGAGGAACGCCGCCTGTTCGGCATGCTGGCGGACGATGGTTTCCAGCACCAGGGCGGGCATCAGTTCAGGTTCACCGATCCGCCGCGGATCCGGTTCGTGGCCGAGGCATGGCTGGTCAGGTAGGTGCCGCGGATCGTGATGCGCCCGTCCTTCAGCATCACGATCGACGCCTTGCCCACCCGCAATTCCAGACGGTCGCTGGCGGTCACCCGAACCGTCTCGCCGTCGCGGATCACCAGCGGCGGGCGGTCCTGGCGGGGCGGTTCCACCAGCTTGCCGACGATCAGCGGCCGGTCGCGGCGGCCTTCCTCGAACAACAGCGCCACTTCGGCGCCCACGTCATCGCCTGTCAGCGCGGCCAGCGATCGGGCGGGGATCGCGTGGTCCCGGGGGTTGCCGGCGAACACCACCAGCGGCGCGCCCGCCTCGAACCCGAGGATCACGCCGAGCACGACGCCGTCGATCTGGTCGGTGCTGGTCATCGGGCCTGTCCCCCTCATGCAACGGGATCGCCACCAACATTCTTCCACAGAAGCGGAGCCGCGCCAAGCGGCCCGCGCCGAACCGATTGGCAGCCCGCCGTGCGGACGGTATCCTGCGCGCGAAGGAGCGACGATGGCCAAGCAAGTCTCTCAGGGGATCCCCACCGCGGCGGGCGAGTTTTCCGATTCCGTCTGGGCCGAGGTGCTGGCGGCGGTCGACCGGACCTATGCCGATCTCGTCGTCCACCAGGAGCGGCTGGAACAGAAGAACGCCGAGTTGGAGACGCTGCGCTCGTTCCTTGCCTCGATCCTTGCCTCGGTATCGGACGTTCTGATCGTGGTGGCACGCGATGGCCGGGTCGAGGAGGTCTCGGCGTCGTTCCCCGCCGCCGGGTGTGCGCCGCGCGAAACCTGCACCGGCCGCCCGGTCGCAGCACTGTTCTGCGCTGGGGATCGCGCCCGCCTGGCCGAGGCGATGGCCCGGGTCGCGCTGAACCGCAGCCCCGAGACGATCGAGGCCACGCTTGCCACCCCCGGCGACGGCACGCCGCTGGAACTGTCGATCAGCGCACGGATGGACGACCGCGGCCGGATCACCGGACATGTGCTGACCGGCCGCCCGGTGGGCGAGTTGCGCCGCGCCTATGCCGAACTGGAACAGAGCCATGACGAGCTGAAGGCCGCGCAGGCCCTGCTGGTGCGCAACGAAAAGCTGGCCTCGCTGGGCCGGCTGCTGGCGGGTGTAGCGCACGAATTGAACAACCCGATCAGCTTCGTCTATGCGAACGCCCACGCATTGGAACGCTATGCCGCCAAGTTCGAGACCTATTTCGAGCGCGTGCAGGCCGGTGCCAGCCGCGAAGAGCTGATCCGGCTGCGCGAGGAGTTGCGGCTGGACCGCGAGATCGGCAACCTGCGCGAGGCGGTCGCGGGCGCGCGCGACGGGGCCGAACGGGTGCGCGACATCGTCGAGGATTTGCGGCGGCTCTCGGCCGAGGGCACCGGCGAGATGGTCGCGTTCGATCTGGTCGAGACGGCGACGGTGGCGGCAAGCTGGGTGATGCGCGGCACCGGGCGCGAGGTCGGTCTGGCCTTCACCGGCCTGCCCGGCGTCATGGTCCGCGGCCGTCCGGGCCATGTCCAGCAGGTGGTGATGAACCTCGTGCAGAACGCGCTGGACGCGGTCGCAGGCCAGCCGGGCGCACGGATCGGGGTGGCGACGCGGATCGAGGACGGGCGGGCCGTGCTGGCGGTGTCCGACAACGGGCCGGGCGTGCCGGACGAGTTGCGCCAGGCGATCTTCGATCCGTTCTTCACCACCAAGGCGGTGGGCAAGGGCACCGGCCTTGGCCTCGCCATCAGCCACAAGATCGCCGAGGAACATGGCGGTGCGCTGCGGCTCTGCCCGGCCGAGGGCGGCGCGTGCTTCTGCTTCGACCTGCCGCTGGCCGAGGCGGGCGGATGAACGTCCTCTGGCTTCAGGCCTCGGGTTGCGGCGGCTGCACCATGTCGCTGCTCTGCGCCGAGGATCCGAACATCCTGGACCTGCTGGCGGATGCGGGGATCGCGCTCCTGTGGCACCCTGCGCTGTCGGCCGAGACCGGCGCCGAGCTGCGCGCGCTGCTCGACCGGATCGCCGCGGGCGAGGTCGCGCTGGACGTCCTGTGTGTCGAGGGGGCGATCGCGCGGGGGCCGCGGGGGACGGGGCGGTTCCAGATGCTGTCGGGCACCGGCCGGTCGATGCTGGACTGGGTGCGGACCCTCGCGCCGCTGGCCGATCACGTGGTCGCGGTGGGGTCCTGCGCGGCCTTCGGCGGCGTGACGAGCGCCGGCGGCAACCCGTCCGATGCGGCGGGGCTGCACTACGAGGGCGCGCACCGGGGCGGCATCCTGCCGCCCGAGTTCCGCGGCCGGGCCGGATTGCCGGTGGTCAACGTGGCGGGTTGCCCGACGCATCCGGACTGGGTCAGCGAGACGCTGATGCTGCTGGCCGCCGGCGCGCTGGGACCGGACGATCTGGATGCGCTGGCCCGGCCCCGCTTCTATGCCGAGCACCTGGTGCACCATGGCTGTCCCAAGAACGAGTTCTACGAATACAAGGCCTCCGCCACGCATCTGTGCGAGATGGGCTGCATGATGGAGCATCTGGGCTGCGTCGGCACGCAGGCGGTGGGTGACTGCAACATCCGGCCCTGGAACGGGCAGGGCAGTTGCACCCGGGCGGGATACCCCTGCATTTCCTGCACCGCGCCCGAGTTCGAGGAACCCCGCCACGCCTTTACCGAAACGCCCAAGGTCGCGGGCATCCCCGTCGGCCTGCCCTCGGACATGCCCAAGGCGTGGTTCATGGCGCTGGCCTCGCTGTCGAAGGCCGCGACGCCCGTGCGGCTGTCGCGCAATGCGGTCGCGGACCGGGTCGAGGTTCTGCCCTCGCCGAGAAAGCCGCGCGGATGACCGGCACGCGACTGATCGTCGGCCCCTTCAACCGGGTGGAGGGCGATCTGGAGGTGCATCTGGACGTGGCCGATGGTGCCGTGCGCTCGGCCCGCGTCAATGCGCCTCTCTATCGCGGGTTCGAACGGATGCTGTTGGGCCGCCCGCCCTCGGACGCGTTGACGCTGACGCCGCGGATCTGCGGCATCTGCTCGATCAGCCAGTCGGCAGCGGCGGCGCGGGCGCTGGCCGCCGCCGGGGGGCATGTGCCCGCCCCGCAGGGGGAACGGGTGGCGGCGCTGATCCACGCCATCGAGAATGTCTCGGATCACCTGACCCATTTCACCCTGTTCTTCATGCCCGATTTCGCGCGGTCTTGTTACGCGGGGCGGTCCTGGCACGCCCGGGCGGTCGACCGCTTTGCCGCGATGGAAGGGGCTGCGGCGCGGCAGGCGATCGAGGCGCGCGCGGCCCTGATGCACATCCTCGGGCTGATGGCGGGCAAGTGGCCGCATACGCTGGCGATCCAGCCCGGCGGTGTGACGCGTGCGCCCGGTCCGCGCGACAAGGTGCGGATCGCGGCCAGCCTCGCCGCCTTTCGCCGCTATCTCGAGGATGTGGTGTTCGGCGGGCCGCTTGAGGCGTTTGCCGCACTGTCCACGCGCGAGGCGCTGATGGATTGGGAAACGGGCGATGCGGGTCTGTTCCTGCGGATCGCCGCCGATCTGGACCTTGACGCGCTGGGGCGTGGGGAGGGGCGCTACCTGTCCTTCGGCGCCTATCCGCTGGCGGGCGGCCACGCCTTTGCCCCCGGTCTCTGGCGCTGCGGCGCGCGCTATCCGCTGGACCTGTCGGGCCTTGTCGAGGATGTCTCGCATGCCTGGATGCTGGGCGGCCCGGCGCATCCGGGGGAGGGCCAGACGCTGCCCGACGAGGACATGCGCGAGGCCGCCTATTCCTGGTGCAAGGCGCCCCGGCTGAACGGCGAGAGCTACGAGACCGGGGCGCTGGCCCGGCAGGTGATCGACGGCCATCCGCTGGCGCGCGATCTGGCGGGGGGCGGGGTGCTGGCGCGGGTGGCCGGGCGGCTGCTGGAACTGGCCCGGACGCAGGGCCTGATGGAGGATCTTTCCCGCGGAATCGAGCCGGCCGCCCGCTTCATGGACCCCGCCCCCGAGGTGCGCGAGGGCGCGGGCGCGGGGCTGGTCGAGGCGGCGCGTGGTGCGCTGGGCCATTGGCTGCGTGTCGAAAAGGGCCGGATCGCCGGCTACCAGATCGTGGCGCCCACGACCTGGAATTTCAGCCCGCGCGACGCGGCGGGCCAGCCCGGGCCGCTGGAGGCGGCTCTCGTCGGCGCCCCCGTTGCCCAAGGCGACGAGACGCCTGTCACGGTCCAGCACATCGTGCGCAGCTTTGACCCCTGCATGGTCTGCACGGTGCATTGATGCAGGGCCGCCAGATCCGCGTGCGCGGGCAGGTGCAGGGCGTCGGGTTCCGCCCCTTCGTCTGGCAGATCGCCCGTGACTACGGTGTCCGCGGCGAGGTGTTCAACGACGGCGAGGGCGTGCTGATCCGCGCGGCGGGTGGCGATCTTGACGCGTTCCAGGCGGCGCTGTCGGCGCGGGCGCCCCTGCTGGCCAGGGTGGATGCGGTCGAGGCCGTGCCGATCCGCTTTGCCACCGCCCCGGATGCCTTCGTGATCGCCCCCAGCGCGGCCGGATCGGCCGGGACCGGTGTCACGCCCGACGCCGCGACCTGCGCCGATTGCCTCGCCGAAATCCGCAGCCCCGGGCGACGGCAGGGCTATGGCTTCACCAACTGCACCCATTGCGGGCCGCGCTTTACCATCCTGAACCGGCTGCCCTATGACCGCGCTCAGACTACGATGGCGGCCTTTCCCATCTGTCCCGCCTGCCGGGCAGAGTACGAGACCCCGTCGGATCGCAGGTTCCACGCCCAGCCCGTTGCCTGCCCGGCCTGCGGGCCGCGCCTCTGGCTGGAGCAAGGCAGCCACGAGGTGCCGGGCGATCCGATCACAGGCGCGGCGCGGGTGCTGGCCGCGGGGGGGGTCGTCGCGATCAAGGCGCTGGGGGGCTTTCACCTGGCCTGCGACGCGGGCAATGCCGCCGCCGTGAACCTGCTGCGCGCCCGCAAGCGCCGCCCGGCAAAACCCTTTGCAGTCATGTCGCGCGAGGACAGGCTGGGTGCCTTCTGTGCGCCGATGCCGGACGATCTCGTGCTGCTGCGTGATCCCGCCGCGCCGGTGGTGCTGGTGCAGGGCACCGGCGCGCTGCCCGAGACCGTCGCCCCCGGCATGGCCTGCCTCGGCGTGATGCTGCCCGCCACGCCGGTCCACCACCTGCTGATGGATGCGGTGCCGGGGCCGCTGGTGATGACCTCGGGAAATCTGTCCGGGGAGCCGCAGGCCATCGGTAACGACGAGGCCCGCGCGACGCTTTCCGCCTTTGCCGACGCCTTCCTGATGCATGACCGCGAGATCGCCCGGCGGTTGGATGACAGCGTGGAACGCGCCGCCCCGCGCATGGTGATCCGCCGCGCGCGGGGGCGGGTGCCGGGCACGCTGCCCCTGCCGCCGGGGTTCGGGGACGCGCCGCAGGTGCTGGCCGTTGGGGGGCAGATGAAATCCGCGATCTGCCTGCTGAAGGGCGGGCAGGCGCTGCTGTCGCACCACCTGGGCGAGCTGGACGAGGCGCTGACCTGGGAGGAGTTCCTGAAGGCCATCGCCGATTATTCGGCTCTTTTCGATCACCGTCCCGCGCTGGTGGCCTGCGATGCGCATCCGGGCTATCGCGCCACGCAGCACGCGCATGCCATGGGCCTGCCCGTCGAGGAGGTGCACCACCACCACGCCCATCTGGCCGCGTGCCTGGCCGAAAACCTCTGGCCGCTGGACGGCGGGCCGGTGGCGGGGATCGTGCTGGACGGCACAGGGCTTGGCATGGACGGCACGATCTGGGGCGGCGAACTGTTGCTGGGCGATTACAGCGGGATGCAGCGGATCGCGCATCTGACGCCTGCGCCGCTGGTCGGCGGCGACATGGCGGCGCGCGAGCCCTGGCGCAACCTGCTGGTGCGGCTGGATCAGGCGGGGTTGGGCGATCTTGCGGACCGGCTGTTCACCCCTCTGCCGCGCGCCGCCCTGCGCGCCGCCGCCCGCGCGGGGCTGAACGCCCCCGCCTGCACCTCGGCCGGGCGGCTGTTCGACGCGGTGGCCGCCGCGCTGGGCCTTTGCGCCAACCGCCAAACCTATGAAGGCGAGGCGGCGATGCGGCTGGAGGCGCTGGCCGAGGGCGTGACCGCCGCGCCCTATCCCTTTGCCGGGCTCGACCCTGCGCCGATGTTTCACGCGCTGGACGCCGATCTGGCCGCGGGCTCGCCCCCCGGCGTGATCTCGGCCCGGTTCCATGCCGGGCTCGCGCATGCCTTTGCCGCCCCCGCCCGCGCGCTGGTGGAGGGTGGCCGCGCGCGGGCCGTGGCGCTGTCGGGCGGCTGCTTTCAGAACGCGCGGCTGCTGGCCGAGATGCTGGCGGCGCTGGATGGCGTGCCGGTCCTGACCCACCGCGAAACACCCGCCAATGACGGGGGGCTGGCGCTGGGGCAGGCGGTGGTCGCCGCGGCGCGGCACCTGAGCGGGGCGGAAAGCGGCTGACCGGCGGCGGGTGGCTGTGGCAGCCCGATAACCGGCGGGGCAGAGTCACCATATGCAGGATCGACCCGCAGACTACTGATTAAAATCGCATTTCCCCGTTTTTCGGCGGCGCGCCCTTTTCCTTTGCGCCGCCCCGCCCGCCCCTGCTTGCATACGCTGGGATACTGACGGTCCGCGCGTGCCCGGCGTGCGCCCGGACCAAGGCAAGGGAGGACGGACTTGGCCGAGATCGAAACCTTCTACGAGGTCATGCGGCGGCAGGGGATCACCCGGCGCAGCTTCATGAAATACTGCTCGCTGACGGCGTCGGCGCTGGGCCTTGGCCCCGCCTTCGTGCCGAAGATCGCCCATGCGATGGAGACCAAGCCGCGCACGCCGGTGATCTGGGTCAACGGGCTGGAATGCACCTGTTGCAGCGAGAGCTTCATCCGCGGCGCGCACCCGCTCGCCAAGGACGTGGTGCTGTCGATGATCTCGCTCGACTATTCGCACACGCTGATGGCGGCGGCGGGCCACGCGGCCGAGGCGGCGCTGGAAGAGACGATCCAGAAATACAAGGGCAACTACATCCTTGCCGTCGAGGGCAACCCGCCGCTGAACGAGGACGGGATGTTCTGCATCGTCGGCGGCAAGCCCTTCGTGGAACAGCTTCGCCACGCGGCGAAGGACGCCAAGGCCATCATCAGCTGGGGCGCCTGCGCCAGCTATGGCTGCGTGCAGGCCGCCGCACCCAACCCGACCCGCGCGACGCCGGTGCACAAGGTCATCACCGACAAGCCGATCATCAAGGTGCCCGGCTGCCCGCCCATCGCCGAGGTGATGACCGGCGTCATCACCTACATGCTGACCTTCGACCGGCTGCCGGAACTCGACCGGCAGGGCCGGCCCGCGATGTTCTATTCCCAGCGCATCCACGACAAGTGCTATCGCCGCCCGCATTTCGACGCCGGCCAGTTCGTCGAGCAATGGGACGACGAGTATGCGCGCAAGGGCTATTGCCTTTACAAGATGGGCTGCAAGGGCCCGACCACCTACAACGCCTGTTCCACCGTGCGCTGGAACGAGGGCGTCAGCTTCCCGATCCAGTCGGGCCACGGCTGCATCGGCTGTTCCGAGGACGGGTTCTGGGACCAGGGCGGGTTCTACGACCGGCTGACCACCATCAAGCAGTTCGGGGTCGAGGCGACCGCCGACCAGATGGGCTTTGCCGCCGCGGGCGTGGTGGGCGCGGGCATCGCCGCCCATGTCGCCGCCAGCGCGCTGAAGCGCGCCCAGAAGAAGACCCAGGACAAAGAGGAGGTCTGATCCATGACCGTGACACCCAACGGCTTCGACCTCGACAATACCGGCCGCCGCATCGTGGTGGACCCGGTGACCCGGATCGAGGGACACATGCGCTGCGAGGTCAACGTCGACGACCAGGGCGTGATCCGCAACGCGGTCTCCACCGGCACCATGTGGCGGGGGCTCGAGGTGATCCTGAAGGGCCGCGACCCGCGCGACGCCTGGGCCTTCACCGAACGCATCTGCGGCGTCTGCACCGGGACCCACGCGCTGACCTCGGTGCGCGCGGTCGAGGATGCGCTGGGGATCACCATCCCCGACAACGCCAATTCCATCCGCAACATCATGCAGCTGAACCTGCAGGTGCATGACCACATCGTGCATTTCTACCACCTGCACGCACTGGATTGGGTGAACCCTGTCAATGCCTTGCGGGCCGATCCGAAGGCGACCAGCGAATTGCAGCAGGCGGTCAGCCCCAGCCACCCGCTGTCGTCCCCGGGCTATTTCCGCGACGTGCAGAACCGGCTGAAGCAGTTCGTGGAATCGGGGCAACTGGGGCTGTTCAAGAACGGCTACTGGGACAACCCGGCCTATCTGCTGCCGCCCGAGGCCGACCTGATGGCCACGACCCACTACCTCGAGGCGCTGGACCTGCAAAAGGATCTGGTGAAGATCCACACGATCTTCGGCGGCAAGAACCCGCATCCGAACTGGTTGGTGGGCGGCGTGCCCTGTCCGATCAACATCGACGGCACGGGCGCGGTGGGCGCGATCAACATGGAGCGGCTGAACCTGGTCAGCTCTATCATCGACATGTGCACGACCTTCGTGAACAACGTCTACATCCCCGACCTGATCGCCATCGGCGGGTTCTACAAGTCCTGGCTTTACGGCGGCGGGCTGTCGGGCCAGTCGGTGCTGGCCTATGGCGACATCCCCGAGAACCCCAACGACTTTTCGGCGGAGCAGTTGCACCTGCCCCGCGGCGCCATCATCAACGGCAACCTCGACGAGGTGCAGGATGTCGACGTGCGCGACCCCGAACAGATCCAGGAATTCGTGGACCATTCCTGGTATTCCTACGGCGAGCCGGGCAAGGGCCTGCATCCCTGGGACGGCGTGACCGAGCCGAAATACGAGCTTGGCCCCAATGCCAAGGGCACGCGCACCCATATCGAGGCGGTGGACGAGGCCGCGAAATACAGCTGGATCAAGGCGCCGCGGTGGAAGGGTCACGCGATGGAGGTGGGCCCGCTCGCCCGCTACATCGTCGGCTATGCCAAGGGCCACGAGGACATCAAGAACCAGGTCGAGGGGCTGCTGCGCACGATGGACCTGCCGGTGACGGCGCTGTTCTCGACGCTGGGGCGTACGGCTGCCCGCGCGCTGGAGGCCGAATACTGCACCCGGTTGCAAAAGCATTTCTTCGACAAGCTGATCGCCAATTGCCGGAACGGCGACACGGCGACGGCCAATGTCGAGAAGTGGGAGCCGAAGACCTGGCCGAAAGAGGCCAAGGGCGTGGGCATGACCGAGGCCCCGCGCGGGGCGCTGGGCCATTGGGTCCACATCAAGGATGCCCGCATCGAGAACTATCAATGCGTCGTGCCCACCACCTGGAACGGGTCGCCCCGCGATGCCGCGGGCAATATCGGCGCCTTCGAGGCGGCGCTGATGAACACGAGGATGGAGCGGCCCGACGAGCCGGTCGAGATCCTGCGCACGCTGCACAGCTTCGATCCGTGTCTGGCCTGTTCCACCCATGTCATGTCGCCCGACGGTCAGGAACTGACCCGGGTCAAGGTCCGCTGAGGGAGGGCGCACCGATGAAACGACTGATCCTTGCCGCGGCGCTGGCCGCAACTGCCGCCCCCGCGCTGGCCCATACCGGGCACGGGGGCACGTCGGGGCTGGTGCACGGGATGGCACACCCGATCCTGGGTGCCGACCACCTGCTGGCGATGCTGGCGGTGGGCCTGTGGTCGGGCTTCGTGCTGTCGCGTCACGTCTGGGCCGGGGCCGCGGCCTTCATGGGGGCGATGGTGCTGGGCGCGGGGCTGTCGTGGTCGGGCGTGCCGATCCCGCATGTCGAGGCGCTGATCGCGGCCTCGGTCGTGGTGTTCGGCGCGTTGACGGTGTTCGCCCATGCCGGGCAGTCGCGCGCGCTGACCGCCGTCTCGCTGGCGGCCATCGCCGGGTTTGGCGCCTGCCACGGCCATGCCCATGCGACCGAGGCGACGGGGCAGGCCGCGGCCTATCTGGCGGGGTTCCTGATCTCGACGGGCGCGCTGCACCTGGTCGGCATCGCGCTGGCGCGCGCCGTGGCGCGCGCGCGAACGGCGGGCGCGGTGCGCCGGGTCGCGGGGGCGGCCATCGCCGCCTCGGGCGCGTGGCTGGTGACGGGCTGAGGGCGGGGCGATGACCGAAACCCGCACCAATATCCACATTCCCAACCCCGCGGCGCCCACCCCGCTGGAGGCCGCGCGGCTGACCGGCGGCGCGCGCCCCGAGGACATCGAGAGCCTTCGCCTTCAGGCCGCCGTCTATGTCTACGAGGTGCCGGTGCGGCTGTGGCACTGGGTCAACGCCGCGGCGATCACCGTGCTGATCGTGACCGGCTATCTCATCGCCTCGCCGCCGCCCACGATGGAGATCGCCGAGGCCACCGACCAGTTCGTCTTCGGCTATGTCCGCTTTGCCCATTTCGCGGCGGGGATGGTGCTGACGGTGGCCTTCTTCGGTCGTATCTACTGGGCCTTCGTCGGCAACCGCCACGCCCGGCAGCTGTTCTATGTGCCGTTCTGGCGGGCACGCTGGTGGAAGGAGCTGATTTTCGAGGCGCGCTGGTATGCCTTCCTCGAACGGGAGCCGAAGAAATACATCGGCCACAACCCGCTGGCGCATCTGGCGATGTTTACCTTCATCACGCTGGGAATGACCTTCATGATCGTCACCGGCTTTGCGCTTTATGCCGAGGGCGCGGGGCAGGGTTCGGTCTATGACCGGGCGTTCGGCTGGGTGCTGGGGCTTGCCGGCAATTCCCAGCGGCTGCACACGCTGCATCACCTGGGCATGTGGGCGATTACGATCTTCGCCATCGTCCACATCTACGCCGCGATCCGCGAGGACATCATGTCCCGCCAGTCGATGATCACCACGATCATCTCGGGCTGGCGCACCTTCAAGGATGACCGGGTGGAATAGTGCTGTAGATGGTGAATGTGGTTTCCCCTGCGGGCGCGGCCGGTGGTCGCGCCCGTTTCTTTCTGGAAGGGAGTCTGCCTCCAGGGCGGAGTAAATGGTCAATATCCTTCCACTCCGGGTCGTGCCCCGCACCCGCCATTGCGCGTTTTTTCATTTAATATCATTTTGATGACGTTTTGCTGAGGATTGGTAAACTTCGGCGCTTCCGGAACGTTCTGCAAAGCTTACTGTCGAACGGAACAACGTGCGTAAACCACGCTGCCAGCACCGGTTCAGGGAGGGACCCATGCCAGCCGCGCCATCAGACTCCGTCCTGATCCTGGGCATCGGCAACGTTCTGTGGGCCGACGAGGGCTTCGGCCCCCGCTGTGTCGAGGCATTGGCGGAAAGCCGTACGCTGCCGGACTGCGTGCGCGTGCTCGACGGTGGCACCCAGGGGCTTTACCTGCTTCCGTTCCTCGAAGAGGCCGGGTCGCTGCTGATCTTCGATGCGGTCGATTACGGGCTTGTCCCCGGCACGCTGAAGATCGTGCGCGATGCCGAGGTGCCCGCCTTCATGGGCGCCAAGAAGATGAGCCTGCATCAGACCGGCTTCCAGGATGTGCTGGCCACCGCCGCGCTGATGGGCCGTCTTCCGGGCCGGATGACGCTGATCGGCTGCCAGCCCGCCGAACTGGAGGATTACGGCGGCGGGCTGACGCCGACCGTTGCCGCCATGATCGCCCCCGCGCTGGCCGAGGGCGTCACGGAACTGGCGCGCTGGGGCATCGCCGTCGCCCCCGGCCGCACCCATGCCCCCGACCTCGCCGACCCCGCGATCCGCCGCGACGCCTACGAAGGCGGCCGTCCCTCGGCGGACGATGCCTGCCGGGTGGGCGACGCCCGCTTCCTGCCGGGGCGCGCGGGCTGATGTGCGTCGGGCTGCCCTTCCGCATCCTCGCCGTGGACGGCATCGCAGCGCGCGTCACCGACGGTGAGACCACGGCGCTGATCGACCTGTCGCTGACGCCGGACGCCCGCCCCGGCGACTGGGTGCTGACCTTCCTCGGCGCCGCGCGCGAGGTGCTGGACGCCGACGAGGCGCAGAAGATCCTCGCCGCGCTGGCAGGGCTGTGCGCCGTCATGGGCGGGGGCGATCCCGGCGATGCCTTTGCCGATCTCGACGCCCGCGGCCCCAGCCTGCCGCCGCATCTTCAGGCCGCGCTGGACGCGGGCCGCAGCGAAGGATGACCCCGATGACGCACCCCCTGATCGACCGTCTCGAATCCGGCCTCGGCTGGCCGCGCCTGACCACCCGGGCCGCGGCTGACGCCTTTGCCGGCGCGCCGGGCGCCCATTGCCTGTTCGTCCCCGGCGATCCCGCGCGCAACCTGGAAACCGCCGATGCAGCCGTGATCCTGCCCGAACTGCGCACCGCCTTCCGGAACGCCTTCGACTGCGCGATCGTGGATGATGCCATCGAGGCAGAACTGCGCGAGGCCCACCGCGCGCTCAAGGCGCCCGCGTTCCTGTTCTTCCGCGACGGCCGCTTCCTTGGCGACATCCAGAAGATCCGCGACTGGGACGACTACCTGTCCCGCACCGCCCATATCCTGTCCCTTGCCGAGACCTGAGGAGATCCCATGGCCAGCAATTTCCACCTGCCGCCCGCGGGATTCGGTCCCGGCTCGCAACCCTCTGCCGAGGGCGATGCGCCCGGCTGGCTGCCGATGCCCTCGGGGATGCGCACCTATCAGCCGCATACCCCCGAGATCGACGATGCCGCGGCGGCGTCCCCGGCGCTCGATATGCTGGAGCGGATCGCGGCGGCCTGCGACATGGCCGCGACCGGGCAGGGCGATGCCGTCGTCCTGTCGGGCATGGCGCCTGACGCGCGCCGTCTGCTGGCCGAGACTCTGGGACAGGGCGAGGTGTCGATGCGGATCCGGGGCGTGCCGTCCGTCGCGGTGCAGGAAAGCGTCTTTGCCGGGGTCTGGCAGGTTCTGGGCACGGGCATCGACCGGGTCGAGATCGGCCCGGTCCCGTCCCGCGCCTTCGCCGCCTTCGACCCGGTGCGGCCGGGGCTGGGTCTGGACACGCCGCAGGAGCCGGGCGTCTTCAACGCCCCCGCGCTGCTGGTGGAACTGCTCGACAGGTCCGCCGCGTACCGGCCGGGCGCGGTACCCCATGTCGTCAACCTGACGCTTTTGCCCCATACCGAGGCCGATCTTGCCATGCTGGACGAGGCGCTGGGCGAGGGGTCGGTCACGATCCTGTCGCGCGGCTACGGCAATTGCCGGATCGAGGCGACGGCCACGCCCCATGTCTGGCGGGTGCGGTTCTTCAACTCGATGGACACGCTGATCCTCGACACCTACGAGGTGACGGCCATGCCCGAGGTCGTCCTCGCCGCGCCAGAGGATCTGGCCGACAGCGCCGCCCGCCTGCGCGAGGTGCTGGAGGCGATCCGATGAGCCTGCGCTTCGAGGGCAGCTATGGCGGCGCGGCCGACCGGATCGGCCCGGCCGCGATCATGGAATGCAAGATCTGCTGGACGGTTTATGACCCGGCAGACGGCGATGCGTTCCGCCAGGTGCTGCCCGGCACGCCCTTCGCGGCGCTGCCCGATGACTGGACCTGCCCCACCTGCGCCGCGCCGCGCGACCAGTTCATGGTCCGGACAGACCCCTCGGCGCCGGATCTTGCGGCCCGAACCGCGCCGCTGGTCGCCGATTTCCGCGAGATCTGGAACGGCAAGATGCGCGATGTGCCGCTTTGCAACAAGGCGCTGCACGTCGAGGCGGTCGGCTTCATCGCGCATGAGGGGCGGCCGCTGGGCGTGCTGGTCACGCCCTGGTGCATGAACCTCGTGCTGCTGCCCGCCGAGGGCGAGGACTGGTCGGACCTTGTCCCCGGCGCCAAGGAGGTCGTCGCCTTCCCGTCGGGCGACTACGAGGTGCTGCACAATGTCCGGCCGATGGTTGGCGGCTACAAGGCGTGTTCGCTGTTCTCGCCGATGTCGGATTTCGCCAGCCAGATGCAGGCCGTCGAGGTCGCCCGCGCGGTGATGACGGAACTCTTCCGCCCCGAGAACCGGGCCGAAACCGACCGGGCCCTGGATATCCGTGCCGCGCGCGCGGCGGAACTGGCGCCCCCGCCAGAGGCCCCCGCCGCGCCTTCGCGCCGCGCCGTGATCTCGGCCGGGCTGGCCCCTGACGGCGATCCCGGGCGGGAGCCATGACCGCGGGAGCGCTTCATATCGCGCTGGGCCCCGCGGGGCCGGGGTTCGCGGCGCCTGCGCCCGCGCCGGTCGAGGCGCTGGTGCTGGGCCGCACGCCCGACGAGGCCGCCGAGCTGTTGCCGCGGCTTTTCAACCTCTGCCGCGCGGCGCAGGGCATGGGCGCGCGGCTGGCGCTGGGCCTGCCGGTCGGCGCGGCGGATCACGCCGCGCTTGCCGCCGAGATCGGGCGCGAACACCTGATCCGGCTGTGCGTTCTCTGGCCCCGGCGGCTTGGCCTGCCCGCCGCACCGCTGCCCGGCCCGGACACGCTGGCCGGGGCGGTCTTCGGCCGGCGCGGCCTGCCCGATCCCGCGGGGTTCGACGGCTGGCTGGCCTCGGGCCAGGGCGTCGCCCCGGTTCTGGCGGCGATCGCCGCCGCCTTCGGTCCCGGCGAAGCCGTGGCCGATGTGCCCCTGCCATCCCCCGCGACGCTTGCCGCGCCGGTCGCGCAGGAGAACAGCCCCGTTGCCCGCCATCCTAAGGCGCCGCTCCTGGCCGAGGTCGCGCGGCGTTTCGGTCGCGGGCCGCTCTGGCGCGCGGTGGCGCGGCTGATCGACCTGGAGGCCGTCGCCGCGGGCCGCGCCGATCTTGCCCCCCGGCGGCATGGCGACTGGGTCCATGTCGCCGCCGCGCGCGGCACCTATGCGCTGTCGGCCCGGGTGACGGGGGGGCGCGTGACGGCCCTTGCCCGGCGCACCCCCACCGATCACCTGCTGGCCGGGGGCGGCGCGCTGGCGCAGGTGCTGGCCAGCCTGCCGCCCGCCAAGGCGCATCTGGCGCCACTGGTCGTCGACATCCTGGACCCCTGCGTTCCCGTGGTCATCCGCGAGGCGCAGCATGCATGAGATGTCGCTGTGCGAAGGGATCCGCGGGATCGTCGAGGACCAGGCCCGCGCCCACGGGTTTTCCGCCGTCAGGACATTGCGGCTTGAGATCGGGCGCTTTGCCGGCGTCGAGAAACGGGCGCTGGAATTCGCCTTCGACGTGGTGATGCGGGGCAGCCCGGCCGAGGGCGCACGGCTCGAGATGATCGACCTGCCCGGCCGCGCGCTCTGCTACGATTGCGGCGACGAGGTCGAGATCGCGGAACGGCTGGCCCCCTGCCCACGCTGCGGCAGCGGGCGACTGATGCCGGTTGCGGGCGACGAGATGCGGATCAAGGACATGGAGGTGATCTGATGTGCACGGTTTGCGGATGCGGGAGCGGCGGGCAGCACGGCCACAGCCATGACCATGCTCCCCACGACCACCACCACGGCCACGATCACCACCACCACGGCCCCAATGGCGATCTGCATTTCGGCCAGGGCGCGGCGGGGGTGGCCGTGGCCGGGATCAGCCAGTCCCGGCTGATCGAGATCGAGACCGACATCCTGTCCAAGAACGACGCCCATGCCGCGGGCAACCGCCGGGTGCTGAAGGTGCTGGGGGCCTTCGCGGTGAACCTCGTCTCGTCGCCCGGCTCGGGCAAGACGACGCTCTTGTGCCAGACCATCGGGATGCTGGGCGGCCAGCCGCTGGCCGTGATCGAGGGCGACCAGCAGACATCGAACGACGCCGACCGCATCCGCGCCACCGGGGCGCCGGCGATTCAGGTCAATACCGGCAAGGGCTGCCATCTGGATGCGCACATGGTCGGCCACGCGATGGATCACCTGGACCTGCCCAAGGGTGCGATCCTGTTCATCGAGAACGTCGGCAACCTGGTCTGCCCCGCCGCCTTCGACCTGGGCGAGGACGCCAAGGTGGCGATCCTGTCGGTCACCGAGGGCGAGGACAAGCCGCTGAAATACCCCGACATGTTCACCGCCGCCAAGCTGGCGATCCTGAACAAGACCGACCTTGCGCCCCATTGCGACGCCGATCTGGATGCCTACGAGGCGAACCTGCGCCGGGTGAACCCGCAGATCGAGATCCTGCGGGTGTCGGCCCGGACCGGCGAGGGGATGGAGGCGTGGATCGACTGGCTGCGGGCGGGGCTCGCCGTGAAGTCCGCCGGGGCGGCGGCCTGATGGCGGGTGCCACCGGCCGACCCGCGATCCTGCTCGTCGACGACGAGCCTCATTCGCTGTCGGCGATGCGCATGGCGCTGGAAGGACGAGTTCGAGGTTCTGACCGCCCAGGACGCCACCGAGGCCGCGCGGCTGATGCAGGAAGAATGGGTGCAGGCCGTTCTGTGCGACCAGCGCATGCCGGGCCAGACCGGGGTCGCGTTCCTGGCCGAGGTGCGCGAGCGCTGGCCCGAGACCGTTCGGCTTCTGATCACGGGCTATACCGATACCAGCGCGATGATCGAGGCGATCAACGACGCGGGCATCCACCAGTTCCTGACCAAGCCCTGGCATCCCGAGCAATTGCTGGTCGCGGTGCGCAACGCCGCTCGCCTGTTCCGGCTGGCGCGCGAGAACGAGCGGCTTTCGCTGGAGATGCGGCTGCTGACCTCGACCGCCGAATCCCGGCTGGAAAAGCGGCGCCGCGCCCTGCGCGAGGGCATGGGGTTCGAAACGGTGCTGCGCGCGCCCACCTCGCCGATGAACGCCGTCATCGACACCGCGCGCCGCTTTGCCACCTTCGACGTGCCCGTGCTTCTGGTGGGCGAACCGGGCAGTGCCAAGGCGCAGATCGCGCGGGCGATGCATTACGGCTCGCTCCGGTCGGACAAGCCGTTCTACGAACTGAACCTGGCCGGCATGCCCGAGGATCTGGCCACGCTTGAGCTGATGGGGGCCAAGCGGGGCGTTGCCGCGGGCGGGGTGGCGCGGATCGGGCTGATGCAGAAGGCCGACCGCGGGACGCTCTACCTCGCCGGGATCGAGACCGCCCCGCCGGGACTGCAACTGGCGCTGCTGCGGGTTCTGACAGACGGCACCTTCACCCCCCTCGGCGGGCACGAAACGGTGCGCACCAACCTGCGGCTGATCTGCGGCGCGGGGCGCGACCTGCGCCAGATGGTGGCCGATGGCGCGTTCCGCTCGGACCTCTACTTCGCGCTGGCCGCCGGCGAGATCGCGGTGCCGCCGCTGCGCGCGCGCCGCGGCGACGTTGCGATCCTGGCGCAGGCGATGCTGGCCGACCTGGCCGCCGCCCATGGCAAGCCGGTGCATGGGCTCGACGGGGCGGCGCTGGAGTTCCTGGAGAACTACGACTGGCCGGGCAACCTGCGCGAACTGAGAAACGAGATCACCCGCATGCTGGTCTTTTCCGGCGACAGCGTGCTGGGCGCCGACCTGATTTCCCGCCACATCCTGCAGGCCCCCCCGGGCGAGGAGGGTGCCGACCGCTCGGCCGAGGCGGCGCTGACGGCGGATGGCACGCTGAAGGACCGGGTCGAGTTGATGGAGATGCGGATCCTGCGCGAGACGCTGACGCGGCAGCGCTGGAACAAGAGCCGGGCGGCCGCTGAACTGGGGCTGAGCCGCGTGGGACTGCGCGCGAAACTGGATCGCTACGGGATCGCCGACCCGTCGGCCAGCCCCGCGGACGAGGAGGACTAGGGCATGTGTCTGGGGATACCGGGGCGGATCGTGGCCATCACCGACGAGGCCCGCCAGATGGCGATGGCCGAGGTTTCGGGCGTGCGGCGCGAGGTCAACGTGGCCTGCGTGCTGGACCGGCCCATCGGCGCGCTGGTGGGCGAATGGGTACTGATCCATGTGGGCTTTGCGATGGCGCTGATCGACGAAGACGAGGCCGCGCGCACGCTCGACGCCCTGCGCGACCTGGGCGAGGCGCAGGAGGCGCTGGACGCCATGGCCGAGGGCCAGCGGGCACTGGAGGGCCGGGCATGAAATACGCGACCGAGTTCCGCGACCCGAAAGCCGCGCGTGCGGTGCTGGCCCGCATCGCCCAGGTGGCCGACGTCCTCGGTGCGACACGGGCCAAGCCCGTCCACATCATGGAGATCTGCGGCGGCCACACCCACGCGATCTTCCGCTTCGGGCTGGACAAGCTGGTGCACGAGGGGGTCGAGTTCATCCACGGCCCAGGCTGCCCGGTCTGCGTGCTGCCGATGAGCCGCGTCGACGAATGTGTGCAGATCGCCGAGCGGCCCGAGGTGATCTTCACCACCTTCGGCGACGCGATGCGGGTGCCGGGCACGCGCAAGTCGCTGCTGCAGGCCAAGGCCGAGGGCGCCGACATCCGCATGGTCTATTCGCCGCTCGACGCGCTGCAACTGGCCCGCCGCAATCCCGGCCGCGAGGTGGTGTTCTTCGGGCTCGGATTCGAGACCACCACCCCCTCCACCGCGCTGGCGATCCAGCAGGCGGCGCGCGAGGGGCTGGCCAATTTCAGCGTGTTCTGCAACCACATCACCGTGCCCGAGCCGATCAAGGCGCTGCTCGACGACCCGCACATGGTGCTGGACGGGTTCATCGGGCCGGGGCACGTGTCGATGGTCATCGGCACGCATCCCTACGATTTCATCGCCCGGGACTACGGCAAGCCCATCGTCGTGGCGGGGTTCGAGCCGCTGGACCTGCTGCAATCGGTGCTGATGGTGCTGGACCAGATCCGCGACGGCCGCGCGGAGGTGGAAAACCAGTACGCCCGCGTGGTGCCGGAACATGGCAACCCCGTCAGCCTCGCCGCCATCGCCGATGTCTACGAACGCCGGCCCAGCTTCGAGTGGCGGGGGCTGGGCGAGATCGACGCCTCGGGGCTGCGCATCCGCAGCGCCTATGCCGCCTTCGACGCGGAGGAAAAGTTCGGCGTGGGCTATGCCGCCGGGCCGCGGCACGTCCCCGAGCCCGAGGGCTGCGCCTGCGGCGCGGTGATGACCGGCCGGATCAAGCCCACCGCCTGCCCGCAATTCGGCCGGGGCTGCACCCCCGACATGCCGCTTGGCGCGCTGATGGTCAGTTCCGAAGGGGCCTGCTCGGCCTATTGGCAATACGGCGGGGCGCGGGCGACCGAGGCCGCGGAATGAACGCCGCCCCGCCCCCCCGCCTGCGCGACACAAGGGTGACGCTGTCCCACGGCGGCGGCGGCCGCGCGATGCGCGACCTGATCGACGAGGTGTTTGCCAGCGCCTTCCGGCCTGACACGATGGAGGACCAGGCCCGCCTGACGCACCCCGCGCTGGCCGAGCCCGGCGCGCGGCTGGCGCTGACCACCGACAGCTTCGTTGTGACGCCTCTGGAATTTCCCGGCGGCGATATCGGCAAGCTCGCGATCTGCGGCACGGTCAACGATCTGGCGGTGGGCGGCGCGCGGCCCTTGTGGCTGTCGGCGGCCTTCATCCTCGAAGAGGGCTGCGAGATAGCGCTGTTGCGCCGGATCGTTGCCACGATGGCGACCGAGGCCGACAAGGCGGGCGTGCGGATCGTCACCGGCGACACCAAGGTGGTGGGGCGCGGCGCGGCGGACGGGCTGTTCGTGACCACGACCGGCGTCGGCGTGATCCCGCCCGGCCGCCACCTTGCCGCCGACACGATCCGCCCTGGCGACGTGGCCATCGTCAATGGCGTGCTGGGCGACCACGGCGCCACGATCCTGGCCGCGCGGGGCGATCTGGCACTGTCGACCGATCTTGTGTCCGACTGCCAGAGCCTCGGCCATCTGATGGAGGCGGCGATCGCGGCCGCGCCCGGCCTGCGGGCCGCCCGCGACGCGACCCGCGGCGGACTGGCCGCGGCGCTGAACGAGATGGCCGCCGCGGCGGGCGTCGGGATCGAGATCGACGAGGACAGCCTGCCGCTGCGCGACGAGGTCAGGGGCGTGTGCGAGATCCTGGGCCTCGATCCCCTCTACCTTGCCAACGAGGGGACGCTGGTGGCCTTCGTGCCCGAGGCCGAGGCCACCGCCGCGCTGGCCGCGATGCGCGCCCGCCCCGAAGGACGCGGCGCGGTGGCGATCGGCCGGGCGGTCGCCGCCCATCCGGGCCAGGTGCGGATGCGGACGGCGTTCGGCGGCATGCGGATCGTCGACATGCTGGTGGGCGAGCAGTTGCCGCGGATCTGCTGAGACGGCGTCTAGCGGTCGACCGGCAGCTTGCCGTTCTGCCACTCGCGGAAGGCGCCCATGTTGTAGACGTTCTCGTAGCCCAGCTTCTTCATGATCCGCGCGGCCAGAAGCGAGCGTGTGCCATTGTCGCAATACAGCGCGAAGGTCTTGGCCGGGTCGAGGGCAGCGTCGAAATGCGGGCTCGACCGGTTCGCCTTGTGGCGGATGTAGGGCAGTTCGATATGCAGCGCGCCGCGGGCCTTGCCGGTCGCGGCGATCTCGTCGTGGCTGCGCACGTCGATCAACACGATCTCTCCCCGCTCTGCCGCTGCTGCCGCGTCGAGGGCAGGCATCGAGTCGATGTTCGGGTAGATCCGGGTGATCAACGCGAAGGGATTGAACATTGCGGCGAACTCCTGCTGGCGTGTTTGCGCGCAGACTATAGGCAGTGCCCGCGCGAATGGGAACGCCGTTCGCGGTCGCAGCGGTGGACCGCGCGGATGTTCGCCGGATGTTCCGCGTTTCCGGTTGGGAATCGCCGCGCGCTCGGCTATGTTCCCTTGCGTATCTCCCGGGGGCACAGATGGCCGAGCAGAAACGCATCGAGGTGCGCGGCGCGCGCGAGCACAATCTCAAGAATATCGACGTCGACATCCCCCGCGATGCGCTGGTGGTGATCACCGGGCTGTCGGGGTCGGGCAAGTCGTCGCTGGCCTTCGACACGATCTATGCCGAGGGCCAGCGCCGCTATGTCGAGTCGCTGTCGGCCTATGCCCGGCAGTTCCTCGACATGATGGAAAAGCCCGACGTCGACCACATCTCGGGCCTGAGCCCGGCGATTTCCATCGAGCAGAAGACGACGTCGAAGAACCCGCGCTCGACCGTAGGCACGGTGACCGAGATCTACGACTATCTGCGGCTGCTGTTCGCCCGCGCGGGCACGCCCTATTCGCCGGCCACCGGCCTGCCGATCGAGGCGCAGCAGGTGCAGGACATGGTCGACCGGGTCATGGCGATGGAGGAGGGGACGCGGGCCTATCTGCTGGCCCCCATCGTGCGCGACCGAAAGGGCGAGTATCGCAAGGAATTCCTGGAACTCAGGAAGCAGGGTTTCCAGCGGGTCAAGGTGAACGGCGCGTTCCACGACCTCGACGAAGCCCCCACGCTGGACAAGAAGTTCCGCCACGACATCGACGTGGTGGTGGACCGGATCGTGGTGAAACCGGGCCTCGAGACGCGGCTGGCGGATTCGTTCCGCACCGCGCTGAACCTGGCCGACGGGATCGCGGTGCTGGAAACCGCTCCGACCGAGGGCGAGCCCGAACGGATCACGTTTTCCGAGAACTTCGCCTGCCCGGTCTCGGGCTTTACCATTCCCGAGATCGAACCGCGGCTGTTTTCCTTCAACGCGCCCTATGGCGCCTGCCCCGATTGCGACGGGCTGGGGGTGGAGCTGTTCTTTGACGAACGCCTTGTCGTGCCAGATGCCGCGCTGACCGTCTGGAACGGGGCCATCGCGCCCTGGCGCAAGGGCAAGTCGCCCTATTTCCGCCAGACCATCGAGGCGATTGCCCGCCATTACGAATTTGACAAGGACACGCCCTGGAAGGATCTGCCCGCGCATGTGCAGCAGGTGTTCCTGCATGGTTCGGGCGAGGACGAGATCCCGTTCCGTTATGACGAGGGCGGCCGGGTCTACCAGGTGACGCGGGCCTTCGAGGGGGTGATCCCCAACATGGAGCGGCGCTACCGCGAGACCGACAGCGCCTGGGTGCGCGAGGAGTTCGAGCGCTATCAGAACAACCGCCCCTGCCATAGCTGCGGCGGCTACCGGCTGAAGCCCGAGGCGCTGGCGGTCAGGATCGGGGGGCTGCATGTCGGGCAGGTCGTTCAGATGTCGATCCGCGAGGCGCTGGCCTGGGTCGAGGAGGCGCCGCAGCACCTGTCCAGGCAGAAGAACGAGATCGCCCGCGCGATTCTCAAGGAAATCCGCGAGCGGCTGGGGTTCCTGAACAATGTGGGGCTGGAATACCTGACGCTGTCGCGCAATGCAGGTACGCTGTCGGGCGGGGAAAGCCAGCGCATCCGGCTGGCCAGCCAGATCGGCAGCGGGCTGACGGGCGTGCTTTACGTCCTCGACGAGCCGTCCATCGGGCTGCACCAGCGCGACAACGGTCGGCTGCTGACCACGCTCAAGAACCTGCGCGACCAGGGCAATACCGTCATCGTGGTCGAGCATGACGAAGAGGCGATCCGCGAGGCCGATTACGTCTTTGACCTGGGCCCCGGGGCGGGGGTGCATGGCGGACAGGTCGTGTCGCATGGTACGCCGGCCGAGATCATGGCGGACGCGGCCTCGGTCACCGGACAATACCTTGCCGGAACGCGTGAGATCGCGGTGCCCGCGCTGCGGCGGCCGGGCAACGGCAAGAAGATCACCGTGGTCAAGGCCACCGGCAACAACCTGAAAGAGATGACCGCCGACTTTCCGCTGGGCAGGTTCGTCTGCGTGACTGGCGTCTCGGGCGGGGGCAAGTCCACGCTGACCATCGAGACGCTGTTCAAGACCGCCAGCATGCGGCTGAACGGCGCGCGCCAGACGCCCGCGCCCTGCGAGACGATCAAGGGGCTCGAACACCTCGACAAGGTGATCGACATCGACCAGCGCCCCATCGGGCGGACGCCGCGGTCAAACCCCGCGACCTATACTGGTGCCTTCACCCCGATCCGCGACTGGTTCGCGGGCCTCCCCGAGGCCAAGGCGCGCGGCTACAAGCCGGGGCGGTTCAGCTTCAACGTCAAGGGCGGCCGCTGCGAGGCATGCCAGGGCGACGGTGTCATCAAGATCGAGATGCACTTCCTGCCCGACGTCTATGTGACTTGCGAGACCTGCCATGGCGCGCGCTACAACCGCGAGACGCTGGAGGTGCGCTTCAAGGGCAAGAGCATCGCCGACGTGCTGGACATGACCGTCGAGGATGCGCAGGAGTTCTTCAAGGCGGTGCCGTCGATCCGCGAGAAGATGGACGCGCTGGTGCGCGTGGGGCTGGGCTATATCAAGGTGGGCCAGCAGGCCACGACGCTGTCGGGGGGCGAGGCGCAGCGGGTCAAGCTGTCGAAGGAGTTGTCGAAGCGGGCGACGGGGCGCACGCTTTACATTCTCGACGAACCCACGACGGGCCTCCATTTCGAGGACGTGAAGAAACTGCTCGAGGTGCTGCACGAACTGGTCGAGCAGGGCAATACGGTCGTGGTGATCGAGCACAATCTCGATGTCATCAAGACCGCCGACTGGATCATCGACATCGGCCCCGAGGGTGGCGACGGTGGCGGGACGATTGTCGCCGAAGGCACCCCCGAGGAGGTGGCCAAGGTCGGACAAAGCCATACGGGGCACTATCTCAAGGACATGCTGAAACCCCGCAAGCTTGCCGCGGAATAGCCGCGTTCGGGCCGTTTTCCCATGCAAGCCTGTGGGATCGCGTTGCCATCCGGATCATTGCCCATGCGCCGAAACCGCCTCATCCTCGCGCTGAGTGCCTGCGCCGCCGCCCTGCCGGCCGGGGCCGGCCCGCGCGCGGTCAGTGAAAGCCTGGTCGATTGCGCGGCCCTGGTCACGATTCCTGTCCGCGCGCAGCCCGCGCACGCCGCGGCGCGGCCGGGGGCGGGGGTGCCGGCGGTTGCGCAATCCTTCCTGCGCGGCGCGGTCGCCAGCGCCGCGGCCGAAGGCCATGCCGCTCCGTCCGATCACATCGCGGCGCTGTTCGAACGCAAGGCCGCGCTCTGGGACGGGTACGGTATGGGGTTCACCGTGACCGAGGATTTCCGCGCCTGGATGGTTTTTTGCCGGGGTCTTGCAGATCGGCAGGGGATTGATCCCGGCCGGTAAGCCCTGGCCAAGGACCGGTCAGCGCGCCTTGCAGGTGCTGATCCCGAAGATCGAATAGGCCGGGCAGCTCGACATCAGCCCGGTGACCAGGGGGATCACCCCGATCAGGTAAAGATAGCGCCAGGCCGATTCACTGTCGTTCAGGACAAACCCGGCGATCAGGCCGAGACCGACGATCACTCGCGCGATGCGGTCCACGGTGCCGACGTTCTTGGCAAACATGGTCTTCTCTCCCCTTTGTCTTGCGGCGGGCGCGATGTCCGGCCCAGCCCTTGATAGCGGGAATATGACATGGCGCCGTGATTCCGTCACGGCGCCATGGGGCGACTCCGACCGCAAACCTGGGGAGACAGGGGGCAGGCGGGGCCAGCGGCCCCGCGCCGGGGCGGATCAGATGGCCCGGATCACTTGGTCGGGCAGGTGTTGAGACCGATCAGGTTGTAGAGCGGGCAGGTCGACATCAGGCCGGTGGCCAGCGGTACGATGCCGATCAGCCACAGCGCACTGGCATCGGATTGCAGGAAATAGGCGGCCAGCATGACAATGCCGAGCACGATACGGGCGATGCGGTCGATGCCGCCGACGTTCTTCTTGAGCATGGGTCTTCTCCGATGATGTGGAACGAATCCCGCGCCCGGTTTGTCCGGGCGCTGTGGCATCACGATGCGACAATGTGGGCGCGCAGTCTGTGACTGTGTCACCCAGCCCCGTCGGTTGCCGCAACCCGGGCAAGGCCCTCGGCGTCCTCGATCGTCACGAGCCCCCGGTCGAGCCGCACCAGCCCCGCCTTGGCCAGAGCGTCGAGCCGGCGCGAGACCACCTCGCGCGCGGTGCCGATCCGGGTGGCGAGTTCCTGATGGGTGGCGTGGACGGCCCCCCCCTGGGCCTGGGCCAGCAGATCGGCGGCAAGCCGGCTTTCGACGCGCTGGAAGGCGACCCGTTCGAGAAGCGCCATGATCGCCTGCATCCGCATCGCGAAGGCGCCGAAGACGAAGCGGCGAAAGACCGGGCTCTGGTCCATCAGCGCGAGGAACATCTCGCGCGGGATCAGGATCGCCTCGCAATCGGTCACCGTTATGGCCTCGCCGGTATAATCCTCGCCGCCCAGCAGGCCGAGCGTGGACTGCACGCAGGATTGCCCGGGCTCGATCGCGTAGAGCAGGATTTCCCGCCCGGTCGGGCCGACCAGATAGACCTCGACCCGGCCCTTCAGCAGGATCGTGAAGCCGCGCGCCGCCTCGCCGGGGCAGAACAGCACCTTGCCCTTGGGCAGGCGCATCACCGGCAGCCCCTCGAGCCGGGCGACGATCCCCTGTTCGAGCCCCTCCAGGCCTTCGGCGCGCGCGATCCCGCTCATGTCCGGCCGCGCCTTTCGAACCTGGGCAGCATGGCCGAGAAATCGCGCCCGCGGCCGTCCTCGTCTTCCACGAAGGCGGCGTAGAGTTCCGCCGCCCGCGCGCCCATCGGCGTGTCGGCGTCCACCGCCTCGGCCGCCTGCTGGGAAAGGCGCAGGTCCTTGAGCATCAGTTCGGCCGCGAAGCCGGGCTTGTAGTCGTTGTCGGCGGGGCTTTTCGGCCCCACGCCCGGCGCCGGGCAATAGGCGTTCATCGTCCAGGAATAGCCCGACGAGGTCGAGACCACGTCGAACATCTTGCCCCGGTCGAGCCCCAGCTTGTCGGCCAGCGCGAAGGCCTCGCAGGTGCCGATCATGGTGACGCCGAGGATCATGTTGTTGCAGATCTTGGCCGCCTGCCCGGCGCCCGAGGCGCCGCAATGCACCGCCTTCTGGCCCATCACCTCGAAGAGCGGGCGGACCTTCTCGAACGCGGCCTCGGTGCCGCCCGCCATGAAGGTCAGCGTGCCGGCCGCGGCGCCCCCCACGCCGCCCGAGACCGGCGCATCGACCGCCAGCACGCCCGCTGCCTCGGCCTCGGCGGCGACAGCGCGGGCGCTTTCGACATCGACGGTGGAACAGTCCAGAAGTACCGCACCCCTGGCCATCGCCGGCAGCACCTCGGCGGCCACGGCGCGCAGGATCGCGCCGTTCGGCAGCATGGTGATGACCACCTCCTGCCCCGCCGCGGCCTCGGCGGCGCTGGCCGCCGGGGTCACGCCCTCGGGGCAGGGGGCGGCAAGGTCGAAGCCCGTCACCTGATGGCCCGCCTTCACCAGGTTCGCCGCCATCGGCGCGCCCATGTTGCCCAGTCCGATGAAGCCCACCTTCATTGTCCATCCTCCTCCAGGTTCAGTTCGTCCGGCCCCAGCGGCGCCAGCATCGCGGCCACGTCCGCGAGCGGCACCGACGCCAGTCCGGCATGGCGCCAGTTCGGGGCCTTGTCCTTGTCGATGATCGCCGCGCGGATGCCTTCGAGAAAGTCCGAATGTTCCGGCGCGCGGTGCGTGAAGCGGTATTCCAGAGCCAGCGCGCTGCGGATCGTCGCACCCGGCCCCAGCCGGTGCTGCATCTCGATCGTGCAGGCGATGGCAAGCGGACTGCCGCGGGACAGCCGGTTCAGCGTGTCTGCGGCAAAGTCGGTCCGGTCGGCGGTCAGCGCGCTGACGACATCACGCAGCGTTTCGCCCGCGAAAAGCCTGTCCACCTGCCCCTGAAGCGGCGGCAAATCGCCCCGCTGCGGGGTCTGCGCGGCGCTTTCGATGGCGTCGACCTCGCCGGTCGCGACCAGATCAGCGACGAGGCCGGGCCAGTCCGCCTCGGGCACGAAATGGTCGGCGAAGCCCGCATAGATCGCGTCGCCCGGCCCCATGCGGCGGCCCGTTGTCCCAAGGTATTCGCCTAACCGCCCAGGGGCCCGGGCAAGGATCAGCGATCCCCCCACGTCCGGCACGAGGCCGATGCCACATTCCGGCATGGCCACCTGGCTGGTTTCGCCTACCACCCGGTGGCTGCCGTGACAGCCGACGCCCACGCCGCCGCCCATGGTAAAACCCTGCATCAGGCTGACCACCGGCTTGGGGTATTCGGCGATCTTGGCGTTCATGCGGTATTCGTCGCGCCAGAACTTCTGGCCATAGGCATAGTCGCCTTTTGTGCCGGTCTCGTACATCACCGCGATGTCGCCGCCCGCGCAGAACGCCTTGTCGCCCGCGGCATCGATCAGCACCAGCGCCACGGCGTTGTCGGCCCGCCACCGGTCCAGCGCCGCCTCGATCTCAAGGCACATCGGATAGGTCAGCGCGTTCAGCGCCTTGGGCCGGTTCAGCGTTATGCGGCCCGCGCGGCCTTCGATGCGGATCTCGATGTCGCTCATCCGCGTGCCTCCAGCATCTGGCGGGCGACGATAAGGCGCATGATCTCGTTGGTGCCTTCGAGGATCTGGTGCACGCGCAGGTCGCGCACGATCTTCTCGATGCCGTAATCGGCAAGATAGCCATAGCCGCCATGCAGTTGCAGGCACTGGTCGGCCACGCGGCTGCCGGCCTCGGTCACTAACTTCTTGGCCATGGCGCAGAATTTCGTGGCGTCGGACGCGCCCTGGTCCAGTTTCCACGCCGCCTGGCGCAGGAAGGTGCGGGCGGCCTGCAACTCGATCTCGGCATCGGCCAGCCGGAACTGCAGCGCCTGGAACTGGTCGATGGGTTTCCCGAACGCGCGGCGCTCGCCCATATAGGCCAGCGTCGCATCCAGCGCCGCCTGCGCCGCGCCAAGGCTGCAGGCCGCGATGTTCAGCCGCCCGCCGTCCAGCCCCATCATCGCGTAGCGGAATCCCTTGCCCTCTTCTCCCAGCAGGTTTCCGGCTGGTATCGCACAGCCGTCGAACTGCACCTGGCGCGTGGGTTGCGATCGCCAGCCCATCTTGTCCTCGAGCCCGCCGAAGGAGAGCCCCGGCGCCTTGTCCTCGACCACGAAGGCGGTGATGCCGCGCGGCCCGTCTTCGCCGGTGCGGGCCATCACGATATAGGCGTCCGAATAGCCGCCGCCCGAGATGAACGCCTTGGTGCCGGTCAGCCGGAACCCGTCATTCGTCCGCTCGGCCCGGGTCTTGAGCGCGGCGGCGTCCGAGCCGGAGCCGGGTTCGGTCAGGCAGTAGGACAGCACGGTTTCCATCGTGATCGCCGGTGCAAGGATGCGGGCCTTGAGGTCATCCGAGCCGAAGGCGTCAAGCATCTTGGCGCACATGTTGTGGATCGACAGGAATGCCGCGACGGACGGGCAGGCCATCGACAGCGCCTCGAACACCAGTGTCGCGTCAAGCCTGCTGAGCCCGGCGCCGCCCGATGACTCGCTGACATAGAGCCCTCCGAAGCCAAGCTCGCCCAGCTTGGGCCACAGCGCCTTCGGGATGGTGCCCTCTTCCTCCCATGCGCGGGCGAAAGGCGCGATCTCTTCGGCGCCGAAGGCGCGGGCCATGTCGAATACCGCGACCTGTTCCTCGCTCAGTGCGAAATCCATCGCGTCACCCCCGGATTATTGAACGCGCGTTCATTTGACAGAGAGCCCTGTCCGATTGCAAGGGGCGGGCGTCAAAGATCGGCGTTGTATTCCTCGATCAACGACCGGATCACGGCGACCACCGCTGCCTCGGGCGTCTTGCCCTCGGCCAGCGCCGTATCATGGACGCGCCGCTGGCGGTCGGCCGAGGTGCCGTTGGCGATCACATCGCGGGCGGCATGGACCTCGTTCAGGCAGCCCAGCAGCGCGGCATCGGGCTCGACGAAGGTGATCAGTTCGTCCAGCAGGTCGGGGAAAGGCACCAGCGCCTTGCGGCCGAAGTCGATCAGACCTTCATTGACGCCATAGCGCTGCGCGCGCCAGCGGTTCTCGCCCACCAGGAACCGCTCGTAGACGCGCCAGCGCTGGTTCAGCCCCGCCAGCCGCCACAGCATCCGCGTGATGCACTGGGTCAGCGCGGCGATGGACAGCGCGTGTTCCAGCCGGGGCGAGACGTCGCAGATGCGGGTCTCCAGCGTCGGGAAGCGGGCCGACGGCCGCAGGTCCCACCAGATCTTCGTGGCATCCTCAATCAGGCCCAGCCGGACCAGCGCGCCCACGGACCGTTCGTAGTCCGACCAGCTTTCGAAGCGCGGCGGCAGGCCGGTGCGGGGCAGGTTGTCGAACACCGTCAGCCGGTAGGAGGCCAGCCCCGTATCCACCCCCTGCCAGAACGGCGAGGAGGTCGACATCGCCAGGAGGTGCGGCAGGAAGTAGGATAACTGCGCCATCAGGTCGATGCGCTGGTCGGGGTCGGGGATGCCGACATGGACATGCATCCCGCAGATCAGCATCCGCCGCGCCACGCCTGCCAGCGCGCGTTCCAGGTCGTTGTAGCGGTCCTTGTCGGTGTGGTGCTGTTCCTTCCAGTCGGCGACCGGGTGGCACGACACGGCAATCGGCGCCAGCCCGTGTATCGCGGCCTTCTCGGCCACGGTCGCGCGCAAGCGGCGAAGGTCTTCGCGGGCCTCGGCGATGGTCTTGCAGACGCGGGTGCCCACCTCGATCTGGCATTGCAGGAATTCGGGCGTGACCTGGTCGCCAAGCTCGGCGATGCAGTCCTCCATCAGCGCCTTGGGGGCCTCGGCCAGGGCGCAGGTTTCGGTATTCACGAGGAGGTATTCCTCTTCGATGCCGATGGTGAAGTCCGGCTCGTCCGTCATGTCGCCTCAGCCCCCGCTTCTGACCCCTCGATCTGAGCCCGGCGGCGCCGGTTTTGCAAGAGCGCCATGGCCCGTCGCGCCGGTGGCGCATCTTGTACGGACCGGATCCGTCGGCCTTGGGGTGGGTTTTGAGGGCCGCCATCGTGCCAAGGGCAAGGGACGGAAAGCAACCTGCGTTGGACGCCTCGGCTTTTCCCGGGGGGCGCGGGGCTTGGCGGGTTCGCCGCGCTGCGCCGCAAGGGCCGAGACCCGCGCCCGTGACACCGAAAGAGCGGCTCCTTGGGCCGCTCTCTCGCGTTTCCGGGCATGTGCGAAGGCGCATCCTCGGCGGGGATTTTGACCTCGATCAAGGAGGGTGCGTATCCGGGCGACCTAGGCTTTGGCCGAACATCGAAAGGATACCCCCATGAAAAGGTTCTTTGCCCCGTCGGTCGCGGCGCTGATCTTCTTGCTGGCCGTGTCGGTCTTTCCCGGTTCGGCCACGGCGCAGGACAGCAAGCCGGGGCTGTTCGTCAACCTGACCACCGACGATACCTGGTCGGCGGCCAAGGCGATTCTGTTCGCCCATGAAAAGGCGCTGAAGAACGGGCATGCGCCGGTGACGATCTGGCTGAACGTGCGCGCGGTCTACCTGGCCGACAAGAAGCGTCCGAGCCATGTGCACGGGCTGATGCGAGGCGCGGACAAGTCGATCCAGGACATGCTGGCCGATTTCATGGCCGATGGCGGGCGCGTCATCATGTGCTCGGCCTGTTCGTCGGCCGCGGGGCTGACGCAGGAGGATTATATCGACGGGGTCGAGATGGGAACGTGGCCGGTGGTCGAGAGCCTGCTGTTCGATCCGGACGTCAAGACGCTGGCCTGGTAACGGCGTCCGACCGCATGAAGGCCCCGGCGCAATCGCCGGGGCCTTCATGCGTTCTGGCGGGCTCAGTCCATCTGCTTGAAGTGGAACTCGCCGCCTTCCTTCAGACCGCTCGGCCAGCGCGAGGTGACGGTCTTGGTCCGCGTGTAGAACCGGAACGCGTCCGGGCCGTGCTGGTTCAGGTCGCCGAAGCCCGATTTCTTCCAGCCACCAAAGGTGTGATAGGCCAGGGGCACCGGGATCGGCACGTTGATCCCGATCATGCCGACGTTCACCCGGGCCGCGAAGTCGCGCGCGGTGTCGCCGTCGCGGGTGAAGATCGCGGTGCCGTTGCCGTATTCGTGGTCCATCGCGTAGGCCAGCGCCTCTTCGTAGGAGGTTGCGCGGACGGTGGACAGGACGGGGCCAAAGATTTCCTGCTTGTAGATGTCCATGTCGCGGGTCACGCGGTCGAAGAGCGTCGGTCCTACGAAATAGCCGCTTTCATAGCCCTGCAGCGTGAAGTTGCGGCCATCGACCACCATCTCGGCACCCTGCCGGACCCCCGACTCGATCAGGCCCAGCACCCGTTCCTTTGCGGCGGCGGTCACCAGCGGGCCGTAATCCACGTCATTGCCCGCGGTGTAGGGGCCGATCTTCAGCTTCTCGATCCGGGGTACCAGTTTCTCGATCAGCGCGTCCGCGGTCTTGTCGCCCACCGGCACCGCGACCGAGATCGCCATGCAGCGCTCGCCCGCCGCGCCATATCCCGCACCCACCAGCGCATCCGCCGCCTGGTCCATGTCGGCGTCGGGCATGATGATCATGTGGTTCTTGGCCCCGCCAAAGCACTGCACGCGCTTGCCGTTCGAACAGCCGCGGCCATAGATGTATTCGGCGATGGGGGTGGACCCGACGAAGCCGATGGCCTGGACGTGCGGGTTGTCGAGGATGGCGTCCACCGCCTCCTTGTCGCCGTTGATGACCTGCAGCACGCCGTCGGGCAGGCCCGCCTCCTTCAGCAGTTCCGCCAGCATCAGCGGCACCGAGGGGTCCCGCTCGCTGGGCTTCAGGATGAAGGCGTTGCCGGCCGCGAGCGCCGGGCCCATCTTCCACATCGGGATCATCGCGGGGAAGTTGAACGGCGTGATGCCCGCCACCACGCCCAGCGGCTGGCGCATCGAGTACATGTCGATGCCGGGCCCCGCGCTGTCGGTGAATTCGCCCTTCAGCAGATGCGGCGCGCCGATGCAGAACTCGATCACCTCAAGGCCGCGCTGCACGTCGCCCTTGGCGTCGGGGATGGTCTTGCCATGTTCCGAGGACAGCGCCTCGGCCAGCTTGTCCATGTCGCGGTTCAGAAGCCGGACGAATTCCATCATCACGCGGGCGCGGCGCTGCGGGTTGGTGGCGCCCCAGCCGACTTGCGCCTTGGCGGCATCTGCCACCGCGGCGTCCAGCTCGGCCTTGCTGGCCAGCGGCACGCGCGCCTGCACCTCGCCCAGCGCGGGGTTGTAGACATCGGCAAACCGGCCCGACGTGCCCTTCACGTGCTGGCCGTTCACGAAATGGGTCAGTTCCTTCATGGCATCCTCCCGGGTTGTTCGCCGCGCAGGATAGTCTTGCAGAATTCCCCGGAAAAGCGGCAGTTTTCCAAAAGCGTTTTGCGAAATTGCAAGGACGGCGCCGATGAACTGGGACGACATGCGGCTTTTCCTCGCGGTGGCGCGGGCCGAGAGCCTGACCGGCGCGGGCAAGGTGCTGCGGCTTGACCCCGCCACGCTGGGCCGCCGGATCGCCCGGCTGGAAGAAACGCTGGGAACCGCGCTTTTCGCCCGCTCGCCGCGCGGCTATGGCCTGACCGAGGCCGGCGAGCGGTTGATGGACCGCGCCGTGCAGGCGGAACAGGCCTTGACCGAAGGGGCAGAGGAACTGCGCGGGCAGGGCGGCCAGCTGACCGGGCTGGTGCGCATCGGCGCGCCGGACGGGGTGGCGAACTTCCTGCTGCCGCAGGTCACTGCGGCGATCTGCGATGCGAATCCGGGGCTTGAGGTGCAGATCGTCGCGCTGCCGCGGGTGTTCAACCTCAGCCGCCGCGAGGCCGACATGGCGATCGCGGTCAGCCCGCCCGAGACCGGGCGGCTGACCGTGCAGAAGGTGACCGACTACCACCTGCACCTTGTCGCCCATCGCGACTACATTGCGCGGCACAAGGCGATCCGCGGCCTTGGCGATCTCGCGGGGCACCGGGTCGTCGGCTATATCCCCGATATGATCTTCGACAGGGAACTCGACTACCTGTCCGAGATCGGGGTCGAGCGGGTGGCGCTCGCCTCGAACTCGGTCGCGGTGCAACTGAACTGGCTGAGGGCCGGGGCGGGGCTGGGGATCGTCCACGATTTCGCGATTCCGGCCGCGCCGGGGCTGGTGAAGGTGCTGCCCGAGGCGGTCTCGTTGACGCGCGGCTTTTACCTGATCCGCCACGGCGACGACCGCAAACTGGCACGGCTTGCCCGTTTCGCGGGGCTCATGTCCGAAGGACTGCGCGCAGAGGTTGCCCGGCTCGAAGCACAGACTACTTGACAGGTTGTCGCAGCAGGGGCGACGCTGGCGGAAAGCGCCCCGCGTCGTGGCGCCCTGGGGAGGTAGCGCAATGCAAGTCCATCAGATCCTGAAAACCAAGCTGGTTCCGGGTGTGGCGACGGTGACGCCCGACACCTCGGTGTCGCAGGCGGCGGCCGAACTTGCGGCGCGACGGATCGGGTCTCTGGTGGTCAGCCAGGATGGATCCGAGGTGGCGGGAATCCTGTCAGAACGTGACATCGTGCGCGAACTGGGCCGGCGCGGTCCGGCCGTGCTGTCGGACCCGGTCTCGACCATCATGACCCGCCAGATCCAGACCTGCACGCTTGAGGAGACCGCAGACCAGGTTCTGGGCCGGATGACCGAGGGGCGGTTCCGCCACATGCCGGTGATGGACAAGGGGCGGATGGTGGCGCTGATCTCGATCGGTGATGTGGTCAAGGCGCGCCTTTCCGAGCTGTCGATGGAGAAGGACGCGCTGGAAGGCATGATCATGGGCTTCTGAGGCGGGCGTGCCGCAGTCGGCGCCCGCGTCCGATGCTGCACTTGCAAAACCGCCCGCGATATTGTTGCGTGCGGGGGCAAACTGACAGAGGGGCCCCCCATGCGCATCGGCCTTTACCCCGGCACGTTCGACCCGCTGACGCTTGGCCATATCGACATCATCACGCGGGGCTGCGCGCTGGTGGACCGGCTGGTGATCGGCGTCGCGATCAACCGCGACAAGGGCCCCCTGTTCACGCTGGAAGAGCGCGTGGCGATGATCGAGACGGAATGTGCGGCGCTGAGCGACCAGACCGGCACCGAGATTGTCGCGCACCCGTTCGAGAATCTGCTGATCGATTGTGCCCGCGATGTGGGCGCCACGATGATCGTGCGCGGGCTGCGGGCGGTTGCCGATTTCGAGTACGAGTTCCAGATGGTCGGCATGAACCGGGCGCTGGATTCGTCGATCGAGACGGTGTTCCTGATGGCCGACGCCCGCCGTCAGGCGATCGCGTCGCGCCTGGTCAAGGAGATCGCGCGGCTGGGCGGCGACGTGTCGAGTTTCGTCACGCCCGCAGTGCGCGACCGCCTGGTGGCGAAGTTCGCCTGAGATCGGCGCAATCCGGCACGGCGCCTGCAGTGCAAGACCATTGCAGGGGAACCGATTCGGGTCCCCTGACCAGGAAGAAGGCCCTAGCGCCAGAAGGCGATGTAGTCCGTCAGATCCAGGAACTTGCGGGCGAGGAACAGGGTTGCGTCGGACCCGTTCAGGGTGAGATCGGCCGCGAGCGCGGCGAGGATGAGGCCCAGAAGGGCAATCGCGACGCGGTTGGTCATGCGGCCGGGTCCGGAAGGGGTGAGAACGATGCCGGCCGGTCCGGCTTGGCGCGGGTGTAAGGGTCCATGGTGAGGCTCCGATCGGCGGCTTGCCGCCCGTGGGGATGCCTTGGGACGGCGGTTCAAGCATAGGCGGTAAGCCCTTGACCGGAAAGGGGGCGCATTCGCCCACGGCTTGGGCTAGACTTGACGAAAGTCCCGCTGCCCCGATTCGACTGCCGGGGACGGACGGGCGCCGGGATCAAACGGCCGGGGAACAGGCAGAGATGAACGACATCACCGAGTTCGAGCGGCGGATCACCGCGGCGCTGGAGCGGATCGGCATCGGGCTGGAAGGGCTTGAGCGGATCGATCCCGACCGCCCCGATCCGGCCGAGATCGACGCGCTGCGCGAGGCGCTGGACAGCGAGCGCACCGCAAATGCCCAGCTAAACGAACGCGTCAAGGCGATCCGCGAGCGGCAGGAGACACAGGTTGCCCGGCTTGACCAGCGGGCACACGAGATGACCGAGCGGGCCGAGCGGCTGGAGGCCGAGGTCGAGCGGCTGCGCGCGGTCAACGCGCGGCTGCGCGAGACCAGCGCGGCGCTGAGGGCGGCGAATGCCGAGGGGCTGGGCGATCCGGCGGCGATCGACGCGGCGATGGCGGCCGAGATCGAGGCGCTGCACGCGCTGCGCGAGGGCGACCGGGCCGAGCTTGACGCGATCGTGGCCGAACTGATGCCGCTGGCCGAAGGGGGGGCCGCCCATGCCTAACGTTTCGATCCGGATCGGCGAGCGCAGTTTCGAGGTGGCCTGCCAGACGGGCGAAGAGGCGTTTCTCGAGTCCGCGGCGCGGGCGCTCGATGCCGAGGCCTCGACGCTGGTGGCCCAGGGCGGTCACCTGCCCGAAGCGCGGATGCTGCTGATGGCGGGGCTGATGCTGGCGGACAAGACCGTGGGCATGGAGGAGCGGATGCGGGGTCTTGAGGCCAAGCTGGCCGAGGCGCGCGCCCGGATTGCCGAACTGGAGGCCGCGCCCGCACCGGCGCCCGAGCGGATCGAGGTGCCGGTGATTCCGCAGAGCGTGACCGAGACCCTGGCCGAACTTGCCGCGCGCGCGGAGTCGCTGGCCGATACGGTCGAGGAAAAGGTGATGGTCAGCCTCGCGCGCTGAACCATCCCGGCCTCGCGAAACGGCCTGCCGTGCCCGCGGCAGGTTCAGCGGCGAAGTGCAAGCAAGGCCAGCAAACGGCCCAGCCCCCCCAGCACCGCGTCAAGCACTGCGAGCAAAAGGGGCTGCCGGGGTGGTTCGGGCAGCGGGAAGAACAGAAGCCGCCCGCTATCCACCTCTTCCACGATCGCATCCATCGCGAAGGCAAGCGGGACAAGCACGCTGCGGGCGGTCGCTGTTGCCGGGGCAAGGCGCGCCCCGCCCGGACCATCGTAGAGATCAAGCCGGGCGGTGCAGGCGGCAAGCTTGTCGGCAAGCCCGGGCGGTGCCTTTGCGGGCAGCCGCGAGACGAGGTCTGCGGCCTCGCCCGACACCTCGGGGCGGCGGTCCATCTCGATCACAACGGGCACGGGATCGCTCAGGACGATCTGTTCGAAGCTCTTGCCATGGCGCTGCCGGACGCGCGTTTCCGCCCGGCATCCAAGCGGTCCCCGAAGGTAGCGCGCGACACGGTCAAGCCCCACGCCATGAGCGGCCGGGCCGTACCAGAGCCGCGCGCGCAACACCGCCGCCTCAGGCGTTGGCGGCGCGGATCTTGTCGGCGGCCTCCTTGGAATAGGCCACCCCCTTGTCCTCGAACAGCTTGTCCAACTCGCCCGACAGCGTCATCTCGGTGACGATGTCGCAGCCGCCGACGAACTCGCCCTTGACGTAGAGTTGCGGGATCGTCGGCCAGTCCGAGAAATCCTTGATCCCCTGGCGGATGTCGTCATTGGCGAGCACGTTGATATCGGTGAACTCGACGCCCATGAAGTTCAGCACGCCCGCCACGCGGCTGGAAAAGCCGCATTGCGGCATGTCCTTGGTGCCCTTCATGAAGAGCACCACATCGGTGCCTTCGATGGTTTCCCTGATCTGCGTTTCCACATCGGCCATTTTGGTCACTCCGGCGCTTTGGTGGTGAGGGCGAGTGCATGGAGCGCCCCGTTGGAGCCCTCCATCTGATCCTTCAGCGCGGCATAGACGGCGCGCTGCTGCTGGACGCGGTTCAGGCCGCGAAAGCTTTCGTCGATCACCTCGGCGGCATAGTGGTTCCCGTCGCCGGCGATGTCGGTGATGGTGATCCGCGCGTCGGGGAACTTCGCGCGGATGAGGGTTTCGATCTCTTCGGGCGCGATGGCCATGCCGGGCTCCGTCCTGTTCGTTCTGGTCAACCTAAGCGCGTCGGCAAAGGGCCGCAAGGGGCCGCTGGGGCCGGTTGCCTCAGCCCAGGGCCTCGGCAAAGGCCCCGCGGAAGAGCGCCGAAAGCTCGGCCATTGGCGCGACATGGCCGCCAAAGCTGACCGTCTGGCCGCCGAACCGGCCGACAGTGACCAGCGGCACGCCGGCCTTGCCAGCGGCAACCATCAGCGCCTCGGCCGCATCGAAGGTCGCGGCGATCAGGTAGCGGGCCTGATCCTCGCCAAAGAGCGTGGGCGTGTCGGCGGCGTCGAGATGGAGGCCGACCCCGCCCGCCTCGGCCATCTCGAAGGCGGCAAGCGCGAGGCCGCCATCCGCAAGGTCGGTGGCGGCGGCGATCAGGCGGCGGTTGGCGCGGAGAAAGTCGCCATGCGCCCGCTCGGCGGCAAGGTCGACATGGGGCGCGTCGCCGTCCTCGCGGTGGAAGACCTCGGCCAGCAGGGCGGACTGGCCCAGATGCCCCGTCGTCGTGCCCAGCAGCAGCGCAAGGTGGCCCTCGGCCGCGGCGCCGCCGATCAGGTCGTCGAGGCTGTCCAGCAGACCCACGGCGCCGATGGTGGGGGTGGGCAGGATCGGGCTGCCGTCGGTTTCGTTGTAGAGCGAGACGTTGCCCGACACGATGGGCATGTCGAGCGCCCGGCAGGCCTCGCCGATGCCCTGGATGGCGCCGACGAACTGGCCCATGATCTCGGGCTTTTCGGGGTTGCCGAAGTTCAGGTTGTCGGTGGCCGCCTGCGGGCGCGCACCCACGGCGCAGAGGTTGCGGTAGGCCTCGGCCACGGCCTGCCGGCCGCCCTCGACCGGGTTGGCGCGGACATAGCGCGGCGTCACGTCCGAGGTGAAGGCCAGCGCCTTTGGCGTGCCGTGGACGCGGACGATCCCGGCGCCAAGGCCGGGGCGTCGCACCGTGTCGGCCATCACCTGGCTGTCGTATTGTTCGTAGACCCAGTGTTTCGCGGCGTAGTTCGGGCTGCCGATCAGCGCCTTGAGCGCGTCGATTGGGTCGATCCCGGGCACCTCGGCCATTTCGGGGGCGGGGGGCGTTTCCACCCAGGGGCGGTCGTATTCGGGGGCCGAGGACGCCAGTTTCGACAGCGGCAGGTCGGCCTTGCAGTCGCCCTTGTGCAGGATCAGGAAGCGGTCCTCGGGGATCGTCTCGCCCACGATGGCGAAGTCGAGATCCCATTTCTCGAAGATGGCGCGGGCCTCTGCCTCCTTCTCGGGGCGGAGCACCATCAGCATGCGTTCCTGGCTTTCGGACAGCATCATCTCGTAGGCGGTCATCGCGGTTTCGCGCTGGGGCACCGCGTCGAGGTCGAGCCGGATGCCAAGGCCGCCCTTGTCGCCCATCTCGACCGCCGAACAGGTCAGCCCCGCCGCGCCCATGTCCTGGATCGAGATCACCGCGCCCGACGCCATCAGTTCGAGACACGCCTCCATCAGGCGTTTCTCGGTGAACGGGTCGCCCACCTGCACGGTGGGACGTTTCTCCTCGATGCCCTCGTCGAATTCGGCCGAGGCCATCGTCGCGCCGCCCACGCCGTCGCGGCCCGTCTTGGCGCCGAGATAGACGACGGGCATGCCCACGCCCGAGGCGGCCGAATAGAAGATCTTGTCGGCCTCCGCGAGGCCCGCGGCGAAGGCGTTGACCAGGCAATTGCCGTTATAGGCGGGGTGAAAGCGGACCTCGCCGCCCACGGTCGGCACGCCGAAGCAGTTGCCGTAACCGCCGATGCCCTCGACCACGCCATGCACCAATTGCCTTGTCTTGGGGTGGTCCACCTCACCGAACGACAGCGCGTTCATCGCCGCGATGGGCCGCGCGCCCATTGTGAAGACGTCGCGCAGGATGCCGCCCACGCCGGTCGCGGCCCCCTGGTAGGGCTCGATATAACTCGGGTGGTTGTGGCTCTCCATCTTGAAGACCACGGCCTGCCCGTCGCCGATATCGACGACGCCCGCGTTCTCGCCCGGGCCGCAGATCACCTGGGGGCCATCGGTGGGCAGCGTGCGCAGCCATTTCTTGGACGACTTGTAGGAACAATGCTCGTTCCACATCGCCGAGAAGATGCCCAACTCGGTGAAGCTGGGTGCGCGGTTCAACAGCCGCAGGATTTCCGCGTATTCCTCGGGCTTCAGCCCGTGGGCCGCGATCAGCTCGTCGGTGATGGCCGGTTCCTGCATCGTCTTTCCCCGCATGTCGCCTGCTGCGCGCTGTTTAAGCCAAGGCGCGGGGCGGGGAAAGGGGCCGTTCGCCCCCTAGCCGTCGATCCGCGCCCCCATCTCTGCCAGCGCGCGCTGGTAGACCGAGGCCGCGTTCCATTCCTTGAGCACCTCGAAGTTGTGGCTGCCGGGCTGGTAGGGCTGGCCGGGCCGCCAGCCCTTCTGGCGCAGGTAGTTCGCGGTCGAGGCCAGCGCGTCGGCCATGTCGTTCAGGTCGATCCGCCCGTCGCCGTTGCCGTCGCGGCCATAGGCCAGCGCGTTGCCGGGCAGGAACTGGGTGTGGCCCAGTTCGCCATGCATGGCGCCGATCGCGGCGGGCGACATCATCCCCCGGTCGATCATCTTCAGCGCTCCGATCAGGTGGGGGGTGAAGAATCCGGGCCGGCGGCAATCATAGGCCAGCGTCGCGGTCGCGTTCAGCACGTTGGCGTTGCCCATGAAGCCGCCAAAGCCGGTTTCCATCCCGTGGATGGCGATCAGCACGCCCGCGGGAACGCCGTAGCCCTGTTCGAGCGCGGCATAGAAGCCGGGGTTTCGCGCCTTGCGGCTGCGCCCCTGCGAAACGATCACATCGCAGCCGCGCTTCTGGCAGAACTCGGGGTAGCTGAGCTTGAAGCTTTTCTGGCCGCGGTCGGCGTTGATCGTGGCCTGGGAATACTGTGTTCCGCCAAGCGCGGCGAGCCCGCGCTGGCCGACGCCGGCCCGGGCCGCCTCGCTGGCGAAATCGCGTTTCCAGGCGTCGAACCCCGCGGCCGAGTTCCCGCAAGAGGCAGCCGGGGCGGGGGCGGAGAGACACAGAGCGGCAAGGGCGGACAGGGCAAGCGTGCGGAACGGCATGAAACTCCTCCGGTCGGGTCGCGCGCAGATTAGCGGCCCTTGCCCGGCGCCCCAACGGTCCGAGTCGTTCGGGCGCAAGATGGGCCCGACGGGGTGGCCGCGCTGCATCTGTTCGGCAAGGGGGTTCGCCATGTGCCGCGATGATCGGCATGCGCCCGGCGAAACCGCCCGAATTCCGGGCAATTCCTGCGGTGGAACAAAAAAAGGCCGAGCATAAGCTCGGCCCAAGTCCAACAGGGAGGTAAAGACGAAAGCGAAACTTCCGCCTTCGTCCCAGCAATTATGGACGAGATCGTGCAGGTTCAAGCCCAAAATGGCAGCGCGCCAGCATGACCGTCATGCGTGTGACAGATATCTCACAATCAGGACGTGTCCTTTTCCTTCTGGCGCCGTTCCATGATCTGTTCCGTGATGAACTCGCGGAAGGCCGAGATCCTGCGCGAGGCGCGCAATTCCTCGGGATAGGCCAGGAAAACCGGCACCTCGTTCGATTCGATGCCGTCCAGCACCCGAACGAGTTGCGGATGATCCTCGGTCACGTAGTCGGGCAGCACCCCGATCCCCAGCCCGTTCAGCACGGCCTGAAGAACGCCGAAATAGTTGTTCACCGTCAGCGTCGATCGAATCCGGTAGGTCATCAGTTCGCGCACCAGTTGCGCGCCCGCACTGACCTGGGTCGAACTGGTATTCTGGCAGATCAGCCGGTGGTCGGCCAGATCGTCCAGGGTTTCCGGTGTGCCGTGGGCGTCGAGATAGGGTTGGGTCGCGTAAAGCCGCATCCTGACGCTCATCAGGCGCAGGCGGATCAGGTCGGCCTGGCTTGGCTCCTTCATGCGGATCGCGACGTCGGCCTCGCGCATCGGCAGGTCGAGCACCTGTTCGGACATCATCAGGTCGATCCGAAGCTCGGGGTAGCGCTCGTAGAGCATCGGCAGCCGCTTTGCCAGCCAGAGCGAGCCGAAGCCGGTGGTGGTGGTGACCCGCAACTCGCCGAACACCTCTTCGACGCTGTCGCGGATGCGCGCCACCGCGGTTTCCAGCCGCTTGCCCATCGCCGTGGTCGCGTCGAACAGCAACTCTCCCTGCTCGGTGAGAATCAGTCCGCGCGCGTGGCGATGGAACAGGGTTGATCCAAGCGATTCTTCCAGCGCGCGAATCTGGCGCGAGACGGCGGATTGCGACAGGTGCAGCGTTTCACCCGCATGGGTCAGGCTGCCCGCGTCGGCCACCGCGTGAAAGATCCTGAGCTTGTCCCAATCCATCATGCAATTCCTGCAATGCCGTCATGCCTGTCCGCGAACGTTTCCTACAGGTGGCGTTGTGGCGATTGCAAACCAAGATGTCCCGTGGAATTGATTTTGTAGGTCATTGATTTTGACCTAATATGCATAACAGAACACGCTACGGGGAGGGGCGCGGATGACCCGTCAGGATGTCAGTCTTCACGACCGTTACGATCTTTCCAGGTCGCCGGTGCTTCTGAACGGCACACAGGCGCTGGTTCGGCTGATGCTGATGCAGAAGGTGCGCGACCGGGCCGCGGGACTTCACACCGCGGGTTATGTCACCGGCTATCGGGGCTCGCCGCTGGGCGCGGTGGACATGACGATGGCCAGGGCGAACGCGGATCTCCAGGCCGCGGACGTGCTGTTCCAGCCGGGGCTGAACGAGGACCTGGCCGCGACCGCGCTGTGGGGCACGCAGCAGGCGGAAGTGCGGGGCGAGGGGAAATACGACGGTGTCTTCGGCCTTTGGTACGGCAAGGGGCCGGGGGTGGACCGTTCGGGCGACGTGATGCGGCACGCCAACCTTGCGGGCACCTCGCGCCATGGCGGGGTGCTGATGGCGATGGGCGACGACCACACGGGCGAGTCCTCGACCACCTGCCACCAGTCCGACTGGGCGATGGTCGATGTCTACATGCCGGTGCTGTCGCCCGCGGGGGTGCAGGAAATCCTCGACTACGGGCTCTATGGTTATGCGCTTTCGCGCTATGCGGGCGTCTGGGTGGGGCTCAAGCTGATGAAGGACACGGTCGAGGTGACGTCCGTCGTGGATGGCCGCCCGGACCGCATGGCCTTCGTCACCCCCGACTTTCCGATGCCCGAGGGCGGGCTGAACATAAGGCTGAACGATCACTGGGTCGCGCAGGAAGCGCGCATGATCGACCACAAGCGGTTCGCGGCCGAGGCCTTCGCCCATGCCAACCGGATCGACCGGCGGGTGTGGGGGAAACCGGGGGCGAAGATCGGGCTGGTGGCGGCAGGCAAGAACTGGCTCGATCTGGTGCATGCGCTGGGGCTTCTGGGGATCGACGAGACGCAGGCCGAGCGGCTGGGGATCACCACCTACAAGGTGGGCCAGACCTTCCCGCTGGACATGAAGGGGTTTGCCGACTTCGCCGAGGGGCTGGACCTGATCGTGGTGGTCGAGGAAAAGCGGAAACTCATCGAGGTGCAGGCAAAGGAGGCGATCTTTCACAATCGCCGCGGCCGGCGCATCTATGGCTGGAAGAACGACCGCGACGAGGAGCTGTTTCCCACGCGCTACGCGCTCGACCCGGTGATGATCGCGGAAAAACTGGGCGCGGTGCTGATCGAGGAGGGGCGCGGCAGCGAACGTCTGACCGCGGCGCTGGAGCGTATCCGCGAGGCGCGCCGGGCGGACAATGCCGAGGACCTCGCCGCCCGTCTGCCCTATTTCTGCGCGGGCTGCCCGCACAACACCTCGACCCGCGTGCCCGAGGGCAGTCGCGCCTATGCCGGGATCGGCTGCCACATCATGGCGATGTGGATGGACCGCGAGACCAGCGGGTATACCCACATGGGCGCCGAAGGGGCGAACTGGATCGGCGAGGCGCCGTTCTCGACGAGGGGTCACGTGTTCCAGAACCTGGGCGACGGGACCTACAATCATTCGGGGCGGCTGGCGATCCACGCCGCCATCGCCGCGGGTGTGAACATCACCTACAAGATCCTCTACAACGACGCGGTCGCGATGACAGGCGGGCAGGGCAACGACGGCGGGCTGACAGCAAACCAGATCGTGGCGGAACTGGTTGCGGCCGGGGTGAACAAGGTCGAAGTGGTCTACGACGAGAAGGAAGACGTCGATCCGCGAGCCTTCCCCGCGGGCGTTGTCTGCCATCCGCGTGCAGATCTGATGCAGGTCCAGGAGAATCTGCGCCGGACCGAAGGCGTGACCGCGATCGTCTACATCCAGACCTGCGCGGCCGAGAAGCGCCGCCGCCGCAAGAAGGGCGCCTTTCCCGACCCGGATACGCGGGTCTTCATCAACACCGACATCTGCGAGGGCTGCGGCGATTGCGGGGTGCAGTCGAATTGCGTGGCCATCGTGCCGGTCGAGACGGAGCTTGGCCGCAAGCGCGCCATCGACCAGTCGGCCTGCAACAAGGATTTCTCTTGCCTCAAGGGGTTCTGCCCCAGCTTCGTCACGCTGAAGGGGGCGGCGGTGCGGCGCGAGGCGGCGGCCCGGATCGAGATCGGCGACCTGCCCGAGCCGGTGCTGCCGCCGATCCATGGCACGTTCAACGTGGTCATTACCGGGGTCGGCGGCACGGGCGCCGTGACCATCGGCGCGATCCTTGCCATGGCGGCCCATGTCGACGGCAAGGGCGCGGGCATGATGGAGATGGCGGGCCTTGCCCAGAAGGGCGGCGCGGTTCATATCCACTGCCGGATCGCCGAGACGCCCGCCGGGATCAGCGCGATCCGCGTGGCGACCGGCGAGGCGGACGCGGTGATCGGCGGCGACCTGGTGGTGACGGCGGGGGCCAGAACCATCGGGCTGATGACGACGGGGCGCACCGGCGCTGTGGTCAACAGCCACGACATCGTGACCGGCGCCTTCACCCGCGACCCGCAGTTCCGCGTGCCTTCGGACCGGCTGGAACTGGCGCTTCAGGCGCGGCTGAAGAATCGCCTGCACCTGATCGATTCGACGGAACTTGCCCGCAGGCTGATGGGCGACACGATCTATTCCAACATGATCGTCACCGGCGCGGCATGGCAATGCGGGCTGCTGCCGCTGTCGCACGCGGCGATCCTGAAGGCGATCGAACTGAACGGCGCGGGAGTCGAGGGGAACCGGCGTGCCTTCGAGATCGGCCGGTGGGCCGCGCTGAACCCCGAGGCCGCGGGCCGGGTCGTCGCGGCAGAGATGGTGGAAAAGCCGAGGACGCTGGCCGAAAGGATCTCGTTCCGCGAGGCGCATCTTGCCGACTACCAGTCGCCACGCCTCGCGCGGCGCTACCGGCGCCTTGTCGACAAGATGTCCGACCCGCGGCTGAAGGAGGCAGTGGCCAGGGGCTACCACAAGCTGCTGGCCTACAAGGACGAATACGAGGTCGCGCGGCTGCATTTGCAGACCGCCGCGAAGGCGCGCGCGGAATTCGCGGGCGAGTTCGAGATCACCTACCTGCTGGCGCCGCCCTTCCTGGGGGGCAAGGGGCCGGACGGGCGGCCCGCCAAGCGGCGCTTCGGGCCGTGGATGGACCGGGGATTCCGGGTGCTGGCGGGGATGCGGCGGTTGAGGGGAACGCCGCTCGATCCGTTCCGCTGGCAGGAAGAGCGGCGGCGCGAGCGGGCGGCGATCCGGGTCTACGAGTCGGACATGGCGGAGGTGCTGGCGGGGCTGACGCCCGACCGGCTGGAGGCTGCGGTGGCGCTGGCCGAATTGCCCCTTTCGGTGAAAGGCTTCGGCCCGGTCAAGGCGAAGGCCGAGGTCGAGGCGGCCGAGCGGCGCGCCTCGTTGCTGGCGGCGTTCCGGGCGGGGAGCGAGGGGCTGCGGCAGGCGGCCGAATAGCGGCTGCGATGTCCACGTGAATTGCGGCGATGGATTTCCCGCGCAACTCGACATATGAGTGGGAAAACGGCGCCGGGTTCCGCCCTTTCATGGGGGCCCGGACCGGGCAGAGGCGCAGCGCAAGAGGCAGGCCATGGCGGTTGGTGTGTTCGATTCCGGTCTGGGCGGGCTTACGGTGCTGGACGCCGTCGCGCGGCGGTTGCCGCATGTGCCCTTTGTCTATTTCGGCGACAATGCCCATGCCCCCTATGGCGTGCGCAACGCCGAGGATGTGTTCAACCTGACCACCGCCGCCGTGACGCGCCTGTTCGATGCGGGCTGCGACCTGGTGATCCTGGCCTGCAACACCGCGTCGGCCGCGGCGTTGAGGCGGATGCAGGAAAGCTGGGTGCCCGGCGACAAGCGGGTTCTGGGGGTCTTCGTCCCGCTGATCGAGGCGCTGACCGAGCGGCAATGGGGCGACAATTCCCCGCCGCGCGAGGTGGCGGTGAAACACGTGGCGCTGTTCGCCACGCCCGCAACCGTGGCCTCGCGCGCCTTCCAGCGGGAACTGGCGTTCCGCGCCATCGGCGTCGATGTCGAGGCGCAGCCCTGCGGGGGCGTGGTGGATGCGATCGAGGCGGGCGACGAGATGCTCGCCGAGGCGCTGGTGCGGTCCCACGTCGAGGCGCTGAAACGGCGGATGCCGCACCCCGAGGCGGCGATCCTGGGCTGTACCCATTACCCGCTGATGGAGGCCACCTTCCAGGATGCGCTGGGACCGGGGGTCAAGGTCTATTCCCAGGCCGACCTCGTGGCCGAAAGCCTGGCGGACTATCTCGACCGGCACCCGGACATGATTGGATCGGGCACCGAGTCGATGTTCCTGACGACCGGCGACCCGGTGTCGGTGTCGAACAAGGCCACGCAATTCCTGCGACGGCGCATCGAATTCCGCGCCGCCTGATTGCGGGCGGGCTCATTCGCGTCTAGATACCTGTCCGACATCGCGGGGAAATCCCATGACCCATTCCGTCGCCATCCTGGGGGCCTCGGGCTATACCGGGGCCGAGCTAGTCCGGCTGATCGCCACCCATCCGGAATTGCGCATTGCGGCGCTGTCCGGCGAGCGCAAGGCGGGCCAGCCGATGGCCGCCGTGTTTCCGCACCTGCGCCACCTCGACCTGCCGGACCTTGTGAAGATCGAGGAGATCGACTTTTCGGCTGTCGATCTGTGCTTTTGCGCGCTGCCCCATGCGACCAGCCAGGAGGTGATCCGCGGGTTGCCGCGTGATCTGAAGATCGTCGACCTGTCGGCGGATTTCCGGCTGCGCGACCCGGCCGCCTACGAGAAATGGTATGGCAAGCCCCATGCGGCGCCCGAGTTGCAGGCCGAGGCGATCTATGGCCTGACCGAGTTCTATCGCGAAGAGATTCGGGCCGGGCGGCTGGTGGCGGGCACGGGATGCAACGCCGCGACGGGGCAATACGCCATCCGGCCGCTGATCGAGGCGGGCGTGATCGACCTTGACGAGATTGTGATCGACCTCAAGGCGGGGGTCTCGGGTGCGGGGCGGGCGCTGAAGGAGAACCTGTTGCACGCCGAGTTGTCGGAAGGGTTCCACGCATATTCGGCGGGCGGGATTCACAGGCACCTGGGCGAGTTCGACCAGGAGTTTTCCAGGGCCGCCGGGCGCCCGGTCGAGGTCATGTTCACCCCCCACCTGATCCCTGCGAACCGGGGGATTCTGGCGACCGTCTGGCTGAAGGGCGAGGCGCGTGCGATCCATGACACCTTGGCAAGCGCGTATGAAGATGAGATTTTCATTCAGGTTCTGCCGTTCGGCGAACATCCCTCCACCCGGCACGTGCGCGGATCCAACTTCGTGCATATCGGTGTGGTGGCGGACCGCCGGGCGGGGCGGGCGCTGGTGATCGCCGCGCTCGACAACCTGACCAAGGGCTCGTCGGGGCAGGCGGTGCAGAACGCCAACCTGATGCTGGGGATCGCGGAGGAGACGGGGCTGATGCTGGCGCCGTGCTTCCCCTGACGGAGAGAGACGGATGCGCGGACTGAAAAAACGACGTCGGGTGCAGATCATCCTGGTGGCCTTCGTGGCGCTGGCAGTGTCGACGGGTCTGATCGGCTATGCCATGCGCGACGGGATCAACTTCTTCCGCTCGCCGTCCCAGATCGTCGAGGCGCCGCCCGCCCCGACCGAGGTGTTCCGCATCGGCGGGCTGGTCGAGGCGGGCAGCCTGCAGCGCGGGCAGGGCGAGACGATCCGGTTCAACGTCACCGATGGCGGCGCCACGGTGCCTGTGACATATACCGGCGTGCTGCCCGACCTGTTTTCGGAAAACCAGGGCATGATCGGGACCGGTATGCTGATCGAGGGCACTTTCGTCGCGACCGAGATCCTGGCCAAGCACGACGAAAGCTACATGCCCCGCGAGGTTGTGGATGCGCTGAAGGAACAGGGTGTCTACCGCCACGCCGAGGATGAGCCGCCCGGCGGCAGCTAGGAATCCACGCACACCGCGTGGAGGAGGGCGCGCGACCCCGCGCCGCCCGGAACCGATCCGTTTCATTTGCCGCGTCGCGATGCAGAGACCCCGACGCGTCGGCGGGGACTATGACCCGCACTGAACCCTTGCCCGTGTGGCGAAAGCTCCGGTGGCGTTGGCCGCTATCGGCGGTGTTGATGCTGCGTGCGCTGGTCTCGGGCGGCGTTAACCGCACCTGAACCAGAATGTCCCCGCTTCGAAAGACGAACGGGGGGTATGGATGCGAACCGTCGAACAGCTTGCCAAGGAAATCGTCACCCGCGAGGGCGGGTTCGTGAACGACCCGGACGATCCCGGAGGGGCGACCAATCACGGGGTTACGCTGGGCACGCTGAGGCGGCTGGACGGCGATCTGACCGGCGATGGGCTGGTGACCGAAGACGATCTGCGCGCGCTCGAACCCGAGGACGCGGTCCGGATCTTCATCGAACACTATTTCCAACGGCCGCAAATCCATCTGTTGCCAGACATCCTGCACGCATCGGTCTTTGACATGTATGTGAACGCGGGCGCGAATGCGGTGCGGATCCTGCAGCGGCTGTTCAACGACATGGGCCAGCGCATCGCGATCGACGGCGCGATCGGGCCGCAGACACAGCAGGCCGCGGAAACCGCCGCCGCCGCCGCGCCTGATCATATCGTCGACGCCTACGGGATCGCCCGGCGCAACTACTACTATGCGCTCGCCGACCGCCGGCCGGCCAGCCGCAAGTTTGCCTGCCGCCGCGATGGCGGCAAGGGCGGCTGGATCCTCCGCGCCGAGGAGTTCATCTCGGTCCGTTACCATCTGACCGAAGCCGAGCATCGCGAAAGGACAGCGACATGGCATTGATTCACGGACTGGCGGCCATCCTGTTCGGCGGCGGGCGCAACGTCGTCGCCGAGGCGGCCGAGGTGTTCCGCGTCAATTCCGAGGCCGCCGACCAGCGCGCGGCCGAATTGCAGCGCGCCGCGCTGGGACAGTTCGCCCAGGAATTCTCGCTTCCCCATCCCAGCCTCTTCGATCGGATCATCGACGGGATGAACCGGCTGCCGCGCCCGCTGCTGGCGCTTGGAACCGTGTTCCTGGGGGTTTCGGCGATGGTTGATCCGGTCTGGTTCGCCGCGCGGATGCAGGGGGTTGCGCTGGTGCCCGAGCCGCTGTGGTGGCTTCTGGGGGCGATCATCAGCTTTTATTTCGGCTCGCGCTACCAGGCCAAGGGGCAGGAGTTCCAGCGCTCGATCGCCGAGACGATGGTGCGCGCCCCGGCGGTGGTCGAGAACCTGCGCACGCTGGGCGAACTGAGGCAGGGCGGCGTGGGGTCGGCATCGGCGCCGCAATCGGGGCCGCGTTCCATGGCGCCCGCGCAGACGCCTTCGGGCGGCGGTACAAGGCCCAATCCCGCGCTCGACGCCTGGAGAGCCGAGGAATGAGCATGGCACTTTACGCCGATCTCTGTGCGCTGATGGCCTTGGGCAGTCTCGCGGCGTTCTGGAAACATGACCGGACCGAGCCGTTCAGCCGCGAGCTGTTGCTGTCGCTTGCCGGGGTCGCGCTGGTGCTGGCACTGTTCTAGGGCCGAAGCCTTAACTGCGCCGGCGGCGCCTGTGGCGCTCGGGCGTGTCGCCGGTATCGCCGGTGCCGTCCGAGGCCGAGGAGAACCCGCCCAGCCGCTGGGCGATCTCGTCAAGGCTGGGGCGCGGCCCGCGGGGGCGGGTTTCCAGCGCAGCGCGCATTGCCCTCAGGTGCTCGGGCGTGGTGCCGCAGCAGCCGCCGATGATCGTCGCACCGCAATCGCGCGCAAGCACCGCGTAATCGGCCATGAGGTCCGGCGTGCCGTCGTAGTGGATGTGGCCGTCCATGTATTTCGGGATGCCCGCGTTGCCCTTGGCGATGATCGGACGTTCGGTTCCGGCCGCCGCAAAGCCCAGCACCGTGCGCAGAAGGTCCGAGGCGCCGACACCGCAATTCGCGCCGAAGGCCAGTGGTTTCCAAGACAGCTTTTCGACCAGTTCGACCAGATCGGCCGAGGTCATGCCCATCATCGTGCGCCCCGCCGTGTCAAAGCTCATCGTGCCACACCAGGGCATGTCTGCCAGCTTGCAGGCCTCGGCGGCGGCCTTGAGTTCTTCGGCCGCGCTGATCGTCTCGACCCAGAGCACGTCGGCGCCGCCTGCCTTCAGCGCCTCGGCCTGCTCGTGGAAGATCTCGACCGCCGCGGCATGGGAGAGCGGCCCCATCGGCTGCATGATCTCGCCGGTGGGGCCGATCGAGCCTGCCACGACCACCGGCCGGTCCGCGGCCTCGGCCACCTCGCGGCCCAGTTCGGCGGCAATCCGGTTCAACTCGCCCACGCGGCCCTGCGCATCGTGCAGCTTCAGCCGCGCGGCGTTGCCGCCGAAGCTGTTGGTCAGGAAGATGTCCGATCCGGCCTCGACCGCGCCGCGATAGAGCGCGCGGATCTTGTCGGGTTCATCGGTGTTCCAGAACTCCGGCGCCTCGCCCGACGAAAGCCCCATGTTGAAGAGGTTGGTGCCCGTGGCGCCATCGGCCATCAGCCAGTCGCGGGTCTCGAGCATGCGGGAAAGCGCGTCGGTCATCGGTCACGTCCTCTGGAAACGGGACGGCTGCCCGCCGAAAGGCGGCCGCCGGTCGGGCACGAGGGGACGGGGCTGGCAAGCCTCCCCCACCGAGGCGCCGGGGCCTCAGCTTTCGGTCATGATCTGCTCTTTCGCCACCGCCATCAGTTCGGCCATCTTGGCGCGGATCGTGGCCTCGTCGGCCTTGGTGCCGAGATCGCCCGCCACCTTGCGGTAGACATCCTCGTCGCCGGCCTCTTCGAAATCGGCCTTGACGACTTCCTTGGCGTAATCAAGCGCAGCCTCTTCCGACAGCCCCATCAGCCCGGCCGCCCAGAGGCCCAACAGCTTGTTGCGCCGGGCTTCGGCCCTGAATTGCAGTTCGGAGTCGTGGGCGAACTTGTTCTCGAAGGCGTTCTCGCGGTCGTCGAAGGTGGTCATCGGGGTCTGGCCCTCCTGGGATTCCGGTTCGAAAGCCATTTAAGGGAAGAACGGGCCGATGCCTAGGGGCAGGCTGGCCTTCGGGCCCGGTTCTTGCGGCTCAGGCGGGCTTGCGTTCGGTTTCGCGCCGCAGGGCGGCAAGGCCGCGCCTGAGCCCGGCCTTGAGCGCGCGTTCGGTGAAATCGGGAATCAGCTGCGCGAGGCCGGATTCGATCGACGCCTCGAGTGTGGCAAGCGTCGCCCCGCCGCGGGGGTCCAGCGTCAGCACATAGCCTGCCCGGACCGTGCCGGACCGCCCCGACCAGCCGATCCGCGCGCAGGGGACGAGGTCGTCGATTACGGTGCGGAAGGACAGTCCGTGCATGCTGGTCCAGATCACGCGGGCGCCATTGGCCAGCGGGCCGTCGAGTTCGACCCGCCGGAAGGCCGCGTTCCAGGCGGGCCAGCGTTCGAAGTCGATCAGCGTGTGCCAGATACGTTCGCGCGAGGCGAGGATGGTTTCCCGTACGGCGGTTCGGACGGGGGCTGGAATGTCCAGCGTCGGGTGGTCCATATTTGTTCCCTTTCGGCCTCTGCCGGGCCTTGTCATGTTGCGCCCCGGCAACCCAGAGGCGACCGGTATTCTGCCGGCGCGGGTGAATTCATGTATACGATTGCATACGTCAAGGCATCCGATGGTCTTGGGCACCTCTTTTCCCGCTTTGACGTTGCGTCGCGGGCGGCAACGCCGCCGCGCCAGAGGTCCTGCAGCGCCGCCTTGCGGCAGGACGGCCGTTGCCCTAAAAGCGCAGCACAAGTGTGCGGGGCGGCCGTCTCCCGCGCCATCCGGATTCGGAGTATCCATGGCAAGGCGCAAGAAGATCTACGAGGGCAAGGCGAAGATCCTGTACGAGGGCCCCGAGCCCGGCACGCTGGTGCAGTATTTCAAGGACGACGCCACCGCCTTCAACGCGGAAAAGCACGACGTGATCGAGGGCAAGGGTGTTCTGAACAACCGCCTGTCCGAGTTCTTCATGTCCGGGCTGAACGCGATCGGCGTGCCGACGCATTTCATCAAGCGCATCAACATGCGCGAACAACTGATCCGCCAGGTCGAGATCATCCCGCTGGAAGTCGTGGTGCGCAACACCGCCGCCGGGTCGATGTCCAAGCGTCTGGGCATCGAGGAGGGCACGCCGCTGCCGCGCCCGATCGTCGAGTTCTACTACAAGGACGACGGACTGGGCGATCCGCTGGTCACCGAAGAACATATCATCGCGTTCGGCTGGGCATCGCAGCAGGATCTCGACGACATGGTGGCGCTGGCGCTTCGGGTCAACGACTTCCTCTCGGGTGTGATGATGGCCGTCGGTATCAAACTGGTGGATTTCAAGATCGAGATCGGCCGCATCTGGGATGGCGACTACATGCGCCTTGTCGTGGCCGACGAGATCAGCCCCGACAGCTGCCGGCTGTGGGACATCAAGACCGGCGCGCATCTGGACAAGGACGTGTTCCGCCGCGACCTGGGCAGCCTGACGGATGCCTATACCGAGGTGGCCAAGCGCCTGGGCGTGCTGCCGACGAATGTCACCCATCCGACGAAGCCCACCCTCATCAATTGAAAGGGTAAGCGTGTCCGGCTTGTGTCATCACAAACCCGCCCCGGACATGACCCCACACGCGACGGCGCCCGCGGCAAGAACAGGCGCAGATGATCCGAACCGACGGACCCGCGGCGGCTGTGCCGCCCGGGGCCCGGTCCAGCCAGGGAAGGACGACAGATGAAGGCCCGCGTTCACGTGATGCTCAAGGACGGCGTTCTCGATCCGCAGGGTCAGGCCGTGGCCCATGCGCTGGGCACACTCGGCTTTCAGGGGGTGGGCGAGGTGCGCCAGGGCAAGGTGATCGACCTCGACCTGGCCGCGACCGACCGCGCCACCGCCGAGGCGCAGGTACGCGAGATGTGCGAGAAGCTGCTCGCCAACACGGTCATCGAACGCTACGACATCGAGATCGGCTGAGGCCGAGGGAGACCGCCATGAAAGCTGCCGTTCTCGTCTTCCCGGGATCGAACTGCGACCGCGACCTGGCGGTGGCCTTCCGCAACGCGGGCGCCGAGGTCACGATGGTCTGGCACAAGGACGACGCGCTGCCCGCGGGCGTCGACGTGGTGGGCATCCCCGGCGGGTTCTCGTTCGGCGACTACCTGCGCTGCGGCGCGATCGCCGCGCGCTCGCCGATCACGCGGGCGGTGATCGAGCACACCCACCGGGGCGGCTATGCGCTGGGTATCTGCAACGGCTTTCAGGTGCTGACCGAGACCGGCATCCTGCCCGGCGCGCTGATGCGCAATGCGGGGCTGAAATTCGTCTGCAAGCCCGTTGATCTGACGGTGGAAACCGCCGACAGCGCCTTTACCGCGGGCTATACCGGGGGGCAGCGGATCACCATTCCCATCGCCCATCACGACGGCAATTACGTGGCCGATGCCGACCTGGTCGCGCGGCTCCGGGCCGAGGGCCGGGTCGCCTTCACCTATTGCGACAATCCCAACGGATCGGTGGCCGACATCGCTGGAATCCTCAGCGAGAACCGCCGGGTGCTGGGGCTGATGCCGCATCCCGAGCGCGCCGCCGAGCCCGCCCATGGCGGCACCGACGGGGCGGCGCTTTTCCGCTCGCTGGTCGGCGCGCTCGCGCTTGCCTGACCGGCCCGTGCTTGAGCGTATGGCGCGCTGGGCGTAACCTTTGCCCATGCAGCTGGATTACTTTCCGCAGCCCGGGACCGTCCGCCCGCCCGAGGGGGGCGCGTGGCGCAAGCGCATCGCGCTGCTGCTGCTGGTCGTGGTCGCTGTTGTCACGGTCTGGGTGACCAATGGCTGGCTGACCGAACGCTTTACCGACAGCACGCGGAACCGGGCGCAGGTGCGGCTGGCGCTTTATTCGGGCAACGTGGTCAGCGAGTTGCAGCGCGCCTCGGTGGTGCCGCTGTTGCTGTCGCGCGACCCGACGCTGATCCAGGCGCTCAACACCGCCGATTTCTCGCAAAGCTCGCAGCGGCTCATTTCCTACCTGGACGAGATCGGCGCGGCCGAACTGATGCTGCTGGATGTATCCGGCCGGGTGGTGGCAGCGACCGACCGCGCCAAGATCGGCACCAATCTCAGGAACGCGGCGTTCTTCGTCGAGGCGCAGCGGTCGAACGAAACAGTCTTCATCACCTCGCGCACCGAGGCGGGGGCATTCACCTTCACCTATTCCCGCGCGATCACCGTCGAGCGCAAGCAGACCGGCGTGATCGTGGTGGGCGTCGATCTGGCCAAGTTCGAAAAGAGCTGGGCAGGCATTGCGGATGCGATCATCGTCACCGACAGCGAGGGTCAGATCATCCTGTCGACCGAACCGCGCTGGCGCGGGCGCACGGTCGAGGAGGCGCTGGCGGTCCGTTCGCCGCCCTCGGCGATCCGGCGCGCGTTGCAGGCCACCGCCGACTGGGGGGCGCTGCCGCCCGATGCCTATCTGATGGGCGAGGCGGTGATGCGCAACGATGCGCGCATCCCGTTCCGCGGCTGGCGGATCGTGTCCTTCACCACCTATGTGTCCATCCGCGACAAGGTGAACTCGGTCCTGGCGCTCGAGATCATGGGGTTCGCGATGCTGCTGGCGGGAACCTTCTACCTGATGTCGCGGCGCGCGCAGCTGCGTTCGATCGTGTTCCAGCGCGAGACCGCCGAACTGCGTGAACTGAACGCGCGCCTGCAACGCGAGATCGCCGAACGCGAGCGGGCCGAGCAGAACCTTCAGGTCGCCGAACAGACGCTGGCGCAAAGCTCGAAACTGGCCGCCCTGGGCGAGATGTCGGCCGCGGTCAGCCACGAGTTGAACCAGCCGCTGGCCGCGATGAAGACCTATCTGGCCGGCGCAAGGTTGTTGTTGCAGCGCAAGCGCCCGGACGAGGCGCTGTCGTCCTTCCAGCGCATTGACGACCTGATCGAGCGGATGGGCGCGATCACCCGCCAGTTGAAAAGCTATGCCCGCAAGGGCGGCCACGCGTTCGAGCCGCTGGACGTACGATCGTGCGTGTCCGGTGCCCTGTCGATGATGGAACCCCAGCTCAAGCGCCGCAAGGTCACCATCACCCGGACGCTGCCGCGCGAGCGGGTGATGGTGATGGCCGACCGGGTGCGGCTGGAACAGGTGATCATCAACCTGCTGCGCAACGCATTCGATGCCACACGCGACACCGAGCAGCCGCAGATCGACGTGATCCTGTCGGCGGGCGAGACCGCGACGCTGACCGTGCGCGACAACGGCCACGGGATCGAGGATCTCGATAATCTGTTCGAACCTTTCTATACCACCAAGCAGCCCGGCGACGGGATCGGCCTTGGTCTGGCCATCTCGTCGGGAATCGTGAACGATCTCGGCGGGCGCCTGACCGCGCGGAACGGCCGCGAGGGCGGGGCTGTATTCGAGGTCCAGCTCCCCATATTGGGTCAGGACATGGAAGCCGCGGAGTGAAGTGAATCGATGCCCCAGGCCATGAAGATCGCCATCGTCGACGACGAACAGGACATGCGCCAGTCGATCAGCCAGTGGCTGTCGCTGAGCGGGTTCGAGACCGCCACCTTCGCCCGTGCCGAGGACGCGCTGAAGGAGATCGGTCCCGACTACCCGGGCGTCGTCGTCACCGACATCAAGATGCCGGGCATGGATGGAATCTCGTTCCTGAAAAAGCTGATGAGCCTTGATTCCACGCTGCCGGTGATCCTGATCACCGGCCATGGCGACGTGCCGATGGCGGTCGAGGCGATGCGGATCGGCGCCTACGACTTCATGGAAAAACCGTTCAATCCCGACCGGATGACCGAGCTTGCCAAGCGCGCCAGCCAGGCGCGGCGGCTGACGCTGGACAACCGGGCGCTGCGGCGGGAACTGGGCGACGGTTCGGTGCTGTTCAAGAAGCTGATCGGGTCGTCGCCGGTGATGGACCGGCTGCGCGAGGACATTCTCGACCTTGGCCAGGCCGACGGGCATGTGCTGATCGACGGCGAGACCGGTACCGGCAAGACGCTGGTGGCGCATGCGCTGCATGCGGTGGGCCCACGTGCGGGCAAGAAATTCGTCCAGATGGCCTGCGCGGCCTACGCGCCAGAAGATCTTTCCGCGCGGCTGTTCGGCCCCGTCGAAGAGGGTGGCGCGCTGCCCGCGGTCGAGGAGGCGCGCGGCGGCACGCTGTGCCTGGAGGACATCGAGGCGCTGTCGCCCGCGCTGCAGGCCCGTCTTCTGACCTTCATCAACGAGCAGGGCATCCCCGCCGAAACCCGGATCATCGCCGTGTCGAACCTGCAGGAGCAGGACAAGACCGTCGAGGATGTCCTGCGCCCCGATCTATATTTCCGCCTCGCGGCGATGAAGATCACCCTGCCGCCGCTGCGCACCCGGGGCGAGGATATCCTGACGCTGTTCAACCGCCTCAGCGAACAGTTCTCCGAGGAATATGGCTGCGACGCCCCCGAAGTGACCGCGCAGGAGGCCGCACAGCTGATGCAGGCGCCCTGGCCCGGCAACGTGCGCCAGCTGATAAACATCTCCGAACGCGCGGTGCTGCAGAACCGCCGCGGCTCGGGCACGATCGCCAGCCTTCTGATGGCCGACAACGAGGCGACGCGGCCGGTGATGACGACGGAAGGCAAGCCGCTCAAGGAATATGTCGAGGCGTTCGAGCGGATGCTGATCGACAACACCATGCGCCGGCACAAGGGCTCGATCGCAAGCGTCATGGAAGAGCTTTGCCTGCCCCGGCGCACGCTTAACGAGAAGATGGCCAAGTACGGGCTCAGCCGCTCGGACTATCTCTGAGCCGGGACGCTGCGGAAAAAGGCATTGTATTTGCCCGGCCAGTGCCGCTAATGTCGCATGACGGCAGTTCGACCCGAGGGACGGGCGGCCGCCTATGTTGAGTTTCGCTGTCTTTCGCGCGTCCCGCGGCGACATGTCCCGGACCAGCACGAAACAGACCGATCGGGTTCCGCAAGGGCCCACCGCATCCCCGGGGCCCCACAGGCCGCCGGGTCCCACCAACGGATGCCGCGCCCCCATGCGGTATCGGAGACGAACCGCGATGGAGCGCGCCACGAACATCAGGCACGGAACGGGCTGGCCAGACGCCGTCCTCCGTCCTTTCGCGTGCGCCCTCGCCCCAACAAGACACCCACCGCGCCGCCTGGCCCCTCCGGGGACAGCCGGTCCGCCGTGGTGCAAAGAATTGACATGGCAAAGAAAATGCTTATCGACGCCACCCACGCGGAGGAAACCCGCGTGGTCGTGGTGGACGGAAACAGGGTTGACGATTTCGACTTCGAAAGCGTCAACAAACGTCAACTCGCCGGCAACATCTATCTAGCGAAAGTTACCCGGGTCGAGCCCTCGCTTCAGGCGGCCTTCGTGGATTACGGTGGCAACCGCCACGGCTTCCTGGCGTTCTCGGAAATCCATCCGGACTACTACCAGATCCCGGTGGCCGACCGCGAGGCGCTGCTCGCCGAAGAGCGCGCGCTTGCCGAAGAGATGGACGAGGACGAGACGGGTGAAAAGCCCAAGTCCAAGCGCCGGACCCGGTCGCGCCGCAAGCCGCGGACCGAGGCCGGCGAGGACGCGGCCCTGTCCGATGACGCCCAGTCCGACGCGGCAGAGGGCGGCGAGGATGAAGGCGCGCAACCGGAGGGTGATTCGCCCGAGCCGGATGACGAGGACGACGCGCCCCACGTGACCATCGCCGCGGCCGCCCGCAGCGACGACCCCGTAGAGACCCGTGAGCCTGCGAGCATCCCGGGCATGGATGTCGTCGACCTGGGCGAGGAGGACGAGGCACCCGGTCCCGTCGCCGCCCCGGGCGATGCCGACGCGGGCGACGACAACCGGCCGCGCAAATCGACCCGCCGCCGCAAGCCCGCGCGCCGCCCGGGCCGTGACGAGACCGACGCCGAGGCGCCCGCGGAGGTGGACGAGACCGTCGAGATCGTGGCCGATGCCGCCGATCGCGACGACCATATCGAATCCGTCGCCGAGGAGGACGTGGCCGAGGAAATCCGCCGGCCCAAGCCGCGGCTCCGGCGCTACAAGATCCAGGAGGTCATCAAGGTCCGGCAGATCATGCTGGTCCAGGTGGTCAAGGAAGAGCGCGGCAACAAGGGCGCGGCGCTGACGACCTACCTGTCGCTGGCGGGGCGCTACTGCGTGCTGATGCCGAACACCGCGCGCGGGGGCGGCATCTCGCGCAAGATCACCAACGCCGTGGATCGCAAGAAACTCAAGGAGATCGCGGCAGAACTCGAGGTGCCCGAGGGCGCCGGCCTGATCATCCGCACCGCTGGATCGCAGCGCACCAAGTCCGAGATCAAGCGCGACTACGAATACCTGCAGCGGTTGTGGGAACAGATCCGCGAGCTGACGCTGAAATCCATCGCGCCCGCGCCGATCTACGAGGAAGGCGATCTGATCAAGCGGTCGATCCGCGACCTTTATAGCCGCGAGATCGACGAGGTTCTGGTCGAGGGCGAGCGCGGCTACCGCGTGGCCAAGGACTTCATGAAGATGATCATGCCGTCCCACGCCAAGAACGTGAAGCACTACACCGAGGCGATGCCGCTGTTCGCGCGGTTCCAGGTGGAGAGCTACCTGTCCTCGATGTTCAACCCGACCGTCCAGCTGAAATCGGGCGGCTACATCGTCATCGGCGTCACCGAGGCGCTGGTCGCCATCGACGTGAACTCGGGCCGGGCGACCAAGGAAGGCTCGATCGAGGAGACCGCGCTCAAGACCAACCTGGAGGCATCTGAAGAGGTTGCCCGCCAGCTTCGCCTCCGCGACCTTGCCGGGCTGATCGTCATCGACTTCATCGACATGGAAGAGCGCAAGAACAACGCCGCCGTCGAGAAGCGCCTGAAGGAAAAGCTCAAGAACGACCGCGCCCGCATCCAGGTGGGCCGCATCTCGGGCTTTGGCCTCCTGGAGATGAGCCGCCAGCGGCTGCGCCCCGGCATGATCGAGGCGACGACCCAGCCCTGTCCGCATTGTCACGGCACGGGCCTGATCCGGTCCGACGACAACCTGGCGCTGTCGATCCTTCGCCAGATCGAGGAAGAGGGCGTGCGCGGCCGCTCCAAGGAGGTGCTGCTCAAGGCGCCGATCAGCGTCGTGAACTTCCTGATGAACCAGAAGCGGGAACACGTGGCGCAGATCGAGGCGCGCTATGGGCTGTCGGTGCGGATCGAGGCGGACGCCTTCCTGATCTCGCCCGACTTCTCGATCGAACGGTTCAAGACCGCCACCCGGGCCGTGCCCGAGGTCAGCGCACCGGTGATCTCGGTCGATACATCGGACATGCCCGACCTTGCCGAGGAGCCCGACGAGATCGAGGCGCCGGAGGTGCAAGAGGCGTCCCCCGCCGCCGACGGCGACGACAAGCCCAAGAAGAGCCGCCGCCGCCGCCGCCGCCGCAAGAAGCCCGGCCAGAACGGCGAGATGGGCGACGCGATGTCCGCCGATGGATACGAGTCCGTCGCGGATGCGGATGCTGACGAGGCCGATGCGCAGGATGCCGACGACGAGACCGAGGCCGAGGCAGCGCCCGAAGCCGAGCCTGTCGAGGCGGCGCCGAAGAAGTCACGTACGCGCCGGCCGCGCCGAGGCAAGACGACCAGGGCCGATACGGAGGCCGGGCCCGAACCCGTGACCGCCGAGGCGTCCGCCGCCGAACCGGCCGCCGAGCCCATAACCGAGGCGCCCGCCGCCGCGCCCGCGCCTGCTGCGGAACCCGAGCCGGCCCTGGCCCAGGCCCCTGTGGCCGAAGAACCGGCGGCAGCAGAAACCGTGGCCGAAGAACCGGTGGCCGAGGCGCCGACGCCCGAGCCCGCCGATCAAAGCGACGCCGGGGCCGAAAAGGCCAGCGAGTCTGCAACGCGCAAGCGTGGCTGGTGGTCGCTCGGCCGCTGAGCGTGGATCAGATCGCCCGGCCCCTGCGGGGGCCGGGTTACCCGCGGCGGATCAGATAGATCTGGGCATCCGCTGTTTCCTCCACCGCGATGACCTCGTGTCCGGCCTCTTGGCAAAAGTGCGGGATGTCGATCACCGCGATCGGATCGTCGGCCCAAAGCCGCAGCACGTCCCCGCTGGCAAGCCCGTCCAGCGCCTTGCGCGCCCTGAGAACGGGCAAGGGACAGCGCAATCCCCGCGTGTCGATTTCCACCGAGACCATCATCCGCGCGGGACTAGGCCCGTTGCGTCGCCATGTCCACGGCTTTGTGAGGCCGGGCAGCGTGACGAATGGCCCGGCTTGGGCTAAGCCCAAGGCGGACAAGGAGGCGGGATGTTCGGAATCGAGCTGATCGACGCGGGGCTTCTGCCCGCCATGCTGGTGGCGCTGGCCGCGGGGCTTCTGAGCTTTCTCAGCCCCTGCGTCCTGCCAATTGTGCCGCCCTACCTGGCCTATATGGGCGGGATCAGCATGGGCGAACTCACCGGCGAGACCGGGGCACGGCGGCGTGCGCTGTTGCCGGCACTGTTCTTCGTGCTCGGGCTGTCGACGGTGTTCCTGCTGCTGGGCTTCACCGCCTCGGCCTTCGGTGCGTTCTTCCTGCAGAACCAGGTGTGGTTCGCGCGGATCGCGGGCGTGATGGTGATCGTCTTCGGCTTGCATTTCCTTGGGCTCTTCCGCATCCCGATCCTCGACCGCGAAGCGCGGCTGGATGCGGGCGACCGGGGCGGATCGGCGTTGGGGGCCTATCTGCTGGGCCTTGCCTTTGCCTTTGGCTGGACGCCCTGCATCGGGCCGCAGCTTGGTGCGATCCTGTCGCTGGCGGCGTCCGAGGCGTCGGTCACCCGCGGCACGGTGCTGCTTGGGGTCTATGCGGCGGGGCTGGGGATACCCTTCGTTCTGGCGGCCGTGTTCATCCAGCGGTCAATGACGGTGATGAACCGGCTCAAGCGCCATATGGGCCTGATCGAAAAGGTGATGGGCACGCTGCTGGTCGCGGTAGGCCTTGCGCTGGTCACCGGCGCCTTCAGCGCGTTCAGCTACTGGCTGCTGGAAACCTTCCCGGGACTGGCAACGCTTGGTTGATCGCCTCGGGCTTTCCAGAGCGGCAGGCAAGGGGGGCGGGGCGGCATGGCGGGCGGCGCATCGAGTGTAAGGCGGCGGCGGGTGCTCTATATCCCCGGCTACGATCCGTTCCCCCCGCGCCGCTACCGCGAGCTTTACCGCAGCGAGGCCGCCGCGCAGGCGCGGTTCTCGGGCCACGAGATCGCGATCGCCCCCGGCGCGCGCCCCGAGGCGTGGCAGGTGCGCGCGCGGATCGAGGGCGCCGAGGTCGCGGCGCGGATCGAGGTGCTGGTCTGGTCGGACATCGTGCGTGCCTCGATGTCGCCCTCGATCCCGGGAACCTATGGCCAGCTTGTCCGCACCGCCTGGGCCTATCTCGGCTCGGGCGCGCTGTTCCGGCTGGTCCGCCTGAGAAAGGGTCCGACCATCGCCGCGCTTTATCCCATCGCGTTTCTGCTTGCCCAGCTGGCCATCGCGCTGGCGGTTGCACGGGGCCTTGGCGCGCTGCTGGCGCTGACCGGGTTGCCCTTTGCCGGATGGCTGGGGCTGGCGGCGGTCTGGCCTGTGCTGGCCTGGTTCCGGGCAAGGGACAGCCGTGTCTTCGCCTGGTACCTGATGCATGATTTCGCCCATGCGGCCAGCCGCGGCGGGGCCTATCCGCCCGAACTGGAGACCCGGCTTGCACTCTTTGCCGACCGGATCGCCGCAGCGCTGGCCGAGGACGTGGACGAGGTTCTGGTGGTCGGCCATTCCTCGGGCGCCCATCTTGCCGTCTCGGTGCTGGCCGACCTGCTGCGGGCGGGGCGCGTGCCCGGGGATGGCCCGGCGCTGTCGCTGCTGACGCTGGGGCAGGTGGTGCCGATGGTCAGCTTCCTGCCGCGGGCCTGGCGCCTGCGCGCCGACCTGGCGCTGATGGCGGGGCAGGGGCGCATCCCCTGGGTGGACGTGACCGCGCCGGGCGATGGCTGCGCCTTTGCGCTTTGCGATCCGGTGGCCGTTTCGGGCGTCGCCCCCGTGCCGCAGCGCTGGCCGCTGATCCTGTCGGCCGCGTTCACCCGGACGCTGACCCCCGAACGTTTGCGGGCGCTCAGGTGGCGGTTCTTCCGGCTGCATTTCCAGTATCTCTGCGCCTTCGACCGGCCCGCCGACTATGACTATTTCCGGATCACCGCGGGGCCCCTGACGCTGGGCGCCCGCTTCGCAGGCCAGAGCCCGTCGCCCAGCCGGATCTTGACCCCCCTCAGCCGCCATACCGCCACCGTGCCATGACCCTGCCGCCGAAACCCGTCCCGCGCCCCGACAAGGTCTCGCTGATCGGCTATCTCCGCCGGTTCCGGGCCGACATTCTCTCGGCCCAGCCCGCACGGCTCTACCATGCGAAGATGGCCGAGTTCCGCACGCCCTTCTTCCGCTCCTTCCTCGTGAATCAGCCCGACCTCGTGCGGCTGGTGTTGCAGGAGCGGCCGATGGACTTTCCCAAATCCGACCGGGTGCGGGCGGGGCTTGCGCCGCTTCTGGGGCGCTCGGTCTTCGTCACCAACGGCGCGACCTGGGCGCGGCAGCGGCGCATCATCGACCCCGCCTTCGAGGGCGGCCGCTTGCGCGATACCTTTCCCGCGATGGTCGCAGCGGGCGAGGCGGCGGCGCGGCGGCTGCGTCCCGGTATCCGCGAGATCGAGGCGGTCACCAGCCACGCCGCGGCCGACGTGATCTTTCGCACGCTGTTCTCGATCCCGATCGAGGACAAGACCGCCGGCGCGGTGTTCCACGCCTTCCGTGACTACCAGCGCAGCCAGCCCCTGCTGAACCTCGCGGCCTTCGTTGCGGGGCCGGCCTGGATGCCGCGGCTGCATCGGGCGCGGACGCGGGCGACGGCGCGGACGATCCGCGCGCTGATCGAGGATCTGACACGGGCGCGAGCGGCCCGGATCGCGGCGGGCACCGCGCCCGACGATCTGGCGACCAAGATCATGACGACGCGCGATCCCGAGACGGGGCAGGGGTTCGACGCGGCCGAAATGGTGGACCAGGTGGCGATCTTCTTTCTCGCGGGGCACGAGACATCGGCTTCGGCGCTGGCCTGGGCGCTCTACCTGCTGGCCACCCACCCCGAGGCGCAGGACCGCGTGGCGGCCGAGGCGGTGACGCTGCCCGAGATGCCGGAATTTACGCAGATCAAGCGGCTCTCCTTCACCCGCGACGTGTTCCGGGAGGCGCTGAGGCTTTACCCGCCGGTGCCGATGATGGTGCGCGAGGCGGCGCGTGCCGAACGCTTCCGCGACCGGGATGTGGCGAAGGGATCCCAGATCGTCATCAGCCCCTGGCACCTGCACCGCCACGAACGGCTCTGGGACCGGCCCGACGCCTTCAACCCCGACCGCTTCGCTACGGAAAACGGGCAGGCGGGCCTGCGCGAGGCGTACATCCCGTTCTCGGCGGGGCCGCGGGTCTGCACCGGGGCAGGTTTCGCGATGGCCGAGGGGGCGCTTTTGCTGGCACTGTTGGTGCGGCGGTTCCGGTTCGCCCCGGTCGAGGGCTGCGCGCCGGTTCCGGTGGCGCATCTGACCGTGCGCTCGAAACAGGGGATCTGGCTGACCATCGACAGGCGATGATCCCCGGGCAGCAAGAATGGCAGATCGGTCATCGCCCGGGTCTGCCGCAACCGGGTCTGCGCCCCCTTAACCGCGATAATGGGTCAGCACGTAGACCCGGATCGCCGAGGCAAGCCCGGTCTCGACATCGCGCGCGGCGTCGATTTCGGCTGCCAGCGCGTTGATCGCGACGCCCTTCTCGGCGGCGATGTCGCGGAACGCCGTCCAGAATACGTCTTCGAGCGAGACGCTGGTCCGGTGGCCCCGCAACGTCAGGGAATGCTTGACGGGCCGTCCGTTCATTCTTCGTCGCGCCGGTGGGCGTCGAGATGCGCCCGCGCGCGGGCGGCGTCCGCCTCTTCGCGCGTGCGCTGCTCCTTGGTCCGGCCGAACCTGGCGGCGTTCTCGTCGCCCTTGGCGCGCTTTTCGGCCCGCTCGCGGGCTTTGCGCGCCGCCCGCAGGTTGACGATGCCCCCCGCCATCAGTCGCCCGGGCCGATCATCTGCTCGGGCCGCACCACCCGGTCAAAGGTCGCCTCATCGACGAAGCCAAGCGCGATCGCCTCGTGCTTCAGCGTGGTGCCATTCCGGTGCGCGGCCTTGGCGACCTTGGTGGCGTTGTCATAGCCGATTTCGGGGGCAAGCGCGGTGACCAGCATCAGGCTTTCCCGCATCAGCTTTTCGATCCGCACGGTGTCGGCCTGGATGCCCAGCAGCATCCGTTCGGTAAAGCTGTCGGCGGCATCCCCCAGCAATTGCATCGACTGCAACAGGTTGTAGGCCATCATCGGGTTGTAGACGTTCAGCTCGAAATGGCCCTGGGAGCCGGCGAACTTGATCGCCGCGTCATTGCCCATGACATGGGCCGCGACCTGGGTCAGCGCCTCGGCCTGGGTCGGGTTCACCTTGCCGGGCATGATCGAGCTTCCCGGTTCGTTCTCGGGCAGGATCAACTCGCCCAGCCCCGAGCGGGGGCCCGAGCCCAGAAACCGGATGTCGTTGGCGATCTTGTAGCACGACCCCGCGACCGTCGCGAGCGCGCCCGACATGAACACCATCGCATCATGGGCGGCCAGTGCCTCGAACTTGTTGGGTGCGGTGACGAAGGGCAGGCCGGTGATGCGCGCCATGTTGGCCGCCACCCTTTCGCCCCAGCCCTTTTTCGTGTTCAGCCCGGTGCCGACCGCGGTGCCGCCCTGGGCGAGCTCGTAAATGCCGGGCAGCGCAAGTTCGATGCGCGCGATCCCCTGGCGGATCTGCTGGGCATAGCCCGAGAATTCCTGGCCGAGCGTCAGCGGCGTCGCGTCCTGGGTATGCGTCCGGCCGATCTTGATGATGTCGCGGAATTCCCCGGACTTCTGTTCGAGCCCGGCCAGCAGCCGGCGAAGCCCCGGCAGCAGCACGTCGCGCGCCGTCATCGCGGCGGCGACATGCATCGCGGTGGGGAAAGTGTCGTTCGAGGATTGCCCCATGTTCACGTGGTCATTCGGATGCACCGGATCCTTGGATCCGATCGTGCCGCCCAGGATCTCGATCGCGCGGTTCGCGATCACCTCGTTGGCGTTCATGTTCGACTGGGTGCCTGACCCCGTCTGCCAGACGACCAGCGGGAAATTGTCGTCGAACCGGCCCTCGATCACCTCGGAGGCCGCCTTCACGATCGCGCGGCCGCGCGTTTCGTCCAGCGTACCGAGTTCCATGTTCGCCTCGGCGCAGGCCCGCTTGATGACGCCAAGCGCGCGCACGATGGCTGTGGGCTGCTTTTCCCAGCCGATGGGAAAGTTCATCAGGCTGCGCTGGGTCTGGGCGCCCCAATACTTGTCGGCGGGCACCTCCAGCGGGCCGAAGCTGTCGGTCTCGGTGCGGGTCTCGGTCATCGCGGTCCTCCGGTCTGTCGTTGCCGACAGCCTATAGGCCGGGGCCGGGCGCGGGGCAATGGGCCGGACGGGCGCCTATTTGCGGAACTTGTCCAGGCTGACGACCTCGGCCTCGCCATGGCCGGCCGCGGGTGGGGGGGACCGGTCGCTGGTGGCGTCGATGTCGTCCTCTTCTTCGTCCTCGTCCGTTTCCTGGGTCTCGAAACGCAGGCCGAACTCGACCGAAGGATCGACGAAGGTGCGGATCGCATCGAACGGGATAAAAAGCGGCTCGGCCCGGTCACCGAAGTTCAGTGTCACCGAGAAGGCATCCGCACCCACGTCGAGATTGTCGAACCAGTGCTGGATCACCACCGTCATCTCTTGCGGATAGCGATCCCGCAGCCAGTCGGCCAGCCCGGCCTCGGGATGGGTGGTGTCAAAGGTGATGAAGAAATGGTGGTCGCCCGGCAGGCCCCGCTCGGCTACGCCTGTCAGCACCTTGCGGATCAGCTCGCGCATGGCGGAATGCATCAGGTTGCCATAGTCGATCCGGTCGGTCATCGCCTGTGAACCCTTGGGTTGAGTGGGCCCAGCATAGGGGATTCGCAAGACAGGGGAAGGGGCCAGAGGAAAAATCCGGCGGCGGCCAGGGGATCGTGCGGGGCGCCTTTGCAATCCCTCGGATCAGTCCAGACACGCGGGACGCGCCGCCCGCAACGGATCGGCGCTGCGAGACGGCAGTATTGTCCGGCGGCGCGCCGGGGTGCTGCGGGCGGCCCGTCAGCAGATCTTCTGCCCGCTCATCCCGATCGCGACGGTATGCTGGGGCAACAGGCCCATCTGTTCGAAGAACGAGACGAAATCGAAGGTGTTGTAGGCCTCGGCGATACGCTCGCCCTCGAACCGTGCCATCAGCTGGCCAAGCGCGCGCAGCGGTTTGCCGTCGCTCGGCCGTTCCGCCTCACATTCGATCAGCGCGGCAAGCCAGTCGCCCGATTCCACGGCCTTGACGATACGGAATCGCGGCGTGGTCACCAGGTTGACCAAGGCCATGGCGAAGACGCCGATATCCTCGGGACCGACCTGCATGTCGTCCATCAGGCCCTCGGCCCGGGTCCCTTCGGTGAACAACGTGCCTACGGCCTCGAAATCGCCCTCGATATAGACGCGGCGATACCAGTCTTCCAAACGTGCGATACGGTCCAAGACACGTCCTCCTGTTGCGCTCTTGTCTTGTTGTCGTACGAAAGGGTTAAGGAAGGGCTCAGGTGATGACGATTGCGCGAGGGCCGGTGCCGTATCCAGCGTCCGGGCGCCGAAACGCCCGGACCCCGGGAACGGCCGTGTCAGTTCCGTGAAGGAAAGATCCCCTGCAGCGCGACGCAGAAACGGATCACCTGGAAGGGCGGCATGGTGCCGACCGGCTGCCCGCCACCGGTGGCGCCGATCGCGCTGCCGGACATCTGCGCGTCGGGCGGTCCGCCCGCGTAGATTGTCTCGCGCCCGACATTTGCCGGAAGGTTGCCCGTGGGATCCGGGCTTGCGCCGGCTGCGGTCGTCGCGTTCAGGCCGTGGCTGTGCGGCGGCATCTGGTTCACGGTGAGCGTGGTGGTCTCGGAGCCGCCTTTCTGTCCCAGCGGGCGCTGGCTCAACCCGGGCGCGGCCCCCGTATGCACCGGCATCCGGCCGCGCAGATCAGGCAGGGCGAAGGTCGTCCGCCCATCGCCACCGAACGTCGTGCCGTAAAGCGAGAACAGCGCCTGGTTCTGGGCGATTGGCAGAAGCTGGCCATCGGCCTCGGCCCAGGCCCTCGGGCAGAAGCTGTAGCCGACCATCATGATCTCGCCAATGAACGGTTCGGGCCCGGCTGATGCAGAGGTGGGAACCAACGGTGCGGCAAGGCACAGGCATGAGATCAGCGCCGCCGGAAGCGGTCGGGTCGGATAGGTCATTGGGGGTCTCCCTGTCTTGGGTTGTCGAACCTGTGGCGCGCCCGCCGCTTCAGCCGCGCGGGCGGCGATGCAGGAGTCCGAGCCCCGCGAGTGCCCCCAGCAGCAAGGGCAGGCTCGCCGGGATCGGCACCGGCGCTGGCCCGGGCGGGGCATTGCCTGCGAGATCGAAGGTAAGCGTGAAGGTGCTGAGACCGGCCATGCCGCCGACGCCGGTGTTTCCTTCGATGGACCCTTCGAACAGGTAGGATGAGGCCGCCGTCAGGCTCTGCGAGTCGGAACTGGCGGAGGAGGGGACGAAGCCCGGCGCCTCGAAGATTTCCAGCCGGTCCCCTGGAATCGAGAAGCCGCCCGGCGCAAAGACCACTTCGCTGACCGCGTCGCCGCTGGCGGAAAGGTCGCCGCCGCCGAGGCTGGCGCCAATGATCTGGCGGGTCGATGGCGCGGCGACGGAGACGGTGAAGTCGAGGAAGAATTCGAAGATGTGGTCGAGGTTGGTTCCGGGGGGCGCGCCGGCAATGCTGATGCCCGGCGCGATCGTGGCGGTCAGGCTGACGGTACTGGCCGTTGCGGCGGTCGTGATCTCGATCTGCGAGGCGGAAACCGGGCGGTCACCCGCGAATGGCGTCTCGCTGTCGAAGAAATCCGTGAAGGCAAAGTTGTCGAACGTCACATCGCCCTGGATGAGCGTGGACCCCGCGATCAGGTTGCTCAGCGTGGTCGCATGGGCGCCGACCGGTGAGAGGGCGAGACCAAGCAAGATCGTGGCGGCGCTGCACCCTGCGATTTCAGAAAATTTCATCCGCCCCATCCCCCTGGAAATATTATTATTCCAGTGTGTCGGTCGCGGCGCGTTTTGGCAAGAAAAATCGCCCCTTCCACGAAATGATGGATTCAGGACACGTAAAAAGGGAAGTGCAGGCTTCTGTTGCCAGGTGCCTGCGAACCCCGCCTTACGTTGCTAGACGCAAGGGCTTAGATTTGGTTTTGCGCACTGCTTACGCAGCGAGCGCCACCGGAGCACGGTTGTCATTGGCAACTATCATGCTTGCACCGATAACGGTGGTAGCTCACCGGGCGAAAGCCATCCCCTTTAGACGTCCGTCGATCCTGTTTCGGCCCCATGATCCCGCCAATGTGGGATTTTGGTGGAGCCGCCGGGTACCGCCCCCGGGTCCGATCCGCTTATTACGGGCGCGTTTATCGCCATAGTCCCTTGCGGGACAGCACGAATGTAGGGGCATGGGCCGAGTCGTGCAAGGGGCGCTCAGTTCCCCGGCAGCGAAGCGCAATGCGCGCCCCCCGACGCCTGCCCGGATCCCAGCGCCAGCAGGGGCGGCGCGGTGAAGGGATCGAGCGGCGACGAGGTGGCAAGGTCAAGCACCAGCACCCCGCCCAGCGCGGCCAGAAGGACGATCACGACGGGCTTGCGGGTCATCGGTGCGGCTCCAGACCCAGCCAGGGGCGCAGCTTGATCCCGTACCATGACCCGGTGAAGGCCGCCGCGAACCACGCCCAGCCATGCAGCGACCCCGTCGAGATGCCGCTGAACAGCGCCCCGATGTTGCAGCCGAAGGCCAGCCGCGAGGAATAGCCCAGCAGGAAACCCGCCACGATCACCGCGATCCAGGCATGGACCGGGTGGCCCGAGACCCGGGCGGTCAGCCCGTCGCGCCACCATGCCGCCAGCGCCGCCCCCGCGATCAGTCCGATATCGGTCAGCGAGGTGACATCGGTCAGCAGGCTCTGTTCCAGCCGCTCGACATTGCCGGGCGCCGACCAGAAGGCCGAGCCCGACAGGTCGGCTCCCAGCGCGGTGACGCCCTTTGCCACCCAAAGCCCCAGGCCATAGACCACGCCCCAGGGCTGGCCTGCGACCACCAGATGCACGATCGCAAGCCCCGCGACGATCAGCGCCGCGACCCAGAGTCGGCCGGGCAGTGTCCGCTTGCCGGGTTCGGCCACCGCCAGTGCGATGCCCGCGACCGCCGCCAGCGCCACCAGCGTCAGCGCAAGCCCCGTGGTGCCCGACAGCACCGCCACCGGCAGGCTGCCGAGGCCGGTCCACCAGGTCAGGTGATACGCGCCGGCGAAACTGCCGATGCAGAAGAAGGGCAGGGCAAGCGCGCTGACGACGTTCCCGGACCCCGCATTGACCAGCGTGCCAGACCCGCAGCCCAGCACGATCTGCATGCACATCCCGAACACGAAGGCGCCGCCGATCATGGCATAGCCCACCGGCGCATGCGCCCCCATAAGCTCGGTCGGGTTGGCCGCAAGCAAGGGAAAGGCCGCCACCGCCACCAGCCCGATGCAGATCATCTGCGCCACCATCCCGGTGGCGTCGCGGAACAGGATCAGCCGCCGCCACGGGCCGGTAAAGCCGAAACGCAGCCCCTCCATCGCGATACCGAAGCCAAGCCCGATCAGCAGCAGCGCGCCATAGCGCGGCCCGGCCAGCGCCGCGACGGCCAGGGCCGCGGCCAGGGCTGCGAGCACCGCCAGGGCGCGGCCCCTCAGGCGCGGCGCAACCTGCGCCTCGAGCGTCGTGTCGGTCATGGATGCCTCAATACTTGCCAGTCACGCGGTTCCACAGATTGCGGATCGGCCCCGGAACATTGGCCATCTCGTTCCCCGAGCTGGACCAGCCGACCATGGACTCGGGGTACAGCCGCACCCCCTCGATGCCCGCCAGTTCGCTGAGCGCGAACCAGTTCGTCGCGGCCCAGTGGCCGGTATTGCAGAACGACACCAGCCGGTCGCCCGGCTCGAACCCGTTCGCGGCGGCCAGACGCTCGACGATCGCCGGTTCGATCCGCGCGGGCGCGTCGCCGAACCATCCCGAATGGGTGAAATAGCGCGACTGGGGCAGGGTGCCGGGGCGGGCGGCGGCGTCATGCTTGGCGTTTCCCTCCCAGAATTCGGCGGGACGCGCGTCGATCAGTTCGCCGGGCGCGCTGCCCGCGACGATCTGTTCGACATACTGGGTGGCGGCCAGCCACTTGTCCGAAAAGGTGATGGTGACGTCGCTGGGCATGGGCGTCACCGGCCCTGTCTCGACGGGCTGCTTGGCCTCTTCCCAGCCGTTCATTCCACCGTTGAGGATGGCAAGCGAACTGACCCCGCTGGATTTCAGCGTCCAGTAGACCCGCGCGGCCGAGCCGAAATCGGTCTGGTCGCTGCCTTGGTGGACGATCACGGTGGGCCGGTCCAGCGTCACGCCGACCGAGCGCAGCACCTCGGTCAGCTTGTCCTCGGGGATCAGCGCGCCCGGGTTCTCCTTGGGACCGCGGAACAGGTTGTAGGGCGCGTGCACCGCGCCGGGGATGTGGCCCGCCTCGAACAATGTCTGCTCGCTGCCCTCGACCTTGCCCGGGCGTATGTCCAGGATCAGCGGGTCAACCGCCGCGCGCGACCCGGCCAGCGCGGGCGCGTCGATCAGCGGGCCGAACGCGGCCTCCTGGGCCGGCAGGGGCTGCGCCAGCAGCGCGAGGGCGAAGGCGATGGGGGGCAGATGTTTCGTCATGTCGGTCACCTCTGGTTGATGGGCCGAACCTGCGGCGGGACATCGCGCGGCGCAATACCGCATGGCGCGACTCACACTAACGCGAATCCCGGAAAAAATCGCCCGTTCTTTGTGCTGATATCCTTGCGGACGGATTTTCGCGGACACACGCCCCGGCAGGAAACCGGTTGCCGACGGCGCCGGAAAAAAGGATCCGGTCGCAGCGCCCCTGCCGCGATGCGGCAAGGGCGCGGGGCCGGGATCAGAACCCGGCCTTGATCTTCTCGAATTCGGCCGCCTGCTTTTCGCGCAGCTCTCCCGGCATCGGCAGTTGCGCCAGCACCGGTGCTTCGATCGGGCCAAGGCCCACCGCCGTCAGCGCCTCGTTGCCGATCGCATCCATCGCCTTGGCGTTCGACTGGCCATAGCCCGCGTCCAGCAACGCCTGGGTCGACGAGGGATCGAGCAGCGCGTTCATGAAGTCGTAGGCCTTGTCCTCGGAGCCTTCGCCATCCTTCAGGTTGACATAGCCGCACAGCCACAGCGACGAGCCCTCGGCCGCTTCGCGCTGAAACCCGATGGGAAAGCCTTCCTCGGCCATGGTCGGCACTGTCTCGTTCCAGGCCCAGGCGACCAGAACCTCGCCGGACGCCAGCAACTGCGCCAGTTCGCCGGGGTCCACCCAATAGGTGCGCAGGTTCGGATGCACCTCGCGCAGCCAGGCGGACGCGGCCTGGAACTGTTCGTCGGTCGCCGTCGCCCAGTTGGTCGTTCCGGTCGCCAGATAGGCCAGCGCATAGGCGTCATCGACATTGTCGGGCAGCGTCACGCGGCCTGCGTATTTCGGATCCTTGAAGACGTTCAGCGAGGCCACGTCCCCGGCGGGAACCTCGTTCGTGTTGTAGGCGATCGCGGTCGAGCCGAAGTCGGACGGAATGAAGAAGACCTCGGCGCCGGTATCGGCAACGTCGGTGCCCTTGAGATCGGCGTTCAGGTCACCCCAGGCCTCGATCCGGCTGATGTCCCAAGGTTCCAGGATGCCCGACTCGACCCATTTCGTCACCGAGCCGGCGCAGACATGGCTGACATCGGCGCGAAAGCCCGAGCGCAGTTTCTGGAACGCCTCTTCCTCGTCGCCGAAGAAGGTGAAGCTGGGCGTTTCCCCATGTTTTTCAGCATATTTCGTGTGGAAGGCTTCGTTCTCGAAACCCGAGTAGTCGAAGACCAGCAAGTCGGGGTCGGCGGCCCAGGCGGCGGTGCCGATCAGCATGGCGGCGGAGCTGGCGAGGAAAGTGCGCATCGTCATTCGTCGTCCCTGTGCTTCGGGGTGAGGTATGCGCGGCCACGCTAGCGGTGCGCTGCGACTTGCTCAAGAAAAATAGGGGGACTCGCAACCGGCGCGCGGCTCTGTCAAAAGGGGGCGCGGATGGAGGTCGAGATGGGCAGAACGCTGGTGACGGCCGACTGGTGCCGGGTGATGGCGCGCTACAACCGGTGGCAGAACCGCGCCGCCGTCGAGGCGGCTGGCGCGCTGCCGATCGAGATGCGCGAGGCCGATCGGGGCGCGTTCTGGGGCTCGATCCGCGGAACGCTGTCGCATCTGCTTTGGGCCGATCACATGTGGATGTCGCGGCTCGACGGATGGGACAGGCCCGACGTGCCGCTGGCCGACAGCGGCGGGTTCGTCGCCGACTGGGCCGAGCTGCGCTCCAAGCGGCAGATCACCGATGCCCGGATCAGCCGGTGGACGCAGGCGCTGGACGACGATGCGCTGGCGGGCGAGCTGACCTGGCACTCGTCTCTGTCAGGGCGCGAGGTCACGATGCCCCGCGCATTGTGCGTGGCGCACATGTTCAACCACCAGACCCATCACCGCGGCCAGATCCACGCGATGCTGACCGCGGCCGGTGCCGATCCGGGCGCCACCGACCTGTTACTGATGCCCGACCTCGTCGGGTAACGCGCAATCCGGGAGGGAAAGAGATGTTCAAGGCGCTGGTCGTCGAAAAGGATGAGGACGGCAAGACCCATGCAAGCGTGCAGCAACTGGACGAGGCCCGGTTGCCCGAGGCCGAGGTCACCGTTGCCGTCGAGTATTCCACGCTGAACTACAAGGACGGGCTGTGCATCGGGCCGGGCGGCGGGCTGGTGCGGACTTATCCCCACGTGCCGGGGATCGACTTCGCGGGCACGGTCGAAGAGAGTTCCGACCCCCGCTACAGGCCCGGCGACCGCGTCGTGCTGACCGGCTGGCGCGTGGGCGAGGCCCATTGGGGCGGCTATGCCCAGAAGGCCCGCGTCAAGGCCGACTGGCTGGTGCCGCTGCCCGATGGGCTGACCACGCGCGCCGCGATGGCGGTGGGCACGGCGGGGTTGACCGCGATGCTGGCGGTGATGGCGCTGGAGGATCACGGGCTGAAACCGGGCGACGGGCCGGTTCTGGTCACGGGGGCTGCAGGCGGGGTGGGGTCGGTCGCGACGGCGGTTCTGGCCAGACTCGGCCACGAGGTCGCCGCTGTCACCGGGCGGCCCGAGACCGCGGACTACCTGCGCGATCTGGGCGCGTCGCGGATCGTGCCGCGCGAGGAACTGACCGAGGTCACGAGAAAGCCCCTGGAAAGCGAGACCTGGGCGGGCTGCGTCGATTCCGTGGCCGGCGCGATGCTGGGGCGCATCCTCAAGCAGATGAAATACCGCACCTCGGTCGCGGCGGTGGGCCTGGCGGGCGGGGCGGCGATCGAGGGCGCGCTGATCACGCCGTTCATCCTGCGGGGCGTCAACCTGCTGGGCATCGACAGCGTGCTGCGCCCCTATCAGGATCGGGTGCGCGCCTGGAACCGGCTCGCTGCCGACTTGCCGTTGGACAAGCTCGAGGCGATGATCCGCCCCGCGACGCTGGCCGATCTGCCGGGGCTTGGCGCCGACATCCTCAAGGGCCGGGTACAGGGCCGCATCGTGGTGGACGTGAACGCCTGAACCAGCTTTCGGGTGCCGCGCCACGGCGATGGCGCGGCGCATCCGTATTTATATGATATTTGTCAATCGTTTGTGGTGTGTTCCTGATGTGGTTCGGGCGCGCTTTCGGCCGCCCGGCGCTGAATTTTTGCGCGGCCCCGGTTGGCCATATGGGATTTCCGCGATAGGCTTGCGTCGGGGACACCGAAACCAATACCGAACGAAGTCCCGAAAAAACCGACACGCGCGTCCGGTGCGGACGGCGGCGGCCGTCGCTGCATCTGCGCGCCCCAGAACGAGGGGAGAGCGACGTGTTCCGACACATCCTTGCCCCGGTCGATCTTGCGCATCTCGACCGGCTTTCACGGGCGCTTGAGGTCACGGCAGACCTTGCGCGCCACTACGGCATCGCCGTCACCTATGTCGCGGTCACCGCGCCGCAGCCCGGCAAGGTGGCCCATAACCCCGAGGAATTCTCGCGCAAGCTCAAGGCGTTCGCCGACGAGCAGACCGCGCGGCATGGCCACGGGGCCGATGCCAGGGCGGTGATCAGCCACGATCCCGCGGTGGATCTTGACCGGGCGCTTCGCCAGGTGCGCGAAGAGATCGGCGCCGATCTCGTGGTGATGGGCTCGCACCTGCCCACGCTGGGCGATTACGTCTGGCCGTCGCATGGCGGCAAGCTGGCACTGCACACCCACGCCTCGATCCTGCTCGTGCGCGAGCACGAAGACTGAGCCGACCGCCCAGGCGCCATTCCGCGCGCAAGCAGAGGACATCCAGATGACCGATGAAACCACACTGCAGGGGATTCCCGAACCCGAGGGCCCCACGGAACTGATCGATACCGAATACGAGATCGGCCAGGACAATATCGAAGGCAATGTCGGCCCCTTCGGCTTCGACATCCACAACCCGGTCTTCCTGATCTCGGGCCTGACCATCGTCGCCTTCGTGTTCTACACGCTGGCCCTGCCGGACCAGGCCAATGCGTTCTTCGGCTGGCTGAGGCCATTCCTGACCTCGACGTTCGACTGGTTCTTCATGGGCGCGGCGAACATCTTCGTGCTGTTCTGCCTGTTGCTGATCGTGCTGCCGGTGGGCGGCGTGCGGCTGGGCGGGCGGGACGCGACGCCCGATTACAGCTATGTCGGCTGGTTCGCGATGCTGTTCGCGGCCGGCATGGGCATCGGCCTGATGTTCTTTGGCGTGCTGGAGCCGGTCTATCACATGGCGATCTCGGAGCCCCTGGGCGTGCCGTCGCCCTTTGCCGAGGATGGCAGCCTGATCCCCGAGAACGTCGATGCCGCCCGCACCATCGGGCTGGCCGCCACGATCTATCACTGGGGCCTGCACCCGTGGGCGATCTATGCGGTGGTGGCGCTGGCGCTAGCCTTGTTCAGCTACAACAAGGGGCTGCCGCTGACCATCCGCTCGGCCTTCTACCCGATCCTGGGCGAACGTGTCTGGGGCTGGTGGGGCCATGCGATCGACACGCTGGCGGTGTTCGCCACGCTGTTCGGGCTGGCGACTTCGCTTGGCTTCGGGGCGCAGCAGGCCAATGCGGGGCTGAACCACATCTTCGGTATCCCGGACACGATCAGCGTGCAGGTGATCCTGATCACCGCGATCACGGGCGTGGCGCTCTACTCGGTGCTGCGCGGCCTTGACGGCGGCGTCAAGGTCCTGTCCGAGATCAACATGGGGCTTGCGGCGCTGCTGTTGCTGTTCGTCCTGCTGGCGGGGCCGACGCTGACGATCCTGTCGGATTTCGCCAGCGGCCTCGTTGCCTATGGCAAGGACCTGCCGGCGCTGTCCAATCCCTTCGGGCGCGAGGACACGGGCTATGTCGAGGGCTGGACCTCGTTCTACTGGGCCTGGTGGATTTCCTGGTCGCCCTTCGTGGGCATGTTCATCGCCCGCGTCAGCCGCGGCCGCACGGTGCGCGAGTTCATCATCGCCGTGCTGCTGGTGCCCAGCCTTGTCTGCGTGCTGTGGATGGCGGTCTTCGGAGGCACCGCGATCGACCAGGTGCTGACCGACCCCGCCGCCAGCGCGGTCAAGGCGCAGGTGATCGACGCCTACAACCCGCCGATGTCGCTGTTCGCAATGCTCGAAGGGCTGCCGCTGGCCTCGATCACCTCGGTCGTGGGCATCGTGCTGGTGATCGTGTTCTTCGTCACCTCTTCGGACTCGGGCTCGCTGGTGATCGACACGATCACGGCGGGGGGCAAGATCGACGCGCCCGTGCCGCAGCGGGTGTTCTGGTGCACCTTCGAGGGCGCGGTGGCGATCGTGCTGCTGGTTGGCGGCGGGCTCGGGGCGCTGCAGGCGATGGTGATCTCGACCGGTCTGCCCTTTACTGTGGTGCTGCTGCTGATGTGCTGGGCGATCCTGAAGGGGCTTCTTGGCGAGCATCGCTGAGCCATCTGTGAGCGGGCGGGGCGTGCTAGCGCGATTGCAAGACTTTTCAAGGCTTTGCATTTCCGCGGCGCCCCGTCTAGACAATCCGGACCAAGCACCACTCTCTCCGCCGGAGCCCCGATGGTTGCGTTCGATGCCGATTTTGTCCGCAATCAGTTCCCGGCCTTCCGGCAGAAGAACCTGCGCGACAAGGTGTTTTGCGAAAACGCGGGCGGATCCTATGCCTGCCGCTATGTGATCTGGCGCATTCACCGCCACTACAACGAACGCAAGGTGCAGCCCTACGGCGCCTTCCCCGCCTCGCAGATCGCGGGCGAGGAAATGGACGAGGCGCGTATCCGGCTGGCCGGACATCTGGGCGTCGGCCGCGACGAGGTGCATTTCGGCCCCTCGACCACCGCAAACAGCTATGTGCTGGCGCAGGCCTTCCGGCAATGGCTGCCCAAGGGGACGGCGATCATCGTCACCGACCAGGACCACGAGGCGAATTCCGGGCCGTGGCGGCGGCTTGCCACCGATGGCGGGGTCGAGATCCGCGAATGGCGGATGGATCCCGCGACCGGGCATCTCGACCCCGACGCGCTGGCGCGTCTGCTGGACGAACGGGTGCGGCTGGTCTGCTTTCCGCATGCCTCGAACATCCTCGGCGAGGTGAACGATGTCGCTGCCATCTGCCGGATGGCGCGCGGCGTGGGCGCGCTGACCTGCGTCGACGGGGTCAGTTATGCGCCGCACGGGTTTCCGGATATCCGGCGGCTTGGGGCCGACATCTATCTCTTTTCCACCTACAAGACCTTCGGGCCCCATCAGGGCGTGATGGTGATGCGGCGGGAACTGGCGCACCGGTTGCCGAACCAGGGCCACTGGTTCAATGCCGAGGATACGATCAAGCGGTTCAACCCCGCCGGGCCCGACCACGGCCAGGTCGCCGCCTGCGCCGGGATATCGGACTATATTGACGCGCTCTACGACCACCATTTCCTTGGCGGGCGCGATGCGCGGGGGCGGGCCGACAAGGTGGCCGAACTGATCCGGGCGCAGGAAACCGCGATCCTTGGCCCGCTGATGGACTATCTGGCGGGCCGGCCCGGCTTGCGGGTTCTGGGTCCGCGCATGGCGGACGCGCGGCTGCCGACCGTCTCGATCGCGCTGTCCGAACCGGGTGCGCAGGTGGCGGCGCGGCTGGCGCGCTATGGCATCCTGGCGGGCGGCGGGGATTTCTACGCCCGGCGGGTGTTGCAGGCGATGGGCGTCGATCCGGCCCGTGGCGTCTTGCGGCTCAGCCTGTTGCACTACACCCTTCCCGAAGAGGTTGACCGGCTGATTACTGCGCTAGATAGCGAACTTTGAAACCGGAACCCTGATGTCCGACGCCTCTCCGATCCTGTGGTGGGTCCGCCGCGACCTGCGCCTGACCGACAATCCCGCGCTTTCGGCCGCCTGCGGGTCGGGCCGGCCGGTGATCCCGGTCTTCATCCATGACGAACACGTAGCGGCGCTGGGCGCGGCGCCGAAATGGCGGCTGGGGCTGGGCCTGGAACGGTTCGCCGGGACCCTCGGCGCGCGCGGCTCGCGGCTGATGCTGCGCCGCGGCCCGGCACTTGCCACCCTGCGCGCACTGATCGCCGAGACCGGCGCGGGCGCGGTGATCTGGACCCGTGCCTACGATCCCGACAGCGTGGCGCGGGACAAGGCGGTCAAGGCGGCGCTGGGCGAGGACGGGGTAGAGGCGCGCTCGGTCGCGGGCCATGTGCTGTTCGAGCCATGGACGGTCGAGACCGGGCAGGGGGCTTTCTACAAGGTCTACACGCCGTTCTGGAAGGCGGTGCGGGGCCGCGACGTGTCCGACCCCGCGCCCGCGCCGGGCATGATCCCGCGGCCCGACCACTGGCCCGCCTCGGACGAGATCGATCATTGGCGGATGGGCGCGGCGATGCGCCGGGGGGCGGCGGTGGTCGCCCGCCATGTCCGCGTCGGCGAAGAGGCCGCACAGGACCGTCTGGCCGCCTTCGCCGCCACGAAGATCGCCGCCTACAAGACCGAGCGCGACTTTCCCGCGGCCGAGTCCACCTCTCGGCTGTCCGAGAACCTGACCTGGGGCGAGATTTCGCCCCGCACGTGCTGGCATGCGGGACTTGCCGCCATGGACGAGGGCAAGGCGGGCGCCGAGCATTTCCTCAAGGAACTTGTCTGGCGCGAATTCGCCTGGCACCTGATGTGGCACAGCCCGCAGATCGCCACGGCGAACTGGCGCGAGGGCTGGGATGCCTTCCCGTGGTCGACCGACGAGACTGCCCCCGAGGTTATCGCCTGGAAGCGGGGCCGCACCGGCATCCCCTTCGTCGACGCCGCGATGCGCGAGATGTATGTCACAGGCACCATGCACAACCGCAGCCGGATGATCGCGGCCTCGTACCTGACCAAGCACCTGATGACCCACTGGAAGATCGGGCTGGACTGGTTCGCCGACCACCTGATCGACTGGGATCCGGCGGCAAACGCGATGGGATGGCAATGGGTGGCGGGATCGGGGCCCGACGCGGCACCCTATTTCCGCATCTTCAACCCGGTGACACAGGCCGAGAAGTTCGACGCCCAGGGCACCTATCGCGACACCTGGATTGCCGAGGGGCGCCGATCGCCCACCGCAACGGCGCTGTCCTATTTCGACGCCGTGCCGAAATCCTGGGCGCTTGCGCCCTCGGATCGCTATCCCGCGCCCGTGGTGACGGCAGAGGCGGGGCGCCAGCGCGCGCTTGCCGCCTTTGAGGCGCGCGAGGGGTAAGGGACGTTGCGCTGTCCGGCGCGCATCTGCAAAGAATGAAAAAAAAGGGGAACCAGGATGAGCGTCCTGACAACGACGAAAGGGCAGCACGACCTGCCACGCTATTTCGCCCAGGTGTTCGACGTGGCGTGCAACATGGCCCATGGGCGTCTGGATTTCGTGCTGCCGGACGGGCGGCGGTTCCGGGCCGAGGGCAGGGGACCGGGCCCGGTGGCGGAACTCGACATCCGCGACCCGGACGTCTTCGCCCGGCTGATCCGCGAGGGCGACCTGGGATTCTGCGAGGCCTATCTCGACCAGGGCTGGACCACGCCCGACCTGATGGCCTTCATGGACCTTGTCCATGCCGACAACGACGAATTGTTCGACGGCTTTCCCGGCATGGGGCTGGTCCGCGCCTACGAACGCTTTCGCTTCTGGCTGCAAAGGAACACCCGGCGCCAGGCCAGGAAGAACATCGCCGCCCATTACGACCTCGGCAACGATTTCTACCGGCTCTGGCTGGATGAAAGCATGACGTACTCCTCGGCGCTGTTCCGCACCGGGCAGGAGAGCCTCGAGGCCGCGCAGGAGGCGAAATACGCCCAGATGGTCGACGAGATGGGCGTGAAGCCCGGCGATCATGTGCTGGAGATCGGCTGCGGCTGGGGCGGATTTGCGGAATACGCGGCCGGGCAGCGGGGCCTGCGGGTCACCGGGCTGACGATCAGCCGCGAGCAGCACGACTACGCGGTGGAACGGATCCGCCGCGCCGGCCTCTCGGACCGGGTCGAGATCAGGCTGCAGGACTATCGCGACGAGACCGGCACCTATGACGGCATTGCCTCGATCGAGATGTTCGAGGCGGTGGGCGAGAAGTACTGGCCGGTCTATTTCGCGAAGCTGCGCCAGTGCATGAAGCCCGGGGCGCATGCCACGCTTCAGGTCATCACGGTGCAGGAACGCCGCTTCGAGATCTACCGCAAGGGCGTCGATTTCATCCAGAAATACATCTTTCCGGGCGGCATGCTGCCCAGCCACACGATCCTGGGCGATCTGGCGCGGGCGGCCGAACTGGAGGTGACGCGCTCGATCGAGTTCGGCGAGAGCTATTCCCTGACCCTGCGCCGCTGGCATGAAACCTTCAACGCGCGCTGGGACGAGATCGCGGAGATGGGCTTCGATGCGCGGTTCCGGCGCATGTGGAACATGTATCTGACCTCTTGCGCGGCCACCTTCCACAGCGGAAACTGCGACGTGACCCAGTTCACCGTGACGAGACCCGCCTGATCCATGCCCACCGCCGCCAAGCTTGTCGCCGCCCTGTGCTATGCTGCGGTGGCGTGGTTCGCCTCGGGCGCCGTCGTGCCCCTGTTCCCCGAAGGCACCGATCTGGGCGCCTTTGCCCAGGTCAATACCGGGATCGGGGCGCTGGCGGGCTGGTTCGTGATGGGGCGGCTGGCGGGCGAGGGCCATGGCGTGGCGGTGGCCTCGGGGTTGCGCACCACGGCGGTCTTCGTGTTCTACGCTCTGCTGTTTCACGCGATCTACGAGATGCTGCGCCTGGCGACGCGGATGCGCTATGACGGGGTGATGGACGCGCTGATGGGCATGGTCGATCTGATGGGCAAGTACGGGCTGATGGTCGTGACCGCGCCGGTGGTGATGGGCATCCTGCTGGTGGGCGGCGTGCTGGCCGCCTTCATCGTGGAATGGGCCGCGCAACGCTGGAACTGAGGGGGCCGTCTTGGACCGGCTGTTTTTCTACGGCACGCTGTGCCATGTGCCGTTGCTTGCCCGGGTGCTGGGCCGGCCCGAGGCGGGGCTGCCGCTGACGCCCGCGCGGCTGGCCGACCATGCCGTTCTGTGGGCCGAGGGTGAAAGCTTTCCGCTCATCCAGCCCGAGCCCGGTGCCGTGGCCACGGGCCTCTGTCTCGAGGATGTGGGGGCCGAGGCGCGCGCCCGGCTCGACTATTACGAGGGCGGCTATGGCTACAGCCTGTCGGATGTGACGGTCGAGACGCCCGAGGGGCTGCGCGCGGCGCGGGTCTACCTGCCGCCGTCGGCGGCACCGCTTGCGGGCGCGGCGTGGTGCCTTGCCGACTGGCAGGCCCGCTGGGGCGAGATCGTGACGCTGGCCGCCGAAGAGGTGATGCTGGGCTTTCCCGGGCGCGATCCGCAGGTGAACGCGCGGCGCTACCGGATGATCCTTGCCCGGGCCGCGGCCCGCATCCGCGCCCGCGCCCCTTCGCCCGCGACGCTGCGGCGGGCCACGCGCCCCGGCGATATCGAGGAATTCGCCCGCAGCCAGCCCTACGCCAATTTCTTTGCCGTCGAGGAATACGATTTCCGCCACCGCCGCTTTGACGGCGCGTGGAGCCCGCCGGTCAACCGCGCCGCCTTTTTCAGCGCCGATGCGGCGACGGTGCTGCCCTACGATCCCGCGCGCGACGCGGTGCTGCTGATCGAACAGTTCCGCGTCGGCCCCTATGGACGGGGCGACAGCGAATTCTGGTCGATCGAGGCCATTGCCGGGCTGATCGACCCGGGCGAGACGCCCGAGACCACCGTGCGCCGCGAGGCGGTCGAAGAGGCGGGGATCGAGGTCGGCCGGCTGCATCCCGTTTATGGCTACTACCCTTCGCCGGGGGCAAAGACGGAGTTCATCTATTCCTTCGTCGGCGAGGCGGACCTGCCCGAGGACGCGGGGGGCCTCGGCGGGCTGGCCGCCGAGGGCGAGGACATCCGCGCCCATGTCGTGCCCTTCGCCCGCGCCATGGACCTTGTCGAGACCGGCGAGATCGGCAACGCGCCGCTGATCCTGACGCTGCTGTGGCTGGCACGGAACCGTGAGCGGTTGCGGGCTTCGGGTTGAGTTCCAGCGCCTGCCCCCGTAGCACTAGGGCAAGCAGAGGCGGAGGCGGCATGGATATCGGCAAGGACCTGGCGGCGCTGATCGGCAACACGCCGCTGGTGCGCCTGAACGGCCCGTCCGCGGCGACGGGCTGCGAGATCCTGGGCAAGGCCGAGTTCCTGAACCCCGGCCAGTCGGTCAAGGACCGTGCCGCGCTGTGGATCATCCGTGACGCGGTCGCCCGCGGGGCTTTGCGCCCCGGCGGCACCATCGTCGAAGGGACGGCAGGCAATACCGGCATCGGGCTGGCGCTGGTTGGCGCGTCGATGGGATTCCGGACCGTGATCGTGATCCCCGAGACGCAGAGCCCCGAGAAGAAGGACATGCTGCGGCTGGTGGGGGCGGACCTCGTCGAGGTGCCCGCCGCGCCCTATTCGAACCCGAACAACTTCGTGCGCTATTCCGCCCGGCTGGCCGCGCGTCTGGCCGAGACGGAACCCAATGGCGCAGTCTGGGCCAACCAGTTCGACAACGTGGCGAACCGGCAGGCGCATCTGGAATCCACCGGCCCCGAGATCTGGGCGCAGACGGGCGGCAAGGTCGACGGGTTCATCTGCGCGGTGGGCTCGGGCGGCACGCTGGCGGGCGTCGCGCGGGCCTTGCAGCCGAAGGGTGTGAAGATCGGGCTGGCCGATCCCGATGGCGCGGCGCTTTACAGCTATTACACCACGGGCACGCTGAAATCCGAGGGTTCGTCGATCACCGAGGGGATCGGGCAGGGGCGGATCACCGCCAACCTCGAGGGGCTGACGCCCGATTTCTGCTGCCGGGTGCCCGATGCCGAGGCGCTTCCCATCGTGTTCGACCTTCTGGAACGCGAGGGGCTTTGCCTTGGCGGGTCTTCGGGCATCAACGTCGCGGGGGCGATGCGCATGGCGCGCGAGATGGGGCCGGGCCATACCATCGTGACGGTGCTGTGCGACTACGGCACGCGCTATCAGTCGCGGCTGTTCAACCCGGACTTCCTGCGCGGCAAGGGCCTGCCGGTGCCCGACTGGCTGGACGGGCCCGCCCGCGCGCTGCCGGAGGTGTTCGAGGGATGACGATGCTGATCAGGATCTTCGCGGTCGTTCTTCTGACGGCGCTGGCCTTTCCGCTGGCCGCGCCCCCAGCAACCGCCCAGCAGGCGGCGGCGACCGAAGAGGCCGCGCCCGATTACGCGGCCTGGGAAAAGGTCGCCCGCCGGGCCGAAGGGGTGCTGGGCGCGGGTCGCGCCTCGGACGCCGCGCTGTCGGAGTTGCGCCAGGAACTGGTCGACTGGCGCACGCGGCTGTTGAACGCCCAGGGCACGAACGCGGCCCGGATCAAGACCCTGCGCGAGCAGATCGCCGCACTGGGTGCGGCGCCCGCCGAGGGCGAGACCGAACCCGACGAGATCGCCAAGCGCCGCGCCGAACTGAACAAGCAGCTTGCCGATCTGCAGGCGCCGGGCCTGCAGGCGGTCGAGGCGCACAGCCGCGCCGACGGGCTGATCCGCGAGATCGACAGCGTGATCCGCGAACGCCAGACCAGCAAGCTTCTGGAACTGGGCCCGACGCCTCTCAACCCCGTCAACTGGGCGGCCGGTGCCGAGGCGCTGCGCGAAACCGGGACCGCGATGTTCCGCGAACTGGCCGAGGCCTGGGCGACGCCCTCGCGCCGTGCCGGGTTCCGCGAGGATCTGCCCGTGACGATCCTGTTCCTGGGAATGGCCGCCGTCCTTCTGGCCCGCGGTCCGCGCTGGGTCGTGCTGCTGTCCGAGCGCCTGATCCTGGGGCGCCTGAATCGGGGCGGGGTCGTCTTTTCCTCGCTGGTTTCGCTGGGCCAGATCGTGGTGCCGACGGTGGGCTTGGTGCTGCTGGTCGCGGCCCTGGCCTCGACCGGACTGGGCGGCGAGAGGCTGGCCCAGCTTCTCACGGTTCTGCCTGTCCTGGGGTTGAGCTTCTTCACGGCACGCTGGCTGGGATCGCGCGTCTTCGCCGCACACTCGGTCTCGCGCAAGTTGTTCGATCTGCCGCCAGAGCGGATGGCCGAGGCGCGGTTCCACGCCACCGGCATGGGCCTCGTGATCGCGCTGGCCGGGCTGCTAGGCCTCATGGGCGAGGTCGGCAGCTTCGCGGACGAGGCCAAGGTGGTGCTTGGCTTCCCGCTGGTCGTGGCGGGGGGGCTCTTGCTGATCCGCATGGGCCAGATCCTGCACGCGCAGAGCCGCGTCGCATCCGAGGGCGACCAGCAGCGCCCCTACCGCAACCGCCTGATCGGCCTGTTCGGCCGCGCCGCGGTCGGTTTCGGGGTCACAGGGCCCGTGCTGGGCGCGATCGGCTACAAGGAGGCGGCCGATTTCTTCATCTATCCGCCGATCCTGACGCTGGGCCTTCTGGGGCTTCTGATGGTGGTCCAGCGCTTTGTCGGTGATCTCTACGACCTGATAAGCGGCCGCGACACCGGGGAGGGGGCGGCGGACGCATTGCTGCCGGTGCTGATCGGGCTGATGCTGGCGGTTATGGCATTGCCGGTTCTGGCGCTGATCTGGGGCGCCCGGGTTGCCGACCTGACCGAGATCTGGGCGCGCTTTACCGCCGGCTTTACCCTGGGCGCGACCCGCATCTCGCCGGCCGACTTCCTGACCTTCGCCATTGTCTTCACGCTCGGCTACGCGCTGACGCGCCTTGTGCAGGGCACGCTGCGCACCACCGTCCTGCCAAAGACACGGATCGACCCGGGTGGCCAGACCGCGATCATCTCGGGGCTCGGCTATGTCGGGATATTCCTGGCCGCGCTGATCGCGATCACCACCGCGGGCATCGACCTGTCGTCGCTGGCCATCGTCGCCGGCGCGCTGTCCGTCGGCATCGGTTTCGGCCTTCGGACCATCGTCGAGAACTTCGTCTCGGGCATCATCCTGCTGATCGAGCGGCCGATCAGCCAGGGCGACTGGATCGAGGTCGGCGGGGTGCAGGGCATCGTTCAGGACATTTCCGTCCGCTCGACCCGGATCCAGACCTTCGACCGGACCGACGTGATCGTGCCCAATGCCGATCTGGTGGCTGGGCAGGTGACGAACTGGACCCGGCAGAACCTGACGGGGCGGGTGATCCTCACGGTGGGCGTGGCCTATGGCACCGACACCCGCAAGGTCGAACGGATCCTGCGCGAGATCGGCGAAAGCCACCCGCTGGTGATGATAAAGCCGCCGCCCAGCGTGGTGTTCCAGGGCTTCGGCGCGGACGCGCTGGAATTCGAACTGCGCGTGATCCTGCGCGACATCAACTACGGCCTGTCGGTGCGGACCGAGTTGAACCACGAGATCGCAAGGCGCTTTGCCGAGGAAGGGATCGAGATCCCCTTCGCCCAGCGGGACATCTGGCTGAGAAACCCCGAGGCGCTGCGGACAGCGGGCTCGCCCGTGACGGCCCCGGCGATACCGCCCGCCCAGTCCTCCCCGCCGCCGCCCCGGCAGCAGGACGACCCCCAGCCCGAACCGCGCGACGATCTCGGGGGAGAACCCGATGACGCAGATGGAGACGCATCCCGATGACAGCGACGCTTTACCGATCCGACCCGTACCTGCGCGAGGCGCCGGGGATCGTCACCGCGATCACGCCCGAGGGCGGCGTGGTGCTGTCGGCCTCGCTTTTCTATCCGCGCGGAGGCGGGCAGCCCGGTGATACCGGGCGGCTGGCCTGGCCGGGTGGCGGCCTGACCGTGACCGACGCCGTCAAGGGCGAGGGCGAGGCGATCATCCTGGTCCCGGCCGGGGGCGAGGCCCTGCCCGAGATCGGCATGCCGGTGACCCAGATGCTCGACTGGGACCGGCGCCATCAGCACATGCGCGTTCACACCGCGCTGCACCTCTTGTCGGTCGTGATCCCTCTGCCGGTGACCGGCGGGGCGATCGGCGAGGGCAGGGGGCGGCTCGATTTCGACATGCCCGAGGCGCCCGCGGATCGCGAAGCGCTCGAGGCGGCGCTGAACGATCTGGTGACCCGCGACCTGGCCGTGACCGAGGACTGGATCACCGACGATGCGCTGCGGGCCAATCCGGGCCTCGTCAAGACCATGTCCGTCGCGCCCCCGATGGGCGCGGGCCGGGTGCGGCTGATCCGGATCGGCGCGGGCGAGGCGCAGGTCGACCTTCAGCCCTGCGGCGGCACCCATGTGCGCTCGACCGCCGAGATCGGCCCGCTGCGGCTGGGCAAGATCGAGAAGAAGGGCCGCCAGAACCGCCGCGTGACCGTGGAACTGACAGGCTGAGCCGCGCGCCGCCAGGGCAGGGGATGGCGGCCGTCGCGAGAGCAAGGCACGCACCCCTTTGCGCTGCTTCGGAAAGTCGCTCTTGCATCCAGCCCCCGCCCGGGAGTAGGAAGCCCCGCACGGAGAGGTGGCCGAGTGGTCGAAGGCGCACGCCTGGAAAGTGTGTAGGCGGGAAACCGTCTCCAGGGTTCGAATCCCTGTCTCTCCGCCACTTGCCCTCGCGAAAGCGTTCTCCCGATCCGGCTGCGGCCGGATTTTTCCGTTATATTTGAGGGTTATGCGGGGTGGGCTGAGCACTGGCCTCGTCGCCAGGAGGCCCGGAAGCGGTCTCTCAGGGTCGATATTCTCCGGACCTCTCGACTGCCCGATTTTGGTGTAGAGCCTGTAAGCCTCAGAAAATAAGGGAACAAATCGAAGGCTGACCTGAACACTTCGATGCTAGTGGCGCCATCGAGATGGAACCGGGATCGAACAACTCTGTCGCGCTCTGGCCGAAACACGAGTGTTGGCTGTCACTGAGAACTGACCCGGCAGCAGTCGGAATTGTCACTGAGATTTGACCCATGTGGAACCTTGCCCCTGACGGAGTTCGTCGGGG